>JADJOO010000013.1 GCA_016713725.1 Pseudomonadota bacterium | reverse complement strand
TCGCTATGCCGCGCGCTTTGCGGATGCCGTGCAACTTGCGGCACGCCGATTTAGCGGGGCAACGGCGTAGCGTGCAATGTCGACCTCCCGCTTGCTCCGGCGCGGTTCTTGCTAAAGGCGACGACCATGCCTGATCGCAAGCCGAGCGCTCTGTTCGTCGAACAGTTCTACTACCCGGACGGTTGGGGCGGTACGGAACTGCCGCGCGACCCCGCACTCATCCTATCCCAGCTTGGGCATCATATCGAAGTTGATCTGCGGTTCGGAGCAGTACGTTCCCGCGTGATGGTCGCCGGGCGCCGACCCAGCGCCAGGGCGTGCGGATCCGGGACGTATCCCCAGTGGCGCTGGCTATGAGCATCCATCGCTTAAAGATTTTGCGGCAGGCGTGGTTCTGCGCGGCCTTGTTGCCATTGTTATTCTTCAGGCGTCGCCCGAGCCTTTTCGTCTCACAGACCAACCCGCCGCTTGCCGTGCCGCTGGTCGCCGCCGCGGCCACGCTCCGGCGTCGACCCTATCTGCTCATCGCGATGGATGTCTATCCGGAAGTGCTCGAGGTTCACGGTGCCATTCGTCCGCGTGGAGTCGTGTCACGGTTACTCGGTTCTGTATTCAGGCGCGCATACCGCGGTGCACGTCGGGTCGTCGCACTCGGACCAGTCATGCGAGAACGTTTGATTGCCAAGGGTGTTGCGCCTGACAAGATCGTCGAGATTTCGAACTGGTCGACCGGCGCCGAGGGGGTCGTTCGAGAGTCTCGGAAGGAAGCACTCTGCGAACCTGAAGCAGGTCCTCTGATGGCAAGTTCGTGCTCAGTAATTCCGGCAACCTCGGTGTTGGTCACGAGTTTGAGATCCTTCTCTCGGATTCGCTCGCGCCCTCGAACAGGTGCCGGCAGCGCGACTCGTTATCATCGGTGGTGGCGGCCGACTTGCGGAAGTGCAGCGACTGACGCACGAGTTCGGCCTGGACGCGGTGGTCCGTTACTCCGGATTCGTTCCTGCCGACCGATTGCCTGAGAGCATGGGACTCGCGGACCTGGCGATAGTGACGTTACACGGCAGGTTTTGAGGACGTGATCGTCCCGGAGCAAACTCGCTCGGTTCATGTCCCGTGGAATTCTATCTCTACATCGTGGTCGCGCAGCGATGTGGACCACTTCCTGGCCAGATATAGCTGTAGAGTATTGCACCGCAACGGCGATGTGGATGCGGTCCGGGATGCGATCGTGATGGCCTAGGCGCGATCCCGCGGGACTGGAGTTCGCGGGTAACGCCGGGTCGGTCGGCTACCACGCCGACCTGTCTCGCGAGTCGGCACTGGCGCGGTATGAGGCGGTTGTTGCGGATTGTCTTGCTGAACCTGGCGGGACGTCCTGGCGTGAAGCGAATAGCGCGTTAGCGGTAACAATCCGGGTTCGTCGGCGGGCACCTGTCTCGCTGGCTCGCGAGGCAGCAATGTGTCGAACTACCCCCGTCGCGGGGGATGATCGGCAGCCCCGAACCCCGGTCGTGCATTTGAGCGGGGCGGACGGGGTCATCCACCTTGCGGGCCGTGCGTACGTCTACGCGACGTCGTTGCCGATCCGGTTCGCGAGTTTCATGAAGCCAACGTCGGAATCACCCGCGCTGTCGCGCAGGCATGTATGACGGCCGGAGTGGAGCAGGTCCGTATTCGTTAGCTCGGCTGGCGTCCTTGGCGATCGATCGCCGACGGAAGGCTTCACCGACACGAGCGCCGCGGCTCCTCACGATGAATACACCCGCTCGAAGCTGGCGGCTGAGCAGATGCTGGCAGCGGAGTTCGGCGCGCTCCTTGAAGTCGTGGTCCTGCGCCCGCCGATGGTCTACGGGCCCGGTGCGCCTGGAAATTTCGACCGCATTCTGAAGGCGGTGCGAACGGGGATTCCGCTGCCCCTCGGAGGCCTTCGCGCACCGCGCAGCCTGATCAGCGTTCGAAATCTGTGCGACGTGATGCTCCGCGCCGCGACCTGCAACTCGGTCGAGGCGCGGCCGATGCTAGTTTCGGACCGGGAAGTTACAAGTGTGGCGGCATTGGCGGGAGCGATTGCCGCGGCCGCAGTAGGCCGCCGGAACCGGGGTATTCGTCGTGCCTTCACGATGCTGGCTGCCGCATTAAAAATTGGCCGGCGGGAAGGTGATCTGCATCGCTTGCTGGAGCCGTTCGTCCTGAGGGGCCCGCTGGCCTTGCAGTACTTTGGGTTGGTCACCCGAGTTCGAGTTTGCCAGTGAACCTGAGTGGACGATCCGTGCAACCGGGGCGTTGTCCGGGTGAAGGGGGCTGTTTTTCCTGGTCGGTGCACTGGCTGCAGCGACGGCCGCTGCCCTTCTCACGCGGCGATACCGGGACTATGCGTTGCGAAAGCAATTGCTCGACGTGCCTAACGCGCGCAGCTCACATGCGGTTCCGACGCCACGGGGCGGGGGTGTCGCGATCGTGTTGGTGGTCTGCACGACCCTGGTCTGCGTCGGCGCCATCGATGAGACCTGGCGTAGTATTGCGGCGCTGATAATTCTGTCCGCTTTGGGAATTGCGGTCGTGGGATACCTGGACGATCGTAGAGGGGTCGTGGCCTCAAAGCGATTCGCGGTGCACGTCCTGGGCGTTGCGGTACTGCTGTTTGCAACTCGCGACCTGGGACCACTCGACCTTTCCAGGCGTTCCGGTCGTGCCGGCAGCCCAGTGGTTGCTGACACTCGTCGCGGCTTTGTGGCTTCTAAACCTGTTCAACTTGCGCGGACGGTATCGACGGCATTGCTGCGATGGAGGCAGCTTCGTAAGTCTCGGCTCTCGGGCTCTGCACGCAGTGGGCCGGAGCGTCGGATGCGCTGTTCGCGACGTGCCTTGCAAATCGCGGCGGCCTCAACCCGCCTTCTTCTACAACTGGCCTCCCGCGCAGATTTTCATGGGTGACGCGGGCAGCGGCTTTCTGGGATTCATGCTTGGCGGTTTGGCGCTGATCGCTCATCGTGAGTCCGGACTTGATCCGTGGGTCATCGTGATCCTGTTCGGGATCTTCGTCACGGATGCCACGGTGACCCTGCTGCGACGGGTGGCTCATGGCAAGAAATGGCACCAGGCACATCGGTCGCATGCGTATCAGCGGCTCAGCCGGAGATTCGACAGCCATGGGTCTGTTACCCTTGGGGCGTTGGCGATCAACGTGATCTGGTTGTTGCCGTTGTCGCTCCTGGCAACGCAGCGACCCGGGTATTCCGGGGTCATCGCGTTCGTGGCGTACGCGCCCTTGGTGGTGATCGCGGTCTGGGCGGGTGCAGGTCGCGAGGAGATGCCGCTGGTTCGCAGCTGAGCGCGATTCAAGGCAACAGGACTGGGGAACGTGAGTGAAGAAAGCATTAATCACCGGCATCACGGGCCAGGACGGCGCGTACCTGGCAGAGTTCCTGCTTGAGAAGGGCTATGAAGTGCACGGCATCAAGCGCCGTTCTTCGCTCTTCAATACGGATCGCATTGACCACCTGTATCGCGACCCCCACGAGCACAACGTGCGGCTCAAGTTGCACTACGGCGACCTTACAGACGCCACGAACCTGATTCGCGTGATCCAGGAAGTGCAGCCGGACGAGATCTACAACCTCGCCGCCCAGAGTCACGTCGCCGTCTCGTTCGAGACTCCCGAGTACACGGCAAACTCCGACGCACTCGGCACTTTGCGGATCCTCGAGGCGATCCGCATCCTGCGACTGGAAAAAAAGACGCGTTTCTACCAGGCCTCGACGTCGGAGATGTACGGCAAGGTCCAGGAGATTCCGCAGACCGAGAACACGCCGTTCTATCCGCGTTCACCGTATGGCGCCGCAAAGGTCTACGGCTACTGGATCACGGTCAATTACCGCGAGGCCTACGGTCTCTTCGCCTGCAACGGCATCCTGTTCAACCACGAGTCCCCGCTGCGCGGCGAGACATTTGTGACCCGCAAGATCACGCGCGGACTGGCGCGCATCCAGCAGGGGCTCGACCACTGCCTCTGCGCGAGTTTGTGGAGCGTGTCGGGGAACAGCTTGGCTACGCAATCGAATGGCGTGGCGAAGGCGTTGCGGAAGAGGGCGTCGACCGCAGGTCCGGCAAGGTGCTGGTCAGGATCGACCCGCGCTATTTCCGTCCCACCGAGGTCGAGACTCTGCTCGGCGATTGCAGCAAGGCCAAGGCGAAGCTCGGCTGGATGCCCGAGACAAGCTTCGCGGAGCTGGTCCGGGAAATGGTCGAAGCCGACCTGTACATCGCGAAGCGCGACGCCCATATGGAGAGTCAGGGCTTCAAGGTGTACCAGCACCATGAATGAGTCCGACCGGATCTATGTCGCGGGTCATCGCGGGCTGGTCGGGTCCGCGATCGTGCGCGAGCTGGAGCGACGACGCATGGGCCAACTCGTGTTGCGCACGTCGGCTGAGCTCGACTTGCGCGACCAGGCGGCGGTCCGTGCATTCTTCGAGTCGGAGCGCCCGCAGGTGGTCATCCTGGCGGCAGCCAGGGTAGGCGGCATCCACGCCAACAGCACATACCCGGCGGACTTCATCCGCGACAACCTCCAGATCCAGACGAACGTCATCGACTCGGCCTGGCGGGCGGGCGTGCGCAAACTGTGCTTCCTGGGCTCGAGCTGCATCTACCCGAAGCACGCCTCGCAGCCCATGCGCGAAGACGCACTGTTGACCGGCCCACTCGAGCCCACCAATGAGTGGTATGCCATCGCCAAGATTGCCGGCATCAAGATGTGCCAGGCTTATCGTCACCAGCACGGCTTCGACGCGATCTCGTTGATGCCAACCAACCTGTATGGCCCTGGTGACAACTTCGACCTGCAGAATTCACACGTCCTCCCGGCGCTGATCCGTCGCTTTCACGAGGCGACAGAGCGGGGCGATCCGGAGGTCGTGGTCTGGGGCACCGGCACACCTCGCCGGGAGTTCCTGCACGTTGACGACCTGGCGGCAGCAGTCGTGCATCTCATGCGGCACTACTCCGATGTCGAGCCTGTCAACGTCGGTTGCGGCATGGACGTCGCCATCGCCGACCTGGCCGCGCTCGTCGCGAAGGCGGCCGGTTTCAGTGGCCGCATTACCTTCGACACCACCAAGCCGGACGGCACACCCCGCAAGTTGCTCGATATCGGGAAGATTCGCGGTCTCGGCTGGCAACCGACCATCGGGCTCGAGCGTGGCGTCGCCGAAACCTGTGCCTGGTTCCGGGCAAATGCGACGTTGTTTCATGGTTGACGGCGCAACTATGTAGCGGTAAAGCCATAGCCAACGAGCGACTTCGGTGACCGACATGGCTTCGGCCAATGCAGCCTTCGGTCATGCTGACCCGCATCGGTGACGTTTGCTCCGTGGTCTGCATGGACCAGATGCGATAACATACACGTCACAATCAGGTGGGCGCCCGGGTAAATGGTATGACGCCGTGTCGTTCCGGCAAGCTTCCGGAGTTGCAGTTCCGCAAAATGGCAGGATGCCGATGAGAGACGAGTCAAGCTTGCAGCTGGCGCACAATGTGATGCGATCGGTCATCTACTGGCCCCGCGGCGCCAAAAAGGCCTTGATGGTATCGGCGGACCTGATCGCGCTGCCGCTGATCCTGTGGCTTGCCATCACCCTGCGCCTGGGCAGTTTCGAGCACGGGAATTTGGGTGGTGGACCGTTGTTCGTCGCACTGCCGCTCATCACGGTCCCCATTCTCGTCAAGCTTGGCCTCTATCGCGCCGTCATTCGATTCATCAGCAGCAAGGCGCTGGTCGCAGCGCTGCTGGGCGTGACCGTTTCGACGGTCATCCTGGCATCGCTCACCTACATACACGGCTTTGGTTCGGTGCCGCGGTCGTCGCTGGTGATCTACTGGTCGCTTGCATTGTTGTACGTGGGCGGCAGCCGGTACCTCGTGCGCCTGCTGCTCGCACCGAGTTCCAGCGCGGCCAGCAACGTAGTGATCTACGGGGCAGGATCAGCCGGCGCGCGACTCGCGCAGGCCATGGCGATGAGCACCGAGGCCAGGCCGATCGCGTTTATCGACGACGACCGCAGCCTGTGGGGCTCGGTGATCGGTGGGCTGCGCGTGCATCGTCCTGCCGATATCGACAAACTGCGCGCCGAATATGAAATCGACAGGGTCCTGCTGGCCATGCCGTCGGCGAGCCGCACGGTGCGGCGTGCGGTGCTCGAGCGTATCCAGGCTCCCGGCCTGCGGGTGCAGACCGTACCGGACATCAGCGACATTCTCGCGGGTAACGCGCAACTCGAGGACGTGCGCGACGTCGAGGCGAACGATCTCCTGGGGCGCGAGCCAGTCGCCCCGATCCAGACGTTGTTCGATGCGTGCATCCGCGACAAGGTGGTCATGGTCACGGGCGCGGGCGGCTCCATCGGCTCGGAACTCTGCCGGCAGATCGCGCGTGTCAGTCCACGCCGCCTGGTCCTGTTCGAAATGTCCGAGCTGGCGCTCTACAGCATCGAGCGCGAGTTGAAGCTGCTCGCCCAGCATGATGGCTTCACTCTCGAAGTGACGGCTTTGCTCGGCAACGCACATCACCGCAATCGCATGATCGAAATCATGCAGGCGTATGGCGTACAGACGATCTATCACGCGGCCGCCTACAAGCACGTGCCGATGGTCGAGCACAACGTGATAGCCGGGATCCACAATAACGTCCTGAGCACCTGGCATGCGGCGGAAGCGGCGCTGGCCTGCCACGTGGAGAAGTTCGTCCTGATCTCGACGGACAAGGCGGTGAATCCGACCAACGTGATGGGCGCAACGAAGCGCCTGGCCGAGATGGTGCTGCAAGGCCTCAGCTCCCGCGGCGGCCGCACCAAGTTCTGCATGGTCGGCCGGCGCGATGGCCAACGGCGGCGACGTGTTCGTGCTGGACATGGGCAAGCCGGTGAAGATCGCAGATCTCGCCAGGCGCATGATCAGCCTGTCCGGCTTGCGGGTGCGGGACGACGAGAATCCCGATGGCGACATCGATATCCAGTTCACCGGGCTGCGGCCCGCCGAAAAACTTTTCGAAGAACTTCTGATCGGCTCGAACGTCTCTGGCACCGAACATCCAATGGTCATGCGGGCCCTGGAGCCTTGCCTGACATGGACTCAGGTTGAAGCCTTGCTTGAAGAACTCCGTGAGGACATGAACAAGCTCGATGTGCCGGCGACACTGGGCGCTCTCATGCGAGCGGTGCACGAATACACGCCCGCTCCCAAGTCGGACGACCTGGTCTGGAACCGCAGGGAAGCACAGCGCGAAACCCAGGCCAAGGTGACCCAGCTCGACACCAGGCGCGCCGCGTTGTCTCGGGAAGCCCGCCCGGACTGAGCGAACGGATGCTGCCCCCAGGCGCAAGCGCCATGGGCCTCAGCTATCGTCCGGGTGCAGCCCCCCCCCGGGGGGGGCCCCCCCGCCCCCGGCCCGGGCCCCCCGCCCGCCGGCCAACGGGCGCCCCGCCGGCGGGGCAGGGAAGCCGCCACGACCGCGTGCAGGCCAGAGATCCCAAGATTTTCGAACCCCGCGGGTTCAACCGTTTCCGGGACCCGGCGTGGATCGCAGTCGAGTCGGCCAATAGCATGCTTGATGCCGATCTCCCAGATCGACGCGGCGCTGACCAGGACCTCATTGTCGTCGATCAGTTCGCGCTCGCGTGGCGAAAGCCGCTGCGGATCGAGCAATGCCCACAGGAGCACGTGCGTATCAATGACTACACGCACTTACCTGGTCTCGAACGTTTCGAGTAGCTCCTCTGGGAGGGGGGCATCGAAGTCGTCCGGGATGGCGAACGTGCCTCGCAGCAGTCCCAGGTGCTTTTTCTGCACCACCGGCGCCAGCGGCACGAGCTTCGCCACGGGTCGTCCCGCCTTGGCGATGATGACCTCGTTGCCCCCGGCCGCGACCTCCTCAACGATCCGTGACAGGTGCGTCTTTGCCTGGTGGATGTTGATGACGGTGGGGGTAGCCATATCCGGACCTGGACGTGCAGTGAACTAAGGTTAGATTAGTGATCGTCCGGCGTGTCGCAAGCGCCATTACGCTTGCCTACTCGGCAAAATTGCGATCCCCCTCACGGTCGGGCCAACGTCAGTGCAGGGCCGTCTGCTAGAATTGCGTGTTATCAAGCGGCTCATGTCGCAATAAAATATAGCAAACTCAAGGGTTTACGCGTGAAAGTTACAGTTTTCGGTTCGGGTTACGTCGGCCTGGTCACGGGCGCCTGCTTTGCTGAGGCCGGCAACCACGTTGTCTGCGTCGATATCGATGCCGGCAAGGTGGCGCGACTGCAGGCCGGCGAGATACCCATCCACGAGCCGGGTCTCGACGTCATGGTCAAACGCAACTTTGACAAGGGTCGCTTGAAGTTCACGACCGACGCCGAGGAGGGCATCCAACACGGCTTGTTCCAGTTCATTGCCGTTGGCACGCCGCCCGAAGAGGACGGCTCGGCCGACCTTTCACACGTACTGGCCGTCGCGGAAACGATCGGCCGTCACATGACCGAGTACCGCATCGTCGTCGACAAGTCGACGGTGCCCGTCGGTACGGCGGACAAGGTCAGGGAGCGCATCGAGCAGGCGTTGGGCGAGCGCGGTGCAAGGTTCGAGTTCGACGTGGTCTCGAACCCCGAGTTCCTCAAGGAAGGCGCTGCAATCAACGACTTCATGAAGCCCGACCGCGTGGTGGTCGGCACCGACAACCCGCGCACCGCCGAACTGCTGAAGACGCTGTACGACCCGTTCACGCGCAGCCGCGATCGCATGATCGTGATGGACGTGCGATCGGCCGAGCTCACGAAGTATGCGGCCAACGCGATGCTGGCCACGAAGATCAGCTTCATGAACGAGATCGCCAACCTGGCCGAGCGCATGGGCGCGGACATCGAAAAAGTCCGTGTCGGCATCGGCTCGGATCCGCGCATCGGGTACAGCTTCATCTACCCGGGCGCCGGCTACGGCGGCTCGTGCTTCCCCAAGGACGTCAAGGCGCTGGTCCACAGTGCCGGCGAGCACAATTTCGACGCACAGCTGCTGCGCGCGGTCGAAGCCGTCAACAAGAACCAGAAGCAGGTCGTCTACCGCAAGATGCACGATTATTTCGGCGGCAAGCTCAAGGGCAAGACCGTCGCGCTCTGGGGCCTGGCGTTCAAGCCGAATACCGACGACATGCGCGAGGCGCCTGCTCGCGAGTTGATGGAGGCGCTATGGGCCGCCGGCGCGACCGTCCGTGCATACGATCCGGTCGCCATGGGCGAGGCCGAGCGCATTTATGGCCAGCGCGACGACCTCAAGCTCGTTGCCGATGCCGAAGCGGCGCTCGACGGCGCTGATGCACTGGCGATCATCACGGAGTGGCAGGAATTCCGCAGCCCGGATTTCGACACGATCCGCGACAAGCTGTCGAACCCGGTCATCTTCGATGGTCGCAACATCTACGACCCGGGCCTGGTGAAGTCGTTCGGATTGCAGTATTTCGGCATCGGCCGGCATTCGTGGAAGTGAGTAGGGGAGAGTGAAATCACTTCCCATGCTCATACCGCTGATCCTGTCGGGCGGCTCCGGCACGCGCCTCTGGCCGCTTTCGCGCGAGATGTATCCCAAGCAACTGCTGCCGCTCATCGGCAAGCGCACGATGCTGCAGGAAACGGCCGCGCGAGTCAGCGGCCTGCCCGATCTCGCGGCGCCGATCGTCGTCTGCAACGAAAGCCATCGCTTCATGGTGGCGGAGCAGATGCGTGAGTCCGGCACGACTCCCCAGGCAATCATCCTGGAGCCCGTCGGACGCAATACTGCGCCGGCGGTCGCGGTTGCCGCCCTGATCGCGCTGGATCGTGCGCGCAAGAGCAAAGGCGGCAACGATGCCGACCCAATGCTGCTCGTGCTGCCCGCTGATCACGTCATCCGTGACGTGAAGGCGTTTCAGTCGGCAGTGGTGACGGGGACTGCCGCGGCGGCAGTGGGCAAACTGGTCACGTTCGGCGTCGTGCCGGATCGGGCAGAGACTGGCTACGGCTACATTCGTCGCGCCAGTGGCGACGGCCCGACGTACCCTGTCCAGCAGTTCGTCGAGAAGCCCGACGCTGTGACAGCGAAGATGTACGTCGAATCGGGCGAGTACTACTGGAACAGCGGCATGTTCATGTTCCGCGCCCGCGTGTTTCTTGCCGAACTGAAGCGTCACGCGCCGGCGATGCTGTCGGCCTGCGAGGACGCCATCGCAGCCGCGACTCGTGATCTCGATTTCACGCGTCTTGCCGGAGAGGCGTTCGGCGCCTGCCCCAGCGACTCCATCGACTATGCCGTAATGGAAAAGACGGACTCGGCGGTGGTCGTGCCGCTCGACGCCGGTTGGAGCGACGTGGGTTCCTGGTCGGCCCTGCAGGACGCCCTCCCGCGAGACGACCAGGGCAACGTCGTCACGGGCGACGTGCTGGTCGAGGATTCGAGCGGTTGCTACCTGCATTCGACCAGCCGCCTGATCGGCGCTGTGGGTCTCACGGATCACGTGGTCGTCGAGACCAAGGATGCCGTGCTGGTTGCGCCGCGCGACCGCGTGCAGGACGTCAAGGCACTGGTGACCCAGCTCAAGGCGCAGGGCCGCGGCGAGTCCGCTCTGCACCGCGAGGTGTTCCGCCCGTGGGGAAGTTACGACAGCATCGACCACGGCGATCGCTTCCAGGTGAAGCGCCTGGTCGTGAAGCCGGGTGCGACCATGTCGCTGCAGTTGCATCACCACCGCGCCGAGCACTGGATCGTCGTGTCGGGAACCGCGCAGATCACCCGCGGCGAGGAGACTTTCCTGCTCGGCGAGAACGAATCCACCTATATTCCAGTCGGTACGAAGCACCGGATCGCGAACCCGGGTAAAGTCGCGCTGCACATCATCGAAGTGCAGTCCGGCAGCTACCTCGGCGAGGACGATATCGTCCGCTTCGAGGACGCCTACGGTCGCGAAGGGACGACGAAATGAATCCGATTACGATCCAGGGTTTCAAGGCTTACGACCTGCGCGGTCGCATCCCGAACGAGCTGAACGAGGACGTCGCGTATCGTGTCGGCCGCGCGTACGCGGAGTTCGTGAAGCCGAAGCGCGTGATCGTGGGCCGCGACATCCGGCTCTCGAGCGAGTTGCTCGGCAAGGCGCTGGAGCAGGGCCTGCTGGACTCCGGCGTCGACGTCTACGACATCGGCCTCTGCGGCACCGAAGTCGTCTACTTCGCGACGTTCGCGCGCGAGATGGACGGCGGCATCATGGTCACGGCGAGCCACAATCCGCCGGACTACAACGGCATGAAGTTCGTCCGCGAGGGCTCGCGGCCCATCAGCGGCGACAATGGCCTGCAGGATATCCGGCGCATAGCTGAGCAGGGTGTGTTCACCAAGCCGTCGCGTGTGGGCGAGCGCTTCGCCGTCGACATCATGCCGGAGTACATCGAGCACCTGCTCACGTACGTCGATCGCCCCAAACTCAAGCCCTTGAAGGTCGTGGTGCACGCAGGCAACGGCGGCGCCGGCTTGATCATCGACAGGCTCGAGCAATACCTGCCGTTCAAGTTCATCAAGGTGCACCACGAGCCGGACGGCACGTTTCCCAACGGCGTGCCGAACCCGATGCTCATCGAAAACCACGCGGCACCGGTCGAGGCGCTGCGCAAGCACGGCGCCGATTGCGCCATCTCCTGGGACGGCGACTACGACCGATGCTTCCTCTTCGACGAGAAGGGCGGGTTCATCGAGGGCTATTACATCGTCGGGCTGCTGGCGGCTGCATTCCTGCAGCGCAACCCTGGCGGCCGGATCGTGCACGACCCGCGCCTCACCTGGAACACGCTCGACATCGTGCAGCGCATGGGTGGCGAGGCCGTGCAGTCGAAGTCGGGACACGCGTTCATCAAGGCGACGATGCGCGACGTGGACGGCGTGTACGGCGGCGAGATGAGCGCGCACCACTACTTCCGCGACTTCGCGTACTGCGACAGCGGCATGATTCCCTGGCTGCTCGTCACGCAGCTGATGTGTCTCAGCGGCAAGCCGCTGTCGGAGCTCGTCGGCGAGCGCATCCGGATGTTCCCGGCGAGCGGTGAGATCAATCGCCGGGTGCCCGACGCGAAAAGGACCATCGCCGAGGTGCTCGAGAAGTATGGCCCGATGGCGAAGGCCCTCGACCATACCGACGGCGTCAGCGTCGAATTCGATCAGTGGCGCTTCAACCTGCGGTCGTCGAACACCGAGCCGCTGATTCGCCTCAACGTCGAAAGCCGCGGCAACGAAGCGCTGATGCGCGACAAGACGGCGGAGTTGCTCGCGCTGGTGGGCGGCGAGCCGGGCTGAACAGGGGCGGATTTGACCCTCCCGACCCGGCCCCCTAAACTACGCGGCCTTCTATCGGGCGGTTAGCTCAGCGGTAGAGCACTGCTTTCACACGGCAGGGGTCACTGGTTCAATCCCAGTACCGTCCACCAGACACCTACGCCGGCTCCAGCAGCCGGCGTAATCATTTTCGGGGAATAGGTGAGCGTCCCCTATTTCCTATTCTGCTGCGGTGAATCAATGACCGTCCGCACCCGCTTCGCCCCCAGTCCCACCGGCATGCTGCACATCGGCGGGGTCCGCACGGCCCTGTTCTGCTGGCTGTACGCGCGCCGCCACGGCGGCACGTTCATCCTGCGCATCGAGGACACGGATCGCGAGCGCTCGACCCCCGAGGCGGTGAGCGCGATCCTCGAGGGCATGCAGTGGCTGGGCCTCGATCACGACGAAGGCCCGTTCTACCAGACGCAACGGATGGATCGGTACGGCGAGGTCATCGAGCAGTTCCTGCGCGAGGGCAAGGCGTATCACTGCTACTGCTCGAAGGAAGAACTCGACGAGATGCGCGCCGGGCAGACCGCGCGCAAGGAAAAGCCGCGGTACGACGGTCGCTGCCGTCGGCGCAAGGAACCGGTGGCGGGCGTCAGTCCGGTGGTGCGTTTCCTGAATCCCGATTCAGGGTCCGTCGTGGTCAATGACGTAGTGCACGGGCCGATCACGTTCGACAGCGGCGAACTCGACGACCTGATCATCGCGCGCTCGGACGGCACGCCGACGTACAACTTCTGCGTCGTCGTCGACGACTACGACATGAAGATCACCCACGTCATCCGTGGCGACGATCACATCAACAACACGCCGCGCCAGATCAACATGCTGCGCGCGCTCGGCGTCGAGCCGCCGCTGTACGCGCACGTGCCGATGATCCTGGGCCCGGACGGCGCGAAGCTCTCCAAGCGTCACGGGGCGGTCAGCGCCCTGCAGTACCGCGACGACGGCTTCCTGCCGGAAGGCCTGCTCAACTACCTCGGTCGTCTCGGCTGGTCACACGGCGACCAGGAGATCTTCTCGCTGGAGGAGATGACGCGCCTGTTCGACATCGTCGACGTCAACAAGGGCGCTTCGGCACTCAACGTCGACAAGATGCTGTGGACGAACCAGCAGCACATCATGCGTGCGACGCCCGAGCGTCTGGCGCAGTTCCTGCAGCCGCAGCTGGCGGCGCTCGGCATCGAGACCGCGGACCTGACGAAGCTCGCCGCCGTGGCCAGGGCGCAGCAGGAGCGTGCCAGGACGCTGAAGGAGATGGCGCAGAACAGCGTGTTCTTCTTCCGCGACGTCACGACTTACGACGAGAAGGCCGCGAAGAAGAACCTGACAGCCGAGGCTGCGCCGCTGCTGCAGGCCGTGCGCGATCGCATGGCTGCGCTAGGCGACTGGCAGTCGACGAAGCTGCACGAGCTCGTCCAGGCCGTAGCGGCGGAGAGCGGGGTGGGCCTGGGCAAAGTGGCGCAGCCGATCCGCGTCGCGGTGTCGGGCGGTTCGGTGTCGCCCCCGATCGACGTCACGCTCGAGATCCTGGGCCGTGACACCACACTGCGTCGCGTCGACCGGGCCATTGCCGCCTGCGCGACTCCGTAGCGCCCGGGAAAGCTCTCAAAGTACATTTGACAAGCCTCACGGCAACTTGGACAATTCGCGGCCCTCGTGGGGCCATAGCTCAGCTGGGAGAGCGCCTGCATGGCATGCAGGAGGTCGACGGTTCGATCCCGTCTGGCTCCACCACGACGTCCCCATCGTCTAGAGGCCTAGGACATTACCCTTTCACGGTAGCGACCGGGGTTCGAATCCCCGTGGGGACGCCACTTCTCCGGGCGCCACCAGGCCGGGGTGGTTTCGGCGTGACGTAATTCGCAGAACTTGCAACCATTTTGGTCGCGAGTCAGGTTCTGCTGCATGTCGCGCAGATTGACGATCGCGGACTTTACTGCGGCGAGACCGCGTAGAAGACTCCCCAACAGTTCTCGTTCAAGGGCAAACCCGTCGCAAGGCGGGGACGCAAAGCCTCCGGTCCACGGCCAGTGCCTGGGACAGCGGGGTTGCCGGAACCTTCACGGGATTGCGCGCCGCGTTCTACTGCCGCAACGCGCGATCGCGAATCGTTCAGCGACCTGCTGCGCCAGGTTCTCCGCCCGGGCCCGAAGGCATCCGGCGTGAGGAGAGTTGGCGATGCTGTCGAAACGATTGCTGCGTCTGGGCGTCGTCCTGGTTCTTGGCGGTACGACATGCGTCCGTGCTGCGCACGCAGGCAACGTCGCGCCGACGATCGGCGGATCGCCGCGCCCGGCCGTCACCGCCGGCAGCTACTATTCCTTCATTCCTAGGGCGAGCGATGCCAACGGCGACAAGCTTGCCTTCGGCGTAGGCGGCCTTCCGCGCTGGGCAAGTTTCAACCGGCGCACCGGTCAGCTCTACGGCCGCCCAGGTGCAAGGGACATCGGGAAATCCCGCCCCATCTCGATCGCAGTCTCGGATGGTCGACGGACCAGGACCCTGGCGGCCTTCACGATCACGGTCCGTGCGGCAACGAACGTCAACGCAACTCCCACGATCTCGGCCTCTCCCCTGCGGACCGCGACGGCAGCGAGCGCGTACTATTTTCAACCGACGGCGGCCGACCCTGAAGGCGCAGTCCTGGCGTTTTCGGTGTCCAACAAGCCAGCATGGGCAGCGTTCGACACCGCCACTGGGCGTTTGCAAGGAACTCCGACCGCGACCGATGTCGGCACCTACTCAAACGTAATGGTGCGCGTGACCGATGGCACGAACTCCGCCTCGCTGGCGCCTTTCACCATTACGGTCAGTGACCCCGTCGCCGTGGGAGCCGCCACACTCTCCTGGCAGCCTCCTACCGAGTACGTCGATGGCCTGCCGCTGCACGACCTTGCCGGCTTCAAGATCCGCTACGGCACGGCTGCCGACAATCTTGACCAGCTTGTCACCATTGCGAATCCGGGCATCACGCTGGCGATGATTGAGAGCCTGACAGCGGGAACGTGGTACTTCGCCGTAAATGCCTACACGCTCGCCAACGTCGAAAGCAACCTCTCGAACGTCGTGCAGAAGACCATCCTGTAACCCGGCGGCGGCAACACGGGTGGCCGCGGACGACACCCGGCCCCCCCCCCCCCCCCGCCGGGGGGGCCGCCCCCCGCCGGTTCGCGCAACTGCAGGGTCTGCGGCGGCAAGCCATTGCCGCCGCATGCAACCTCAAGTCACGGTCTTCGAGCCCACGGCCGACGGCACGCTCTCCACGCCAGTCGATGTGTAGGCGCTGACGGTGAAGTACCACGTGGCCGGCGCGAGATCTTCGATCATCGCCGTCGTGATGCCGGGATTGCTGATCTTCAGTTCCGTCGTGAGGGCGTCAGACCGCGTGCCATAGCGGATCACGTATCCCGCCAGGTTGGTGAGCGGCGACCCGTCGGCATTTTCGGTCGGGGGTTGCCAGCTCAGAGTGGCCGAGCCGGTCGTGGCCGTCGATGCGACCGTGATTTCGAACGGCTTGAGCTGAACACTGTCCGTGCCATCGGAGGCGACGATCGTGATGTTGCTGAACTTGCCGGTCGACGAGCTGGACGGCGTGCCCGCGAGCTTGCCAGTCGCCGGGTCGAACGTCGCCCAGGCAGGCTTGTTGTAGACCTTGAACGTGACTTTGTCGCCATCCGGGTCGCTGGCGACCGGCTGGAAAGCGTAAGGCTGGTTGGTCTTGGCCGAAGTCAGCGGCGTGCCGGAAATCGTCGGCGCCTGGTTTGGTTCACTGACCGGCGGCGTGGTCGGCGGTGTGGTCGGCGGTGGGGTCGGCGTCGCAACAGGGTCGGTGCCGACGGCGCGTTTGTTGCCGCTGTCGAAACATGCCGTCAGAGTAAGCGAGACCAGGAGCGTGATTGCGAGTGCGCGTGTCCTGGCAGTGGTGATCGACATTCCACAACTCCACCGAGCAGGCTGGTGGCCCGACGGTTGGAGCGGTGGGAATGTGCTGGGGCTGGCAGCGGCGATTCGCGTGACCGCGCGGAACCCCGCGCGCGCTACTTCAGTCGCCTGACTGGCAACCCCGCTATCCCTGTGCTTTGCAGCCGTGGACCGGAGGCTTTGCGTCCCCGTCTTGCGACGGGTTTGCCGTTTACTAACTGTGGGCGAGTGTCGTCCCGGTGCGTGCGAGCCGCAACGGTGGAGATCCGAAACGTGCAGTGGTTCGCGTTTCGAACAACTGCTTCCCTGTGATCATCAAATGACCTTCGAGATCACTTGACGCCGACCTCGATTCAGTTGTTCAAGTCACCGTCGTTGAACAAGATGGCGATGTTGAAAGGTCACTGCGCGCGACGCGGTCGGGAAACCGGTCGCCGTTCCCCGATGTGCGGGGCAGGCTCGAACCTCAGTCCTTGAACTCTTCCGGCCGCAGTTCGTGCTTCGTCAGCAGCTTGTAGAAGTCCGTGCGATTCCGCTTTGCCATCCGTGCAGCCTGGCTGACATTTCCCTGAGTAATTTGAAGGAGTTGCACTAGATAGTTCCGCGTGAACTCATCACGAGCCTCGTCGAAGCTCGGCAGCTGCGTGGCCTGTCCCTGAGCTTCCTGCACCTGTTCTACGGTGATCACCGGCCCGGCGCCCAACGACGCTACCTGCCGCACGACCATGCGCAGCTGGCGGACATTTCCCGGCCACTTGGCGCTCGCCAGGGTTTCCATGGCTTCCGGCGAAAGCGTGCGCTTGGTTTGGCCGGTTTCGACGGCCAGATCTTCGAGACACTGCGCGGCCAGCAGCGGCACGTCTTCCCGGCGTCGGCTGAGAGGTGGCAGGTCGATGTGGACGGCGCTGACCCGTTCCAGCAGTTCCGTGGAGTAGCGTCCATCGGCCGCGAGTTCCTCGGGCGGCGATCGCTGGTCGCCAGCACCCGCACGTCCCGCGGACCGCGCAGCAGGCTCGCGAGGCGCGTCTGGAGGCTCAGGGCGAGGTCGTCGACACTACGCAGGAAGATCGTCCCGCCCGTGGCTTCCTGTGCGGCTCGAGCCAGTTCCTGTTCGCAGGCCGCAAGGTGCTCGGCGCTGCCGTCCAGCGCGCTGCAGTCAACGGACACGAAGGCTCCCTCGCGGCGACTGCTGGCCCAATGGATCGCCCGCGCCAGCAGTTCCTTGCCGGTGCCGGGCTCGCCCGTGATCAAGACCGATGAATCCGTGCCCGCGACCAGGTGGGCCTTGGCCAGCCGGTCTTCCACCAGGGGGCTGCGGGTGGCGAACTCCGTCCGCCATTCCTCGGCCGTGTCCGCGAAACCCGAAGTCTTGAGCGCGCGCCGCACCTCTTCGAGGAGTTGCTCTTTTTCGACCGGCTTGGTCAGGAACGCAAAGGCGCCCGATTGCGTGGCTTTGACGGCATCCGGGATGGTGCCGTGCGCGGTCAGCATGATGACGTTGAGGCCGGGCCAGCGACGCTGCAGTTCACGCAGCAGCGCGATGCCGTCCATTTCGGCCATGCGCAGGTCGGTGATGACGAGATCGGGGCGGAAACGGGCGATGACGGAGAGCGCCTTGGCGGCATTCTCCGCGGGCTCCACTTCGTATTTCTGCGAGCGCAACCGGATCGTGAGCAGGCGCAGCAGTCCAGGATCGTCGTCGACGACGAGGATTTTTGGCGTGCGCTTGCTGGTCCGCGACATGGCCAAGGTCAGGTGCTCACTGGCTTTCCGGTGTGAGGGTACGCTCCATCTCCGCGACGGCCTCGAGCTTGCGCTCGGCTTCCGCCAGCGCTTTCTTCAGTCGCTGCGTCTCGGCGTTCAGCGCGCTGTAGCGACGGTCGTCGTCCGCACCGAGCGACTCCATCTGGCGCTCCGACTCCTCGCGTTGTCGCGCCAGGCCGGCATACAGCGCGACTCGCGCGTCGAATTCACGCTGGAAAGCGTTGGCGAGCGAGATCTCCTGCGACGTCAGGTCGTGCACGCCTGCGAGCAGTTCGGTGATCAGCCGCCGGGCCTCGACTGGATTGCTCGACGAGTGACCCGCAGCACCGAGCGCGATCGCATGGCGCAGGCGATTCGATGAGGTCGGGTTCTGCTGTGCCTGGGAAAGCGTCGACGCCAACTCGGTCGACTGACGGACGGCGTCACCGGGAGCCATGAGGTCGAGCACTTCGAAATACGATGTGACGCCGGTCGGTTTCGGCGTGGGCGCCGTGACGGTCTGGCCGGGCACGCCCGGTTTGCTGGCAGGTTGCAGGCCCGCGCACGCGGTGACGGCGATCGCGGCGACTGCTACAAGCGCGCTACGGACGGTCAATTGCAGGATGAAGGTCATTTCGTGGCAACGCTGCCGGAAGTTGAATGTGCCTGTGCGGCGCGAGCTCCAAATGATAGTCCGAATCAGGAACGGCCGGACACGGTGCTCCAGCAATGACACGGGCCGGCGAGTGGATGACGACCGGCGCCCTCATCCCGGCCTGGTCCCGCTTTCCGCCAGAGTGTGGGTAAGAGGTAATCGCACACGGAAGTGGGCACCCGAAAATTCACCGTCGACGATCTCGACGCTGCCGCCATGTGCCAGCACGAATTCCTGCACTACGGACAGTCCGATACCCGTGCCTCGAACGAGTCCGCCCTGAGGAGTGGCGCCCTGGTAGAACGCCGCAAAAATCCGCGGGCGTTCTTCCAGCGGGATCCCAGGCCCCGTGTCGGCCACGTCCAGCACGAGGTTCCTGCCCGCACCGTCATACGCGGCGCGCAACGTGATCGTACCGCCGTCCGGCGTGAACTTCACCGCGTTCGAGATCAGGTTGTCGAGAATCAACTGCAGCTTCTCGCGGTCCGCGGCCAGCGTGAGATCCGGCACTTGCAGGTCGAGGCGCAGGCGGTGCGCATTGAGCGGCAACCGGTAGGTCTCGATCGCCGACTTCACGAGCGGCAACAGGCGAATCTCACCGACCTCCAGGTCGCTGCGCTTCGCCTGCCACTCGCTGTAGGACAGCAGGTTCTCGATCAGGCGCTGCAGCTTGATGCCGTTTTCCTGCAGGATGGCCACCACCTCTCGCTGCCCGGAGTCGAGCGGGCCGACGGCGCCGTCCATCAGCAGTTCGGTGCCCTCGCGGATGTTGGCGAGCGGCGTCTTCAGCTCGTGCGACATGTGGCGCAGGAATCGATTGCGCTCCTCGGCGATGTCCTGCAACCGGACCCTGAGCCACTCGAGCTGCCGGCCGAGTGCCTGCAGGTCGGATGGTCCCTGGACCTTGACGGGCTCACTCAGCTGCCCGTGCCCGATCGAACTGATGGCCGCGTCGATCTGGCGGATCGGTCGCGCCAGGACCAGCGCGAACATCCCGATCAGGCCGACGGTGGTCGGGACCAGCGCGAGCGATTGCCAGTACAGCCGGCGCCGCACCTTTTCGGTCTCGGCCTGGAGTTGTTTCAGCTCCCGGTCAGTCTGGGCGCTTGCCAGGTTCGAGAGCTGGCCGGCATCGCGAGCCAGCGCGGTGAATTCGCGCAGCGTGCGCGAGATGCTTGCGGATGATTGCGATTCGATGGCGCTCGAGATCAGATCGATCGTGCCGCGCATGCTGTCGATGACCTTGGCCCGCTCGTCGTTGCCACCCGTCAGCGCAGAGAAGTTTTCCAGCGTCTTGCTGAGCAGGTCGCGGTTCTGCCGGAAGGCGTCGAGCAGGGCCGGGCGCGGAATGATCTGGTAGAGCCGCGCCGTCCTTTCGAGCGACGAGACCTGTCGCACGAGGGCCTGCGTGTACTGCGTGGCAGCCACGCCATTGACCACGAGGCGTTCGCTCGCGGCCGACAGATTGCGCATTTCGATGGCGGCGCTGATCGTGCCGAGCAGGGCGGGCAGGGCAACGATCACGAACCCGAGCAGGATCAGGCCAGTCAGGGAGCGGGGGCGGAAGGGTAAGCGTGCCATGGCGAAGTGCCGGGAAGGGTACGTGACGCCGTACAATCGAAGCAATGAATGCGCCGCACCCTTATTCCGCGCTGACCCCCGACGTCGTCGTCAGCGCGGTCGAGGAACTCGGGCACCGCTGCGACGGCCGCATCCTGGCGCTCAACAGTTATGAGAACCGGGTCTACCAGGTCGGCCGGGAGGACAATACCCCGGTCGTGGTGAAATTCTATCGCCCCGAGCGCTGGCCCGACGCGGCGATCCTCGAGGAGCACGAGTTCGCGCTCGAACTCGCGCGCGCGGAGATCCCGGTCATAGCGCCGGATCTCCACGATGGACGCAGTCTCTTCAAGCACGAGGGATTCCGCTACGCCGTCTACCCCAGGGCCGGCGGGCGCTGGCCCGAACTAGGCACCAGGGACGATCGCCAGTGGATGGGTCGCTTCCTGGCGCGCATCCACGCAATCGGGCGTACACGCCCGTTTCGCCATCGACCGCACCTGGACTGGCGCGTGCTGGGGCAGGAGACGGCCGATTACCTGCTCGACTCCGGCTGGATTCCGTCGCACCTCGAGGTGGCCTACGAATCGCTGGCCGAAGACGTGTTGAGCCTCGTCGAGCAACGCTTCGAGGAGGCGACGCCACTGCGCACGCTGCGCCTCCACGGCGACTGCCACCCGGGCAACGTGCTGTGGACGGAGAAGGGCCCGCATTTCGTCGATCTCGACGATTGCATGACCGGGCCCGCGGTGCAGGACTTGTGGATGCTGCTTTCGGGGCGGCCGGAGGAAATGCGCGCCCAGCTGGACGACATCGTCGCGGGCTACCAGGAGTTCGCCGACTTCGATCAGCATGAGACGACGTTGATCGAGCCCCTGCGCACCCTGCGCATCATGCACTACGCCGGTTGGCTGGCCCGCCGCTGGAAGAACCGATACCCCGATCGCCGAAGCGCTGGTACATGCCTGTGCTCGCGGGAACAAGCGTTACGAAACAGAGTCTGCAAGTAGGGTCATCACGTGTCATCTGCATCCATACTCGTCACCGGCGGCGCCGGCTACATCGGCAGTCACACGGTCCGCCAGCTCGTCGAGCGCGGCGAGCGCGTCGTGGTCCTCGACAACCTCTCGACGGGATACCGCAGCGCCGTGCTCGGCGCGCCGCTGATCGTAGGCGACACCAGCGATCGCGAGCTCGTGGCGCGAGTCCTGCAGGACCATGCCATCGACACCGTGCTGCACTTCGCGGCGCACACGATCGTGCCGGAGTCGGTGTCCGACCCGCTCAAGTACTACCGCAACAACACCTGCGCGACGCGCAACCTGCTCGAACAATGCGACACAGCGGGCGTGCGCCGCTTCGTGTTCTCGTCGACGGCCGCGGTCTACGGAATTCCCGCGGAGGGCCTGGCGCGCGAAGACTCACCAACCGTGCCGATCAATCCCTATGGCACGTCGAAGCTCATGAGCGAGTGGATGCTGCGCGATCTCGCAGCAGCATCCTCTAAACTGCGGTACGTGGTGTTGCGCTATTTCAACGTTGCGGGCAGCGACCCGGGTGGGCGCATCGGTCACAGCGCGCCGACGGCGACACTGCTGGTCAAGGTGGCGTGCCAGGTGGCCGCCGGCGTCCGACCCTCGCTGTCGATCTTCGGCACCGACTATCCGACGCCGGACGGCACCGGGGTGCGCGACTACATCCACGTCGAGGACCTGGCCTCGGCGCACCTCAGCGCCCTCGATCACCTGCAGCAGGGCGGGGCGTCGACGACGCTCAACTGCGGCTACGGGCATGGCTACAGCGTGCGCGAAGTCGTGAAGATGGTGGAGCACATCAATGGCGGCCGGTTGCTGCCCGTCGTCGAAAGCCCGCGCCGGGCTGGCGATCCGCCGTCGCTCGTTGCGCATGCCGAACGAATCCGTGAGGTGCTGGGATGGGCGCCGCGGTTCGACGACCTCGAGACGATCGTCCGCAATCAACTGGACTGGGAATACCGGCTGCAGCGCGAGCCGGGACTGACGCGCAATTAGGTTCACTGCGACCCGCCGGTTGCCCGGTGCCCGGCGCGCTGCAGGGGTCGCGTGATATTCTTCGAGGCCCGTCCCTGCCGACCTGCCCGGTGCCTTCGTGACCCCACGCGCTGATGATATTGCGACCGTTCCCTGGTCCCGGAGACTGCGCACGATCTGGCGCTGCGCCGTGCCGGCATTGGCGTCGACCGTGCTGGTCGCCTGCGGTGGTGGCGGTGGCAGTGGAGATGGCGGCAGCGGCGGCGGTGTCAGCACCGTCACGGTCAGTGGCAAGGCGACGTACCAGCGCGTGCCGTTTTCGACCAACGTGAATCTCGGGCTGAGCTATGCCAGCACGGCGGAACAACCGATACGCGAGGCGATCGTCGAGCTGATCCAGTCGGGCGGCAACTCGCTTGCGACGACCACGACCGACAGCAATGGCAACTACGCGCTCACGGCGCCTGCGAACACCAGCGTGTTCGTGCGTGTGCAGGCGCAGTTGCGCAAGACCACGACTCCGGCGCGCAGCATTCGTGTGCTCAACAACACCAACGGCAACGCGCTGTACGTGCTCGACGGTGCGGTATTCAATTCCGGGGCGGCGAACCAGACGAAGAACCTGCTCGCCGGTTCGGGCTGGGGCGGCACGAGCTACACCGGCACCCGCAGCGCGGCCCCGTTCGCGATCCTGGACACGCTGCTGGCAGCGGCTGAGTTCGTCGTCGCCAACGGCAATGCGGCGCTCGACCTGCCAGGGCTCGATGTCTTCTGGAGCCCGCAGAACAATTCCTCGTCGGGTGAAGTTGCGCAAGGGCAGATCGATTCAACGCTGTACAGCAGCGGATCGTCCGGCGGGCGCGCGCCGGGAATCTACGTGCTCGGCGACCAGAACGTCGACACCGACGAATACGACCAGCACGTGCTGGTCCACGAGTTCCAGCATTTCCTCGAGGACACGATCAGTCGCTCTGAATCCCCGGGTGGCGCGCATTCGCCGCACGAACGGCTCGACCTGCGGGTCGCCTTCAGCGAGGGCTTTGCCAATGCGTTCTCCGCGATGGTGCTGGACGAACCGTTGTACAGCGACTCGCTGGGTTCGCAGCAGGGCGACCGCTTCTTCTTCAACATGGAGAGCACGTCGTCGTCGCCGGCGGGCTGGTACAACGAGGCGTCGGTCCAGTCCCTCACATGGGACCTGTTTGACGCTGCGACCGATGGTTCGGATGCCGTGGCGCTCGGTTTTCAGCCCCTGTACGAGTCGCTTACGGGCCTGCTTCGCAGCGGTCCGGCATTGACCAGCGTCTACCCTTTCGTCACCGACCTGAAAGGGCAGACGGGTGCGCCGGTCACGGCCATCGACACCCTCGTCACCTCGCAGGGCATTCATGTGACGGACGAGTGGGGCACGAATGAGTCGAACGACGGATCCCTGCCGCAGGTCCTGCCGCTCTACGCACAAGTCTCGCTGAATGGCGGTGCGCAGTCCGTCTGCGGTACGACGGCAGTCGGGACATTCAACAAGATCGGCAATCGGGTTTTCCTGCGATTTTCGCTCGCAGCCGCGCGTGCGGTGACGGTCCGGGCGCAATACACGTCGACTGGGTCGACAGCGCCATTTGCCCCGGAGCCCGATCCAGATGTCGTGCTGTACAACAACGGCTTCCTGGACATCGCAGAATCCACGACGATTGGTGACGAGACCCTCACGCGGACGCTCGAGGCGGGCGAATACGTGATCGAGGTCTACGAGTGGAGCCACATTGATCCGTCATACTTGGCGTCGCACCGCCGCGGCGACACGTGTTTCAATGTATCGGTCACGGGCTGACACGGCCCCGGGAATCCAGAGGTTGGCGTGCGCATGACGTTGAATAACGATGTCCGGACCACCGGTTTCCGACGTTTGGCTCTCACTGCCGCTGCCGCTCTGCTGGCCGGCGCGCTCGTGACGGCCTGTGGCGGCGACAAGGACGAACAGACGGCGGCCGCCAAGAACGAGGCGGCCACGACCGCTGCGGCTGTCCCGCCCGCCAACGCGGATGAAAAACACGATCGCCTGGCAGTCGCGGTGGTGGACAGCAAGACCACGGCGCCGGTTGACATGCATTACGACCTGCTGGCAAAACCCGAATTGGGCCAGCCGTTCGAGGTCGAGATGACGTTCTCCGCGAGACTGCCGGCCGACAAGCTCGAGGTGTCGATTACCGAAGCGCCCGGCCTGACGATCGTCGGCGAGCAGACCGCAGCGTTTGCGCCGGTCGAACGCGGACAGTCGTATGCGAGCAAGGTCCTCGTCAAGGGCGACAACCCGGGTCTCTATTACGTCGGCGTGATCGCCAGGATGTCGACGAAAGTACAGACGGAAACGCGAGCGTTCGCCATTCCCGTGGTTATCGGGGACCCGCCCTCGGCACAGAAGGCGAATCCGGCCAAGGACTCGACCGGCCAGGCGGTGCAGTCGGTGCCGGCGCAGGAACCGAAGTAGCGGAAATAGGGGACGCTCACCTATTTCTCTAGTTGGAAATAGGTGAGCGTCCCCTATTTCCTGCAGTGCAGCAATCGCGAGCTGAATCCGCTATACTTCGCGCCCTTTTTAGGGCCCCTCCGGGCCCCTGGCGCACCAAGTGTCCTCGAACCCCACGCAGAACCTTCGCAACATCGCGATCATCGCGCATGTCGACCACGGCAAGACCACCCTTGTCGACCAGCTCCTGAAGCAATCCGGCACGTTCGACGCCCGCACGGTCGTTCCCGAGCGCGTCATGGACTCGAACGTCCTCGAAAAAGAGCGCGGCATCACCATCCTGGCCAAGAACACGGCCATCAAGTGGAACGAGTACCGGATCAACATCGTCGACACCCCGGGGCACGCGGACTTCGGCGGCGAAGTGGAGCGCGTGCTGTCGATGGTCGACTCCGTGCTGCTGCTGGTCGATGCCGTCGACGGCCCGATGCCGCAGACGCGGTTCGTCACGCAGAAGGCGTTCGCGCACGGCCTGCGTGCGATCGTGGTCATCAACAAGATCGACCGTCACGAGGCCCGTCCCAACTGGGTGCTGGACCAGACGTTCGACCTGTTCGACCGCCTCGGCGCCACCGAAGCGCAGCTCGACTTCCCGGTCGTTTATGCGTCGGCCATCCAGGGTTTCGCGACCTACGATCCCGCCCATCGTGGCGGCGACATGAAGGTGCTGTTCGAGACGATCATCAAGCACTGCTCGCCGCCGGACGTCGATCCAAACGGCCCGCTGCAGTTGCAGGTCTCGCAGCTCGATTACTCGAGCTACGTCGGCGCGATCGGCATCGGCCGCATCAAGCGTGGCGTGATCAAGCGTGGCCAGACGGTCACGGTAGTCGATCGCACGGGTCATGCACGAACCGAGAAGATCTCGCAGGTGCTCGGCTTCCACGGCCTGAACCGCATGGAGGTCGATTCCGCCAGCGCCGGCGACATCGTTGCGTTCGCCGGTATCGAGATTCCCGCGGTTTCGGACACGCTCTGCGACCCGTCCGCGCCTGAGGCGCTGCCGCCGCTGGTGGTTGACGAGCCGACCATCGGCATGACGTTCGAGGTCAACACCTCGCCGTTCGCTGGTCGCGAAGGCAAGTACCTCACGAGCCGCCAGATCCGCGAGCGACTGTTCCGCGAGGCGCTCACCAACGTCGCGCTGCGCGTCGAGGAGACGGACGACCCGGACAAGTACCAGGTCTACGGCCGCGGCGAACTGCACCTCGGCGTGCTGCTCGAGAACATGCGCCGCGAAGGCTACGAGATTGCCGTCTCGCGTCCGCGCGTCGTGATCAAGGAGATCGACGGCGTCAAGAACGAGCCGTATGAAGTGCTCGCGGTCGACATCGAGGACTCGAGCCAGGGTGCGGTGATGACCGCGCTCGGCAGCCGCGGCGGCCTGCTGCAGGCGATGCACCCGGACGGCAAGGGCCGCGTGCGTCTCGACTACGTCATTCCCGCTCGTGGCCTGATCGGCTTCCAGACCGAGTTCCGCACGATGACCTCGGGCCTCGGCCTGCTGTTCCACGTGTTCGATCACTACGCCCCGGTGTCCGAGCGCGAGATCGCGAGCCGCCAGAACGGCGTCATGATCTCGAACGGGCAGGGCACCGTGCTCGGCTATTCGCTCTTCAACCTGCAGGAGCGCGGCAAGCTGATGTGCGCGCACGGCGACGAGGTCTACGAGGGCCAGGTCATCGGCATTCATAGTCGCGAAAACGACCTGGTCGTGAACCCGCTCAAGGGCAAGAAGCTCACGAACATGCGGGCGGCGGGCAAGGACGAAAACATCGTGCTGGTGACCCCGATCCGCTACACGCTCGAGCAGGCAATGGAGTTCATCGAGGACGACGAGCTCGTCGAGATCACGCCGTCGTCGATCCGCATCCGCAAGCGGGCGCTCAAGGAACAGGACCGCAAGCGCTCGGGTCGGGCCTCCGAGTCCGAGTAAGCCTCCGTTGCGGTCGCGCACGGACCCAGTTCCGGTCTTTCTGCCGCGCCCCGGGTCTCCACGCGCTTCGGGAATCGTGCGGAGGAACCGCACGATTCCCGGCGATCCTTGCTCGAGCGGGCTTCGGCGATGGTGCCAGCGGCTGGTCGGCCCGCAGTGCCGCCTCACACCTACGCTCGAGCTGCGGCGTTCGACACGGGGCGCGCAGAAAGACCGGAACTGGATCTCCGCGCCACAATTGGCTTCACTCACTAGCCACCGCCCCCACTCGCGAGGGTCCCCCCCGCTGGCACCATCGCTTCGGTCCCGCTCGAGCAAGGTTCGCCGTGAATCGCGCAGGTCCCCTGCGGGATTCGCGAAGCGCGGGAGACGTCGGAGCGCGGACAAGGACCGAACCCGCTGTAACGC
Source organism: Pseudomonadota bacterium (assembly GCA_016713725.1). GTDB lineage: Bacteria > Pseudomonadota > Gammaproteobacteria > Steroidobacterales > Steroidobacteraceae > RPQJ01. The sequence goes on along the minus strand of JADJOO010000013.1, from coordinate 110,552 downwards.
GAGCCGTTATTGCTTGCTGAAGGCGTGAGAGGACGAAAAGGGTCAGCCGACCTTGAGGTCGGCGTCGCCGCCCGGCCGCGCCGTCGCGGCTTCCGGCGCGGAGGCCACGAGCGCGGCGAGCGCCGCGATCGGCTGCGGCGAGGCGATGAAATGACCTTGCGCGTACTGCACGCCGAGTTCGGCGAGTTGATTCAGCACGTCGGCGGAGTCCACGCGCTCGGCGATGGTTGCGATGCCCATGGTGCGGCCGATCTGGGTAATGGCCTCGACCATGCTGCGATCGATGACGTCCTGCGCCACGTTCTGCACAAAGCTGCCGTCGATCTTGATGTAGTCCACCGGCAGGTTCTTCAGGAACAGGAACGACGAGAGGCCGCTGCCGAAATCGTCGAGTGAGAACTTGCAGTTGCGTTTGCGCAGCTCGTGGATGAAGCGCGTCGCCGCGGCGAGGCTCGACATGGCCGTGTTTTCGGTCAACTCGAAGCAGAGCGCGCCGGGACTCAAGTCCGCAGTGGCCATCTCGGCAATGACGTAATCGAGGAACTGCTCGTCGTTGATCGTCGTCGTCGAGACGTTGATCGTAATCGTGTACGGCGCCCGCGACAGGTCGTCGGAGCGCTTGTGCGCAAGGTGCTGGCATGCCTGCCGCACGACCCATCGGTCGAGGGAGGGCATGAGGTTGAATCGTTCCGCCGCCGGGATGAATTCCGCCGGCTGCACGAGCTGGCCGTCCTCGTCGCGCATGCGCAGCAGCAGTTCGAACTGGCGGAAGGCCTCGGTCCCGGCCCGGATCGCCACGATCGGCTGGCAATACAGTTCCAGTCGGTCTTCCTCGCATGCGCGATTGATGCGCGACACCCACTGCATCTCGCGCAGACGTTCGGGCGCTTGACCGTGGTTGTAGGTGTGTACGCGGTTGCGGCCCGATTCCTTCGCCGTGTAGCACGCCACGTCGGCGGCGCTCATGATCGTCGACAGGGTTTCCGCGTCGCCGCTCATTTCGGCGATGCCGATCGAGACGCCGACGTTCATGATCCGGTCCTGCCAGACGAAACGGAAATCGCGGATGGCCTGGCGCAAACCCTCGGCGATGCGCTGCGCCATGTCGAGGCTGCAATCGAGCAGCAACACGCCGAATTCGTCGCCGCCGAGCCGGGCGAGCGTGTCGGATGCGCGGATGCGCGTCTGCAGGACGCTCGTCACCTGCTTCAGCAGCCGGTCGCCGGCCTGATGGCCACAGGTGTCATTGACCACCTTGAACTGGTCCAGGTCCATGTACAGCACGACGTGGCGACTCTCGCGATCGGAGCGCGAGGACTGCAGGGTCTCGTTGATGCGCTGTTCGAATTCGCGGCGATTGATCAGGCCCGTGAGGGCATCGTGGGTCGCCTGGTAGGAGAGCGCGCGCTGCAGCCGGCGTTCCTGGCTCACGTCGTGGAAGACCATGACGACGCCGATCAGCCGGCCGGCGCGGTCGCGAATCGGTGCGGCGGAGTCCTGCATGGAGATTTCGTGCCCGCGACGGTTCACCAGCAGTGACGGCTCGGTCATCTCGACCATGCGACCTTCGCGCAGGCAGCGGGTGATCGGGCTGTCGGCCGGCTGGCGCGTGGTCTCCGAGATGACATGGAACACTTCGGCGATGGGTCGGCCTTGGGCTTCCTGCGAATCCCAGCCAGTGAGTTCTTCCGCCACCTGATTCAGGTATTCGACGCGCCCGTCGGCGTCGGTCGTGATGACTGCGTCGCCGATCGACTGCAGCGTGACCTGCGCTTTTTCCTTCTCCTCGTACAGCTGCAATTCCGCGCGCTTGCGCACGGTGATGTCGGTGATCGTGCCCTCGTAGCCCGCGATCTCGGCCGCCTCGCCGCGGATGGCGCGCGCATTGATCAGCACCGTGACCTGGGTGCCGTCGCGGCGCCGCAGCTGGCATTCCGCTTCGCGGATGACGCCATCGCGGTGCAGGGTCGAGATGACGTGGTCGCGCTCGGTCGAGTCCGTGAACAACGCGGCCATGTCCGGGACTGTCTGCAGGTCTTCGACGGTGTCGTAACCGAGCATGTGCGCCAGCGCCGGGTTCACTGCTTCGAAGCGGCCCTTCATGGTCGAGCGGTACACGCCTTCGATGACATTCTCGAACAGGCTGCGGTACTGCGCTTCGCTGTGGCGCAGCGCTTCCTCGGACCGTTTGCGCTCGATGGCGATTGCCGCGAGCGCCGTCAGCCGACCCATCAATTCGAAGTCGCGGCCGAGGGGACTGCGCGGCTGCTTGAAATACAGCGCGACCGTGCCGAGCATGCGGCCGTCCGATGCGCAGACCGGCGTCGACCAGCAGGCCCGCAGCCCGGCTTGGACGGCCGGCGCGCGCAGGTGCTCCCAGAGCGCGTCGCGCGTGATCTCTGCAACGATTACCTGGCGGTGCAGGAAGATCGCGGCGGCGCACGAACCGTTGCGCGGGCCGATCTCGAGGCGCCGCTTCGCGTTCAGGTAGTCCTGCGGCAGGCGCATTCCGGCCACGTGATGCAGCGTGTTGGTCTCGGCTTCGTAGACCGATACCGTGCAGAACGCGTCCGGGGTGACCTTCTCGGCAGTCTCCGTGATGGCTTCGAGCGTGGCGGTCAGGTCGGCGTTGCCCGTGATTCTTTCGAAGACGCGCCGGTCGCCTGCCGCCAGCAGTTCGCTGCGCTTGCGCTCGGTGATGTCGATGATGCTGCCGCGAATGAGACGCCTGCCCGAGGAGGGCAGGCGCACCAGGCGGACTTCGCAGGGAATGTCGTGCCCGAGTGCGTCGCGGTGCAGCCATTCGAAACCCGGCGCGTCGCCGGCGAGCGCGCGATCCAGGTAGCCACGGGCGACGCCGAAAGAAGGTGAGCCATCCTGCTGGGTCGGGGGGCTGATCTGCTCCGGACCGACCGCCAGCAGTTCATCGCGCGTCATCTTGAAGAAGCGTATGGCGTTTTCGTTGCACTCGACGAATCGGCCGGCATCCATGTCGAGCACGACGATGGCCTCCGGCGCGTTCTCGACCAGCGTTCGATAGCGGGCTTCGCTCTCGCGGATCGCCGCTTCCGATGCTTTACGTGCGGTGGTTTCACGCATGCAGACGACGAAGAGCTCGCGGCTGTCGAGCCGCACCTTGCTCACGCCGATTTCGGCGTCGAACAAGTTGCCATTGCGGTGCCGGCCCCGGGTCTCGATTGGCTTGAGGTCGGCCTGGGTGTTCTCGACCGACGCCGCCAGTTCTTCGAGTGTCTCGACGATGCGGGGGCGACCCGCCAGGGATGGAATCAGGAGATCGAGCTTTTTGCCACGAACGTCCTGTTCGCCATAACCGAAGACCCGCTCGCCGGTCGTGTTCAGCGTTTCGATGCGGCCGGTCTGGTCGACGGTGATGATCGCGTCCTTGACGTGATCGAGAATGACTTGCAATTGCGCCGCTGCGCTCTCGCGCACTTCGCGCGTAAACGCGCTGGTCTCGTCCGCCAGCAGCCGCATCGAACGCACGACGCCGTTGCGTTCCTCGTCCCATTCCGCGTACGCGTCGCTGATGGCATGCAGGAGCTTGCGCAAGTCGAGAGGCCCGCCTTCCTCGCGGGACTCGTCGAACTGCTGCTTCAGTAGCGGGTGCAAGCTCATGGAACGCAACAACCCTCCACCCGCACGGACGGGCACCGCCGAATGTTATGACCGTATTGGACGCACCTGTTGTGACGGGCGTCACCTCTTTTGACCTCGCCGAGGACGAAGGGATAAGTCGGCTGTCCGCCGGTTGGGCGGCTGATTGGCGGGCCTTCCGCGACCCTCCCCTGCAGCAGCGGGAGGGGGGACAGGAGGCCGTGTAAACTTCGTGCCCGATGAATGCCACGCAGCCCAAGACGCCAGCCACCGCGCCCCTGTCCAGCCGGGACGACCCAGCGCCGTTCGTCGTACTGGAGGAGCATGGGCCGGCACCGGTGCTCGTGTTCTGCGACCATGCCAGCCGGGCGTTCCCGCACGCACTGGACCGGCTCGGACTGCCCGAGCTGCCCAGCTGGCAGCACATCGCCTGGGACATCGGGGCCGGGGAACTCGCCAGGGGCCTTGCCCACGCGCTGGGCGCCCCGGCGGTGCTGGCGGGCTACTCGCGCCTGGTCGTGGACTGCAATCGCTCTCCGGACGACGAGGAGGCCTTCCGTAAGGAAAGCGACGGCTGGATCATCCCCGGCAACCAGCATCTGACCGATGACGACCGCCGCGTGCGTCTCGCGTCCTTTTTCGATCCATACCACGAATGCATCGAGGCCATGGTGGGTGGGTTCCGGAGCCGCGGCGCGGTGCCGCTGCTGGTCGCCGTGCACAGTTTTTCGCCGACCCTCGCGGGCATCGCGCGACCCTGGCACGCGGGCGTGCTGTGGGACCGTGACGAGGCCAACGCGCAGCGACTGCTGCGCCGTCTCAGGGCGCAGAGGGGGCTCGTGATCGGTGACAACGAGCCATACAGTGGCAAGCACCCGGCCAATTACACGATCGACCACCATGCCAAGGCGCACGGCCTGCCCCATGTCTGTATCGAAGTGCGGCAGGACCTGCTGAGCTCACCCGCGGGCATCGAGCGGTGGGTGCGCCTGTTGGCACGCATCATCGGCGACATCCTGGCCGAGCCGCAGTCGTTGCAGCTACTCGCGAAGGTGGCGCCCCGTGCCTGATCACGCGCCGCCGTTCACCATCGGCGTCGAGGAGGAATACCTCCTGGTCGACGTCGACACCCGCGCGGTCGCGAACGATCCGCCGGCCGGGTTGTTCTCGGCGCTGCACGACCGCACCGAGGGTCGCGCGTTTCCGGAGTTCCTGCGCTCGCAGATCGAAGTCGCCACGCCGGTGTGTCGCACGATCGGCGAGGTGCGCGCGTCGCTGGTCGAACTGCGACGCGCCGTGGTCGAGGAATCCGCCAGGTTCGGGCTCGCGCCGATCGCATCGGCGAGCCATCCGTTCTCGCTGTCGTCCAAGCAGCAGCGCACCGACAAGGAGCGCTACGTCGCGCTGCTCGAGGAAATGCAGGGCGTGGCGCGTCGCATGATGATCTGCGGCATGCACGTGCATGTCGGCATCGACGACGACGAGCTGCGCATCGACCTGATGAACCAGGTCAGCTATTTCCTGCCGCATCTGCTGGCGCTTTCGTGCAGCTCGCCATTCTGGGAAGGGGAGCGCACTGGCCTGATGTCGTTCCGCCTGATGATCTTCAACGGCATACCGCGCACCGGGCTGCCCGAGAAGTTCGCGAGCTGGAACGAGTATCGCCGCCACACCGACATGTTGATCGAAACCGGTATCCTCGCCGACACGTCGCGGATCTGGTGGGATCTGCGGCCGAGCGCGCGATACCCCACGCTCGAGACGCGCGTGATGGACTCCTGCACCTCCCTCGAGGATTCAGTGCGGCTTGCAGCGCTCAACCTGTGCCTGATGCGCAAGCTGTATCGCCTGCGTCGTGACAACCAGCAGTGGCGCCCGTACCCGGAATTGCTGATCGGCGAAAACCGCTGGCGCGCGATGCGGTATTCCTGCGATGCGGGCCTGCTCGACCTCGGCCGTCAGCGCATCGTTCCATTTGCGCAGCTGGTGGAGGAGATCATCGAGCTGCTGCGCGAGGACGCGATCGAGCTCGGCTGCCTGCCCGAGATTGCAGGCCTGCGCGAGATACTCGGCCGCGGCACCAGCGCGCATCGACAGCTCAGGATTTTCGAGCGCGCGCTGCAGTCCGGCGCCGACCAGCAGGAGGCGTTCAGCGCGGTGGTGGACTGGCTGGTGGAGGAGGCGGCGCGATGACGGCACGAGTGCTCGATCGGCGCGTCTCCGTCGCCCCGATGATGGACTACACGGACCGCCACTGCCGTTACCTGCTGCGCCTGCTGAGTCCGCGTTCGCTGCTCTACACGGAGATGGTGACGGCGCATGCGCTGGTCCATGGCCACCTCGATCGCCTGCTGGGGTTCGACCACTTCGAGCACCCCGTCGCGTTGCAGCTGGGCGGGTCCGATCCTGAGCTTCTCGCCCGTGCAGCGAAGCTCGGCGAGCAGTACGGTTACCATGAGATCAACCTCAATGTCGGTTGCCCGAGCGATCGCGTGCAGAGCGGCCGTTTTGGCGCTTGCCTGATGGCGGAGCCCGAGATCGTCGCGCAGTGCATGATCGCCATGCGCGAAGCCGTCAGCGTCCCCGTCACCGTGAAATGCCGGATCGGCATCGACGAGCTCGAGGACTATGGCTTCTTCGAGTGGTTCGTACTGGCCGTACGCAAGGCGGGCGTCGACGTGTTCGTCGTGCACGCACGCAACGCCATCCTGCAGGGCCTCACGCCGAAGGAAAACCGCGAGATCCCGCCGCTGCGCTACGACGTGCCGGAGCGGCTCAAGCGCGAGCACCCGGAACTTACGGTGATCCTGAACGGCGGCATCAGGACCGTGCCGCAGGTCCGCGAGTGGTTGCCGAAGTTCGACGGCGTGATGATCGGCCGGCAGGTCTACCACGAGCCCTATCTGCTCGCCGAACTCGACGCGCAATTTCTCGGCCCCGGCTTCGTGCCGCCGTCGCGTGAGCAGGTGGTGGATCGCTATGCCGACTACGTCGAGCGCATGCTGGCGGAGGGCCATCGCCTGCCGCTCATGCTGCGCCACATCCACGGCCTCTTTGCGGGCCTGCCAAACGCCCGCGCGTGGCGCCGCTACCTCACGGAGCACGCGATACAGCCCGGTGCGGGCCCGGAAGTGCTGCGGGATTCCCTGAGGATGTTCCGGGACGCTGCCTAGCGGTCATCCGGGCGTCGTCCCGGTCGCACGGGCAGGCACGGCGCGACGGGCGACACCCGCTATAATGTAAAGTCGATCCAGTTCAATCTGCCCGCTACCGGGCGTCCAGGGGTTTTGCCGGGCGTGACCAGCACCGAGACGGAAGTCGCCGTCCTCTTCGCCGACGTCGTGGGCAGCACTCGCCTGTACGAGCAGCTCGGCGACCAGCGTGCGCGCGAGCTGATCCAGCTCTGTGTCGAAATCATGCGCGACGCGACCGGGCGTAACCGTGGCACCGTCATCAAGACCATCGGCGACGAGATCCTCGCGATCTTTCCCACCGTCGATGACGCCGTTAACGCCGGTGGCGAGATGCAGCAGGACATCGGCGCGCGACCCGAGCTCATGGTGCAGGGCCAGCATGTGGCAATCCGCATAGGCTGCCACTTCGGGCCGGTCGTGCTCGAGAACAAGGATATCTTCGGCGCGTCGGTGCACACGGCGAACCGCATGACCAGCCAGGCCAAGGCCGGGCAGATCATTCTTTCGGCCGATTCGGTCCGCCGCTGCTCACCGGAGTGGCGCGCGGTTTCGCGTCGAGTGGACATCACGTCGCTGCGTGGCCTCAATGAGGAAATGGAACTCTACGAGGTCCTCTGGCAGCAGGAAGACGCGACCAGCATGCTGCCCTCGATCGCGATGGGCGGCATGCACGGCGCACGGCGTGTTCGTGTCCGGTACCTCGACCGCGAGATCGTGCTCGATGACACCCGCAACGAAATCACGATGGGCCGGGCCGAGGAGAACAGCGTCGTGCAGAAGGGCACGCTGATCTCGCGCCTGCACGCCAGGATCGAGCTGGTGCGCGGCCGTTTCCTGCTGGTGGACCAGAGCACGAACGGCACGTTCGTGCTGAATGCGGACGGCAAGGAGTCGTTCGTGCGGCGGGACTCGGTCACGCTGCAGGGCGAGGGGTGCATCGGACTCGGGAAACTGCCGGATCCGAATGCCGCGGACGTCATTCGCTTTTCGGTCGAGGACTGACGGGGAGGGGATAGGGGATAGGGGGTTGGAGGTAGGGGTTAGGTTAGGGTTAGGGTTAGTCGGAGGTTCGCATCAAACCGACAATTCATCGCCCGCCGCAAGTACTGAGCCGATATTTCAGGCTGCAACAGCACCTCCGACTAACCCTCCATCCCCTATCCCCCCCCCTCGCGCCCCAGCCAGCGCGCGTCAGCCGAGCGCCTGCTTCACCTGCTGGTACTTGTCCCTGAGCTGCTGCGGCATCCGCGCGCCGTAGCTGTCGAGGTACTGGCCGATGTCGTCGATCTCCGCGTGCCAGGCGGCCGAATCGATGTTCATCAGCTGCTGCAGGGCGTCGTCGCTCAGCTTGATGCCCTTGAGGTCGATATCCTCCGGGACGCGGCAGGAAGCCGATCGGCGTTTCCTTCGCCTGCGCGCGTCCTTCGCAACGATCGACGATCCAGGACAGCACGCGCAGGTTGTCGCCGAATCCCGGCCACAGGAACTTGCCGTCCTTGTCCTGGCGGAACCAGTTGACGTGATAGACCTTAGGCAACTGCTTCGCGCGGCCCTCGAAGCTCAGCCAGTGCGACCAGTAGTCGGCGAAGTTGTAACCGCAGAACGGCTTCATCGCCATCGAATCACGACGCACCACGCCGACCTTGCCGACGGCCGCGGCGGTCGTTTCAGACGCCATGCCGGCGCCGATCATGACGCCGTGCGTCCAGTCGCGGGCCTCGTACACCAGCGGGGCCACTTCGCGGCGGCGGCCGCCGAAGAGGATCGCAGAGATCGGCACGCCTTCCGGGTGCTCCATCAGGTGCGAGTACGCCGGGTTCTGCTTGGCCGAGACCGTGAATCGCGAGTTCGGGTGCGCGGCGGGCGTCGTTGCCGTGGCCTTGTCGTACGGCTTGCCCTGCCAGTCAATGACCGGCGTGCCCGAAGTGCGGCCTTCCCACCACGGCTCGTTGTCGGCGGTCAGCGCGACGTTCGTGAAGATCGTGTCGTGGTGGATCATCTCGTAGGCATTGCGGTTGGTCTTCGGGCTGGTGCCCGGCACCACGCCGAAGAAACCGGCTTCCGGATTGATCGCGCGCAGTCGGCCGTCACTGCCAACGTGCAGCCAGGCGATGTCCTCGCCGATCGTCCAGACCTTCCAGCCCGGCATCGTGTCGGGCGGGATCAGCATGCCGAGGTTGGTCTTGCCGCAGGCGGACGGGAAGGCTCCCAGGATGTAGTGCACCTCGCCGCGCGGATTCTCCATGCCGACGATCAGCATGTGCTCGGCAAGCCAGCCTTCAGCGCGCCTGGAAGCTTGCGATGCGCAGGGCATGGCATTTCTTGCCGAGCAGCGCGTTGCCGCCATAGCCCGAACCGATGCTCTTGATCGAGAGTTCCTCGGGGAAATGCATGATGAAGCGCTTGTCGGGATCGAGATCGCCGATCGAGTGCAGGCCCTTGACGAAGGTGCCGTCCTGCTCGATGCGCTGCAGCGCCGGCGTGCCCATGCGCGTCATGATCCGCATGTTGAGCACGACGTAGGGGCTGTCGGTGATCTCGACGCCGCAGCGCGCGTGTGGCGAGTTGATCGGGCCCATGCAGTAGGGCACGACGTACATCGTGCGGCCCTGCATGCAGCCGGCGAACAGCGCATCGATCCGGGCATGCGCGGCCGCCGGGTCCATCCAGTTGTTGTTGGGGCCGGCGTCTTCCTTCTCCGGCGTGCAGATGAAGGTGAGGTGCTCGACGCGTGCGACGTCCGACGGGTTGGAACGGTGCAGGTAGCACTTGGGGAAGGTTGCCTGGTTCAGTTCGATCAGGTCACCGGTGCCGAGCATCTGCTGGACGAGTTCGTCGCGCTCGATGTCCGAGCCGTTGCACCAGTGGATGCGGTCGGGTCGCGTCAGTTTCGCAGTCTGCTCAACCCAATCGCGCAGGGATGTATTCGTAGTCATTAAGAAACCTTCTGCCACGCCACAGTCGACGAATTATAGCCGCCCGACCCCTGTTGCGCTGAGTTGCGAGTCAGTCCGCGCGTGCGGGACTGTACGCACCAAAAAAAAGCGCCCTCCGTGGAGGGCGCAATCAGGGGGAGACCTGTGGCAGGGCCCGCGTCTTGGTCTTGACTTTGCGGTGAGGGCCAGGCTTTCGTCCTGAATCAGCCGGTTACGCGGCCTTGCGGGCGCGCTTGACGGTCTTGCGGGCCGCACGCTTGACGGCAGCGGTCTTGCGACGCACGGCAGCCTTCGGCGCCTCGACTTCCTTCTCGACGATGCTCTCGTAGGCATGCTTGGCGACGTTACGGAAATCGCGGCCTGCCACCTTGACGATGGTCACGACGCGGGTTGCGTCTTCCGCCATGCGCGCGCGCGTGGCAGGCGTGAGCTCGATCTGCTCGCGCACGAGTTCGACGATGTTCTCGGCACGCGTCGCGCGCTCGAGGCGCAGCGCCACGTCTGTCAGAGCCGACGTCACGACGTCCGACTGCAGCTCGATCAGGCTCTGCACGGCAGTCTGCGAGACTGACGTCAGCTTGACGCCGGACCGGGCGATCATGCGAACCGGGTACTTCAGGGCCTTGAGGGTTTCGGCGGAGCCGGTGACGGCTTCCCGCACGGTGGCAGCGGAATTCTTGCGGAAGTTGCGCACCTTGCCAGTGAGCAGATCACCGCGCTCGGCGATGTATTCCTGCATATCTACGATCATGGTGATCTCCTTGGGTTGTCCGTGACTGCTGCATCGCAGCATTGCTGCATTGCACAATAGTCCAGATGGCCGCCACTGTCAAATTGGTAGATATGCCCAACCCTGGCGGGGACCGCCCGCAGGCGCGCCGGAACTCGCTGCGCCACAAGGGTATTTCGGGGCATCCCCGCCGCGTATGTCACTTGCCTCGAACCCGCCCGTCCCGCAGAGTCCGCCCCCGATGCCTGTTCACCTGACCCACGGCGGCGAATTCCTTTGGCAGCCGAGCCCTGTACGGCCCGGGCGCAGCCTGGTTGCGGTGTTCGCAGCGTCCGTGCTGCTGCTGGGCATGCCGACCTGGCAGGGCCGGGCCTTGGCCCAGGGCGTCGTCGACAACCCGAAAGTTGCCGAAGCCACCGGATCTGGACCGTTGGCGACATCGATCGAAGTGCAGAAGCTCGAGATAAGCGTCGGTCCGGGCGGCGAGGAGATTCGTCGCTGGGCCCCCGCCGAGCGGCTCAATGCTGGTGACGAAATTCACTACACGGTGCGCGTCCATAACCCGGGCAAGCAAGCGGTGGACACGGTCGTCGTCACCAAGCGACTGCCGTTCGGCGTGCGTTACCTGCGTGGCTCGGCCACGGGTCCCGCTGCCGAGGTCCAGTTCTCGATTGATGGCGGCGAGACTTACGCGACGCCCGAGATGCTTGCGCGAGCTGCGGGTGGCGGCAAGAAAGGCTTGCGCAAGCCGCTTGAAAACGACTACACGCACGTCCGCTGGGTGCTCAGGAAGCCGCTGGGTCCGGCCTCGACCGCGCTGCTGCGCTTCCGTGCGACGTTCTACTGACACGCATGGTACTGCCACTGGCTGAAATCCTGGGCCCGGACGGGCCGCTGGCCCGCGCGCTGCCGGGCTACAAGGCGCGTCCGCAGCAGATCGAGATGGCGGAGCACGTGGCCGCCGCGCTGCAGGACCGAATGCAGCTGGTGGTCGAAGCGGGCACCGGCACCGGCAAGACTTTCGCGTACCTCGTGCCCGCGCTGCTGTCGGGTCGCAAGGTCATCGTGTCCACCGGTACGCGCACATTGCAGGATCAGCTGTTTCATCGCGACCTGCCGACGATCTGTGCCGCGATCGGTCGACCCGCGCGCATCGCGCTGCTGAAGGGTCGCTCCAATTATCTCTGCCGTCACCGGCTCGACATGGCCGAGCAACAGGCCTATGCGCGCGGGTTGCGCAAGGAAGTCGCGACAGCGTTGCCCAAAGTTCGCGCGTGGTCGTACACGACGAAGCGGGGCGACGTCGCGGAGTTGCCCGGCATCGGCGAGCAGGATCCCGTCTGGCCATGGGTGACGTCGACGCGCGAAAACTGCCTGGGTGCGGAATGTCCCAAGTTCGAAGAGTGTTTCGTGCTCGCGGCGCGACGCGAGGCGCAGGCCGCCGACATCGTCGTCGTCAATCACTACCTGTTGATGGCTGACCTCGTGCTGAAGGAGGAAGGCTTCGGCGAACTGCTTCCGGGTGCCGATGCGATCGTGATCGACGAGGCACACCAGTTGCCGGACGTCGCGGCGCAATTCCTGGGCTACAGCGTCAGCACGCGGCAGCTTGCGGCGATTTCGAAGGACGTGGCGGGTGAGTTGCTGCTCGCTCAGCAGATGGCGGGCAAGGTCGACGGCGCACTGAGCGGGTTGGACTCGCAGATCGCGGCCGTGCTGGCGATCACCGGCGGCCAGGACTCGCGGCTCGAGCACGCACAATGGCCGGACCGCCTGCTCGAAGCGCTGAACGGGCTGGGCGCTCGCGCAAAGGAACTGGCCGACGCCATTGCACCGCTCGGCGCCGACGGTCAGGCAGCGTTCAAGCGACTGCAGGAGCGGCTCGAGGAAAATTCTGACCGGCTGCGTTCGTTGACGGCCGAGGAAGCGCCGGGCGGCGTGCGCTGGGCCGAAACCAGTGCACGCAACGTCAGCGCCCATTTCGCGCCGGTTGACGTCGCGAGCCAGCTCTCGTCGCTGATGGAGACCCAGCCGTGCGCGTGGGTCCTCACGTCGGCGACGCTGGCCGTCGGCGACGACTTCTCGCACTTCAAGCGTCGCAGTGGCCTCACGCGCGCGACGACGGTGCGATTCGCGAGCCCGTTCGACTTCGCGAACCAGGCGCTCATGTACCTGCCGAAAGGCCTCGGGGAACCGGGCGCTCCGGACCATTCGCGCAACGTGATCAACGCAGCGTTGCCGGTACTCGAAGCGAGCGGTGGCCGTGCGTTTATCCTGTTCACGAGCCACCGTGGCCTGCGCGAGGGCGCCGAAGAGCTCTATCGGCAGTGGGGCGAGACTCCGCCGTTCCCGGTGCTGATCCAGGGCGCTGCTTCGCGCGATCATCTGTTGCGCGCGTTTCGCGAGGCCGGTAATGCCGTGCTGCTTGGCACCGGCAGTTTCTGGGAGGGCATCGACGTGAAGGGCGAGGCGCTCAGCGTCGTGATCATCGACAAGCTGCCGTTCGCGGCACCGGACGATCCGCTGCTCAAGGCGAGGCTGGCGGCGATCCGCGAACAGGGCGGCAACCCATTCTTCGACGAGCAGGTGCCGCAGGCGGTGATTGCGCTGGAAGCAGGGCGTCGGCCGGCTGATCCGCGACGAAACCGACTGCGGCGTGGTCATGCTCTGCGATACTCGCCTGGTGACGAAGGGCTATGGTCGTCAGTTCATCACGAGCCTGCCGCCGATGCGGCGCACGCGCGCACTTGACGACGTGCAGGCCTTCCTGCGGGAGAAGCTCGGATGAAGCAGCTCCGCGTGCTGGCGATCGACACTTCGACCGAGGCTTGTTCGGCCGCACTGCTGTGGTCCAGCGGCGAGGTCCGCCAGCGGTTCATCGTGACGGAACGCGGCCACGCCGACCTCATCCTGCCGATGATCGACGAGTTGTTGACGGAAGCGGGCTGCAAGCTCAAGGACCTCGACGGACTCGCGTTCGGTCGCGGACCCGGTGGCTTCACTGGATTGCGGATCGCGGCGGGCGTAATGCAGGGACTCGCTCCTCCCCTTCCTGTCCCTCCGCCCCTTCCGCCCCTTCCTCCACTTCCTGTCCTTCCGGCTCTTCCCCTGATGGCATCCTCGTCTGCAACGACGCACGCATGAAAGAGGTGTACTGGGGATGCTATCGATTCGATCCCGACGCTCCGTGCGCGCCCATCGTGCTGACCGCGGAAACGGTCGGGCCCGAAACCAGCGTGCAGCCGCCGCCCAGCGTCACCTGCTTTGCGGGCAACGGCATCGTGCGGTTTCCGGCACTGCAGGCCCGGCTCGAATCCGCCGGACTCAGCCACCGCGTGGGCGTGTATCCACGCGCCGATGCAATTGCGCGCCTCGGCGAGCGCATGTTGCGGCAAGGTGAAGGCGTGGATGCGACCGAGGCGCTGCCGGTCTACATTCGTGACGATGTCGCGCGTCCCGCACGGCCGGTCGTCACGGGACTGTCATAATTGGCGCATGTAATGCGCCTGCAATGGCATACACCGCAACTGGACCAGTCATGACGGGCAAGCAGATCCTGATCGTCGAAGACGAAAAGCCGATTCGCGACATGATCGCGTTCGGGCTGCGTCGCGCCGGTTTCACGGTCAGCGAGGCCGAGGATTGCAGCGAAGCTCGTTCCCGCATCGCCGATTCGCGCCCGGACCTGCTGCTCGTGGACTGGATGCTGCCGGATCAGAGCGGCCTCGAACTCACGCGCTCGATCAAGCGCAACAAGGAGACACAGGACCTGCCGGTGATCCTGCTGACGGCCCGCGCCGAAGAGCAAGACAAGGTGGCGGGTCTCGAAGGCGGCGCCGACGATTACGTCACCAAGCCGTTCAGCCCCGGGAGCTGCTGGCTCGAATCCAGGCAGTACTGCGCCGGACGTCGCCCACCGCGGCGGGCGAAGCGATCGAGGCGGGCGCGCTCAAGCTCGACCCGGTCAGCCACCGCGTCATTGCCGGCGAGCAGACCGTGTCACTCGGACCGACGGAATACCGCCTGCTGCAGTTCTTCATGGAACACCCCGATCGCGTGTACGCGCGCAGCCAGTTGCTCGACCGCGTCTGGGGCGGCAACGTGTACGTGGAGGAGCGCACCGTGGACGTGCATATCCGCCGGCTGCGCAAGGCCCTGGAACCGTTCGCATGCGACTCGCTCGTGCAGACGGTCCGCGGTTCGGGGTATCGTTTCTCGACCCGGCCTGAATAGGCGGGTCGACCGACGGACTGAGGATCGCAGCGCTTGTCCCGACCTGCCTGGCAGCATCTCCTCGGTATCTTCGGCGGCCTGCTGGTGGCCCTGGCTTGCGGTTGGATAATCGATCGACCGGGGTTGGTTGCCTCGCTGTACCTGGCCGCGATCGTCGCCTGGCAGGCGCGCAATCTGATCCGTTTCGAGCAATGGCTGCGCCTGCGCAGCATCCTCAAGCCACCGAACATGGCTGGCCTGTGGGGCAATACGGTGGCCATCGCCAACCGGCTCTACCAGCGCAAGCGATTCCATAAGCGCCGCGCGCTCACGCTGCTGCGGGAGTTGCGGCGCATGACGTCGGCGATGCCGGACGGCGCCATCCTGCTCGGACCCACGCGCGAGATTCTCTGGTTCAATCCGACCGCGGCGGACTGGCTTGGATTGCGCCGCAAGCTCGACTACGGCATCCGCATCGACAACCTGATCCGGCAGCCGCAGTTCGTGGAATACGTAGCCGGAGGCGGCAAGGGTCCGGGACCTCGTCTCCACATGCCGAACCTCGGTGATCGCTGGTTCGCCTTCAACCTCATCACCACCAGCGGGCGCGACCTGCAGTTGCTGATCGTCCGCGACGTCACCAGCGAAGCGCGGCTCGAAAGCATGCGCCGGGATTTCGTGGCCAATGCTTCGCACGAACTGCGCTCGCCACTGACCGTGGTGCGTGGCTATCTCGATACGCTCGCCGAGGACCCGGTCCTGGACGAGGGCTGGCGCGAGCCCGTGCGCGAGATGCAGCGGCAGTCCGAACGCATGCACGGAATCGTCTCCGACCTGCTGGAGCTGTCGCGTCTCGAAGCCGGCAGCAGCGAGGCGGAAAGGGAGCCCGTCGACGTGGCGGGGTTGCTGGCGTTGATGCGCAAGGAAGTCCTCGCGCGCCCCGAACGGCCGTCACAGTTCGACCTGCACCTGGAATCGGACGCGCTGCTGCTCGGGGCCGAACCTGAACTGCACTCGATCTTCCAGAACCTGATCATGAACGCGGTAAAGTACACGCCAACGGCAGGCAGGGTGTCAGTGCGCTACTGGACGGACGGCCTCGGCAGCCACGTCGCGGTCAACGACACGGGCATCGGCATCCCTGCTTCCCATATCCCCCGGCTCACCGAGCGCTTCTACCGTGTCGACGCGGGCCGTTCGCGCAAGCTGGGCGGCTCCGGGCTCGGACTCGCGATCGTCAAGCACGCGCTCCAGCGGCACGGCGCGCAGCTCGAGATCACCAGCGACGAGGGCAAGGGCAGCACGTTCACGTGCCATTTCCCGCCTGCGCGAGTCCAGTGTCGGGAAAGTCCGGGGGCCGGGGCCACGCAACTTCGGTGACATTGCTGCCCCGCGCGCGACCGCGGCCTCGATGCGATATCACCCGATTGCAACTGAACGCAGGTTGCATGTTCCGGGGCTGCTGGATGCAGCAATTCTGTCGCCTGACTGTAATCTACCTGTCACATGCCCGGCGTAAAACGTCGGCAGCAGAACGCCGGGTGAGTGCTCACGCGCTCGATTCGGGCACAGCCGCAACCGACAATCAAACCACCGAAAAGGGATCACCGTGAAATCGACCGTGCTTGCGACCGCCGTCGCCGCCGCACTGGCGCTCAGTGCCGCGGACGCTTCCGCGCAGACCAAGGGCGTGGCCACCAAGGCCGAGGTCCAGTCCATCCAGTCGCAGATGCAGGCGCTCGCCGAGCGTCTGAATCGTCTCGAGTCCGCCAATGCCGAACTCAAGACGCAGAATTCTGAACTGCAGGCGCTGGCCGACCGCCGCGAGGCGGAAATGGACTACCTGAAGTCCCAGACCAGGGAGCTGCGCGAAGAAGGCGCGGTCGCTTCGAACGAGATCGCCAAGGTGAAGGGCGCCGACTGGGCCACGAAGATCAAAGGCCGCGGCGACCTCCGTTACCGATCCGAGAACATCTGGACGGAGCGCGTGGTCGCTGCCACCCCGACCGTGCCTGCCTACGTCGACGACGCGGCCGACCGCTATCGCCATCGCATCCGCGCACGACTGGGTTTCGACTTCAAGGCGACCGACAACGTCAAGGGGACCCTGCTGTTCGCCACGGGCGGCGACGATCCACGTTCGTCGAACCAGACGCTGGGCAGCTCCGGCACCCGCAAGTCGATCGGCCTCGACATGGGCTATATCGACTGGAAATTCATGCAGGGCGGCAACCTGCTGCTCGGCAAGCAGGCCAACCCGATCTTCAAGCCTGGCCAGAGCCTGTTCTTCGACGGCGACTTCAACCCGGAAGGCGGCGCCGTCAAGATCGACCGCGGCATGTTCTTTGGCACCGCCTACGGCTGGTGGTTCAATGAGCAATACAACGCGAACCCGAACGGCGAGAATTCCGACGCCAACATTTTCGGACTGCAGGCAGGCATGAAGTTCCCGCTGCTGGGCGGGCAGACCGTGCTCGCGGCGAACTATTACGAGTGCGGCGCCTGCCAGAGCAACTCGCCGCTCTACGCGAACAACGCGAACGGCAACTCGACCTTCCGCATTGGCACGAGCACGACGAACCTGCTGACCTACGGCTACGACATCTTCGAGGTGGGCGCGCAGATGGGTGTTACCGTGGCCAACCTGCCGGTCACGTTCTGGGCCAACTATGCCCGCAACCTCGCGGACGACGTCGAGTACGACACCGCGTATGCCGTTGGTGCGATGGTCGGCAAGGCCAGCGACGCCAGGACCTGGGAGGCGGGGCTGTTCTACCAGGCGATCGACAAGGATGCGCTGTTCGCCCAGTGGATCGACTCGGACTTCGGCAACGGCACAACGGACTCGGAAGGCTGGGTACTCAAGGCCGGTTATGCCCCGGTCAAGAACTTCACCATGAACGCCACGTACTTCCTGAACACGCTGAACAAGGACGTGGGACTCGAGCTTGACTACGACCGGCTGCAGCTGGACCTGAACTACAAGTTCTGACCCGCCGCGCCGGCTGGACCCTCCCCTGGCCCGCAAGGGTCCCCTCGCCAGATTCCCCGGCGAGGGCGCGGGGAGGGTTTTTTCTTGCGGGCCCGGTTGAACTTGTTTCAGCCCGGGCCGTCCTGTACAAGACGGCAGCTTCGGGAGATCAATTACCGTGATGGACACCTCCGACCTTTCTCACCACATCCACAGCCGCTACAACGCCGAACTGGAAGGCATCCGGACGGGCGTGCTGCAGATGGGTGGCCTCGTCGAACAGCAGCTCCAGAACGGCGTGAAGGCGATCGTGGGCGGGGATAGTCGCCTTGGCGAGGAGGTCGCCCGCCAGGATCACAAGGTCAACGCGATGGAAGTTGCGATCGATGAAGATTGCAGCCGCGTCCTCGCCACGCGTGCACCTACCGCCTCGGACCTCCGCCTGATCGTGGCGGTCATCAAGACCATCACCGACCTCGAGCGCATCGGCGACGAGACTGAGAAACTCGGGCACGCCGCGGCGCGCCTGTCCAAGTCCGATCGCACGGCCGATAGGTACCGCGAGCTGAAGCACATCGACGAACTCGTTGCCGACATGGTGCACGGCGCGCTCGATGCCTTCGCCCGTCTCGACACCGGGGCGGCGCTCAACGTGGCCCGACGCGATCGCGGGATCGACGAAGAGTACGAGGTGCTGCAGCGCCAGTGCATCACGTTCATGATGGAAGACCCGCGGGCGATCCGGCGGACGCTGGACATCCTGAGCCTCGCGCGCGCGCTCGAGCGCGTGGGCGATCACGCCAAGAATATCTGCGAATACGTGGTCTACATGGTGCTGGGCAAGGACATCCGCCACCTGTCGATCGAGGACGTCGAGCGCCAGATCGTCGCGGCTCGCGCGTCCAAGCAGGCCGACGAGGGCTGAAGAGACCGTTCCCTGGACGCGGAGTGCGCGTTTGAACCTTACTTTCGATTCCAGCCAGCCCTGGTGGCTGCAGTCCCGCACGATGAATCTCGCGGGCTTCCTCTGGTGTGCGGGCCTGATGGCCTACGCGCTGTTCGTCCAGTACGGATTGCGCGAAGAACCGTGCCCGCTCTGCATCCTGCAGCGGGTCGCGGTGATAACGACCGGCGTGCTGTTCCTGCTCGCCTGGCTGCACAACCCTGCCAGCGCCGGGGTGCGGCGCGGCTACGGCGCGCTGATCGTGCTTGTCGCACTGGCGGGTGTCGGCGTCGCGGCCCGCCACATTTACGTCATCAATGCTCCGGCAGGCGCGGTCGCGGAATGCGGCGCAAGCCTCGAGTACATGATGGACGTGCTGCCACTGCATGAAGTGCTGGGCAAGGTGCTGAGCGGGTCGGGGGAGTGCGCCAAGGTCACCTGGCGGTTCCTCGGCTTCAGCATGCCGTTCTGGGTACTGCTCAACCTGCTCGGTCTCGCTGTGCTCGGCCTGTTCGCGAACTGGCGCAAGCGCTGAGTCCGCGTTCGCACGTGTCATCCGCTTCGGCGATGGGTCGTGCGAAGCGCTGGTGAAGGTCCTGGCGTCCAATCCGGCATGTCCTGTCGCGCTTGGAAAGGCAGACACGCGCGCGCCAGGACATGCCGGATTGAACGCCTGATACACCGCGCCTGAGGACCTTTTCCGCGCAGCGGAAAAGATCGCACGGCGCACGCAACGTCACCGGACTCCGAGCCAGGCCGTCCCCCCCCCCTCGGCCCCCCCCCCGGCCCCCCCCACCTGACGCCTGGAGCCTCTGCACCCGACCGGCTACTTGCGCCGTGCGGGTCGTCGGGCCTGAGCCAGTAGCCGCTATTGCCGGCTCGCGCTTCTGCCCGACGAGCCGCTCAGGCGCCGCCTCGCACATGCGACTGATCCGGGGCCTTCCCCCGAGCGCGTGTCTGCCTTTCCAAGCTCGGGGGGAGGCGCCTGGATCGGCCGCAGCAGCGGGCCGCGGGTCGTCAGGTCAGCAGCAGCTCCATGATCCGCTCGTAGGCGAGGCTGAGCGCATCGATGTCCTCGACCCGCACGCACTCGTTCACCTTGTGGATCGTTGCGTTGATGACGCCGAGTTCCACCACCTGCGCACCGGTCGGCGCGATGAAGCGCCCGTCGGAGGTGCCGCCGGTCGTCGATAGTGCAGGGCTGCGCCCCATGGTCTCGCGCACGGCCTGCTCCACGACTGCGGTCAGCGTGCCGGGGCGAGTCAGGAAGGGGAGGCCGGAGACGAACCACTCCAGCGAATACTTCACACGGTGACGGTCGAGCACTGCAAGCACGCGCTGCTGCAGCTTCTCGACGGTCTGTTCCGTCGAAAAACGCAAGTTGAAGCGAGACTTCAATTCGCCGGGCACGACGTTGGGCGCACCGGTGCCGGCTGCGATGTTCGAAACCTGGAACGTGGTCGGCTGGAAAAACTCATTGCCTTCATCCCAGTGCGTTGCGACCAGTTCCGCGAGCGCTGGCGCGAAACCGTGGACCGGGTTGTCGGCGAGGTGCGGATAGGCGATGTGACCCTGCACGCCGTGCACTGTCAGGCGACCGGAGAGCGAGCCGCGACGTCCTACCTTGATGGTGTCGCCCAGCGCGTCGGCGCTGGTCGGCTCGCCGACCACGCACCAGTCGATCTTCTCGTGGCGCGCTTCGAGCACTTCCATCACCTTGCGCGTGCCGTCGACCGATGGGCCTTCTTCGTCGCTGGTGAACAGGAACGCGAGCGAGCCCGCGTGGTCTGGATGCTGCGCGATGAACCGCTCGGTGGCCGTCACCATGGCTGCGAGGCTGCTCTTCATGTCGGCGGCGCCACGCGCATACAGCACGCCATCGACGATCACGGGCTCGAAGGGATCGGTGCGCCAGTCTTCGCGCGGGCCGGTCGGCACGACGTCCGTGTGACCGGCGAAGCAGAGCACCGGGCTGCCATTGCCGCGTCGTGACCAGAGATTCTCGACCGGACCGAATCGCAGCCTTTCGTTGCTGAACCCGAGCGGTTCGAGCCGGGCGCAGATGACATCCATGCAACCGTGATCCTCAGGGCTCACGGAGGGCCGGCGCAGCAGGTCTTCGGTCAGGGTAAGGGTCGGGGACATCGCGCTGGGTTCGCCTTTGGAATCGGAGCAGGACCCGGGCCGGGTCCGGCATTAAAGCCACAGAAGCTCATCGGATCAAGCACTTGCAGTAACGGCGCGTTTGTCACATGGCTGTCACAGTGGCGCGGCAGACTGCGCGGCATGAACAGGGGCGCCCGTCCCTGGACCGACCCACAGCAGAGGATGCCTTTCATGAAGCTTTCCTGGCAGCAGATCACCCTCCCGGCCCTCGCGCTCGGCCTTCTGGCCTTCGGCGCGCCTGGGCGCGCCGATGCGCAGGCCGCGATCAAGATCGACGGCTCCAGCACGGTGTTCCCGATCTCCGAGGCTTACGCCGAAGAGTTCCAGATCCAGAAGCGGGGCAAGGTCCGCGTGACGGTTGGCGTTTCGGGCACCGGCGGCGGTTTCAAGAAATTCTGCCGCGGCGAGACGGACATGGCGAACGCCTCGCGGCCGATCCTGGTGGCTGAAATGGAAGCCTGCCGCAAGGCCGGCATCAAGTACATGGAAGTGCCGGTGGCGTTCGACGCGCTGACGGTCGTGGTCAATCCCGCCAACACCTGGGCGAAGTCGATGACCGTCGCCGAGCTCAGGAAGATGTGGGAACCGGCCGCGCAGGGCCGCATCACGAGCTGGAACCAGGTCAACCCCAAGTTCCCGAAGGAAAAGCTGATGCTGTTCGGGCCGGGCGCCGACTCGGGCACGTTCGACTACTTCACCGAGGCGGTGAACGGCAAGTCCAAGGCGAGCCGCGGTGATTTCACCGCAAGCGAAGACGACAACACGCTGGTGCAGGGTGTCGAGAGCAACAAGAACGCGCTCGGCTACTTCGGCTATGCCTACTACGCCGCACACAAGGACAAGCTGACGGCGGTGGCGATCGACAACGGCAAGGGTCCTGTCAGTCCCAGCCTCGAGAACGTGACCAATGGCACCTACGACCCGCTGTCGCGCCCGCTGTTCGTCTACGTGCGTGAAACGTCTGCCAAGCGTCCCGAGGTCCGCGAGTTCGTGCAGTTCATGCTGACGAACGGCCAGCTGGTGAGCGAGGTCGGTTACCTGCCGCTGCCGAAGAGTGCCTATGAACTCGCGTGGAAGCACTTCCAGAACGGCAAGCTCGGCACGGTCTTTGGCGGTCACCCGCAGGTCGGGATCACGATCGACCAGTTGCAGGCGATGGAAGGTAAACTATAACGGGACACCCCTCTGGAGGGGCCAGGCCGGGACCGCGAGGTTCCGGCCCGTTCGTGTCTGACACAGAGCGCCCGCCGGGCGCCGGATTGGGGAAGGGCTCATGTCGGCAACGACGACAACTCGTTCGACTGCGCTGGGGAAGGGGGCGTTTTCCTCGCTCGCCTACCGCAAGTACCGCGATCGCGGCATCGAACTGATCCTGCTGGCGTGCGCGCTGGTGGCGGTGTTCACGACGCTCGCGATCGTGGTCATCCTGGTCGTGGAATCTTCGTACTTCTTCGAGCACGTCACGATCCGGGAGTTCCTGACCGACAGAATGTGGACGCCGCTCTTCGACGACGCTCACTACGGCATCATGCCGCTGGTTTCCGGCACGCTCACGGTGACGTTCGTCGCGCTGCTGGTCGCCATTCCGCTCGGCACCATCATTGCCATCTATCTTTCCGAATTTGCCACGCATCGCATGCGCGAAACAGTCAAGCCGATCCTGGAGTTGCTCGGCGCCGTGCCGACCGTGGTGTACGGCTACTTCGCGCTGCTGATGGTGACACCGTTCCTGCAGAAGTTCATGCCCAACCTGCCCGGCTTCAACATGCTGAGCGCGGGTCTCGTCATCGGGCTCATGATCGTGCCGTATGTCGCCTCGGTCAGTGAAGACGCGATGCGCGCCGTGCCGCGCTACATGCGTGAAGGATCCTATGCGATGGGGGCGACCAAGCTGCAGACGGCACTGCGTGTCGTCGTGCCGGGCGCGCTCTCGGGCATCGCTGCTGCCTATATCCTTGGAATTTCGCGTGCAATCGGCGAAACGATGGTGGTCGCCATCGCGGCCGGCATGCAGCCGACGCTCACGTTCAACCCGACCGAGCCGGCTGCGACGATCACCGCTTACATCGTGCAGGTCAGCCTCGGCGACCTGCCGCACGACAGCATCGGCTACCAGAGCATCTTTGCGGCGGGCCTCGTGCTGATGCTCATGACGCTGGTGTTCAACGTCATCGGCTACTTCCTGACCCGCAAGTTCCGGGAGGCGTACTGAGATGTCCGCCGTGTTGACAATCGAGGAATTGCGCAGCGGCCTCGCGTGGCGCAAGAACCTCGACAAGGCGTTCGTCGTCGTTGGCCTGCTGATCCTGATGAGCTGCCTGGGCCTGCTCGCGCTGCTGTTTCTCGACCTGGTGCGGGATGGCGCCTCGAGGTTCGGCTGGGACTTCCTGACGCAGTTCCCGTCGCGCAAGGCGGAGCGCGCCGGCATCCTTTCGGCCTGGGTCGGCACGTCGATGATCATGCTGGTGACTGCGCTGGTGGCGCTGCCGGTCGGCGTCGCCGCCGCCATCTACCTCGAGGAGTATGCGCCGAAGAACTGGTTCACCGGCGTCATCGAGATCAACGTGACCAACCTCGCGGGCGTGCCGTCCATCGTCTACGGCCTGCTGGCGCTCGGGCTGTTCGTCTACAAGTTCGGCTTTGGTCAGAGCGTGCTTTCAGCCGGGCTCACGCTCGCACTGCTGATCCTGCCGATCATCATCGTCGGCACGCGCGAAGCCCTGCGTGCCGTGCCAAAGGCCATCCGCGAGGCCGCGTACGGACTCGGCGCGACGCGCTGGGAAGTGACCAAGGATCACGTGCTGCCCTATTCGACCGGCGGCATCCTGACGGGCCTCATCCTGGGCCTGTCCCGCGCGATCGGTGAAACGGCACCCATCATCACGATCGGCGCGCTGAGCTTCATCGCCTTCCTGCCGAACTCGCCCATCTCCGGTACGTTCCCGTTCGTCAATTTCGAATGGCTCAAGAGCGAGTTCACGGCGATGCCGATCCAGATTTTCAACTGGGTTTCGCGTCCGGACCAGGCGTTCCAGCAGAACGCCGCCGCCGCGGCGGCCATCCTGCTCGGCATGACGTTGGCGATGAACGCCATCGCCATCTGGATACGCTATCGCTTCCGCAAGAAGATCAACTGGTGAGTGGTCCTCCATGAACACGAACGTCGTCCACAAGGCGGAAACCCCCAAGCTCTCCATCGCCATGGAGGAGCGCAAGGCGTTGCGCGCGAATCCGGCCAAGGCCATCGCCGAGAAGCTCGACTTCTGGTACGGGTCGAACCATGCGCTGAAGAACATCAACCTGGTGATTCCGGAAAACCAGGTCACGGCTCTGATCGGCCCGTCGGGCTGCGGCAAGAGCACCTTCCTGCGCTGCTTCAACCGCATGCACGACCTGCAGGCAGACACCCGCTATGCGGGCAGCATCATGCTGCACCCGGAGAACGTGAACCTCGTCGGCAAGGACGTCGATCCGATCGAGGTCCGCATGCGGATCGGCATGGTGTTCCAGAAGCCGAACCCGTTCCCGAAGACGGTGTTCGAGAACGTAGCCTACGGGCTGCGCCTGCGTGGCTTCAGCAACCGCACGGACCTCGCCGAACGAGTCGAGAAGGCCCTGCGCGGTGCTGCGATCTGGGACGAGGTCAAGGACCGCCTGAACGATTCCGCGCTCGCGCTGTCGGGCGGCCAGATGCAGCGTCTCTGCATTGCGCGGGCGCTCGCGACCGAACCGGAGATCCTGTTGTTCGACGAGCCGACCTCGGCTCTCGATCCGATCGCGACGGCGAGCATCGAAGAGCTGATCACCGAGTTGCGGCAGCGGGTCACGATCCTGATCGTCACGCACAACATGCAGCAGGCGGCGCGCGTGTCGGACTTCACGGCGTTCATGTACCTGGGTGAGCTGGTCGAGGTCGACGCGACGTCGAAGATCTTCACCAATCCCTCCAAGAAGGCGACCGAGGACTACATCACGGGCCGCTACGGCTGAGCGGCGTGATGGAGGCCGTGGTCATGCAGGCTTCAGATCCGACAGAGCCGCACACGTCGAGCACCGTCGACCAGTCGGTGGCGGGCCTGCGGCTGCACGCGCTCGAGATGGGTGCGCTCGTCATCGAGCAGGTCGCCGGTGCGGTCAAGTCGCTCGTCGAGCGCGACGCGGTGCTGGCGCAGGCGGTGCTGGCGCGCGATAGCCGCGTGGACGCCTACGAAAAGCAGCTCGACCGCGATAGTCTCACCTTCATCGCCCTGCAGCAGCCCGTCGCGAATGACCTGCGGCTGGCGCGTGCCATCGTGCGCATCGGACGCGAGCTGGAGCGTGCAGGCGACGAGGCCAAGAAGATCGCAAGGTTCGCCCTGTCCCTGGACCAGACCAACGATGGTGATCCCGTGCTCGCCGTCGGGCGCCAGTTGCGTCACATGGCGGCACTGTCCGGCTCGATGCTGCGAAACGCCGTGCGGGCGGCCGACGAGATGAATTCCGGGCTCGCACGCAGCGTGCTTGCGCGCGATGCGGAGCTCGATGCCGAGTTCGCCGCGGCGCTCCGTCTGGTGATGACGTACGTACTGCAGGACCATCGTTTCCTGCGTCCCACGATCGACACGATCTTTGCGCTCAAGGGGCTCGAGCGCATCGGCGACCACGCCACCAATATCGCGGAGCAGGTTCTCTACAAGATGGGGCGGGAGGTGATAGGGAGAGTGATGGGAGGTGTGGTAGTGATTAGTCAGACGAGCGGCTGCACCAGCAGCGACCCACCGTACCTCCGACTAATCACACCACCGTCGCCACCACCATCGACTAATCCGTCGTGCGCAGCAGTTCGTTGATCCCGACCTTGGCGCGGGTCTGCGCGTCGACACGCTTCACGATCACGGCGCACGCGAGCCCGTACCTGCCGTTGGCCGCCGGCAGCGTGCCAGGCACCACCACCGCGCCGGCTGGAATGCGGCCGTAACTCACCTCGTCGCGCTCGCGATCGTAGATGCGGGTACTCTGTCCGACGTAGACGCCCATCGACAGCACCGCGCCTTCCTCGACGACGACGCCTTCGACGACTTCCGAGCGCGCGCCAATGAAGCAGTTGTCCTCGATGATCGTCGGGCTCGCCTGGAGCGGTTCGAGCACGCCGCCGATGCCGACGCCACCCGAGAGATGCACGTTGCGTCCGATCTGGGCGCAGGATCCAACCGTGGCCCACGTATCGACCATCGTGCCTTCGCCCACGTGGGCGCCGATGTTGACGTAGCTCGGCATCAACACGACGTTGCGGGAAACATGCGCGCCGCGGCGAACGACCGCCGGCGGCACGACGCGCACGCCCTCAGCCCGGAACCGTTCGGCATCGTGCTGCGAATACTTGAGCGGCACCTTGTCGTAGAACCTCGCGTAGCCCGCATCGAGCGGGACGTTGTCGAACAGGCGGAACGACAACAGCACGGCCTTCTTGAGCCATTCGTTGACCTGCCAGCGACCATTGATCTTTTCGGCCACGCGAGCCTTGCCGGAATCGAGCAGTTCGATCACCTGGCACACGGCATCGACGATATCGGGCGGCGCGTTCGCGGGGGTCAGCGTCGACCGTTCTTCAAAGGCGGCGCCGATCTGGGCGGCGAGGTGCGTATGGGCGACCTGGAGCGGCATTGGCGTTCCGTCATGAAAGGGCAGGGAAGCCGTCACACTGCAACAATTCGGTAACAACGGCGGTAGATTCTATATCCTAAACACCGTTACCGCCCGATTCACCGGCTGGCACGGGTGCCGGGGGGACTGTCGTCGAAATGGACGCGAAGCTGCGCGCGCGGATGCTGAAGGAGGCCTGGTTCGACCGGGACCTCAGCTGGCTTGAATTCAACCGCCGGGTCCTGGCGGAAGCCATCGACGAGCGCGTGCCGCTGCTCGAGCGGTTCAAGTTCCTGGCGATCTTCACTTCGAACCTCGACGAGTTCTTCATGAAGCGCGTCGGTGCCATGCGCACCCGCGCCTACGCCAGCGGCAACCTCGCCGTCGTCGAGGATTTCAACGCGCACATTCATCGGTTGCGCGATGCGTTGCATCCGTTGCTGTTGCGCCGTTCTGCATGCTTCAAGGACCTGCGCCACCGGCTGGTGAGGCATGGGGTGAGACTCGCGGCCTGGGATGAGCTCTCGCCGGCCCAGCGCAACGAAGCGCGCGAGTATTTCGAGCGCCACGTATCACCGGCGCTCACTCCGCTGAGCCTCAACCCGTCACACCCGTTTCCCTTCATGTCGAACCTCTCGACCTCCTGGGGCTTCGTGCTCAAGGAAGCCGACACGGGCGACCGCCTCCTGGTGCGGGTCAAGGTGCCGTCGCAGTTGCCGCAATGGCTGCCGGTGCGCACCGGCGTCGAAACAGGGCAGCGCTGCTTCGTCTCGCTGCAGGAACTCGTGCGGGTCAACGCCGCCAGCCTGTTCCCCGGCGTCGAGATCGAAGGCACCACGCTGTTCCGAGTGTCGCGCAATGCCGACATCGCAATCGAGGAAGACAGCAACAACAGCATCAAGGAGATGGTCGAGGAACAGGTGCGGCAGCGGCGGTTCCAGCCGGTCGTGCGACTCGAGTTCGGCGAAGGTCCGAGCGGTGAGATCCGCGACAGCCTCGCTGCGCGCTTCGACCTGCGCGAGAGCGACGTCTACGAGCTGCCCGACATGCTGGACTATTCCGGCCTGTTCGAGATCGCATCGCTGCCGATCCGTGAGCTGCGCGATCCGCCCTGGGCGCCGCAGCCGCCGTTCGGCATCGATGCGGATACCGACATTTTCTCGTCCATCCGGGCGGGCGACGTGCTGGTGCACCACCCGTACGAGAGCTTCGATGCCTCGGTCGAGCGCTTCATCCGCGACGCGGCCGACGACCCGGGCACGACCACGATCAAGATGACGGTGTACCGGCTCGGCGACGACACGCCGTTCGTCCGCTCATTGATCAAGGCAGCGGAGAACGGCAAGCAGGTGGCCTGCCTGGTCGAACTCAAGGCGCGCTTCGACGAGGAGCGCAACCTGCACTGGGCTGAAGAACTGCAGAAGGCCGGCGACCACGTGATCTACGGTTTCCGCGGCCTCAAGACCCATACCAAGCTCGCGCTGGTCGTGCGCAAGGAAGGCGACGGATTGCGCAGCTATGTCCACATTGGCACGGGCAACTACCACGTCAAAACCGCGCGGATGTATACGGACTTCGGCTTGTTCACGTGCGATCCGGTGCTGACGCGCGACGTCGTCACGTTGTTTCACCACCTGACGGGGTACTCGCGCTCGCCTCGTTTCGAGAAACTGTTGGTCGCGCCGCTCAACATGCGCACGCGCTTCGTCAACCTGATTGCGCGCGAGGCCGCGAATGCCCAGGCCGGCCTTCCGGCGCGAATCGTCGTCAAGGTCAACCAGCTCGAGGACGGCCCGATCTGCGAAGCGCTCTGCGACGCATCGAATGCGGGCGTGCCGATCGACCTGATCGTGCGCGGATTCTGCTGCCTGAAGCCCGGTATCGCCGGTCTCACGGAGAATCTCCGTGTGCGCTCAATCGTCGGGCGATTCCTCGAGCACGGCCGCGTTTTTCATTTCGCTAACGGCAGCGAAGATCCGCTCGCGGGCGACTTCCTGCTTGGCTCCGCAGACTGGATGGATCGCAATCTTTCCCGTCGCGTCGAAGCGGTGGCTCCAGTCGAGAATCGCCACCTGCGGGAACGGCTCTGGGAAGTGCTGCAGCTGCAGCTCGCCGACCTGCGCAACGCCTGGATCATGCAGTCGGACGGCAGCTACGTGCAGTGCACGAGCAACAGTCGCGCGCCCAGGATCGCGCGCGAGGGCACGCACGTCACGCTGATGAAGCGCACGAAGCAGCGCATCCGCCGTTGATCTCGCTTCGTTGCCGCCTCAGGCCGGCCGTCAGGCCCTGTTGACTGGCTGCAAGGAAACCTCAATACGAGCGCAATACGCCTGTAGCAACTGGCCGCTAATGTCCGGGTCCTCGACAGCCTTTCTCAACCGCAGATGGCAAAGGACTCCCGAACATGAAGTCGCACTCCAGGATCTCGCTCGTCGTCGCCGCCAGCCTGACCGTGCTGGGCGGAGCTTCCGCCCCGGCACTTGCCGACAATGCTTCCGCTGCGTCCGTACCGACCTCGGGCGCCGAATGGTTCCGCGCCGGCCGGTCCGCCGTCGAGGCGAACAAGCTGGTCAACCGCGAACTGAACACGCGCCGCGCGAAGAACGTCATTCTTTTCGTCGGTGACGGCATGGGCGTGTCGACGGTCACCGCGGCCCGCATCCTCGACGGCCAGCAGCGCGGCGTGGATGGCGAGTGGAACCGGCTCAGCTTCGAGAACTTCAGCGACCTGGCCCTGTCCGTCACGGCGAGTGCGAACCAGCAGACCTCGGATTCGGCGCCGACCGCAACGGCCATGGTAGCCGGCATCAAGACCAACGACGGGGCCATCTCGGTCGATCAGAGCATTACCCGCGGGGAGTTCTGCGCTGAAGTCACGCGCGCGAAGAAGGTCAAGACGATCATGGAGCGCGCCGAGGCGCGCGGGATGTCGACCGGCGTAGTGTCGACCGCCCGCATCACGCATGCGACGCCTGCCGTCAATTATGCCCATATCAGCAACCGCGACTGGGAAGCGGACAGCTCGATCGACCGCGACCTGGGCGCTACTGTGCTGCCTTCGGGTTGCACGAAGGTCAAGGACATCGCGGCGCAGCTGGTCGACTTCAGTGTCGGCAACGGCCTGGAAGTCGCGCTGGGTGGGGGTCGACCGTACTTCGAGCCGAACACCAAAGCCGATCCCGAGTACCCGACCCGCATGGGGCGCCGCACGGACGGTCGTGACCTGACTGCCGAATGGGCGGCCAAGCCGCGCGCGGCCTATGTCTGGAACAAGGCGCAATTCGACGCCGTCGACCCCAGGCGCACCAAGCGCCTGCTGGGCCTGTTCGAGCCGTCGCATGTGAAGTACGAAGCCGATCGCGCCAACGACACGGCAGGTGAGCCCTCGGTCGCCGACATGACCCGCAAGGCGATCGAGATGCTGCAGAACAATCCCAAGGGCTTCTACCTGATGGTCGAGGGCGGCCGCATCGACCACGCTCACCACGCCGGCAACGCCTATCGCGCGCTGACCGACACCATCGCGTTGGCGGAGGCCGTGAAGGTTGCCCGTGAAATGACCGACGATAAGGACACCTTGATCATCGTCACCGCCGACCACAGCCATACGATGAGCATCGCCGGCTATCCGTCGCGTGGCAACCCGATCCTCGGCAAGACCGACGCCGGGCTGGACTTGCTTGCGAAGGACTCCCTGGGACTGCCCTATACCACCCTCGGCTACCTGAACGGTCCGGCCGGCTGGACGGGCAACGGCTCGCGTCGAGAGTTCGACCCGGTCACGGAGTTCGTCACGGCGGAAATTCCTTTCAGCGGCGAGCGCCCGGACCTGACCGATGTCGATACGACGAACCCGAACTACCTGCAGGAATCGGCGATCCCGACTGCCGGCGCCGAGACGCATGCCGGCGAGGAGGTCGCGATCTACGCCAACGGGCCTCGCTCGTACCTGGTCCGCGGCACGCTCGAGCAGAACGCCATCTACCACGTGATGGCCAACGCCCTGGGCCTGTGAGCTTTGCCGAGCGTTGATTCACGCAGGCGGGAGGGGCCCCTGGCCTCTCCCGTCTTCACGCCGGATGACAACATGCATTCACCAATGCGCAATGCCGCGATGAGCTTGTTGCTGCTGGTGCTGGTCGGCTGCGGCGACCAGCGGCCCGTGCCGCCGCTC
Organism: Pseudomonadota bacterium; assembly: GCA_016713725.1. Taxonomy (GTDB): domain Bacteria; phylum Pseudomonadota; class Gammaproteobacteria; order Steroidobacterales; family Steroidobacteraceae; genus RPQJ01. Next base: position 79,986 of record JADJOO010000013.1, on the reverse strand, counting down.
GAGCTGGCCCAATCACCGCCGCCTGTCGTGGCCGAGTTCCGCACGACCGTCGAGTCCGCACAGGGAGGCAAGACCTTGTCGCAGTGGCGCTTCTGGCGTTCCCACGATCGGATCGAACGCGAGAATCCTGCGGCGCAAACCGGGGACCTCTGGGTGCGGGATGACAGGACCCTGTTCCACACGCGCCTTTACCACGCCGACCGCCGTGGCATCGAATATCGCAGCGAAGACCTGCAGATTCTGAACGCTTCCCCTGACTGGACCGCATTGTCGACGCTGCTGGACCCACGCCTGATCGGAGCGCTGCGCGAGCGTGAGCACGGGTGGCGCGATGGCTACCCGTACCGTCGCTACACGGGCGAGGTCGGGGACGTTGCCTGGGACATAACCGTGCGCACCGACTCGATGCTGCCGACCCGCATTGAACGGCGCGGCGCAGATCGCCAGGTGGAGACCGTCGAGCTGCTGCGCTCCTTCGAGTTTGGCGAATCGCCCTGGCAACCCACCGCTTCCGCTGATTACGCCATACTCGACTATGCGGACCTTGGCGATCACGAGCGAGATCCGTTCGTGATGCGGGTTCAGGCTGGAGAGGGCGGGGGACACCTGCATGGCCATGCACACTGAAACTGCGCTGCGGTTTCCGGCCCGGATGATCGCGGCCTTGTTCGCTGTTGGAGTCGCCCTGGGCCTCTGGCAGGTCGGCGTGTTCGATCGCTCCAGCCATGGGGGGCGGGACACCGGCGCCCTTGCGATCATGGGTCAGCCGCGCGCCCTGGCAGCGGCACCGTTGGCTGACGCAGCGGCGGAATCCGCGTCGACGACGGGTAGGGCCGACGGTCACGAAGCCGAGCAGCCGATGGATACGCTTGATCGATTGCCCGGTGATATCGATCCAGAAGTTCTCGCTGAGGCCGACGCCCTGGCAGGCAGCGTTGGCCGCGGAGCAGGCCAGCAACTGATGAGGCCGCCGGTACCCAGCACCCGCTGCAGCGTCGATCCCGCTAGACTGCAACCGGGGCGATGCCGGCACAGCGCGTCCTTCGAGCCCTCACCCAACCAGGAACACTCAGTGCCTTACAGGACCTCCATTGGCCGATCTGTCCGGAGCGTGGCCGTCGGGGCGATGCTCTACGTGATCGGGGCCGCGTTGTTTGTCAGTACTGTCGAGGCGAGGACCACGGTCAAGGGTACGTGGCAGGAAGGCGCGCCGCGCAAGCAATCATTCACCCGGGTGCTGGTCGTCGGCGTCAGCCCGAACGTCAATCAGCGCTGCGCGTTCGAGTTCTTCATGGCGTCGCAGCTGAAGAGCGAGTCAGTCGAGGTCATCCGGAGTTGCGACGCGGTCAAGGAAAAGAACCCGCTGACCCTCGAGAGCATCGAGCAGGCGATCGCCATTGCTCAAGCCGACGCCGTGCTGGCGACCAGTCTCATTGCCAGGGAAGTCGAAATGAAGGAAGGCGGCAGCAGGGACACGCGCGGCACCGCAGCCTACAAGGCCACGGATGCGGGTTTCGCGACCGGGTACTACGGCGTGTACGGCGTACCGGTCATCTATGGCGAGTTTGCCACGGCGCCCGCATTCACGATTGCCCAGGGCGAAGCCCGGGTCGAGTCGAGGTTCTACCGGACGCGGGACAAGTCCCTGATTTATACGCTGGAGACCAAAGCGACCAAGCTCGAGTCGTCCGACGCTGCTCTGCATGACTTTGCCGCAGCGATCGCCGACAAGTTGCGACGGGAAGGATTGACCCGGTAGCCTGACCTTTACGGTGCGTTTTCCAGGCTGCGGCGAGTCTGCGCCGCAAGGACGGCGCTTTATACTGGCCAGAGCGACACGAGGCCGCGAGCGAGTGTCGCGCCGATTGCCGCCCCGGCGAGAACGTCCGTCGGGTAGTGTAGCCCCAGCACCACGCGCGAAGCCGCCACCAGCAACGCGAAAGGGACGAGCAGCAGGGCGAGTTCCGGCGCGTGAGTCGTGGCGATCAGCGTAAAGCTGACGGCGTGCAGCGTGTGGCCGGATGGGAAGCTGTACCGGTCCAGCGGAGCTGTACCCGACTGAATGCCCGCGTACGAGATGAAAGGACGCTCTCGCACGAGGCGGTGCTTCAGTTGCCGGTACAGCGCCGTCCCGGCGAGACCGGCGACCGTCATCTGGGCGGCCACGATGGCACCCTGCGGACCGCTCAATGCGAAGGCCAGCATCAGCACGTACCAGAAGATGCCGTCGCCGAGCCGGCTGATCGTCACGAACAGCCGACGAGTCGTAACGTGGTGGCAGCCTCGATTGACCCGCAGGCAGAGCGCGTGTTCCGCATGATCGAAGCGTTGCCAGAGGCCGGTCGTGACGGTCGATGTCATAGGCGCCTGCCGTCCGGCGCGGCTGGTTTGCGCCGGCCTAATGTGCGCAGCCTAGCCATTGGTTGCGACGATTCTGTGGCAGCCATGTTGCAAGCTGCTTACATGCAGGCACTTATGTCGAGCGAAAGGGGGGCGCTCGGCCAGGTCCGCTGCCACGCGCGGGTCAAGGCGCGCGCGTGGGGCCGGTGACATCGAACGTTCAAACGACTGTCATATTTTTTGCTTAACCTGCAGCGCTTCAGTTTCGACAGCCGGGTCACGCCATGGCGCATTCTCGAGCAGTACTGGGGAAGAGCAGGATAATGACAAGCAGCGACAGCAACTGGAACGCGATCATGCAGTATTCATTTCTGCATGTATTTGCCAACGACGGGCTGATCGACGGCGACGAGTTGCAGATGCTCGAGCGCCTCGCTCTGCAGGACGGTACGGTGGACGAAAGGGAAAAGGACGTGCTCACCCGCGTTTTCGCCCGGGTGAATCCGCAGACCGTCGATCCGGCCGTATGGGACGAACTGCAGCGCTTCAAGGCACAGTTCGGCATTCCCTGACCTGCACCTCGGCGCGGGATGAAGCGCCGGCATTGGCGCGGCTCCAGTACCGGCGATGCCGGATCAGCGGATGCCTGCCTGCACGAACTCCGCGATCCGGCGCGCGGCTTCGTCGCAGTCCTCGAGACTGGCCACCAGCGAAATCCGAATGCGCCCCAGCCCGGGATTGCCGGCCCCCGTCTCACGCGCGAGGTAGCGGCCCGGCAGCACAGTCACGTGCTGCTGTGCGAACAGGCCGCGCGTGAAGGCTTCGTCATCACCAACGCGCGGCCAGAGATAAAAGCCGCCCGTGGGGACGGCAAGGTCCTGCTGCAGGGCTGCCGCGATCACCGGCGTGACACGCGCGAACTTCTCGCGGTACAGGCGGCGGTTCTGCACGACGTGTGCTTCGTCGTTCCACGCCGGCAGGCTCGCGAGTTGAGTGTGCACCGGCACGGCGCAGCCGTGATAGGTGCGATAAAGCCGGTAGCGCGCGAGGAACTTTGCGTCACCGGCGACAAAGCCGGAACGCAGGCCCGGCACGCTCGAGCGCTTTGACAGGCTGTGGAACACGACACAGCGCTCGAACGCCGTGTTGCCCGCGCGAAACGCAGCCTGCAGCAGTCCCGTGGGCGGCGACGCCTCGTCGAAATACAGTTCCGAGTAGCACTCGTCCGATGCGATCACGAAGCCGTGGCGGGACGAGAGTTCCAGCGCGCGTTGCAGGTAGGCGTCCGGCATGACGGCGCCCGTCGGGTTGCCGGGGCTGCAAAGGAACAGCACCTGGCAGCGATTCCAGGTCGCCGCGTCGATTGCGTCCAGGTCGGGCAGATACGCATTCGCTTCGGTGCAGTCGAGGAACCGCGGTTCGGCACCCGCGAGCAGCGCTGCGCCCTCATAGATCTGATAGAAAGGGTTCGGCATCAGTACGAGCGGTCGCGCGCCGCGCGCCGCGGATTCGGCGTCGACCGCCGCCTGCACGAACGAGAACAGCGCTTCGCGCGTGCCGTTGACCGGCAGCACCATGTCGTCCGCCTGCACGATCTGCTCGGGCAGGCCGAACCGTCGCTCGAGCCAGCGTGCGATTGCCTCGCGCAGTTGCGGCAGGCCGAGCGCCACCGGGTAACTGCCGAGCGACTCACCGAGGGCGCCCACCAGGGCCGCGGCCACGAAGGCCGGGGGCGCGTGCCTGGGTTCGCCGATGGACAGCGGGATCGGGCGCAGCGATGCCGGCGGCACCTCACCCGCGAGCAGCGTGCGCAGTTGCTCGAACGGGTAGGGCTGCAGCAGGTCGAGCCGGGGATTCAAATCGAGCAGATCCGGCGTTCGGTCAAGTCAGGCCGGTCGAATTGCCTGGTCGCGCCGGTCGAGCGTCTGCCCGATGCGTTCGCGCAAACGATCGCAGGCCGCATCCGGCAACGGGCCGCCCTGCGCACCGGTGATGTAGAACACGTCCTCTGCGCGTTCGCCGATGGTCATGATCTTGGCGGTGTTGACGTCAATCTGTTCGGCGAGAAACACCCCTGCAGCGGGTCCTCGGTAAACGTGATCTGCGTCGGGTCGTGAACATGCGGACCTGGCGCGGTGCGCGGCGCGTGACCACCGGCAGGTCGACTTCGGGGCTGAGCAGGACCCGGCGCAGCTGCTGCTCGATCTGGTGGGCGCGTTGCCTGTCGGCGATCGGCAGGCCCGTGTCCTCAAGCACCAGGTACGTGTCGAGCCCCAGGCCGTCGTCGAGCGGCGTGATGCGCGCGTCGACGATGTTGAGTCCCATCTGGTCGAGCAGGGCGGTCGTGCGAGCGAAGTTTTCCTGGCGGTGCGGCCCACAGGTGAGCACCGCATTGCCGCCGCGCTCCACCGTCGTACGCACGGCCACGAGCAGCGAGACGTCATCGGGCTCGGTGTCGGCAAGCAGCGTCGTGTGCCACGCAACCTCGGCCGGGGTGTAGCGCAGGAAGTAAATGTCGTTCATGCGCGCCCAGATCGTCGCGGCGCGTTCGGGTTGCACGTGTTCGTGCGCCAGCAGTTCGAGCGCCTTGGCCTTGGTCTCGGCGACGAGTTCGACGCGATCGACCGGCGACTCGATGCCGCGGCGCAACGCGCGGCGCACGCGCTCGTAGAAATCGTGGAACAGCGACGCCTTCCACGAATTCCAGAGCTTCGGGTTGGTGCCGCGCACGTCGGCGACGGTCAGCAGGTACAGGTAGTCGAGGTGGGTCTGGTCGCCGACGGTCCGCGCGAAGTCCTGGATGACCTTGGGATCGGAGATGTCTTTCTTCTGCGCCGTGACCGAGAACAGCAGGTGGTTGCGCACGAGCCAGGACACCAGGCGCGAGTCGTAGCGCGTGAGTCCCTGCTCCAGGCAGAACGCCTCAGCATCGACTGACCCCAGGTCGGAGTGGTCGCCGCCGCGACCCTTGGCGATGTCGTGAAACAGCGCGGCAAGGTACACGAGTTCCGGTCGCTGCAGCGTGGCGAACAGGCGTGACATCTCGGGCAGCTCGTGCTCGAAGCGCGGCAGCGCCATGCGGCGCAGGTTGCGCAGCACGAAGAGGATGTGCGCGTCGACCGTGTAGGCGTGGAACAGGTCGTACTGCATGCGGCCGACGACGCGGCCGAACGCCGGAATGTAGCGGCCGAGCACGCCGTACAGATTCATGCGGCGCAGCTCGTGCGTGACGCCCGCCGGTGCGCGCAGCAGTTCGAGGAACAGCCGGTGATGCCGCGGGTTCTGGCGGAACTCTTCATCGATCAGCCACAGGTGCCGGCCGAGCAGGCGGATGGTCGTGGCGCGCACGCCGCGGACGTCCGGGTTCTCCTGCAGCAGGCGGAACAGCTCGAGGATGGCCGAAGGGTTGCGGACGAACGTGTCGTCGCCCGTCACCTCGAGGTAATCGTTGCGGATCTGGAAGCGCGGGTTGAGCGGGACGATCGTGTTCTCGCCCTCGTTCAGGATCGCCTCGCGGAACAGCTGCAGCAGCATTTCGTTCAGCAGGCTGACGTCCATCACGGTGCGGTAATACCGCTGCATGAACTGCTCGACCGCGAGCGTGTAGGTCGCGTCCTCGTAGCCGAACTGCTTCGCGATGCGGATCTGGTGATCGAACAGCAGCCGGTCTTCGCGCCGGCCGGTGATCGTGTGCAGCGCGAAGCGCACCTTCCACAGGAACGCCTGTGCCTGCCGCAGCTTGCGCAACTCGGCGTCCGTGAGAAAACCGTGCCCGATCAGCTCATCCAGCGTTTCGGCGCCGAAATGCCGCTTGGCGACCCAGCCGATCGTCTGGATGTCGCGCAGGCCGCCCGGGCTGGCCTTCACGTTCGGCTCGAGGTTGTAACCGGTGTCGTGGTAGCGGTGATGGCGCGACTGCTGTTCGGCGACCTTCGCTTCGAAGAACGCCTTCGACGACCACACCTTGTCCTGCGCGAGTGCCCGGCGCATCGACTGGAACAGGTGATCGGGTCCGCAGAGCAGGCGTGCTTCGATGAACGTGGTCGCCACACTGACGTCCGCTGCGCTTTCGCGCTGGCAGTCGTCGATCGTGCGCACCGAGTGACCGACTTCGAGACCGATGTCCCACAGGAACGCCAGGAAGCGCTCGATCCCGGCTTCGGCTGCGACGACTTCGCTCTTCGGCAGCAGGATCAGGACGTCGATGTCGGAGCAGGGGTGCAGTTCGCCGCGGCCATAGCCACCGACGGCGATCAGGTTAACCTCGTTCGCATGTGCGCCCACGTGCAGCTGCCAGGCGCTGCGCAGCACGATGTCGACCATGCGCGCGCGATCGCGCACGAGGCCTTCCACCGGCTCGTCGTCGGCAAACCGCAACTTGAGGCTGGCATCGCCATCGGCCAGCGCCGTGCGAAAGGCAGCAATCGTGTCGCCCGTGGCCGCCAGCGCGGTGGGCAACGTTGCCAGGAAGGGCCACGCAGCGGGTGCGTAGGGGATCGGGCCCGGGTCCAGGTCGTCGATCGGAGCCAGCGGTGTGCTCACGCCGGGGGCTGCTCGCCGGCGCCGAGCGTCAGGACTTCATGGCCGGCCGGGGTCACGAGGATGGTGTGCTCCCACTGCGCCGAAAGCGAATGGTCGCGCGTGATCACCGTCCAGCCATCCGGCAGCAGGCGCACGTCGCGCCGGCCCGCGTTGACCATCGGTTCGATGGTGAAGGTCATGCCGGCTTCGAGTTCGAGTCCGGTGCCCGCCGTGCCGTAATGCAGCACCTGCGGATCCTCGTGGAAGCCGCGGCCGATGCCGTGGCCGCAGTATTCGCGCACGACCGAGCAATGGTTCGCTTCGACGAACTTCTGGATCGTGGCGCCGATGTCGCCGAGACGCGCGCCGGGCCGCACCGTGCGGATACCGAGCCACAGGGCCCGGTAAGTGAGGTCGCACAGGCGAACCGCGTGCGGCAGCGGCTTGCCGACGTGGAACATGCGGCTGGTGTCACCGTGGAATCCGCCCTTGATCACGGTGATGTCGATGTTGACGATGTCGCCGTGCTTCAGTTTCCGGTCGCCCGGAATGCCGTGGCAGACCACGTGGTTCACCGACGTGCAGATCGACTTCGGGAAGCCGCGGTAGTCAAGCGGGGCGGGGACCGCCTGTTGCTGGCCCACGATGTAATCGTGGCACACCCGGTTCAGATCGTCCGTCGTGACGCCCGGGACGATCCTGGGCCCGATCATGTCGAGCACGTCGGCAGCGAGGCGGCCCGCGACGCGCATCGCGGCCTGGTCCGAGGGGCCCTTGATCAGCACATGCCCGGAGGCGTCCTTGGACGAAACGGGCGCCGGGGTCGGGGAATACTGCATTTAGAGCGGGTCCTCACGCCCCGGACCTCCTGGCTGGCACCCGCCCGGGGGCGGGAGAGGGTGGGCAGGGACGGAGCGCGTAAGTAATTGATAATCCGAGGCCGCGATGGTATAAAGCGCGGCCTTTTTTGACAACGAAATCCGCACACACACCGTCACGTGTGGCTGGGTGCCCGGCAGGTCGTGAGACTTTCCTGGGTTGCCGCATGGGGTGTGTGGAGGTTCAACCCTTCAAGGAGTTTTCTATGACCGGCATGTCCATGCGACAGATGCTGGAAGCGGGTGTTCATTTTGGACACCAGACCCGCTTCTGGAACCCGAAGATGTCCCAATTCATCTTCGGCGAACGTAACCGAATCCACATCATCAATCTCGAGCACTCGCTGCCCCTCTACAACGAGGCCGCGGGGTTCATCCGCAACGTCATCGCTGACGGCGGCAAGGTCCTGTTCGTTGGTACCAAGCGTTCCGCGCGCGACTCGATTGCCCAGGAAGCGGCCCGCTGCGGCATGCCTTACGTCAGCCACCGCTGGCTCGGCGGCATGCTCACCAACTTCAAGACGATCAAGCAGTCGATCCGCCGCCTCGCCGAAATCGACGAGATGCAGGCGAACGGCACGCTCGACCAGCGCAGCAAGCGCGAAGCGCAGATGGTGCGTCGCGAGCGCGAGAAGCTCGACCGCAGCCTCGGTGGCATCAAGGACATGGACGGCATTCCGGACGTGATGTTCGTGATCGACGTCGGTCACGAGAAGATCGCGATCCACGAAGCGCAGAAGCTCGGCATCCCGGTCGTCGCAGTGGTCGACACCAACTGCTCGCCGGAAGGCATCAGCTACGTGATCCCGGGCAACGACGACGCCATGCGCGCGATCCAGCTCTACACCGCGGGCATCGCCGATGCCGTCATTGAAGGCCGTTCGACGGTCCTGGAAATGCCGGTCGGTGAAGACGAATTCGTCGAACTCGACGAGGAAGGCAAGCCGCGTTCCCGCACAGGTGCGCCGAAGCCCTCCCGCAAGGCCCCGGCCCGCAAGAAGACCGCCGCCAGCCCCAGGCGCAAGCCGGCCGACGATTCCGCCGCTGCCGAGCAGCGCGCCGAGGAACTCGTCGAGGCCGATCCGGAAGAGAGCGCCGAGGCGTTCATGGCCCGTCGTGAAGCTGCGCGCAAGAAGCCGGCTGCTGCGGCTGCCGCTCCTGCAGCCGCTGCCGAGGTTGCCCCGACGCCGACCGAAGGGACCTGATCATGGCCGTTACCGCAGAAGCAGTGAAGACGCTGCGTGAGCGCACCGGCGCCGGCATGATGGAGTGCAAGAAGGCGCTGGTCGAGACGAACGGCGACCTCGAGGCCGCCGCCGAGATCATGCGGAAATCCGGTCTCGCGAAGGCCGACAAGAAGGCCGGCCGCGTGGCCGCCGAAGGAGTGGTCATCGTCGAGCGTTCGGCCGACGGCAAGCAGGCCGCGGTCGTCGAGGTCAACTCGGAGACCGATTTCGTCGCCCGCGAGAAGGACTTCCAGGGCTTCGCCGCCGACGTCGCCAAGGCCGCGCTCGCCGTGCAGCCAGCCGACCTGGACGCGCTGCTTGCGACCAAGCTCGACTCGGGCAAGACGGTCGAAGAGACGCGCCGTGAACTGATCGCCCGTATCGGCGAGAACATCGGCGTGCGCCGCTTCGAAATCGTACGGTCGGACGCCCATCTATCCACCTACAGCCACGGCACCCGCATCGGCGTGATCGTGGCGCTGCATGGTGGCGACGAGTCGCTCGGCCGTGATCTGGCGATGCACGTCGCCGCGATCAACCCGATGTACCTGTCGGCCGACGACGTGCCGGCGGACCAGGTCGCGAAGGAAAAGGAAATCTTCGTCGCCCAGGTTGCGCAGGACCCGAAGTCCGCCGGCAAGCCGGCAGAAATCGTGGTCAAGATGGTCGAAGGCAAGATCCGCAAGTTCCTCGGTGAGATTACGCTGCTCGGCCAGCCGTTCGTGAAGGACGACAAGCAGGCGGTCGGCGATGTCCTGAAGAAGGCCAACGCCCGCGTCGCGCGCTTCGTGCGCTTCGAGGTCGGCGCCGGCATCGAGAAGAAGCAGGAGAACTTTGCCGAGGAAGTGGCTGCCGCTGTTCGGGGCTCCTGAGTCCCGGGGCTGCCCGGCGATTTCGACCTACCCGGAACCCCGCGCAAGCGGGGTTCCTTATAATGGGCCTGCAAATGGGCCGCTGGCGAGGGACGATGGAACCGAAAGCAGATCCGCAACGGCGCAACCGCCGCATCCTCGTCAAGTTGTCGGGTGAGGCCCTCATGGGGGATTCCGACTACGGCATCGACCCGGCCTTCCTCCGTCGTCTCGCCACTGAGATCCGCAGCGTCCAGGAAACGGGCACCGAAATAGGCGTGGTCGTGGGCGGCGGCAACCTGTTCCGCGGCGCGGGTCTCGCTCGCGCAGGCATGGATCGTGTCACCGGCGATCACATGGGAATGCTCGCCACGGTCATGAACTCGCTGGCCCTGCAGGACGCTCTTGAATCCATGAGCGTAGCCACCCGCGTCATGTCCGCCGTGCGCATCAACCAGGTGTGCGAGGACTACATACGTCGTCGCGCCGTCCGCCATCTCGAGAAGGGGCGCGTGATCATCTTCGCCGCCGGCACAGGCAACCCGTTCTTCACGACTGACACCGCGGCGAGCCTGCGCGCCATCGAAATCGAGGCCGACCTGCTGTTGAAGGCCACCAAGGTGGATGGGATCTATGACGCCGACCCGATGCTCAATCCGTCGGCAAAGCGGTACGATCGCCTGACCTACGACCAGGTGCTCGACCAGCGGCTCAACGTGATGGACCAGACGTCGATCGTCCTGTGCCGCGACCACCACCTGCCGCTGCGTGTTTTCAACCTGAACGATCCGGGTGCCCTCGTTCGTGCCGCTACCGGCGGCGACGTGGGCACGCTGGTCACGAACTGAGACGGCTCGAGCCGTTCGACCGGGAGATTCCATGCTCGAAGAACTGAAAAAAGACGCAGCCGAGCGCATGGCCAAGTGCGTTGCTGCCTACAGGCACGAACTGAAGCGGCTGCGCACGGGGCGCGCCAGCGCAAGCCTGGTCGACCACATCCGGGTCGACTACTACGGCGCCGAATCGCCGCTGAACCAGGTCGCGAACGTCGCGGTCGAGGACGCGCGCACGCTCACGATCGTGCCCTACGACAAGCAGATGGTCGCGGTGATCGAGAAGGCCATCATGAAGTCCGACCTCGGCATCACCCCGAACACGGCCGGCAGCGTGATCCGCGTGCCAATGCCCGCGCTCACCGAGGAACGCCGTCGCGACCTGACCAAGGTCGTCAAGCACGAAGCCGAGAACGCGCGCGTCGCGATCCGTAACGTGCGCCGCGACGTCATGCAGGACCTCAAGGAAATGCTGAAGGAAAAGCTCGTCGCCGAGGACGACGACCATCGTGCCCAGGAGGACGTGCAGAAGCTCACCGACAAGTACGTCGCCGAGGTCGACGTGGTCCTGCACGAGAAAGAAAAGGAACTGATGCAGGTCTGACGCCGTGTCGCAAGCTGCAGCGGGCGCGTCCGGCCTCCCACGCCACGTCGCCGTCATCATGGATGGCAACGGGCGCTGGGCCCAGCGCCGCGCATTGCCGCGCCATCTCGGTCACCGGGCGGGCGCAAAGGCCGTGCGCGCGACCGTCGAAGGTTGCGCGCGACGCGGTGTTGAGGCGCTCACCATCTTCGCGTTCTCCAGTGAGAACTGGCAGCGGCCGCAGGATGAGGTCACACGCCTCATGGAGCTGTTTGTCGAATCGATCGACAAGGAGGTCGATGAGCTGCACCGCAACGGCATCCGCGTTCGCTTCATTGGCGAGCTGACGCGGTTGCGCGCCGGGCTCGGAGCGAAGATCGCGGCGGCTGAGGCGCGCACCGCGGCCAATCGGCGCATGACCCTGTTCATCGCAGTCTCGTACGGTGGACGTTGGGACATCGTCGAGGCCGCGCGCAGGCTGGCGGCACGCGCCGTCACCGGCGAGATTAAGCCCGCAGCGATCGACGAAGCCCTGTTCGCGGATCAGCTGCAGCTGGCGGGTGCGCCCGGAACCGGACCTGTTCATCCGCACCGGCGGCGAGCAACGCATCAGCAATTTCCTGCTCTGGAACCTGGCTTACTCTGAGCTCTATTTCTGTGACACGCTCTGGCCCGACTTCGACGATGCAGCGCTCGACGCCGCGATGCGTTTCTACGCCAGCCGGCAGCGACGCTTCGGCCTGACCGACGCGCAGGCCGCCCGATGAACGCCGCCCTGCGAGCGCGCATCTTGACCGCGCTGCTGCTCGCTGCTCTGGTCATCGTCGTGCTGGTCTGGTTGCCGCCCGAGGTGGCGGTGGTGATGATTGCAGTCGCGATCTTCGCTGCCGGTTACGAATGGGCCGGGTTCGCGAGGCTGCAAGCCGTGCCGGCCCGGCTCGCGTACGCCGCCGCCATCCTGCTGGTGCTGACGGGCGCCGAGATGCTCGCGGCCGACCCGCGCTGGCTCCGGGATATCCTGCGCCTCGCCGCCGTCTGGTGGCTGCTTGCGTTCGTCTGGCTGGCGCTGCGGGCGCAGGCGGGCGGGCGCCTCGCGGCCGCGGTGGTCGGATTCCTGGTGCTCGTGCCTGCCGGCGTCGGACTGTCACACCTCGTCACGCTGCAACCGCACGGACAGTTGCTGCTGCTCTACCTGCTCGTGCTGATCGCCGCGGCCGACGTCGGCGCGTACTTCGGCGGCCGCACATTCGGGCGCCGCAAGCTCGCGCCGCACGTGAGCCCGGGCAAAACCTGGGAAGGCTTCGCGGCCGGCATGCTGGCCGCAGCGGCGGTGGCCGTTGCCGGTGCGTTCATGTTCGACATGCCATTCTGGCCGTGGCTGTTCATCTGTGAACTGGTCGCGCTGGTCTCGGTCGTCGGCGACTTGACCGAAAGCATGTTCAAGCGTCACGTCGGCCTGAAGGACAGCGGCAGGCTGCTGCCCGGTCACGGCGGCATCCTCGACCGCATCGACAGCCTCACCGCGGCGGCGCCGACGTTCCTGCTCGGGCTGCTGGCGCTGGGCCTGGTCCAGTGAAGCGGGTCGCGGTCCTCGGCAGTACCGGCAGCATCGGTGTCAGCACACTCGACGTGCTTGCGCGTCACCCGGATCGCTACATGGTCACTGCGCTGGCCGCCTGCTCGAACCGGTTGGCGCTGCTCGACCAGTGCGTGCGATATCGGCCTGCGGTCGCGGTCTTGCAGGAGCCAGAGGCCGCGCGATTGCTTGCGCTCGACCTGCGTGCGGCCGATTGCCCCACGGCAGTGGCCTGCGGTGTCGATGCGCTGAGCGCGGTCGCGGCCAGCCCCGAGGTGGACGTGGTGATGGCCGCGATCGTCGGCGCTGCCGGGTTACCGTCCACGCTCGCGGCGGCGCGCGCAGGCAAGCACGTCCTGGTCGCAAACAAGGAATCGCTGGTCATGGCGGGGGCATTGCTCGTCGACGCTGCACGCCGCGGTGGTGCGGTGCTGGTCCCGATCGACAGCGAGCACAACGCGATCTTCCAGTGCATGCCGCCTTCGCTGCTGACGGGCCAGGCGCCGCGAGGGGTGCGCCGCATCCTGCTCACCGCGTCGGGTGGGCCGTTCCTGCGTGTCACACGCGAGCAGATGGCAGACGTCACCCCGGACCAGGCCTGCGCCCATCCACGCTGGCGCATGGGCCGCAAGATTTCGGTCGATTCGGCGACCCTGATGAACAAGGGGCTCGAACTGATCGAGGCCTGCGTGCTCTTCGGGATGGAACCGTCCCGCGTCAGCGTGGTCGTACATCCGCAGAGCATCGTGCATTCGATGGTGGAATACGTGGATGGGTCGATCCTGGCGCAACTCGGCAACCCGGACATGCGCACCCCGATCGCCCACGCCTCGGTTGGCCGGAGCGGATCGGCTCCGGTGTAGAATCACTGGATCTCGTGGCCGCCGCGCGGCTCGATTTCGAGGCTCCGGACCTGGCGCGGTTTCCTGCGCTGGTCCTGGCGCGTGCCGCCGCAGAGGCGGGCGGGACGGCACCGGCGGCGCTCAACGCGGCCAACGAGGTGGCGGTGTCGGCGTTCCTGGAGGGCCGGCTCGACTTCCTCGGCATTCCGGTGCTGATCGATCGCGTGATGTGCGCGCATCGCAACGCGCCTGCGAACGACATTGGGGACATTCTGGAGGCAGATCGGTGGGCCCGTGACCTCGCCCTGGCAAGGCTGGAACAGGCTGCCCGGGCGGGAACATGACGATTCTGACCTACATCCTGGCATTCCTCGTGGCCATCGGCATCCTGGTTGCGGTGCATGAATACGGCCATTTCTGGATGGCCCGGCGCATGGGGATCAAGGTCCTCCGCTTTTCGATCGGCTTTGGCCGCGTGCTTTGGTCGCGGCGCGGCGCGGATGATACCGAATATGCATTTTCTGCAATCCCATTAGGGGGTTACGTCAAGCTTCTCGACGAGCGCGAAGGTCCGGTCGATCCTGCTTTGGCGAACCAGGCCTATAACCGCAAGCCGGTCTGGCGCCGGATCCTGGTGCTGCTGGCGGGTCCGTTCGCCAATTTCCTGTTTGCCGCGGCCGCCTACTGGATCCTGCTGGTCGTCGGCACTTCGGCGCTCAAGCCGGTCATCGGGGACGTGACTGCCGATTCGATCGCGTCCCGCGCCGGGCTGCAGCCGGGCGACACCATTGTCGGCGTGGCCGGCAAGCCGGTGGCGACGCGCGAAGGCGCAGTGCTCGCGATTCTCGCTCGCCTGATGGACGGCACCCCATCGAACTCGAAGTGCAGGGAGCGGAGGGCACCGAAAACCCGCGTGAGCTGCAACTCGTGGTCGAAGGCGACCGTCGGGCACTGACCGAGCCCGGCGCGCTCATGTCTGGACTCGGCTTCGACTTCTGGTACCCGACCATCCCGACCGAGATCGGCAAGATCGTGCCTGGGAGCCCGGCGGAGAAGGTGGGCCTGCGGATCGGCGATCGTGTCGTGGCCGTGGCGGGTCAGCCAGTGGCCGATTTTCAGGCGATGGTGAAGATCGTCCAGCCGAGCCCAGGCAAGACGCTCATGTTCGCGGTCGACCGCAAGGGCGAGCAATTCGACGTCGCGATCGAAGTCGAGGCGCAGCGCGAAGGTGACCGCATGATCGGCCGCATTGGCATTCAGCCGGCCGCGGGCCTGGCCGTGCCGGCGAGCATGAGGACTGTCGAACGATTCGGGCCGGTCAATGCCGTCGGTCGTGCGATCGAAAAGACCTGGGACATGTCGTTGCTGACGGTCCGCATGATCTGGAATGTGGCTACCGGCGACGTTTCGGTCAAGAACCTGAGCGGGCCGATCAACATCGCGGAGTACGCCGGTTTTTCCGCGCGACAGGGCATACTGTCGTTCCTTTCCTTCCTCGCGGTCGTGAGCGTGAGCCTGTTCGTGCTGAATCTGCTGCCCATCCCTATCCTCGATGGCGGCCAGGTGGTTTACCAGCTGGCCGAAGTCGTGAAGGGCAGTCCGCTCTCGGAGCGAGCGCAGGCGGTGGGCCAGCAGATCGGCATCCTGCTGTTGCTGATGCTCATGAGTTTCGCGTTCTACAACGACCTCTCGCGGTTGTTCAGCTGAGTTTCCCCTAAAACAATGCGACTGAAGTTTGCGGCCGTCCTGCCGGCCTTTCTCCTTGCCGTACCTGCCGTTCTCGCCCAGACCGAGAGCGCGGAATTCACCGTCGGCGACATCCGGATCGAAGGCCTGCAGCGCATCACGGAAGGCACGGTCTACAACTACCTGCCCGTGAACATCGGCGACCGGCTCGACGACCGCCGCGTCGACGAAGCGCTGCGCGCGTTGTATGCAACCGGCTTTTTCCGTGACGTCGAGATCCGCCGCGACGGCGGCACGCTCGTGGTGGCCGTGCTCGAGCGTCCCTCGATCGAGAGCTTCACGATCACCGGCAACAAGGACATCAAGACCGAAGACCTCGAGAAGTCGCTGCGCAACGTGGGCCTCTCGCGCGGCAAGACGTTCAACCAGTCCACGCTCGACGAAGTGGAGCGCTTCCTCACCGACCAGTACTTCTCGCGGGGCAAGTACGCGGTTCAGGTCGACACCAAGGTCGAGGAAGTCGCCGGCAACCGCGTCAAGATCGCGGTCGACATCGTCGAAGGCAAGCGCTCGAAGATCCGGCAGATCAACGTCGTCGGCAACGAAGCGTTCAGCGACGACGACCTGCTCGCAGACTTCAAGCTGCAGACGCCGAACTGGCTGTCCTGGTACAAGCAGGACGACCGTTACTCGCGCGAGGAACTCTCGGGCGACATCGAGAAGCTGCGTTCGTACTACCTGGACCGCGGCTACGCGAACATGGACGTCGAGACGACGCAGGTCGCGATCACACCCGAAAAGGACGACATCTTCATCACGCTCAACGTCAAGGAAGGCGAGGTCTACCGCATTTCCGACGTGAAGATCGCGGGCAACCTGGTCGTGCCCGAGGAGCAACTGAAGTCGCTGGTCGCCGTGCACAAGGGCGACGTGTTCTCGCGCAAGATGGTCACCGCGACCACCGAGCTCATGCAGCTGCGCCTCGGCCAGGACGGGTACGCCTTCGCGAAGATCGATCCGGTGCCGAAAGAAAACACCGAGACGAAGGAAATCGAGCTGACGTTCCTCGTCGATCCGGGCAATCGCGCGTACGTGCGCAACATCGGCTTCACGGGCAGCACCGGCATCAACGACGACGTGCTCCGGCGCGAGATCCGGCAGATGGAAGGCGGCTATCTTTCCAACGCGGCGATCGATCGTTCCAAGATCCGCCTGCAGCGCCTGCCGTTCATCGAGAAGGTGGAGGTCGAGACCAATCCGGTGCCGGGCACGCCCGACCTGGTCGACGTCACCTATGACATCAAGGAAGGCCTGCCGGGCCAGTTCAGCGGCGGCATCGGTTACTCGGAGTCGCAGTCGATCCTGCTGAACGGCAGCTTCGTGCACAGCAACTTCATGGGCACCGGCAACCGCGTGGCCGCGGAAATCAATGCCGGCCAGTACAGCAAGGTGTTCAGCCTCTCGCACACCGACCCGTACACGACCATCGACGGCGTCTCGCGCACGGTCTCGGCGACCTGGCGCAGCATCTCGCAGTTCACGACGTCGTCGTCGGATTTCGAGACCGAGACCGGCACGCTCGGCCTCGACTATGCCTGGCCGCTCACCGAGTTCCAGTCCGTGCGCATGGGCTTTGCGGCGCAGCGCTCCGACCTCTTCACCGACCCCAACTCGAGTTCCGCGGAGGCGCTCTACTGGGTGCAGAACAACGGCAACACGTACACGGAAGTGCAGAATGTCGGCATCCCGCCGATCGCGCTCACCTACTACGGCACCAAGTTCGATACGTTCGAGTACTCGCTCGGCTGGTCGTACGATTCGCGCAACCGCGCGCTGTTCGCTGACCGCGGCGCACGCCACCGCGTAAGCGCCTCCTACGCGCTGCCCTTCAGCGACATCGATTTCGTGAGCTTCAACTACGACTACCTGCAGTTCATCCCGATCAACAAGTGGTTCACGCTGATGTTCAACAGCGAGGCGGGATACGGGCAGGCACTCGGCGACACGACTTCGATGCCGCCGTACCGGCGGTTCTTCGCGGGCGGCCCGGAGACGGTGCGCGGCTACAGAGAGAGCCGCATGGGCCCGAAGGATTCGTTCGGCAACCCCTACGGCGGCAACATCAAGTTCACCAACCAGCTCGAGCTGCTGCTGCCGATGCCGGCAAAATGGAGGAACAGCGCCCGTTTCAGCCTGTTCTTCGACATCGGCAACGTTTTCTCCAACGACGACGTCGCGTATGTCGGCCGCGACGGCGTGACGCCGGTGGATTATGAGTTCTCGTTTGATAAACTACGTTACTCGACCGGAGTGGCAGTCCAGTGGATGGCGCCGCTCGGTGTCTTCCGGTTCAGCTATGCCGTGCCGCTCAACGAGTTCAAGGGCAGCGCGGTCGAATATCCCGACGAGACGGAAGGTTTCCAGTTCTCGATCGGCCAGGCTTTCTGAGGTACCCCGTTCCATGCGCATCAAGACCACCCTGCTTGCTTTCCTGACACTCGCTGCCGTTTCGATGCCGCTTACCGCGGCGCAGGCACAGACGAAGATCGGCGTCGTCAACGTGGCTCGCCTGCTGCAGGAAGCACCCCAGGCCCAGGCGGCCTCACAGGCGCTCGAGAACGAGTTCGCCGCGCGCAAGCGCGACCTCCAGAACCTGGAGCGCGACCTCAAGGCCCGCGAAGACAAGTTGCAGAAGGACGGCGCGACGATGGCCGAGGCCGACCGCCGCAACCAGGAAAAGGCGTTGCGCGACGGCCAGCGCGAATTCGCGCGCAAGCAGAACGAATTCATGGAAGACCTGAACGTGCGCCGCAACGAGGCGCTCGGCCAGCTGCAGCGCTCGGTGCTGCAGGAAGTGCAGACCTACGCCAAGACCGCGGGGCTCGACCTCGTGATCGCCGACGCGCTCTTCGCCAGTCCGTCGATCGACATCACCGGCCAGGTGCTGTCGGCGCTGCAGGCGAAGGGTCGCGCACCCGCGAAGCCCTGATCGGGTCCGGGCCAGGACGCCGGGGAGCCGCAAGAGCATGCCAGTGCGCCTGGGCGAACTGGCGGCACGTTTCGGCTGCGAACTCCGCGGCGATCCCGACACGCCGATCGAGCGAGTCGCGACGCTGCAGGAAGCCGGCGCGGGCGCGATCGCGTTCCTGGCCAACTCCAGGTATCGACGCCACCTGCCAGGCACGCATGCCGCGGCGGTCGTCCTCGACGCGTCCACCGTCGACGATTGCCCGACCAACGCGCTGATCGCTGCCAATCCATACGCTACGTACGCGCGGATCGCGCAAGTACTTTACGCCGAGGCTGCACGGCCGTCGGGCCGTCATTCAAGTGCTGTGATCGAAGCGGACGCCGCAGTCGACCCCACCGCGTGGATCGGCCCGAATGCGTACGTAGGCGCAGGCGCGAAGATTGGCGCGCGGGTGCAGGTCGGCCCCGGCAGCGTCGTTTTCGACCACGTGGTGATTGGCGCCGACACGCGTCTCGTCGCGCACGTGACGCTCTGCACGGGCGTGCGGCTCGGCGAGCGTTGCCTGATGCATCCGGGCGTGGTCATCGGCGCGGACGGTTTCGGGCACGCGCCGGACCAGGGCGGCTACGTCAAGATCCCGCAGGTCGGTTCGGTGCTGGTCGGGGACGACGTCGAGATCGGCGCGAATTCCACCATCGACCGCGCGGCGATCGGTGATACCGTCGTCGAGCGCGGGGTGAAAATCGACAACCAGGTGCAGGTCGGGCACAACTGTCACATCGGCGAGCACACGGTGATCTCCGGTTGCGTGGGGATTTCCGGCAGCGTCACGGTCGGCAAGCGCTGCATGATCGGCGGCATGGTAGGCATCGTCGGGCACCTGCAGATCACTGACGACGTCTATCTCACGGGCAAGACGATGGTGACGCATTCGATCACCAAACCCGGCCTGTACTCGGGGCAGTTGCCTTTCGATGAAGCGCGGCGCTTCCGCCGCAACAGCGCGCGGTTCCAGCAACTCGATGAGCTGGCGCGCCGCGTGCGCGCCCTCGAGAAAGGCGCGGTTTCCACAGACGTAGACCGACACGACGGGAACGACAAATGATCGAAACACAGGGTGGGTTCGGCATCGACGAAGTGATGCGGCGACTGCCGCACCGGTACCCGATGCTGCTGGTGGATCGCGTTCTCGAATGCGTCTCGGGCGAGCGCCTGGTCGCGCTCAAGAACGTCACGGCCAACGAGCAGTTCTTCTCGGGCCACTTCCCGGGCCGTCCCGTCATGCCCGGCGTGTTCATGCTCGAGGCGCTGGCGCAGGCCGCCGGCATCCTCTGCTTCGTCACCGCCAACATCTATCCCGACGAGAACGTGAAGTTCTACTTCGCGGGCATCGACAAGGCACGCTTCCGACGACCCGTCGTGCCGGGTGACCAGTTATTGTTGAAGGTGGTGCTCGAGCGCAGGATTCGCACGATCTGGAAATTCTCGACAGTGGCCGAAGTGGCAGGCCAGGAAGCCTGCTCGGCGGAAATGATGGTGATGCCGGGCTGACGCCGAGGCGGACGAAGGAGATGCATCGATGAGTGGCTCCATCCACGCGACGGCGATCGTCGCGCCGGACGCGATTCTTGGCGAGGATGTCGAGATCGGACCGTACTGCGTGATCGGGCCGGGTGTCGAGATCGGCGCACGCACGCGCCTCGGCACGCACGCGGCGATTCACTGCCACACCAGGATCGGCGCCGACAACGTCATCCACGCGTTTGCTTCGATCGGCGATGCGCCCCAGGACAAGAAGTACAAGGGCGAGCTGACGCGCCTCGAGATCGGCGACCGCAACGTCGTCCGCGAGTTCGTGACGCTCAATCGCGGTACCACGAAGGACCGCGGCGTCACCATGATCGGCAATGACAACCTGTTCATGTCGTATTCGCACGTGGCGCACGATTGCATCGTCGGCAATCAGTGCGTGCTCGCCAACAGCTCCACGCTCGGCGGCCACGTCGTGCTCGGCGACTGGGTCATCATGGGTGGCTTCGCGGCCGTCCACCAGTTCTGCAAGGTGGGTGCCCATGCGTTCCTCGCCAACAATGCCGCAGTGACGCGCGATGTGCCGCCCTACGTGATGGCAGTCGGCGGCCCGGCCAAGCCGCACAGCATCAATTCCGAAGGGCTCAAGCGGCGCGGCTTTTCGCCGCAGCAGATTCGCAACCTGCGCAACGCGTACCGCACGCTGTACCGTTCGGGGCTGCGGCTCGAAGACGCGGTCGAGCGCCTGGTCGAAGCGGCACGGGACCAGCCCGAAGTTCAGTTGCTGGTCGATTTCATCCCGCAGTCCACGCGCAGCCTCGTGCGCTGAGGCGCATGAGCGAAGTTCCCATCGTCACCTCTCCCGGTCGCGCGGGAGCAGTGAGTATCGCGCTCGTGGCCGGCGAGGCCTCAGGCGACAACCTCGGGGGTGGACTGCTGCGCGCGCTGCATGAGCGGCAGCCGACGCTGAGTGCATTCGGCGTGGCCGGACCGCGCATGGTTGAGGCTGGCTGTGAAGCCTGGGTATCCTCCGAGGAACTCTCGATCATGGGTCTCGCCGAGATCGTGAAGCACCTGCCGCGCCTGCTGCGCCTGCGCCGCGACCTTGTCGCTCGAATGCTCGCAGCGCGTCCCGACGTCTTCGTCGGCATCGACTCACCCGAATTCAATCTCCGCGTCGCGGGCCAACTCAAGGCGCAGGGTATTCCGACGGTGCAGTACGTCAGTCCGCAGGTGTGGGCATGGCGGCAGGGCAGGGTGCGCACCATCGGCCAGTCCGTCGATCTCGTGCTCTGCGTGCTGCCGTTCGAAAGCAGGTTCTACGACGAGCACGACGTGCGAGCGGTGTTCGTCGGGCACCCGCTTGCAGATCGCATTCCGCTCGAATCGCCGCCGGGTCCTGCGCGCGAAGCCCTGGGTCTAGACCCCGGCGCACCCACGGTCGCGGTGCTCCCCGGCAGCCGTCGTGCGGAAGTCGTGAGGCTCGGTGGCCCGTTCGCCGCGACGCTGGCATGGCTGCACGAGCGTCGTCCCGACATCCGTTTCGTGGCGCCGATGGCCAACGCCGCGGTGCGGGCGCTGTTCGAGCACAGCCTCGCGCAGCAGGCCCCGGGCGTGCCCATCGCGGTCGTCGACGGTCGGGCGCAGTTGGCGCTGGCTGCCGCCGATGCCGTGCTGGTCGCGTCAGGCACTGCAACGCTCGAAACCGCATTGATCAAGCGGCCGATGGTGGTGGCGTATCGACTGGCGCCGCTCACGGCGTGGCTGATGCGCAGCATGAAGCTGATGAAGGCGGAGTACTTCGCGCAGCCGAACCTGCTGGCGGGACGGCAGGTGGTGCCGGAATATCTGCAGGAAGACGTGCGACCCGATGTCCTGGGTCCGGCCCTGCTGGCGCAGCTGCAGCGCCCCGATCACGCGCAGCTCGTCGCGACGTTCACAGCCATTCACGAGACGCTGCGACGTGACGCGAGTGCGCGCGCCGCCGACGCCATCCTGGAGTTGCGGAACCAGCGCAGTGGCACGCGATGAGGCGCGCCGATCCGCACCAAGCCGGTTTCGATCTGCGCAGGACCGGCCTCACGGCGGGCATCGACGAGGCCGGTCGCGGCCCGCTCGCGGGCCCGGTGGTTGCGGCCGCCGTGATCCTCGATTGCAGGCGTCCGATCCGCGGCATCGCCGATTCGAAGGCGCTCACGCCCGCAGTGCGTGAAGAACTGGCGCTGCGAATCCAGCAGCGCAGCATCGCCTGCGGGCTCGGCTGGGCCGACGCCTGCGAAGTTGACGCGCTCAACATCCTGCAGGCGACGATGCTGGCCATGCGCCGCGCCATGCTTGGCCTGGGCTGTGCTCCGGCGCACGTGATCGTCGACGGCGATCGTTGCCCGAGCCTCGCGGGCCTGCCGTTCGACTGCAGTATCGAGGCAGTCGTCGCGGGCGACTCCAGCGTAACCTGCGTGGGAGCGGCGTCGATCCTCGCCAAAGTGGCACGGGACCGGTTCATGTGCGAGCTCGAGGTGCGCTACCCCGGGTACGGCTTTGCCGGGCACAAGGGGTATGGCACGCCCGGGCACCTCGAAGCCCTGCGTCGATTGGGGCCTTCCCCGGTGCACCGGAGGAGCTTCGCGCCGGTACAATCCTGCCTTCCCCGCTGACCGCAGAAGCCCGCCGTCCATGGCAGCCCGGTTCGTCCATCTCCACGTCCACACCGAGTACTCGCTCGTCGACGGCGTCGTCCGCATCGAGAGCGATTCGTCGGACGGGCACGTGCTGCGCGAAGGGCTCATCGACGCCACTGCGCGCATGCGGATGCCGGCGGTCGCGCTTACCGACCAGGCGAACCTCTTCGCACTGGTCAAGTTCTACAAGACCGCGCAATCGAGAGGCGTCAAGCCGCTGATCGGCGTGGACCTGCTGGTGCGCGATGACAACGAGCGCAACGAACCTTCCCGGCTGGTCCTGCTGTGCCAGGACGGGCGCGGCTATCTCAATCTCACGCGCCTCGTCACGCGCAGCTTCCTGGAAGGGCAGGGCAAGCACGGCCCGATGCTGCATCGCGAATGGCTCGATCGCGAGACGACCCTGGGCCTGGTCGCGCTCTCCGGCGCTCGCGCGGGCGACGTCGGGCGCGCGCTGATCGGCAACCGTGAACCGGAAGCCCGGGCGGCGCTCGAAACCTGGCTCGAACTGTTCGGCGACCGGTATTACCTCGAGCTGCAGCGCACAGGCCGGCCGGGCGATGAAGACTGCATCGCGGGCTCGCTGCAGCTGGCAGTCAAATTCGGCGTGCCGGTCGTCGCGACCAACGACGTGCGCTTCATCAGGCCCGAGGATTTCGAAGCACACGAAGCCCGGGTGTGTATCCACGAAGGCACGATGATTGCAGATCCATCGCGCCCGCGACGTTACAGCGAAGAGCAGTACCTGCGCTCGCCCGACGAGATGGCGACGCTTTTTGCCGACCTGCCCGAGGCACTCGAGAATTCCGGTCGAGATCGCGCGCCGGCTCAACCTCGAAATCAAGCTGGGCAAGCCGTCGCTGCCGGCCTATCCGGTACCCGCCGGCCAGACGACCGAAGGGCACCTGCGCGCGGAATCGAAGCTCGGCCTCGAGCGACGCTGGCCCGTCATCGCAACGCAGCTCGGCACGCGCATCCCGCGTGACGCATACGAAGGCCGCCTCGCCAGCGAACTCGATGTGATCTGCCAGATGGGCTTCGCCGGCTACTTCCTGATCGTCGCGGACTTCATCCGCTGGGCGCGAGACAACGGCGTGCCCGTCGGGCCGGGTCGCGGCTCGGGCGCCGGCTCGCTCGTGGCGTACTCGCTCGGCATCACCGACCTCGACCCGATCCCGTACAACCTGCTCTTCGAGCGCTTCTTGAATCCAGAGCGCGTGTCGATGCCCGACTTCGACGTCGACTTCTGCATGGAAGGGCGCGACCGTGTCATCGACTATGTCGCGCAGCGCTACGGGCGCGAGCGCGTCTCGCAGATCATCACCTACGGCACCATGGCGGCGAAGGCGGTCGTGCGCGACGTCGCGCGCGTGCAGGGACTGAGCTACGGCTTCGCCGACTCCATCGCCAAGCTGATCCCGTTCGAGCTCGGCATCACGCTCGACGATGCGCTCGACAAGGAGGAGGAGCTGCGCAAGCGCTATCGCAACGAAGACGACGTGCGTCAGCTGATCGACATGGCGCGCTCGCTCGAGGGCCTGGTGCGCAATGCGGGCACGCACGCGGGTGGCGTCGTCATCGCGCCCTCGGTGCTCACGGACTTTGCGCCGCTGTACTGCGAAGAGGGCAGCACCAGCGTCGTCACGCAGTTCGACAAGGACGACGTCGAGGCCGCGGGTCTCGTCAAGTTCGACTTCCTCGGCCTGCGCACGCTGACGATCATCGACTGGGCCGTGCGAACGATCAACGTGGGGCGGGCGACCTCCGGTGAACCCGCGCTCGACATGTCCACGCTGCCAATGAACGACGCGCCGACCTACTCGTTGCTGAAACGCTGCGAGACGACGGCCGTCTTCCAGCTCGAGTCGCGCGGCATGAAGGACCTCATCAAGCGCCTGCAGCCGGACACGTTCGAGGACATCATCGCGCTGGTCGCGCTGTTTCGGCCGGGCCCGCTGCAGTCGGGCATGGTCGACGACTTCATCGACCGCAAGCACGGCCGCATCGGCGGCGGCATCGATTACCTGCACCCGGACCTGAAACCCGTCCTGTTCCCGACCTACGGCGTGATCCTGTACCAGGAGCAGGTCATGCAGATCGCGCAGGTTCTCGCGGGCTACACGCTCGGCGGCGCCGACCTGTTGCGCCGTGCGATGGGCAAGAAGAACGCCGAGGAGATGGCGCAGCAGCGTTCCATCTTCGTTGCAGGCGCGACCGCCCGGGGTGTCGCCGAGAACGTCGCCGCGCACATCTTCGACCTGATGGAAAAATTCGCCGGGTATGGCTTCAACAAGTCGCACTCGGCCGCGTACGCCGTGCTGTCCTACCATACAGCGTGGCTCAAGACGCACTACCCGGCGGCGTTCATGGCGGCGGTGCTGTCGTCGGACATGGACAAGACCGACAAGGTCGTCACGCTCATCGACGAGTGCAACCGGATGGGGCTGACCGTGGAGCCGCCGGACGTCAATGCGTCGCAGTACATGTTCACCGTGTCGGGACCAAAGTCGATCCGGTACGGCCTCGGCGCGATCAAGGGCGTGGGTCAGGCGGCCGTCGAGAACATGCTCGAGGAGCGCAACGGGAACGGGCGTTTCCGCGACCTGCGCGACCTCTGCCGCCGCCTCGACCTGAACAAGGTCAATCGCCGCGTACTCGAGGCGCTGATCCGCTCCGGCGCGGCCGATTCGATGGGCGGCATGCGCTACCGCTCGACTCTCATGCACCAGTTGCCGGCGGCAATGCAGGCCGCCGACCAGTCGACCCGCGCCAGGGAGGCCGGGCAGGAGGACCTGTTCGGACTCGCCGAGCCGGCGCCCGCCGCAGCGACACGGGTTGCGGCCGAGGCTGATGCGGTCGACGCGAAGGTGATGCTGGAGACGCTGCCCGAATGGGGCGAGGCTGTCCGCCTCACGGGCGAGCGCGAAACGCTGGGCTTGTATCTCACGGGCCATCCGATCGCCGAATACGAACGCGAGCTGCGGCCGATCACCAGCGGGCGCATTGCTGACGTTGGCGGTGCGAAACCGGTCGGGACCGGGGGCGACGACAAGGGCAACCCCTGGCGCACCCCGGGTCGCACCGTGACCGTTGCAGGACTGGTGCTCGAAATCCGCAAGCGTGGCGGGCGCACCAGCTTCATCCTCGACGACCGCAGTGGCCGCCTCGAGGTCACGATGTTCGAGGACGTCTACCAGCAGTTCCGTTCGCTGGTCTCGAAGGACGCGATCCTCGTGGTCGAGGGCGGCCTGCGCTGGGACGACTTCATCGACGACTGGCGCCTGGGCGCGAAGAAGATCATGGACGTCGACCAGGCGCGCGAACAGTACGCCCGCAACCTCGTGTTGCGCTGGCCGGCCGCCAAGGCAAGGAACGGGGATGCCGGCAAGCTCGTGGCCGCGCTCGAGCAGGCCCTCAAGCCGAGCCAGGGTGGGCGCTGCAACGTGGCCATCCGGTACGCGACGGGCGATGCAGCAGCGATCCTGCAGCTGGGCGAGCGGTGGAAAGTGCGGCCTTCGCGCGAGCTCATCGAGCGGCTCGGAAGCCTGATGGGACGTGAGGGCGTCGAGCTGTACTACGCGCCGCGCGATGCCTGAAGCGCGCTCGACCGCATGGCACCGATGGCACTTGCGGTCGTTCCCCGGACCCATGTAAGAATGCGTCCAAACCAGGAATGGCGGGGTGGCGGAACATGGACCTGGAAGGTTGGCTCAAGGAACTCCGGGTGCCGCGCGAAGCATACCGTGTCGTGTCGCTGTTGCCGCTCGTGTACGTCGCGTGGGCCGACGGCAAGATCCAGAAGCGCGAACGCGACCTGATCCTGCAGATCGCGCGCGAGCGCGGCATGCTCGATCATGGCGGCGAAGACGCGCTGTCGCGCTGGCTCAGCGAGCCACCCTCGAAGCAGCAGCTGCGCGCCGACCTGGCAGCGCTCAATGAGCTCGCACGCAGCGACCGCAAGCTGCAGGAGGAGTTCGGCGCCGACGAGGAGCAATTGCTGCTCGCCTGGTGCCAGGACGTCGCCGACGCGGCTGGCGGTCTGCTCGGCCTCAAGTCCGCGCGTACCGACGCGGAGAATGCTGCGCTCAAGACCATCGTCGGCGCGCTCGACATGCGCAATGCCACGCAGTGGCGGGCGGCCCTGCGCAGCTGAGCCGGCGGCGCAGGACAACCTGTCGGTCAGGGTTCCCGCCGGATCGCGCGGCCAGCGCGCGACAGGCTGATTTGCGCCAGCGCCGGGCGTCCGGCATCCTTCCGGGCCATGGCATTGAGTTTCCTGGAATTCGAGCAGCCCATCGCCGAGCTCGAGGCGAAGATCGACGAGCTGCGCTTCGTCTCGTCCGATGCCGAGGTCAACATCGGCGAGGAGATCGCGCGACTGCGGGCCAAGAGCCGCGCGCTCACCAACAGCATCTTCGCCAACCTGACGGCGTGGCAGGTCGCGCAGCTCGCGCGCCACCCGCAGCGCCCATACACCCTCGACTACGCGGTTTCGATCTTCGACGAGTTCCAGGAACTGCACGGTGACCGCATGTATGCGGACGATCTCGCTATCGTCGGCGGATTCGCGCGCCTCGCCGGCCGGCCGGTCATGCTGATCGGTCACCAGAAGGGCCGCGACACCAAGGAAAGGGTGCGCCGCAACTACGGCATGCCGAAGCCCGAGGGTTACCGGAAGGCGCTGCGGCTGATGCAGCTCGCCGAGCGGTTCCGCATTCCGTTGATCACCCTGATCGACACGCCAGGGGCCTATCCCGGCGTCGGCTCCGAAGAGCGCAACCAGAGCGGGGCGATTGCCCGCAACCTGTTTGAGATGTCCTCGCTGCGAGTGCCCGTGATCACTGCGGTCATCGGCGAGGGCGGCTCGGGCGGCGCGCTCGCCATCGGCGTGTGCGACCGGTTGATCATGCTGCAGTACTCGATCTACTCGGTGATTTCACCGGAGGGCTGCGCATCCATCCTCTGGAAGAGCGCCGACAAGAAGGAAATCGCGGCAGATGCCATGGGCATCACTGCGGAACGTCTCGACAAGCTCGGCCTGGTCGATGAAGTGCTGCGTGAGCCTCTCGGCGGCGCCCACCGCGATCCGCAGGCGATGGCGGAATCGCTCAAGGACGCGCTCGTGCGTCACCTCGACCATGTTTCGCAGCAGTCTGAGGACGCGCTGGTCGTGCAGCGGTACGAACGCCTGCGTGGCCAGGGCGTTTATCGCGCGGCCAACTGACGGGCGCCGCGCCCACCCGGGCTCGCAGCACGTGTTCACCCCCCACCGACTGGCGGCAAGCCTCGATCGCGTGCTCGCTGCGGTCCCGGCGGCGAGCCACCAGAACTCTCCCGGACTCTGTCTCGCACTGAGCGGCGGGCTCGACTCCACGGTATTGCTCGTCGCGCTGGCGCAGCTGGCGAACGCGGGCAGCCTCGCCGCGCGATTGCGGGCCGTCCACGTCGATCATTCGTTGCATGCTGATTCCGCGCAGTGGGCGCGTGCGTGCCGTGAGCTGGCGGACTCGCACGGCGTTGCCTGCGACGAAGTCCGGGTCGCCGTCAGGCTGGATGCGGGCCAGAGTCCGGAAGCTGCAGCCCGCGAAGCTCGCTATGCCGCGCTCGCGATCCGGCTGGAGCCTGGTGAGGTGCTGCTCACGGCCCACCACGCCGACGACCAGCTCGAGACCATCCTGCTGCAGTGGTTACGCGGAGGCGGGTTGCGCTCGATCGCGGGCATGGCGCCGCTCGGCCGTTTCGGCGCGGCCGCATGGCACGCGCGCCCGCTGCTCGAATTCACGCGCGACGAGCTCGCCACATGGGCCGGCACGCAGGGCCTGCGGTGGCTGGAGGACCCCTCGAACCTGGACCGGCGTTTCGACCGCAATTACCTGCGCCTCGAAGTCCTGCCCGCGCTGCGGCAGCGCTGGCCTGCGGTCGCCGCAACCGCAGGACGGGTGGCCCACTACGCCCGCGACGCGCTCGAAGCCGAGGCTGCCTGCGTCGCTGACGACCTGCCGCGGGTCCTGGCCGGCACTGCGATCGAGCTCGAGGCCCTGCTGTCGCTGCCCGAGCCGAGGCAGCGTGCCGTGCTGCGCGCCTGGCTTGCCGGGCTGGGGCTCCCGCCCGCGTCCGCACGCAACCTGGCCGCCCTGCTGCGCGACATGAATATCGCGGCTGCGGATCGCATCCCCGAGACGCGCTGGCCGGGCGTGGTGGTCCGTCGTTACCGCGGTCGCCTGCATGCCGAAGCGGCAGGCGCCGTCGCGACGAACGAGGGCAGCTGGCCGACGGCAGATGGTGAGACCTACGCTTGGTCCGGCGCATCTACGATCGCCCTGTTGCCCGACTTCGGCGTTGGGCTGAGTCGCGAACGCCTGCCCGGGCGGATCGACGTGCGCAGCCGGACAGGTGGCGAGGCAATCCTGCCGGCGGGCGGCGCACATCACCGTCCATTGCGCAAGTGGCTGCAGGAGCACGACGTGCTGCCCTGGCGCCGCGAGAACCTGCCGCTGCTTTTCGCGGGCGACCGCCTGATCGCCGTGGCCGATCTGGGAGTTGCGGCGGAATTTGCCGCCCGTGCCAGCGAACCATCCTGGCGCATCGCCTGGAACAGGCGTGGCACGTTGACCGAAGCCGACGTGCTTGCATCGAAGTGGCCAGCCTGCCCCCCGATCCGCTAGACTGCTCTCCCGTCGTGCTTCATGCGACGGGGACTCCAATGACCAAATTCATCTGTGTAACCGGCGGTGTCGTTTCGTCGCTGGGCAAGGGCATTGCTGCGGCCTCGTTGGGTGCCATCCTCGAAGCCCGCGGCCTCCGGGTCGCCATGGTCAAGCTCGACCCGTACATCAACGTGGACCCGGGCACGATGAGCCCGTTCCAGCACGGCGAAGTCTTCGTCACCGACGACGGCACCGAGACCGACCTCGACCTCGGCCACTACGAGCGCTTCGTGCGCACGACCACGGGCCGCAACAGCAACTTCACGACCGGACGCATCTACGAGCGCGTCATCGCCAAGGAACGCCGCGGCGACTACCTCGGCGCGACGGTGCAGGTCATCCCGCACATCACCGACGAGATCAAGCACTGCATCCGCATGGGCGCGGGCGATTCCGACGTCTGCATGGTCGAGATCGGCGGCACGGTGGGCGACATCGAGTCGCTGCCGTTCCTCGAGGCGATCCGCCAGCTCGGGGTCGAGCTCGGCCGCAACAACTGCGTGTACATGCACCTGACGCTGATCCCGTACATTGCAACTTCGGGCGAGATCAAGACCAAGCCGACGCAGCATTCGGTGAAGGAGTTGCGTTCGATCGGCATCCAGCCCGACCTGCTGCTCTGCCGCTGCCAGGACCCGCTGCCGCCCGAGCATCGTCGCAAGATCGCGCTGTTCACGAACGTGGAGGAACGCGCCGTCATTTCCGGCGTCGACGCGGACGACATCTACAAGATCCCGATGCTGCTGCACGAGCAGAAACTCGATGAAATCGTCTGCGAGAAGTTCGGCTTGCACAACCTGCCCGCGGCCGACCTCGGGGAATGGAACCAGGTGGTGGCCGCCAAGGCGAGTCCGGACCTCACGATCGATCTCGCGATGGTCGGCAAGTACGTCAACCTCAAGGACGCGTACATCTCGCTCAACGAGGCGTTGATCCACGCGGGGCTGCGCACGCGCACGCGCGTCAACATCGAATTCATCGAGGCGACCGACATCGAGAAGCACGGCGCGAAGGCGCTGGCCGGGATGGATGCCATCCTGGTGCCGGGCGGCTTCGGCGAGCGCGGCATCGAAGGCAAGATCGAAGCCGTGCGCTATGCGCGCGAAAACGGGATTCCCTACCTCGGCATCTGCCTCGGCATGCAGCTCGCGATCATCGAGTACTCGCGCAACGTCGCGGGCCTCGCAGGCGCGCACAGCACCGAGTTCAATCGCGCCTCGCCGCACCCGGTCATCGCGCTGATCACCGAGTGGCAGGACCAGAAGGGCACGGTCGAGGCGCGCGACGAAACCTCGCAGATCGGCGGCACGATGCGCCTCGGCGCGCAGGAGATCCGGATCTCGCATGGCTCGCTCGCGCACTCCGTTTACGGCGCCGGACGTGATCCGCGAGCGTCATCGTCATCGCTACGAGTTCAACAACACGTACCTGCAGCGCCTGATGAACTCGGGTCTGCGCTTTTCGGGTTTTTCGCGCGACGGCCTGGTCGAGATCATCGAGCTGCCGCAGCATCCGTTCTTCGTGGCGAGCCAGTACCATCCCGAATTCCGTTCGACGCCGCGTGACGGGCACCCGCTCTTCACCGGCTTCATCCGTGCCGCGCGCGACCACAAGGCCGGCAAGCTGCCGGTGGCGGCGGGCGCATGAAGCTCTGCGGCTTCGAGGTCGGGCACGACCGCCCGTTCTTCCTGATCGCGGGCCCCTGCGTCGTCGAGAGCGAGGGCCTCGTGCTCGACATCGCCGGCCGCATGCAGGAAATCACGGGTGCGCTCGGCATGCCGTACAGTTTCAAGGCGAGCTTCGACAAGGCGAACCGTTCGTCCAGGGCGAGCTTCCGCGGCCCGGGCATCGAGGAAGGGCTTGCGCATCCTTGCGGAAGTGAAGCGCCAGCTCGGCCTCCCGGTCCTCACCGACGTGCACGAAGACACGCCGATGGCCGAGGTTGCCTCGGTCGTCGACGTGCTGCAGACCCCGGCGTTCCTGTGCCGCCAGACCAATTTCATCCTGAGTGCCGCAAGCCAGGGCAAACCCGTCAATGTCAAGAAGGGCCAGTTCCTGTCGCCGTGGGAGATGAAGAATGTCATCGACAAGGCACGGTCCACCGGTAACGAACAGGTGATGGCCTGCGAGCGCGGCTTCTCGTTCGGCTACAACAACCTCGTGTCCGACATGCGCTCGCTCGCCGTGATGCGCGAGTACGCCCCGGTCGTGTTCGACGCCACGCATTCGGTGCAGTTGCCGGGCGGGCAGGGCAGCGCTTCGGGCGGACAGCGCGAATTCGTGCCGGTGCTGGCGCGTGCGGCGGTCGCCGCCGGCGTCTCCGGCATTTTCATGGAAACCCACCCCGACCCGGCTCAGGCACTCTCGGACGGCCCCAATGCGTGGCCGCTCGACCGCATGCGCTCGCTGCTCGAGGTGATGCAGCAGATTGACGCAGCCGTAAAGCGGCGCCCTTTTGAGGAATCGACCCTATGACGACCAGGATCATCGACATCAAGGCCCGGGAAATCATGGATTCGCGCGGCAATCCCACGGTCGAAGCGGACGTCTTCGTCGAGGGTGGCGTGATGGGTCGCGCCGCCGTGCCGTCGGGCGCCTCCACGGGCACGCGTGAAGCCGTCGAACTGCGCGATGGCGACAAGAAGCGCTACATGGGCAAGGGCGTGCTGCAGGCCGTGATCAATGCGAACGGCGAACTGCGCAATGCGCTGCTCGGCCATGACGTCTGCGACCAGCGCGGCATCGACGCGAAGATGATCGCGCTCGACGCAACCGAGACCAAGTCGCGCCTGGGCGCGAATGCGCTGCTCGCCATCTCGCTCGCGTCGGCGCATGCGGCGGCGCGAGCCTCGAAGCAGAGCCTGTTCCGCCACCTCGGCGGCCCGGGCCGCAAGGTGATGCCGGTGCCGATGATGAACATCATCAACGGCGGCGCGCACGCGGACAACAGCGTCGATATCCAGGAATTCATGGTGCTGCCGGTCGGCGCGCCCAGCTTCAGCGAAGCCTTGCGCTACGGCGCCGAGATCTTCCATACGCTGAAGAAGGTGCTGCACGAGCGCAAGCTGGCGACGGCCGTCGGCGACGAAGGCGGCTTCGCGCCGAACCTGCCCTCGAACGAGGCGGCGCTGGAAACGATCCTCGAGGCAGTCGAACGCGCAGGATACAAGGCGGGCCGGGACGTGTACCTGGGGCTCGACGTTGCGAGCTCGGAATTCTTCAAGGGCGGGGCGTACTCGCTCGAGTCGGAAGGCCGCACCTTCAGTCCGGCACAGTTTGTCGACTACCTCGAAGGCCTGGTCAACCGGTTCCCGATCATCACGGTCGAGGACGGCATGGCCGAAGGGGACTGGGACGGCTGGTCGCTGCTGACGCAGCGGCTCGGCAAGCGCATCCAGCTCGTCGGCGACGATATCTTCGTGACCAACACCAGGATCCTGCGCGAGGGCATCGCCCGGGGCGTGGCCAACTCGATCCTGATCAAGCCCAACCAGATCGGCACCCTGACGGAGACGCTCGAGGCGATCGACATGGCGGCCGATGCCGGTTACAGCGCGGTCGTCTCGCACCGTTCGGGCGAGACCGAGGACAACACGATCGCCGACATCGCGGTCGCGACGCGGGCGACGCAGATCAAGACCGGCTCGCTCTGCCGGTCCGACCGCATCGCGAAGTACAACCAGTTGTTGCGCATCGAGGCCGAACTCGGCAGCGATGCGTCCTACGCCGGCCGGGAGGCGTTTCCGGTGACCGCCGCCGTCAGTTGTGTTTGATGTGCGCCGTTTCTGCTAATCTTTCACGCCCATGACCATCCGGATCATGGCCGGCCTCCTGGCCGTCGTGTTGATGCTGCTCCAGTACCGAATCTGGGCATCGCCCGACGGCATGCGCGAGGTCTGGCGCCTCGAGAAGGCCATCGACGTCCAGTCCGCCGAAAACACCCGGCTCGAAACCCGCAATCGCACGCTCGCGGCTGAAGTCCGCGACCTCAAGGAAGGCCGCAAGGCCATCGAGGAACGCGCGCGCACCGACCTCGGCATGGTCAAGACGAACGAGACTTTCTTCCAGGTTGTGCCGCCCGCGCAACCCGGCACGGCAACCACGCCGGCGCCTGGTGCGGCGACGGGGCAAAGGACGGCCCAGGCCGACTTGCCGTGACCCCGGCGGTCCGGCGGTGGGCGATCGTGCCCGCGGCGGGGCAGGGTTCCCGTTTCGGTGCTGCGCTTCGCAAGCAATACACCCCGCTGCTCGGACGGCCAATGCTGTCCTGGACGCTGGCCGCGCTGCTCGCCGAACCCGGCATCGACGGCATCGTCGTCTCGCTCGCGTACGATGATGACCTCTGGCAAGGCCTGGCAGAGTTTTCAGACCCGCGCGTGCGTCGCTGTACCGGCGGCACGCGTCGCGAGCATTCGGTCGCGAACGGCCTCGACGCGCTGGATGGCGACGCCCGGGACACGGACTGGGTGCTGGTCCACGATGCCGCGCGTCCCTGCCTGCGCCGCCCCGATCTCGAACTGCTTTTCGCTGCGCTCGATGCGGATGCCGTCGGCGGCTTGCTCGCCGTTCCGGTCAGCGACACGCTGAAGCGAGAAGTCGGCGAGCAGCGCGCAGGTGAAACCGTGGCACGCGACGGACTCTGGCGCGCACTCACGCCGCAGATGTTCCGCTATGGGCTGTTGCTGCGCGCGCTCCGGCTCTGCCTGGAACGCGACCGGCAGGTCACGGACGAAGCGTCGGCGATCGAAAGCCTGGGACTGCAGCCCCGGCTCATCCGCGGCCGCGCCGACAACGTCAAGGTGACCAACCCGGAGGATGCCACGCTTGCGGAGGCGATCCTCCGGTCGGAAAAACCATGATCGGAGATGAGGGTGGTCGCATGAGGGTGGGAATCGGTTACGACGTGCATGCCTACGGGGATGGGGATCACGTGACGCTCGGCGGTGTACGCATTGCGCACACCCGCGGCGTGATCGCGCATTCGGATGGCGACGTCGCCCTGCACGCGCTGTGCGATGCGCTGCTTGGCGCCATGGCGCTCGGCGACATCGGCGAGCATTTTCCCGACAGCGATCCGCGCTGGAAGGGCGCCGACAGCCGGCGCTTCCTGCGGCATTGCGGGGCACTCGTGCAGGAGCAGGGTTGGCGGGTCGTCAACGCCGACCTGACGATCCTCGCGCAGGCACCGCGGATCGGGCCTCACCGTCTGCTCATGCGACAGAATATCGCGGACGACCTCGGGGTACGGATCGACTGCGTCAACGTCAAGGCCACGACCACGGAAGAACTCGGTGCGCTGGGGCGCGGCGAAGGCCTGGCCTGCCAGGCCATCGTGCTGCTCGCGCAAGGCGATCACGCGCACCAGAACGGACACGACGGGCATTGAACGATCCGGGCGCCGTTCCCGGCCTCGGCGTTGCACCGTGCGCGCGCGGCCGGCCTCCCGCCACGGGTACGATCCGCCAGGAGCCAG
Organism: Pseudomonadota bacterium; assembly: GCA_016713725.1. Taxonomy (GTDB): domain Bacteria; phylum Pseudomonadota; class Gammaproteobacteria; order Steroidobacterales; family Steroidobacteraceae; genus RPQJ01. The sequence continues at coordinate 45,291 of JADJOO010000013.1, read as the reverse complement.
AAGATTTCGTCGTCGACGAAATTCTCGGGTTCGAACCGGAGGGGACCGGCAATCACGGTCTGCTCGTCGTCGAGAAGCGGGGCGCCAACACCGGCTGGGTCGCGGCGCAACTCGCGCGACACGCCGGCGTGGCCGTCCGCGACGTCGGGTTCAGCGGTCACAAGGATCGCCACGCGCTGACGACCCAGGCGTACTCGCTGCCGTTACCGGCACTGTTCGACGTGGCCCAGTGCCTGGAATGGCAGGGCGAGGGCTATGCCGTGCGCGCGGCGCACCGGCATGGCCGGAAGCTTCGCCCGGGTTCGCATCGCGCGAATCGGTTCGAACTGCGGATCCGTGACCTGGGCGGAGACCGGGGCGAGATTGAAGCGTCGCTCGTGGCGATTCGCGATCTCGGCGTGCCGAATTACTTCGGCCCGCAGCGGTTCGGGCGCGAAGGCAGCAATCTGCGACGGGCGCTGGCGTGGGCAGGAGGTGCTGCCGGACCACGCGACCGCTCACAGCGCAGTTTCATGCTGTCGGCAGCCCGCAGCCACCTGTTCAACTCAGTGCTCGCTGCCCGGGTCGAGCGTGGCGACTGGAACCGGCTGTTGCCGGGCGAGGCCGTCATGCTCGACGGCCGCCGCAGTTTCTTTATAGCGGAGCCCGCTGATGCCGCACTCGAAGCGCGTCGCGTCGCGATGGACGTGCATCCGAGCGGCCCCATGCCGGGCCGCGGGGCGTCCCCCGCCACGGGCCTGGCACGCGAAATCGAGGACAACGTGGTCGCACCGCTTACCGACCTGGCGGCATTGCTCGCATCTGAACGCATCGATCACGAGCGGCGCAGCCTGCGGTTGCCCGTCCGAGAATTCGACTGGACTTTCGGCGACGACGACTCACTGGTCCTGCGGTTCGTGCTGCCAAGGGGCACATTTGCCACCGCCGTGCTGCATGAAGTGCTGGCCGACGCCTGGGATGCGGGCGAAGGCGGGGAGGAGTGAGTCGCGCCTTACCTCCGGCCCGCCAGCAGGACGTAGACCGCACCAGAGCCGCCGTCGGCGGGTCGTGCGCCTGCAAACGCCGCGACGTTCTCGACCTTGCGCAGCCAGTGGTGGACGATCGGCTTCAACACCGGACCGCCGGGACCCGAACGCAGTCCCTTGCCGTGTATGACGCGCACGCAATGCAGGCCACGACGCACGCAATCGTTCAGGAATTGCCGCAGCGCCACTTGCGCCGCATGCTGCCGCAAGACCGTGCAGGTCGATCTCGGCCTCGACGGCAATCTGGCCCCGCTTCAGCTTGCGCATCACTTCATCGCGTACGTACGTGCGGCGGAACGTCAGCTCATCGTCGGCACCGAGCACGGCGGGGTCGGCCGCTGTCGCATGACTTTCGTGCAACAGGTCCTGGCTCCCGGCGCCCGTCGATCTGGCAATCGATCGCGGTCGCGGTCGCGCAGGCGTGGCGGGGCGCTTGGGCAATGGGCGCACGCCGGCCATCGCACGCCGGAAGGCGTTCGGGTCGTCGTCGCCCGGCGGCGGGGTTCGGGTCGTCATGCCTTGGGGGTTCGCTTCCGGGGCGGGCTGGGATTCCAGTATAGTTGCGCGGCGTTCGTGGCCAACCCCGCCACTGCTGGGGCCCTGATGTCGATACGGTCCCACGCCACATGAGAATCCTGGTCAGCAACGACGATGGCTACCGTGCCGAGGGCTTGCAGCGCCTCGTCGACGCGTTGCAGCCGCTTGCCCAGGTGACGGTGGTGGCTCCAGATCGCAATCGCAGCGGCGCGAGCAACTCATTGACGCTCGACGTCCCTTTGCGCGTCGTCGAATACGGTCCCCGGCGCCATTTCGTCAATGGCACCCCCACGGACTGCGTGCACCTTGCCATTTCGGGCCTGTTCGAAGGCGAGATCGATCACGACATGGTGGTCTCGGGCATCAACGACGGCGCCAACCTCGGCGACGACGTGCTCTATTCCGGCACGGTGGCCGCGGCCGTCGAAGGACGCTTCCTCGGCCTGCCTGCCATCGCGATATCGCTGGTCGTGCGTGAAGGCCGCCATTTCGAGACGGCCGCGCGCGTGGCAAGCGAGATGCTGCTGCGCTTGCAGCGCGCACCGCTGCATTCGTCGATGATTCTCAACGTCAACGTCCCGGACCTGCCGTACGAGAAGTTGCGCGGCCTCAAGTCCACGCGCCTCGGACACCGGCATCGGTCAGCGCCGGTCGTGCGTGCCTCGGACCCGCGCGGTCGCCCGGTGTACTGGGTGGGGCCCGCCGGCGAGGGCGCGGATGCAGGCGAAGGCACGGATTTTCATGCCGTCGCCGGCGGCTACGTCTCCGTCACGCCATTGCAGGTCGACCTGACGCGCCATGCGGCGGTCGACGACATCGGCGAGTGGCTCGGCGGGCGCAACGAATGACGCGGATGAAGCGCACTTGAAGGATCAGAGCAGGGTCAGCGGCATCGGCATGACGTCGGCTCGCACGCGCGAGCGGCTGGTGGCGCGACTTCGCGAGCAGGGTATCACCGACAACGAGGTGCTCGAGCGCATCCGCAGCGTGCCGCGGCACATGTTCGTGGACGAGGCGCTCGCCAGCCGTGCCTATGAGGACACGGCGCTGCCGATCGGCCATGGCCAGACGATTTCGCAGCCCTACATCGTCGCGCGCATGACGCAGTCGCTGGTCGAGGCGGGCAAGCCGCGCAAAGTCCTCGAAGTCGGCACCGGTTGCGGCTACCAGACCGCCGTGCTCGCGCCGCTGGTCGCGACGCTCTACAGCGTCGAACGCATCGCGGCGCTGCAGGTCAAGGCGCGGCAGATCCTGCGCGATCTACGCATTGCGAACGTGTACATGAAGCACGGTGACGGCTTCGAAGGCTGGGCGGCCTACGCGCCGTTCGACGGCATCATCGTCGCCGCCGCTTCGTACGCCGTGCCGCCGGCGCTGCTGGAGCAACTGGCCGATGGCGGCCGGCTCGTGATTCCCGTTGGCAACGACCGTGAGCAGCAACTGCTGCGCATCACCCGCCGCGGTGATCGCTACGAGCGTGAAGTGCTCGGGCCGGTGATTTTCGTGCCACTGCTGCAGGGCCTCGCCTAGGCGCAGTCGGTGCGGCCAGCTCAGACGATCAGCGCGGCTGCGACGCTCCTGCCTTCGGTGACCAGCACATTGTACGTGCGGCAAGCGGCGGAAGTGTCCATCACCTCCACGCCGATCCGCTGTTGGTGCAGGATGCGCAGGACCTGGACGTCGGGAAACTGCTGTCGTGCACCCGTGCCGAGCAGCACCACTTCGGGCGCCAGGCCAAGCAGCGGCTCGAGGTCGGCTGCCGTCAGTTCCTGTGCCGTGGTCGGCCGCCAGGGCGTGATGATTGCCGTTGCCGTAACGATCAGGCTCGTCGAATGCGTGCGTTCGCCGATGCGCAACTGTCCCGGGCCGTAACTGCGCACCAGGTTCGTGCCGGCCGGGATTTTCGAGCTGGAGCTTCATGACCTTACGATACTGCATGCGTCGCGCGAGTACACGATGGCACCCGTTGCCGGCGGGAGGCATCTCCTGATGGCGGCGGCACAAGTGCGAGTTGCGCTGCCCTGGTTGCAGGCGGCGCTGGCCGAGACCTCGGCGAACGACTCGCTGCCAGTCATGCATGCGCTGCAGTGGCTCGGCGGGCGTGGCCGGTTGGTGTCCGGCGAGCCCCGGGCCCTGGCGTGAATGGCTGCTCGAGCCGGTCGGTGGTGCGGATCTCCTGGCGCACTGGGCCGCCGGGCCCGCACTGGCGCTGGAACACGGACTGACTGCGACTGGTCCAGGCTCCTGGTGTGTCGCGCAACCGGTGCACCTCGCGGCTGGCCTCGATCACCTGCGGCTCGCGCCACTTGCCCAGGCGGAACTCACCGAAGACGACGCCAGTGCACTTGGCGCGCTCGTGAGCTCGCATTTCGGGACCGGAGAACTGACCGTCGCGGCATTCGTCCAGGGCGCATGGCTGCTGCGCTTTACCCGCTCCATCGACTGTTCAACTCAGCCGCCGGACGCCGCCGTGGGTCATAACGTGCACGACTACATGCCCGCGGGCCGCGACGGGGCGCGCATTCGCAGCCTGATGAACGAGATCCAGATGCTGCTGCACGAGCATCCGGTCAATCAGCGCCGCGAGCGGTCTCGTCGACTGCCTGTCAACGGTTGGTGGCTCTGGGGTTTCGGCGACGCATCGGCCGCCGGGCGCCGGGCATCGATCACTGGCGCCTGCACAGCGACGATCGCTGGCTGCGCGCGCTCGGCCACGCGCTGGGCAACGATGCGGGCGACATCAACACCGTCTGGAGCGAGACGGGGCGTGGTGATACGTTCGTCGCCGTGTCGCAGCCGCCCGCCGAGCGGGTCGAGGAGTCATTGGCGTCCGTCGACGCGGGTTTGCTGTCCATGCTGGCATCGAACGTGCGCGCGGGCGGCATGCGGAGCCTCGACTTGTTGGCCGGCGGCACGGCGTTGCAGGTCGATTCGTCCGCGCGGTTCCGATTCTGGCGCCGGCCGGTCGCTGTGTCGCGGTGGCTCGAATGACGCCGTTGCGCCGGATCCTGCGTCGTGAATCCAGCGCCGAATTGCAGGCGGCGTTGCCGGCGACGCTGCATCCGGTGCTGCGTCGCGTGTACGGGGCCCGGTCGCTCGCCGGTCCCGACGATATCGCGCTGCGGCTCGACCAGTTGCTGCCGGTCAGCACGCTCGATGGCGCGGAAACCGCGGCGGACTTGCTGGCCTCGGCCCTGCGCACGCGCAGGCGAGTCCTGGTCGTTGGCGATTTCGACGCGGACGGCGCGACGAGCACCGCGCTGATGATGCGGCAATTCACGGCGCTCGGCTTCGAGCAACCCGATTTCCTGGTGCCGGATCGCTTTCGGTTCGGTTACGGCCTCACGCCGGAAATCGTGCGGGTCGCGGTCGAGCGCAAACCCGGTCTCATCGTGACCGTGGACAACGGTATCTCGTCGCTCGACGGGGTCGAGGAGGCGCGACGTCACGGCATCGACGTGCTCGTGACCGATCATCACCTGCCAGGGCGCGAGCTGCCGGCCGCTGCCTGCATCGTGAACCCCAACGTTCCTGGCAACCGCTTCGCCTCGAAGTCGCTGGCGGGCGTGGGCGTGGCGTTCTACGTGATGGCCGCGCTGACCCACGAACTGCGCAGGCGCGACGCGCTGCCGACGGGTGTCGACACAAATCCGGCACGTCTGCTCGACCTCGTCGCGCTCGGCACGGTGGCCGACGTCGTGACACTCGATCTCAACAATCGCGTGCTCGTCGCGCAGGGATTGCAGCGCATCCGTCGTGGCCGCTGCGTCGCGGGGCTGCGGGAACTGCTCGAAGCGTCGGGCCGGACGCTTGCCGGCGTAACGGGGCAGGATCTCGGTTTCCAGGCGGGTCCGCGACTCAACGCAGCCGGTCGCCTCGACGACATGACGCGAGGCATTCGTTGCCTGCTCGCAGACGACCCGACGCAAGCGCGCGCCCTGGCGCTGGACCTGGCCCGGCTCAACACGGACCGCAAGGAACTCGAGGCGAAGATGCAGCTCGAGGCCTTGTCGCTGATCGACGCGCGCATCGCGTTGCTCGAGGGCCACGTACCGGCCGGTGTCTGCGTTTACGACGAGGGCTGGCACCAGGGCGTGATCGGGCTCGTGGCGTCACGCGTGAAGGAGCGGCTGCATCGGCCCGTGATCGCCTTCGCGCGATCGGAAACGGGCTGGGTCAAGGGCTCGGCGCGATCGGTACCTGGGGTTCACGTGCGCGACGTGCTCGATGCGATCGCCACGCGCAGGCCCGGGCTCGTCGACAAGTTCGGTGGCCACGCGATGGCGGCCGGACTCACGCTGCGCGAAGCAAGCCTGCCATTCTTTGAAGCCGAGTTCGCGCACGAGGTCGAACGCTGGATCGACGAAGATACGCTCGCCGGGCACCTGCACACCGACGGCGAATTGCTGGCCGGCGAATTCAACGTCGCAACCGCTGCAGCCCTGCGTGAAGGCGGGCCCTGGGGTTCGGGGTTCCCGGAGCCGATGTTCGATGGGATCTTCGGCGTGGTCGACACTCGGGTGGTCGGCAATCGCCACCTGAAGCTGCGGCTGCGGGCAGCCACCGGCGAGATCGTCGATGCCATCGCCTTCCGGTACCTCGACGGGGTCGACGCGCCGGAAATCCGGGCGAATGATCGTGTGCAGGCTGCGTACCGCACGAGTGTCGACGACTACACGGGCACGCGCAAATTGCAGCTCGTGACCGAGTGGGTCGGGAAGCTCTGAGCTGGACCCCTCACCCCTTGCCTCGTTCGTGATGTCTGACAAGCGTGCCGGATGGTGGCGGTTGCAGGGGGCGGGCCGCTCCCGCAGCGAGGCTCCGGCGGGAAATGCTAGAATTCGAAGTTCCAGCCGTCTCCCTGACCCGCGACTGTTTTCGCATGGAAATCAACCCGATACGCCGCCAGATCGAAGAACTCAAGCAGCGCACTGATGCGCTCAGGGGGTACCTTTGACTATGCAGGCAAGGCTGAGCGGCTCACGGAAGTCCTGCGGGAGCTCGAAGACCCGGCCGTCTGGCAGAAGCCGGAGCGTGCGCAGGAACTCGGCCGCGAGCGCGGCAAGCTCGACGGTGTAGTGGCCACGCTCGACAAGATGTCAGGTGGCCTCGACGAGGCGGCCGAATTGCTCGACATGGCCGAAGCCGACGCTGACGAGGGGATGGTCCACTCCGTCGAACAGGACCTTGGTGGAATCGACGCGCAGCTCGCGAAGCTCGAGTTCAAGCGCATGTTCCCGGGCGAGATGGACTCGCACAATGCGTTCCTGGACATCCAGGCGGGCGCCGGCGGCACCGAGGCCCAGGACTGGGCCAACATGCTGATGCGCATGTACCTGCGCTGGGGCGACAAGAACGGCTTCAAGACCGAAGTCGTCGACGCCAACGGCGGCGAAGTCGCCGGAATCAAGAGCGCGACGATCAAGTTCGAAGGCGAGTACGCCTATGGCTGGCTGCGCACCGAAACGGGCGTGCACCGCCTCGTGCGCAAGAGCCCGTTCGATTCCAACGCGCGGCGTCACACGTCGTTTGCTTCGGTGTTCATTTCACCGGAGGTCGACGACGACATCGCAATCGACATCAATCCGGCCGACCTCGAGACCGACGTCTACCGCTCGAGCGGCGCAGGCGGCCAGCACGTGAACAAGACCGAGTCGGCGGTGCGCATACGGCACATGCCGTCCGGCATCGTGGTGGCGTGCCAGAGCGAGCGCAGCCAGCACAAGAACCGCTCGACGGCGATGAAGATGCTGAAGGCCAAGCTGTACGAGCTCGAGGTCAACAAGCGCAACGCAGCGGCCAAGGTGCTTGAGGATTCGAAGTCGGACGTGAGCTGGGGAAACCAGATTCGTTCCTACGTGCTCGACCAGTCGCGCATCAAGGACCTCCGCACCGGCGTCGAGATCGGCAACACGACCGCGGTCCTCGACGGCGACCTGAATCCGTTCCTGGAAGAAAGCTTGAAGCAAGGGCTGGGGGGTTAGGGGAGCCGCGCTCCGCCAAGCGCTCTGCGCCAGGCGCTCCGACTAACCCCATCCCCTAACCCCGACCCCTTACCAAGGGGAAGAAATGTCCGACAACGAACCGAAGTCTCCGGCGGTCACCAACGCTGACGAGAACCATCTGATCGCCGAGCGCAAGGCGAAGCTCGAGCGCCTGCGCGAAAAAGGCCCGGCGTTTCCCAACGACTTCCGGCGCGATGCCTCAGCCGACGAACTGCACACGGGCTATGGCGACCGCACGACCGATTGGCTCGACGCGCATCCGACGCGCGTGACGGTGGCCGGCCGCATGATGGCGAAGCGCGTCATGGGCAAGGCGTCGTTCGCGAAGATTTCCGATCGCAGCGGTTCGATCCAGTTGTTCCTGCAGCAGGCCGCGCTCGGCGAAACCTACGACGAGTTCAAGGGCTGGGATGTCGGCGACATCGTTGGCGCCGAAGGCTCGCTGTTCAAGACACGCACCGGCGAGCTCTCGGTCAAGGTCGAGAAACTGCGGCTGCTGGTCAAGTCGTTGCGGCCGTTGCCGGACAAGTGGCACGGCCTGGCCGACGTCGAGCAGCGTTACCGGCAGCGTTACGTCGACCTCATCGTCAGCGATGAGAGTCGCGACGTGTTTCGCTCGCGCACCCGCATCGTGCAGTACCTGCGCAGCTTCCTCGACGCGCTCGACTTCATGGAAGTCGAGACGCCGATGCTGCAGGTCATTCCCGGCGGCGCGGTCGCGAAGCCGTTCGTCACGCACCACAACGCGCTCGACGTCGACATGTACCTGCGCATCGCGCCCGAGCTGTACCTGAAGCGGCTGGTCGTCGGCGGCTTCGAACGCGTGTACGAGATCAACCGCAACTTCCGCAACGAGGGGCTGTCGACGCGTCACAATCCAGAGTTCACGATGCTGGAGCTGTACCAGGCCTACGCGGACTATCGCGACTTGATGGACATGGTCGAGCGGATGTTCCAGGGCATCGCGGACCTGGTCTGCGGCACCCGCAAGGTGGAGTACCAGGGCGAGACCTTCGACTTCGGTTCGACGTTCCGCCGCGTTACCGTCGAAGACCTCGTCGTGCATTTCAATCCGGGCATCGACCGCGCGCGGCTGCGCGACGTGGAGTACCTGCTTGGCGAGTGCGCGAAGCTGCACATCCCAGTGAAGCCGGACGACGGCGCCGGCAAGCTGCAGATCGAGATTTTCGAGAAGACGGCCGAACATCGGCTGGTGCAGCCGACGTTCGTCTACGCGTACCCGGCCGAGGTGTCCCCGCTCGCGCGCCGCAACGACTCCGATCCATTCCTGACAGACCGCTTCGAATTCTTCGTCGGCGGCCGCGAGATCGCCAACGGGTTCTCGGAGCTCAACGACGCGGAAGACCAGGCCGCGCGCTTCCGCGAACAGGTTGCACGTAAGACCGGCGGGGACGAGGAGGCGATGTTCTACGACGCCGACTACGTCCGTGCGCTCGAATACGGCATGCCGCCGACCGCCGGTCTCGGCATCGGCGTCGATCGCATGGTGATGCTGTTCACGAACTCACCGTCGATTCGCGATGTGCTGCTGTTCCCGCACATGAAGCCGGAGTAGGGGCGGAAGGGCAGAGATGCCAGGAAGGACAGGAAGGCCAGGAATGCGTTAGTCGGCGATTTCGGCAGCAAAGCGCCTTGGACTTCGGTTGGATATGCGCCGAAAAAGCGGGTATTCGCAAGGCAGGAACCAACCAGAAGCAGAACTTAGGAACCGGCACCAAACGTTGAGTTCGACTCGATCATTTGCCCGGCGGAACGGGCTGCGCAAACATGCGCGCACAGGCAACCAGGGATCCACGCGCGGTTGGCACTCTCCAAGTGTGTCAACATTGCAGCGCCGCAACTGGGGCCAGGGTCCGAGGTAGATTCCACAGTGGGGAGCGCCTATGTTGTCCGGTAAAGCGCTGCGCGAGATCCTCGCTGCAGGCGGTGTCATCGCTTCAATGGCATTTGTTGGAATGCAGATCAGGGAGAGCAATGTCCAGGCGCGCGCAGCGGCATATCAGGCGATAGGGATCGCAACCTCGGAGTTCCACAGATCTTTCGACGCCCGGATGAATCGACTGATCACGGAATCCGACTATCCGGAGAGCGGTGCAAAGGTGGACGCTGGCGGACTGGGAGACAGTGCACCGGATCAACCTCGCCGACCTTCGCATGTTGGAGACTATCCTGCTCCAGGTCGAGCAAGGGCTCCTGCCGTCCGATGCCATGGTTCGCCTGGGGTACAACTGGGGGCCGGTGCTTAGCGACCCTTCCTTTGCGTGCCTCTGGCCTGAACTTCGCGGGGGCGCTGGATCGTCCGTCCGCCAGTTCATCGAGGACTCCACACCTGAGACAGGTCGTGTCGTCTGTCAGGTCAACCTCAAGGCGCTGCGCGACGAGACCATACTTGGCAATAGGCAGGACTAAAAGCAATCACTCGTTTATGGACTCTCGGCGCTGCGAACTTCCGCTTCGGGTTGATACTCCCTGTACGACGTCCGCTTCGGATCCGCAATATCCGGGCGCTGCAAGGTGCCGTACCCGTCTGACTCAGATTCCACGACGATGCAGGAAAGCCTCGCGGATGCAGGGACTAGCGGCATCTCAATGCCGGTAAGCGATCGCTTCGTTTGAGCGCAGGAAGGTCGGGCCTATAATCGGGCTTCTTTGCTTCACGGACGAAGCCATGGAAATCTCCGCTGCAGACAAGTCCTTCGCGGGCCCGGTCCCGGACATCTACGAGCGTTACATGGTGCCGCTGATGTTCGAGCCGTACGCGCGTAACCTGGTCGCGCACGTCAAAGACAGCACGCCGGAACGCGTGCTGGAACTGGCCGCTGGCACCGGAGTTCTCACGCGCGCGCTCCTCGCAACTTCACTGCCCGCAACCGTAACGATCATGGCGACTGACTTGAACCCACAGATGCTCGTGCAGGCGCAGGCGTCGGCACGGCCCGTGCAGTCAGTGGCGACAGGCTGACGCGATGGCGCTGCCCTTCCCAGGATTATTCGACCTCGTGGTGTGCCAGTTCGGGGTGATGTTTTTTCCGGACAAGCGTCGGGCACTGGCTGAGGCCGCTCGCGTGCTGCGTCCGCGTGGGCGCCTCATTTTCAGCGTCTGGGATCGCATCGAGAAAAACGAATTCGCGGCGACCGTGCAAGGCGCCGTTGGCTCGATGTTCCCCGACCGGCCGCCCACTTTCATGTCGCGCGTGCCGCACGGGTACTTCGATCCGGATGCGATCCAGCGTGACCTGCAGGGCGGGGGATTGGCGCGACCGGCGTCGATTGAGTTCGTGTGCCTGCCAACGGCGGCCGTCGTTGTGCCAAGGCACGCCCATGCGCTCGGATCGAGGCGGACCGGTGTTGGGGGGGGGGTGACGCTCGGAACGGGGGCAGGTTGACCCTGCGGCTGTGGCGCCCTGGCTGGGAGCTCGCGGGCTGTGCGAACGCCCGCTTCGTCGTGCGTCCCCGTTGCCTGCCCTACAGGCTGTACGGCAGCACTCGCGGCTCGGCGCTGCGCCCATCCGCGAACTGGAGCACCTTACCCGCCGCATCCAGGTTCGTGACTGCCAGCAGCTCGAGGCCGTCACCCGTCTCTGCGGTCATCAGCACTTCGGCCGCCTTCGCGCCATCGAGCAGCAGAGGTGAAAGCGGCGCCGGGGTCGCGCCGCCCGCAGCGAGATGAAAACGCATCGTTCGTCGCTTCACGCGACCGAGGTGATGCGTCCGCGCGACGATCTCCTGGCCGGTGTAACAGCCCTTGGTGTAGCTGACGCCATCAATCAGGTCGACGTTGAGCATCTGCGGAATGAATTGCTCCGACGTCGACGCAAACACGTGCGGCAAGCCGGCGGCGATGTCGGCAGCGAGCCACTCGGCTTGTGCGAGGGGGCTGGGCCGGCTCAGCGACAGCCCGCTGATCGAACGCCAGGCCACCGGGGGCGCCGCGATCACTTCTCGGCCGGGCGCGTACTGGAACGTCACGACTTCGGTCGTGCCTGCGAGAGGCACGGGCGACATCGTGAGCGCGGCCTCGTCGAACACGCGATGTGCCTGGGCCGCGGCTGCCGCGTCGCCGGTGAGGATTGCGCCAACGTTCAGGTCGGCGGCCTTCAGGATCTCGACCTTGGCGCGCAGGACGAATTTGCGCAGGTGCGTCGCCAGTTTCCCGAGCAGGTCGGCGGGCAGCAGCGCGTAAATCGCATCGTCGGTCTGGCGGAAGCGCACGAGCGCGATGACGCGACCCTGGTTCGTGCAGCACGCCGCCACCTGGGTTCGGCCGTCTGCCAGCAGGCGCAGGTCGTTGGTGAACTGGCCCTGCAGGAAAGGAACGGCATCGGCGCCACCAACGCGCAGGACGCCGAAATCAGGCAACAACACCGCGCGCAGGGCTTCTGTGGAATCGTCGTTCATTGCTGGATCCGGTGCGTATTCATCGGTACTGCCGGACCTTAGCCCAAGCGCTCGGTGGAGAACATAGGCAACATCTGGCAAGATCGCGGGTTGACATGAAGCCTTTGCCAGACGAGCTGACGCCCCACCCGATCGACGCCGCGGCCGTGCCCCCGGCGAACCTGCCTGACGTCTTGTCCGAGGCCGGGTCCGAGGCCTTGCCCGGGGCCAAGCCGCAATCCCCAGCCAGTCCGTCACTGCTGATCCCGCCGCGCGAAATCGGAGGCCGGGACGGACCCGAGCCTACGCGGTTCGGCGATTGGGAAAAGGCGGGGCGCTGCATCGACTTCTAGCGTACCGGATTCCCGAGGAGAGGTAGCGACATGGCACAGCCCGAGCGGCCGCTGTCCCCGTTCATGCAGTACCGTTGGCAATACACCAACACCCTGTCGATCCTGCACCGGATCACCGGCATCCTGCTCAGCCTCAGCTTTTTCGTGCTGGTCTACTGGCTCGCCGCTGCGGCCTCCGGACCGGAGCGCTACGCCAGCGCGCTCGCCACGATCGGTTCGCCGCTGGTCCGGTTGCTGCTGGTCGGAGGCCTGTTTTCATTCTCGTTCCACCTGCTGAACGGCATCCGGCACCTGTTCTGGGATGCGGGTTACGGTTTTGAGCTGCCAATCGCGCGCAAGACCGGTTGGGCGGCGGCGATCGGCGCGGTCGTGCTGACGGTGGTGCTGTGGAGCGTGCTCGGCGCGTCGCTCGGAGGTGCCGCATGAGCCTGCGTAGTCCGCTCGGCCGCGTACTCGGCCTGGGCTCCGCCAAGGGTGGTTCCAGCCACTGGTATTCGCAGCGCGTCACGGCCGTTGGGCTCGTCATTCTCGGTTGCTGGTTCCTCGCGTCGCTCGCGCTGCTCGGCGCCGGCGCCCAGCACGCGGCGGTGATCAGCTGGCTGCATTCGCCGTTCTCGGCAGTGATGGCGCTGCTGCTCGTCGCGGTCACCGCCTATCACGCGCAGCTGGGCCTGCGGGTCGTGTTCGAGGATTACATCGGCGACAAGGGCACGCGTCTGGTCGTGCTGGTCGCACTCAAGTTCGCGCTCGTCGTTGCCGCCCTGATCGGCATCCTCGCCGTGTTGCGCATCGCGTTCGGAGCCCAGGCATGACCACTGCGGATTACGCGTTCACCGATCATACGTACGACGTCGTCGTCGTCGGCGCTGGCGGCGCCGGGCTTCGTGCCACCTTCGGCCTCGCCGAGCAGGGCCTCAACACGGCATGCATCAGCAAGGTGTTCCCGACGCGCAGCCACACGGTCGCCGCGCAGGGCGGCATCAGCGCGGCGCTCGGCAACATGGGCGAAGACGACTGGCGCTTCCACTTCTACGACACCATCAAGGGCTCGGACTGGCTCGGCGACCAGGACGCGATCGAGTTCATGTGCAAGGAAGCGCCGGCGGCAATCCTCGAGCTCGAGCACTACGGCCTGCCGTTCTCCCGGACCGAGGACGGCAGGATCTACCAGCGCCCGTTCGGCGGCATGACGACGAATTACGGCAAGGGCATTGCGCAGCGCACTTGCGCTGCGGCGGACCGCACTGGCCACGCAATGCTGCACACGCTGTACCAGCAGTCGCTCAAGCATGAGGCGCGTTTCTTCATCGAGTATTTTGCCGTCGACCTGATCATGGAGGACGGCGCATGCCGCGGCGTCGTGGCGCTCGACATGTCGACGGGCCAGCTGCACCGCTTCCGCGCGCACACCGTGATCCTGGCGACGGGCGGCTACGGCCGCGCATTCTTCTCGTGCACGTCCGCCCACACCTGCACTGGCGACGGCGGCGGCATGGCGTTGCGTGCCGGGCTGCCGCTGCAGGACATGGAGTTCGTGCAGTTCCACCCCACCGGCATCTACGGTGCGGGCTGCCTCATCACCGAGGGCGTGCGCGGTGAAGGCGGGTACCTCACCAACTCGGCGGGTGAGCGCTTCATGGAGCGCTACGCACCCAACGCGAAGGACCTCGCCTCGCGCGACGTCGTCAGTCGGTCGATGACGATCGAGATCCGCGAGGGCCGGGGCGTAGGTCCGCACAAGGACCACATCCACCTGCACCTCGAACACCTCGGCGCCGCCGTCATCCAGGAGCGCCTGCCGGGAATCGCCGAGACGACGCGAATCTTCGCGGGCGTGGACGTTACGCGCGAACCGATCCCGGTGCTGCCGACGGTGCACTACAACATGGGCGGAATTCCCTGCAACGTGCACGGCGAGGTGGTGACGCTGCGCAACGGCAATCCGGATTCGGTGGTCCCGGGCCTCATGGCAGTGGGCGAGGCGGCCTGCGTGTCCGTGCACGGCGCGAACCGCCTCGGCTCCAATTCACTGCTGGACCTCGTCGTGTTCGGTCGTGCGGCCGCGCATCACTGCGGCAAGACGATCAAGCCCGGCACGTCGCACAAGCCGCTGCCGAAGGATGCGGGTGACCTCGCGATCGGCCGGCTCGACAGGCTCCGCAATGCGAAGGGCACGCGTCGCACGGCAGAGATTCGTCTCGACATGCAGCGTGTGATGCAGAACCACGCGGCGGTGTTCCGCACGGGCGAGTCGCTCGACGAAGGCGTGCAGAAGCTCGATGCCGTCTTCGCCACGTTCGCCGACGTGCAGGTCGCTGACCGCTCGCTGATCTGGAACACGGACCTGATCGAGACGCTCGAGCTCGACAACCTGCTCGCGCAGGCGCTGGTGACGATGTCGTCGGCGGCCAACCGCAAGGAAAGCCGTGGCGCCCACGCCCGTGAGGACTTCAAGGACCGCGACGACGTGACCTGGCTCAAGCACACCCTGGCCTGGGTCGATGCCTCGGGCAAGGTCGGCATCGACTACCGTCCGGTGCACATGAACACGCTCACGAGCGACGTCGAAGCCATTCCGCCCAAGGCCCGGACTTACTGAGTGAGTGATTAGTGATTAGTGATTAGTGACCAGTGCGGGAGTCGCCGACTCCAGTCACCGGCGCTTTCCGACTAACCCCTATCCCCTAACCCCTAACCCCTGCGAACTTCTCCCTCCCATGTCCCAATTCAGACTTCCCGAAAATTCCCGTGTCCAGGCCGGCAAGAGTCACGCGGCCCAGGCGGGTGCGAAGAACGTCAAGACGTTCCGCGTCTATCGCTTCGACCCCGATTCGGGCGAGAAGCCGCGCGTCGACAACTTCGAGGTCGATCTCGACCAATGCGGCCCGATGGTTCTCGACGCGCTGATCAAGATCAAGAACGAGGTCGACCCGACGCTGACGTTCCGCGCTCGTGCCGCGAGGGCATCTGCGGTTCGTGCGCGATGAACATCGACGGGGTGAACACGCTGGCGTGCACCAAGGCCATCGGCGAGATCAAGGGCGACGCGAAGATCTACCCGTTGCCGCACCTGCCGGTGATCAAGGACCTCGTGCCCGACCTCACCAACTTCTACGCGCAGTACGCGTCGGTGAAGCCGTGGCTGCAGACGCGTACGCCGGCGCCACCGGACCGTGAGCGCCTGCAATCGAAGGAAGACCAGGAAAAGATCGACCGTCCGTCGGCATGCATCCTGTGCGCCTGCTGCTCGACGAGCTGCCCGTCGTACTGGTGGAACAGCGACCGCTTCCTCGGCCCGGCGGCGTTGCTCGCTGCGTACCGCTGGATCATCGACACGCGCGACGAGGCCACGGGCGAGCGCCTCGACGAACTCGAAGACCCGTTCCGCCTCTACCGTTGCCACACGATCATGAACTGCGCGCAGGCCTGCCCGAAGGACCTCAATCCGTCGAAGGCCATTGCGGAGATCAAGAGGATGATCATCGAGCGGCAGCACTGATGCGCCGTTTAGCCTCTCCCGCGCCCGCGCGAGAGGTCGACTGCAACTCGGGTGAGGGCAGGTGACGGCTCCCGCCGACGCCAACATGGCACGGCTGCGCTGGCGCTGCCGGCGTGGCATGCGGGAGCTCGACGTCATGCTCGCCCGCTACCTCGACCGGGCCTGGGCGACGGCGTCATCCAACGAACGCGACGCATTCCTGCAATTGGTCGAACTGCAGGACCCCGACCTGTTCGGGTATCTTGTGGGTCGGGCCACCCCGGCCGAGGAATCCCAGCGTGCGATCATCGCCTGCATCCGTCGACTCGAGCCTTGAGTTGCCCCCGGTGACTGCAGCCGACCTGGCCGTGGGCGCGATGGTGGCGCTGGCAACGGCGTTCCTGGCGTGGGCCGTTGTTCGCTCCGGCGGTTCGGTGACAGCTTGCCTGCTGCTGTTGCTGGCCGGCAGTTCGATCGTGGCGGCCCAGGCGGGCTCATGGATGCGTTCCAAGGGCAACCCGGCCCGTCGGCTCGTGGCCTGCACAGACGGCTCGCTCTGGCTGCTCACGGCAGGACAGGTCCCGTGCCGGACGACGATCGGTGTCGGCACGCGAACGATAGGTCCCTCGGTTTTCCTCGATCTGCTCGTGGATTCCACCCGGCTGGCGCGCGGTTGCGCACCTGGCTGACGCCATTCGACGTGCCAACTGCGGTCATTCGCCGGTGGACTGTCGTCCTCCCCGGTCCGGGCGCTTGGCTGGTTCGTGATCGGGCGGCAACTGCGCTAGCCTGGCCATGCAATCCATGCAGAACTTTCCCCCGTCGGACGAGTCTATGAAGTCGCGAGAACCCGGGGACGACGATGCCGGCCTGCCTGCGGGCACCGAGCAAAGCGACCTCGAACTCGTGCGGCGGGCCCAGCAGAACGAACGCGGCGCGTTCGACCTGCTGGTGCTCAAGTACCAACACAAGGTCATCAAGCTGGTGGCGCGGCTGCTACGCGATCCGACGGAAGCCGAGGATGTCGCCCAGGAAGCCTTCGTGAAGGCCTACCGGGCCCTGGGGTCGTTTCGGGGCGACAGTGCGTTCTATACCTGGCTCTATCGCATCGCGGTCAATACGGCCCGCAATTCGATCGCCTCGCGCCAGCGCCGACCCTTGGACTACGAAGCGGAACTCTCGGAAAGCGAGCAGAACAACGTGGCGGCGCGACTCAAGCACGACGACACGCCCGAGGCGACGGTCCTCTCCGAAGAGATCCGCCAGACCGTCAACAGCGCGATCGAGCACCTGCCCGAAGACCTGCGCACGGCCATCGTGCTGCGCGAAATCGAGGGCCTCAGTTACGAAGAAATCGCGGTGGCAATGGATTGTCCGGTGGGCACCGTCCGGTCGCGTATCTTTCGTGCCCGTGAAGCCATCGACCGCGCATTGAAACCCCTGCTCGACTGAAACCCCTGCTCGACTGAAACCCCTGCTCGACTGAAACCAAGTGCCGAGAACGAAATGACCGACCAGATTCGTGAACAGCTTTCGGCCCTGCTGGACGGCGAGTTGCCACGGGACGAAATGGGCCTGCTCATGCGGCGCCTCGACAAGGACCCCGAGTTGCGCCGCACGTTCGGCTCCTACGCCCTGATTGGCGAGACGTTGCGCGCCCCAGGCGGTCGGCTTGCCACACCCTCGTTCGCGGCGTGCGTGAGCGCCGCCATCGACGAGGCCCCGGTCCTGGTCGAGAAGGCCTCCACGGCACGCCCGGGTGCCACCGTCCAGGTGCAGCAGCACGTCGCGCTCTGGAAGCGACCGATGGTGCGTACGGCTCTTGCCGCCAGTGCAGCTGTCTCCGCAGTGCTGCTGTTCCGGCCTGACGCCACGCCCGTTGCCCAGCTCGAAGTCACGCCAGCCAATTCGTTCGCCATGTCGGCAAGCCCGACGCCGGCGCAGAGCCAGCGCCTCGCGGGCTACGTGGTCGCCCACAGCCAGTTCTCGACGCCGATGGTCCGGCGCAACGTGCTCTCGAGCCTCCTCGCCGCTGATCCGGGCATCGCGCGCGTCTCATACGAGATGGGAGAGGCTCCCTAGCAATGAGTCGATACGCGATGAGGCGAGCCGCGGTATGCGTCGCTGCCTGCCTGCTGGCGTTCTCGGCGCGTGCCGAAGATGACGCGCGGGCGTGGATCGAGCGCATGTCGGAGTCGCTCGCCACTCGCAACTACGACGGCCTGTTCACGCATTCGACCGGACGCCAGGCCGAGACGATGCGCATCGTGCACCGGGTTGACGAGGGCAGGAGTCTCGAGCGCCTGGTGTCGCTGGACGGCAGTGGCCGTGAAATCGTGCGCACGCGCGAAGAGGTCCACGCTTACCTGCCGGACCGCCGCGTCGTGATCGTGGAGCCGCGCGGCGACGACGGCTCGTTGCTCAAGTCGCTGCCCACCCCGGGCCCCGCGCTCGATCACAACTACGAGCTTGCCGTCGGCCCGAAAGGCAGTCGCCTGCTGGGCCGCGAGGTCCGCGTCATCGACGTACGGCCCAAGGACATCTACCGCTACGGCTACCGCCTCTGGCTCGATGAAGAGACAGCCATGCCGTTGCAGTCGGTCGTGACGAATGGCATCGGCAACCCGATCGAGGTCATTCGCTTCTCGCAACTGCAGATGAAGGACAGGATTCCGGCCCACGACATCGAGCCGACGGTCGATGCCACCGGGTTCCAGTGGGTCCGTACCGACCGCAAGCTGGCTGCCATGCCCCAGTTGCCGCGCAAGGGCGGGTGGAGGCCGGTACGCCTGCCGCCGGGGTTCCGACTCGTGGCCAGCCGGCTGCAGCCGATCCCCGGTTCGCCGATACCGGCCCAGCACCTGATCTTTTCGGACGGTATCGCAGCCATCTCCGTCTTCATCGAGCCCGGCACGCAGACGGGACCGCGTCCGCCCGAAACCTCGACCATGGGGTCGGCCAACGCCTATTCGACGAGCGTGCACGGGCACGTGGTCACCGCGATCGGGGAAGTGCCTGCGGCCACTGTCCGCGAAATCGCCAACTCGGTCGTGCCCGTCCAGGGCTCTGACGTCCCGGCTGATTCCCCGGCCGGCTCCGCTCGCTGAGCCATGGGGCAGGTCACCGGGGTCGTTACCCGGGGCGAGGCCGGCCGGGCCCGCGTCGAATGCGGCGTTTCCAATCAGCCCGCCTGCGGCAGCTGTGCGGCCGGACGCGGCTGCGGTTGGCAACGGTCGAACCGACCCCGCCGGCTCGAGATCGACGCGCAGCAGGGCATGCGAACGCTTGAACCGGGCGACCGGCTTGAAGTGCGGATCGACGATGCTCGCCTGTTGCGGGCTGCCTGCCAGTTGTACCTGCCACCCCTGGCCGGGTTGCTTGCCGGCCCGGCCTTGCTCCGGGTTGCGGGCTGGGAGCAGGGGATCATCCCGTTGCTGGGGGCGTTGCTCGGCCTGTTGGCCGGTGGCTTCCTGGCCTCGAGATTGACGAGGGCAAAGGTGCCGGTGCGCTGGCAGTGGCTTGGTGCCGACGACACCACAATGTCTGGCCCGACATGACTGCGGCCGCGATCTCGCTCGTGCTGTATGTCCGCGACGGTTGTCACCTCTGCGACGAATTTCTGCTCGATTTCTCGCTCGACCACCCGGGGCTGCTGGACATCCTCGCCGCGCACGACGTCGATGCCGAACCAGCACTGGTGTGGGAGTTCGGGCTGCGCGTTCCGGTGCTCACAGTCGACGGCCACGTGGCTTGCGAAGGCCGGTACGATCGTGACAAGGTCGCTGCAGCCCTCGGGTTATAATCACGGGTTTTGACGCGCCCGAACCCCGGGTTGCGCCGGATGACCTGGGTCCCGATGAAACTGATCCGCAACTTTTCGATCATCGCGCACATCGACCACGGCAAGTCGACGCTCGCCGACCGGTTCATCCAGATCTGCGGCGGCCTCGCGGCCCGCGACATGCACGCGCAGGTGCTCGACTCGATGGACCTCGAGCGCGAGCGCGGGATCACGATCAAGGCGCAGAGCGTCTCGCTGCGCTACAAGGCGCGCGACGGCGAGACGTACCAGCTGAACATGATCGACACGCCGGGGCACGTCGACTTTTCATACGAGGTCTCGCGCTCGCTCGCGGCCTGCGAAGGTGCGCTGCTCGTCGTGGACGCGGCCCAGGGTGTAGAGGCGCAAAGCGTCGCCAACTGCTACACGGCGCTCGAGCAGGGACTCGAGGTCGTGCCCGTGCTCAACAAGATCGACCTGCCATCGGCCGATCCGGCCAAGGTCATCAAGGAGATCGAGGAGATCATCGGTATCGAGGCCGAGGACGCCGTGCGCGTCAGCGCCAAGACCGGCGAAAACGTCGACGAGCTGCTCGAGGAACTCGTGCGGCGTGTGCCGCCGCCAAAAGGCGAGCCGGACGGTCCGCTGCAGGCGCTCATCATCGACTCCTGGTACGACAGCTACGTCGGCGTCGTGTCGCTCGTGCGCGTCGTGAACGGCTCGATCCGCACGGGCCAGAAGATCCGCGTCTGGACCACGGGCCGCGCGCATCAGGTGGACAAGCTCGGCCGTTTCACGCCGAAGTCGCTGGTGGCCGATGCGCTCTACACGGGCGAGGTCGGCTTCGTCATCGCGGGCATCAAGGAAATCGACGGCGCACCCGTCGGCGATACCATCACGCTCGAGAATCGTCCATGCAGCGAGCCGCTGCCTGGCTTCAAGACGATCAAGCCACGCGTGTTCGCCGGCCTGTTTCCGGTGAGCAGCGACGACTATGAGGCCTTCCGCGACGCGCTGCAGAAGCTGAAACTCAACGATTCCGCGCTGAACTACGAGCCCGAAGTCTCCACGGCGCTCGGCTTCGGCTTCCGCTGCGGTTTCCTCGGCCTGCTGCACATGGACATCGTGCAGGAGCGGCTCGAGCGCGAGTACGAGCTCTCGCTCGTCACCAGCGCGCCGACCGTGGTCTACGAAGTGCTGACGACCGACGGCGAGATCGTCAACGTCGACAACCCGGCCAAGCTGCCGCCGGTAGACAAGATCAAGGAACTGCGCGAGCCGATGATCGTCGCCAACATCCTGTTGCCGCCGGACTACGTCGGCCCGGTGATGAAGCTCTGCCTCGACAAGCGCGGCGTGCAGAAAAAACTGCTGTACCTCGGTAACCAGGTTTCGATGCAATGGGAACTGCCGCTCGCCGAAGTCGTGCTCGATTTCTTCGATCGCCTGAAGAGCTGCAGCCGTGGCTACGCGTCGTTCGATTACGAATTCGACCGCTTCCAGGCGGCGCCGCTGGTGCGGCTCGACATCCTGATCAACGACGACAAGGTCGACGCGCTCTCGATCATCAGCCACCGCGACTCTGCCTATCAGCGCGGCCGCGAGCTGGTCGACAAGATGCAGGAACTGATTCCGCGGCAGATGTTCGAGGTGGCGATCCAGGCCGCCATCGGCGCGCACGTCATCGCCCGCTCGACCGTCAAGGCGCTGCGCAAGAACGTCCTGGCGAAATGCTATGGCGGGGACCTTTCGCGCAAGCGCAAGCTCCTCGAGAAGCAGAAGGAAGGCAAGAAGCGCATGAAGAGCATCGGCCAGGTGGAAATCCCGCAGGAGGCTTTCCTGGCCGTGCTGCAGGTGGGACGCAAGGAGTGATTTTCACTCCTGCTTGCACAATGTGACGCAAAGCATTGATTCCGCGAGATAATTAACCAATACTCCGCTCCGTTCCAAGAGGTGCTGCTTGGTCTTCGACTTTTCCTTTTTTCTGGTCCTTGCTGCGCTGGTCACCGGGCTGGTCTGGCTGGTCGACGCCCGTGTGTTTCGCCCGCAACGCCAGCGGAGGACGGGCAGCGCCGCCGGTGGCCCGCCCGAACCCATCCTGGTCGAATACGCACGGTCGTTCTTCCCGATCATCCTGCTGGTGCTGGTGATCCGCTCGTTCCTGTACGAGCCGTTCCGCATTCCATCGGACTCGATGATGCCGACGCTGCTCGACGGCGACTTCATCTTCGTCAACAAGTTTACGTACGGCCTGCGCCTGCCGGTGGTCAATGCCGAGATCGTGCCGCTGGGCGAGCCGGCCCGCGGCGACGTCGTGGTGTTCCGCCTGCCGTCGGATCCGGCGACCAACTACATCAAGCGCCTGGTCGGCCTGCCGGGCGATCACGTGGTGGTCCTCGACAAGCGCGTCTGGATCAACGACAAGTTGCAGGACGTCACGCTCGACGGCTACTCAGAGCCGTACGGCAGCACGCCCAGGGCGCAGATCGGCATCGAACACCTGGGTACCATCGAGCACCGAACGCTCTACATTGGCGAACGGCCGTCGGTGGACTTCGACGACGTCGTGCCGGCGGGCCACTTTTTCTTCATGGGCGACAACCGGGACAACAGCCGCGACAGCCGGTTCCCGGAAGTCGGCTATGTGCCGGCCGACAACGTGGTCGGCAAGGCCGTCCGCATCTGGCTGAACTGGAAGTTACCGAGCGCACCTATGTGGGACCGCATCGGCAAGGCCATCCATTGAACTCGAAAGGGAGACCCGTGATGAGACCACGTGAACGCGGCGCGACGTTTCTCGGCATCGTAATCATCCTGCTGATCCTCGGCTCGGCACTGTATGCGGGCATCCGGCTCGTGCCGGTGTACCTCGAGTACACCAAGGTCGCGCGCTCGCTCGAGCAGGTGCGCGACGAACACGCTGCCATCGACACCAACCCGGCGCTGATCCGCCGCTCGCTCGAGCGCCGCTGGGACGTCGAGGACATCAGCAGCATCGGCTGGAAAGAGATCGAGATCGACAAGACCGCCGAAGGCTTCGACATGATCGCGTCCTACGAGGCCGAGCAGCCGTTCGTCGCGAACGTGTACCTGCTGGTCAAGTTCGACAAGACGGTCTCGATCCCACAGTGACGGCGGGCTTTGCTGCACGCCGATGAATGGTCCGCACGGCGGCTCGGGTATCGCTTTCGTGATCCCGGGCTGCTCGAGGCAGCGCTGACCCACCGCAGCGCCAGCCGCACGAACTACGAACGCCTCGAATTCCTCGGCGACTCGGTCCTCAACTTCGCGATCGCGCTGCTCGCGTTCCGCACGTTCCCGGATGCCCCCGAAGGCGACCTCAGCCGGTTTCGCGCCGCGCTCGTGAGCAGTCCGGCGCTCGCGGCGATCGGCAGCGAACTCGACCTCGGCGACCAGCTGCGGCTCGGCAGCGGCGAACTGAAGTCGGGCGGCTTCCGCCGCGATTCCATCCTGGCGGACAGCCTCGAGGCGATTATCGGCGCGATCTACCTCGACGGCGGCATTGAGGCCGCCCGTGACGTGGTGCACCGGCTGCTCGGCGAGCGCCTGCGCGAACTGCCCTCCGCCGAAACTCTCAAGGATCCAAAGACGCGCTTGCAGGAAGCACTGCAGTCGCGCGGACTGGCGCTGCCGATCTACGCGCTGGAAGAGGTGGGCGGCGAGCCGCACGAACAGTGGTTTGTCGCGAGTTGCGCAACCGCCGAACTTGCCTTGCGGGCGACGGGCAAGGGCTCGAGCCGGCGCCGTGCCGAGCAGGAAGCTGCACAAAGCGTGCTGGAGGCCCTGGGCCGCGCGCAGGAGCCATCATGACCGACGAATCGATCATTCCTCCCGCCGGTGCAGAGCCGACGGTTCGTTGCGGCTTTGCCGCGCTCGCAGGCCGTCCGAACGTCGGTAAATCCACGCTGCTGAACGCGCTGGTCGGGCAGAAGATCAGCATCGTAAGCCCGAAGCCGCAGACGACGCGCACGCGCATACACGGCGTGCTGAACAGACCCGGTATGCAGATCGCGTTCGTCGACCTGCCAGGTATCCACACCAAGCAGACGCGCGCGATGAACCGGTACATGAACCGCACCGCCATCTCCTCGCTGGCGGACGTGGACGTGAACCTGTTCGTGGTCGAAGCGCTGCGCTGGACCGACGAAGACGAACGCGTACTCGACGAACTGAAACAGGTGGGCCTGCCGATCGTGCTGCTGATCAACAAGGTCGATCGTGCGCACCCGAAGGCAAGGCTGCTGCCCTTCATCCAGGACCTGACGCAGAAGGCCGACTTCGCCGCAGTGGTGCCGATCTCGGCGACGCGCAAGGCGACGTTGGAGAAACTGCCCGAGGTAATCGCGAAATACCTGCCCGAGCAGCCGCGCATTTTCCCGGAAGAGCAGGTCACGGATTCCCCGGATCACTTCATGGCCGCGGAACTCATCCGCGAGAAGCTGATGCTGCGACTGCAGGAAGAACTGCCGTACGGCCTCGTCGTTGAGATCGAAGGCATCGGCCCGTCCGAGGACGAGCCCGGCAAGCTCGTGGTGCAGGCCGTGATCTGGGTCGAACGTGCGGGCCAGAAGGCAATCGTGATCGGCAAGGGCGGTTTGCTGTTGAAGGAAGTCGGCCGCCAGTCCCGGCTCGACCTCAACCGGCATTTCAACCAGCCCGTGCACCTCGAACTCTGGGTCAAGGTGAAGGAAGGCTGGTCGGACGACGAGAACGCGATGCGCAAGTTCGGTTACGAATCATGACTGGAGCCCGGCGGGTCAACCTCGAACCCGCCTTCCTGCTGCACCACTATCCCTGGCGGGACACCAGCCGCATCCTCGAGCTGATGACGCGCACGCACGGTCGCGTCTCGGTGTTCTCGCGGGCCTCGCGGCAGTCGGGCTCCACGGCGACGGGCGGCGCGCTGCAGCCGTTCACGGAGTCGCTGGTTTGCTGGAGCGGCCGCGGTGAAGCCGGGCACCTGACGTCGGCCGAGCGCGTTCGTCCACCCGCCACGCTTGCCGGCGATCGCCTGATGAGCGGGTTCTACGCGAACGAGCTGCTGCTGAAGCTGCTGCAACGGAACGACCCGCATCCCGCTCTGTTCGACGCCTACGCGATCCTGATCGAGCGCCTCTACGCACCTGACCACGATCCCGGGCGGGCGCTGCGCCTGTTCGAGAAGCGGCTGCTCGACGAACTCGGCTGGGGTCTCAATCTCGAGCACGAGGCCACTAGCGGCGAGCCCCTCGATTCGGCGCGCAGCTATCGTTACGGCATCGAGGGCGGCGCGGAGCCGGTCGATGGAGTGGCGGAGGGAACCCTGATATTTTGCGGCGCGTCGCTGCTCTCGCTGGCGCGTGAAGAGCTCAGCGACGTGCGCAGCCTGGCGGATGCCCGCCGGTTGTTGCGGGCGGCGCTCGACCGGTTGCTCGACGGCCGGCCATTGCGGACACGCGACGTGGCTCGCGAAATGCGCGCGCATGCAGGCAAGGCGGACGGAGGTTGATCCTTTGCAGCTGACCCACCCGATCAAACTCGGCGTCAACATCGACCACGTCGCGACGCTGCGGCAGGCACGCCGTGCGCCGTATCCAGATCCGCTGCATGCGGCGCTCGTCGCCGAGCAGTCCGGCGCGGACAGCATCACGCTGCACCTGCGCGAGGATCGCCGCCACATCCAGGACCACGACGTGCACCGCTTTCGGTCCTCGCTGCAGACTCGCATGAACCTTGAAATGGCGGCCACCGACGAAATGATCGGCATCGCGCGCCAGGTGCGGCCGCAGGACGTGTGCCTGGTGCCGGAGAGACGCACGGAGGTCACGACCGAGGGCGGTCTGGACGTGGCCGGGCAGAAGGCGCGCCTCAAGGAATGCTGCGCTGCCCTGCGCGAATGCGGCATCCGCGTCTCGATGTTCATCGACCCGGACCCGCAACAGATCGAAGCCTCGCGCGAGATCGGTGCGCCCGTCGTCGAACTGCACACAGGCGCCTACGCCGAATCGACCGGCGAGCACCAGGCGAAGGAGTTGATGCGGCTGGTCCACGGCTCGCGTTTTGGCGCGCAGATCGGGCTGAAGGTGCACGCCGGCCATGGCTTGCACTATCACAACGTGCAGCCCGTCGCGGCGATCGCGGAGATCGTCGAGTTGAACATCGGGCACGCGATCATCGCGCGCGCCGTCTTCGATGGCCTGGCCCCGGCCGTGCGCGAAATGCGGCGACTGATGGTTGAAGCCCGGCGCGGCCTGGCCACGAGCGCACCCTGAGCACCCGGCCATGATCTTCGGCATCGGCACTGACGTCGTGCAGCTCGCGCGCGTCGAAGAGGTCTACGCCCGGCACGGTGAACACTTCGTGCGCCGGCTGCTGCTGCCTGAGGAAGAGGCGGGGTTCCGTCATTACAAGCGACCGGTGCGTTTCCTCGCGATGCGATTCGCCGCCAAGGAAGCCATCGTCAAGGCGTTGGGCACCGGCTTCGCGCATGGCATCTGGATTCGCGACGTCGGCATCGCGCCGAACGCCTGGGGCCGGCCCGAAGTGATCTGGTCCGAACGCGGGCGCGCCTTGCGGGACAGGCTCGGCGCCGGCGAGGGACACGTCACGCTCACCGACGAAGCGGGGCTCGTGGTGGCGGTCGCCGTGCTGATGAAGCGTGTGGAGCAAGCGCAATGAGCATCATCAACAACGTCTTCGCGTTCGACATCGAGACAGTCCCCGACGTCGAGTTCGGCCGCAGGCTGCACGGGCTCGAAACCCTGACCGACAAGCAGGTCGGTTACGTCATGCACACGCGGCAGCGCGAGCAGACCGGCAACGAGTTCCTGTCGCTCGAACAGCAGCGCATCGTCGCGATTTCGATCGCGATGCGCTCGCGGGATGGCTTCAAAGTCTGGAGCCTCGGTGAGCCGGACTCGTCGGAAGAGGAGCTGGTGCGCCGCTTCTTCGATGGCATCGAGCGCCTCGCGCCGACGCTGGTCAGCTGGAACGGTGCAGGATTCGACCTGCCGGTGCTCCATTACCGCGCGCTGCGTCACAAGGTCCAGGCCCATCGCTACTGGGAGATGGGCGACATGGACCAGTCGTACAGATGGAACAACTACATCAGCCGCTTCCACTGGCGGCACGTCGACCTGATGGACGTGCTCTCCGGTTTCCAGGGACGCGGCCGCGTCGGCCTCGACCAGATGTCGCAGCTGCTCGGCTTCCCCGGCAAACTGGGCCTGACGGGCGAGGGCGTCTGGGACGCGCACCTCCAGGGACGCTGCGAGGACATCCGCAACTACTGCGAGACCGACGTCGTCAACACGTACCTGATCTACCTGCGCTTCGAACTCATGCGCGGCCGGCTCACGCACGAGGAGCACGAGCGCGAGGTCGAACTCGTCCGTGCGGGGCTGGCGGGAGCGGAAAAGCCGCACCTGCGGGAATACCTGGACGCGTGGACGAAGTGCGGGAGCTGACCAGCCCATGAAGCGCCTGCAGATGGCGCCCGAAGAGGCGGACATCGTCGACCTCACGCACGCGGCGGAAGGCGTCGCTCGCATCGACGGCAAGACAGTCTTCGTGGCCGATTCGCTTCCGGGCGAGCGGGTGGTGCTGCGGCGAACGCATCGGCAGCGCAAGCTCGACCATGCAATCACGGAACGGGTGCTGCGCGCCAGCCCGGACCGCGTGCCGCCGAAGTGTCCTCACTTCGGTCTGTGCGGAGGGTGTGCATTGCAGCACCTCGCGCCCGACGCCCAACTCGCGTTCAAGCAATCGCAGTTGATCGAGAACCTGTCGCGCCTCGGCGAGGTGCAGGCCGGGCGCCTGCTCGAGCCGCTCCGCGGTCCGGTCTGGAACTACCGCAGGCGCGCGCGCCTCGGCATCAAGCTCGTGCCACGAAAGGGCAAGGTTCTGGTCGGCTTTCGCGAGCGTTCGTCGCCGTACGTGACCGACCTCCACGAATGCCACGTGCTCGTCGAGCCCGTGGGTGCATTGATCACGCCGCTTGGGCAAATGGTCGAGAGCCTGACCATCGCCAGCCGGGTGCCCCAGGCCGAGGTCGCGGTGTCGGACGACGTCGTGGCACTCGTGCTGCGAGTGCTCGATCCGCCGGTACCTGCCGATCTGGATCGGATGGCGGCGTTCGAACGCGAGTTCTCCGTGCGGATTTACCTGCAAACAGGTGGCCCGGATACGATCGTGCCGCTCGACCCGTCGCGAACACGTGCGCCGCTCAGCTATCGCCTGCCGGAGCACGGCATCTCGATCGACTTCGATCCGACCGACTTCGTACAGGTCAACGGCGCGCTGAATCGGGCCATGATTTCGCGTGCGCTCGACGTGCTGGAACCGCAGGCGGGCGAGACGGTGCTCGACCTGTTCTGCGGCCTCGGCAATTTCTCGCTGCCGCTCGCCCGGCGCACCGGCCAGGTCGTGGCGGTCGAAGGTGACGCAGGCCTGGTGCAGCGGGCGCGCGGCAATGCCGAGCGCAATGGCGTCCCCAACGTCGAGTTCCACGTGGCTGACCTGTTCAAGGACGTGGCGGGCCTGCCCTGGACGCGACGGCATTATGACAGCGTGCTGCTCGATCCGCCGCGGGCCGGAGCCCGGGAGATCCTGCCGGTTGTCGCCGGCAGCGGCGCCAGGCGCGTCGTGTATATTTCCTGCCATTCGGGCAGCCTCGCGCGCGATGCGGGCCTGCTCGTCCGGGAGCATGGCTTCCGGCTGACGGCGGCGGGCGTCATGGACATGTTCCCGCACACGACGCACGTCGAGGCAATGGCGGTGTTCGACCGATGAGGCACGCATGACGTTCGGCAGTGCACCTGGAGTGACGCGATGACGCTCGGCCCGTTGATGGTCGACGTTGCCGGCCTGGAACTGACCGCCGAGGACCGGCGCGTCCTGTCGCACCCGCTGGTGGGCGCGGTCATCCTCTTCACGCGCAATTTCGACAGCTACGAGCAGCTGGAAGCGCTGGTGCGGGAAATCCGGGCGGTACGCGTTCCGCCCTTGCTGGTCACCGTGGATCACGAAGGCGGGCGCGTGCAGCGCTTCCGGCAGGAGTTCACGGTACTGCCAGCGCAGCGCGCGATCGGCCACGCATACGACCTCGACCCCGAGGCCGGCCGTCGCCTCGCGTGGCAGTGCGGTTGGCTGCTCGCAGCCGAGCTGCGCTCGATCGGCATCGACCTGAGTTTCGCGCCGTGCATCGACCTCGATTACGGTGTCAGCGAAGTGATCGGTGACCGTGCGTATCACCGCGATCCCGAGGTGGTGTCGCGCCTGGGCGTCGCCTGCATGCAGGGCATGCGCACGGCCGGCATGGCTGCCACTGCAAAGCATTTCCCCGGCCACGGCGCCGTCGTCGCCGACTCGCACAAGGCGCTGCCGATCGACCGCCGGCCGTTGCACGAACTCACCGACGAGTTGTTGCCCTACCGGCGAATGATCGCGAATGGCCTGACGTCCGTGATGGTCGCGCACGTGATGTTCCCCGAGGTCGATGCAGCGCCCGCGGGTTTCTCGGCGCGCTGGATCCAGCAGGAACTGCGCTGGGGTCTTGGCTTTACCGGTGCGGTTTTCTCGGACGACCTCAGCATGGGAGGCGCGGCGTTTGCCGGCACCGTTCCCGAACGCGCTCGCCGCGCGATCGAGGCGGGTTGCGACCTGCTGCCGATCTGCAACGACCGTCCTGCGGTGCTTGCGACGCTCACCGAACTGGAAGGAGCGGCAGATCCGCTGAGCCAGGTGCGTCTCGTCCGGCTGCACGGCCGGCCGATGCCGGCCCGCGAACAACTGCGCAAGTTGGCGCAATGGGTCGAATGCCAGCGGGCCATCGACCACTGCCGTGACGCGCCAAGCCTGCAACTGAACGCCTGACAACGAACCGGGGCCGCGGGGAGTTCCAGAACGATGACTGAAGCAGAGATCGTGACGACGACCAGCGACGCGCAACTGCTTGTCGAAGTGCTGCGGCACGCGCTCGACGGCATTGCCGTCGTCGAGACCCGCGACGGCATCACCCGGGTTGCGTACGGCAACGCGACGCTTGCCGCGTTGTTGCGCCGTTCGGAGGAATGGGTGGCCGGGCATCGGCTCGAGGACGTCGAAGTCGAGGCTCCCGCCGATCCCAACCTCACCACGACAGGCGTGGGTTCCCGCGTTCGGCTGAAGCGCGTCGACGGCACGCTGATCGACTGCGAACGCTGGGCCGTGATGCTGTCGGGTGGACGGATGGCGCTCTATTACCGGCCCGTGCCACGCACTTCGCCGGGCGCGCTCGCGGCGGCGCTCGAGCGCTCCAGCGGCGTCAGCACCGAAGAACAATTGCTCGAGATGCTCGTGCGCGACTGGTCGATCGGACAGCGTGACGGGCGCAGCGTCACGCTGATGCACTTCGAGATCGATTCCTGGGCCGACTACCTGGAGATCTTCGGCCGCGGCGCCAGTGACAACGTGTTGCGGCAGGTCGGACGTACCATCGCCTCCGTGATGAAGCGCGCCAGCGACGTGGTCGCACGTTCCGGCCAGGGCGGGTTCCTCGTGCTTGGCGTCGCGATGGAGGCCGATGCAGCGCTGGGCTTTGCCGACCAGATCGCCTCGCGGATCCGCTCGCTTTCGATCCACCACCCGCGCTCCGTGACGGGCAAGTTCCTCACGGTGAGTGCGGGCGTGGTGACTGCACAGCCACCGCGTGGGGCGAAGCCATACCGTGATGCTGGCGGCGACCCAGCTCGCCATGGGCGAGGCGAAGGCGAGCGGTGGCAATCGTGCCATCCGCGGGGAAATCTGAACCCTAGTGTCGCGGCACGCAGCGAGTGAGTTCGTCGAGCAGCTTCTGCGCGGCGATGAAGCGCTCTTCGGGGTCGTCCCACTTGCCCGTCACGCGGATCTTCTTCGGTCCGTCGAAGCGCATAGCCCGGTTGCTCTTCTGCAGCAGCAGGATGAGCGAGCCCGGGTCGAGCGGCGTCTCGTCGCCGAACGCGACCGAACCGCTGGCGCTGCCCAGGTCCATGCGCTCGATGACCAGCGGATTGGCCACCACGCGCAGTCGCGCGATGCGGAAGAGGTTTTTCGCCGGGTCGGGTAGCGGCCCGAAGCGATCCATCGTTTCGGCCTGCAGGTCGTCGAGTTCGGTGACAGACTGCACCGACGAGATGCGCTTGTAGAGCACGAGCCGCGCATGCACGTCGGGCAGGTAGCCTTCAGGCAGGAGTGACGGCACGTGGAGGTCGATCTCCGGCCCGTGGTGCAGCGGCTTTTCGAGCTCCGGCGTCTTGCCGGCCTGCATCGCCTTCACCGCGCGTTCGAGCAGTTCCATGTAGAGCGCGAAACCGACTTCCTGGATCTGGCCGCTCTGGCCTTCGCCGAGGAGTTCGCCGGCGCCGCGGATCTCGAGGTCGTGGGTGGCAAGCACGAAGCCTGCGCCGAGGTCCTCCAGGGATTCGATTGCCTCGAGCCTGCGTGCGGCATCGGCCGTCATGGCGTTCTTTGGCGGCGTGATCAGGTACGCGTACGCCTGGTGATGCGAGCGGCCGACGCGACCGCGCAGCTGGTGCAGTTGCGCCAGGCCGAAACGGTCGGCGCGGTCGATGACGATCGTGTTCGCGGTCGGCACGTCGATGCCGCTCTCGATGATCGTCGTGCAGAGGAGCATGTTCGCGCGCTTGTGGTAGAAATCAAGCATCACCTGTTCGAGGTCGCGTTCTCGCATCTGGCCGTGACCGATCACGATGCGTGCTTCCGGCACCAGCTCGGCCAGCTGTTGCGCCGTCTTCTCGATCGTCTCGATGCTGTTGTGGACGAAGTACACCTGGCCGCCTCGGCGCAGCTCGCGCAGGCACGCCTCGCGCACGGTGGGGCCGTTCCATTCGGCTACGAACGTCTTGATCGAGAGCCGTGCGGCCGGCGGCGTGGTGATCAGCGAAAGGTCGCGCAGGCCGCCCAGTGCCATGTTGAGCGTGCGCGGGATCGGCGTCGCCGTCAGCGTCAGCACGTCGACTTCGGCGCGGAGGGACTTGAGTCGCTCCTTGTCGCGCACGCCGAAGCGGTGTTCCTCGTCGATGATGACGAGCCCGAGGTCCTTGAACTTGACGCCCGGCTGCAACAGTCGGTGGGTGCCGACGACGATGTCCACCTTGCCGGAAGCCAGCGCGTCGAGTGCAATTTTCGACTGCGCGCCGGCGCGGAAGCGCGAGAGCAGCTCGATCTTCACGGGCCAGTCGGCAAAGCGGTCGGCGAACGTCTCGAAGTGCTGCTGCGCCAGGAGCGTCGTCGGCACGAGGACCGCGACCTGCTTGCCGCCCGTCACGGCGACGAAGGCCGCGCGCAAGGCAACCTCGGTCTTGCCGAAGCCGACGTCGCCGCAGATGATACGGTCCATCGGCTTGCCCGAGCGCAGGTCCTCGATCACGGCCCGGATGGCGTTCAATTGATCGACGGTCTCTTCGAATGGGAATCCTGACTCGAATGCACGCACCTGCTGGTCGTCCACCGGGAAGGCGTGGCCCTCGCGCGCAGCGCGACGTGCGTAGACGTCAAGCAACTCTGCCGCCGCGTCACGAATCTTCGCAGCCGCGCGCGCGCCTTCGTCCATTGCTCGCCACCAAGCTTGTGCAGCGGCGCGGACTCGGCCGGTGCACCGGTATAGCGGCTGATTCGTGCGAGCGCCTGGACGGGCACGTAGAGCTTGTCGCCCTCGGCATATTCGAGCACGAGGAACTCGGCCGTCATGCCGCCCGCGTCCATCGTCGTCAAGCCGGTGTAGCGTCCTACTCCGTAGTCTTCGTGCACGACCGGGGCGCCCGGTCGCAGGTCCGCAAGCTGCTGAATGATTTTCGCGGGATCGCGGTCGGAGCGCCGCCGCCGCCGCTCCTGGCGGGCACGCTCACCGAACAGCTGTTCCTCGGCGTATATCGTGACCGCGGGCTCGCGCAGCGTGACGCCGGAGGCGAGCGGCGCGACGGTGAGCGCGATGCGCGCGTCGGAATCGAGAAACTCGCGCCAGGTGCCGACGACCCTCGCCGTGATGGCATAGGGCCGCAGCAGTTCGAGCAGCAACTCGCGGCGACCTGCCGATTCGGCGGCCAGCAGCACGCGTCCCTCGGTGAAGCGCAGCTGGTCGGCGAAGGCATGCAGCGACTCTTCGCGGCGCTGGTCGATGCGGGCGGACGGTGCGGGTTCGGTCCGGAAGTCCACGACCGGCACGGCCGGGACGGGATGCAACGAAATCGTTGCGGGCATGTCGGCAAGCGCTGGGAGCACCCGCGCTGCGCCGAGCAGGATGTGTGGCAACGCAGTCGTCGCGGCAAGCCACTCGTCCGCCGGAACGCAGATCTCGGCCGGGTCGAGCACTGGATGCTCGATGTCGTACCGTCGTTCCTCAAAGCGTTCGACCACGGCGCACCAGGCATCGCGCAGTCCGGCGTCATGCTCGGCGGGCAGGATCACCGTGGCGCGCGCCGGCAGGTAGTCGAGCAGGGTGGCGGTCCGGTCGAAGAACAGTGGCAGGTAGTACTCGATGCCGGCCGGGGCGAGGCCCTCGCCGACGTCGCGATAGAGCGGCATGCGCGTCAGGTCGCCTGCGAAGCGAGTGCGGAAGCGGCGCCGGAAGTCCTTGATCGCCGCGGATGACAGGCTGAATTCACGGGCCGGCAGCAGGTCGAGCCGCGGCAGCTTCTCGAGCGGGCGCTGCGATTCGGCATCGAAGCTGCGGATGCTTTCGATGACGTCGTCGAACAGGTCGATCCGCAGCGGCGACTCGCTGCCCATCGGAAACACGTCGAACAGCGAGCCGCGGATGGCGAAATCGCCGGGCTCACCCACCTGCGGCACGCTGGCGTAGCCGGCGCTCGTGAGGCGCAGGCGGAACTGCTCGAGATCAAGCGCCTCGCCTGTCCTGAGACTGAGCGCATGGCCGTCAATGAACGTGCGTGGCGGCAGGCGCTGCAGGGCTGTCTGGAGGTCGACGATCACGATGCCGCGCTTCAGCGCCGGCAGGCGCGCCATCGTGCGCAGGCGCTGCGAAATGATGTCGGGATGCGGCGAGAACTGGTCGTACGGCAACGTCTCGTAACCGGGGAAGCCGAAGACAGGGACGGCGCCGGCGCAGAAGAACGCGAGTTCGTCTTCCATGCGCGCGGCCGTCGCCGCGTCGTTCGTCACCAGCAGGACCGGGCCCGGTGCCTGCGTGGCCGCGCGCGCAACCTGCAGGGCCGTGGCGGCCCCGGTCAGGCCGACCCATCGCAGGCTGGGATGATCGTTCGTGGGCAGCTGGGCGGGTTGGTCGACGGGCATCGGATTCCAGCGGGCAAAAAGCGACGCTCTCCCGCGCCTGGACGCGGCAGCGATACGCAAGGAACGTCGACGGGGTTTCGACCCGCCCTTGGCCCGGCGCGCAGGCCGGATGCCCCCGCTTCAGGCGGGGGAGGCGGTAATTCTAGCGGTTCGGGTCAGCGGCGGAGCGTGACAGCGTGGACGACGTGGTCGTACTCGAAGAAGACGACCTTGTCCGCATAGACCCACCGAGTGATCGGTGGCTGTCCGACCGCGGCAAATCGCTCGGTCGGCGCGCCGAACTGGCGTTCCACCTGGGACATCGTCTGGCCGCGGCCTGGCGTTGCCACCGCGGTCGCAGCTGCCGGCGGGTTCGCCATGTCGAGGGTCTGGGCGGGCAGGGCCGGCGCTGTCGCAAGTCCGGCCAGGCAGAGGCTGATTGCCGTGAATTTTTGCTTGCGCATGCTTCCGTGTCTCCGATGAGGCCCACCGAACTATAACATTCGACGTGCGCGAGCCAGAGCGTCGCGGCCTAATTCCTTGTTCCAGTTCACTATCTGGCCCGGCGGGAAACGTGCAAAGCCGGGCTGCGCCGGGTAGCCTTGCGGCCTCCCGCCCCACGCGAGCCTCGATTCACGGTGTTCCACCCGTTGCCCGTTTTCGTTGGCCTGCGTTACGTCCGCACCCGCAGGCAGGGCTTTTTCGTCTCGTTCATCTCCTGGATCTCGATGGCCGGGGTATGTCTCGGTGGTGCGGCGCTCATTACCATCATTTCGGTCATGAATGGCTTCGAGGGCGAACTGCGCACCCGCCTGGTTTCGCTTACGGCGCACGCCACCGTGTCCGGCCCGCCCGAGCGGCTGGCGCAATGGCAGTCGGTCACCGACAGCATTCGAACCGTGCCGGGCGTGGAGGGCGTCGCCCCTTTCGTGGACGTGCAGGCGATGCTCGGACGCACGGGCATGCTCGAACCGGTGCTGCTGCACGGCATCGACCCGGCAGCCGAAGCGAACGTGTCGTCGATCGAGCACAACCTGCTGCAAGGGCAGCTCAGTGACCTCGCGCCCGGCGCGCGCGGCATGGTCATCGGTCGCGTGCTGGCGTGGCAGATCGGAGCCGAAGTCGGTGATGAACTGACCGTGATGGTGCCGGGCCGCGACATGCTCGCGGCCGGTGGCCGGCCGCTGCTGCAGACCTTCATCGTCACCGGGATCTTCGAAGTCGGGCTGCAGGATCACGACGCTTCACTGGCGCTCGTGTCGATCGCCGATGCGGCGGACTTGACCGGTGCTGCCAATGCGACACCCGCCGGACTGCGCATCCGCTTCGACGACGTGATGAACGCGCCCGCGCGCACCGCCGACCTGCGCCAGGCCGTCGGCGCGGGGCTGCAGGTCAAGGACTGGAGCGAGGAACACTCGGCGTACTTCCGCGCGATTCGCATCGAGAAGACGATGATGAGCCTGATCCTGCTGCTCGTCGTCGCGGTGGCTGCGTTCAACATCGTCGCGGCGCTGGTGATGGTCGTCAACGAAAAGCGTTCGGACATCGCGATACTGCGCACGCTCGGCATGACCCCACGCGGGGTCGTCGGAGTCTTTCTCACCCAGGGCCTCGTGATCGGCACCGTCGGGACCCTGTTCGGGCTCGTCCTCGGCGTGCTGGTCGCGGCCAACGTGGGCACCATCGTGCCCGTGCTCGAACGTGTGTTCCGCTTCCACGTGATGGACCCGTCGGTCTACTACATCACGCAGATTCCGGCGGAGCTCAGGGTCGGTCAGATCCTGACCATCACCCTGGTCGCGTTCACGCTCACGGTCGTCGCGACGATCTATCCGGCGATCCGCGGCGCCGCCACCGAACCTGCCGAAGCGCTGCGGTACGAATGACCGTGGCAGGGCGCACCACTCCGTTCGAGCTCACGATCGGCCGGCGCTACCTGCGGTCGACCGGTAACCGCTTCCTGTCCTTCATCTCCCTGATCTCGATGGTGGGAGTGGCAATCGGCGTGGCCGTGCTGATCGTAGTGCTGTCGGTGATGAACGGTTTCGAGCACGAGTTGCGATCGCGCATCCTGAGCCTGACGTCGCACGCGACGATGACGGCCTTCGGGGAGGGACTCGCCGGCTGGGAGGCGATGCGGGAAACAGCGCTCAGGAATCCGCGGGTGTCCGCAGCAGCGCCGTTCGTCGAAGCCGAGACGCTGCTGATCGCCGATCACGCTGCGGGTGCGTCGAGCGCAGCCACCTTGCGTGGTATCGACCCGATGCTCGAGGCGCAGGTCTCGGCGCTTGGCGAACGGCTCACGAGCGGATCGATGCAGTCGCTCCAGCCAGGCTCGTTCACCGTCCTGCTGGGCGAGGAACTGGCGAGCAAGCTCGGCGTCGGACCGGGCGATGCCGTCGTCGTTGCCGTCGCCAAGGGCAACGTCACGCCCGCCGGCGTGCTGCCGCGGCTCCGTCGTTTCAGGGTCGCGGGCACCTTCCGCTCCGGCATGTATGAAATCGACGCGACGCTCGCCGTGGTGCACGTTGCCGATGCGGCGCGACTGCTGCGGCTGGGTGCCAACGTCACGGGACTGCGCCTGGCGGTGAAGGATCCGTACGAGGCGCCGCTCGCCGTGCGCGAAGTTGCCAGCGAGCTCGGCGGCGGGCTCTACGTCGAGGACTGGACGCAACGCAATGCGAACTTTTTTCGCTCGATCGAACTGACCAAGCGCATGATGTTCTTCATCCTGCTGCTGGTCGTGGCGGTCGCGGCGTTCAACATCGTGTCGACGCTGGTGATGGCGGTGAAGGACAAGCAGCCGGACATCGCCATCCTGCGCACGATCGGCGCGCGACCCTCGAGCATCCTGGCGATCTTCACGACCCAGGGCACCGTGATCGGCCTGCTCGGCACGCTCGGCGGCGTGGCTTTAGGCACGCTGCTGGCGACGAACCTCGAGTCGATCGTGCACGGCCTCGAGCGTCTCTTCGGCGTGCATTTCATGGACGCGAGCGTTTACCTCATGAGCGACCTGCCGGCGCGCGTCGAACCCGGCGACGTGCTGCTCATCGCAGGCACGGCGTTCGCGCTCTGTTGCCTGTCCACCCTTTATCCCGCGTGGCGCGCAGCGACCACCGATCCGGCGAGGGCCCTGCGCCATGACTGAACCTTCGATCCTCGCGTGCGACGGCGTGCACAAGCATTTCGAGGAAGCGGGTCAGCGCCTCGAAGTCCTCCGCGGCGTCGAGTTGCAGGTGCGGGCGGGCGAGACCCTCGCCATCATCGGCGCCTCGGGCTCCGGCAAGACGACGCTGCTGCAGATCCTCGGCGGTCTCGACCTGCCGACGAGGGGCACCGTGCGCCTGATGGGCCTGGCCTTCGCCGAACTTTCGGACGCTGCGCGTGGCGACCTGCGCAACCGCGCACTTGGCTTCGTGTACCAGTTTCATCACCTGCTGCCTGAGTTCAGCGCACTCGAGAACGTGGCGATGCCGCTGCTCGTACGTCGCACGTCCGCGGCAGAGGCACGACGCGAGGCGCAATGGTTTCTCGAGCGCGTGGGCCTCGGCCAACGGCTCACTCATCGGCCCTCGCAACTGTCAGGCGGCGAACGGCAGCGTGCGGCCGTTGCGCGCGCCCTGGTAACGCGACCGAAGCTCGTGCTGGCGGACGAGCCGACGGGCAACCTCGACGGCCGCAACGCCGAGAGTGTGCTCGAGCTGATGCTCGAGCTGAACCGCGAGCTTGGCACCAGCCTCGTGCTGGTCACGCATTCGAGCGAAATCGCCTCGCGCATGCAGCGCGTCCTCACCCTGCAGGATGGCAAGCTCGAGGGCTGAATCGGGCTGAAGGCGCCGATTAGTCGCGTCGTCAACGACAGCGGCACCCCGCACTCTGACGTCCTCGCGGTCGGGACGATGAACCCATGTGGCAAATGGCGGCAGGCCTCCTGGCCGGCTCCTGTGCGGTTCTCAGCTTGCCGCCGGCGCCCCCTGTCGCGCTGGTGTGGGCAGGCCTTTGCGCGAGCGTCGCCTGCGCTTGCGCATGGCGCAAACCCTGGCTGCTTGGTCCCGGGGTGGGGTTCTGGCTGACCGCCTTGCAACTCAATGCAGGCCTGGCCGACCGGCTGGACCCCACGCTGGAAGGGCGCGCGGTGCGCATGCGTGGCGTGGTCACCAGCGTGCCGCAGGGCACGCTCGACGTGCTCAGGTTCCGTTTCTCGCCGCTGCCGGACGGCGAGTCACGCTCGCTGCCCCGGCTCATCGAGCTGACCTGGTACGACGCGCCCGCCCGGGTTGATGCCGCGGAGACTCTCGAGCTTGAGGTGAAATTGCGCCGTCCTCGCGGTTTTGCCAACCCGGGTGGGCGCGACAACGAGGCGCGGATGCTGCGCGACCACATTGGCGCGAGCGGCTACGTGCGTTCCGGCGAACGGCTTGGCCGCGAGTCAAACGCTGCCTTCAAGTACCCGGTGTTGCTCGCACGCGCGCACGTCGCCTCGATCATTCGGAATGCACTTGGCGAGCGGATTTCGGCCGGCATCGTTACCGGGCTTGCCGTGGGCCTCCAGGACGCGCTGAGCCGCGACCAGTGGCTGCAACTCTCGCGCAGTGGCACGAGCCACCTGATGGCGATCTCGGGCCTGCACATCGCAATGGTAGCCGCGTCCTTCGCCTGGCTCGGTGGGCGAGTGCAGCGATTCCGGCAGCGCCGCGGTGCGACGGGTGCCATGCGCGATGCGTCGGTTGTTGCAGGTGCCGTCGCAGCACTGGGCTACAGCCTGCTTGCGGGCTGGTCCGTGCCGACACAGCGTACGATGGTCATGATCGCGTGCGGCGCCGCTGCGCTCCTGTTGCGTCGACGGATCGGTGTCGCCGATGGCCTCGGCGTCTGCGTGGTCGGTGTGCTGCTGCTCGACCCGCTGGCACCGCTCGCGCCTGGATTCTGGTTGTCGTTCGGCGCCGTGGCCGTCATTCTCTATGGAGCCACCGGACACGTCCGGCCACTGGGTCTGATACGCAGCTACCTGCTGGTCCAGGTCGTCGTCACGCTGGGACTCACGCCCGTGCTCGCGGGCAGCTTCGGTACGGTTTCGCTCGTATCCGCGCTGGTCAACCTGTACGCAATCCCGCTCTATACGCTGTTGATCGTGCCTGCCGTGCTGGTGTCGTGTGCCGTAGCGACGGTTGCCGAGGTCACAGGTGCGGCCATGCTCGACTGGACTGGCCGGTTGATCGAACTGACGTGGCCACTGATCGAGGTGCCGGCATCGTGGCCGCTCGCCACCTGGTCAATCGCGGGGCTCGACGGTGCCGCCTGGATTGCCCTCATTCTTGGCTCGCTCGCGGTGCTGTCGCCGTTGCCGATCCTGGGTCGAATTGCCGGCGGCGCATTCATTGCAACGGCTTGCCTGTGGCGGCCTGCGCTCGTGCCTGACGGGGTCGCGCGTTTCACGATTCTCGACGTCGGGCAGGGTCTGTCGGTCGTGATCGAAACGCGTGGACACTCGCTCGTCTACGACGCAGGACCTTCGTTTCGCACGGGCAGCGACACCGGGCAACTCGTCGTCGTTCCATTCCTCAGGTCGCGCGGCATTCGCACAGGTGGATCGCGTCGTCGTCAGTCACGACGACGACGATCACAAGGGCGGGGCGGATAGCGTAATCATGCTCATGGGCGCACGTGTCGTGACCTTGGGACCGAGCCTGCGGGCGAGTGCATTCGACGGCAGGCATGCGCAGCTGTCCGGGACACCTGCCGGCGTGGCGAGGCCTGGACCTGGAATGGCGTCGGCTTTCGCTGGGTGCACCCCGGCGACGATGGCTACCAGCGCGATAACGACAGTTCGTGCGTGCTGCTCGTGAGCGCAGGCGGACACACGGCGCTCATCACCGGCGACATCGAGGCCGAGGCCGAGCGCGACATCGTGCGCGATGGCGCATTGGCAGCCGTCGATGTCGTGGTGGTGCCGCACCATGGCAGCCGCACTTCGTCGACGCAGGACTTCGTGACGGCGGTACGGCCGAGCTGGGCAGTCTACGCCGTGGGTTACCGCAATCGCTGGAATTTCCCGGTGCGGAGCGTCGTGGAGCGCTGGCAGCAGGCGGGAGCCCAGGCGGTGCGCACGAGCGACAGCGGAGCCATCACGTTCGAGCTTGCACCTGGACAGGTCCTGACGCGGCCGCACGATTGGCGGCGCGAACACCCACGCCCGTGGCGTGATCCTTGAACTGCGCCGGTCGCCGCGGGGGAGGGGTTCCAGTATCATCGGCGGGTCATTTTTGCCGGGCACAAGGACTCGAGCGAGCCACATGTTCGAAATCGTGAAGGCCGGCGGCATCGTCATGGTGCCGCTCATCCTCTGCTCCATACTTGCCGCCGCCATCACGCTCGAGCGCCTCTGGACGCTGCGGAGCCAGCGCGTCGTGCCCGAGGAACTCGTGGACAAGGTGTGGCGCTGGGTCGAAAACCGCACCCTGTCCGAAAAGCAGATCCTCGCGTTGCAGCAGCACTCGCCACTGGGGCGCGTGCTCGCAGCCGGGCTCGCCAATCGCCACCGCGACCGCTCGCTGATGATCGAAGCGATCGAGGACGCCGGGCGTCACGTCGCCCATGAACTCGAACGGTACCTGAACGCCCTCGGCACGATCGCCGCCATCTCGCCGTTGCTCGGTCTGCTGGGCACCGTCACGGGCATGATCCGCACGTTCAAGGCGATCACGGTTGCGGGCGTGGGCAACCCGGCGGCCATGGCCTCCGGCATTGCCGAGGCCCTGATCACCACCGCGGCGGGCCTCATCATCGCGATCCCGGCGCTCGTGGCGTACCGCTACCTGCGCGGCCGCGTCGATGGCCATGTCATCGACATGGAAAAGGAATCGCTCAAGCTGGTGCAGGCCATCGATCGTGCGAGCACGTTGCGACCGGCCTCGGCGGTCGAGATCGGCGTGGCGTTATCGTCACCGTCGGGTGCGCAGGAAGCCGTGGCTTGAGGTTCCAGCAGAAGCACCGTGAGGAGCTCGAGCTCAACATGACGTCGCTGATCGACGTCGTGCTGCTGCTGCTGATTTTCTTCATGATGTCCACCAAGTTCATCGACGAAAGCCGGCTGCAGGTCCGGTTGCCCGAAGCCGGCGTCCAACCGGACGAGGTTTCGGCCAGGGAATCGGTCGAGATCGAGGTGACGGCGGAAGGCAATTACCGCGTCGGCGGCCGCGATCTCGTCAACAACAGTCCCGACACGCTCGCCACGGCACTTGCACGTGCCACCAGCGGCAACCGTGCGCAACCCATCACGATCCGCGCCGACGCGCGGGCCGTGCACCAGTCGGTCGTCACGGCGATGGACGTCGCCGGCCGCCTCGGCTACCGCCAGATCAGCATCGCCACGGTTCACGATGGGTCGGAAAGCCGATAGACGCATCGACCTGAAGATGCCGGAGGGTGCCTGGCAGACGTACAAGCGCCTGCTCGGTTACCTGCGGCCGCACAAGGCCATGTTCGCTGTCGGCGTGGTCGGCATGACAATCTTCGCCGCGACCGACGCCGGCTGGGCTGCGTTCGTGAAGTTCTTCCTCGACGGCACGTTCGTCGACCGGGATCCACGCATGGTCTGGCTGGTACCGGTGGCGCTGGTCGGGCTCTTCATCCTGCGCGGCGTCGGCGACTTCATGCAGACGTACTGTCCTGGCTTCGTCGGCAGGCACATCGTGAAGACGCTGCGCGGACAGATCTTCGAGCGCTATGTGCACCTGCCGGTGTCGTATTTCGACACCAACGCGTCGGGGGTGCTGCTGTCCAAGCTCACGTACAACACGGAGCAGGTGGCCACCGCAACGACCGATTCGGTTACCGTGTTCATCCGCGACACGTTGACGATCATCGGCCTGATCGGCTACCTGCTTTACCTCAACCCGAAGCTTACGCTGTTCAGCCTGATCGTCGGCCCGCTGATCGCGGTGCTGATCCGCAAGATCAACCTGCTGTTCCGCCGCTACAGCCGGCGCATCCAGAATTCCATGGGCGACGTGACGCGCGTTGCCAAGGAAGCGATCGAGGCGCCGCGAGTGATCCGGGTCTTCAGCGCGCAGGACTACGAAGCGCGGATGTTCGACGAGGTGACCGAGCACAACCGTCGCTCGCACATGAAGCTCATGATGACCAAGGGCATGAGCAATCCCATCGTGCAGACAATCGCCGCGGTCGGTCTGGCGGGCGTGTTGTACCTGGCGACGGTCGAAGCCATCAATGGCCTGATGTCGGTGGGCGAGTTCACCTCGTTCATCGCGGCGCTGATGCTGATCACGGCGCCGCTGCGCCGGCTGGTCAACGTCGCGGGACCACTGCAGCAGGGCATCGCAGCCGCGCAGAGCATATTCGAAGTGCTCGATGCCCCGCTCGAGGACCAGGGCGGCAGTTTCCGGCTCGAACGTGCGCGCGGTGAAGTCGAATACCGCAACGTCGAGTTCAAGTACCCGACGGCGGCGGATTCCGTGCTGCGCGGCGTGAGTTTCCGGGCGCAGCCCGGCGAGAAGATTGCCATCGTGGGCCGTTCCGGCAGCGGCAAGTCCACGCTCGTCGGATTGCTGCCGCGCTTCTATGATCCGACGGCGGGGCAGGTGCTGGTCGACGGCCACGACGCACGCGAGTTCGCCCTCGATTCACTGCGCTCGCAGGTCAGCCTCGTGAGCCAGGACGTCGTGCTGTTCAACGACACGATCAAGAGCAACATCGCTTTCGGCTTTCCGGCAACGAACGCCGAGATCGAAGCCGCCGCGGCGAGCGCTCGTGTCAACGAGTTCAGCGCGCAATTGCCGCTCGGGCTCGACTCCGTCGTGGGCGATCGCGGCACGCTGCTGTCGGGCGGCCAGCGCCAGCGCATCGCGATCGCGCGCTGCTGCGCAATTCGCCGATCCTGATCCTGGACGAAGCGACCTCGGCGCTCGACACCGAGATCGAACGCCAGATCCAGGACCAGCTCGAAGCGCTCATGGCCAACCGTACGACGCTCATCATTGCGCACCGTTTGTCGACGGTCGAGAAGGCCGACCGCATCCTCGTCATGGATTCGGGACGCGTCGTGGAATCGGGAACCCACCATGAATTGCTGGCGCGCGACGGCCAGTACGCTGTGCTGCACCGGTTGCAGTTCAACGACTGACGCATGTCGCTCGACGCCCGGCTGCAGAGCGTCTGGTATGGCCCCGCCTGGCGCAGCCTGCCGCTGTGGCCGCTGGCGCTGCTGTACCGCTTGATCCTCGCGCTGCGTGGCCTGGCGTATCGTATCGGCTTGCTTCGCGTCGAACACGTCGGCGTGCCGGTCATCGTCGTCGGCAACCTGACCGTCGGTGGTACCGGCAAGACACCGATCGCCGCCTGGCTCGCACGTCAGCTCGAGGCCCGCGGCAGGCGGGTCGGGGTGGTCCTGCGTGGCTACGGCGGATCGCATCGCGGTGCGCCCAGGATCGTGACGACGGCGGACGATCCGGGTGTCACGGGTGACGAGGCGCTGGTGCATGCGCGACGTGGCGTATGCACCGTGGTGATCGGCGCAGATCGGGTGGCGGCGGCGCGTCTCGCGGCCGAGCAGGGCGCTGAGGTCGTCGTCTGCGATGACGGACTCCAGCACGTACGACTGGCACGCGATTATGAGATCGCCGTTGTCGACGCCGCGCGCGGACTGGGCAATCGCTGGTTGCTGCCGGCGGGCCCGTTGCGCG
The DNA here is from genome assembly GCA_016713725.1 of Pseudomonadota bacterium. Lineage (GTDB taxonomy): Bacteria > Pseudomonadota > Gammaproteobacteria > Steroidobacterales > Steroidobacteraceae > RPQJ01. The sequence continues at coordinate 1,739 of JADJOO010000013.1, read as the reverse complement.
AGTCCGCAAGCAAGCTGGAATCGGTCCATGCGGTCATCGTGACCGAACGCGGCGGGGAGGGGCGGGCCGAATTTTCGGTTCGATCACCCTTGCTGCTGCACGCGCAGTTCGATCTCGGCGACGCAGTGAACCTGCTTACCAACGAACGTCGACCTTTGGCCGGGTTTGCGCAGGCGTCCAACCTGCACGCGCTGGCCGGCATAGGCCATCCTGACGCTTTTTTTCGCGGCTGGCGGCGTGGATTGGTCGCGACGCATGCATTGCCCGACCACGCGCCGCTGGTTGCAGGCGCCCTGCCGTTCCCTGCGGACTCCATTGTCCTGATGACCGAGAAAGATGCCGTAAAATGCCGGCAGATCGCCCGGCCCGACTGGTGGTGGGTCGATCTCGAAGTGGGCATCGGTCGCGCTGAAGCCGCGGCGTTGCTGACATCCGTTCTTGAGCGCACCGGATTGACCGGAGCGGGAGTGACCCTTGGATAGCAAGTTGCTCGACATCCTCGCCTGCCCGCTCTGCAAGGGACCGCTGCAGTGGCACCGCGATGCGCAGACCCTGGTTTGCCGCGCCGACCGCCTGGCGTTTCCGGTGCGCGACGGCGTCCCCTCCATGCTCGACGAGGAAGCTCGCCGCCTGAATTCAGACGACCCGTTGCTCAAGGACTGAGCGACGGTGGCCCATCACGTCGTCATCCCGGCGCGTTACGCCTCGACGCGCCTGCCGGCAAGCCGCTGCTCGACATCGGCGGCCGCACGATGATCCAGCGCGTGGTGGAGCAGGCGGCAGCCAGCAGCGCCGACCAGGTGCTGGTCGCCACCGACGACGAACGCATCGCGGCGGCAGTCCACGACCCGCGGGGACGCTCGTCATCGATCGCGGTGATGACCGCTGCAGCGCTGCCGTCCGGCACGGATCGCGTCGCCGCCGTCGCGCGGCACCAGGGCTGGGACGACGACACGATCGTCGTCAACGTGCAGGGTGATGAACCTTTCGTGCCGCCGCGCCTGATCGACCAGGTGGCCGGCCTGCTGGAGCGTGATCCGATCGCCGCCATCGCCACGCTCGCGACGCCGATCGAATCGCTGCACGAATTCCTGGATCCCAACGTGGTCAAAGTGGTGTGCGCGGCCGATGGCGCGGCGCTGTATTTCAGCCGCGCACCGATTCCATGGTTGCGGGACGGCGCCTCCGCGGGACTGGGCAGCCAGACCGGCTTTTCCGGGGCGCTGCGGCATGTCGGCTTGTACGCGTATCGCGTCGGTGCGCTCAAGCGCATCACGGCCATGGCGACGTCGACCTACGAGCGAGCCGAAAAGCTGGAACAGTTGCGCGCCCTGCAGGCGGGGCTGCGCATTGCGGTGGCGCTGTGCGCCGAACCGCCCGGCCCGGGCATCGATACGGACGCAGACCTGCAGCGCGCACGTACGCGTGTCGCCACCGAACCTGGAGCACGACAACCATGAATGAACCGATGCTGGTGGCGTTTGGCGTCACGATCACGCCGTGGAAGCTGATCGGTTACCTCGGCGTTGCGTTGTTCGCCGGCCGCTGGTTCGTGCAGATGTTCTATTCGCGGCGCCACGGCCGGCCCGTCGTCCCGACGGTGTTCTGGCTGATGAGCATCAGTGGCAGCCTGCTGCTGCTGTCGTATTTCACGTTCGGCAAGAACGATTCGGTCGGCATCCTTTCAAACTTGTTTCCGGCCGGCGTTGCCGGCTACAACCTCGTCCTGGACCTGCGGC
>JADJOO010000012.1 GCA_016713725.1 Pseudomonadota bacterium | reverse complement strand
GGCGATTCCGGTTCAGGACCTGGGGGTCGCAGTGTAATCGGCAAGTTCAGCCTTGAGGACTTTGCCGGCGGCGAGTCAGTCGCCGACGCTACCGTGGCTCCCTGTTCAGCTGCCAGAGTTCCCGCACGTGCTGCACGACGGCGCCCTGCGCGGCGACGCGCAAGTCGAACTTCGAGCCCTCGAAGGCGGGGGTTTCGACGACGATCACGGTGTGGGCCGCAGGACCGCGGACTTTTCTGCCGTCGACGAACACCTCAGCCGCTGCGAGCAACTCGTCGATCGAGCCGTCGCGGATCGGTCGTCCTTTGTCGTCACGACTGATCACGCCCGCGACGATCGTTTCGCCGAAGCGCGTCTGACCGGACTGACGCAACGGAATGCCCGCGGCCTGCAGCAGCCGGACGATTTCCGCTCCGACGGGATTGTCCTCGGGTTGCGTGCCCTGCGAATAGATGTACCCGCCCTCCGTCGAGAGCTCGTCCTCGTGCAGGTCGAGCACCATGCGGGGCGGATACTGCTGTGCGAGGCGCAGTACGAACTGCGTCAGCGCGGACGTCTCGGGACCCGAGACTGCCGTCGCGCGCGGCTGCGTGCCGGACTCCAGGTCGGGCAGCAGGTACTCGGCGTCGCCCACGCTGTAGCCGCCGCCTTTCTTCCAGTCGCGTTCGGGTGTGTTCGGGTAGCGCCAGTTGTGCCGATATGCCTTCGGGTTGGCGAGCGGGATAGCGACGATGGGTACGCCGGCGTCGGCGAGTTCCGTGAGGCTCGCGAGATTGGCGGCGATCGCATTCGGCCCGGCCGGCTCTTCGCCATGGATGCCGGAGAGAATCCACAGGGCGTCGCCGCGATGCGGCGTGCGCCACGACTTGATCGCCGGGCCGGTCGTCCCGGGGTATGCATAGATCGTCTCCTCCTGCCAGCCATGTGCCGTGGCAAGTGAATCGAAGCGACCCATGATTGCCGGGAGTGGCAGGCGTCCGTCAGCCGTGTAGTCAGTGGTTGCGGCCGCAGCCTGCGGCGCGACCGCGTCATCGGCGCGCAGGACGGGCACAGTCCCGACACAGAGCGCCACAGCGAGCGTGATGGCGAATCTCATGGCAACTCCGATACCCGGCGTCGGCGCATGAACCCATAGAGCGGCAGGCCGGCTGCGCCGAGCACGAGCGACCAGACGAACGGTTCGCGACCGAGCCCGATGAATGCAAAGACGACGTAGACGGTCCCGAAAATGCCGAGCACGAACAGGCTGCCCGGCAGTTGGCGCTTGCCGCGGCGTGTCAGCACCACGAGGGCGATCGCGCACAGCAGGTACAGCGGCAGGTTGGCGGCCGTCACCACCTGTGACAGGAACGTGAAGCCGTCCACCATCGACTTGCTGTAGTTCATCAGCACCATCACGGTGGCGAGCACTGCGGTCAACGCCAGGGCGAGCCACGGCGCGCCGCGCGAATTGAGCCTGCGGACGGATTGCGGCAGGAAGCCATGGCGTCCCATCGAGGCCGTGAGCTCGCTGACCAGCAGCGTCCAGCCGTTCAGCGCGCCGAGGCCGCTGATCACCACGAAGACCGACAGCAGGCGGCCATTGCCGGCACCGACGAACTGGTCGAGCAGGTCGGCGAACGGCGCCGAAGACTGCGCCAGTTGTTCCTGCTCCAGCAGCAGCATCGCCATCGCCGACACGCCGATGTAGATGACGGCCATCAGCAACGTGCCGAAGAGCGTCGAACGCGGGATGTTCTTCTCCGGGTCGCGCACGCGGCCGGCCGGTACCGCCGCAGACTCGATGCCGAGCATCGCGAACAGTGCGATCGTGGACGCTGCCATCAGGGCTTCCAGCGTGATCGGCGTCGCAGGCACCTGGCGCGTGTAGACCGACGGCTCGGTGAGCAGCAGCCAGGCGCCGAGACCGAGGATGAAGAGCATCGGCAGCAATTTCAGCGCGGTGGTGACGACTTGCACGCCTCCGCCGGTGCGCACCCCGAGCAGGTTGATGCCGACGAACAGCCAGATCAGCGCCGTGGCGAGCACGACAGGCGACACTGACTCGAGTCCCGGCAGCACCTTGCCCAGGTAGCCGACCAGGCCGATCGCGAGCGCGGCGTTCGTGATCCAGCAGGAAACCCAGTAGCACCAGATCGCGATGTAGGCCGGCAGCTTGCCGGTGGTCTGCTCGATGTAGGTGTAGGGGCCGTCGGCCGCAGGAAACTCACGGGCAAGTTGCGCGAACACGCGCGCGAGCACGGTCATGCCCAGCACCGTGATGCCCCAGCCCAGCATCGCATTCAAGCCATAGGGCGCCAGCGACGCCGGCAACACGAAGATGCCCATGCCGATGGTGTTGCCGACCACGAGGGCCGTGCACATCCAGAATCCGAGTTCCTTCGGCTGGTGCATCTCGTCTCACGCGCCCTTGCCCTGCAGCGCCTCGTCGAGCGAGTTGCGCAACAAGCCGATCGCTTCGTCGATTTCGGCGATGGTCGTCGAGAGTGGCGGCATGAACCGCAGCGTGCTGACGCCGCACGAGAGCAGCAGCAGCCCGTTGTGATAGCCGCGCGTCACGAGCCGGTCGCACAACGCACGGGCGGGTGTCCGTTCGGCGTCGTTCTCGATCAGCTCCATGCCGATCATGAGTCCCCTGCCACGGACTTCACCGATGCAGGGATAGTCGCGCTGCATCTCGCGCAGGCGTCCCATGAAATGCTCGCCCACGCGCGCCGCGTTGGCGGCGTACTCGGACTGGACGAGGTCCAGCGTCGCGATCGCCGCGGCACAACTCAGTGGATTGCCGCCGAACGTGTTGCCGTGCGCGCCGCGCTTCCATTGCTCCATGATCTTCGTCCTGGCGATGATCGCGCCGATCGGCATGCCGGAGCCGAGTCCCTTGGCGCTGGTCATGATGTCGGGCTTCACGCCCGAGTGCTCGCACGCCCACATCCTGCCGGTGCGGCCGACTCCGGACTGCACTTCGTCGAAGATCAGCAGGATGCCGTGCTCGTCGCAGAGCGTGCGCAGGCCGGCCAGGAAGCCCTCGGGTGGCCACAGGTAGCCGCCTTCACCCTGCAGGGGCTCGATCATGATCGCGGCGACTTCCGACGCCGGCACGTTGCGCTCGAACAGCATGCGGATGTAGTCGAGCACGGCTTTGCCCTGGTCTGCGCCGGCAAACAGGGGCCGGTATGGATTCGGATAAGGCACGTGCGTCACGCCGGGCATCGTCGGCGCGAAGCCCTTCTGCTGCGTGTACTTGCTCGACGTGAACGCGAGCGACCCCATCGTGCGTCCGTGGAAACTGCCGAGGAAACCGATGAATCGCGGCCGGCCGGTCACGTAGCGCGCGAGCTTGATCGCGCCTTCGACCGATTCCGTGCCGGACTGGCAGAGGAAGCTCATCACGGGCTCGCCCATCGGGGCGACTTCGGCCAGGCGCTCCGTCAGGCGCGTCATGTTCTCGTGCCAGTAGTCGCTCGAGACGTGCAGGAACTTGTCCGCCGCCGTCTTGATGGCGTTGACCACCTTCGGGTGCGCATGTCCCGTGGAGCACACGGCAATGCCGGCGACGAAGTCGAGGAAGCGGTTGCCGTCGACGTCCCAGACCTCGGTGCCGCGACCGTGCGACATCACGAACGGATAGTCGCGCGGATAGGAAGGCGAAGCGACGGACACGTCGCGCGCGAGCATGGCCCGGGCGTTCGGGCCGGGGAGGGCGGTCTTGATATGCGGGTTCGTCACGGTAGGCTCCTGGAAGGGATCCCGCCTCAGGCGGGAAGTCGCACGGGGCGACGGTGCGCCTCGCGGGTGCGCGCATGCAAGGCGCGCAGGGTTTCGAGTTCAATTTTCGTCGGCGGCGCAATCGTCTCGACAGTCGCAGCGACCTCGAGCGGCCAACCGGTTGCGGCGCGGGCCTCGTCGACGGTCGTGCCTTCAAACAGGGCCGACAGCTGCAGTTCCTCACTTGCGGGGTGCGGCTGCAGCACGCCGAAGTCGGTGATCACGGACTGCGGGCCCGTGCCGCGCATCGACGTCCGCGCGCGCGCGCCGTTGCCTTCGAGAAAGCCGCCGCTGGTGCGGAAATCGAGCTGCGCGACCAGGCTGCGCGGCGTGGCCTTGAGCATCACGAACGTCTGCCGGGCATGGGCCGCGATCTCCGTGGCGCCACCCGCGCCGGGCAAGCGGGTCCTGGGCGCGTCGTACGGACCGATCACGGTGCTGTTCAGGTTGCCGTGCCTGTCAACCTGTGCTGCGCCAAGAAAGCCCACGTCCACGCGGCCGGCCTGCAGCAGGTAACCGAAGACCTCCGGCAGCGGAATGACGCAAGCCGCAGTATCGGCGAGTTCGCCGTCGCCTATCGAAAGTGGCAGCACGTCCGGGCGCGTACCCAGCGTGCCGGATTCGTAGATCAGCACGACATCGGGCGCGTGCGTGAGGCGCGCAAGATTGCACGCGGCACTGGGCAGGCCGATGCCGACGAAACAGATGCAACCATCCCGCAGCTGGCGCGCTGCGGCGACGGTCATCATTTCGTCGCGGGTCCAGTCGCTCACGCGACCTCCCGCAGGCTGGCCAGGAACGTCGCGTGATCGCGGCTCGCGAGGACATGCCTGTTCATCCAGGCCAGGAAGCCATCGCGTTCGCGCGCGATCGCATCCCAGCGTTGATAGAAGCTGTTGTCGCGCGCGTAATGATCGTGGACGTACGACGGATACGCGCCGCCCCGGCACTGCGCCACGGCACTCACGATCCAGTGCGGCAGCACGATGCCATTCATGGCGGGCGGCAGCTCTTCGACGATTTCCTCGACCGTCACGATCAGGGCGCGGGCAGCAAAGGCGGCCTCACGCTGGGCGCCCACGATGCCGTGCATCGCCACGTTGCCGCGCCGGTCTGCGCGCTGTGCATGCAGGATCGTGACGTCTGGATTCAGTGCGGGCACCGCTGCCAGTCGTTCGCCCGTGAACGGGCAATCGACGCTGCGGATGCGAGGATTGACGGACGGCAGGTCGGTGCCGAGGTAGCCGCGCAGCGTGGCGAACGGCAGCCCGGCGGCGCCTGCGCTATAGGCCGCAGCCACGCCCGCATGGGTGTGCTCGTCGATCGCGAGCGGCGCCGGCCACTGGTGTTCGACGGCATCACGCAGTCGGTGCAGCGAGCCAACGCCGGGATTGCCGCCCCAGGAGAACGTGAGCCTGCTCGCGCAGCCCATGCCGATCATCTGGTCGTAGATCAGGTCGGGTGTCATGCGCACGAGGTGCAGGTCGCGGCGGCCCTGCCGGATGATCTCGTGCCCCGCCGCGAACGGGATCAGGTGCGTGAAGCCCTCGAGCGCAACGCAGGCGCCGTCCAGTACGTGCGCCGCGATCGCTTCACTCAACGTCGTGACTTTCGACCTCAAGATACGACCACCGTGCGCGACTGTTCGCGCTGATACTGCGCGAGGTAATAGAACGACGCGATGGCCTTGCCCGTGGAACCCGAGCCCTTCCAGCCACCGAACGGCTGGTAGCCTGGCCACGCGCCGGTCGTGGCACCCTGGCGCCGGTTCGCATAGGTGACACCGGCTTCGATGTTCTCGTGAAACCACGGTACTTCGTCGGCGCCGCCATAGAAGCCCGCCGTGAGCCCGAGATTGGTGGCGTTCGCGAGCCGCATGGCCTCCTCGCGATTCTCAACCCGATGCAGCATGAGGATCGGCAGGAACATCTCGTGCCGCCACAGCGGATGCGCGAGCGGCGCCTCGGCGAGCACGGGTTGGACGTAGTGACCGCGCGCGAACTCGGCCGCATCCAGCGTGCCAGCACCCGTGATCAGCGTTGCTCCGCCGCCGCGGAGCTCGTGCAGGTAGCGCGCGTGATTTGCCGTTGCGTTCGCATTGATGACCGGGCCCAGCCAGTTCTCGCGGCAGCAGGGATCGCCGATCCGGATCGCGTCGATCTGCTCGCGCATGCTTGCGATCAGTTCATCGGCCACCGCTTGGTCGACATACAGGCGCGACAGGGCGGAACACTTCTGTCCGCCCATGCCGTAGGCCGAGCGGACGATGCCGGCGGCGGCATCGCCGAGATTGGCTCGCGCCGTGACGATGCAGGGATTCTTGCCGCCCATCTCGGCTATGCACGGACGTGGCCAGGGTCCCGCTGCCATGCGCTGCAGCAGCTGAGTGCCGACGGCAACGGAACCAGTGAACGTGATGCCGGCCGTTGCGGGATGTGCTGACAGAGTTTCGCCGACCTCGCGACCCGATCCCGAGAGGTACTGAAACACGCCGGGTGGCAGACCCGCATCACGGATGCAGTCCGCGAGCAAACGCCCCGCCCAGGGCGTATCCGTCGCGCCCTTGACGACGACGGTGTTGCCGGTGACGAGCGCAGCGGCCGTCGGGCCGCCCGCGAGCGCGAGCGGAAAATTGAAGGGCGCGATGACTACCCACGCGCCATGCGGGCGCATGACGCTGCGGTTGCGCGAGACGACGTTCGGCAACGGGTCGTTCGGCAACTCGTGCTCGTAGCTGCCGTGCTGCTCGAAGTCATCGGCGTAGTGCCGGAAGAAGTCGACTGTCTCCTGCGCCTCGCCGAGCGCCTCCATCCGGTTCTTACCGACCTCGAGGGCAAGTGCGGCTGCTATTTCGTAGACGCGCGCCGCCATGACGTCCGCGACACGGCGCAACAGGCGAACTCGTTCGCTGCCTGGCGTCGCGCGCCACGCAGGGAACGCCTTGTGCGCGGCGTCCATCGCGGCGTTCGCGTCCTGCTCGGTCGCCAGCGCGAACTCACCGAGCTGAATGTCGCTGTCGATCGGGCTGCGGCGGGGAACGTAGTGCTCGGCGGGCGCGTCTCCACCCTGCAGGAACAGCGGGTGACGGCCGCCGAGGGTTGAACGCACGGTGGCCAGGGCTGCATCGAAGCGCTCGTGCATCTCCGGCGGCGGGTCGAACATCGTGGCGTAGGTGAGGCGGAAGCTCATGGCAGGCTCGATTCGGTTGGGTTCAGTCGGGAAAGAAACGCGCCAGCAGGCGATCCAGCAGGGCCAGCGCGTTGGCGAGGTCGCGCTCGTCGACGACGAGCGGCGGTGCGACCAGGATCAGGTTGCCGCGCGCACCAAAAGACACACCCTCGTCGAGTGCAGCCTGCAGCAAGGCAGCCAGTGGCGGCGGCGTCTGGGGCCAGGGTGCCAGCGATTCGCGCGTTTCGCGATCAGCGACGAGTTCGAGCACGGCAAACAATCCGTGTCCACCGCGCACGTCACCGATGACCGAATGCCGATCGGCCAGCCGTCGAAGTTCGCGCTCCAGTCCTGCGCCAAGCTGGCGCGAGCGCTCGATCAGGCCTTCGTCGCGGTAGGTATCGATGGCAGCCACGCCCGCGGCGCAGGACAACGGATGCCCGCAATACGTCAGGCCGGTGACCAGCACCTGGTTGGCGAGTCGTTCGGCAATTTCACGCGATATCACCACGGCGCCAAGGGGCATCATTGCGCCCGTGAGGCCTTTTGCGAGCGTGATGGCGTCCGGCCGGCCGGCATCGCCGTAGCGCTGCCACGCGAACCACTCGCCGCAGCGGCCGAAGCCGCTCATGACTTCGTCGGCGATCAACGGAATGCCGCGCTGCCGCGTTACGCGACGCACAGCCGGCCAGTAGCTGTCGGGCGCGACGATGCCGTTGGAGCCAGCGTTCGGTTCCACGATCACGGCGGCAACACGGTGACACCCATTGCGTCGGGGTCGACCATGGCGCGCGTTCGAGTGTCGCCGGACAGGGCCATCGCCAGATGCGTCGAGCCGTGATACGAACGATCGCGCGCCACCACGACGCCCTTCGGCTTGCCGAACGCCTGCCGCACGATCTTGACGGCGTGCTCGTTGGCGTCGGCGCCGCCCAGCGTGAAGAACACGCGGCCGCCCTCGAATCCACTCAGTTCGAGCAGGCGGGCCGCCAGGTCGGCGCGCGGCTTTGCGCCCCACGCGTTCGTCACGAAACACAGCTGTTCCGCCTGCGCGCGGATCGCTGCAACGACGCGCGGATGCTGATGTCCGAGGTTACTGCACTCCGCGAGGCTGCTCATGTCGAGTACACGACGCCCATCCTCGAGGTGCAGCCAGGCGCCGGCGCCACCCACGACGGTCGGCGCGTTCCAGGCGGACTGCATGCACCAGCTGTGCAGGACGGTATCGCGCTCCGCAGTCATGCAACCCCAACAGTGGAGGAGATCATGGATTGTGCGCCCCGCAGCGCTTGATCTGCTCGAGCAATGCGTCGGGTGACAGGGGCCGGCCGAGCAGGTCCTTGAGCAACCCCTGTGTGTCGCGTTCGGAGCCGTACCGCAGCAGCTGCCCGCTCAACCAGCCGTACCAGCGCGGATTGCCGGTATCGAACGGCCCGATCTCCGCTGCGGTGCGCGCACGCATCTCCGCCGTCAGCAGGGCACCCAGCCCGTAATTGACCATGTAACCCGGATTGCCAGCGAGCTGTACGCGCATGGCCCACCATGGCACCTCTGGATGCGGAACCACGCGCAGGTACTCGTGCGTGATGTCGGTCCACACGGCATTGGGGTCCAGGGCTGGGTTACGCAGCATGCGCAACTCGAACAATGACCAGGCGACATCCAGCATCACGTTGGCAAACAAGGCCCGCATCGACGCGGCTTCGCCTACAGCAGTCCCGAGGTAGCGTTGCTGCCAGGCCGGTTCGTGCACGCTCCACGAAGGCACGTCGGCGAACGCTTCGGTAAACAGTGTGTCGGGCCAGTCCATGAAGGCGGGTCGCGTGTGTATCGCGCTCACGTGCACGGCATGACCGTTCTCGTGCACCAGTTCGTTGAGCGAGAACAGGCCACCGGCCGGGTACGTTCCGAGCACCCGCGCAATGGGGCGCTGCCATTCCTCCTGCACCGTGCGGCCGCGCACGAGGAAGTCGGAGTAGGCGAGCGGTGATTTGTCCGGACGCGGTTCGAGATCGAACACCACGCCGAGTTGCGTGAGGTCCGCACCCAGCTCGCGGTAGAAGCGCTGATTCACTGGCAACAGCGCCGCAGCGGGAATGCGTGCCTGCAGCTCGCGGTTGGCCGCACCGTTGACGTAACGGAAGTCCCACGGCTCGATGGGATCGGCCGGGTTCGCGTCGCGCCAGGCTGCGAGCACGTGCACCAGCCAGTGTTCGACATCCGTCGCGGTGACGCCAAGTGCGCGGGCCGCAGCGTCGATTTCCGAGCCATTCCTGCGCGCGTCGGCGGCGGCCATTGCGATCATGCGCCGATACGGGCTGTCGGCTTCGCCGCGGCCGTTGAGTGCCGTCCAGAGCGGCACGAAGGCTGCGAAGAGGGCTTGCCGCTTCGCACGGTCCTCGACGACGTGCAGTAACTGCAACGCGGTGCCGCGATCGATGGTGTCGCCGTCGTACTGCAGCCGATTGCCGTGCTCGACATAGCAGCTGACCAGTGCTGCACGCAGCGAGGAGTAGTCGAGGTCACGGCGTTGGGCATCGGCGCACGCGCGGACCTGATCCCCCGCCGTGGTGTCGTCTGTTGCCAGTTCCGTCACCGTTCTGCGCATCGATGCCACGGCGTCACGGTCAGCAGCGTCGAGTCCGGCGGGCTCGATACGCGACATGGCCTCGTCGAGCCGTTTGCGCTGTGCGTCGAGCCGCGTCGTCCACGCGGCACGGTCCTTGCCGCCAAAAGACTTGGCACCGCCGGATTCGATGAAGCCGATGGCGCCCACGGCATCGAGGTAGTCGAGGAAAGCAGATTCAGCCGTCGCAACGGTTACGTTCGGACGAGTGTCTGCCGGTGCCGCGGAAGAGGCGGCGCCGAGAACGAGCAAAACAAAGGCCTTGCCGAGTATCTGCATGACCGAATCATAGCCATGCGACCCGCGAAGAGCGATCCCGGATCGCCCTTGACGTGGATACTCCGATTCAGCGCAACAAGACCGCGAGCACGAGCAGGGCGGCACCGATGCCGGCGAGCACAATAAGCATCCGGCCCCAGCGACCTGGCGCGGCCAGCGGTTGCGAGGAAGCCGCAGCCATAGGGGCAGCGGCCTCGATCCCGGCGGGGAAGAAACGCGCCTGCACGACGGGAATGGGGCTGCGCCCAGAGCTGCGAATGCGAACGATGTGCGCGCTGTAGTGGCCCCCTGGTTGCAGGAGCGGAATGAGCTGCCGGGACTCGGCAGCAGGCACGAATCCGATCTGGGCGCCGCCAGGGAGCTGCACTGCAATCACTTCGCCCGAGTGTGAGCCGGCCGAGGCAAAATCGAGCGTCACCGCCAGTCCAGCAGACGCGTGCTGCTCAATCAGAGCCGGCCGACCGTCCTGCCGCACGCCAGCCACCATGAACGTGACGTCCAGGACGGGCGCGGGATTGGCCTGAGCCGCCCCGACGACAGCAACCGTCACTGTGGAGGCTGGCGCGGGTGCCGACAGATCGGCTGCTTCCGCCTGCTGGCGTGCCGCGTGCGCCTGTTGCCGCGCCTCGAAAGGCAGCACCGCTTCGACCGCGCGATAGACTTCCTGGTACTCCTCCGGCGTAATCCTGCCGTCGGCGAGCACGTGCTCGATGACGCCGCGCAGGAATCGTGCGGACTGCATTTCGGCCGCTGCGGCGTCGCCGAGCCATTGCCGCAGCCCTGCGATCTCTTCCGGCGCGAGCCGGCCGTCGGCCGTCACGGTCTGGCATAGCGACAGCAGTTCCGCGCCGAGCTCGGTCGCGAGTTGCGGCCTGGTCAGTGCGAACTGGCGCGTGAGGTACGTCGGCAACCCGGTCTCGGTCATGCACGCACCTCGTTTGGTGTTGCGGCGATCGCCGTTGCCTGTGTCATGCCTTTCCCCCTCGTCAGCGCCGAACCTTGATCTGCAATTCGTTGCGACGGTAATCGATCACCAGTGTATCGAGCGCGCCGAGAACGTCCATGCCGATGATCAGTGCCGGCTTCGACAGCAGCTGCCAATGCCCGAAGATGTGCAGGTCGCTGAACATGATTTCGGCGTTCTTCACCAGCAGGTCGCCTGCAACGATGCTCGGAATCCGTACCCGTACCGCCTGCTGGACGTCCTCGGTGACGCCGATGATCGCATCGTCGTACTGGTCTTGCGCGCCGCGCCGGCGGGCAAGGGCTTCGCGCAGCGCCAGGTTACCGACGGTTACTTGCGCGCCCGAATCGATCACGGCCGTGGCGCGAACCGGGCCGACCATGACCTCGACGCGCATGCCGCGGTTTGCGCCGTACTTGAACGGCACCGTCGAGAATCCGGCAGGAGCGGCAGCACCGTGCGAGCGGACGATGCTGATCCGGTCCTTGAGGAACTCGATATGGATGCGCTTGTTCTTCATGCCTTCGCCGCCGAGCACGCCGTCTGCCCCGCCGAAGGCGTCCGCGACGACAGGCAGGGTCGCGTTCTCGATCACCAGTTCGCCGAACTCGAGCGTGTCGGCCAGAACGGCCGGCACGATGGCCGTGCCAGTCACGCCGCGCAGTCTCACCGGCTTGGTGCGCACCGGCAGACCTGCATCGTCGACCACTCGCTGGATGACGGCGGAGCGCGAGGCCCCGGTGTCCAGCACGAGGCGGTAGGGACCCTTGCCATTGATCAGTACGGGTGCCCAGATGCGGCCGATGCGATCGCGCGTGGTGGGTGCGACGTAACGCGGTTCGGGCGCGCTGACGACGACCTCTTCGACGCGCCGGGGTGCGGGTGCCTCGTCCTGGTCCAGCGCATTGGACGAGGCCAGGGGGGCGATAACGATCCACGCGGCGAAGGCAAGCGTGTGCGCAGCAGGCTGCCAGAAGGCGCGGAATGTGACGGCCATGCCAAGGCTATAGCACCTGGCGGGGTTGCTGCGAGCAGGTTTCGCGGCTTTACGCTAGTATTTCGGGGCGTTGCAACGGAGCGAGTCGTCCTGAGTCCTTCCCGTCGCCATTGGCTGATCGCCTTCGCGCTGATTGCGTTCCTGTTCGCGCAATCGGTGGCGATGCTGCATGAATTCGGCCACGCCGCCAGCGGGCCCGACCAGCAGCTCCCCGCCAGCGAGCGCACGACCCTCTGCAAGGAATGCGTCTCACACGCGCCGCTGCTGGCCATGGCCGGCGGTGCCGCGGTGGTCTTTTTCCTGGCTCTCCAGGTCTCGGGCACGTTGCGACCCTGTCGCTTCGAAGCCCCGGTCCTGCGCGCCTCACGCCGAGCATTTCTCGCCCGCGCTCCTCCTCGCTGAACGATCGATCCGCTCGATCACGCCGGCCGCATCGAGGCCGGTCGGCCTTCGTTCAACGAGGATCATCCAATGGGATACTTTTCCCGAATCATTGGGCCCGTGGCCATCGCCGCCATGGTCGCCCCTGCCACAGTTCAGGCCGCCGCCGACGTCGACGCGCTTCGTGCCGAGATTGCCGCGCTCAAGGCCGAGTACGCGCAGCGCGTGACTGCGCTCGAAGCCCGCATCGATCAACTGGAGACGACTGCAACGGTGGCAGCCGCCGCGGCGGCACCGGTTGAACCGCCGCCTCCGGCGCCGTCGGCACCAGCTCGCAGATCCTCGGCGTTCAATCCTGCGATCTCGGTGATCCTGGCCGGCAACTACGCCGACCTGTCGCAGGATCCGGGCGACTTCAACTTCGCCGGCTTCATGCCGAGCGGAGGCGAGATCGGACCGGGCGATCGCAGCTTCAACCTCGGCGAGACCGAGGTGACGTTCGCAGCCAGCGTCGATCCGTACTTCACCGCCGCGCTGACCATGGCGTTGTCAGCAGAGGGCGAGATCGGCGTCGAAGAGGCCTTCGCTCGCACGACGTCGTTGCCGGCAGGGTTCTCGGTGAAGGGCGGGCGCTTTTTCTCCGGCTTCGGTTACCTCAATGAAATCCACGCGCACGCGTGGGATTTCGTCGACCAGCCGCTCGTTTACCAGGCGTTCTATGGCGGGCAGTACGGCCAGGACGGCGTGCAGGTGAAGTGGCTCGCGCCGACGGACCTGTTTCTCGAGTTCGGCGCGGAAACGGGCAATGGCGGTGAGTTCCCGGGCACGCGCCTGGGTCGCAACGGGCTCAACGGAGCGACGTTGTTCACGCACGTTGGTGGCGATCTCGGCGACTCGATAGGGTGGCGCGCCGGATTGTCGTGGATGGACATGGACGCCGAGGACCGCGCTTACGAGGACGTCGACAGCCTGGGCAATGCCGTCCTGAACTCGTTTACCGGCAGTTCCGAGACGTGGATCGTCGATGCGACGTTCAAGTGGACGCCGGCGTCCAGCACCCGTCGGCAGGCCTTCAAGCTGCAGGCGGAGTTCATGCGGCGCACGGAAAGCGGATCGCTTGCCTACGACGTCGAAGGCGCGGGTCTCAGTGACTCGTACCGCAGCGAACAGGACGGCTGGTACGTGCAAGGCGTGTACCAGTTCAATCCACGCTGGCGCTTCGGCATGCGTTACGACGAGCTCGACTCGGGTTCGACTCGCATCGGCCTGGTCCAGGGCGGCGACCTGCTCGCCGGCGACTTCCCATTGCTGCTGCCAGCCTCGCCGAGTCGCGTCACGACGATGATCGACTTCAGCCCGAGCGAGTTCTCGCGCCTGCGCGCGCAGTACGCGTGGGACGACTCGCGCGACGCAGAGACCGACCGGCAGCTGCTACTGCAGTACATCTACGCCCTCGGCGCCCACGGCGTGCACAAGTTCTAGGAGACCGGCATGAATGCATTTATCCGGGGATTGTGTCTTGCCTGCGTGCTCGGCTTCGCCTTGCCAGCGAACGCCGCCACCAAGGTGCTGGCCACCACGTCCGACTGGGGTTCGCTGGTGACGGAGCTCGGCGGCGACAAGGTGAATGTCTATACCGCCACCAGTCCGCTGCAGGACGTGCATCGTGTCGATGCCAAGCCGAGCCTGGTGGCCCGTGCCCGATCGGCCGACCTCATCGTCGCGACGGGCGCCGAACTCGAGAGCGGCTGGCTGCCCGTGCTGCTGCAGGAATCCGGCAACTCGAAAGTCCAGCCGGGGGCGCCTGGCTATTTCGAAATCACTTCGGCGCTGCGGCTGCTCGACATCCCGACGGCAGTCGACCGTTCGATGGGTGACGTGCATGCGCTCGGCAACCCGCACGTGCAGCTCGATCCGCGCAACATTGCCGTCGCCGCCAAGGCGCTGTCGGCGCGACTGGCGCAAGTCGACCCACCCAACGCGGCGTTTTACCAGCAGCGCGGCGCGGA
The DNA here is from genome assembly GCA_016713725.1 of Pseudomonadota bacterium. Lineage (GTDB taxonomy): Bacteria > Pseudomonadota > Gammaproteobacteria > Steroidobacterales > Steroidobacteraceae > RPQJ01. Next base: position 138,857 of record JADJOO010000012.1, on the reverse strand, counting down.
CTTCCAGGCGCGCTGGCAGCAGGCGATGGCGCGGTGGGCTACACAGGCGGCGACGCTCAAGGACGTTCCGGTCGTCGTCATTCACAGGGACCAGACCTACCTGGTCCACTGGCTCGGCATGAAGGAACTGGCCGCCATTGAGCCCAAGCCCGGCGTGCCGCCGAGCGCGGGGTATCTCGCAGGCCTCGTGGCGAAGCTCGGCACGACGCCACCCCGAATGATCCTGCGCAACGCCTACAACGATCCGAAGGCCTCCGACTGGCTGGCGGAGCGGGTAAAGGCGCCTGTGGTGCTGCTGCCGTTTTCCGTGGGCGGGACGCCGGAAGCGAAGGATCTCTTCGGTCTGTTCGACGACACGCTCCGTCGCCTGCAGGCAGTCGCCAAATGAACGATTTCGCCGGAGCTATCAGCATCCTGTGGCCCGCGCTCGTCGCCGGCATCCTGGTCGTGCTTTCGCACGTGCCGCTCGGGCAACAGGTGCTCAGGCGCGGGATCGTCTTCATCGACCTTGCGATCGCGCAGGTGGCGGGTCTCGGTGTCATCGCGGCGCAAGCGTTCGGTACGGAGCTGCAGGGTTGGACGACGCAGGCCGCCGCGGTCCTTGCGGCTCTGCTCGGCGCGCTGCTGCTGACGTGGACCGAACGCAAGCGTCCCGAAGTGCAGGAAGCCTTGATCGGCGTGTTGTTCGTGCTCGCGTCGACCGCGCAGATCCTGCTGCTAGCCAACAATCCGCATGGCGGCGAAGAGCTGAAGGACCTGCTGGCCGGGCAGATCCTCTGGGTCTCGCCCGAGCAGCTGGTGCGCGCGGCGGTGCTGACCGTGATCTTCCTGGTCGTCTGGTTTCGCTGGCGCGAGCGCATCGGGACGATCGGCTTCTACGTGCTGTTCGCGCTGATGGTCACGATGTCCGTGCAGCTCGTGGGTGTCTACCTGGTGTTCACCACGCTGATCGTGCCGGCGCTGGCGACGTACCGGCACGCGCGCAACCGGCAGCTGATGCTGGGGTACGCGGTCGCCTTCGCAAGTTATGTCGTGGGTCTCGCCATCTCGCTGTTTACGGACCTGCCGTCGAGCCCGGTGATCGTCTGGGCGATGGCGGTGCTCGGCATCCTGTTGCACCTGACGGCCCGTGGCAACGGCGAACAACTGCGCGACGATTGACAGTGAGCCGACGCCGCCCCCTTTGCGTCGGACCCGGGCGATCACCTGCCGCGCGGCTTGCGCAAACCGTAGTACGAACCCACGACGACCGCGAGCGTCAACAGGCTGAAGTAGAACTGGCTCGCAAGCCCGGGCGTCACCGCCATCGCAATCAGCACTGCGACCATGGCGCCGATCGTCAGATAGCTGAGCCAGGGGAACAGCCAGACGCGCACGGCCTTGGTTTCGGTTTCTGGATGCCGGCGGCGCAGCCGGATGTGCGCGACGGCGGTCATCAGGTACACGAACAGGATTACCGTGCCGGTCGTGCTGATCAGGAAGGCGAAGACCCGGTTCGGCGAGACGATCGCGATGACGACGCCGATCACGCCGACCAACGAGCCCAGCAGGATAGAGCGCGCGGGCACGCGCTGGGAATTGACTTCGGCCAGCCAGCGCGGCGCATCGCCGCGGTCTGCCATCACGTGCAGAACGCGTGAGCAGACATACACGGCGGAATTCAGGCACGAGAGCACGGCTGTCAGGATGATGAAGCTCATCACAGCGCTGCCCCACTTGAAACCCATGACGGTCAGCGCCAGCGTGAACGGCGACTCGCCCGGCTTGACCGTTGGCCAGGCGACGACGCAGACGATCAGCCCCAGCGACACCACGTAGAACAGCAGGATACGCCACGTGATCGTCGTGGCCATGCGCACCACGGCCTTCTCCGGCTCCTTGGATTCGGCCGCTGCGACGGTCGTGATCTCGGCGCCCACCAGTGAGAAAAACACGGTCGTTACGGTAGCCACCACTGGAATCCAGCCCTTGGGAGCGAAACCGCCGTGGTCCGTCAGGTTCGCGAACGTCGCGCCGTCAGGTGACGTTAGGCCGAATGCGAAAGCCGCTGTGACGAGAATGAAGGCGATGATCGCCGCCACCTTGATCGACGAGAACCAGAATTCGAACTCGCCGTAAGACCGCGCCGACAGCAGGTTGACCGCCGTCATCACGGCCATCAGTGCCAGGCCGATCTGCCACATTGGCAGGTTGATCCACAGCTGCAGGATCTGGGCACCCGCAATCGCTTCGATCGGCACCACGACGATCCAGAAGTACCAGTAGAGCCACCCGGCAATGAAGCCCGCGGCGTCGCCGAGTCCCGCTCGCGAAAACTCGGTGAAGGTCCGCACACCCGGATGCGTGATGGCCATCTCGCCGAGCATGCGCATGACGATGAAGACGATGGTTCCCGCCAGGACGTACGACAGCAGGGCCGCAGGACCGGCCGCTGCGATAGCGGCACTGCTGCCGACGAACAGGCCGGCGCCGATGACGCCGCCGATCGTGATCATCGTGATGTGGCGCGGCAGCAGGGTCCGGCTCAGCTCATGCGATTTGGCCACGTGTGGGAAGCTCCGGGAATGGCAAGGTGGCGCGCACCGTCCTATGGCGGCTCAGCGGTGTCAAGTGATCTGCGTCCAGGCGCAATACGTTGCCGCGCGCGTGCTGCTATCGTGCGGGTCGTCAGCAGGCATCGTCCAGTGAGGAATCGCGCGTGAAACGCAGATCGTTACTCAAGGCCGCCGTGCTTGGCAGCGCTGCCGCCTTTCCCGCGCCCGCCATTTCCAAGGGCCTGCTGGAATGGCGCATGGTCACCAGCTGGCCAAGGGGGCTGCCGGGACTCGGCACGGGCGCCGAACGCCTCGCGGCGAACATCACCGCCATGAGTGGCGGGCGGCTGACGATCAAGGTGTACTCGGCCGGCGAACTCGTGCCGGCCCTCGAATGCTTCGGCGCGGTTGCGAACGGCACCGCGCAGATGGGGCACGACGCCGGCTACTACCACACGGGCAAGTCGGAAGGCTGCGCGTTCTTCACCGCTTTCCCGTTCGGATTCACGATGGGCGAAATGGCGGCGTGGATCAAGCACGGCAACGGGCAGAAACTCTGGGACGAGCTGTACGCGCCGTTCGGGATCCGCGGGTTCCAGGCGGGCAGCACGGGCACGCAGATGTTCGGCTGGTTCCGGCGTGAGATCCGCTCGGCTCGCCGACCTGCAGGGACTCAAGTTCCGGACGCCTGGCAACCAGGGTCGTGTCCTGCAGAAGCTCGGTGTCACGCCGGTCTCGCTGCCGGGTGGTGAGATTTTCCCGGCGCTGCAATCGGGGCGATCGATGGCGCCGAATGGGTGGGTCCGTACAATGACCTGGCGCTGGGTTTCTACCAGGTGTGCCGGTACTACTATTCGCCCGGCTACCACGAGCCGGGTCCTGCGCTGCAACTCACCGTCAACGAGCAGGCCTGGCGATCGCTGCCGTCCGACTTGCAGGCGATCGTGCGTGCGGCCGCGGAAGCCGCCACGACCGACATGTACGCGGAGTACACCGCGCAGTCGGGTCCCGCGCTGCGCACGCTGGTGCAGAAGCACGGCGTGATCGTGCGCAGCCTGCCGGAAGACGTGCTGATCGCGTGCGGTCAGAAGTCGAACGAAGTTCTGAACGAGATCCACGCCGGCGACACCTCGCCGAACCGCATCGTCCGTCGCATCATCGAAGACTTCCTGGCGTTCCGGAAAGATGTCATCCCGTGGACGCGCGTTGGCGAGCAGGCGTTCCTCAATGCACGACGACTGCCGTTCGAATTCAAGCTGCAATAGCCCAGGAGTTCGGCCGCTCCGCTCACCGCTGAACGGCGTGTTGTCGCCATTCGGCAGACGTCGAACGCTCACTATTCATTCACGTGGCCGTCGTCCTGCGGGAACAGATCCTGCAGGTCGTCGTGGTACGGCCGCGGTGCGTCAGGGGCGGGCGGGTCGAACAGGTCGCTGAAATCGTCCGCCACCGGCGAGCCGGACGGTGTCGTCGGAATGCCCGGACTGCGGGTGTCCTCCCGCAATGGCGCTGCGCCCGCGAACAGCCTGTCAGGCAGGTACGTCGCCAGAGCCGGCATCGCCCAGAGCAGGCTGATCCCGATGACCTGCAGCGCGACGAAAGGCAATGCGCCCCTGTAGATGTCGAGCGTCGTGAGCATCTTACCGGCCACGCCACGCAGGTAAAACAACGCGAATCCAAAGGGCGGCGTCAGGAAGCTCGTCTGCAGGTTCACGCCGATCATCACGCCGAGCCAGACCGGATCGACCCCCATCTTGATCAGCGCCGGCGCTGCGATCGGCACGACGACGAAGATGATCTCGAACGTGTCGAGGAAGAAACCCAGCAAGAAGATCACCAGCATCACGGCGAGCACGGCCGTGAAGGTTCCGCCCGGCAGTGACGACAGCGCCGCGTGCACCAGGTTTTCGCCCCCGAGCCCGCGGAACACCAGGCTGAACACGCTCGCACCCAGCAGGATCACGAACACCATCGAACTGATCGTCAGCGTCGTCCGCATCACCTCGCGCAGGATCTGCAGGTTGAAGCTGCGGTTGGCCGCCGAGAGCAGCATCGCGCCGACCGCACCCACGGACGCGGATTCCGTGGGCGTCGCGATACCGGCCAGGATGGAGCCGAGCACGGACAGGATCAGCAGCAGCGGTGGCGCCAGCGCCATGACGACGCGTCCAGCAAGTCCGGCGCGCTGGACGTCGTTCATTTCCAGAGGTGGGCACGATTCCGGATCGAGGATCGATTTCGCCAGGATCCACAGCAGGTACAGGCCAACCAGCACCAGGCCAGGCAACATGGCGCCAGCGAACAACTGCCCGACTGAAATCGGATCCGGGGACAGGTTGCCGAGTTCGAGCTGCGCCTGCTGATTGGCGCCCTGCAGGATGTCACCGACGAAGATCAGCACCGTCGACGGCGGAATGATCTGTCCCAGCGTGCCCGCCGCACAGATCGTGCCGGCGGCGAGTTTCGGATCGTAGCCCGCGCGCATCATCGCGGGCAGCGACAGCAATCCCATCGTGACGACGGTGGCGCCGACGATGCCTGTCGACGCCGCGAGCAGCGCGCCCACGATCACCACCGAATACCCGAGGCCGCCGCGCATCGATCCAAACAGTTCGCCCATGGTGGTGAGCAAGGCTTCGGCGATCTTCGAGCGTTCGAGCATCACGCCCATGAACACGAAGAGCGGCACGGCCACCAGCGTCTCGTTGGTCATCGTGCCGAAGTAGCGGCCGACCAGTGCGGATAGAATCGCGACGTCGAACACGCCGAGCACGATTCCGAGCGTGGCGAAGATCAGTCCGACGCCGGCGAGCGTGAACGCCACCGGATAGCCCAGCAGCACCGCCCCGATCGTCGTCGCGAACATCGCGATGGCGAGCACTTCCCCGATCAGCACGGTGCTCATCGCACTGCCCGGCCGTCGCCGCGCTCACAGGCGCTCATCGGTCACCTTGTCTTCGTCGTGATCGACGATGCCGTGGCCCGCGAGGTACAGCGAGCGCCGCGCGATCAGCGCGAGCCCCTGCACGAACAGCAGCGCGCACAGCACCCACAGCAGCGATTTCAGCAGATAGAGCGCGGGCATGCCGTCGGCCGTGGACGAGGCTTCGCGGATGCCCCAGGAGGACAGCACGAATGGCGCCGACGTCACGGCCAGGATAGCGAGCCAGGGAAACAGGAGAAAAAGCGTGCCGAATATGTCGATCCACGCCTTGCCGCGGTCGCCGAGCCTGCCATACATCACGTCGACGTGGACGTGCCCGCGATGCAGCATCGTGTAGCCGGCGCCAGCCATGAAGACGGCAGCGTGCTGCCAGACGTAGAGTTCCTGCATCCAGGGGAACCCGAGGTTGAAAGCGTAGCGCAGCACGACGACGGTGAAACACGTGAGTACGCAGCCGAACGTCAGCCACGCGACGGTGCGGCCGATCCAGTCGTTCACGGCGTCGATGCTCTTGATGAAGCGGAGGAGGAAATTCATCCTAGAACAGACCCAGCTCCAGGCCGGCCGCCAGCGTTCCGCCGAGTTCCTCGCAACGCTGCTGGTCCGCGGGTTCGATGACTTTGGCCCGCAGGATGTCCGCTGGCGCCTGCGCATGGGTGATGACGAGCACCGGCGGCGCAACCGGCTTGAGCCGCCAACCGAGGGCGATGCGTTCAAGCTGGCGAATCGCGCCCTGGCCGTCGCTGCCAGCGCAGACCATCAACGCATAGGGCCTGCCGTTGATGCGATCGAGCGCAGCGTAGTAGATGCGGTCGAAGAAGTCCTTCATCACTCCGCTCATCGAAGCCAGGTTCTCGGGCGTGGCGAAGAGATAGCCGTCGGCCGCGAGCACGTCGCCGGGCTGCGCGTCCTGCGCGCGCAGCAGCTCCGTGCGCACAGCGGGTTCCACCGCCGCACCTCGAACCGCGGCCTCTGCCATCTGCCGCGTGCCTCCCGTCATCGAGTGGTAGACGATCAAAAGTGTCTTCAAGGCCGCTCCCAGGTCCGAGACGAGGCGACGACTGGCGGACACGAGCCGCGCCAGCCGTCGGTTCATTCTAGCGGGCCGAGGTTGATCGAGGTGGGGGTCGCCGGGATCAGTCCAGGCCCGTGCAGTTCGCGTAGAAGGTCGTGGTGGCGGGCCAGTCGCTGAACACGGCGCGCACCTGGGCCTGCCGCGCCAGGACGTCGAGCACCTGCAGCACGTCGCTGTCGCCGCGCAGGGCGGTGTCGACGGTCTGGTAATACCACCCGTTCCGGCCGGCGGCGAGCGGGCCGGAACGCTCAAGACTCCACGTGACCAGTTCGAGTCCGGCCCCCCGTGCGTCGCGTGCGCTTGATGAAGGGACGATAACTCCGTGGTCGTCGAGCGCCAGCAGGGCGAACAGCGGCGGCGCCCAGATGCGGACGCCTTGCGCATGCAGCCGTTCGAACCCGGCAGCGTCGGGCAACTGGCCTGAGCTTTCGGCATCCTCGAGGTAAAGGATGTCGGGCAGATTGAACGACTGTGGCCAGACAGCGCGTGGCGGCACGCCCGCCGTCTTGTAGTCATCGATCAGGCGTTGCGCGAACTGCTGCTGGCTCATGCCGTCGTAGGGCATGGCGACGACCGGCTGCTTCAATTCAGGGACCATCTGCACGCCCAGTTGCCGGAACAGCGCGATGCTGTCCGCATGCGACATCAGGGTGCCGGTGCTGGGGCCCAGCGCGTCGAAGGCCGCCTTGCCGCCCCACACGTACTCTTCGACCGTGCGCGCATTCGCGTCGAACCCGTCGCGCTTGCCGCGCAGCGTGCGGAACTCGGCGAGCGTAATGTCGCTCGTGCGGCACAGCGCCCCGGCCGGTGCGAGCAGCGCGCCCTGGGGATCGAGCTGCGCCGGACGAAAGGGCTGCACACAGCGTGCAGCGAGGGGCGTCAACAGGATGTCCGTCGTCGTGTGCAGGTCGTCCTGCGCGTGCCGGCAGACGAGCTGCTTGTCGCGAGTGAACGTCACGTCGCATTCGATGACTCCGGCACCCATCGCCGCGGCGGCGACGTACGACTCGCGCGTGTGTTCGGGGAAGTGCAGCGGTGCGCCGCGATGGCCAAGCGAGAACGACGTGCGGCGGACCGGATCGTCGATGCAGGCCGACAGCCTCCGTTTCAAGGGACCGTCTTCGAGGCCGGCGACGAGCGCGACCGGTCGTGGATCCGGGCGCGGCGCGACAACGTCCCCGGCGCCTGCGGAGAGCGAGGCCGATGCGGCGATGAGCAAGGTCGCATATCGATGCATGGCGGTTGTCCCTTGGCTGGAGGTTTCATGGTCTCATGGGAGTGCGCGGAAAACCCGGTTCCCGGTGGCGCGTGGTCTCGTTTAATCTGCGGCGCACCAGGCGACAGGGTGGCAGGCATGGCAAAGGCAATTCTTGGAATCATTGGCGGGTCCGGCATTTACGATCTACCCGGCATCGAAGACATGCGCGAGCAGGCGGTCCAGACGCCGTGGGGCGAGCCGTCCGATGTCCTGCGCAGGGGACGCGTTGGCGCGACCGAAGTCGTATTCCTGCCCCGGCATGGGCGCGGACATCGCATTCCGCCGCACGAGATCAACTACCGCGCGAACGTCGATGCCATGAAGCAGCTCGGCGTGACGGACCTGGTGTCGTTCTCTGCTTGCGGTTCGTACCGGGAAGCCTTGAGCCCGGGGACGTTCGTACTGGTCGACAACTTCGTCGATCGCACCGTGCGCCGCGCCAGCACGTACTTCGGTACCGGCTGCGTCGCGCACGTGTCGTTGGCGCATCCGGTGGGTCCGGCGCTGCAGGACCGCATCGAACGGGCAGTGCAGGCCGAGGGCATTCCCTACCAACGCGGCGGCGTGGCTGTCTGCATGGAAGGCCCGCAGTTTTCGACGTTGCCGGAATCGCTGACGTACCGGCAACTCGGATACGACGTCATTCACATGACGTCGATGCCCGAAGCCAAGTTGGCGCGCGAGGCCGAGATCACCTATGCGGTGGTTGCCATGGTGACCGATTACGACTGCTGGCACGAAGTGCATGGCGCCGTCGACGTCGCGAGCCTGCTGCGCGTGATGGCGGAGAACAACGGCAAGGCACAGCGTGTGTTCGCGCGGCTGGCGCGGGATTTTCCGGCGGAGCATGTGCCGTGTCCTGTGGGTTCGGACCGTGCGCTCGACGGCGCGATCCTCACGCACCCGAGTGTCCGCGATCCCGCGCTCGTCGCGAAACTGCAGACAGTCGCGGGTCGCGTGCTGCGTCCCGCCTGACCGGGTCGCGCGCATGCGAGTCAATGGCCAGTCCTTCCGGACGATCTGGCAGGCCGACGCCAGCGGCGACGTTGCGGTCATCGACCAGACGTTGCTGCCATTTGCCTTCGAAGTGCGCACGCTGCGCCACGTCGAGGACGCTGCAACCGCCATCCGCGACATGGTGGTGCGCGGTGCGCCGTTGATCGGCGTGACGACGGCTTACGGCGTGGCGCTGGCGCTGCGCGAACATCCTGGCAACGACAGCCTCGCGGCCGCCATCGAGACACTGGTGGCGACCCGACCCACCGCGGTCAACCTGCGCTGGGCGGCGGAGCGCATGCGGCACGCCGTGGCGGCGTTGCCGCCCGCCGAACGGGCTGCGCGTGCCTACGCCGAGGCCACAGCGATCGCCGAGGAAGACGTCGCGTCGTGTGCAGCGATCGGCCGTCACGGGCTCGTGCTGCTGCGTGAACTGGCGCACGGCAAGGGCGGCGAGCACATCAACGTCCTCACGCATTGCAACGCTGGCTGGCTGGCCTGCGTCGACTGGGGCACCGCACTCGCGCCCGTTTACGCGGCGCACGAAGCCGGCCTGGCCGTGCACGTTTATGTCGACGAAACGCGGCCGCGCAGTCAGGGTGCTTTCCTGACGGCATTCGAACTCGGCGCACATGGCGTGCCGTACACGGTGATTGCCGACAATGCTGGCGGTCATCTGCTGCAGCAGGGCGAGATCGACGTCTGTATCGTCGGCAGCGACCGGACGACAGCGACGGGCGACGTCGCCAACAAGATCGGCACGTACCTCAAGGCGCTTGCCGCGCGTGACAACGGGGTGCCGTTCTATGCGGCGCTGCCGTTCTCGACCATCGACTGGACGCTCGGCGACGGGGCGCACCAGGTGCCGATCGAGGAACGATCCGCGCGCGAAGTCACCCACATGCGCGGGCGTGCGTCCGGTGGCAGCCTCGAGGAAGTGGAGGTCGTCGCGCCTGGCAGTCACGTGCGCAATCCGGGATTCGACGTCACGCCGGCGCGGCTGGTCACCGGGATCATCACCGAGCGCGGCGTGGCGACTGCGAGCAGGGCGGGCCTGGCTGCGTTGTATTCCGAGCACGAAAGACACTGAGGACACAGCGCATGCGTGACCATCGCGAAGAGATCATTGCCGTCACGCACGCCCTCGACGGCGCGGGCATGGTGCCGAACAAGTCGGGCAACGTGTCCTGCCGCGTGGCGGACGGCTTCGCGATCACGCCCGCCGGCATCCCGTACCGTGAGCTGGCGCCTGCGCACATCGTCACGTTGCCGCTCGACGCACCGGTGGTTGCCATGGAGCCACGGCCTTCGTCCGAATGGCGCATGCACGCCGCCATCTATCGCGCGCGACCGGACGTCTCTGGCGATAGTGCACACCCACAGTCCACGCGCGACTGCGCTCGCAGCCGCCGGCCGGGGCATCCCGCCATTCCATTACATGATCGCGCTGGTCGGCGGCGACGTGCCCTGCATGCCGTATGCCACGTTCGGCACGGCCGAACTGGCCGAATCGGCGGTGCGCGGTCTGCAGGACCGGCGTGCGTGCCTGCTAGGAAATCACGGCGTGATGGCGATCGGCAGCACGCTCGCCCGCGCCCATGCGGTGGCCGTCGAGGTCGAGAATCTTGCGGGCGAATACCTCGCGATGCTGTCCGCGGGGCTGGTGCCGCAGCTGCTCGACGACGCAGAAATTCAGAAAGTGGTCGCGAAATTCACCGATTACGGCCGCTTGGGCTGAGCCGCGCGCCACAGACGCAGTCGGCTGCCGGTGAACTGGCCACCGAAGTACGCGGTGACGAAGAACGGCAACAACTTCCATTGGAACGGCAGGCCAAGCGCGAACCGCAGCGCAACCACCATCGGCACGGCCGCATGCACCGCCAGGAACCATTGCGGCGAAAGCTTACGCACTCCTGCCCGCCAGAAGCCCAACGGCAGGTTGATGACGAACGTGACGACGAGGGCAACCAGGTAGGCGACGGTGTCAGCCATGCGTGCGGGTCAGTGTCCTTTGCGTGACGCGTTGACGCCGAGTGACATGATGCGATCGGTCCAGGCGATGCCGAGCGCGGAAAGAATGAACACCGAGTGGATGATGGTTTGCCACAAGACGCCTTCGGAAGTGACCTGCGTGCAGCCCTTGCCGACGGATCCGGCCGCGCTCAATGCCTGAGCAGCCGCGATGGCGGCATTCGTTCCGCACAGCGGCATGCCGCCGATCGCGCCGACCTCGATGAACGTCTTGAGCAGGTGGATCGAACTGATGCCGATGATCGCCATCGCAAGCTTTACCTTCAGCACGCTCGCGTTGACGTGGCTGAGCCACTCGGGCTGGTCGGGATGCCCTTCCAGGTCCAGGCGTGACACGAAGGTCTCGTAGCCGCCGACGATCACCATCACCAGCAGGTTCGAGATCATCACCACGTCGATCAGGCCCAGCACCATCAGCATGATCGACTGCTCGGTCAGCATCGGCGCCGAGTGGATCAGGTGCCACAGTTCCTTGAGGAACAGGAAGACATAGACGCCCTGCGCGACGATGAGTCCGAGATAGAGCGGCAGCTGCAGCCAGCGAGAACTGAAGATCAGGGCCGGCAGCGGTCCCAGCGGTTTGCGGTCGAGGGTGCTCATTGAATTCGTGGGACGGTGGCGAACGGCCCGCAAGAGTAGGCGGCGACGACGCTCCTGCCAAGCCCGGTTCCGGTGATCGGCACGATGCCGGAATCGCAGGCACGCATGGCTCAAGTCCGACGCTCAAACTGCTGCAAATTGAAAGTGCCGCCGCGTTCCGCTATAGACTCCGCTCACATTGCGCCAACTGACGTGGGGCCTGGCCCATGTTGGCCAGTCGGGTCATCGGGGAGGGGGTTCGCATGGCCGGCAATCGATATTCGCCGAGGATCGCTGCAGCGGTGGCAGCCGCGCTTGGCCTCTCGGCACCGGTGGTGGCCGTACTCGCCCAGCCGGTGGCTGCAGACGGCACGGTGCTCGAGGAGATCATCGTCACGGCGACCCGCCGCGAGGCGAACGTCCAGGACGTTCCCTTCAACATGGTCGCACTCGGGCCTGAGTCGCTCGATAAGTTGCGCATCAATAACCTGGCCGAGTTTACCCGGGCAGTGCCCGGACTTTACGTGCCGGACCAGGGACCGCGTTCCAGCAACCTGGTCACTGTCCGCGGCCTGAACGTGAGTTCGCTAACCGACTCAATTGCCAACGGCAACGGCACTGGGGGCACGGTCGCGACTTACCTGGGCGACATTCCGCTGTTCGTCGACCTGCAGATGATCGACGTCGAGCGGGTTGAAGCGCTGCTCGGCCCGCAAGGCACACTGTATGGCGCCGGCACCCTCGCTGGCGCCATTCGCTACCTGCCGAATCGGCCGGACCCCGCGGCTTTCGAAGCCTCCGCGGGAGGCCGTCTTTACTCGGTCAACGAGAGCGATGGCATGGGCACGGACGTGTGGGGCGTCGTGAACCTGCCGCTGGTCGAAAGTCGCCTGGCCTTGCGCCTCGCTGCGGGCTACGTCAACGATCCTGGTTTCATCGACTACAACTATGTCGTGCGCGAGCCGGGTGTTTCCAATCCGAATCCCGACTTTGACGACGCCGGGGATGTCGCGGACAACCTGCGCGAGCAGCAGGACGTCGATACCGCGGAGACATTCACCGGCAGGCTCGGTCTGTTCTGGCAGGTGAGCGATACCATCGATGCCAACCTGACCTATTACTACCAGGACCAGCAGGTCGGCGGTCGCACGGTCAATCACGACCAGGCGTTCGGAACGGGCCGCTACGTGTCGGCGAGCCGCTTCCTCGAGCCGAACGACATGACCAATCACCTGTTGGCACTCGAGCTGACGTGGGATCTTGGCTTCGCCGAACTGACGTCCGCCACGGGAGCATCGAAGTTCGAGTCGCTTGGCCAACGCGATCAGACCGACTTCCTGATGGACCTCGATTATGGCTACGAGGACTTCCCGCAGTTCGCGGCCTACGCGACCGACGATCTCGAAGAAAAGACGTTCAACCAGGAACTGCGCCTGGTCTCCCAGGGCACGGGGAAGTGGAACTGGATCGTGGGCGCTTTTTACAACCGTTTCGAAGGCGACGGAGTGGCCTCGGAGTACACGCCCGGCATTCCGGAATGGTATGGACTGCCTGACGGATTTCCCGACCTGGAATACCTCGCCGTTTCCAACCGTAAGTTCGAGGAAATGGCGCTGTTCGGCGAGCTGGGATACCAGTTCACAGAGCGCTGGCAGGTGACGGTGGGCGCGCGCTGGTTCGACTACGACGACCAGTTCGTACTCGAACCCTCGTTCCCGTTCTTCGATACCGTGCTGAACGACAGCAACCAGACCGGCGACAACGACACCATCTTCAAGTTCAACACGTCGTTCAAGTTCACGCCGGACGTGATGGGGTACTTGACGATCAGTGAGGGATACCGCCAGGGCGGCCTCAACTCCGGCCCGCCGTGCCAGGACCCGATCCCGGACGAGCAGTCATTCTGTCTCAAGGAGGACGAGGTCCTGATCAGCCCGGACACGACGACCAACTACGAGGTCGGATTGCGCAGCCTCTGGCTCGACGGCCGGCTGATCGTGAATGCCGCCGTGTATCAGATCGACTGGAACGACATCCAGGTGGCCGGAACCAGCGACGTCGGTGAGGTTCCGATCACTGTCAATGGCGGCACTGCCGAGACCCGGGGAATCGAATTGTCGGCGCGCTGGGCCATCACGGATTCCCTGCAACTCATGGCGAGCATCGCTTTCAACGATGCACAACTCACCAGCGATGCTCCGGGACTCGTCGACGGCGAGGACGCGTTCGACGGGGACCGCCTCTCGGGTTCGCCAGAACAGCAGGGCACGCTGTTGCTGGACTACACGCGACCACTCGACAACGGCTGGAACCTGAGCGCGAATTACTCGTTTACCGCGGTCAGCGACGTGTATACGAAAGTGGGGTTGCGCAACAACGGCGAAGCCCTGCCCGGGTACGCGATCCACGGTGCCTCGATCGGGATGGGAGTGGGCCCGTGGGTGGCGCGCTTGTATGTCGACAACCTGTTCGACAAGTACGCGATCACGTCGGTGCGCCGCGATCCCAGCTACATCCGGCCGATCGAGCGCGCGGACCTGGCGCCGATTGATTCACGCACGTATTTCCAGAGCATGCTGCGACCACGCACCGTGGGCCTGGAAGTCACGTACCGCTTCGATCTCTGAGGCAGGCTTGGCGGCGGGCGCACGGACGTCGTCGATTCTCGAGCGCGGTGTCCTCGCGGCCGAGCGTGGTCGCATCGCCGAAGGTCTCGCGCAGATTCGTGAGGCCTGCGCGGTCGATCCGGACAATCCCGAGCCGCAGGCGCAGCTCGCGCGCTGGCTCTCCAGACTCAACCGCAACGACGAGGCATTGGCATCCGTCGCGCGAGCGCTCGCGCTCGTGCCGCAATCGGCACTGTGCTGGGACACCGTCGGCGTGGTCCTGAGCCGCGCCGGTCGCCATGAGCAGGCGGTCGATTGCTTCGCTCGTGCGGTCGAGCTGGACCCGAAGCGTGCCGGCATGCATTTCAATCACGCTGCTTCGCTCAAGTTTCTCGGGCGCTTTGCCGAAGCGGAGGCGGCGTACGAGGCGTGCGTGCGCTGCGATCCGCACTTCTGGCGCGCACACTCGGCGCTCGCGGCGACCCGACGGCAAACGCCGGAGCATAACCACCTCGCGCGGCTCGAGCGGCTGCTCACAATGGGTCCGCACGATCCGGACGCCGAACTGCACCTGCGTCACGCGCTCGCGAAGGAGCTGGAAGACCTGGGGCAGGATGACGAGGCGTTTGCGCATCTACTCGCCGGCAATGCACGCAAGCATGCGGCCACGGGGTATCGATTCGAGCGGGACTTGTGCCTGTTCGACGCGGCCATGCGTCTCTTCCCGGAGGTCTTGCCGGCTCCTGCCCACGCGGACCTGACGGGCGAGGAGATCGCCCGCGCACCGATCTTCGTCGTGGGTATGCCACGCACCGGTACGACGCTCGTCGAGCGGATTCTTTCGAGCCATTCGCAGGTGGCGTCGGCGGGGGAGTCACAGAATTTCAGCGTGTCGTTGAAGCGAGCCTGCGGGACGCCGTCGCCACAGGTGCTCGACGAAGCCACGCTGGCGCAATCACTGCGTATCGACCTGCAGGCACTTGGTCGCGATTACGTCGAGCGCACGCGACCCCCGGGGCAGGCGCAGCCGCGCTTCGTCGACAAGATGCCGCTCAACTTTTTCTACCTGGGGCACATCGCTCGTGCGCTGCCCGCCGCAAGCATTGTCGTCCTGCGCCGTCACCCACTCGATACCGGGTTCAGTAGTTTCCGCCAGTTGTTCGCCACCGGGTTCTCGTACTACGACTACGGCCGTGATCTGCGCGACATCGGCCGGTACCTGGTGCAGTTCGATCGGCTCATCGCGCATTGGCGGGCCACGCTGCCGGGGCGGGTGCACGAGGTCCGGTACGAGGCACTCGTCGCCGATCAGCGCGACGAGACCGGACGGCTGCTGGCACATTGCCGCTTGCCCTGGGAGGAGGCGTGCCTCCATTTCGAACGAAATGAGCATGCGGTGGCTACGGCGAGCGCGGTGCAGGTCAGGCAGCCGCTCTATGCCAGCAGCGTCGGCCGCTGGCGGCGTTTTGAGCAGCACCTGCAGCCGTTGATCGAAGAATTGCGGGCGGCGGGCCGCCATCCGTGTGCGGGCTGCGCGCGGGCCGGCCCGGTGGGCCGCCGCCGACAACCCCGGTCCGCTAGAATGGCAGCACAGGCTGCAACGGGCAGCTGCAACGGGGCCCGCCCTTGAAGACCGCCCAGGACATCTACCGCGACCTGCAATCGAGCCTGGGGGACGTCCTGCCGGACGCCGAACTGTTCATCAAGGCGGAGGTCGCCGCCGAAGTGCTCCGCCTCAAGGTGGAGCGGGACGCCGTGATCCTCGGGCACAATTACATGGAACCCGCGTTGTTCCATACGGTGCCTGACTTCCAGGGCGATTCGCTCGAACTCAGCCGGCGTGCGGCCGAGACCGACAAGTCGGTCATCGTGTTCTGCGGCGTGCGCTTCATGGCCGAGACGGCGAAAATACTCAACCCGACCAAGACGGTGCTGCTGCCGACGGAGAAAGGCGGCTGCTCGCTGGCCGAGAGCATCACGGCGGCCGACGTCCGCGCCTTGCGCGAAGCCTATCCGGGGGTGCCGATCGTCACGTACATCAACACCTATGCCGACGTGAAAGCCGAGTGCGACATCTGTTGCACGTCGAGCAACGCGGCCGCGGTCGTCGAATCCCTGAAGTCCGATACGGTGATCTTCCTGCCCGACGAGTTTCTCGCCCGCAACGTGGCGCGCGAGACGGGTCGCCACGTCATCGTGCCGTCGGTGCTGCGCAAGGGCGCCGTGGCGGCCAGTGGCGACGACACCACGGTCGAGCACACGATGATCGCGTGGAAGGGTCGCTGCGAAGTGCACGAGTTGTTCACGCCCGAAGACGTCGACGTGGTCCGCAAGCAGTACCCGGACGTGATGATCCTGGCACATCCTGAATGCAGCCCCGAAGTCACCGCGAAGGCGGATTTTTCCGGCAGCACGACGGCGATGATCAGGGCCGTCGAAAGATCGAAGGCGAAGCGCTTCCTGCTGCTCACCGAATGCTCGATGGGGGACAACATCGTCGCCGCCAATCCGGGCAAGGAAATGCTGCGCCTCTGCAGCCACCGGTGCCCGCACATGCATGAGATCACGCTCGAGCAGACACGCGACTCGCTGAAATTCATGCGCTGGGAGATCGACGTGCCCGAGCACATCCGCGTGCGCGCGCTGCGTGCCGTCGAACGCATGCTGGCCGTCGGGCCGAAAATCGATTGAGCGAGATGCTGCGCAGCGACGTCCTGGTCATCGGCTGCGGCATTGCCGGCGGCACGGCTGCACTCGAGCTCGCGGAGTCTGGTCTCGACGTCACCGTGATCACGCGCGCCGACCGCGCCGGTGAATCGAACACGTACTGGGCGCAGGGCGGCATCATCTTCCGCGGCGAGGACGATTCGCCCGAATCGCTGGCGCAGGACATCATCAGTGCCGGTGCCGGGCTGTGCCACGAGCAGGCGGTTCGCACGCTTGCCAGCGAGGGTCCGGCGCTCGTCCAGTCGATCCTGATCGACAAGCTCGGCGTGCCGTTCGATCGCACGCCTGACGGTGCACTCGCACTCGGCCGGGAAGGCGGGCACTCGATTGCCCGGATCGTGCACGCCACTGATGCCACCGGCCGAGCCATCGAGGACAAACTCATCGAGGCGCTGCGCGCGCATCCGCGCGTTCGCCTGCTCACGCACCACACCGCCGTCGACCTGCTGACGCCCGCGCACCAGGGCCGCGACCGGCGTGCCGCGTACGATCCGCTGTCGTGCGTAGGCGCCTACGTCTACGACCAGCGAACGGGCAGGATCGGCCGCTGTTTCGCCCGGGCCACCGTGCTGGCGACTGGCGGTCTCGGCCAGATCTTCCTGCGCACGACGAATCCCGCCGGCTCCCGCGGCGACGGACTTGCGATGGCGTACCGCGCCGGCGCGCGCGTGATCAACACCGAATACATCCAGTTCCATCCGACGGCGTTCTATCACCGCAACGCACCCTGCTTCCTGATCACCGAAGCCGTGCGGGGCGCGGGCGCGCGCCTGGTTGACGAGCAACGGCAGCCGTTCATGGATCGCTACGACGCGAAGTGGAAGGACCTCGCTCCGCGCGACGTCGTCGCGCGCAGCATCCACTCCGAGATGCTGCGGCAGGGTGTCCCCAACGTTTACCTGGACGTTGCCAACTACGTTCCGGCCGAGCGCATCCGCACTGAGTTTCCCGAGATGTATCGCAGCTGTCTCGAGTACGGCATCGACATCACGCGCGATCCGCTGCCGGTCGTACCGGCCGCGCACTATTCGTGTGGCGGAGTGTGGATCGACCTCGACGGCACGACGACGGTCGGGCGACTGTACGCCGTCGGCGAGGTCGCCTGCTCCGGCTTGCACGGAGCCAACCGGCTCGCGAGCACGTCTCTGCTCGAGGGCCTGGTCTGGGGTCACCGTGCGACACAACGCATCGTGGGTCAGCTGGCCGCGAGCAACGGGTTGCACTTTGACGACATTCCGCCCTGGCAGGACACCGGCACGGAAGCACCCGATCCGGCGCTCATCGCGCAGGACATGAGCTCGCTGCGGCACATCATGTGGAACTACGTCGGCCTGGTACGCACCACGCGCCGGCTGCTGCGTGCGATCGAGGCGCTGCGCAACCTCGAAGTGGAGGTCGAGCGCTTCTATCGCGCGGCTGCGATGACCGACGACCTGATCGGCCTGCGCAACGCCGTGCGAGTGGCGCTGATCGTGACACTGGCCGCGTGGGTGAATCCCGAGAGTCGAGGCTGCCATTACCGCGAGTGACGCTGTAAGAAATCGGGGATCCGGTCCGATAGGTGTGACAGCCTGGTCCTCGCCAGCACACAACCCTCAAACTGCAGATGATGACCAGCAAGCACAAGCACGCTGACTCTCCTCGCCACATCCCTCGAGGCCGCGAGCGTGACAAGTGTGGAAAGCAAGAACGTTGCAGCAGGGGGATCTGCCCGCGTCGACCGTGGACCATCGGTAGTACGTTCCGGCCGCCTGAAAAGACGTCTCGCCCTGCCCACGTTCGAAGTCAGGGCAGACCAAGATCGAGGGCTTCGCGCTCGACTTGTTCAACGGGGAGTTCCAGTTCGGCTGCCACGGCTGCGTGATTCCCTGTTCCAGAGTCACCTGCCGCTCGTGCCGCCGAGTTGCAGCCTACGGCAGCCACCGCGGAGCGTCCTCCCGTGCTCTCGCTCTCGGCATTGTCGGCTCCTCGGTCGTGTACCTGCCCCCGCCTGGGGTGTGTACGTCCGGCGCGCCCGGAAAGTACTCGGTGGATCCTGGCTCAGGCTTTGCCCTCCGGGCGCTGATCGCCAGGAAAGCCGCTTGCCGGCGGAAGTTGCGGCATGGACGGCACATGGCCGTGTGCACCATCAGGCTCACCTGCTCGCCCGGCGTCAGCGGCCGCTCCAGCTCCTCGGACATCTTCTGCGTGGCTTCGCGACATTTCATCATGGTGATGGCCCCTTCTCGCCGAACCAGTTGCTCCCCCCGGGCACGCGGTTGTGCTGCTGGCCCACCACTCCCTCACAAACTCCCCCTGCCGGGGGTCCCTCGACACTCGCCAGAACTGGTCGTCCCGCAGAGCTGCGGTCCCCCAGTCGGCGGCGCAGTCAGTGCCCGTCCCTGAAGAGTCATCGGGCACCGGTCCGGCTCCACTCGTCGACCTGGCGTGCTAGCCGTTGCGCCCGCAGCGTCCGCACCTTTGCCGCAGGTGCCGAAAGCTGGACCGCACGACCTGGAAAGAACCCCCCCCAGCCGCCCCTTCTCACGCAGCGGAAGCGCACCATCCCCATAAACTGCGAGTCCTGCAGTGGGTCAGCGGTGCGGGCCGCTGGGGCGTCCGTGTCGCCCTGACTCGTCATCCGCGACGCCGGGTCACAGACGGTCGGTCGCCTGAATGAAACCGACGAGATCTTCGCGGAATTTCCGCATCGACGGCTCGTGCAGGTACATCATGTGGCCGGCGTCGTAATGCTCGAGCTGGATGCGCTTGCGCGCCTCCGGCGTGATGTCGAGGTGCTCGAGGTCCATCCGGGTCGCCAGGTAAGGTGTCGCCAGGTCGTACCAGCCCTGCTGCACCAGCACGTGCAGTCCCGGGTTCATCGTCATGGCCGCCGCGAGATCCGGCACGGTCGTCGGCACGGGTGACATCCAGCCCCCTTTGCCAGGCACCTTGTGCTTCCAGCTCCAGTCGATGTCGAACGCCGAGACCATGTACTCCTCGTCGCGACCGAACTTGAGTTCGTCGTGCAGGTAACCAAGGAACGCTGACGTGTAGGCCGGCCCGACCGACGGGAAGAACGGGTCGTAATCCATCTCTTCGCCGAGCGGATTCATTGCAGGGCCGACGAAGCGCGAGTCGATGCGGCCGGCAATGAGGCGATCGTTACGCTTCAGTTCCTGCAGGAACTGCGGATGGCTCACGCGCAGGTCGGCACGCTCCCAGTACTCGGGGCTGGTGCCCGTGTAGCGTGCCAGCTTTGCTGCCATCGCTTTTTTCTCGGCTTCCGGGATGACGTATCCCTTGGCGAGTGCCGGTGCGTATTCATCGCGCGCGAACTGTTCGACTTCGCGCATGTATTCCTGCACGGTGGCCGGCCTGTTCGGGACCAGGTTGTGGTACCACGCGGTTGCCGCGAGCGTTGGGAAGTACGTGACCTGACCGAGGTCCAT
The DNA here is from genome assembly GCA_016713725.1 of Pseudomonadota bacterium. GTDB lineage: Bacteria > Pseudomonadota > Gammaproteobacteria > Steroidobacterales > Steroidobacteraceae > RPQJ01. The sequence continues at coordinate 118,676 of JADJOO010000012.1, read as the reverse complement.
GCCCTCGCCGTCGATGCCGGTGGCGCCGTTCAGGAAGGGCGAGACGAGGACGAGCCCGTTCAGGTTCATGCCCATGTTCGCCTGCAGGTAGTAGGCGAGTCCCGCGCCGCGCATGCCGCCGTAGCTTTCGCCGAGCACGTACTTGGGCGAGCCCCAGCGCCCGTTCTCCGACACGTAGCGCTTGATGAACTGTGCGACGGATCGGATGTCCTCGTCCACGCCGTGGAAATCGGCGGGCTTTGCGTCACCGAGCGGTTTGCTGAAACCCGTGCCGACCGGATCGATCATCACGATGTCGGTGACGTCGAGCGGCGAAAAAGCGTTGTCGACGAGCTGTGATGGTGGCGGGGGCGCATAGCCACCATCGTTCACCACCACGCGCCGTGGACCCATGATGCCCATGTGCAGCCAGATCGACGACGAGCCGGGACCGCCGTTGAACGCGAACGTGATCGGCCGCTGCGTCAGGTTCTTCACGCCGTCGAGCGTGTAGGCGGTGTAGCCGAAGCGCGCGATCGGGTTGTCCTTCGGGTCCTTGAGGATGAACCAGCCGACGGTCGCGGTGTACTTGACCGGCTTGCCGTCGATGATCGCCTGATGCCTCGTCACGGAGGAGGCGGGGACGGCTTGCTTCGCGTCCGTTGCCGGCGGCGATTTTTCCGCGGGGTCCGTCGCCGTCTCGTCCTTGCTCCAGGTCGTCGCAGGCGCGACACCAAGCAGAACCGTCAATAACAGGGTAGCAATCGAACCACGCATCAGGAATCTCCAGGAAACAACAACCGGGTGCCTGCAAATGGCGGGCCGCGCGCGCGTCAGCCCAGGACGCGGATCAGCTCCCGCACCGCCATGCAGACGAGTAGCAACGAGCCGAATGCGAAAACCGCGAACCGCACGACCACTTTGTTGATCGTGGCCTGCACCAGCGAGTGCACGACACGGGTGCCCACGTAGCCCCAGGCCAGGCTCAGCGTGCCTGCCGTGGCCCCGCCGGTCAGCACGATGAAGAACATCAGCGCGTAAAAGACCGTGGGCTGCTCGTGCAGGTGGTTGTAGTTGTCAGCGACGGACCGGGCGTGTTCTGGCATCCGGTGAGCGTACGTGCCCGGGTGTGCCGCTTCCTGCGGATCGATTCCTGCGCGCTTCATCGACGGGATCCGCGTGGCATACAACCAGAACCACATCACCAGCGTCCATGTCACGAGTGCCAGGACGGGCAGCAGGAATTCGGTGGTGGCAGGCATCGGTCTTCCCCTTGGTGTCGTTGTGTTTCGCTGGCTATTTTTCGATCACTTCGAACGTGAGCCCGGAATGAGCCTGCAGCCGTTCGACGATGCGGTCACCGAAGACAGCCGCCGGCGTCCAGAACCCGCCCGCCCACTGCTTCTTCGAGACATCGCTTGCCAGGCACGCAGCCGCCTGACCGAGCATCTTCGCGGTCGAGCCGTACCCCGGATCACGGTCACCCGTGACGCGCGCACGGAGGACGTCGCCCCGTTGCGTGCGGCCGTGGAACCGCAGGTCGAAGCCACCCTTGCGTTGCGCTTCAGGACTCGGGCCCTCGCCCGGCGCCGGCAGCACGTACTTCTCGAGCAGTGAGCGCATGGCGCCGATCGAACCGGCAACCATGATTGCGCCGAGAGCGGCACTCGTCGCCGTGGCGGTCACGCGACCCCGCAGGCCGCGTCCGGTCAGTACGGCCTCGTCGTACCGGAACTCCGGCCCGTAGGCATGTTGCAGGAGCGCATTGGTGCGATGCACCACGCGCGTATTGATTGCGCTCATGACGAAAGGCGCAATCCACGCGTCGAAGTCGGGGTCGTATTCGGCGAAAACCACGTTCTTCTGCCGGACTCGCTTGCCGTTCCCAGGAGGACAGATCGAATATGGATCGGCGAGTTCTTTGCGCAACGCCGGATTCGCCTTGACTTCCTTCAGCACGTTCAGCAACGAGGCCACGGTGCCGCCGGAGAAACCGCCGCGCATGGCGTGGACTCGCATCTTCACGGTGGTGCAGGGCTGGCCGAAGCGCTCTCGAGCCTGTTGCTGCAGGAAATGCACGCCAAGGTCGGACGGAATCGAATCGAACCCGCAGTTGTGCACGATGCGCGCGCCCGAGGCCTGCGCCGTCTTTTTCGTACTTGTGAATCATGCGCCGCATCCACTGCACCTCGCCGGTGAGGTCGCAGTAGTCGGTGCCGGTCTCGGCGCAGGCGCGCACGAGCTGTTCGCCATACAAGGCATACGGTCCGACCGTGGACACGATGACCCGGGCACTCCTGCACAGCTTCCGCAGCGAGGTTTCATCGCCGGCATCGGCCTGGAGGAGCGTCAGCTTGCGCGCGCCCTGGCCAAGCGAGTCGCGGAGTTCCTCGAGTTTCCGGGGTGACCTGCCGGCCGCGGCCCAGTGCAGCTTGTCGTCGAGACCGAACTCGTCGAACAAGTAGCGGGCGAGGATCTGGCCCACGAAGCTCGTGGCGCCGAAGACGACGACGTCATATGGCTGGTTGGTCATGGACTCGCCATATTAGACCAATGTCTCAGTTCCGCCGCGGGTCGTCCTTGTTAGATTGCCTGCCAGTGCCCATCGAACAGGGGGAGAGCTTCATGGCCGCACCGCCGACGATCGACTGGAACGCCGTCATCAACGACCCGCGCTTCCAGGCGCTGCACCGCAAGAAGCAGGGCTTCCTGACGGGCCTCATGATCTTCTCGGTGATCTTTTACTTCCTGTTGCCGATCGGCGCCGCCTATTTCCAGGACCTGTACAAGATCAAGATCTGGGGTGTCGTCAACTTCGGGCTGGTGTTCGCACTGCTCCAGTTCATCGTCGCCTGGGGGGTCGCCTTCTACTACTCGCGCCGGGCGGGGTCCGAATTCGATCGTCTCGCTCGCGAGATCGCCGCGGACTACGAGAAAGGGAAGGTGGCGACATGAACCTCCAGAACCGCAAGGCGCTGGCATGGGGACTCGTCGGCCTGCTGCCGCTTGTGTGCATGACGGCCTACGCGCAGGGCGCAGTCACGCAGGAATACCGCTGGATCACCTTCACGGTGTTCGCGGCCATCATCGCGCTCACGATGTACGTCACGTACGTCGCCTCGAAGCGCGTGAAGTCGGCGTCCGACTTCTACACGGCGGGCGGTGGCGTCACCGGCATGCAGAACGGCTGGGCGATCGCGGGCGACTACCTTTCGGCCGCGTCCTTCCTCGGCATTGCCGGGCTCATCTCCCAGTACGGCTACGACGGGTTCATGTACTCGGTCGGCTGGCTCGTGGCCTACATCACGGTGCTGCTGGTGATCGCCGAGCCGTGCCGCAACATCGGCCGCTACACGCTCTCCGACATCCTCGCGTACCGCAACAACCCGAAGGCCATGCGCATCGTCGGCGCACTGTCGGTCATCACCGTCTCGACGTTCTACCTGACGGCGCAGATGGTAGGCGGCGGCGTGCTGGTGAAGACGCTGATCGGCATCGACTATGAAATTTCAGTCATTGCGGTCGGTGTGCTGATGCTTGCCTACGTGCTGTTCGGCGGCATGGTCGCCACAACCTGGGTGCAGATCATCAAGGCCATCCTGCTCGTGATCGCGTCGCTGGTGCTGGTCATCCTGGTGTGGTTGCCGTACGGCTTCTCGCTGCCCGGGTTCCTGCAGGACGTCGTGGCCGATCCGAAGGTGCAGGCGAGGGTGGCAACGCTGATCGGCGATCCAGCCAAGACGATGACCGCGGCCGAACTCGGCCAGCGCTTCCTCGAGCCCGGGCTTTACTTCAAGGCGCCGATCGACCAGATCTCGCTCGGCATGGCGCTCGTCTTCGGCACGGCGGGCCTGCCGCACATCCTGATGCGGTTTTTTACCGTGCCGACTGCGCAGCAGGCGCGCAAGTCGGTCGTGTGGGCGATGGCGATCATTGGCGGCTTCTACATCCTGACGCTGTTCCTCGGCTTCGGTGCAGCCAAGTTCGTCGGCCCCGCGGCCATCGCGTCGGTCGATGCCGGCGGCAACATGGCAGCGCCGCTGCTCGCGCAATACCTCGGCGGCGGCGCCGACTCGTTCCTGGGCAACTTCATGCTGGCGTTCGTGTCGGCGGTGGCCTTTGCCACGATCGTCGCGGTCGTGGCGGGGCTCGTTCTCGCAGCGGCTTCGGCGATCGCGCACGACCTGTACGTGGGCGTGTATCACGGCGGGGATACCGTGCCGCCGCAGCAGCAGGTCCGGGCGGCGCGCGTCGCCACGGTCATCGTTGGCGCGATGGCAATCACGATCGGCATCGCGGCCAAGGGCCAGAACGTCGCCCACCTCGTGGCGCTCGCCTTCGCCGTCGCCGCGTCGGCCAACTTTCCCTGCGTGCTGCTCACGCTTTACTGGAAGCGATGCAGCACGGGCGGCATCGTCGCCGGCATGATCATCGGCACGGTAGTGGCGGTCGGCCTGACGCTGGTCTCGCCGAACGTCACCTACCCGAAAGCCGTGCGTGCCGCGTCGCAGAAGGTGTTCGACGGCGAGGCGGCCAAACGGTCCGCGATCGAACAGGCTTTGCTCTCGACCGATGCCGAGGCCGCCAGCCAGGCGAGAATCAACCTCACCGCGCTCGACAAGGCCGTCGCCAAGGCGAAGGACGACGTGGCCAAGGTCGCGGGCAGGGAGCGGTCGTTCCTCGGCCTCGAGCAGCCGCTGTTCACGCTCAAGAATCCCGGCATCATTTCGATCCCACTCGGGTTCCTGGCCGTCCTGCTCGGTTCACTGTTGTTCCGGGACCGGCGCTCGGAGGAACTCTGGCCGGAGGTCTACGCGCGCCAGAACACCGGTATCCTGGCGTCGAAAGCGTCGGCGCACTGATGCTCGTCGCGTCTCCCTCGCCGCCTGGCGAGGGAGGTTGCGACGAACTAAGGGGATAGGGGATAGGGGATAGGGGTTAGTCGGACGCGCTTTGCGCGGGGAAGACGCTTACCCTCGTTTCCTCATTCCATCGGGCGGCCGTGGTGGCGATCGCAGGGCCGCACCGTCATCGGTTGGCACAAATGGTCGGGCTACAATTCCGACTATCGCCTAACCCCTAACCCCTAACCCCTTCCCCCACTTCCCGTGTCCACCCCGCCCCTGATCGTCGAATCGACGATAAGCTTTCTAAAGGCCCACCTGCCGTTCTCCCGAATGGCGCGGCGCGATCTCGAGTTCATCGCGGCGCAGGCGCGACTGGGCTACTTCCCGGTGGGCAGCACGATCGTCGATCCTGCGAGCGGCATCGCCGAGCACCTCCACATCATTCAGCGCGGACACGTGCGTGTGCGCAACCCGAATGCAGCCGTCGACGACGAAGTGCGCGGGGTCGGCGAATGCTTTCCGGTCGCGGCGCTCTCGGCCGGCGCGGCGGGCACGCGCACGTTCGAGGCCACCGAGGACGTCTTTTCGCTGCTGCTGCCGCGGGCCGGTTTCGATGCGCTCCGTGAGCGCTCACCCGAGTTCGCGCAGTTCTGTACCGAAGCGCTGGCCACGCTGGTCCAGCATTCCCTGGGCCAGTTGCGCAACCATTTTTCCCAGCGCGCGACTGAGCAGCAGACACTGCTCGAGCCGCTCAAGGCGCTCGTGCGACGCGAACCCGTGTACTGCACCGCCGAGGCGACGGTGCGCGAGGCGCTGGAGCGCATGAGCGAGGAGGGCGTGCGCATGATCGCCGTCGTCGACAGCCAACGTCGTCCGCTCGGTATCTTCACGCTGCTCGATCTGATGGATCGCGTCGTGCTGCGCGGAGTCTCGCTGACGACCAACGTGCAACAGGTGATGACCACGAGGCCTGCGATGCTTGACGAATTGAGCAGCGCGCAGGAAGGACTGGCGTTGATGGCCAGCCGCGGGTTTCACCAGTTGCTCGTGGTGCGCGACGGTGAGCTGGCGGGCATCGTCACGGAGCGGGACCTCTTCGGCCTGCAGCGCGTGACGATGCGCGGCATCACCCAGGCTGTGCGGCAGGCGCGCGACGTCGCGGCGTTGCAGCGCATCGTGGCCGACATTGCAGCGCTGACGGACAACCTCGTCGCGCAAGGCGCGGCCGCCGAGCCACTCACGCACACCATCACCGCGCTCAACGATTCGCTCACGCAGCGACTGTTCGAATTGCTGCTGCCGAAGTTCCAGCTGGACGATGTGGCGTGGTGCTGGCTCGCCGTCGGCAGCGAAGGCCGTCGCGAACAGACGGTCGCGACCGACCAGGACAACGCGATCGTCTTCGAGTGCGACGAGCGCAAAGTTGCTGTAGCGCGCGAGCAGCTGCTGCTGTTTTGCCAGTGAAGCAAACGAACGCCTGGCCGAACTGGGTTTCCCGCTCTGCACCGGCAACATCATGGCCAGCAACCCCGATTGCTGCCTGACTGTCGATGAGTGGCGCGGGCGCTTTGCGGGTTGGATGCGCGAGCCGACGCCGGAAGCACTGTTAGCAGCCAATATTTTCTTCGACTTCCGTCCGTTGGCCGGCGATCTCACGCTCGCCGAAAGGCTGCGTGGCTGGCTCGATGCCACGGGCAGCGAGAACAAGCTGTTTCTGCGCATGCTCGTCGCGAACGCGCTGCAGGCGGAGCCGCCGCTCGGATGGATCCGGACGTTCCGCACGGACGAAGGCGAGTTCGCTGGAACCATCGACCTCAAGACCCACGGCACCCGCATCTTCGTCGACGCAGCGCGGGCATTTGCGCTCGCGCTCGGCATCGGCGACACCAACACTGCGCAGCGGATCCGCGCGGCGGGTCGTCGGCTCAACCGTGATGAGCGCGAAATCACGGCGTCGGTCGATGCCTACCATTTCCTGCAGTTGCTTCGCCTGCGCGCGCAGCGTGGCGGCCTCGAGCATCCAGCGACCGATCCGGACGGTCGCGCGCAGCGGCCGCGACAGGCGGTGAACCGCCTTGACCCCTACGAGCTCAACGAGATCGACCAGCGCATGCTGCGCGAGGCATTTCGCCAGGCACGCGCACTGCAGACGCACCTCGACCAGGCCGTGGGCCACTGAGCCCGCGATGATCACCTGGCCGCTGTCCCCGGCGGAGGCGTGGCGGGCCCGCAAGGTCCGGCGCAGCCTTGCGCCACCCGTGCAAGCAAGGCTGGCTCGCGTTCGGAGGGGATTTCTCGAGCGTCCGGGACTGGCGCAGCCGCTCGCGCTGGCGCGCTTCGTCGTGCTCGACCTCGAGACGACCGGACCACTCATGTTCGAGGACCGCATCATCTCCATCGGTGCCGTGGCGGTCACGGAGCGCACCGTTCGTCACGACGATGCGTTCGAAGCGCTGTTGCGGCAGGATCACTCGAGCGCAGTGGACAACATCCTGATCCACCAGATCGGCGGCCAGCAGCAACTGTCCGGCATGGATCCAGTCGAGGGCCTGGTCGCGTGCCTCGAGTTCATCGCGGAATCGCGTGTCGTGGCGTTTCGCGCCGAATTCGACGCGACGGTGTTCGGGCGCGAGGTCCGCAGCCTGCTGGGATTTCGCGCGTGGCCGCGTTTCATCGACCTGGCAATGGTCCTGCCGGCGCTGTTTCCCGCGACGGAGAACGACACGCTGGATGACTGGGTAACCCACTTCGGCTTGCCGCCGATCGGCCGTCATCACGCGATTGCGGATGCGTACGCAAGCGCCCAGTTGCTGATGATCGTGCTCGAAGCTGCGCCCCGGTTCGGCATCGAGACTGCGGCCGACTTGCGCGACGCGGAGGTAGCCCAACGCTGGCTGGGACGCCGCCGCTGACAGCGCCCGCGCAGAGCGGGCTTTACGTGGACCCGGGGCAGCGGCACCATCGGTGGATATGACACACAGTAACGAGCGATCGAGGGCGGCGTCGAGCGCCGTGATCATGGGTCTGGCCCTGGCCGCACTGGGCGGGTGCGCCAAGCAAGAGCCCGCCGCGCCGGCGATCATGCAGACGGCGAAGCCCTTGGCACCGACGCGCGAGCAGTTGCTGGGCGCGACGGTGACCGGAGTGTTCGGCGCTCCTGTCACGTTGACCGCGGGTCTCTATGAAGGGTCGCCAGCGGGGGCGGGCGCGGCGTCGAAGCCGACGCTCAAGCTCTGGGACTCGACGATCGAGTTCGTCGACATCGACGGCGTCCCGCCCGAGGAAGGCGTCGCGTTGCTCACCTCTGGCGAAGGCGGCACCGGCACGTACTCGCATCTCGGCGTGTTCAGCGTGCGGGACGGCAAGGCGGCCACGCTGGGAGCCGTGCCGCTGGGTGACCGGTGCAACTCTTCCGGCTCTGGCACGAACCGGGCAAGGTGCTGCTCGACGTGGTCGAGAGCGGCCCCGGCGATCCGTCCTGCTGTCCAACCCACCTGGCGCGCAAGGCCGTCGGCTGGAAAGACGGCAAGCTGCAGCTGCTCGCGAGCGATGTCGTCGGGGGGCTCTCGATCAACCTGCTGGCCGCAACGGACTGGATGCTCGTGGAAATGGATGGACGCCCGCTGCCAGCGGGCGTCGTGCCACCGACCACGCTGGTGCAATATGGCAAGGCGGCGGGTTTCTCGGGCTGCAATCGCTACACCGGGCCCGTCACGGAATCGGCGCCGGGCAACGTGACGATAGGCGAACTCGCCGTGACGCGGAAGGCATGCGATGCCGCCGCGAACGAGATCGAAGCAGCCTTTCTCGACCGGGTGCGCGCAACGACCTCGTACGCATTCCAGGCGGGTCGGTTGCTGCTGGTCGCACCGCAGGACGACGAGCCGCCGCGCACCTTGCTCTTTTCGCGCTGAGCCGCTGCGGCCCGCTGATCAAACGCGGTCCGCCAGGTGCGGACGAATTCGCCTGCATCGAACTGACGATTACAAGGTACTGAGGAACAACCCATGAGCACACAGCATTCGATTCCCCGCGTGGCCGGCCGGACGCAGGCATGGGCCCTGGCATTCTTCGCCTTGACGGCCTGGAGCGTGTCTCCGGTCACCAGTGCGGCGGACTGGGTTTCCATCGCCAAGTCCGACCGCACCGAAGTGTTCGCGAATCCGGCGACGCTCGGCGTTTCACCTGCATCCTGGGTGATCGTGCGGACCAAGCAGAATTTCGTCGAGCCGCAGCCGTCGGCGAAGAAGGGCAAGTCTTTCCTGTCGGCACGCAACGAATACCGCATCGACTGTGCACAGCGGCGGGTCGCCTACCGCGCGATGGACACCTATTCACAGCTCGATCTGCAGGGCGACCCGGTGCAGAAGACAAAAATCGGCGAGAAGAACCTGAAGTGGATGGACGCGCCCTCTGGCACGGTGTTTGGAGAAATCGTCGACTACGCCTGCAAGAACGTGCCGGCGGGCTTGCCGCCCTCGACGAAATAGGGCATTGCCCGCGGTCCGTGGCCCCGGGCGCGCACTGCCCGCGACAGGGATTGAAGTTGCATGCAGCATCGTGAATTTACGGCCGCCGGCATCGGCGGCATCGACCTGTATGCCCAGGCCTGGCTGCCCCGGGTCGCACCGCGCGCTGTCATCGTGGTGTCGCACGGCCTCGCCGAGCACGGTGGTCGCTACGAGACGCTGGCTCGAGAGCTGGTCCAGCGTGAATATGCCGTGTATGCCGTCGATCATCGCGGGCACGGCCGGTCGCCCGGTCGGCGCGCCAACATTGAACGCTTTGCGCACCTCGTCACGGATTTCTGCGCGTTCACGGAACGCTGTGCCGGCGAGCATCCCGATGCGCCGGTGATCATGCTGGGCCACAGCATGGGTGGCGCCGTCGCATTCGCGAGCGCGCTGCGCCTGCAGCACATGCTGCGCGGGCTGGTACTGTCGGCCCCGGCGCTCGCAACGGACCAGACCGTGCCGAGATTGCAGGAGATGCTCGTGCGGCTCCTGTCGGTCGTCGCGCCAGGCATGGGTGCGCTCGTGCTGCCGGCCGACGCCGTGAGCCGCGATCCGTCCGTCGTGGCGCGGTACGTCGCTGACCCGCTCGTGCATCACAAAGCGATTCCGGCCCGCACGCTCGTCGAACTGCTTGGCGCGATGCGGGGGTTTCCGGCAAGCGCGCCTGGCCTCCGTCTGCCGACGCTGGTCCTGCACGGCACCGCTGACAAGCTGGTGCCGCTCGCGGCGACCCAGCCGGTCTACCGGGCGTTCGGAACACGCGACTGCGTCGTGCAGCTCTACGATGGCCTCTACCACGAGGTCTTCAATGAGCCTGAGCGTGAAAGGGTGACGGCTGACCTCTTTCGCTGGCTCGAGCGCTGAGTGACCGGTCACAGTTCCCAAAAAAACTCAAACGCGAGTCCGCCACGGGCATTCGCGTCGCGTACCTTCCGGACGCATGACCGTACTGCTTCGGCTCGACCCGCGATCGATCGCCACCACGGCGCTGCTGGCGCTGGGTTGGGCCGCTGTCGCGTGCGCCGACCCGCAGACCAGCGTGGCGCGATCAGATGTGGTGCAACCCGCGGCGCCGGTTGCCGAAGTCGCCTGGTGGCGCGAAGGCGTGGGACTGCTCGGGTCGCTGTGGGACGATGCGCGAACACACCTGCGCGAGGACAATCCGGACTGGTTGCATCATGAAAGCAAGGGACGGGCGTCGAATCTGTCCGAACGCGCGGCGGGTTCTGCCTATGTCGTATTGCAGGAAGATCGGCCGGACGGCATGGACCTCGTCACGTTGCGGTACGCCCTGGTGCGCCAGGGCGCATTGCAGGCCTACGCGGGTGCCGGTCTCAATCATGCGCAGTTCTATGTCGACGAAGGTGCCCCTGGGCCATCGATGTTGACCCGCCGCAACCGGCACGCCGCCGTCGGACCGGCGGCAGAGATCGGCGCCGAGTTCGCCTTGAATGCACGGACGAGCGTGAATGCCGGCGTCCGCTGGTGCGACCTGGACCAGCGTGCCAACCTGCTGCGCGGGTCGTACGGCCCGGTCGCCGCAGATCCGGTGACGCTCGGCGTCAACGTCGGGTATCGATTTCGTTGAGGCGCGCCCTCAGGCGGACGGAATGAATTCCTCGTCGCCCTGCTGGATGCGCTCGAACTTCAGGAATTCGTAGTAGCCGCAGGTGCTGTCTTCCGGATAAATGCGGCAGACCGACGGTCGCGCTTCGTACACGGTACAGCGGCGCTGTTCCTGGTCGAAAAACATGCACGTCGACTTGAACACGTGGTCCTTGCGATGGCGCAGCAACTGCTCGTCGAGTTCTTTCGTCTGGTAGCGGTAAGTGAACTTCAGCCTGGCGGCGGCCTTGCTGATCCCGAAATGCCGGGCGAGCCGCTCGATGTCGAAATCCTTGATGGCGATGCGCGCGTAGCTGCAGCAGTAGCCGGGACACTTCGCGCAGTCGTAGCGCAGCTTCAGGACTTTCTTCTTCATGCGGGTCGCGGGGCCTCGTTGCGGGACGCGGCAGTGTAGCGGGGTGGCTCCGCGGCCGCACCGCTAGGTAGTACCGCGGATTCGCCCGCGTCGGCGCGGCCGGACAATCGAGCCGAGGTCCGCTCCATGGACGGTACCCTCCGTGACTGCAGACGACCGCCGGGCGTCGCCGCCGATGGGCTGGCACACCTTGTCGCCCGAGTCGGCGATGAGTGCCCTGCAGACAGAGGCGGTCCGCGGCCTGAGCGAGGCCACGGCAGCGGCGCGCTTGCAACGCGACGGTCCCAACGATCTGCCCGCCCCGCGGACGGCGCACCCCGTCGTTATCTTCCTGCGTCAATTCCGCAGCCCGCTCGTGTATGTCCTGCTCGCCGCGGCAATGCTTTCCCTCGGCATCGGGCACCTGACGGACGCCGGCTTCATCGGCTTCGTGCTCGTCGTGAACGCCTTGCTCGGCGCGTGGCAGGAACTGCAGGCGGAACGGCAGACTGCCAACCTGCGGGACCTGCTGCGCATGCGGGCAACGGTCCTGCGCGACGCCGTCGCACGCGAAATTGACGCGTCGCAACTCGTGCGCGGCGACATCGTTGCGCTCGCAAGCGGCGACCGCGTGCCCGCCGACCTGCGCCTGTGCGAAGCGCAGGCCCTGGCGGTGGATGCGTCCATGCTCACGGGCGAATCGGTGCCCGTTGCGCACGATGCCGCACTGGTCTGCGAGGAAAACGCCCCGGTTGCCGATCGTACCAACTGCGCATTTGCCGGCACGCTGGTCGTGCGCGGCCGGGCCAAGGGCGTGGTCGTCGCCACGGGTTCTGCGACTGAAGTGGGACGCATCGCGAGCAGGATGAGCGGCACGGCAGCAGGCAAACCGCCGCTGACGGTCCGCATGGAACGATTCAGTCATGCGGTGGCGATCGTCGTCCTGTCAGCCGCGGTGTTGATCGGCTGTTTCGCAGTGCTCGTCCACGACCAGTCGATCTTCACGATGTTCACCTTCGGCGTCGCGCTCGCCGTGTCCGCCATTCCTGAAGGCTTGCCCGTGGCCGTGACCATCGCGCTGGCGATCGCCGCGCGGCGGATGGCAGGCCGAGGCGCCATCGTGCGCCAGTTGCCCGCCGTCGAAGGGCTCGGCAGTTGTTCGCTCGTCGCCAGTGACAAGACCGGGACGCTCACCTGCAACGAGCTCACCGCGGTCGAGTTGCGGCTCGACGATGGAACTCGCTGGCAGGCGACCGGCGCGGGCTATCGGCCAGTCGGCGAGATCAGGCGAGTCGATGGCGGCTCCAGGTTGGACGAATCGAGATTGGTCGCCGCAATGCACATTGCGGCGGCTTGCAACGAAGCGGAGTTGCTCTCGTTCGGCGGTGCATGGCGGACACGAGGTGACCCCACCGACCTGGCACTGCTGGTGCTCGCGGCGAAGGCCGGCATCAAGCGCGACGGCGTCCTCGCGCAGTGGCCTGTCGTCACGCAGATCGCGTATGAGCCCGAGCGTCGATTCGCTGCCTCGTTCCATCGGCGCGACGGATCGGGCTGGGTCGCCGTCAAGGGCGCACCCGAACGCGTGCTCGACATGTGCCTGCTCGATGCCGGTCAGCGCACATGGCGCGAACGCGACGTCGCGGCGATGGCTCAACTTGGTCAGCGCGTGCTTGCGCTTGCCGAGGGGAGGTTTGATCCGGAGTCGGACCCGGCGAGCCTGCGCCTTGATCCCGTTGGCCTGCAGCTCCGTGCGCTGGTCGGGATGATCGATCCGCTGCGCGAAGGCGCCGCTGCCGCTGTGCGTCGATGCCGTGACGCCGGTATACGCGTCGTCATGGTCACCGGCGACCACCCGCTCACCGCGCTGGCCATCGCGGCCGAACTCGGCATCGCCGCCGGTCCAGACGAGGTGATGCAGGGCTTGCAGGTGCAGCTGGCGTCGCCGGCGCAGCTGGCCGAAGCCATCGGCAGGGTCAGGGTATTCGCCCGCGTCACCCCGGAACAGAAACTCGCGATAGTCGAAGCGGCGCAGTTGGCCGGGCATTTCGTCGCCGTGACGGGCGACGGTGTCAACGATGCGCCGGCGCTCCGCCGCGCCAACATCGGGGTGGCCATGGGCCGCAGCGGCACCGACGTTGCGCGTGACGCGGCCGACCTCGTGCTCAGCGACGACAATTTCACGACGATCGTGGCGGGGGTGGAAGAGGGGCGCATCGCCTACCGCAACATCCGCAACGTGGTGTACCTGCTGACAGCCGCTGGCATCGCCGAGGTGGTCACGGTCGGGCTCGCCGTGCTCGCGGGACTGCCGCTGCCCTTGCTGCCTGTGCAGTTGCTCTGGCTGAACCTGGTGACCAACGGTGTCCAGGACGTGGGCCTGGCGTTCGAGCGCGGCACCGGCGACGAGTTGCGTGTGCCGCCGCGGCCGAGCCACGAGCCGATCTTCAACCGGCTGATGATCCAGCGCGGCGTGCTTGCGGGTCTCTGGATGTCCGCACTGGGGCTCGGTCTCTTCGTCTGGCTGCTGGACGCGGGAAGGTCACTCGACGAGGCGCGCAATGCGTTGCTGTTGCTGATGGTACTGATGCAGAACGTCGATGCGATCAACGCGCGCTCCGAAACGATTTCCGTTCTGCGGCTGCCACTGCGCAACAATCCAGTGCTGCTGGCCGGTGTCGGCGTGGCGCTCGGGTTGCATGTGGCGGCCATGTACCTGCCATGGCTGCAACAAGTGCTGGCCGTGCGTCCGCCGTCGGCCGGCGACTGGTTGTTGCTGCCGGCGCTCGCCGTGTCGCTGTTCGTGCTGATGGAGTCGCAGAAGTACTGGCGGCGGTCGTGTGGTCATTCGACCTGAGCGTCGGGCCAGCGCGCGATGCGCAGTCGACCACCCGGGAGACTGCCGGGCGCGGAACTCGTCAGCACCAGCTCGGCCTTGCCGCGCTGGAGTTCAACGTCTCCCACCCGGATCCAGCGGCGCCCCCACGTGGAGAGATCGAGCGATGCGATTTCCTTGCGCTGGCCGCGCGCCGCCAAGGTCGCTCGTGCGTCATGGGTATTGCCAGGATCGGCGTCATGCCAAAGTGCGAGTTCGTAACGGCCAGGTCGCGGGACGCGCCAGCCCCAGCGAACTGCTGCAGCGCTTGCGCTTGAAGCCTCGAGATACGTAGGCGCGCGACCGGAGGCATCGTCCAGCCGCAGTTCATGCAGCAGCCGAGCCGTGAAATCGCCGAGCCTGGCGACGTCCCATGGTTCGGGTTCGCTCGAGTCCCAGCCGTTCGTGAACGCCGAGATGACCAGCCGCTGGCCGTTCGGCAACTCCGCGTACATCACGTCCTGCAGGGTGTCGAAGGCACTGCCGATCTTGTTCTCGTGCACGGAGCCTGGAGGCAGACCGCCGCCGAGACTGCTGTGGCCGGAGAATGCCGGCCTTCGCAGCAACGAGCGCATGTAGTCCGTTGCCTGCGGCTCGAGCTTGCCCATCGCCACGTTGAGCATCAGCGCCGAGGCCAGGTCCGTGGTCATCGCGTTGCGACCGAGGCGCTGCCATGCAACCCGCTCCAGTTCGGCCGGTTCATCGCCTGAGTTCGTCGGGTAGGTCTTGGTGAACAGTCGCTGCGATCCAAGCAGGCCCGCCGACTCGAGCGCGCGTTCCGTATAGCGACGCTGCTCGATCCACGCGTCGGCGTCGTTGCCCGTCGCGGGCGCATTCGGGGCGCCGCTGATGCGGTCGACGACTTCGCCGGTTGCGACGTTGTCGGAGTCGACGATCATCGGGCGCACGAATTCGTCGAGGCAATCCGGCGCCTTGCGCTGTTCGTGACACCAGTGCACGGCGCCGACGAGGAAGCCCAGTTTCACGCTGCTTGCCGGATACGCCAGCCGGTCACCCTCGACGGCACCCCGTCGCCATTGGCCGTCGCGGTCCTGCAGCAGCACCGTCACGTGCATGCGATCGAACGACTGCTGCACGAGGAAATCCGTGCGCGCGCGCTCGACGGCGACCTGCACTCGTGCGTCGTCAACAATCATCGGCACGATCGTCGACGGTGCAGTTGCGGCGGACGCGGCGGACGCGCCGGTCGCGAGGAGCGCGATGGCCGCGACAGCGAGTTCAACCGCGACTACATGGCTCACTCGCAGGCGCGACTGCATGACCGCACCCGTCAGCCACAGCATGGCGATCACCGCCAAGGCCCCGGCAACCAACGGTGGCCCCGAGAGTTCCTCGGCATACCAGAGCAGCAGCATGGAGCCGAGAATCGCGAGGGCGATCTGCACGAGGGCGAACGCGCGCACGGGACGCGGCATCGGCGGGTCGTACGTTTGCACCTGCGACACGTCGAAATGCGGCTTATGCCAGGACGTGCCATCGGCAGCGGCCGGTTGCCAGCCGGGCGGCTTCAGCCAGACGCGAACGCGGTCGCTCCAGTGCTCGCATTGCATCGACCTGCGTGCGAGGTCCACGTACACCTCGAGGTTGGCCCACAGCGGATCCCACGAGTTGAGCGGCGCGCGCGTGCCGTACACGCAGCGCTCGGACTCGTCGACGAACGTGCCGAAGAGGCGATCCCATGCCATGAAGATGCCGCCATAGTTGCGGTCGATGTAGCGGTCGTTCACGGCGTGGTGCACGCGGTGGTTCGATGGCGACGCGAACCAGCGGTCGAACCAGCCGAGCTTGCCGATGACTTCGGTGTGGATCCAGTACTGGTACAGCAGGTCGACGATTGCCGCCACCGCGAACATTGCGGGTGGCACGCCCGCGACGGCCATCGGCAGGTAGAAGATCCAGCCAAGGAACGCGCCGCTGCTGGTCTGCCGCAGCGCCGTCGACAGGTTGTAGCGCTGGCTCTGGTGATGCACGACGTGCGAGGCCCAGAACACCGCGCTCTCGTGACCAAGCCGATGATTCCAGTAATAGCAGAAGTCGTAGAAGACGATGGCCAGCGCCCACGCCCACCACTCGCCTGGCCAGTTGCCGAGCGCCACGTGCTCGAAGACCAGCGCGTAGACGCCATAGTTGAACACCCGCACGAAGAGTCCGACCACCTGGCTCATCACGCCGAGACTCAGGCTGTTGACCGCGTCATTCAGCCGGTAGGAGCCCGCCATGCCGCGTGCGCGCGCCACCAGCAATTCCAGCGCGATCAGCAGGAAGAACACCGGAGTGGCGAATGCGATGGCCTTGCCCATGCCGGGATACTAGCTCTCGACGTGCCAGCCGCGCGATCGATCCACGGCCTGCGCCCAGCGGGCCAGCCGGGCGTTCGCCTCGTCGCGCGACATCTGCGGCTCGAACCGTCGTTCCACTCGCCAGTTGGCTGCGACCTCCGTCGGTGACGACCAGAAGCCCGTGCCCAGGCCGGCGAGGTAGGCGGCTCCCAGCGCCGTCGTCTCCGTGACCCGCGGCCGCACGACCGGCACGCCGAGCAGGTCGGCCTGGAACTGCATCAGCAGGTCGTTCGTGGTGGCGCCGCCGTCCACGCGCAGTTCGACCAGCGGCTGGCGAGCGTCGCGTTGCATGGCCAGCAGGACTTCAGCGCTCTGGAAGGCGATGGCTTCCAGCGCGGCGCGGGCGATGTGCGCCCGTGTCGTTCCGCGCGACAGCCCGACCATCGTTCCGCGCGCGTACGCATCCCAGTGCGGGCTGCCGAGTCCGGTGAAAGCAGGCACGAGATAGGCCCCGCCGGCATCCGGGACGCTCGCTGCCAGCGCTTCGATGTCGGCTGAGCGTTCGATGATGCCGAGCCCGTCCCGCAGCCACTGCACGACCGCGCCGCCGACGAACACGGCGCCCTCGAGCGCATAGCGCAGGTCCGTCGTCCGCCAGGCAATGGTGGTCAGCAGCCGGTTGCTGGAGGCGAGCGGTGTCGTGCCTGTGTTCATCAGCAGGAAACAGCCCGTGCCGTAGGTGTTCTTGGCCATGCCCGGTGCGAAACACGCCTGGCCGAACAGCGCGGCCTGCTGGTCGCCGGCGATCCCTGCAATCGGCACCGTGTGCCTGCCGAGCGTCGCGACCGGTGCGTTCCGCGTGAGCGACGAGGGTACGACCTGCGGCAGGACGGCGCGCGGAATACGCAATCGTTCGAGCATGAAGTCATCCCACTCGGCGCTCGCAACGTTGAGCAGCAGCGTGCGGCTGGCATTGGACACGTCGGTCACGTGGCGCTCACCGTTCGAGAGCTTCCACACCAGCCAGCTGTCGATCGTGCCGAAGGCAAGCTCGCCGTCTTCCGCACGTTGACGCGCGCCCGGCACGTGATCGAGCAGCCACGCCAGCTTGGTGCCCGAAAAATATGGATCGAGCAGCAGTCCGGTGCGCCGGGAGACCTCGGGTTCCAGGCCGTCGGCTTGCAGTTGCTGGCACAGGGCGGCCGTGCGGCGGTCCTGCCAGACGATGGCCGGCGCGATCGGTCGGCCGGTGCTGCGGTCCCAGAGCACGGTCGTCTCACGCTGGTTGGTGATGCCGATGGCCGCCACATCTGCCGGCGTCGCGCGCGCTCGCGCGAGCACTTCCGTGATCGTCGCCGCCTGCGTCGCCCAGATTTCTTCCGCATCGTGCTCGACCCAGCCGGAGCGTGGAAAGTGCTGCGTGAATTCGCGCTGTGCCGTCGCCACCGGCGTGCCGGCGGCGTCGAACAGGATCGACCGCGAGCTGGTGGTGCCCTGGTCGAGCGCGAGGATGAACTGTGGCATGAGGATACCTGTGGAGACGCACCCGGATTCTAGATCAGCGGGCCCCGCATTGCGCCTTGCGCCGGGGTTACGCGATGATTCGGGGATGACACAGGCCGACGGCGTCGCGGAGTTCACCCTCAAGGCAATCGTCGTCGGCGTCGTGCTCGGCATCGTGTTCGGTGCCGCCAACGCGTACCTCGGCCTGCGGGTGGGCATGACCGTGTCGGCGTCGATCCCCGCCGCCGTGATGACCGTCGCGGTCTTTCGCCTGTTGCGCGCACGCGGCACGATCCTCGAAGCCAACCTCTCGCAGACGGTCGCTTCGGCCTCCACCGCGCTCGCGACGGGCACGATCTTCACGATTCCCGCGCTTTTCCTCTGGGGCGCCACCCCGCCTTACCTGCAGGTCGTGGCGCTCGCGTTCCTCGGCGCGGTGCTGGGCATCGCCGCGATGGTGCCGCTGCGGCGGCTGCTGATCGTCAAGGCGCACGACGAGTTGCCGTACCCAGAAGGCACGGCTTGCGCCGAGGTGTTGCGCGCGACGGCGCATGAATCGAGCGGCGCGGCGACTGCCAGCGCGTGGATCTTCCGCGGCATTGCGGTGGGTGCCATGGTGAAGGTCGTCATCTCGCTGGCTTACCTGTTGCCGGGCGAAATCGGCTTCGCCTTGCCGGTATTGCCGAAAGCGGAACTCGCGCTCGAGATCGCACCGGCGCTGCTCGGCGTGGGTTACATCCTCGGCTACCGGCAGGCGGCGGTCTGCGTGGCGGGTGCGTTGATTTCGGCAGTCGTGATCACGCCGCTCATCGCCTGGATGGGAGCGGCGATGACGCAGCCGCTCTATCCGGAAACGCAGCGACTCATCGTCGACATGGACGCCGGCGACATCTGGTCGCGCTACGTTCGCTACATCGGCGCCGGTGCAGTAGCTACGGCGGGCATCCTCACGGTGCTGCGCGGCCTGCCGACGATGCTGGATGCGTTCACGTCCGTTGCACGCGGCATGCAGGACAGCGACGCACGCCGCGGCGGCGTGGCGGCGCGGACCGACCGGGACCTTCCCGGCAGCTTCGTGTTCGGTGGCGTAGCGCTGGTGGTGCTGACCGCGGGCCTCGTCCCGGGCGTCTTCGCGGGCGAGATGGCCCCGCTGCAGCGCGCGATCCTCGCGTGCGGCGTCGGTGTGTTCGGCGTGCTGTTCGTCGCGGTCGCGGCCCGCATCGTCGGCATCGTGGGCGTCTCGTCGCAACCCACGTCCGGCATCGCGCTGGTGACGCTGCTTGGCACCGCATCGGTCTTCGCGGCTGCGGGATGGGTCAGCCTCGACGCGCGGGCAGGCGTGCTCACCGTCGGCACCATCGTCGCGGTCGCGGCGAGCAAGGCCGGTGACATCTCGCAGGACCTCAAGACGGGATGGCTGCTCGGCGCCACCCCGGCGCGTCAGCAGCTTGGCCAGCTCATCGGCGCGGCATTTGCCTGCTGGGCGGTGGCGGCGACCGTGATGCTGCTCGGCAATGCCTACGAATTCGGCTCGAAGGAAATTCCCGCGCCACAGGCGACGCTGATGAAGACGATCATCGAAGGCGTGCTGGCGGGAGCCCTGCCGTGGGACCTGGTGCTGACCGGCGCCGGCCTTGCGATCGCTGCGATGCTGTGCGGCGTGTCGGGGCTCGCATTCTCGATCGGGATCTACCTGCCGCTCGCGACGATGGCGCCGCTGTTCGTCGGCGGTTGCGTGCGGGCGCTCGTTGAGCGCAACCGCACCCCGGGTGCAGCGAGCGAAGGCGACACCGGCATCCTGGCGGCGTCGGGCCTGGTCGCCGGCGAAGGACTCGCGGGAGTCGCCATCGCGGGTCTCGTCGCGGCAGGCATCGCGCCGAAGGCGATCGATCCGCGGCTTGGGGGACTGGCGGGCGAATTCGGCGCGCTGACCGTCGCGCTTGGGATCTGCTATTTCCTGTTGCGCGGTGGGCGACAGAGCGCGTCCGCCAAGGTCGCCTGAAGCCGTCACGCGTTGCGGGGACGCTCGCTCGCGTCAGTGCTGCGCGAGCCACTCGTCCAGGGTCTTCTCGCTGTCCGCGGCCAGGCGCACGCCGAGCTTGCTGCGGCGATAGAGTATGTCCTGCGCCGTGCGGGCGAACTCCGCGGCGCGCAGGTAATGAACCTCTTGCGCGTACAGGCCGGGCAGCACTTCCTCGCCGAGATCAGTGACTCTCGAGCACCCCGCGAGCATGCGGTCCATGCGCGTGCCGTATGCACGCGCGTAGCGGTGCAGCAAGGAGGGTGCGAGCCAATCGTAACGGACACGCATCCGGGCCAGGAATCCTGCGAAGTCGGCATTGGGCATGTCGCCGCCCGGCAGCGGAGTTGCCGCAGTCCACGCATTCGAGGCATGGCCGAGCGCGGTAGCGAGCAGGTCGACCACCTGTTCCGCGAGCTTGCGGTACGTGGTGAGCTTGCCCCCGTACATGGACAGGAGCGGCGGACCGGAGCGATCAAAATCGATGACGTAATCGCGCGTCACGCTTTTCGGATCGTCCATCGAGGCGGCAAGCAGCGGGCGCAGGCCGGCAAAGGTCCAGACGACATCGTTCACGCCGAGGTCGCGCTGGAAGTACCGGTTGGCCATGTCGAGCAGATACGCCTGCTCGTCCGCGGCGATCGCCGGGTGCGCGAGGTCGCCCGCGTATTCGCTTTCCGTCGTGCCGATCAACGTGAAGTCGTGCTCGTAGGGCAACGCGAACACGATGCGGCCGTCGGGCGCCTGGAAGATGTACGCAAAATCGTGCTCGAACAACCTGCGCACGACGATGTGGCTGCCACGGATCAGGCGCGGATGGTGCCGGGCAGGCGTCGGCGTGCAGCGGTCGAGGAACTCCGCGACCCACGGTCCCGCCGCGTTCACCACGATCCGCGTTCGCACTGTTCGTTCGCGACCGTCGGCTGCGCGCAATGCCGCGATCCACTCCCCGCCAGCTCGCTGCAGCCTGACGCAGGCAGTGCGAGTCAGCACCTCGGCACCGCGCTCGAGCGCATCGACGGCATTGGCGACGACCAGCCGCGCATCGTCGACCCAGCCGTCCGAATATTCGAAGGCCGTGCGGTAACGCGGATCGAGCGACCGTCCGGCGGGATGCGTCCGCAGGTCGATCGTCTTCGACGCCGGCAGGCTCCTGCGCGTCGCGAGGTGGTCGTACAGGAAGAGCCCGACGCGGATCATCCACGCGGGTCGCAGGTGCGAGTCGTGCGGCAGCACGAAGCGCAGCGGCCACGACAGATGCGGTGCTGAAGCCAGCACCACCTCGCGTTCCTGCAGCGATTTCCGCACCAGGCCGAAGTCGTAGTATTCGAGATAGCGGAGTCCGCCGTGGACCAGCTTGGTGCTGGCAGAGGACGTGTGCGACGCCAGGTCGTGCTGCTCGCAGAGCACCGTGCGCAAGCCGCGTCCCGCCGCATCGCGCGCGACACCTGCGCCATTGATACCGCCTCCGACGACAAGGACGTCGCAGGTCGCGGGCACCTTGGTCAACGGTAGAGAACCACGGACGCGCGCTGCTCGTTCCAGGCGAGTTCGTCGACGCGCGTGAGGGCTTCGAGGTCGCCGGGGAGCCCGGCGCGATCGTCGACCCAGGTGCGCAGGAGCTCACTGCCATTGATCAGGTCGATGGCCAGCCGCTCGCTTTCGTACTCGTAAGGGAAGTCACGCCAGAGGGCGTAGCCCGGTTGCAGGTTGCGCAGCGCCTTGAACGCCAGTGCCTGCAGGCGCCACGGACGGAAGCTCTCGTGATCGTAAACCCCGTCGTCGACGTGCGTCTGCAGTCCGGCGCAGAGCAGGCCCTGGTGCTTGTGGAATGTCGGCTCGAACCAGCAGGGACGAAGCCGGCATCCCGCCAGCCACTCGGGTGCGAGGCGGCGCATTTCGGCAACCAGCGCGCTGATGTCGAGGTCGGGTGCGCCGAACAGCTCGAGCGGACGCGTCGTGCCGCGGCCTTCCGAGAGCGTGGTGCCTTCCAGCATCACGGTGCCCGGGTAGCAGCGCGCCATCGCAAGATTCGGCGCGTTGGGGCTCGGATTGATCCAGGCGCGTTCGCCGAGCGGCCAGCCGAAACCCGGCGCGGATTCCGGCCGCCAGCCCGTCATTTCACCGGTCGAGCACCCACACGCTCTTGCTGCGGCGCGCGGCGGCCTCGAGCACGTAGCGCAGCGTCGTGATGAAGGTGTAGATGCGGCAGCCGAGATCCTGCAGGTCGACGAGCAGCACGTCGAACGTGTCGAGCATGGCATCCGTGGGGCGCCGCACTTCGCCGTAGAGACTGAAGATCGGTATGCCGAGGCGCGGGTCGTCATGGTCCGGCGACTCGACCATGTTGTCCTGCTTGTCGCCACGCAAGCCGTGCTGCGGGCCGAAAGCGGCCGTGAGCCGCACGTCGCCGAGCGCGGCCAGCGCATCGAGCGAATGCGTGAGATCGGCCGTCACCGAGGCGGGATGCGCGAGCAGCGCCACGCGGCGGCCACGCAGGTCCTGGCGCAGAGCGGGGTCTGTGCGGAGTCGGTCGATGCCGAACTTCACGAGCCCGGGTTCCGTACGGCTTCGCGCAGCAGGTCCGTCGATCCGACCGGTTGCTTGCACCAGCCGGTGATGAAAGTCGGGCAGCGCGGACGGATGCGTGAGCGCCCAGTAGGTCAGCCGGCCATCCTTCTCTTCGACGACGGCCGCGGCGCCTGCCCGCAAAGGCGACCCGGGCAGCGGCATCGGCAGTTCGGCAAGGTAGGTCACGGCCGTGAGCACCAGGCCCCGCTGGGTGGGTCGCACCGCCACGCGCGGGGGCCGCCGCACTTCGATCGGCGTCATTCCGCGCCGATAGGCAACGAATCCGTACATCGCCCACTCGGTCGACGGCGAGAAATTCAGTTCGCAGTACGCATCGCTGTCGGGGAGCGCGACGAAGACTTCGAAACACGTGTGCCGCCAGAGCTCGTCGGCACGTGCGGCACGACGCAGCTTCGGCAGCACGACCTGCGACATGTCGGCGTCGAGCACGAACCGCACGGCGAGCTTGCCGGCGCCGCCGATGCGCGCACTCGCGGTGATGCCACGCACCGCGGTGCTCGGACTGGATGGATGACAGGCCAGGGCGACCGTCTGGGGCATTGTTCTTCGCATCGGACCGATTCTAATGGGACCGGCTCAGATTGGCTCGATCAACGTCGGGTCCGGCTGCTCCATCCAGCCGAGGACCGCTGCGGCGAACCGGCCGCACTCCGCGATGGCCGTTTCCCACGCGCGGATCCTGCCCGCATGGTCGGGCCCGTAGCGGTAGAAATCCTGCCGTTCCGGCAGCTTGCCGTGCGGCAGCGTGGCCAGGAAGGCGGGTGACGGAGCGACGAGCAACATGTCGTCGAGCCACGGATGGGCGCGGGGCGAGCGACGCCACGGCAGGTGCTTGTCGAGCCAGCCCGGGGTCACGAAGTCGTTGAAGTGCGGATAGAAGACGATGCGCTCCGCCGAATGCTGTCGGTGATAGGGCAGCAGCAGGTGGTAGTCGACGAGCGCGCCGTCCCAGTAGAACCCGGCCGGCGCGCCGGCAATGTCACGGACCGGAGAGGCCAGCAGCGGGATGGTGCCCGAGGCTAACAGGGCATCTTCGGCGTTGGTCGAATCGAGACCGACGCGGACCAGGCCGAATTCGTCGAATGCATCACCGTCGAATACGCTCGGCCCGGGTCCGGCATGGAAGACGACCCGCTCGAGGTAGCCGGCCAGGCGCGAGCGCGCAACGGCATTGCTCAGCACGGCCCGGCCAAACGCCAGTTTCGATTCGCGCCCGTGCAGCAGGCCGCGTGCACGTGAGGTCACGATGGCCAGCGTCACTCCGGGTCGCCAGCGCATGTCGCCATTGCCGCGCGCGGCGGTGGCGATTCGACGGCAGGCGGTGCTGACTTCGGCTGGTGTGGGGCGCGCGCTGTAGCTCTGTTCGTGCACGTACGCGTGCTGGACCCGGTCCAGCGCGGCCAGCGGATTGTCCTGCGCCAGCGCTGCCATGCGCCACGCACCCACCGACGCGCCGACGAGTTCCACGGGACGATCTTCGGGCAGCCAGCCGTGTTGCAGCAGCAGGCGGTCGAGGGGGAGCAGCGCCAGGCCTTTGGCTCCGCCTGCGGCTGCGGGCATGCATTCGATGTCGCCTGGGGTCAAGCCGTGGTCGAGCACGCGGCGCAAAGCGCGCGGGCCGGCACGCAGGATGAATGGACGGGAACGGTCGCTCATCGGGGGAGCGATGCTAACAGCTCGCACGACGCGTACGCAGCGCTGCGCTACGATTCAGGGAGGGCGCACGTAATCGACAGGGAGCGGGCATTGGACACGACTGCATCGATCGTCATCTGCGTGGCCGCCCTGGCTGGACTGCTGGTCGCTGAGCGGCGCGCGTCGCAGGTCGGCAAATGGCTGACGAAGCCGGTCGCCTCGGCAGCCTTCATGGCAGTCGCCGTGACCTCGGGCGCGCTCGACTCGGACTACGGGCGTCTGATCCTGCTCGGCCTCGGTCTCTGCCTGCTCGGTGACGTCCTGTTGATCCCCGAAGGTCGCCTCGCGGTGTTCCGGGCAGGTGTGTTTGCGTTCCTCGCCGGGCACGTCGCGTTTGCAGCTGCGTTCCTGACGCAGCCGCGCAGCCTGCCCTGGCTGGCCGTCGCGGCTGTGGCACTCGCGTTGGCGCTGTCGGGCGTCTGGCGCTGGCTCAGCCCCCGCCTGCCGGCGGACATGCGTCGGCCGGTGCAGGCCTACTTCCTGGTCATCAGCGCCATGACTGCACTGGCCTGCGCAGTCAGCGGGGCAGGCGGTCCGCCGATCGTTGCCGCAGGCGCGATCGCTTTCACGGCTTCCGACATTTCGGTGGCGCGTGATCGTTTCGTACGACAGGAGTTTGCCAATCGAGCGTGGGGGTTGCCGCTGTATTACCTCGCGCAGGTGCTGCTGGCCCTGAGCCCGTCGGCGATCAGCGGTTGATCCACCGCGGCAAAGACGATGCTGCAGTCCAACGAATCCCTGCCTGACGTGCCGCGCTTACCTGCGCCGTGGTCGCTGCGCGGGCACGCGTGGATGGTGGCGCTGCGGTTGCCGGCCGGCGATCCGGCACGGACAGCCTTTGTTCCCGCCGATCTCCGTGCCACGGTGAAGTCGGCGTTTTCAGTGCTGATGTGCGTCGTCTACGACGAGGCGCCCTGCGGGCCATACCGCGAGCTGCTCTTCATTCCTGGCACGATGCATTTCGGCGACGGGCGCCATCCCTCCATCAGCCGCATCCTGGTGTCGACCTGGGACAGCGTCGTCAACGGTCGCATCAACTGGGGCATCCCGAAAGACCGGGCCGACTTCGACTGGACTCGCGGCGAGAGTGGCGACCACTGGCGCGTGAGCAGCGACGGCAAGGAGTTGTGCGTGCTCGATTTCACCGCGCCGACCGGCGTGCGGCTGCCGCTAAGATCGTCCTGGATGCCGCGCGGACTGGGTACCCTCGCGCAACGGCAGGACGGCCGGACCTGTTATTACCGTCCCGAGGCCACGGGCAGCCTGCGACTATGCCGGCTGCGCCAGTGGCGCTTCGACCCGGAACTGTTCCCGGACTTGTCGCGCGCAACCGTGCTCGCGACGGCGCGCATCGAAGCCTTCAGGATGGTGTTTCCGGTGGCTCGGGTCGTCGGCTAGGTGGCGCGCCAGTCGAGACAGGACGGGTCACTTCCTTGTGAACCCGCCCTGCCTCGATGACCGCCCTGTGCGCTCAACCCACGTTGTGCACGTTGCCCGTCGCGTGCAGCGCCTGCAGTTCGCGGCTGCCGATCTTGTCCACCGCCCGGTTCAGCGCGCTGTCGTAGCACGCGCGGTATTGCATCCGGCGCTGCAGGTCCCGCGAATGCGGATCCTTGCCGCAGGCGCGTTCCGCGGCTGACGACAGTCGCGCATACAGCACCTTGTTGCCGGCGACGCTGTTGAGGTCGAGGTCGGAGTACTTCACCACGACGCTGTCGTAGTGGGGGGTCGCAAGGCCCTGGTCGCCGGCCTGCGCCGTCGTGGCGATTCCGGCCGTCGCCGCGCAGGCGATCATCGAGACGAGCATGCGGGCTTGCTGTGTGTTCGCTTTCATGACGTTCTCTCCTGAGTGTGTCGATCGATGTGCTTCCATTCACCGCGCACTGAGTTTGACTCCGCTGCCTCGCGTTGTGCCGTCGCTTCGTCGCGCCGTGCAGGCGACTCGTCGCAGTCCGTCTGCTAAGGTTGCCTGCGCCGCCTCCGCGGCCGGTGCCGGAACATGCTCACGTTCAAGATCGCTTACACGGCATTCGTCCTGCTCGTGGTCGCGATCTGGTGGCGCCACTACAGCTGGCGCAACTTCCTGTGGTTCTCCGACATCGCGTTCATCGGCGCGGTGCCTGCACTCTGGCTGCAGAGTTCAGCGCTGGCGAGCGTGCTGGCCGTCGCCGTGCTGGTGCCCGAGATTCTCTGGAACGTGGATTTCGTGGCGCGCTTGACGTTGCGACGCCGCATCACGGGCCTGACGGATTACATGTTCGAGCCCGAGCGTCCGCAACTGCTGCGAGGCCTGTCGCTGTTCCACGTGCCGTTGCCGCTGGTGCTGCTGTGGATGGTGCGCGAGTACGGATACGACGCGCGGGTGGGCCTGGCAGGCGCCGTAGTGCTGGCTGCGGTCGTGCTGCCGTGGAGCCGCGCGGTCAGCACGCCTGAGCGCAACATCAACTGGACTCATGGCTTCGGTGCCCGCCGGTCGTCAGCGTCGCCCGCGACCTACGTGACGCTGCTGCTCCTCGCTTTCGTTGCGTTCGTCTTCGTACCGACGCATGCGCTGCTGCAGGCGCTGTACGGCGCTCAGCCCTGAGACGGGCGCAGGCGTGCTGCCGGCAACTGCGGACAGTCCGCACCTTTACGACGGCGACTGCTCGGCTATACTTCGCCCCAGCATCAAGACAGGGCGTTTTCCGCGCCCAGGCCAACCTGCCTTCCCGGGCAAGGTGGCTCGCACCGCAAGGTGCGGATGCGGCCGGCAGGCAACGAAGCGGGTGCAAACTCACTGGACCCTCCGGCGCGTCATGCGGTGGAGGGTTTTTCGTTTGCGAGCCTCCCCCCACAGACACGCCGCGAGACACGCCGCGAGCCGCGAGACACGCCTCGTCCTGCCGGTAAGGTGGCAACGTCCCCGGGCCAGGAGGATTTGAACATGTCGATCCAGTCTCAGCACGCCGTGGCTACGCGCTCGGCACGACAGCCGGAACGCGCCGACGTCGCGGCGCATCGCGCCCTGCTTCACGCATTGATTCTTGCGGGCGCACGCGGCGCCGCCCCAGCGGCTGTTACCGCCGCGCTCATGCGCTACTGGCAGGAGCTACGGTTGGGCAGCGCGACGCAGCGACGATGGGTCGTCGCAGACCTGCGCGCGGCTGTGCGACGGGGCGAAACCACGACCCGCGCCTGGCTGCCCGTCGCGGTAGGCTAAACGGATCCGGGGCTGGTGCACGACGCCGTGCTGGGCTACCTCGGCGCAACCCCTGTCAGCATCGAGCGCCGTGAACTTGCGGTGGGCGACGCGCTCGACTGGATTCGCCGTGGACTGGCGTTGAACCGGGTCGCCGTTTTCGTCGCGCTGCTGCAACTGCGGGACGTCACGATCAACGAGCGCCTGGCCGGTTTGCGTGGACGACTCAACGAAGCGGAAGCAGCAGCGGTGTGGCACGCGTTTGCCGATTGCGACGGCACGCCCGGCGCGGATTTCATCGCCGAATGGCGGGCCTGTTCCTGAAGCGGATGGTGTTCACGGCGATGCGGTCATGGCCACGCTGGTCGACGCTGCAGGACGCACGGCACGCTGCCAGTCGTCCACCTCGCGCGGCTTGCGGTCGGCGAGCCAGGCGAACACCAGCGCATGCCATGCCACGCGCTGCACGTAGGCGCGCGTTTCGTTGAAGGGGATGTTCTCGACCCAGACGTCGAGGTCCATTGGCGCAGCGGGTCGCCAGCGCCGCGCGGCGTTGGGCCCGGCGTTGTAACCGGCGGCGGCCAACGCCGTCTCGCCTTCGAAGCGCTGGACCAGGCTCGCCAGAAACTCGGACCCCAGCGGGATATTCACCGCAGGCTTGATGAGTTGAGCACGCGTCGGCTCGGGCAGGCCAGCGCGTCGTGCGGTGATGCGCGCCGTCTCCGGCAGCAACTGCATCAGCCCGATCGCGCCGGCACCCGACGCCGCGTCGGCCCGAAACAGGCTCTCCTGTCGAATGATCGCGTAGATCAATTCCTCGGCCAGTCCAGTGCGCCGGCTGGCGCGGCGCACGTCGGCGTCGAACGGCCGCGGATACAGTAAGTCGTAGTCGTTGAACAGCTTATGGCGTGCCGCTGTCGCGATGGCCTGGTCGTGCCAGCCCCAGCGGGATGCGAGACCCACGGCCTGCACCTGCCGCGAGGGCGGCAACTCGTCGTACGCGGCGCGCCATTCCGCTGTCGCCTCGGTGTCCATGTCGCAATGCAGGAGTTCGCGCGTGCGGACGAAGGCGGCTTCGGCCGCCAGCGCATCCATCTCGGCGTCGCTGAGTGCAAGCGGTTCGAGACGCGGCGTGAACTTGCGGTCCAGCCTCGCAGCCGCGTGCGCGGCATACCAGTTGTCGGTCGGGACGACGGCGGCGTACAGCTCGCGTGCCTGGGCAACGTCGCCGAGCTTCTCGCTCGCCCGCGCGGACCAGTAGCGCCAGCGCGGCTGGTCGCGCTGGTCAGCGGGCATCGCGGCGATTGCAGCCGCAACTTCGCGCCAGTCACCGGCCCAGAGCGCGGCGCGCGCTTGCCACTCGTGAGCGCGCTCGTCGAAGTCGTCCTCGTGCGCGAGGCGGAAGAATTCGAGCGCGCGCGGGTGACGACTCCACGACAGCGCGAGGGCGACGGGCAGCGCATACGGGCCCGCAGCGCGCCCGTCGAGTCCGCGAGCCTGCGCCAATGCCGGGAAAGCGGCTGCTGCCGCCTCGGGATCCGCGCGCGCGTAGCGCGCCCAGCCGTCTGCGAGCGCCTGTGGCTCGACGTTCTTCGCAGGTTGTGCGACCAGCGCCGGAATCTCGCGCCCAGGCTGCTCGATCAGGGCGGCCCATTGCAGCAGTGGAGCCGCGCGTGCAGCGGGCAGCGACTTTGCGAGGAACCGCGCGAGCCCGGCTTCGCCCGCCTCCAGCGCCAGGCGAGCGCGTCGTTCGACCATGACCTCACCCGGCCCGCCCCGTGCACGCCACCAGGCGAGCGCCGGGTCGCACGAGTCAGGCAGGCTCCTGGCGGTGAGCCACGTTTCGGTCAGTTCTGCCTCCAGCCCATCGACCTGGCCCAGTGCGACTCGCGCGGCGAGCCAATGGCAGCGCAGCGTGGATTGCGTTTCGCGGTCCTCGCGGTAATGCCCGACGTATGTCGACCAGGCCTGGCGCTCAGCGAGGTGGGTCAGCCACGCCGGTCGCAGTTTTCGTGTTACGGGCCCATCCCCCTGTTGCGAGAGAAAGGCGGCGATCTCGTCGTCGAGCGGGAGCCGCGCGTCACCGCCGGGCTGCGCCGCGACCGGTCGTATCAGAGCCAGCTGCTGGTTCAGTCGCGCTGCCTGCAGGTAGGGGTAGAGCGGGTAGCGCCGCAGGGCCTCGGAATCGCCGCCGGCCGGGCCGAAAGGGGCGGCAGCGACGCCAGACATGGCCGCAACGAAGGCCTCGCGCACGGGTTTCGGGGTCGCGTCGACGTCCGCGCGCGCGGATGAGACCAGCGCAAACAGGGCGAAGAAGAGGGGGGCAATCAGGCGCGGTGCGGTCTGCATGAGGATCCATCCGGGGCGCGACGGCAAGTTACCGCATTGCAACAGGAAATTCGCCGCCATCTTGGTTGTTGTCATGCCCGTACGGCGCCACGGCATCGGATTCTGCGTTGACGAGCGGTGCGGAAGGCGTTGGGTGCGGGAGAACCTGCGGATGATCGGCCCCCAAGTTCTGCAACGCTCGAACCGCTTTGCCGGGAATGATGCGAGGGGAAACATAAAGGTCCCGAAAGCCACCCTTGCTGTCGCGACGACGAATACAGACTGACACGGACCAGACATCATCGCTAAGTAACTGAACTTCTTACCAAAGTTGAAAAGTCAACGTGGGGCTGGGTTGGGGCAGCCACTGCCTCGCTCGCTCGGGGTGCGCGAGGCCTGGAAGCAGGACAAAGGTAAGAGTGTCCCCCCATTACAAATTTTATTGCGCTGCCGCAAACTTGGCGGGTTCGGCGGCGCCTTGCCCAACGGTGCGGCCTGCTCATCGGAACCAGATGTAGGGAGAGACTCATGCTGTACACGGGACCCGCCTTCAGCGTCGCGGCGCTGGGCGATGGCATCGTCGAACTCAAGTTCGACCTCGCCGGAGAATCGGTCAACAAGCTCAACCAGGTCGCGCTGCGGGACTTCGCGGCGGCGACGCAGGCGATCGCGAAGGACGGCAGCGTGAAAGGCGTCGTCGTGACGTCGGGCAAGTCCGTGTTCATCGTCGGCGCCGACATTACCGAGTTCGGCGCGATGTTCGCGGCCGGCGAAGCGGCCATTGCGAAGTCGGTGCTCGAAGTGAACCGCATGCTGAGTGCGTTCGAGGACCTGCCGGTCCCGACCGTCGTCGCCATCAACGGCGTGTGCCTCGGCGGCGGTCTCGAACTGGCGCTTGCTGCCGACTACCGTGTGATGTCGACGGCCGCCTCGGTCGGCTTCCCGGAAGTGAAGCTCGGGATCTTCCCGGGTTTCGGCGGATCGGTGCGCATGCCGCGCATCATCGGCGTCGACAACGCCGTGGAGTGGATCTGCTCCGGCGCCGACAAGAAAGCCGATGCGGCGCTGAAAGACGGCGCGGTCGATGCGGTCGTCGCGCCCGAGCAGCTGCGTGATGCGGCGCTCTCGATGCTGAAGCTGTGCATCGCCAGGCAAGCTCGATTGGAAGGGCCGTCGCGCGGCCAAGCTGGCGCCGCTCAAGCTCAACAAGATGGAACTGACGATGGCGTTCACGTCGTCGATGGCGGTGGTGGGTGCGCAGGCCGGCCCCAACTACCCCGCGCCGATGCTGGCCATCAAGAACATGCAGGATGCGGCTACGCTCGGCCGCGACGCCGCGCTGGAAGTCGAGGCGAAGTATTTCGCCAAGGCCGCCGTCACGCCGCAGGCCAGCGCGCTGATCGGCGTCTTCCTCGCCGACCAGGGCGTGAAGAAAGCGGCAGGCGCCTGGGAAAAGAAGAGCAAAAAGGAGATCAAGCAGGCGGCCGTGCTCGGTGCGGGCATCATGGGCGGCGGCATCGCCTACCAGGCGGCCTACAAGGGCCTGCCGATCGTGATGAAGGACATCCGCGACGATGCGCTTGCGCTCGGCATGAACGAAGCCGGCAAGCTGCTCGCGAAGCAGGTCGAGAAGGGCCGGATGACTCCCGCGAAGATGAGCGAGACGCTCGGCCGCATCCGGCCGACGCTGAACTACGGCGATTTCGGCAACGTCGACATCATCATCGAAGCGGTGGTCGAGAACCCGAAGGTCAAGAAAGTCGTGCTGGCAGAGGTCGAGGGCCTCGTGCGCGAGGACACGATCATCGCGTCGAACACGTCGACGATATCGATCAGCCTGCTGGCCGAAGGCCTAAAGCGACCGCAGAACTTCGTCGGCATGCACTTCTTCAACCCGGTGAACATGATGCCGCTGGTGGAAGTGATCCGCGGCAAGCAGTCGTCCGAGGACGCCGTGGCCGCGACCGTGAAACTCGCGAGCCGGATGGGCAAGACGCCGGTGGTCGTGAACGACTGCCCGGGATTCTTCGTCAACCGCGTGCTCTTCCCGTACTTCGCCGGCTTCCACATGCTGATGCGCGACGGCGCGGACTTTCAGGCCATCGACAAGGCCATGGAGCGTTTCGGCTGGCCGATGGGCCCCGCGTACCTGATGGACGTCGTCGGCATGGACACCGGCGTGCACGCCGCGGAAGTCATGGCCCAGGGCTTCCCCGATCGCATGCGACACGAGTGGCAGAATGCGACGCAGGTGCTGGTCGACCACCAGCGCTTCGGCCAGAAGAACGGCAAGGGCTATTACGTCTACGCGCCCGACAAGAAGGGCAAGCCGAAGAAGTCGGTGGACCCGGCGACCTACGACCTGATCAAGGGCGTGGTCGCGGAGCGCAAGGAGTTCGCACCCGAGGAGATCGTCGCGCGCTGCATGGTGCCGATGGTCAACGAAGTGGCGCGCTGCCTCGAGGAGAAGATCGTCGCCTCGCCGCAGGAGGCCGACATGTCGCTGCTGTACGGGGTGGGCTTCCCGCCGTTCCGTGGCGGCGCATGCCGGTACGTCGACCAGACCGGCGCAGCGAACTACGTCGCGGTTGCGGACAAGCTGGCACCCCTCGGCAGGATCTACGAGGTACCGCAGTTGCTGCGCGACATGGCCGCTTCCGGCAAGAAGTTCTTCGGCTGACCGCGGCCTTCACGGATTACACGGAGAGATCAAGATGAGTCTCAATCCCCGCGATGTCGTCATCGTCGATGGCGTCCGCACTGCGATGGGCCGCTCGAAGGGCGGCATGTTCCGCAACGTCCGCGCCGAGGCGCTCTCGGCCGAACTGATCAAGGCGCTGTTCCGCCGCAACCCCGGCCGCGACATGAACGAAGTCGAGGACGTGATCTGGGGCTGCGTGAACCAGACGCTGGAACAGGGCATGAACATTGCCCGCAACGCGCTGTTGCTCGCCGGCATGCCGCACACGGTGCCCGGCCAGACGGTCAACCGCCTCTGCGGTTCGTCGATGCAGGCGCTGCACACGGCGGCTGCCCAGATCATGACCGGCCAGGGCGACGTGTTCGTGATCGGCGGCGTCGAGCACATGGGTCACGTCGGCATGATGCACGGCATCGACCTGAACCCGGCGGCGTCCACGCAGTACGCGAAGGCGTCGAACATGATGGGCCTGACCGCCGAGATGCTCGGCCGCATGCACGGCATCACGCGCGAAATGCAGGACAAGTTCGCCGCGCGGTCGCATGCCAAGGCCTGGGAAGCCACCCAGACGGGCCGGTTCAAGAATGAGATTGTCGGCATCGAAGGTCACGACGGCAACGGCGCGCGCATGTTGTGCGAGATCGACGAAGTGATCCGGCCAGAGACGACCGTGGAGGCGCTGGCTGCGTTGTCACCCGCGTTCGACCCGAAAGGCGGCACCGTCACCGCTGGTTCGTCGTCCGCGATTTCGGACGGCGCCGCGGCGATGCTCGTGATGAGCTACGAGCGCGCCAAGGCGCTCGGCCTCAAGCCGCGCGCGAAGATCCGCGCGATGGCCGTAGCGGGTTGCGATCCGGCCATCATGGGTTACGGCCCGGTGCCTGCGACCATGAAGGCGCTGCAGCGCGCCGGCCTGATGATGGAAGACATCCAGATCGCCGAGCTGAACGAGGCCTTCGCGGCGCAGTCGCTGCCCGTCATCAAGGACCTGGGCCTGATGGACACTTTCGACGATAAAGTGAACCTGAACGGCGGCGCCATCGCCCTCGGTCACCCGCTGGGCTGCTCGGGAGCGCGCATCACGACGGCGTTGGTCAACGTGATGGAGCAGAAGGGCGCTACGCTCGGAATCTCCACCATGTGCATCGGCCTGGGCCAGGGCATTACGACGGTTCTCGAGCGCACCTGACCTCTCACATCCCCCCTATCTTCCTGCCCCTCTCCCGCGTAGTGGGAGGGGGCGGGTGGCACCCAGCCCGGGGCCGGTTGCGTAGCTTCCGCACCGCCGGCCCAAGCCTGCGCATAAGTCCCGATAGCCGTCTGTGCCGTCAGGCGCAAGATTCCGACCGCTGGACTTCAGGGCGGAGGGCCTATGGACACCAAGGCGCGGGACGTCGCAATGGCACTGGCGGAGGACGCCCGCCAGGCGGAGTGGGAGAACGTCAGTTTCACGGCCGAGGTCTTCAAGGGCAGCTTCCGCTGGGACCTCGTGCATCCGTTCCCGGCGCAGTCGCCGGAAGACCGGAAAATCGGCGACGACTACCTCGTGAAGGTGCGTGAGGTGCTCGAGAAGCACGTCGATCCGTACCAGATCGACGAGCAGGGCGAGTATCCGCCGCCGCGCTCGAGGCGATGGCGGCGATCGGGCTCTTCGGCATGAAGATCCCGCAGGAGTACGGTGGCCTCGGTTTCTCCATCACCAATTACGCGCGCGTGCTGGGCATGATCGGGAGCTACTGTTCCAACACGGTCACTTACCTTTCGGCGCACCAGAGCATCGGCGTGCCGCAACCGTTGCGTGAGTTCGGCACCGAGGAGCAGAAGCGCAAATACCTGCCGCGACTCGCGCGTGGAGAGATTTCCGCGTTGCGCTGACCGAGCCCGACGTCGGCTCCGACCCGGCCCGCATGGGAACCGTGGCCACGCCCACGGACGACGGCAACGCGTTCATCCTGAACGGCGACAAGCAATGGTGCACCAACGTCACGGATCCCAAGACAACGTTGATCGCCGTGCTGGCGCGCACGCCGGACAAGCAGTTGCCGAACGGCAAGACGATTCCGCAGATTTCGTGCTTCGTCGTCGAGACGCGTGGCCCGGCGTCGAGCGGGTGCGGCGGTCGACATTCATGGGACTGCGCGGCATCGCCAATGGCTCGGTCACCTTCAAGAACGTCCGGGTGCCCGCGGAGAACATCATCGGCAAGCCCGGGGAAGGCCTGAAGATCGCGCTGGCCACCCTCAACGTCGGCCGGCTGGGCTTGCCCGCCGCCGCCATCGGCGTCGGCATGGCCTTCGTCGACGACGCGCGCTGGTGGGTCACCACGCGACAGCAGTGGGGCCAGCCGGTCGGCAAGCACCAGGCCATCGCGAGGATGGTCTCGAGTTATGCCGCGCACCTGTTCGCGATGAAGAGCATGGTGTGCCTGACCTGCGCGCTGGCCGACCGCAAGAACGTCGACATCAGGCTGGAGGCGGCGGCGGCCAAGATTTCTGTTCCGAGACGCTCTATCGAATCCTCGACGACTACCTGCAGGTGCGTGGCGGCCGTGGGTACGAGCGGGCGACTTCGCTGTACGAACGCGGCGAGCGGCCGACCAGCGTCGAGATGGCGATCCGCGACATGCGTGTCGGGCGCATCTTCGAGGGCTCGTCGCAGGTCATGCACCTGATCATGGCGCGCGAAGCGCTCGACACGCACTTCAAGCTCGTGATGCCGATCCTGCAGCCCAAGCCCGGCCAGAAGATCGGCAAGGGCGAGGCCATGATGAAGGCAGCGGGGTTCTACTCCACCTGGTTGCCGAAACTCTTCATGCCCGAGACCGGTCATCACTTCGAGGCCAGGCACCTCAGCGAGGTGAACCGCAAGCACCTCGCCTACGCGGGCAAGACCAGCAAGCTGCTCGCCCGGCGCCTGTTCGCCACGATGGCCAGGTTCGGCCCAAGCTCGAGAAGGAGCAGTTGATCCTCGGCAATTTCGTCGACATCGGCGTCGACCTGTTCGTCATGTCGACCACGCTGTCGTACGCGGACCACTTGCTCGGGGAGAACGCGACGGACCAGAGTCCCCAGGAACTGGCGGACCTCTTCTGCGCGAGGCGAGGCGGCGCATCGAGGCGAACTTCCGGGCGGTGAAGTCGAACAACAACCGCTCCTATCGCAAAGTCGCCGGCTGTTCATGGACGGTTCCCTGGACTGGCTCGCCGATGGCTCAATGAACCCGATTCCGCCGCAGTACCGCGATTGGGAAAAGAACGACTACGAGCATCCGGCACAGGACCTCGCCGCGCACACGACTGGGGAGCGCAAGGTGCCGCGACGCGACGAGGCGGCAGGGAGTCGGCGTCCCGAGGCTTTCCGCCGATTGCGGCGCCTGACGCGCGTGTCCTGATCCTCGGTTCACTGCCTGGCGCAGTCTCGCTCGCGGCCCGTCAGTATTACGCGCAGCCGCACAACGCGTTCTGGCGCATCATGGGCGAACTGTTCGGTGCAGGACCCGACGTTCCCTACGCTGAGCGGGCCGATCGACTGCGCGCAAGCGGCATTGCGCTGTGGGACGTGTGCGAGGAGGCGGTGCGCCCTGGCAGTCTCGATGCCGCGATCGAGCTGGCGACCGTCGTGACCAACGATTTCGAACGCTTTTTCAATGAGCATCCACGCATCGCGCACGTTTGCGTCAACGGTGGTACGGCCCGCCGGCTCTACGTGCGGAGGGTGCAACCCATCCTGCCAGAACCGCTGTCGTCGCTGCCGCTGCACCTGCTGCCGTCGACGAGTCCGGCACACGCATCGCTGCGATTTGCGCAGAAACTGGAACGCTGGCGATTGCTCGAAGGTCTGCTGGCGGCTTGAAGGCACGCCGAGGCGAGCGACGCTCTGCCACATCACCTGGACGGGTTTCGAGCGATTCCGTCAGGTCCCTGGCGCTTCGCGCGCGATGCGCACGACTTCCTCGGCCGTATCCGCGAGACGCAGCAGCGCGAGCTCCTTGCGCGTGATGGTGCCTTCGCCCACCAGCGTCTGATCGAGGAATCGCTGCATCTCGCCCCAGAAATCCCGACCCACCGCGATCAACGGAAAGCGCTCGATCTTGCCGTTCTGCACCAGCGTGGCGAGTTCGAACGCTTCGTCAAGCGTGCCGAAGCCGCCCGGCATCACGACGAACGCGCACGAGTACTTCACCAGCATCACCTTGCGTACGAAGAAATGCTCGAAGCCGATGAAGCGGTCGAGGTAGTCGTTGGGTTTCTGCTCGCGCGGCAGCCGGATGTTGCATCCCAGGCTCAGGGCACCGGCCTCACGCGCGCCGCGATTGGCGGCTTCCATGATTCCCGAGCCGCCGCCCGTCATCACCGCGAAGCCGGCCTTGCCCAGCGCATACCCGATTTCGCGCGCCAGCTGGTAGTAGCGGTGGTCTTCCGGAAAGCGTGCTGAACCGAAGACGGTGACGCACCGCTGCGGGAATTCAAAGCTCTCGAAGCCGTGCAGGAACTCCAGGAAGAAGCGGACGGCGCTCTCGAGGTCGGAGGCGCGGTTGCGCCGGCCGGACAGGAAGAGTTTCTCGGCGCCCTCGACCTGCTGCAGCAGCGAAGTTTCGTGCTTTCCTTCGGACCGGTTCGTCACGCACACTCTCCCGGACTGCGGCCGTCCATGCCGGACGCGCCGACACTCGAATGATACCGAAGGGAGCGCACACCAATGATCGGATATGTCACGCTGGGCTCGAACGACATCCCGCGGGCGGCCGCGTTCTACGACGAATTGCTCAAGCTGCTGGGTGCCGGACGGTTCATGGAGTCCGACACCATGGTGGCGTGGGCCGTGTCCCTCGACAAGCCGGCGCTGGGTGTCATCAAGCCGTACGACGGCAAGCCGGCCTCTTGCGGCAACGGCGTGATGGTCGCGCTGGTCGTCGACAGCAACGCGAAAGTGGACGAAGTCCACCGGAAGGCCATCGCGCTCGGCGGGAAGGACGAAGGCGCTCCGGGTCCGCGCGGCACCGACGGGTTCTACGCGGGATATTTCCGGGACCTCGATGGTCACAAGCTCAACTGCTACTGCTGGAAGACTGGCTGACCGACCCCGGGGAGCGCTCCGTCGGATGATGGAACGTACTTGCGGCTCCGGCCGGACCAGCACTGCGCTTGGTGCAGTGCTGGTACTCGCGGGTTGTCTCGCAACCACTCGGCCGCCGGTGTCATCGACCGTACCTGCGATGCCGGCGGCCGGACTGCAGGTCTACGCCGTCGGGGACATCGCCGACTGCAGTCACCGTGCACCTGCGGATTCGATGGCTGCGCGCACGTCGCGACTCGTGCCCGACGGCGCGCGGGTGCTCGGTCTCGGTGACATGGCGTATCCGCTGGCCGACGCGCAGACGCTCGCCTCGTGTTACGAGCCGACCTGGGGCCGGCACCGTGCAATGACCCTGGTCACGCCCGGCAACCACGATTACGTGCGCGGAAATGCGGGTGACTTCAGCAGAGTACTTTGGTGTCGACGTGCTGCCTGAACGCAGGCGGCTTCATTGCTTTCACCCGCACGTTGACCCAGGACTGGCGCCTGATTGCGCTCGACAGCAACGTCGACGGCAGCGTGCTGCAGGCCCAGCATGAGTGGCTGGAGCGGCTTTTCACGGCTGAAGCGCAAGCATCCGCGCCGACGCCAGGCTGCCTGCTGGTCATGTGGCACGCGCCGCTGTACTCGTCGGGCATGCATCGGGGTTCGGGCGACAGGATGCGGCCCTTCTGGAAACTGCTCGACCGCCACGGCGCCGACCTCGTGCTGAGCGGGCATGAACATTTCTACGAGCGCTTTGATCCCCTCGATGCGGAAGGGCAGCCGCCGCGCGACAGCCAGGCACCGCGGCAGTTCGTCGTCGGCACCGGTGGCGCAAGGCTCTATGGCTTCTGGAAGCCGCCGTACCGCAGCAAAGCGCGTGTGCTCGAACACGGCGTGTTGCAGCTGTCGCTCGGGCGCGGGAACTACTCGTGGCGTTTCATCGACGTCGAGGGACGCGTGCAGGACGCCGGCGTGGCGCGCTGTCGCACGACGGTGAACTGAGGTAACGTGCGGCACGCCAGGACGGCAGCGACCGTCCGGAAATTTCGCGCACAGGGGAGTTCATGACAACGTTCAGCGACTGGATCAACGCCATCGACTCGTTCGTGTGGGGCCCGGCCATGCTGGTGCTGATCCTCGGCACCGGTCTGTACCTGCAGGTGCGGCTCGGCGGCATGCCGATGCGCAAGATCGGTGCCGGTCTGCGGCTGGTATGGCGCGGCCGGGGCGGTGACGAAGCCCACGGCGAGGTCAGTCCGTACGCGGCGCTGATGACATGTCTCGCCGGTACCATCGGTGTCGGCAACATCGCGGGTGTGGCCACGGCTGTCGCGCTCGGCGGTCCCGGCGCAGTGTTCTGGATGTGGATGACGGCGCTGGTCGGCATGGCCACCAAGTACGCCGAGGTATTGTTGGTTGTGCACTTCCGCGAGCGTGACGAGAAAGGGCGTTTCGTCGGCGGCCCGATGTACGCCATCCGCAACGGTCTAGGTCCGCGCTGGGCCTGGCTCGGCACCGCGTTCGCGCTGTTCGGCGGCCTCGCCGGCTTCGGCATCGGCAACATGGTGCAGTCGAACAGCATCGCGGCCGCGATGCAGGGCTCGTTCAACATCACCCCGCTCGTCACCGGCGTTGTGCTCACCTTCATAACCGGCGCGGTCATCCTCGGTGGCATCAAGCGCATCGCCTCGGTCGCGAACTGGCTCGTCCCGTTCATGGCGATCGGGTACGTCGCCACGGCGCTGATCGTGCTGGCCTATCACTGGCAGTCGATTCCGGACGCCTTTGCGCTCATTTTCAGAACGGCCTTCACGGGCACCGCGGCGGTCGGTGGCTTCGCCGGCGCGGCGATGATGGCCGCGATCCGCTACGGCGTGGCACGCGGCATTTTCTCGAACGAAGCTGGCCTGGGCACCGCCGGCATCGCGCAGGCAGCGGGCATGAGCAACGATCCGGTGCGCAGCGGCCTGATCGGAATGATGGGCACGTTTCTCGACACCATTGTCGTCTGCACGATGACGGGTCTTGCGATCGTGGTTTCGGGCGCCTGGCAGTCCGGCAAGACGGGCGCCGCACTTACGCAAGCTGCGTTCCAGTCGGCGATACCCGGTATCGGCGGCGAACTCGTCGCAGTCGCGCTGGGTATTTTCGCGCTCACGACCATCCTCGGCTGGGCGTATTACGGCGAGCGCTGCTGGCAGTACCTGGTGGGCGACTGGTCGATCGTGCCGTACCGCATCGTGTGGACGATCATGGTGTTCTTCGGGGCAATCACGCACCTCGATCTCGCGTGGACGATCGCCGACACGCTCAACGCGCTGATGGCGATTCCGAACCTGATCGCGCTGCTGGCCTTGTCACCGGTCGTCGTGCAATTGACGCGCGCAGGCCTCGCCAGGGCTTTGCCGGACTGAGGGCTATTGCGGCCGCCAGACGCCCTCGCGCCGCGGATCCGCACCCGCCTCGAACGCCGGGGGATGGCCGCGCGCGGCCACGCCGTGCAGGCCGGATTCCTCGCCTCGACCTGACTTGAGCGCGACGCCTTTTTCCGCCAGCTGCGCCGCCAGCCCTGCCGAAATGCGTGGCATCTCGCCGTAAAAATCGGCGCCGCGCGCGATCACGTTGGGAAGGTTGATCGCGTTCTGCAGCGGCAGGTCCCAGGCCAGCAGTCCGATCAGTACCTTGGCGTTGTACGCGAGGATGGCCGACCCGCCCGGCGAACCGACCGCGGCCACGAAAGCGCCGTCCGCCTTGCGCAGGACGATCGCCGGCGACATCGAAGAACGAGGCCGCTTGCCGCCAGCGACGGCATTCGCCACGGGGCGGCCGGCGGCGTCGACTGCCGTGAACGAGAAGTCGGTGAGCTGGTTGTTCAGGAAGAATCCGCCGACCGCGCGCCCCGAGCCGAACAGCGACTCCACCGACGTGGTCATCGAGATCACGTCGCCCTGGTCGTCGACGATGACGAAGTGGCTCGTGCCCGGCACCTCGT
The DNA here is from genome assembly GCA_016713725.1 of Pseudomonadota bacterium. Lineage (GTDB taxonomy): Bacteria > Pseudomonadota > Gammaproteobacteria > Steroidobacterales > Steroidobacteraceae > RPQJ01. Next base: position 78,132 of record JADJOO010000012.1, on the reverse strand, counting down.
CCGTCGCGTCGAACCCTGAACGCGTCATCACGGCGCCGGGCGGAGTGCCGGCGTCGGGAGCGCCGCAGCCGCGCGCGCGCCGATCAGCTGCGCGCGGTTGTCGAGATAGCCCTTTGTCGAGCAGGCCTTCGACGGGAACGGCGACGAAACGCGGATCGGCCACGTAACGATCGCGGTCGGCATACATCAGCCGGCTCGCCTCCGCGAAGAGCAGCCACGCTTGCGGATCCGCCGGCCCGCGCGACGCAATGTCCGTGCGTTCGAGCAGTCCCAGCACTTCAAGCACGCCGACACCGCTCGATGGCGGCGGTGGCACGCAGATCACATACACGCGGAACGTGCGACACAGCGGGGGCACTTCAGCGGGGTGAAAGGCTGCCATGTCATCAAGCGTCAACGTTCCAGGGCGGGGCTCGGCCCGCGTGCGCGCGACTATCTGTTCCGCGAGCGGACCCTCGAGCAAGGCGCGCGGTCCGCGCGCGGCGATCGTGCGCAGCGTTTCCGCGTATGCCGGGTTGCGCAGCGTGTCGCCCGCCTTCACGATCGTGCCGTCGGGCCTGGAAAACAGCGCGCGCGCGTCCGGCAGCGTCGCCTGGGCGAATGTGCTGTTGGCGAATCTTCCAAGTCGCTGCGGCACGACGAAGCTCTGGTCGGCCGCGCGAATCGGTGCGTCGAACAATGACTTCCACGGCAGCCGGCCGTGCTTCGAGTGCACCAGGCCCAGCATCGCGACCGCTCCCGGCACGCCCGTCGAGCGGCCGCTTGTAACTGCGTCCTGATACGAAAGCGGTGCGCCATTGTCGTCCAGGAACATGCCTGGGAGTCGCAGCCGCCGGGGCGGTCTCGCGGCCATCGAACGCAGTGATCGCGCCCGATTGCGCGTCGTAATAGAGCAGGAAGGCGCCGCCCCCCAGGCCCGAACTCTGCGGCTCGACGAGTCCCAGCGCTGCCTGCACGGCAACCGCGGCATCGGCCGCACCGCCGCCGGCGCGCAGGACTTCGAGCCCCGCTTCGACGGCAATCGGATTCGCGGCGGCGACCCCCGGCGTCAGCTCGACGTGAGGAGCCGAAACCGGCCGCGAGGCGGGCGGTTCGCTTGCCGTGCCGGTGTCAGAGGGGGCCGGAGCATTGCGGCACCCGGCAGCACCCAACGCGAACAGGGCGAACAGGGCGAACAGGGCGAGCAGGGCAAGGGGCGCGCCCCGGGCGTGGCAGCGGTCGAAAATGGGCATGTTGGGGAGGGAATGGACGTTGCGAGGGCATCGACAATAGACTGTCCGGCCTCCAGCCGTCGAGACTGCCTGTGCACCACACATCGACCCCGCTTCGCACCCTGTTCGCCATCCTGGTTACCGCAGCGGCGGCGGGATCTGCCTGGGCGGCCGATCCGCCACCGACGATTGCGGCCGGAGGCGCCAAGACGACACCGCAGACCATCGTCGTGGTCCATGCCGGGCGACTGCTCGATCACCCGGGCAGGGCGCCGCGTGGGCCGAGCACGATCGTCATCCGTGACGGGCGTATCAGTGAAGTGCGTGACGGCTTCGTCGACGTGCCCGGCAGTCAGCGTGTAATCGACCAGCGCACGCGTTTCGTGCTGCCGGGCTTGATCGACAGCCATGTGCACCTGGTCTCGGACACGGGCGGGCAGATGGGACAGCTGGAGGACGTGCAGGCAGAGGATGCCGAACTCGCGTACAACGCGCTCGCCAATGCACACAAGACGCTGCGCGCCGGCTTCACCACGGTGCGCAACCTCGGCGACGGCAACGGCGTCACGCTCGCGCTGCGGGACGCGATCCGCGCGGGCAAGGTGGTGGGGCCGAACATCGTCGACGCGGGACGGTCGATCTCGACGACCTCAGGGCACATGGACGCAGCGCTCGGCTACCGCGAGGACTTCCGCGAGGTGCTGCACGCGCACGACAACCTGTGTGACAGCGTGGAGTCCTGTCGCCGTGCCGTGCGGATCCAGGTGGGCCGCGGCGTGGACGTGATCAAGATTGCCACGACTGGCGGGGTCAACAGCCAGGTTGGCGCGGGTCTCGGCCAGCAGATGTTCGACGACGAGGCGCGCGCGATCGTCGAAACCGCAAAGCTGTACGGCAAGAAAGTCGCGGTGCATGCCCACGGCGCGGACGGCATCAAGGTCGCGCTCATGGCCGGTGTTGATTCCATCGAGCACGGCACGATGCTCGATGATGAATGCATTGCTCTGATGGCGAAGGCGGGCACCTATTACGTGCCGACTCTGTCCACCGTGAATGGCTACATCGAGCGGCTGGCCGCGAACCCGGGGGCGTATTCGCCGACGGTGCGGGCGAAGGTCGAGTGGCGCATCAGGGTGACCGGCGAGTCGCTGCGCAAGTCCGTGCCCAGGGGCGTCAAGATCGCCTTCGGCACCGACGCTGGCGTGAGCAAGCACGGTCGCAACGCGGACGAATTCGAATTGATGGTCAAGTACGGCATGACGCCGGCCTCGGCATTGCAGGCTGCCACCGTCAACGCCGCGGATCTGCTCGGCCTGCAGGCCGACGTGGGCACGATCGAGCCGGGCAGGCGGGCCGACCTCATCGCCGTCGACGGCGACCCGCTCAGCGACGTCACCGTCCTGAAGCGCGTGCCCTTCGTCATGAAGGACGGCGTTGAGTTCAAGGACGGTTCGGGCTGACACGCGGCCATGGGCAAGCGCTCACCGTCGTTCGTGCAGTCCTTGCCTTTTTCGGAGGCAAGCGAGCGCAACAAGGGCCCGATCCTCGACGTGCTGCAGCGCTGGCTCGGGCCACCAGGCCGGTCTGGTGCTGGAAGTCGGCGCGGGCACGGGACAGCACGCCGTGCTTTTTCGCGCAACCTGCCACGACTCAGCTGGCAGCCGACCGAGCAGCTCGAGCACCTGGCGGCGCTCACAGCGCGCATCGAAATGGAAGGCGCGTGCAACCTGCTCGCGCCGCTGGAACTCGACGTCGAGCAGGGGACCTGGCCGTGCGACGCGGACAGCGTCGACGCGGTCTACACCGCCAACACGCTGCACATCGTGTCATGGCCGCAGGTGCAGGCCATGTTCCGCGGCGTCGGCCGGGTTCTGCGCGACGACGGCTTGCTGGTCGTCTACGGGCCGTTCCGTTACGGCGGGCAGTTCACCTCGCACAGCAATACGGCCTTCGACGAAGCGTTGCGCCAGCGCGACCCGTTGAGCGGAATCCGTGATTTCGAGGCGGTCGACGCGCTGGCGGCGACCCAAGGCCTGGGCCTGGTCGAGGACTGCGCCATGCCGGCGAACAACCAGACGCTCGTCTGGCGGCGGTACGGGCCGGCCACGCAGCCTGTACCCATGTGATTGCAATCGCGGACTTTACGTCGAACAAAGGGACCGACCCATGCGTCGATCGGCAAATGCGTTGCTGGCCATTCTCGGCCTCGTGGCGGCAGGCGAAGCTGGCGCCGCCACGCCCCCCGCGGGCGCCCCCCCCCCCGCCCCGGGGCGGCGCCCCCCCGGCGCGCCCCCCCCCCCCCCGGGGGCCCCGGGGCCCCCCCCGGGCGTGCGGCGGGGCGGGGCGCCCGCCCCGGGGCCCCCGCGCCCCCCCCCCGGGGCCCGGCCCCCCCCCCCGGCCGGGTCCGCCCCCCCCCCCCCCGCCCGGGCGGGGGCCCGGCCCCCCCCGGGGCCCGCCCCCCCCCCCCCCCCCCCCGCCCCCGTCCCCGCCCCCCCCGCCCCCCCGCCCCCCCCCCGGGGGCGGGCCCCGCCCCCCCCCCGGGGCCCGGCCCGCCGCCCCCCCCCCCCCCCCCCCGCGCGCCCCCCCCCCCCCGGGCCCCCGCCCCCGCCGGCCCCCCCCCCGCCGCCGCCCCCCCCCCCCCGGCCCGCGGCCCCCCGGGCCCGGGGCGCCCCCCCCCCCCCCGCCGCCCCCCGGCCCCCCCCCCCCCCCCCGGCCCCCCGGGGCCGGCGGGCGGCGCCCCCCCCCCCCCCCCCGCCCCCCCCCCGCCCCCCGCCGCCCCGCGGTCGGCCCCCGCGGGGCCCGGGCCCCCCGCGGGGGGGCGCGCCCGCCCGGCGCCGCGCGGGGCGCCCCCCCGCCGCCCCCCGCCCCCCGGGGGCGGGCCGCCGCCCCGGCCGGCCCCCGCGGCCTCGGGCGCCGGGCCCCCGCCCCGCGCGCCCGGCGGGCGCCGCGGCCGGGCGGCGGGGGCCCGCCCCCCCCCGGGCGGGGCCCCCCCCCCCGGGGGGCGGGGCCCGGCGGCCCCGGCGGGGCGGCGCCCCCCCGGGCCCCCCCCGCCGTCCGGGGCCGCCCCCCCGCCGCGGGGGGGCGGGGCCCCGCCCCCCCCCCCGGGGTCGCCGGGCCGGGGGCGGCCCGCCGCGGCGGCCCGCCCCGGGGCCCCCCCCCGGGGCCGCCCGGGGCCGCCGCGGGGGCCGGCCCCGCCCCCGCCCCGGCCGCCCCCCCCCCCCCGGGGGGGGCCCGGGGGGGCCCCGCCCCCCGCCCCCCGGGGCCGGCCGCCCCGGCCCCCGGGGGCCCCCCGGGCCGCGCCCCCCCGCGCGGCCGGGCCCGGGCCGCCCCCCCCCGGGGGCGCCCCCCCGGCGCCCCCCGAGTGTCGCCGTTGCCGGCAACCCGCTCGACGACATCGCGCTCACCAGCAAAGGTGAGTTTCGTGATGAAGGACGGCGTCGTCTACGTGGGCGGCAGCGCGCAGTAAGCTGCGCGCCGACGTCGGTCACCGTGCAGATGACGGCTGGCGTCAGTAGCGCGGGTCGTACATTTCCGCGCGGATCGCCTGCGCGAGGTCTTCGGGACGTTCGATCGAGGCGAGTCCGTCGCGCAAGGCGATCTCCGCGACGTCCACGGCGATGCGTGCCGACACGTCGCGCACGGTACTGAGCGGCGGGAACAGGCTGCCCTGGTCCAGGTCGGCCTGAGTCGTGCAACGCGCCAGCGTGCGCGCGGCCGCAAGGAACATCGTGTCGGTGACACGAGTTGCGCCGACGACCACGAGCGCGAGACCCAATCCCGGGAAGATGTACGAATTATTGCCCTGCCGTGGCACGAAATGCCGGCCGTCCGGCAACGTCACCGGGTCGAATGGACTGCCCGAGGCAAAGAGCGCGCGGCCGTCCGACCATTGGTAGGCCTGCTGCGCCGTGCATTCGGCCTTCGAGGTCGGGTTCGACAGCGCGAAAATGACGGGTCGCTCGTTGATGCGCGACATCTCGCGCACCACCTCTTCGTTGAACGTGCCCGGCACGGCGCCCACGCCGATGATGGCCGTCGGCCGCAGCGATTTCACGGCGCCGATGAAGTCGCTGACCGGCGCATGCGTGCGCATAGGGCCGCTTGTGCTCGGCGAGTTCGCCACGGCCCGCCACCACGAGTCCTTTCGAATCGACCATCCAGCAGCGCGCGCGTGCGGCGGCGGCATCGATGCCGTCCTCGATCATGGCGTTCACCAGCAGGTCCGAGATGCCCGTCGCCGCTTCGCCGGCGCCGAGACACAGGAATGTCTGCTCGGACATCGACCTGCCCGTGACGCGAAGTGCGGACAGGATGCCGGCGACGGCCACCGAGGCGGTGCCCTGGATGTCGTCGTTGAAGCAACTCACCCGGTCGCGGTAACGGCGCAGCAGGCGGAACGCGTTGTGATTGGCGAAGTCCTCGAACTGCACGATCACGCCAGGAAACACTTCCTGCGCGGCGGCGATGAACTCCTCGACCAGTTCGTCGTAGGCTTCGCCGGTGAGGCGGCGCTGGCGCAGGCCGAGGTAGAGGGGATCCCCGAGCAGCGCTTCATTGTTCGTGCCCACGTCGAGCATCACGGGCAGGCACTTCCATGGATGCAGGCCCGCGCACGCGGTGTACAACGAGAGCTTGCCGATGGGAATGCCCATGCCGTTCGCGCCGAGGTCGCCCAGGCCGAGGATGCGCTCGCCGTCGGTGACGACGATCATCGCCGCTTCGCGATGCGGCCAGTTGCGCATGACCTGCGACATGCGCCCGCGGTCCGACGCCGTGAGGTGCAGCCCGCGGGGACGGCGGTAGATGTGGCCGAACTGCTGGCACGCCAGGCCGACCGTCGGCGTGTAGATGATCGGCATCATCGTGTCGGCGTGATCCATCACGACCCGGAAAAACAGGGCTTCGTTCCGGTCGAGCAGGCTCGACAGCATGATGTATTTGGAGAGCGGGGTCTGCAGACGGTGGAAGTTCTCGAGCACGCGCGCCAGCTGCTCGTCCTGGGTCGCAACCTGCGGCGGCAGCAGGCCGCGCAGGCCGAGCACGTCGCGCTCCTGTTCGCTGAAGGCGGTGCCTTTGTTCAGGGTCGGGTCACGCAGCAGCGCAGTGCCGCGCGGGTACCATTCAGGCAGGGGAGGGAGTGAGCGTTTCGGCATCGGCGTGTCCGTGGTTCAGACACGCGATGCTAGTGGGCGCGCTGCGTCCGTCAACGCGGAAAAGTCCTTAGAGGGCTCGCTTCAGGAGGAAGCCTTCATCTGCGACTGGCAGTAATTCGGCAGGCCGACGCGGTCGATCAGCTGCAGCTGGGTCTCGAGGAAGTCGATGTGTTCCTCTTCGGACTCGAGAATGTCCTCGAGCAGCTCGCGGCTCACGTAATCGCCGACCTTCTCGCAGTGCACGATTGCCCCCTTGAGGTCCGGGTGGGCAATCAGCTCGAGCTTGAGGTCGCAATCGAGGACTTCGCGCACGTCTTCGCCGATCATCAGCTTGCCCAGGCTCTGCAGGTTCGGCAGCCCCTCGAGGAACAGGATGCGTTCGATGAGCTTGTCCGCATGCTTCATCTCGTCGATGGACTCGTGGTGCGAGTGGTCGCCGAGCCGGGTGAGGCCCCAGTTCTTCAGCATGCGCGAGTGCAGGAAATACTGGTTGATCGCGGTCAGTTCGTTCTTCAGCACCTTGTTGAGATGCGCAATGACTTCGACGTCGCCCTTCATGGCTCGGCTCCAACGACAGGCTTGAGGATGCCGCTCGCGCGGCGTGCTTTTCTGGTCAGGAAGCCTGAGGGGCAGGGACGCGGGAAGCAAGCGTTTCGGTGTCGAGCATGTCACGCGCGCAGGGCTCGCAGGCGCCGCAGCAGGTGGCCACGCCGGTGCACGACTGCAGTTGTTCGAACGAGCGCGCGCCCTCGTGGATGGCCTGTTGCAGCCGGGTTTCCGAGATGCCGTGGCAGAGACAGACGTACATGAACTGGTACCTCGCCGTGGACTGCATCCTAGGCCAGGAAGGGGCCCTAATGCAAATGATTCGCATTTAGGTATATTCCGCAGCCAGGTGGCAGCTGCCCGCAATCGACCCGCCACCCCAAGGACGGCGCCTGAGCCGGTTACGGCGCGAGCAGTAATCGCCGGACAGTTAAACTTGCCCGATGAACGACTTGAGCCCTGGCTGCCCCCCTGAGGTGCAGGACCGCAGCCACGATGATGCGAAGCAGCAGTCGGGGCAGCCGACCCTGCAGCGTGCCTACATGGATCGTGCGCGCCGCGCAGTTGAGCGCGAGCATGAGAAATCTCCAAGTCGCGTCGTCCAGCATCTCGTGGCGCTGGTGGCTGCGTTCGCATTGACCTTCGGTATCCTCTACGTCTTTGACGCCTTCCTCACCAGCATGCAGAAGGTGATGCGCATGATGGACGAGCAGGAAGAGCGCCAGAAGCAGGAAGAGGCGGACAGGAAGCGCAGGGAGCCGATCCCCGCCTACGTGGTGCCGCCGTCGGGTTGACACGCTCCGAGCACATGAAGTCAGCAGTGCATGCAAATCAAGGAGCGGTGATGCAGCGCTTCCGCAAGGCCTGCCTGGGCTTGCTCGGGCTGTTCGGCTGGCGCACCTCGCTCACGTGGCCCCCAGAGCCTCGAGGCCTGATCATGGTCTATCCGCACACCTCCAACTGGGACTTCCCGATCGGCGTGCTGTTCAAGCTGGGCCACGATCTGCCGGCCCACTGGATGGGCAAGGACCAGATGTTCCGCTGGCCGTTCCGGCGCCTGCTGATCGCAATCGGCGGCCTGCCCATCAACCGTCGAGAACGAACCGGTTTCGTGGCGGCGATGGTCGAAGAAATGCGTCGGCGCGACTGGTTGTGGATTGCGGTGGCACCCGAAGGCACGCGCGCGCGCGGCGAATACCTGAAGTCTGGCTTCTATCAGCTGGCCCTCGCGGCCGACGTGCCGATCGGGTTGGGCTACATCGACTACGGGCGCAAGCAGGTTGGCATCGACCGCTATGTGCGCATGACGGGGAACGAAGAGCAGGACCTGCTGTTGCTGCGCGATTTTTACGCCACGATCAAACCCCGGAAGCCCGGGAACGCGGGCGGCCTGAAGTTCCGTGAGCGAGAGCCCTAAGGGGCATTACGAATGGGCGGCGGCAATCGCCGGCCCAACAATGACACTCCAGGAGTCAGGGGTCCGCGGCGTGACCGCGACGAGGGAGAAACCGGCGAGGGCAACCGTTGACGCGAAAAGCGCCAACCGCTTCGCGTTCGTCCTGCATCCGCTGACGATCGACTACCTCGCGCATCACCCGCGATATCGCTGGACTCGCCATCTACCGCGCGCCCTGGTCGAGGCGACCGCAGCGTACATGCCGGCTGCCCGGGTAGGTCGCGTCGAAGGCGGCGTTTCGCCAACCACGGGCCAGCGGATCGAGGGACTCATCTACGCGCTCGGCGCGACACCGCGTCAGATGCTGAGCCGTCCCCCTGAATTCACGTATCGCAGACTCGATCAAGCCGTGCGTGACGCGGCCGGGCACGGTGCGCAGATCGTCGGCCTCGGCGCATTCACGAAAGTGGTAGGGGACGCGGGTGTTACGGTGGCGCGGCGCGCGTCGATCCCGGTCACGACCGGCAACAGTCTCACCATCGCAGCCACGCTCGAGACGGCCAAGCTCACGGCGCGGCGAATGGGGTGGGCCGACTTGTCGCACGCCAAGGCCATGGTCGTCGGAGCGACGGGCTCGATTGGCTCTGTCTGCTCACGCCTGCTCGCGGCAGCCGTGCGCGACGTGGTGCTCGTGTCGATCGAGCCGGACCGGCTCACGGCGCTCAAGCAGAAGATCCTTGAGGAGACACCCGGCGCGCACGTCGAACTCGGCACGACGACGAAGCGCTGGGTGGGTGATTGTGACCTGATCGTGACGGCGACATCGGCGTTCGGCCAGCGCGTGCTCGACGTCAGCCAGTGCAAGCCTGGCGCGGTCATCCTCGACGTGGCGCTGCCGCCGGACATCTCCGCGGAGGAGGCTGCGACGCGCCCGGACGTGCTCGTGGTCGAGAGTGGTGAGGTGCTGATTCCAGGTCCCGTCGAGTTCAGTTTCGACATCGGACTGCCCCAGGGAGTCGCCTACGCCTGCCTCGCGGAGGCTGGGTTGCTGGCCATGGAGGGGCGCTTCGAATCCTTTACGCTCGGGCGCGACGTGCCGCCCGCGAAGGTCAAGGAAATCTATCGGCTGTTCCGCAAGCACGGTTTCCAGATCGCACCCTTGCGCACGTTCGGTGCGCTGCTGAGCGACGCCCTCGTGGCAGAAAAGAATGCCCGCGCCGAGGAGTTGCGGCGCGATCGCGCCCTGCTGCGGCGGGTCAAGGCCGAGGCCGCTGCCCGCATCGCGAAGATCCCTCCGCGTGCGAAAGGCGTGGCCGCACCGGCGAATCCGCAAGCCTGAGCCGCGCGCAGGGATGGCATGCCTGGCCCGGCATGTGTATACGCATCCATTGAAATGCAGGAAGCGATATTCATGCGCGCATTTTTTCATGCCCGGATCCTCGTATTAGGCGCAATCGCGGTCATTGCGGGTTGCGTCGGCGTCCCGGAGGGTATCGAGCCCGTGACGGGCTTCCAGGTCGAGCGGTACATGGGCCGCTGGTACGAGGTGGCCCGGCTCGATCACGGTTTCGAGCGCGGCATGGAGCAGGTCACTGCGACTTACGAACTGCGGCCGGACGGCACCGTGGCCGTCCTGAACCGCGGTTACCGCGCGGACAAGGGCGAGTGGGGCGAGGCCAGCGGCAAGGCGAAGTTCCTCGGCGCGCCGGACGTGGCTGCGCTCAAGGTTTCGTTCTTCGGTCCGTTCTACGGCGGCTACAACGTGGTCGACCTCGATCCTGGCTACCAGCACGCGCTGGTCGCGGGCCCGAACCGTTCCTACCTGTGGATCCTTGCACGGACGCCGGCACCGGCCAGGGCAGAAGTCGAGCGGCTAGTGGCGAAGGCGAAGGCACTCGGCTACGACACCTCGCAGTTGATCTACGTGAAGCACTGACGTCGTGGTCACCATTACCCCGCGCGAGAGGTCATCCTGCCCGTGAGCATCGCCCTGCTGATTTTCGTCGCGACGATCGGCGTGAGCCTCGTGGCGCTCTACGCCGCGCCGAAACTGATGGAGCGACTCATTTTCCGGCCGTACGACACGCAGCGCCGGGGCGTCTATTACACGGTCATCACGCACGGCTTCGTGCATGGGGACCTGATGCACCTCATCTTCAACATGATGACGTTCTGGTTCTTCGCGTTCCTGCTCGAACGCCGGATCGGCGGCGTCGCCTTCGGCTTGCTGTACTTCGGCAGCCTCGTGCTGGCGGTGAGTACGACGTACTTCAAGCACCGCAAGGATCCGCAGTACGCGACGCTCGGCGCGTCCGGGGCGATCGCGGCCGTGCTGTTCGCGGCGATCGTGTACTTCCCGTCGATGAAGCTGTTCATCCTGCCGATTCCGGTGCCGATTCCCGCGCCTCTGTTTGCCGTCGCGTACGTCGCTTACTCCTGGTACGCGAAGGAGGGCGGCCACTTTTCCAGCGGCATGGCGGGACAGAAGATCAATCACGACGCGCACCTCATCGGTGCGCTGGTCGGCCTGGTTTTCGTCCTGGTGACGGACCCGGGCGCCTATGCGCAACTGCTGCGCACAGTCTTCGGCTGAGCGCCAAACCGAGAACTGCGTCCCCTTGTGCGAGAGGATGCCGCGTACGATGCGCGCAAGCGCCCTGGTGCGCGATATCTTGCGTGCTTCGTGAGCCTCTGGAGGGATGATATGCGGAACAGAATCTTCGTTTATGCGCTGTGCCTGGCGTTGCTTAACCTCGCGTCGCCACAGGCTGCGCAGGCCGCGCTGGTCGGCACGCTGCAGGCCGTGGAAGCCTCGGGCACGCGTGCGCAAGACCTCGCGATCGTGAACGCTGCGCTCGCGCGCGAGCAGGTGCGCAGACAGATGGAAGCCATGGGCGTGGACCCGTCGGCGGTCGACGCGCGTGTCGCGCGCCTGACAGACTCCGAACTGCGCTCGCTGGCCGATCGCATGGAGCAGATGCCGGCAGGCGGCGATGCCCTTGCGGTCATCGGCATCGTCTTCGTGGTCCTGATCATCCTCGAACTCGTCGGTGTGATCGACATCTTCAAGAAGGCCTGACGCACCGTCCCGGCACGGCTGCGGTGCCCGCCTCGACCTCCAGTTGCGGACGCGCGTGGGCCGTGCTTGCGCTCCTGCTGGCGTTGCTGCTCCTCGTCGGCTGCGCTGGGCCGTCACGGCTCGAGCAGTTGCCTGCAGAATTGCCAGAGCGGGTCGAGCTCTCGGCGACGCCCTTTCATCCGCAGACCGAACACCAGTGCGGTCCTGCGGCGCTGGCGACAGTGCTCGGTGCGGCGGGGCGCAACGTCGATCCAGCAGCGTTGGCAACGGAGGTCTACCTGCCGGGCCGCCAGGGTTCGTTACAACCCGAGCTTGCCGCAGCGGCGCGGGCACGTGGACTGCTTGCCTATGAAACCGGGCCGTTGCTGTCAGATCTGCTGGCAGAGGTTGCCGCTGGACGACCGGTTCTGGTGCTGCAGCAACTTGGCGCGGGTCCCTGGCCGACCTGGCACTACGCCGTCGTCGTCGGTTACGACAAGGCGCGCGGGACGTTGCTGCTCCGTTCCGGTACCGATGAGCGCCAGATCCTGCGCGCATCATTGTTTGCGGCGACGTGGGACCGGGCCGGGAACTGGGCGCTCGTGCTGCTCGAACCCGGCACGTTGCCGGCACACCCGGATCCAGTGCGTTACATGAGTGCGGCGGCAGCACTCGAGACTGCAGGGAATCCTGGCGCCGCCAGGGCCGCGTACGCGGCCGCTGCGGGGCGCTGGCCCGAAGCGCCGCTCCCGCGCCTCGGTCTCGGCAACCTCGCCGCTGCCGCAGGCGACTGGGCCGAGGCGGAGCGCTGGTACCGCGCTGTCCTCGCCGACGATCCGACGCGGGCCGCCGCGCTCAACAATCGCGCCGAGGCCCTGGTGCGACTGGGTTGCCCTGATGCGGCTCGAATGTTGTTGCAGCAGGGCACAGTCCACGTGGCGGCCGACGATCCACTGCAACCCGTGCTGCAGCAGACCGTCCGCGACTTGTCGGCCCAGGCGGCGACTCCGGCCGGCGCCGCGGCGGAGTGCACTCAGTTCACGGTCCGCTGACTTCGGTTGCGGAATTCACTTGCGGGCCGGTTTAGACTTCGGCCCATGACGCTGCGTGAGCGAGTCGAGGAACTCTTTCCGGACTGGGCCCATTGGTACCCGAGTCTGTTCGACGCCGCCGTGGATCTCGGCGTCATCCGCGCGCGCGTGTGCGATCCCGCGTCGCTGCTGCTCTCGAATCGACACGCAGGCGTGCGTGCGGCAGCGGAGCACGAGCACCGCAAGCGCTGGAGCGCCGAAGAGAACGAACCCGAAGAGTGAACCCCAACGGTCAGGCCGGGAGGCGGGTCCGCTCTTCCCGGTACAGTCGCAGGATGAACTGGCCCGATGGCCGCGCCCGGAGTTCGTCGACCTGGGCGCGCCAGGCCGGGTCGCGGATGTCCGCCACCGCCATGCGGCGGCCACCGAGGCGATTGCCCGGGTATTCGGGCGGCAGTACCGCCAGCGCCCCGAGACTCGCAAACGTGATGTCGGCGAATGTCAGCGTTTCGCCGGTCAGGTACCGCCGGCCGTCGGCGAGCAGCTGGTCCATCTCGTCGAAGGCTTCGCGCGTGCGCTCCCAGGCACGGACCGCGCGTTCCGGCGTTACGCCCAGCATCCGTCTCACGGCGAAGGCCAGGATCGGTCGCTTCACCCAGAGCAGGGCGCGTTGCCAGCGTGGAATCGCGGGCTCATCGATGCCCCACGAACGGAAGCTCAGGCCGGTATCGCGCAGCAGGTGGTGGTAGAGCCAGACGCGCACGTCGTTGCCGAGTCGCCGGTCGAGCCTGGCTTCGAGCTCGAGTGCAGCCGGCGTCGGTTCGAGAAACCAGGTGCGATCTCCGGGCAACCGTCCCGCGTATTCACCCCACAGGTAGCGCAGGATGCGCGGCGAATCGCTGATGCGCGTCAGGCCCGGTGGCACCTCGAGCCACGGGACGGTGCGGCCCGTGAGCAGGACGCCGAGTACGCCGACGTTCGGCACTTCTTCGTACGGCACGCCCAGTCGATCGAGACACCAGCGGGCTTTCTCCGCGTAGTGCGAAAACGTGATCGTGTGGAGGCGCAGCGGCCGCTCCGGTTGACGCAGCGCGCGCAGAGAAACGAGCAACCGCGCAGCAACGCCCAGCAGGAAGGCAGCCAAAGCGGTGCCGATGGCCGCCGGTACACCCCAGCCGGCAGCGGCCACGACGATGGGCAGCGCGTAGAGGGCGAGCAGGTGAATGACGCGGGGATCGCGGAGGCGCATGTCAGTAGTCTACGGGTGACCGGACTCGCCTGCGACGCGGCAATTCTCCGCCACGTGTGCGTGGATGATTTCAATGAGACGTCGCGTGCCGGGACCAGCGGCGACGCGGTCCGCGTACACGAGATACAACGTGGCAAAACGCTCGGCACCTTCCGTCAGCGGAAGCCGCTCGAGCGAGCCCGCTGCCAGTTCTTCGCGGATGTTCTCCTCGGCATACCAGGCAAAGCCCAGCCCCATGCACGCCGCGCGGATCGACGTCGCCTTGTTCGAGACGGTCCAGCGTCGCTCGTTGAGCCAGCCGCCTGAGCGGCTGCGGCGCATGCCCGAGTCGCGCACGACGAGGTGACGATGGGCGCGCAGGTCTTCGATCTCGACGGGTCGGCCGAGTCGATGCAGCGGGTGCGTCGGCGCGGCGGCGCACACGAAGCGCACCTGCATCAGCGCGTCGCCGATGAAGCCGCCAGGCACCAGCGTGCCGATGATGAAATCGACGCGCCCCTCGGTTAGCGCTTCCTCGACGCCGCCGAGCACGGCTTCGATGAGTTCCACGCGGATGTCCGGGTGCTCGTTGCCAAACTCGGCGAGTGCACGCAACAGCAGCCATGTCGGAAAGATGGCTTCGACTGCCAACCGTACTTCTGCCTCCCAGCCCTGCGCGAGCGCCGAGGCCGAGCGCTCGAGGCGGGCCGCGTCGTCGAGCAGGACCTTGCCACGGCGATACAGCACCTGGCCGGCCGGTGTCAGCGCCGCGCGGCGGCCTCGCCGCTCGAACACCTTCAGCCCGAGATGATCCTCGAGCTTTTTGATCGTGTAGGTGACGGTCGACTGGGTGCGGTGCAGGCGCTCGGACGCGGGCCCGTAACCCCCTTGTTCCACGACCGCAACCAGGGCGGCCCATTGGTCCAGCGTGATCCGGGGCATTGTCATAAATCGATTATATCGATACGTTTAAACGAAAATACCGTCTTTTAATTCAAAGCATAGATGCAAACTAACCGCCATCGACTTCACCATCGAAAACGGGCCAAACGAACATGAAAACCTACCTGCAGCTGAATTCGAGCCTCCACGGGGCCGAGTCACTGTCTTCGCGACTGGCGGGTCGCTTCATCGAGACCCTGGTCCGCATCGATCGCAGCACCGATTCGACCGCAGGTTCAGCGCGCGTGGTCGTGCGCGACCTCGCCAGGCAGCCGCTGCCGCACCTGACGGCAGAGCGCTTTACCGCGTTTGGCACGGCGCCGGAACAGCGCACGGCAGGCCAGGCGCACATCGCCGCCGAGTCGGACGCGCTCGTGGCCGAACTCGCCGCAGCGGACGTCATTGTCATCGGACTGCCGATGTACAACTTCGGCGTCCCTTCGACGCTCAAGGCGTACTTCGATCACGTGGCGCGTGCAGGCGTTACCTTTCGCTACACAGCCGACGGTCCCGAAGGATTGTTGCGCGACAAGCGTGCGCTCGTCGTCGCGACGCGCGGCGGCAGGCACGCGGGTACGCCGAGCGACCTGCAGAGCGCCTACGTGCGGCAGTTCCTCGGCTTCATCGGCATCACGGACGTCGAGTTCATTTACGCCGAGGGCCTGGCGATGGGTGAGGAAAGCCGCACCGCGGCAATCGCCGAAGCCGGCAAGCGCATCGAGCAACTGGCCGCCTGACGTACCGTCGGTGCTGCAGCGCCATGCCGAGCAAATACCTTCAATTTCACAAGCGAGGATAGAACGTTGAAGACCTGGGAGAATACGACGGACTTTGCCGGCCGTGTCCTGATCGCGGCGATGTTCCTGATTGCCGGCGTCGGCAAGATTTCGGGGTACGCCGGCACGCAGGGTTACATGCAGTCGATGGGAATACCGGGCGCGTTGCTGCCGCTGGTCATTGCGCTGGAGGTTCTAGGTGCGATCGCCATCATCGTGGGCTACCGGACGCGGCTCGTCGCCGCCGCACTCGCCGGCTTCACGCTTGCCGCGGCTTTGATCTTTCACGGCGGCGCCGACCAGATGCAGCAGATCATGCTGCTCAAGAACGTGGCGGTTGCGGGCGGGTTCCTGTTCCTGGTGGCACGCGGCGCGGGCGGCTGGTCGCTCGACGCGCGGCATGAACGCTTGACCTCGCGACAGGAGCAACCATGACCACTTCGCGCAAGTTGCAGGCTGTGATCGAGTCCGTCGCCGCTTCCGATGGTGCCGGCGTCAAGCTGCGCCGCAGCCTCGGCAGTCGCCAGAACCAGCGGTTCGATCCATTCCTGATGCTCGACGAGTTCTTCTCCGACGATCCGGACGATTACCTGGCGGGTTTCCCCTCGCACCCGCACCGCGGATTCGAGACGGTCACCTACATGCTCGATGGGCACATGCGGCACGAGGACAGCTTCGGCAATCGCGGTGATCTCGGTCCTGGCGACGTGCAGTGGATGACGGCGGCGCGTGGCATCATTCATTCCGAGATGCCGCAGCAGACGGCAGGCCGCATGCGCGGGTTCCAGCTGTGGATCAACCTGCCTGCGCGCGAGAAAATGAAGCCGGCAGCCTATCGCGACGTACCCTCGCGCGAGATTCCGACGGTGGCGCTGGCGGGTGGCGGCGAATTGCGCGTCATCGCCGGCGAATTCGAGCAGGGCGGGATGAAGACGGCGGGGCCGATCGGCGGGCTGAGCACCGCGCCGCTGTACTACGACCTTCGACTACCGCACGGCATCGAAGTCACGATCCCGACGCCGATTTCACACAACACGTTGCTGTACGTGTACGAAGGCGACGCCGTGGTCGGCGACGATGCGAAACCGCTGCCGTTCCGTTCGGCCGGACTGCTTACGCCGGGCGGCACCGTGCGGATCCGGGCGGGCGAGCGAGGCGTGCGGCTGCTGCTGCTCGCCGGCAAGCCAATCGGTGAGCCGGTAGTCCAGTACGGCCCGTTCGTGATGAACACGCCGGAGGAGATCCAGCAGGCCTTGATCGACTACCAGCGCGGCCAGCTGGCCGTGGCGAACTGAACTCGCACACGGCGCGAAATGACCTTGCGGCGAACCGCAATCGTGGCGCAAAGCGTTTGGACTATGCTCACGCCACGGTAGTGGTCTCGCTGCGCGGAGGCGCCCATGAGCCACAAGCACGAGCACCTGTTGCGCACGATCTTCCAGGATCCGGTCAGCGCCAACATCCACTGGCGCGAGATCGAGTCCCTGCTGCATCACCTCGCGGCTGAAATCGAGCCGCTCTCAGGCGCGCGCCTGCGCGTGAAGCTGAACGGCGTCGAGGGCATCCTGCACCGGCCGCACCACGGCAACACGCTCGACAAGAGCGCGATGCGTCACTTGCGCGAATACCTCGCGCACGCTCGCTGCACGCCTTCGCAGTACGAGCAGAGTCACACCTGACGCGATTCGCGGGCACCCATTCCCGCGCAGTATCGATTCAACGAGCCAGTCGGTGCATCAATATCGCCGCGCGTTTCACTTGCAGCGGCAGCGAGTCGACCAGCACATATTCGCCCGGCGCGTGATCGTTTTCACCGTCCGTGCCGAGACCGTCGAGGCAGGCGAGGCGTCCATCGCCGCACACGAAAGCGATGTCGCCCGCCCCGCGTTCGATCGGCGGCTGAGCAACGACAGGACCTGCGCCGAGATCGCGGCTCACCGAGTCGAGGACGCCGAGGATGCGTTCGCTGCCTGGGTTCGGCGCCATCGAGGGATACTCGTTGTCGACGACGATTTCCGCCGACGTCTGCGGCAGATTTGCGGCGACGATCGCCTGCATCTTCGTGCGTGCCGATTCAAACTGGGCGGCGCCGAGGTAGCGGAGGTCGCCTTCGACACGGACTTCGCGCGGGATCACGTTGGTCTTGCCGAGTGCTGTGCCACTCTTGGTCGCGGTGTCATAGCTCACGTTGGTGCCGCCCACGATCACCGACGGGTTGTACGTCAGGTTGGACTCGCGCAATTCGGTGCGGAACTGGTCGAGGATGCGTGCGGCCTCGAATACTGCGCCGTATCCCCGCACCTCGCCGAATACTCCGGACGAGTGACCCTGCATGCCGGTCACATGCAGCCGCCACGAACCGATGCCACGGCGGCCGATGACGCCCTTGCCGGGCGCCGATCCCTCGAAGGCCAGGGCGATGTCGGATTCCGCGGCCGCTGCCAGCAGCGATTCGCGCGTCACGAGCTGCGGCGAGCCCGGATCTTCTTCATCGCCCGTGAAGACGACCGTGACGTTCATGTCACGGAGTTCGCCGGTGGCCTGCAGCGCACGCAGAGCTTCGAGCGCGACCAGGTTGCCGCCCTTCATGTCGGACGACCCCGAGCCGTAGGCCCGATTGCCGTCGCGCCGGAACGGCTCACCCTGCAGGACCGTGTCGAGATGGCCGATCAACAGCAGACGTGGACCACCGCGCTTGCCGCGGTGGGTCGCGACCAGATGCCCTGCACGCTTCATCTCCGCGGGTACGTCGACCCAGCGCGTCTCGAAACCAAGTGCGCGGAATTCGCGAGCGTAGATTTCACCCACCGCGCGCACGCCGGTGAGGTTCTCCGTGGCGCTCGACACGTTCACCGTCTCCGCCAGCAGCTCGAGCGCTGCGTCCATCCGTCGCTCGACGGCGGCTGCGATCCGCTTTTCCACGGCGGACGGAGCCGCGTAAGCCGTGCCGACCGCAAGCAGTGCCAGCACGAACAGTGACATGGACGAAAGACGCATGGTGAGGAACTCCGCCGCGCGTGCCGGTCAGTGCGGCAGCATCGGCGGCACGCCGATGAAGCGCTGGTGCGCCCAGGCGACGAACACGACATACAGCGCGAGACCGCCGACGACCGCGAGCACGTCGTTCATTCGCGAAGGTGCTCCCGTGACGATGGGCTTGCGCTGCACGGCGCGCTTGCCGGCCGCGATGCGGTCGGCCACCGCCCAGGCGAGGAAGCCGCCGAACAGCAGCACGTCGGCGAGATTGCCGTTGGCCAGCAGGTGCGACAGCGCCCAGGCCTTGGTCGCCGTCAGCATCGGATGCTTCACCGCGGCCTTGATGGAGCCGGGCAGGTACGTCGAGAGCAGCAGTGGAAACACCGGCAGCATGAGCAACGCGGCAAGGTGTCGCATCCACACCGGCGGCGTGTAGAGCACCGTCGGTTCCGCACGCGCGAGGCCATACCCGTGCACGAGCATCACGAAGCCAATGACCGCGACCAGGGAGTAGATCGCTTTCCACGACGCATCGCCGAGCTTCGCGGCCACGCCGTCCCGCCACGCGGGCGCGACGATCGCGATCGAGTGCACACCGAAGAACAGCAGCAGGCCGGCAACCAGGTAGGTCATGTGGGCTCCCTTGGGTCTTGCGCGAGTCTAGCTGACACCGGGGCCGGCAGCCGGGGTGGCTGCTTGATCCAGCGGCGGACTTCCACGTTCCAGCGCAGCAGCAGGTCCGCGGCAAAATCCGAGAACACGCGCACCTTGGCCAACTGGTGTCCCGCAGACGGGTAGACGAGGGAGATGGGCGGGCCGGGCAATACGAAGTCCTCGAGGATCAGCTTCAGTTCGCCGCGCCCGACGTACTCGGCCACGAGCAGGTCGCCCGTGTGCGTGATGCCGAGGCCCGCGGTCGCCGCGATGATCGGCGCCTCGGCCGAGTTGAACAGCATCGAGAATTTCAGCCCCAGTCGCTTTGGCGTGTATGGCGGAGGAAACGTCCACTCCGGCGGCGCGCCTGAAGGCGAGGTGAGGCCCACGAGCTTGTGCTCACGCAACTCGTCCGGCGTCTTCGGTTCGCCGTGGTCCTGCAGGTACGCAGGTGCTGCGCACGTGACGATATTCACCTGCGACACGCGCCGCGCGGCGAGGCCGGCCTGCCGGATCGGCCCGACGCGCAGTGCCACGTCCACGCGTTCGGCCACGAGATCGACAACACGATCGTTGAGGCGCAGGTCCAGTTCTATCAGCGGGTAGCGCCGGGTGAACTCGGGCAGGGCAGGCAGCAGCAGGTAGCGCCCGAATGCGACGGGCACGTCCACCCGCAATTTGCCCTGCGGCTTCGAGCGCGTGTCGCGCACCGTCTCCTCCGCGTCGCGCATTTCTTCGAGGATGCGGCGCGTGCGGCGCAGGAATTCGGTGCCTTCGGCCGTGAGCGATACCCGGCGCGTCGTCCGGTTGAGCAGGCGCGCGCCGAGGTGCTTTTCGAGCGCCGCGACATGTGAGCTGGCTGCAGGTCGCGAAATCTCCAGCTCATCGGCGGCCTGGCCGAACGAGCCTCGTTCAGCGACGCGGGCAAAGACCTTCATTGCGAGCAGTTGGTCCATGGTGCGATTGTTCTGAAATATGAAATAGAGTGCAACGGTTATTAGGATTTATCGCCACAAAGCCCGGGCGTACCTTGTGCCTCACAACAGCAGGAGGCCCATCATGTTCAACCGCAAGCAGTCCCAGGTTTCGTTCTTCCAGGTCGCCATCGGCTCCAGCCTGGTCGTGTCCGTCGCCTTCGTCGTGACCATCCTGGTCGAGGCGGTGGCGGGTATGCAAAGCTATCTCTGAGTCATGGCGAAACCCCGCCGGAATCGTTCGTCCACGGCACTTCTGGTGGGGTTTAATCTCAAAAAACCTCATTGAATACAAGGCGATATAAAGTTGCTGCGTCGCAGCACGATTTACGCTAATCTATGCCCCGATCGCCCGGTCGTGGGTTGGCCCTCCGCCTCGCTCGACCCCCCTCCAGCGGGGCAGCACCGCTTCCGACCCCGCGATCGTCGCAGGAGGTCATATGGAAAAACTCACTGGCACATACCCCTGGATCCTGGCGTTCTGGCTGGCCGCTGCCGCTGCCGCTGCATTCCTGATCCTCGCTCACGCCCTGCATCATGGCGGCGTCACCCTGAGCTGACGCGCCCTCCGACTGGCGCCGGCGACGGGTCGTAGTAGGCTGCGCCCGGGCGGACCCTCCGCTCCGCCAATGCAGAGCCCAGCCGATGATCAATCCCCCCGTGGAAGAATCCCTCGACCCGGCCGACTGGGAGGCTTTGCGCCGCCTGGCGCATCAGGCGATCGACGATGGTTTCGATTACCTGCAGGGTGCCCGTGACCGTCCCGTGTGGCAGCCGGTGCCCGAGGCGATCGTCGCGCGGTTGCGCCAGCCCGCACCGAGACTGCCGCAGGGCGCCGAATCCGCCTACGGCGAATTCAAGGAACTGGTGATGCCCTATGCGATGGGCAACACGCATCCGCGTTTCTGGTCCTGGTTCATGGGTAACGGCACGCCCTTCGCGGCCGTGGGCGATTTCCTGGCGGCCGTGCTCAACCCCAACATGGGGGGAGGCAACCACGTGCCGAACCACGTCGAGGCGCAGGTGGTCGACTGGTGCAAGGAGATCGCGGGCTTCCCCGCGGAATCGAGCGGCCTGCTCGTGAGCGGCGGGTCCATGGCGAACTTCGTCGGCCTCGCCGTCGCGCGCAATTCTCGCGCCGCTGTCGACGTGCGAGCCGAGGGTGTCGCGGCCATTCCGCGCGCACTCATTACATATGCTTCGGTCGAGGTGCACAGCTGCGTGCAGAAGGCGATCGAGTCGCTGGGGCTCGGTGCGAAGTCGCTGCGCAAAGTACCCGTCAACGCGAACTTCGAGATCGACGTCGATGCGCTGGCGGGCATGGTGGCGGAAGACCGCGACGCGGGACGGCAGCCGTTCTGCGTCATCGGCAACGCGGCGACCATCAACACCGGAGCGACGGACGACCTCGATGCGCTCGCCACGCTCTGCGCACGCGAGCAGCTATGGTTCCACGTCGATGGCGCGATTGGCGCGCTGCTCGCGCTGGCGCCAGGGCACCGCCACCTGGTGCGCGGCATGGAACGAGCGGACTCCGTCACGCTCGACCTGCACAAGTGGTTGCACGTGCCGTTCGAAGCGGCGTGCGTGCTGGTGCGCGATCGCAAGGCGCATCGCGAAGCATTTGCCCTGACGCCCGAATACCTGGAACGCACCGAGCGCGGACTGGCGAGCGGCGCGCTGTGGTTCAGCGAATACGGCCTGCAGCTGTCGCGCGGTTTTCGCGCGCTCAAGGTGTGGCTGTCGATAAAGGAGCACGGGCTCGATCGCTTCGGCCGCCTGATCGACCGCAACATCGCGCAGGCGCACGAACTCGCCGCACTGGTGCAGGCGGAGTCCGACCTCGAGCTGCTGGCACCCGTCGCGACCAACATCGTCTGTTTCCGCTACAACCCGGGCGGTCTTGGCGACGAGCAGCTCAATGCACTGAACGAGGAGCTGCTGATCCGCCTGCACGAGAGCGGGATTGCTGCGCCGTCCTACACGACGCTGCACGGCCGGTACTGCCTGCGCGCCGCGATTGCCAATTACCGGACGACGAGCGGCGACCTGCCCGTGCTCGTGAGTGCCGTCAGGGAGATCGGGGCGTTACTGCAACGTCCTTGAGCGGCAGCACGCCGAAGGCGTCGGCATGCAGGCTTTGCACGTAGAGCACGCCGTCGCGCTCGGTCGCGCCGCTCGTCTCGGGGAGTTTTCCCGATGGATCCTGCAGGTCATACAGGACGTGGCCCTGTTCGTCGAAGGCAATGACGTGGCCGTACGTGGCTGGCACCGGCCAGAGCGTCTTCGGCAGTCGCAGCGTAAGGGCGCGCAGCCACGGTTTGCGGGACATGCCGTCGATGGCATCGCTGCGCGGCTTGGTGAAACCCGTCCAGAAGCGCCCGTCCGCACCGCGTGTGACGTTGTCCGGGAAGCCGGGGAGATTCTCGAGCAGGACGGTGACTCCCGCGGCACGGTCACGCACGGCCTTGCCGGCATCGAGCGCATTCGAGCCGCGATCAATTTTCAGCACGCGGTACCTGCCGGTCTCCGCGACGATCAGCGACTGCTCGTCGGCGGTCAGTGCGACGCCGTTCGGAAAGCAAAGACCGGTGGCGACGATGCGGGTCGAGCCCGCCGCAGGGTCGAACTCGAGTACGCGTCCGGTACACGATTGCTCGATGATGTCGAACAGTGCTGCGTCGAACGTGCCGTATTCCTGTGGCGACATGCGCTGGGAGGCATCGGTCAACACCATGCGGCCGTCCGCAGCGACCATGACGGCATCGGCATAGCGAATGGGATCGCCACCGACGCTGTCGGTCAGCACGTGAACGCTACCGTCGGATTCCATGGCCAGGAGGCCGCGCAGCGCGTCTGCGATGATCAGTCGGCCATTGGCATCGAAGTCGAGCCCGAGCGGCCGGCCACCAGTATTGGCCACGGTCTCGATCGAACTGCCATCGGCATTCATTCTCAGCACGGCACCCGACAGCATTGCCGTGTACAGCTTGCCGTCCGGACCAAATGCGATGTGCTCGGGCCCGACTTCGGGTGTCAGCTGCACGAGCTGCAATCGCGCCAGACGTTCGTTGCGCGCGTGAGCCCCGACATATCCTGCCGACTTTGGCGCATTCCAGGCCACGGGTTCGACGGCAACGGGCCACGCGAGCAGGTAGACCACCGCTGCCGCCATGACGACGCCGGCAATCAGCAGACCCTTGCGCATCGAACCTCCCCTCAGTCGACGCCCGTGGTGATCAGGCAGCGAGGTGCAGCATCTTGCGCGCTTCCGCTGGCGTCGCGCACTCGCGACCAGCTGCGTGCGCCAGGCCGACGATGGCGTCGATCAGTTCGCCATTGCTGCGCGCCTTGCGCCCGTCAGGAAGGTAGAACGTGTCCTCGAGGCCGGTGCGCAGGTTGCCGCCGAGTTCCGCGGTACGACGATGCAGCGGCCAGACGTTCTCGCGGCCGATGGCCGTCACCTGCCAGGTCGCGTTGGCTGGCAGCAGTCCGATCAGGATCGGCAGCAGCGCCGGGTCCGCGGGCATGCCCGACTCGACGCCCATGACGAAGTTGACGTCGGGGTGACCGCGATACAGACCGGAGCGCAGGAACATGTCGACGCTGCGCACGATGCCGACGTCGAAGCACTCGAATTCGGGCAACGCATCGGTCTCCTGCATCACCTGCAGGAAGGCCGCGACTTTCTCCACCGGGTTGTCGAAGAGCATCGGTGGCCAGGCCCAGCGACCATCGCTGCGCACCTTCAGGTAATTCAGCGATCCCGCGTTGGCGGCCGCAATCTCCGGCCTCACCGCCCGGATGCACGCGACCGGACCCGAAATATCCGGACCCACGATACCGGTGGACTGATTGAAGACGATACCCGGACAGGCTTCGCGGATCGCCTGCGCGACCTCGACCGCGACGGCCGGCTCCCAGCTTGGCAAGTGGCCCTTGCCCGCGGCTTGCTGCCGGAAATGGACGTGCACGACGCTGGCGCCCGCGTCGTAGGCAGCCCGTGCCTCGCGCGCCATTTCTTCCGGCGTCACCGGCACATTGTGCTGCGCGGGATCCGTGAGCACGCCCGTCAGGGCGCAGGTCACGACGACTTTGGCGGTCATGCGGTCTCCCCTCCGTACCTGACGAGCACCTGGCCGGGGACGACCTGGTCGCCCGCCTTGATGGCAACGTCCGCGATCCGGCCAGCGCGCGCGGCCCGGATTTCATGTTCCATCTTCATTGCCTCGAGCACGACGAGTCGATCGCCTCTGGCGACCGTCAGGCCGGTTGCTGCAGCAACGTCGACCACCCGGCCATTGATGGTCGCACGAACCTCCATCGCGGCCGCGCCATCGGCCTCGCTCGAGCGCGCGGACTCGCGCCGCCGGCAATCAAAGGCGAAATCGCCCTGCGGCGTGTGCAGCCACAGTGTCGCGCCCGACCACGCGTAACGATAGTCGACGTGTTCGCCGTCGATGATGGCCTTCGACAGTACGCCGGCCGTGGCTGGAACGGCCTGCAGCTGGACCTCACCCGCGGAGTGTTCCACCTGCGCGCTGCAGGGCGTCAGGTAGAGACGCCCGCGCATCTCGGTGATTGCGCCCGCCAGGACTGCCGGCGCTTGCCAGCGCAGCCGCCACGGCTGCGGCAGCGGTCGACTGGTGCTCCAGTTGCGCCATGCTGCTGTCGTGCATTCGGCTTCCGGCGCGCCGGCAACGGATATCCAGGCGGCCAGCGCCCAGAGCTTCGCGTCCGGTTGCGGCTGGCGGGTTTCTGCGGCGCCGAACTGCCTTTCGATGAACGCAGTTGACACGTCGAAACCTGCGCGAAAGCTCTCATGCCGTAGCAGGCGGCCGAGAAACGCACGATTGCTCTGCAGGCCGAGCAGCACGGTGCGATCGACCGCCGCAGCAAGCTGATCGATGCACTGCTCGCGCGTCGGCGCATGCGCGATCAGCTTGGCGACCATCGAGTCGTACCAGGCCGGGATCGCGGCGCCGGCACGCAACGCGTGATCGCAGCGAACGCCCGTGGGGGGCGACCAGTCCACGATCGTGCCGCTGCCGGGCAGGAAGTCATCTGCCGGGGACTCGGCACACAGCCGCACTTCGATGGCGTGGCCGCGGAACTGTACGTCATCCTGCCGCAAGGGCAATGGCTCGCCACGCGCGACGCGCAGTTGCCATTCGACGAGATCGAGGCCCGTGACGCATTCGGTCACCGGGTGCTCGACCTGGAGTCGCGTATTCACTTCCATGAAGTAGAAGTGGCCCGCACGGTCGAGGAGGAATTCGACGGTGCCGGCGCCGACGTAGCCGATCTCGCGCGCAACGGCCACGGCAGCGGCTCCCATGCGCACGCGCAGTTCGGCGTTCACGGCCGGCGAGGGCGATTCCTCGACGACCTTCTGGTGCCTGCGCTGCACGGAACAGTCGCGTTCGCCGAGGTGCAGGACGTTGCCGTGGGAATCCGCAAACACCTGGATCTCCACGTGACGCGGTTCGACCACGGCACGTTCGAGGATCAGTCGCCCGTCGCCGAAGGACTTGGCGGCTTCCGCAGCCGCCGAGCGGAGGGCGTCCGGCAGGTCCGGCGCGCTCTGCACCAGGCGCATGCCGCGACCGCCGCCGCCAGCAGCGGCCTTCACCATCACCGGGTATCCGATGCGGTCCGCCTCGTGCAGGAGCATGGCGGGATCCTGGTCGTCGCCGTCGTATCCGGGCACGACAGCGATGCCGGCGGCGGCCATGCGCTGCCGCGCGCGAGCTTTGTTGCCCATGGCATCGATCGCCGTGGGCGGCGGACCGACGAAGACGAGACCGGCGGCGGTCACTGCGCCGGCGAACGCTGCATTCTCGGAGAGAAAGCCGTAGCCTGGATGAATAGCGTCCGCACCAGACGAGCGCGCCGCCGCGAGCAGCTTGTCGATGCGCAGGTAGCTGTCCGTCGCCGCGAGGCCGCCGAGCGGCACGGCGTCGTCGCAAGCGGCAACGTGCACGCTGTCCCGGTCAGCGTCGGAATAGACTGCGATGGTCGCGATTCCCATCTGCCGGGCGCTGCGGGCGATGCGCGTGACGATCTCGCCGCGGTTGGCGATGAGCAGGCGATGCACCGGCATCAGTCGAACTCCGGCAAGTCGGGCACCGCGGTGTGCCACGCGGGTGGGCGGCGCTCGCGACTGGCGGCGATGCCTTCGCGCGCCGATCCGCCGCGCAGCAGTTCGGCGAAATCGTGGGCAGCCGCATCGAGCGCCGCCGTCAGAGGCATCGCGAGGTTGCGCAGGGTGAGACGTTTCGTCGCGCGCAGTGCGGCGGGTTCGGTCAGTGCGAGCAGGCCAAGTTCGGCCGCGACGGTGTCCTGCAACGCGGTTACGGGCACCACGACGTCGACGAACCCGTCGGCGTGCGCTGCGTTAGCATCGAGTCGTGCAGCCGCCAGCATGCGCCAGCGGGCCCGCGTCGCACCGATGCGCCGGGCAACGAAGGGTGCGATCTGTGCGGGCGCGACCCCGAGCGTGACCTCGGGCATGGCGTACACCGCATCGTCCGTCGCAATGACGCGATCGAGCACGGACGCGAGCCCGACGCCGCCTCCTATCGCCGCGCCACGAATGACTCCGAGCGTGGGGACCGGCAGCGACGCCAGGCGCTCGAGCATCGCGCCAAACGTGCGGTTGTGCGCGATGATCGGATCGGGGCCTGCTGGCGCCGGCGCGGCCATCAACTCCAGGAAAACACCGAAGTCGGCGCCTGCGCAAAAGCTGCCGCCGGCTCCCCAGAGCACCAGCGCGCGTGCGTCGGCATCCGCTTCGACGCGATCGCACAGCGCCAGCAAGTCACCCATCAACGCTGCGGACAACGCGTTGCGCTTGTCGGGCCGGTTGAGTCGCGCGAACCAGAACGCACCGCGGCGCTCGACCTGCACCAGTGCGTCACCTGCCATGCTCATGCGCCCGGCCTCGACAACGTGCCGGTGAGCTTGCAGATGATCGAGAGCATCACCTCGTCGGCGCCGCCGCCGATGGAGCCCAGTCTTCCGTCGCGCAGCAGGCGCGACACGCGGTTTTCCCACGTGTACCCCATGCCGCCCCAGAACTGCAGGCACTTGTCCGCGACTTCGCGCGAAAGGCGGCCGGCCTTGAGCTTGGCCATCGACGCGAGTTGCGTGACGTCCTGCCCGGCGACGAAGAGTTCCGTCGCGCGGTACACGAGCGCGCGCAATGCCTCGACCTCGGTCTGCAGTTCGGCGAGCGTGTAGTGCACGACCTGGTTGTCGAGCACGCTGCGGCCGAAGATCCGGCGGCTGCGGGTGTACTCGATGGTGTCGGCGATCGCGTGATCGAGCCCGCCCAGTGCATTGGCGGCGCCCCACAACCGTTCTTCCTGGAACTGCTGCATCTGGTACGTGAATCCCATGCCCTCATCGCCGATGCGGTAGCGCTGTGGCACGCGCACGTCGTCGAAGTGAATCTGCGCGGTGTCGGAGGAGTGCATGCCGAGCTTGCGGATCTTGCGCGCCACGGTGACGCCGGGGGTCTTCATCGGCACGACGATCAGCGACTTGTTGCGGTGCGGGCTGCCCTCCGACGTATTCGCGAGGCAGCACATCCAGTCGGCCTGCGCGCCGTTGGTGATCCAGAGCTTGCCGCCGTTGATGACGTAATCGCTGCCGTCCTTGCGGGCCGTCGTGCGGATCGCGGCGACGTCGGAGCCGGCGCCAGGCTCGGAAACACCGATGCATGCCACCATCTCGCCCGCGACCGCGGGCACCAGGAACTCGCGCTGCAGTTCGGGACTGCCGATCCGCGCCAGCGCGGGTGTCGCCATGTCCGTCTGCACGCCAATCGCGAGGGGCACGCCACCGCACGTGCAGGCGCCCAGCGCTTCGGCCAGCACGACGGCGTAGCTGTAGTCGAGCGCCGCGCCACCGGCAGCCTCGGGTTTGGTGAGCCCCAGCAATCCGAGCTGCCCGAGCCTGCGAAAGACTTCGTGCGCGGGGAACGCACCAGCATCCTCCCAGGCATCGACGTGCGGATTGAGTTCATCGCGGCAGAACCGGCCGACGGTGCGGCGCAGCTCTTCGTGTTCGTGGGCAATCAGCATGAGAACCTCGGAATCAGGGACGGGCAACGCCGAAGGTGAGCGGGCGCAGTGCCAGTCCGTCGGCGCGGCGGAAGAGCTGCAGTACCTGCATCAGCACGCCGCGGGTGTCGCGCGGGTCGATGATGCCGTCATCGAGCAGCCGGCCGGACGTATAGAAGGACGATGTCTGCCGGTCGAACGTCTCGATGATTCTGGCGCGCATGCCGTCGATCTGGGCGCGGTCGGGCTCCAGTCCGCGGTCGCGAGCCGAAGCCTCCATCACGATCGCCATCGTCCCTGCCGCCTGCTCGGCGCCCATGACGGCGGTGCGCGCGTTCGGCCACGAGAAGAGAAAACGCGGGGCGAAGCCGCGGCCGCACATGCCGTAGTTGCCAGCGCCATAGGATGACCCGCACTGGATCGTCACCTGCGGCACGGTCGCGTTCGCGACGGCCTGGATCATCTTCGAGCCGTGCTTGATCATCCCCGCGCGCTCGGACTCCTTGCCGACGATGTAACCGGTCGTGTTCTGCAGGTAGATGAGCGGTAGACCGGACTGGCAGCACTGCTGGATGAAGTGAGTCGCCTTGCTCGAACCCGCAGGATCGAGCGGGCCGTTGTTGCTAAGGATGCCCACCGGGAAACCGCCGATCGACGCGTGCACGCAGACGGTGGCGGGGCCGTAGGTCGGCTGGAACTCCATGAAGTCCGAGTCGTCGCACAGCCGGGCAATGATCTCGCGCATGTCGACGGGTTTGCGACCATCGACGGGCATGATGCTCAGCAGTTCGTCGGCGGCAAAGCGCGGCTCGGCCGCCGCCGGCAGGCTCGATTCATGGCGATGCCACGCAAGGCGTCGCAGGTGTTCACGCATCGCGCGGATCGCATCGGCGTCGTCCTCGGCGAGGTACTCGGCAAGTCCCGAGACAGATGCATGCATCAGCGCGCCGCCGAGTTCTTCTTCCGTTGCGACCTCGCCGGTCGCGGCCTTGAGCAGCGGCGGGCCCGCGAGGAAGGCGCGCGCGCGGTCGCGCACCATCACGACGAAGTCCGACATGCCGGGCATGTAGGCCCCGCCGGCGGTGGCGCTGCCATGCACGATCGTCAGCACGGGAATGCCCGCGGCCGACAGCCGCGCAAGGCGTGCGTAATGCGAGCCGCCGAAAATGAAATCCTCGACTCGATAGCGCAACAGATTGGCGCCGGCAGACTCGACCAGGTGCACGAACGGCAGTCTGTTCTCGAGTGAAAGTTGCTGGGCGCGCTGGAATTTTTCCAGTCCCATCGGCTGCAGCGCGCCGGCTTCGATGCCGGAATCGTCGACGACGATCGCGCAGCGCGCACCGCTGACCTGGCCGATGCCTGCCAGCAATCCGCCGCCTGGCGTCGACTTCTCGGGGTCCGGGTTGTCCAGCAGGTACCCTGCGCACGCCGAGAGTTCGAGATAGGGCGCACCCGCGTCCAACAGCAGCCCCAGTCGTTCGCGCGGCAACAGCTGGCCGCGCCTGGCGAACCGGGGCCCCGCACGACCCGACACGGCTGCCGAGCGGTCGCGTAACTCGTCGTGGCGCGCGACCAACGCCAGCATGTGGGCGCGGTTCTCCGTGCAGGCGGTGCCCGCCATGTCCAGGGACGATTTGAAAAACGGCATGCATCACACCTCGGCGACTCGGCTTGCCGATCGTAGAGCAAGCGCTTGCTTGAATAAAGAGGCGGCCCTAGGATTGCTCCATGGAGTCCCTCCGGCTGAACCCTGCACGCATGACGCCGGACCACGTGGCGTTTCGGGAGACGGTCCGTCGGTTCGTGGTCCGCGAACTCGAGCCACACGTGGCGGGCTGGGACGAGGCGGGCGGGTTTCCGCGCGAACTTTACCTGCGCGCCGCGGAGGCCGGCCTGTTCGGGCTGAGACTGCCAGAGGAGTTCGGCGGAGTGCCGGACGCCGACTTCCTGCACACCCTGGTTTCCTGCGTCGAACTGGCCCAGTGCGGTGCCGGCGGGGTGCTCGCCTCGCTGATGTCGCATTCGATCGCCGCGCCGCCGATTGCTGCACTCGGCTCGCCGGAACTGCAGCGCCGCACGCTGCCGCGCATTCTGGCGGGCGAATGGATCGCTGCGCTGGCGATTACAGAGCCGTCGGGCGGTTCCGACGTGGCTGCGCTGCAAACGACGGCACGGCGCGAAGGCGAGTCCTACGTCGTGAACGGCGAGAAGACGTTCATCACCTCCGGCATGCGTGCCGACGTTTACACGGTCGCGGTGCGCACCGACCCCGACGCCAAAGGTGCGCGTGGCATCTCGCTGCTGGTGATCGAGCGCGATGTTCCCGGCTTCACGCGGACTCCGCTGCAGAAAATGGGTTGGTGGGCGTCCGATACGGCGCACCTGCGGTTCGACGACGTGCGCGTGCCGGCAGCCAACTTGCTCGGCGCCGAGGGCGAAGGCTTCCGCGCGATCGCGCACAATTTCACGGCCGAGCGATTCTCGATGGCCGCGCTGTCGCTGGGATTCGCCTGGGCGTGCTGCGGCGAGGCGCTGGAGTGGGCGCGGCAACGACGTACGTTCGGTCAGCGGCTGGTCGATCACCAGGTCGTCCGGCATCGCTTCGTCGACATGTACGCGCGGATCGAATCGACGCGGGCGCTGCTCGAGGACGTGGCCTGGCGGCTCGACCACGAAGGCAGTACGGATCCGGGGGTCGTCGCGTCCGTCTGCATGGCGAAGAACACGGCGACGCGCACGATGCAGTTCTGCGCGGACGCGGCGGTGCAGACGCTCGGCGGCATGGGGTACGTTCGTGGCTCCAAGTCCGAGCGCATCTACCGCGAAGTGAAGGTCAACATGATCGGCGGTGGCGCGGAGGAAATCATGAAGGACCTGGCCGCGCGCCAGCTGGGCCTGTGAGAGCGACGTCGAAGGTCAAGGACCCGCGCAAGCGCAATGCAGCCGACGTCGATACCAGTCGTCGACAGCAGTTGTTGCGCGAGTCCGCGCGCCTGTTTCGCGAAAAGGGATATGACGGCACGTCGGTGCGCGACATCGCGCAGGCGACGGGCATGCAGTCGGGCAGCTGGGTGTACCACTTCGCCACCAAGCACGACATTCTCGAAGCGGTAATGCAGGAAGGCCTGGTCGACGCCCTGGCGCGCATCGAAGCGATTGTCGCGCGGGGCCTGCCGCCGCGGCAGCAATTCGATCAACTTCTGCGCACGCACCTCGATACGCTGCTCGGCGCGGGCCAGGATTTCATCCCCGTCGTGCTTTACGACTGGCGCTCGCTCGAGCCGGCGGCCCGGCGCCGGGTGTCCGTGCTGCTGAAGCGCTACGAAGCGGTCTGGGAAAATGCCCTCGCGCAATTGCGGGTGGCTGGTGACTGGTCCGGCACCACACGGATCGACGCCTTGCTGCTCTTCGGCGCGCTGAACTGGATCGCACGCTGGTACGACCCGCGCGGGGCGCTCGACGTCCGGGAGCTTGCCGACGAGTGCATCCGTTTCTTCCTGCGCAGATCGCCCGCACCCGTCCGCCGATCAAAGTCGTCTGCCCGCTCGAAACGCGCAGCGGGTTGACGCGATCGACGTGGACGGCACCTGGACGGCGCAGTATCTTGCAGCGGAGGCGGGGAGTTAGAAAAAAAATGCGGCAATTGTCCGGGACGGACAGCCTTTTCCTGCGCCTCGAGCGTGGCAACCAGTACATGCACGTGGCCGGATTGGGCATCTATGACCCGTCTACGGCGCCTGCGGGCAAGGTTCGCTTCAAGGACGTGCTGCGCTTTTTCGAGGCGCGGCTCGACTCCCTCCCGCTCTTTCGTCGCCGTCTCGTCACGGTGCCCCTCGGGCTCGACCGTCCATATTGGATCGAAGATCCCGACATCGACATCGAATTCCACGTGCGGCACATCGCGCTGCCGCATCCCGGCGACTGGCGTCAGCTTTGCATCCAGGTCGCACGCATCCATTCGCGTCCGCTCGATCGCAGCAAGCCGCTGTGGGAGGCCTACGTCATCGAAGGCCTCGACAACATTCGGGGCCTGCCTGCGGGCAGCTTCGCGCTCTACCTGAAGATCCACCATTGCGCCGTCGACGGGGAGGCTGGCACGGAGCTGATCCGCGCCATCCATTCGACGCTGGCGGAGGATTTCGGTGAGCCAGCAGCCAGGGTCCGCCGCTACAAGGACCGGCCGCCGACGGCACCGGAGTTGTACCTGCGCGCAGCCGCCCGGGGAGTCGGTCGCCTGCCGAACTTCGCGCGACTTTCGGTCGAGACAGCCGCGCGCGTGGCGAGCGCGGGTGCGGCGGTGCCTGGTGGCCTGGCCTCCCTCCTCAGCAGCAAAGAGACATCAGCGGTGACACGGCTCGCGGGCGCGCTGCGCAAACCGCCAGCGACGCGTTTCGCGGACAAGGTTTCGGCGCATCGAGTCGTCGAGGTGGTGGGCCTGCCACTCACCAGCTTCAAGACCATTCGGGCCTCGGTTCCCGAGGCGACGATCAATGACCTGTTCATGACTACCGTCGGTGGTGCGCTGCGACGCTACCTGGAGTCCAAGGGTGAGCTGCCGGACTCCACCCTGACCTGCATGGTGCCGATGTCGTTCCGCGGACCCGACAAGTCCGCCGATCTCGGCAACCAGGTCGGTATGGCCGTGATGCCGTTGCACACCGAACTGCACGATCCGATCGACCGTCTGCAGGAGATTCGCCGCGGTGCAGCAAAAGCCAAGGCGTTCAATGAAGTCGTCGGCCGCGACCTGGCCGCCCGCCTGTTCGAGGTGCTGCCGGATGCCGCCAGCGAATTCGCCACGCGCCGGCTGGTACTCCCCCAGATGAGCATCGTGGTCTCGAACGTACGCGGACCCGACGTTCCCCTGTTCATGGCTGGCGCGCGGCTCGTCAGCTTCGCGCCGGTCAGCATCGCTTTCGACGGCCTGGGTTTGAACGTGACCGGATTCAGCTACCACGGGACGCTCTGGGTCTGCGCAGTCGCCTGCCGCGACATGCTGCCGGACCCGGCATTTTTCGCGGAATGCCTGCATGCGAGCTTCGCGGAGCTCGAGCGGGCGGCGGCGGCAGTGCCATCGCCGGATTGCGCAGCGATCACCCATTCGGCGCTGCCGAAAGCCATCCGCAAGCGCTCGCGCGGTGCCAAGAGCACGCCTGCGACACGTCGCCGACGGGTCACCTGACTTTTGCATGGCAAAAACGCAACGCGTACTCGGGTTGTCATGCGGCTGGGGCACTGGCAACCTTGCGCAACGGGGATTCTAGGTAGTGGTATTTCGGATACTCACGACTGTGACCGTGGAAGGTCAGGACTAGCCTTAGCCAGTTTCCTGCGCGCAAGCGGGGGCGACGGGCGTAAAGCAAATTACCAGCGGCTGCGGAGAGCGGAATGCCGAAGCAGCTGCGTACGTGCGGGACCAGACAGGGGATCCCGAGAGAATCTGCAACTGAGTGGGCTCACAGGCAACTGGGGGATTTCTAATGACGAGTGCAACGATGAATCCGGATCGCCGCAGCGCACAGCTGGCCGCAGTGATCGGCACGGTGCTGGCGTGCTATGCCAGCAGCGCCACCGCGATCGAATTCGAATTCGAGAACGGCGGCAAGCTGAACTGGAACACCACCGTCTCGGTGGGGGCGAGCTGGCGCGCCGAGGACCCGAGTCGCCAACTCTATACGCGAGCGGACGGTTCACTCATCGGTCTCTACTCGAGCCCGCTGATCCCGGGCACGGCTGTAGGCCCAAGAGACGGCCTCGCCGGCAATCACGCCGCGGGCGACGGCAACCTGAACTACGCCAAGAACGACCGGTTTTCGACGCCGTTCAAGGTGACTACGGATCTCGAGTACAAGAACGGCCGCTTCGGCGCCTTGCTGCGGGCCAAGTACTGGTACGACCAGGCCTTGAACCAGGAGAACGTGCTCGTCGGCAGCCAGGCCAATGACTTCAACGGCGTTCGCCCCAGGCTCGGTCCGATCCCCGGTTACACCATTTGCACTGCCGCGACGCCGCCCGGTGCGGCCTGCCTGCCGGTGTCTCCGCCCGGACAGAACCTGTGGCCCAAGGGCAAGTTGAGCGACCGGGGATTCGAGGCCGAACAACAGTTCGAAAACGTCCTGCTGCTCGATGCCTATGTCTATGGTTCGTTCGACGTCGGCAACTCCGACCTGCAGCTGCGCCTGGGCAACCAGGTGATCAACTGGGGTGAAAGCATCTTCATCCAGGGCGTCAACCAGATCAATCCGATCGACGTCCCGGCTGCACGCCGTGCGGGCGCAGAGCTCAAGGAAATCCTGCTGCCGGTCTGGGCCGTCTACGCGAACTGGGGTCTCGACTTCGGCTCAATCGAGGCGTTTTACCAGCTGCAGTGGAACAACACGTCGGTGGATGGTTGCGGCACGTACTTCACGGCGACGAGCACGCTGATCTCGGCCAACCCGGGAGCCTGCAACAGCATCACCGTCGTCGGCGGCCAGTTGGGCAACATCGCTCCGGGCACGGCGTCACCGATCGTCGGGCAGCTGGGTTCGCAACCTTTCCAGCAGGGGGCCGCCGGCACCTATGTCCCGGCCATCAGGGGCCGTGAAGCGAGCGACTCCGGCCAGTTTGGCCTGGCCTTCCGGTTCCCGGTCGAGAAGATCGACACGGAAATCGGCCTGTACGCGATGAACATCCACAGCCGGCTTCCGGTCGCGGCGAGCGTTACCGGCACGAACTGGAAAGATCTCCCGGCCGCGCAGCAGGCGGCGCTGACGGCCGCAGGGCTGATCGGCACCGATGCTTACGGCAACTACTGGACGTCGAGTCGGCTGCGCAGCCTGATGCCAGGCGCCGAGGCCGCGATCGAAGGCTTCCTGGCCTCCGTCGGTCTGCCGACCAACCTGGAATCCGGCAAGGGCTTCTGGGAATACCCCGAGGACATCCAGATCTACGGGATCAGCGCTGCGACCAACCTGCTGAGCTGGTCGACGTCTGCCGAACTGAGTTATCAGGTCGACGTGCCTGTCATGGTCAACGGCAACGACCTGATCGGCGCAGGCGTGCTCGGTATCGGGCCTTATCGCGAGATTGCACGCGCGGTGCAAGCGCAGAGCGAGGGCACCTACATGATCGGCCACGGCCTGTTCAACAAGACCCAGTTCCAGGTCAACGCGGTCAAGACTTTCAGCAACATCCTCGGCGCTGAGAGCATGCTGGTCGTTGGCGAGATCGGTTCGCAGTGGAACAACGTGCCCGACTACACCAAGGGCGGGATCCGCTACGGACGCGGCTTCATGTTTGGCACGGGTTCAGGACCGGGTTATGCCGCTGACCCGACCTCGCCCGAAGGCCAGCCTGGCCTGGGCCAGGCGAGTGCGGGCGACATGTGTTCACCGACGTTTTCGGGGCTGCCCGTCCCGGCGGCAAATCGCCTCTACAACCCGCAACCGAACGGCTGCCGGAACGACGGTTACGTGACGGACGTGGCCTGGGGCTATCGCCTGCGCGTCTCGATGGACTACAACAACGTCATGGACAGCGGCGTGACCGTAACCCCTAGCGTTTTCTGGGCGCACGATGTGGAAGGCGTGTCGATGGACCCGACCTTCATCGAGGACCGCATGACGCTGGGCCTCGGCGTGAAGTTCAACTACAACAAGAAGTACGTGCTAGACCTCAACTACGTCAGCTACGACAACGACAACTTCGATCCGCTGTTCGATCGCGACTACTACTCGGCCGCCGTCAGCGTGACCTTCTAACCGGATCCAGGAGACGAACCAGATGAAGACTATGAACAGGATCCTCGCCACCGCGATCGCGGCGGCCGGTCTGCTGGGCACGGCGCTGCCGGCGTACGCGAAGCTCACGGCCGCCGAAGCTGCGCGCCTCGGCGCCGACCTCACCCCGATGGGCGCAGAGAAGGCGGGCAACAAGGACGGGACCATTCCGACCTGGACCGGTGGCCAGTGCACGCCGCCCGCGGGCTGGACGCCGGCCAAGGGCTACGTGGACCCGTTCCCCGGCGACAAGCCGAAGTTCACGATCACCAAGGCCAACGCAGCGCAGTACAAGGACAAGCTGACGCCAGGCACGCTCGCCCTGCTCGCGAAGTACGACAACTTCAAGATGCCGGTCTACGAGACCCGCCGGACGGCATGCTTTCCGGACTCGGTGTACGCGGATGTAAAAGCGAACGCGCCGAAGCTCGAACTCGTTGGCTTCGGCATCACCGGCGGGCGCGCAGACGTGCCGTTCCCGATCCCGAAGAGCGGCATCGAAGCCATCTACAATCACCAGCAGCGGTACCTCGGAGCCGGCGTGCTGCGCGAGTACAACAGCTTCCCGGTGCGGGCGAACGGCGATTTCTACAAGATCGGTTCCCGCGAGTATCGCATCTTCAATACGAGCCTGGACCAGCCGCAGGAGAACCTGCTGCTGGCGTTCCAGTCGGCCTTCACCACACCGGCGACGCTCGAGGGCACGATGTTCCTCGTGCACGAGCCCGTCGACCAGGTGAAGCAGACGCGCTCGGCCTGGATCTACAACGCGGGACAGCGGCGCGTGCGCCGCGCCCCGGATCTCGCCCACGACAACTTTACGGACGGCACGGAGGGCATGCGCACGTCCGACCAGTTCGACGCGTGGAACGGCGCGCCGGACCGCTATGACTGGAAGCTGGTTGGCAAGAAGGAGATCTACGTCCCTTACAACGCCTACAAGCTGGCCAACAAGAATCTCAAGTACAAGACCGACATCATCCAGAAAGGCACGATCAATCCCGACCTCATGCGCTACGAACTGCACCGCGTGTGGGAGGTGGAGGCCACCCTCAAGCCGGGGAGCAAGCACATCTATGGCAAGCGGGTGTTCTACCTCGACGAGGATTCGTGGTCGGTGTTGTATGAAGACGCCTATGACACGCGCAAGCAGCTCTGGCGCATCGGTGTCCATCCTCTGATGCAGTTCTACGACGCAAAGATCCCGTATTACCGAGCCAACCTCTGGCACGACCTGAACAGCGGTGCGTACTATGCCGCCGGACTGGACAACGAGATCAAGACGCCGTGGGACTGGAACCAGAAGGGCAAGTGGGGCGATTTCCAGCCCGATGCACTGCGTCGCATGGGTACCAAGTAATCGCGCATACGGGGACGTGATGCCTCGATTGAGCTGACGATGGCCGGCCTCCGGTTGCACCGGGGCCGGCCGTTTTGCGGCAGGGGGAGCCCGGCCGCGGGGGAAACGAGAAAATGACGTATCGGGCGGGAATTGCCTGCGCCTTGCTTGGCGCGACACTCTGCGTTGCCGCGCCTGCGCGCAGCGAAGACAAGGCCGCCTCGGCGAAGCCTGGCTCCACTGTGGTAGTCGATGTGCGCAGCGACAGGATCGTGCTGCTCGACGTCACACGGGTCGGCGATCGGCTCGTCGCCGTCGGCGAGCGCGGCTTCGCGCTGGTCTCCGACGATGGCAAGGCATGGAAGGGCGTGCAGACGCCCATCACGCGGCAACTCACCGGGGTGGCGTTCAAGGACGACAAGGTCGGGGTCGCGGTCGGCCACGGCGGGTCGTTCGTGCGCACGGACGATGGCGGCACGACCTGGTCCGAGGTCGTCGTCGACGAGGCCGGCCCCGACTCCCTGCTCGGCGTGACACACCTCGATGGCGACCATTTCATTGCTTTCGGCGCATTCGGGCTGTACTTCGATTCGGTCGATGCGGGCAAGACCTGGCAGCGCGGCATGGTGCTGTCCGAAGACTTCGACCGCCACATTTCGCAGGTCATCGTCGTCGGCACGTCGCTGCTGCTGGCGGGCGAGTCCGGCACGCTCGCGAGGTCCGACGACGGCGGCGCCACCTGGGTCGCGCTCACGTCGCCGTACCAGGGATCGTTCTTCGGCGCGCTGGCGGTCAAGGACGGCAGCGTCCTCGTCTTCGGCATGCGTGGCAACGTCTACCGGACGCTCGACCTTGGTGCGACCTGGCAGAAGGTCGAAACGGGCACGACCGTGTCCTTCATGTCGGGCCAGCAACTCGCCGACGGGCGTGTGATGCTCGTTGGCAACTCCGGCCTGATCGCCGAAAGCGCCGACGGGGGCCAGAGTTTCGTGCTGCACACGGCCAAACCCGGCAAAGGCTTTGCCGGACTGATCGAGAAGACGGGCGGGCGGCATCTTCTTCGCGGGCGAAAGCGGCGTCACGCCGCTCGACCCGGCCTGGCTCAAGGGCCAGTAACGACAGCGGGCAAGGACAAGATAAATGGCGAACGACGTTAAGCCCGGCATGAGTGCCGACGATGCCGCGATCGAGAAGATCCAGTTCACGCCGGACTGGGTCGGCAAGATTTCCTACTGGATCTTCCACTACCGCAAGCCGCTGCTGATCCTGTTCATCCTGATCACCATCCTGCTGGGCGCGATGGCGAGCCAGCTGCGCGTGCAGGCGGCATTCACCAAGATGATCCCGCTGAAGCACCCGTACATGGCGACCTTCCTGGAGTACCAGTCTGACTTCGGCGGCGCCAACAAGGTGCTGGTCGCACTGCAGAACAAGAAAGGGACCATCTACGACAAGCAGTTCATGGAGTCACTGCGCAAGGTGACCGAAGAGGTTTTCTATATTCCCGGCGTCGAGCGCAGCTCCGTTGCGTCGCTGTTCACCTCGAACGTGCGCTACACCGAGGTCGTCGAGGACGGCTTCCGCGGCGGCAACGTGGTGTCCGCGGATTTCGCGGGCACGCCGGAACAGATGGCGAAGGTGCAGGAGAACCTGCTCAAGTCCGACTGGGTCGGGCGCCTGGTCTCGAATGACCAGACCGCAGCGATGGTCGTGGCGACTCTCATGGAGAACGACCCGGAAACGGGCGAACGCCTCGACCTGCAGGCGGTGGCGGCCCAGCTCGAGGGGATCCGCGCCAAGTACGAAAACGAGAATATCGGCGTCCACATCATCGGGTTCGCCAAGGCCGTGGGCGACATCGCCAAGGGTGCGGCCGGCGTGCTGGTTTTCTTCGGCATTGCGTTCGTGATCACCGCGCTGCTGCTGTACTGGTATTCCGGCTCGCTGATGATCACGGCGCTGGCGCTGATCTGCGCGATCGTGCCGGTCATCTGGCTGCTTGGCCTGCTGCCGGTCTTCGGTCTGGGCCTCGACCCGATGTCGATCCTGGTGCCGTTCCTGATCTTCTCGATCGCCGTCTCGCACGCGGTGCAGATGACGAACGCGTGGCGGCTCGAG
Organism: Pseudomonadota bacterium; assembly: GCA_016713725.1. Classification (GTDB taxonomy): domain Bacteria; phylum Pseudomonadota; class Gammaproteobacteria; order Steroidobacterales; family Steroidobacteraceae; genus RPQJ01. Next base: position 38,901 of record JADJOO010000012.1, on the reverse strand, counting down.
ACGCTGCACGGCGCCGACGGCATCACGGCATCGACGCATTCGTTCCAGAAGCTGTTCATCCCGGGCGCGATGGCGCTGCTGGCGAACGCGCTGGGCTTCATGGTCATCGCCTTCGTCGAGATCGAGATCGTGCGCGAGCTCGCCTTCACGGCGACGATCGGCGTCACCGTGATGATCATCACCAACAAGATGCTGCTGCCGATCCTGCTCTCGTACTACAAGTTCACGCCCGAGCAGGCCTCGAAGCTGGCCGGCAAGGAAACGGCAGGCGACTGGTTCTGGGAGCGCATCGGTCCGCTCGCAACGAAGAAGGTCGCCTGGGTGCCGATCCTGATCGGCCTTGGACTGCTGGCGTTCGGCCTGTCGCAGGCGCGGCACCTGCACATCGGCGACCTCGGCAAGGGCGTGCCGGAACTGCGACCCGACTCGCGCTACAACCAGGACGTCGGGATGATCACCAGCCACTTTGCGATCGGCGTGGACCTGCTGCAGGTCATCGCCGAGGCGAAGCCGGAAAGCGACGACGACTCGCCCTGCGTCGATCGCGACGTCATGGACAAGATCGAGGACTTCGAATTCCAGATGCGGCAGGTGGAAGGAGTGGCGACCGTGCGCAGCCTTGCGGGCTTCGTCAAGTCGATGACGCAGTCGTTCGCCGAGACGTTCATCAAATGGCGCATGCTGCCCGAGAGCCGCGCGCAGATCGCGCAGGGCGTGGGGTATGCCACGCGGCTGGGCAACGAGTTCATGAACTCGCGTTGCACGGCCATGCCGATCAGCATCTACACGACCGACCACCAGGCGCAGACGATCGAGCACATCGTAAAGGTAGTGAAGGACTTCAAGGCGGCCGGTGGCGACACCGAGCGCGTCACCTTCCGTCTTGCCAGCGGCAACGTCGGCGTCATGGCGGCCACGAACGAGGCCGTCGAGGCCGCCGACAAGTGGGTCAATCTGGCGTTGTTCGCGTCGGTGATGGTGCTCTGCCTGATCACGTTCCGATCGTTCCCGATCACGCTCTGCATCATCCTGCCGCTCGCGCTGGTGACGATCCTCTGCAATGCGCTGATGGCCATCCTCGGGATCGGCGTGAAGGTGAACACGCTGCCGGTCGTGGCGCTCGGCGTCGGCGTCGGCGTCGACTACGGCATCTACCTCTTCGAGCGCATGAAGCACGAGATGGAAGACGGCGGCCTCAAGCTCAAGGACGCCTTCGTCGAGGCGCTCAAGCAGCGCGGCACGGCGTCGGTCTTCACGGCCGTGACCATGACGATCTCGGTGGCCACGTGGACCTTCTCGGACCTGAAGTTCCAGGCGGACATGGGCATCCTGCTCTGCTTCATGTTCCTGGTGAACATGTTCGGCGCGATCCTGCTGCTGCCGGCGCTGGCGGCGTACCTGGTGGGCGATCGAAAGTCACCGGCCAAGGCCAAGGCGGCGTAAACGCAGGCCGGGCCTTACGGCCCGGTCGTCGGTGGATGGCGGGAACTGGAGCCGGCGGATGCCGGCTTCGGGCGGCTCAGCGGGTGCGACGTTCCTGGATGAGCTGGTCGAGACGTTCGATGAACACGCGCTCTTTCTCGCTCACGAGTTCGCCACCGATGCCCATCAGGTCGCCTTCGCGCGCAGCGCGTGCAACGCGCGTGGCCAGTGACATCACGAACTCACCGTAATGCATCAGGTCTTCCGCGCTACCGTGCGTGCCGAGCGCCTCGAGTGCGTGGTGTGCCGTTTCCAGCGCTTTTTCCTGCAGCTTGTCCGGCGTGCGGTGGCCTTCGTCCAGCGTGTAGAACCACTTACGGACGTCGTCCTGCGCATGCATGATGTGCGTGCTGCCGGCAATCTCGCTCACAAGCGGATGCGTGCTGTTGATGGCATCGACGATGCCCTGCAGGCCTGCCGAGCGCTCGAGCATCTCGTCGAAGGCGCTGCCGCCCGAGGACGATACGGCGATGATCACGTGATGCGGCGTGTTGCGCACGCCTGCCACTGCACGATCGTCAGTTTTTCCCTGGTCAGCATCGGCGAAACCTCCACCCTGTTCTCGTTGGTGTCGCGCAGGACGTCACGGCGTCTGCGCATTCGATGCGCGATCATACCCCGCAATCGGGAGAGGTTAAACGATGGACGCACTGACACAGCCCCTGTCGCTGCCCTGTGGCGCCGTGCTGCCGAACCGGCTCGCCAAGGCAGCGATGACCGAAGGGCTGGCCGACGCCTGGTTGCGTGCAACCCACTCGCTCGAGCGCCTGTACCGCACCTGGAGCGAGGGCGGGAGCGGGCTGTTGATCACCGGCAACGTGCAGGTGGACCGGTTTGACCTCGAACGGCCCGGCAACGTCGCCATCGACCAGTCGGAGCCACGCACGTTCGACGCCGAGGCTCGCGCGCGGCTTGCCGCGTGGGCACAGGCAGGGACGGCCGGCGGCAACCAGCTCTGGGCGCAGATTTCGCATGCGGGACGGCAGTCGCCGCGTTATGTCACTGGTCGCCCGCTCGCACCGTCCGCGGTGCAACTTGATCTGCTCGGCAACTACGCGCGCCCGCGGGCGCTGGCCGAGGACGAGATCGTCGGTCTCATCGGCCGGTTTGCGCACGCGGCGCAGGTCGTGCGCGAATGCGGATTCACCGGCGTGCAGGTGCACGGGGCCCATGGGTACCTGATCAGCTCGTTCCTTTCCCCGATCACGAACCAGCGCACGGATGCCTGGGGTGGAACGCTGGCGAACCGCGCCCGTTTTCTGCTGGAGACGCTGCGTGCCGTGCGCAAAGCCGTGGGCCGGGATTTTCCCGTGGCGCTGAAGCTGAATTCGGATGACTTTCGCAAGGGCGGCTTCTCGCACGAGGAGTGCCTGCGGGTCGTCGCGTGGCTGAACGACGAAAGCGTGGATCTGCTCGAGGTCTCGGGCGGCACGTACGAACAGCCGAGACTGATCGGTTTCGAAGGCCGGTCCGAGGACGCGATACCCGTCCGTCGCAGCACGCGGGCACGTGAAGCCTATTTCCTCGAGTACGCGACGGCGATCCGCCGCGTGGCCCGCATGCCGTTGATGGTCACCGGCGGTTTCCGTACGCGCGCTGGCATGGCTTGCGCGCTCGGCGCGGCGCCGGGCGCGGGTGACTGCGACGTGATCGGACTCGGGCGGCCGCTCTGCTGGATGCCTGATTTCCCGCGCCAGCTGCTGGCGGGGGCAAGGGACGGCATCGACGACCTCGACGATCGCCTGCGATTGCGGGATCGCGGGTGGCTGTCACCGCAGGGTTCGAGCGTCGCTGCCAAGGCGCTCAACGCCTTCGCCGCGCAGTCCTGGTACTACTGCCAGCTTTTCAGGCTGGCGGAGGGCAAGCCCGCCGACATCTCACGCGGCGTGTTCTCGACGTTGCGGGAATACCTGGGCGCCGAGCTGAAGGCCGCGTATGCGACGCGACGTGTCTACCCGAGAAGGGATTAGGGGTTGCGAGGGTTTGAGTGCCCGAAGGCGGTCCTTCATCGGGAAGGTCGATCCAGGACGGACGGTCGGTGAGGGCGTCCGTTCCGGGTCTTCTCCGGGCGAGCGGAAAGGCGGACACGCTCGCCCGGAAAAGACCCGGAACGCCATCGCCTCAGGCCCGTGCCTGACAGGGCGCATTCCCTCGGCCAAAGCCGAGAATCTCGCACGGCGGCATCGTCAACGTCGACGCGATCACATCGCAGCCCGATCCTAGCCCGGAGCTGTCATCCGTTCTGGGGGAAGTCCAATGCCAGCCCGTTGCAGCTGACCGACTGCGGGCAATCGCCCGCGCCGAAGTTCTTGACGCCATGCATGACCTGCTAATCTGCAGCCGGCACCGCAGACACGATGATTCCTGCGGCACCAGGCATGTCGTCCGGCACTCCCGTCATGCAATCAATTATTCAGGCCTACACCATGGAACCGACTGCTGCTCTCAGCGCGTCCGCTCAGATCGCGGTGGCCATAGCGGGTTTCGCCGGGGTGGTGGCCGCGTTCCGCAACGATTCAGTTCATGACTGGGGCCAGGTAGAAAAATTCTGGCTCCGGCTTCTGCTGATCAATTCAATACTGCCGCTCGCGCTCAGCATGGTCGGGCTGTTCCTGCTGTCATTCAGCGAATTCATGCCATCGATATGGCGATGGTGCAGCGGAATCTCGGCACTGTTCCTGGTCCCCTACGCGACAATGATCGCCAGAACTCTCGCTGGATTCACGCCCGGACAATTGGAGGTCGCGGGCGGCACCAGATTCACGAGTTACGTCCTCGTCATCCTCCTGGCGACCGTGTGCCTGCTGCAAGTGTGGAACCTTGCGACGCTCGCTGCGTTCTGGCCGTTCTTCGGAGCGATCGTTGCGCAGCTGCTTGGAGCCATGTACCAGTTCGTCCGCCTGGTCCTGTCTCCGCGACAGTCCCCATTTCCTGATCCCGCTTCGCGCAGGAGCCGCGCGAACCACTGCAACGACTGAGAGCCGCTCCCGCGCACGCGCGTCCCGCTGCGCTCCGGAGCGGCAACCAGTGTCCCGCACCTTCGATGCGCTCGTAGCGCCAGGGCGCCTGCATACGCTGGTGCGAATTCCGCATCTGGTCTTCGGCGAGGAAGTGATCGCCGCTGCTCCAGACGCCGAGTGTCGGCACGGCGCACTTCTCCCAGGGTCCGAACAGTACGCGACGCAGGTTGGCGCGATACCAGTTGAGGCCGGCCGTGAGGCGCCCCGGCCGCGACAGGTCCTTCACGCAATCGTCGATCCGCGGATGCTGCCGCCCCCAGCCACGCAGGCCCGCGTAGCCGCGTTGTGCGAGCCAGTGCTCAGCAGCGCCTGGCACCTGCCACGCGAGTGTGTAGAGGCCTTTCAGTTTCTGCTCGAGCCCCGCCACCGCATACTGGCGTGGATGCCCGACCGAAAGCGCAACCTGCGACCGGACGAGCTGCGGATGTTCCAGCGCGAGGCACCAGCCCGCGACGGCGCCCCAGTCGTGGCCGATCACGCGCACGGGTGTGTCGCCCGCAAGCCGGCCGATCAGCACGCGCAGATCGGCAACGACGTGCCCCAGCGCATAGCCGCCGACCGACGCCGGTGCATCGGAACGACCGAATCCGCGCATGTCAGGCGCTATGACGCGATAGCCCGCTGCAACAAGCATCGGTGTTACGTCCTGCCAAAGTTCGCACGAATCCGGAAAGCCGTGCAGTAACAGGACGACCGGGCCGCTTCCTGCCTGGCGCACGTGGAGGATTACACCGCTGGCGGACAATCGGGCATGGGTTGGCCGCGACATCACTGCCTCCGGGCGCGCAACGGGCTGCGCCGTGAGACTGAGCTTACCTCACCGCGAACCCGGTCGTACCCGCGCGGACTTTCTACCTGCGGCGCGGCGAGGCATTATCCCTGCCATGCCGACCTTGTTCCGCAGGTAAGGGTTCCAGGATGAACTGCCGCAAACCATTGTTCGCCCTGGCGCTCGTGCTGCTCGTGGCCGCCTGCGCGACCAGCCCCACCGGGCGCAGGCAGCTGATGCTCGTCTCCGAGGAGACGGCGATCAGCTCGTCCCGCCAGGCCTACGCACAGGAGATGGGCAAATACCAGAAAGAGGGTAAGCTCGTCACCGATCCGCGCACGCTCAAGCGCGTGAGCGTGATCACCGAGCGCCTCGTGGCGCAGGCCGTGAAGATGCGGCCCGACAGCGCGAAGTGGCAATGGAGCGTGCAGGTCATCGACGATCCGAAGACCGTCAACGCCTGGTGCATGGCGGGCGGCCGCATGGCCCTATACACGGGCCTGATCATGAAGGTCGATCCGACCGACGACGAACTCGCGCAGGTCATGGGGCATGAGATCGCCCACGCGCTGGCAAACCACACCGCAGAGCGCATGTCGACCGCGATGGCAGCCAATGCCGGCATCCTCGCGGCAGGCATCTTGTCGGACAATCCGGGCCAGGCGATGGCCATCACTGCAGCGGCTGCAACCGTTGCGATCAAGCTGCCGAACAGCCGCGCGTCGGAAAACGAAGCCGACCAGATCGGCATCGAACTCGCCGCCCGTGCGGGCTACGACCCGCGCTCCGCCGTCACGCTGTGGCAGAAGATGGCGAAAGTCGGCGGCAGCGCACCGGCCGAGTTCCTGAGCACGCACCCGAGCGATGCCACGCGTCAGCAGCGTCTCGGCGCGCTCGCGCCGAAGATGATGCCGTACTACCAGGCGGGGGGTACGCGCCCGACTTATCCGGTGCGCATGGGACCGGCTGGCGTTTGACGCGCCTGGCATGAACCAGGACCGCTCCTGCCTCCGGTTGCGGCGGTCCGGCCACACGCCGTCGCGTCGCCGCACTGCGTCCGGGTCGACGACTATTACTGGCTGCGCGACGACACGCGCACAGCGTCCGACGTGCTCGAGTACCTGCATGCCGAGAATGCGTATCGCGAGGCGATGACAGCGTCTTTGCAGCCGCTCGAGGCCGAGTTGTACAAGGAAATCGTCGGGCGCATCCGCCAGGACGATGAGCGTGCCCTGCCGCGACAACGGCTACTGGTACCTGCATCGCTACGGCATCGGCGACGAATACGCCGTCTACGCCCGCCGCGCGGGCAGTGCTGAGGGCCCCGAACAGGTTCTGCTCGACCTGCGCGAGAACGCGCGCGGGCTCGAGTACTACGACGTCGGCTCGATCGAGATCAGCCACGACAACAACCTGCTCGCATTCACCGAAGACACCGTGGGTCGCCGCCAATACAGGCTGCGCTTCAAGTCACTGGCTACTGGCGAGCTGCTACCGGACGTCGTGCCCAATGTCGAAGAAGGTGTCGTCTGGGCGGCGGACAACCGCCGCGTGCTGTATGTCGAAAAGGACCCGGTCACGCTGCTGGGATTGCGCGTGCGTGTGCACGAACTGGGCACCGATCCCGCGCGCGACCCGGTCGTGCACGAAGAGGAAGACGAGGCGTTCTACACGTCCGTCGGCCTGACGAAGGATCGGCGGTACCTGCTGATCGACTCGAGCAGCACCGTCACCACCGAAGTCCGCTACGCACCCCTCGACGACCCCGCGCTGGTCTTCAAGGTGTTCCTGCCGCGCAGCCGCGGGCACGAGTATTCGGTGGACCACGTCGGTGAACGCTGGGTGATCCGCAGCAACTGGCAGGCCGTGAACTTCCGCCTGCTCGAGGCCTCGGCGGCGGACACTGGGATACGCGAACGCTGGCGCGAGCTCGTGGCGCACCGGGACGACGTGCTGGTGGCGGGGTTTGACGTGTTCGACAGCTTCCTCGCGATCGAGGAACGCGTCGCGGGCCTGCGCAGGATCCGCATCCGGCCGTGGACCGGTGCGCGCGAGTTCCACATCGATTCGGACGAGCCCGCGTACCGCATGGCCCTCGACGCGAACGAGGAAGTGGACAGCGAGGTCGTGCGCTACACCTACACGTCGCTCACGACGCCGCGCACGACCTACGACTACGACACGCGGACCGGCGAGCAGGTGTTGTTGAAGCGCGAGCCGGTGCTGGGCGACTTGATCCGTCGCGGTACGCGACCGAATACCTGTGGGTGACCGCGCGGGACGGCGAACGCGTGCCCGTCGCGATCGTCTATCGCCGCGACCTGTTTCGTCGCGACGGCACCGCGCCGCTGCTGCAGTACGGCTACGGCGCCTACGGCATTTCTTCGGATCCGGTGTTTTCGTCGAGCCTGTTGTCGCTGCTCGACCGCGGCTTCGTCTACGCCATCGCGCAGGTGCGCGGCGGCCAGGAGCGTGGTCGCCGCTGGTACGACGCCGGACGGTTGCTCGAGAAGAGACACTCGTTCGAGGACTTCATCGACGCAACGCGCTGGCTGGTCGCCGAGGGTTACGCGGACGCGAAGCGGGTATTCGCGCGCGGTGGCAGCGCCGGCGGCTTGCTCGTCGCGGCGGCCGCAAACATGGCGCCGGGGCTGTACCGGGGCATCGTCGCGCACGTGCCATTCGTCGACATTGTGACCACGATGCTCGACGAGAGCATTCCGCTGACGACCAACGAGTACGACGAGTGGGGCGATCCGAACGAGCCGGCGTTCTATGACTACATGCTGAGCTACTCACCGTACGACAACGTTCAGCCGCAGGCATATCCGGCGCTGTACGTCACGACGGGACTCTGGGACAGCCAGGTGCAGTACTACGAGCCCGCAAAGTGGGTAGCGAAGCTGCGGCGTCTAAAGACCGATGACCGGCTGCTGGTGATGCGCGTCAACATGGAAGCCGGGCACGGCGGCAAGTCGGGCCGGTTCGAGCATCTGCACGAGTTAGCGGAGGAATACGCGTTCATCCTCGACCAGGCGCGGCCTGCTCGCGCAAGGACGCTCACCTATTTCCGCCGGGAGGTGGCGTCCCCTACCTTTCGGCGCCTCGCCTGCGGCCGCCGGCGCTGCCGCCGGCGGCACCGGAAATCCGCGCTTGCGCATCAGTGCTGCGATGCCCGGATCGCGACCGCGGAACTGCCGGTACGCAATGGCCGGGTCGATCGTGTTGCCCACGCCGAAGACGTTGTCGCGCAGGCGCTTGCACGTCCTGTCCCACGGCCCGCCGCTTCGGTGAACGCTTCCCAGGCGTCTGCCGTAATCGTATCCGACCACAGGTAGCTGTAATAGCCTGCGGAATAGCCGTCGCCCGAGAACACGTGGTTGAACTGCGGCGTGCGGTGGCGCATCACGATCTCGGACGGCATGTCCATGGCCGCGAGTGTCTCGCGCTCGAACTTGTCTGGATCGATCGCCTGGCCGCCTGCGAGGTGCAGCTTCATGTCGATCAGCGCGCTCGACAGGTATTCGACCGTCTTGAATCCCTGGTTGAACCTCTCGGCCGCATCAATCCTGGCCACCAGTTCAGCCGGGATCGGTTTGCCGGTCTGGTAATGCAGGGCATACTTGTTGAGGATTTCCGGCGTCGACAGCCAGTGCTCGAGCAGCTGCGACGGGAACTCGACGTAATCGCGCGCGACGGCGGTGCCCGCCACGGATGGATAGTTCACGCTCGAACTCAAACCGTGCAGCGCGTGGCCAAATTCGTGGAACAGCGTGGTCGCGTCTTCCCAGCTGATCAGGACCGGCTCGCCGGGCTTGCCCTTCACGAAGTTCGAATTGTTGGAGACGATGGTCTTGACGTCGCCGTCGAACTTCTCCTGGGTACGGTACGCGTTCATCCATGCACCCGAACGTTTGCCTTTGCGCGCGTAGGGATCGAAGTACCACAGTCCGACCAGCTCACCCGTCGGGTTGGTCACTTCCCAGACGCGCACGTCGGGGTGGTACACCGGCACCTTGCTCGCGTCGACCGGCTTGAAGTTGAACCCGAACAGTTCCTTCGCCATGTGGAACATGCCTTCACGCAGGTTCTCGAGCTGCATGTACGGGGTGACCTGGGTCTCGTCCAGGTCGTACTTCGCCTTGCGCACCTTTTCGGCGTAGTAGCGGTAGTCCCACGGCTCGATCTGGATGCTCGCCTTCTCGGCGTCGGCGATCTTCTGCATGTCGGCGACTTCCTCGTGCACGCGCGCGACGGCAGGCGTCCAGACGGCCTCCATCAGCTCCATGGCTCGCTCGGGCGTCTTCGCCATCGTGTTCTCGAGGCGCCAGTGCGCGTGCGTCGGGAAGCCGAGCAGTTGCGCTCGCTCGGCCCGCAGCTGCAGGATCTGCGCGATCGTCGCGTTGTTGTCGGTTGCGCCGCCGTTGTCGCCGCGGTTGACGAACATGCGCCATGCCTGCTCACGCAGCGCGCGGTTGTCCGAGTACGTCAGGAACGGCTCGATGCTCGAGCGCGTGTTGGCGATCGCCCATTTGCCCTTCTGTCCGCGGCCTTCCGCGCCCTGCGCCATGCCGTCGCGAACGCCCTGGGGCAGCCCGGCAAGATCGGACTCCTTGTCGAGATAGATCACGCCTTCGTTTTCGTCCTTGAGCACGTTCTGGCCGAAGGTCGTGAACAGCTTGGCGAGTTCCTGGTTGATCGCCGCCGTGCGCTTCTTGCCTGCCGCATCCAGCCTTGCACCGGCACGCACGAAGTTCGTGTAGTACACCCACGCCAGGCGCTGCTGCTCGGGGGTGAGCCCCGACGTTTCGCGCGTTTCGTAGACCCTGGCGACGCGCTCGAACAGCTGCGCGTTCTGCGTGATCTGGTCGCTGAACGCAGCAAGCTTCGGCGCCATCTCGCGTTCGACGGCCTGCACGGCTTCGTCGTTCAGCGTCGAGCTGTAGACACCGTAGACCGTGATGACGCGATCAAGCGTGCGGCCGGTGCGCTCCATCGCTGCGATCGTGTTCTCGAACGTCGGTGTCGCCGGGTCGTTCGCGATCCGGTCGATTTCGGCGAGCTGTTGGGCCATGCCGGCTTCGAGTCCCGGCTTCAGGTCGACGACCTTGACCTTGTCGAACGGCGGCACGCCGCCGTAGGGGCCTGCCCACGGTGCCAGCAGGGGGGGTACGGCGTCGGCGGCAGGCTTTGTTTCGGCAGCGTTCGTCATGGAGGTGGTGAGCAGCGCAAAGGCGCCAGCGGTGGCCAGCAGGGTCTTCATAGACTCGTCGGTCCTCGAGCGGTGGGGGGTCGTGCCGGGCACGGGCCGACAAGGTTACCTGACGGGAGTGGCGGTCCCAACCCGGGCCGGTGGTCGTTTCACCGCAAACCGCGCACGGTTCAGCGCGCAACTGGTTCGGTTGCGGGTTTCGCAGGCGACCGGAAATATGCACGCAGGACAGGGTGTTGGAACGCGAGGGCCGCGAGCGCGGTGAACAGGGTGACGGACCCCAGGATCACGGCCAGCCGCAGGTAGGGTTCGCCGTGACGCAGGCGCAGCTGGGCGAGTTCCACGGTGGTCAGGATCCACTCGATCACCGCCACGGCGAGGACGACCTGCAACGTCCGCGAGGCCCAGGGCCGCGGCACGGCCAGCAGGCCTGCCAGCAGCATCGCGAGCACCGCCAGCGGCCTCAGGCCGGCATGGACGAGGTGCGCGGCAAGCAGGAGGAGGGCCAGCACCGGCAGCATGAGCAGGGCAGCGAGACGCATGCCGTGGACCTCAGGCCTGTTCCCAGAACAGGTCGGACTGCCGCAGGACGGCCGTGTCGAGCATGTCGAGCAGTGGCACGGCGCGCAGCCGGAGCTTGATGGGCTGCTCGCGGGGTTCTTCCTCGTCCTCCCAGTCGCCTCCATGCTCCCTGGGCGGGGGCGGTGGCGATACCTGATCGCCCTGCAGATCCAGGCCAGCCCGGAGTTTCGCCAGGAACCCCGGCAGGTCTGCGGCCAGCACGGCGCTTGGCACCGTGCCCGAGTGGCCGCCCAGCCTGATGAGGGCCACTGCCGGTTCACCTTGCATCACGAGCTGGCCGAACCTGGTCGAAAACTTGACGAGCATGTCTGCAACGGCCTCTTGAGAGTTGAAAAGCAAGGGATGACCTCGGCCCTTTGAAAGCATAGCCTGCCTGCGGAATTCTCTGCTTGATTCGTCCCCCGCACCCTGTAGATTTTACGTGATGAAACCAGCGGCAGCAGCCAGGGCCCACGGCGTGATTCACGCTGGCCATGCCGTTGGCGTTGGCGCTGGCTGCTGTGCCGGCCTAGGCGGCCGATCCGGGGCCTGCGACGCCGACCGCGCCTCCGCGCACCATGAGCGAAGTCCTGGCGGCCACCGCGCCCGCCGACTGGCGCCCCCTGGACCCCGAAAACACGCTCTACCTGCAGCTGCCGCAGGGCCGGGTGGTGATTGAACTCACCCCGGCTTTTGCCCCCCAGCATGCCGACAATCTGCGCAAGCTCGCGCGCGGAAATACTTCGACGGCCTTGCCATCGTCCGCTCCCAGGACAATTTCGTCGTGCAGTGGGGCGACCCGGACGGCAAGCGCAGCCTGGGCGAGGCCAAAGACAAACTGCCGCCCGAGTTCACGGTCAAGATGACACCCTCGCTACCCTTCGAGCCGCTGCAGGACCGCGACGGCTACGCTCCCGAGGTCGGGTTCAGCCAGGGATTCCCCGCCGGGCGCAACCCCGCCACGGGCGAAGCATGGCTGGCCCATTGTTACGGGATGGTAGGTGCCGGCCGCGGCAACGACGCCGACAGCGGCAGCGGCGCGGAACTGTACGTGGTCTCGGGCCACGCTCCACGCCAGCTCGACCGCAACATTGCGCTGGTGGGGCGCGTCGTAAAAGGCATGGAACTGCTGGCCACGCAGCCGCGCGGATCCGGTCCGATGGGTTTCTACGAAAAGGCCGAACAGTACGTGCCGATCACGAGTGTTCTCGTCGCAGCGGACGTACCGGCGGCGGAGCGCGAGAACCTCGAAATCCTGCGCACCGACACCGAACGATTTCGCCAGCTGGTCGAGGCGCGGCGCAACCGTCGCGACGACTGGTACCTCGTTCCGGCCGGCCACATCGATCTCTGCAACGTTCCGCTCGTCGCGCGGCCCCGACCTTAGCCGTCCCGACGAACGTCAGCTTCGGGGGAAGCAGTCATGGAAAGAATCTGGCTCAAGCACTATCCGCCCGGCGTCCCGCACGACGTCGACCTCTCGCAGTATTCTTCGCTCGTCGACCTGATCGACCACGGTTTCCGGGAGCACGCGTCGCGCAACGCGTACGCGTACATGGACCGGTTCTTCACCTTCGGTGAAATCGACCGTTACTCCGCGGCTTTCGCGTCCTGGCTGCAGTCGCAGGGTCTCGCCAAGGGCGCGCGCGTGGCGATCATGATGCCGAACGTGGTGCAGTACCCGATCGCACTTGCGGGCGTGCTGCGCGCCGGCTATGTCGTCGTCAACGTCAATCCGCTGTACACGCCGCGCGAGCTGGAGCATCAGCTGAAGGATTCCGGCGCCGAAGCGATCGTGATCCTCGAGAATTTCGCGGCCACGCTGCAGCAGGTGATTGCGCGCACGGCGATCAAGAAAGTCATCGTTGCGTCGCTCGGCGAAATGCTCGGGTTCCCGAAGGCGCGATCGTCAACTTCGCAGTGCGCCGCCTGAAGAAGATGGTGCCTGCATACTCGCTGCCGGGGCACGTCAAGTTCACCGAGACGCTCGATGCCGGCGCGCGCCGCAAGCTCGAGCCCGTCGCCGTCACGCAGCAGGACATCGCCTTCCTGCAATACACGGGTGGGACCACCGGTGTGTCGAAAGGGGCAGCCCTCACGCACGGCAACCTCGTCGCCAACGTGCTGCAGATGGAGGCCTGGATCGTGCCCGCGCTGCATGACACTTCGCGCGGACCCGTGCCTGGCCAGTTCGTCTACATCTGCGCGCTGCCGCTGTATCACGTGTTCGCGCTGGTCGTGAACTGCCTCTTTGGCATGCGTATCGGGACGCTCAACGTGCTGATTGCCAATCCGCGGGACATCGCTGGCTTCGTCAAGGAGCTGGGCAAGTACAAGTTCAACGTGCTGCCGGGCGTCAACACGCTCTACAACGCGCTGCTCGGGAACGAGGACTTCCGCAAGCTCGATTTTTCAAGCCTGCGCGTTGCGAACGGCGGCGGCATGGCCGTGCAGAAGGCGACGAGCGAGAAGTGGCTCGCGCTCACCGGCGTGCCGATCATCGAGGGCTACGGCCTCTCGGAGACGTCGCCGGTCGCCACGTGCAATCCGATCCTCAATCGTGAATACAACGGCACCATCGGACTGCCATTCCCGAACACGGAAATCCAGATTCTCGACGACGCGGGACAGGTCCTGCCGCTCGGCCAGCCGGGCGAGATCGCGATTCGCGGCCCGCAGGTGATGGCAGGTTACTGGAACCGTCCGGACGAGACCGCGAAGGTGATGACCCCCGACGGGTTCTTCAAGTCGGGCGACGTCGGCATCATGGACGAGCGCGGTTACATCAGGATCGTGGACCGCAAGAAGGACATGATCCTGGTGTCGGGTTTCAACGTGTACCCGAACGAAATCGAGCAGGTGATCGCAACGCATCCCGGCGTCGTGGAATGCGCCGCCGTCGGTGTGCCCGATGAAAAGTCCGGCGAGGCAGTCAAGGTGTTTGTCGTGCGCAAGGACCCGGCGCTCACCGTCGAGCAGCTCATGGAGTTCTGCAAGGAGAATTTCACGGGCTACAAGAAGCCGAAGTACATCGAGTTCCGCGGCGAGCTGCCGAAGAGCAACGTCGGCAAGATCCTGCGGCGCGAGCTGCGGGATGCGGCGGTCGCCGCTGCTCAGGCGCGCAGCGCCTGAGGGCGGCAACGAAGGGGTTAGGGGATAGGGGTTAGTCGGAACAAAGTAGCCGACGTCGAATCAGCCTTCGCGGCACGAGTGAGGCCTTCGAGGCTATGCCGTTGTTCACGACTGGGTTCCGACTAACCCCTAACCCCTAAACCCTTTCCGCGGGCTATTGCCCGCGGAAGACCGGCGGTCGCCGTTGCACGAACGCCTGCATCGCTTCGCCGAGGTCCTCGGAGTGCAGGAACGCGGCGTTCCACACGGCGACGTAGTCGAGACTGGCGTCCACTTCGCGGCGCGATGCGAATCCCAGCACGTGCTTCGAACCCTGCACGGCGAGTGGTGAATTCGCGGCGATGGTCGCAGCCAATTCACGCGCGCGCGCCATCAGTGCCGCTGGATCCGGCAGCACCTCGTTCAGCAGCTGCACGTCGCGCGCACACGTCGCGCTGTAGTCGCCGCCGGTGAAAATCCATTCACGCGCGGCGCCATCGCCGATTACGCGCGGCAGTCGCTGCAGGGAACCGACGTCGGCTACCATCGCAATGCGCGTCTCGCGTACCGAAAACGTCGCTTCCGCCGAAGCCAGCCGGATGTCGCACGCGGTGATCAGGTCCATGCCAGCGCCGATGCACGCGCCGTGCACGGCGGCGATGACGGGCTTGTTGGTGTTGGCGAAGCTCGAGCACGTGTCCTGGTACGCGCGAATGTCGTCGTACAACTGCCGACGCTTCGCGACGGCCGAACCTTCGCCGCCCGTCAGCGAACCGCCGGCGAGACCCTGCGCATGGTCCATCAGGTCGATGCCGGCGCAGAACGCTTTGCCCTTGCCGGCGAGCACGATTACGCGAACGTCGGGATCGGCATCGAGTACCGCCACGGCCTCTGGAATGCTGTGCCAAAGTGCGCGATGCAGCGCATTCAGTTTTTCGGGACGATCGAGGAACAACGTGGCGACGCCGCCGTCACGCTCGATGGCGAGGTTGGGAAAGGTCTCGGGCATGGTCGATCTTCTTTGAGAGGCGGAGAGGGGGGAGAAAAGGTCAGGAAGGTCCGGAAGGGTCGGAAGGGTCGGAAGGAAGCACGAATTAGTTGGTGCGTCGGCGCGTCGAGCGACGATCGGCGCGCCATGTTCATCGCTCCGCGCACCAGGACGTCGGTGGCGCCCGGAGCGAGTGCGCCCAGTTTCTCGAGCAGCGCGCCACCTGGGGGCACCGCGACTTCGGCCAGCTTGAGGCGGACAGCGGCGAAAACGGCCCACACGACCCATGCGGTCGGCATGTTCAGCGCCTTCGGCCAGAACCCTTCGGTCGTGGGGTCCAGCGCAGCCGCTTCGGCCATCGGCGTGTCGATGACGCCCGGCAGCACCAGCGACACGCCGACGTTGCTGCCCAACAGTTCCGTGCGCAGCGCTTCGGTCAATCCCACGAGTGCAAACTTGCTCGCGCAGTACCCGCCGAGCGGTGAAAAGCCGCGACGGCCCGCGAGCGACGCGACATTGACGATGTGGCCGCCCGAGTCCTGTTTCTGCATCTGCTTCACGGCCGCCTGGAGGACGTGCACAGCGCCGAAGAGATTGACGTCGAGCATGCGCTGGAGGTCGGCGGGGTCCAGGTCGACGACCTTAGCCGGCAGCAGCACGCCCGCATTGTTGACGACGATATCGACGCCGCCGAAGCGCAGCACGGCTTTGCGGAAGCACGCCGCAACGGCGGGGCGGTCAGTGACATCGGTCGCGATCGAGAGCGCTTCGGCGCCGGCCGCGCGCGCCTGTCTCGCCACTTTGGCCAGTGCCGCGGCGCGGCGCGCGACGAGCACGACGCTGGCGCCGGCACCGGCGAAGGCGAGCGCCGTTTCGCGGCCGATACCGCTCGAGGCACCCGTGACGAGGACGATCTTGCCGTCGAAGCGCAAGGCTGGAAGTTTCATGGCCGAAGCCTAGCGCGTTCGTGCGACGGCTCCTAGAAAATAGGGGACGCTCACCTATTTCCTATAGGAAATAGGTGAGCGTCCCCTGTTCGGTTACTGCAGGACGGCGGCGACCGGGACGTGCTTGTAGCCCAGTTCCTTCGCCACGGCAGCATTCGTGATCTGGCCCTCGTGCACGTTCAGGCCGTTCGCCAGGTGCGGGTCGGCGCGCAGCGCCTTCTGCCAGCCGAGGTCCGCCAGCTTGCGCGCGAACGGCAGCGTCGCGTTGTTGAGCGCGAACGTCGACGTGCGCGGCACCGCGCCCGGCATGTTGGCGACGCAGTAGTGGATCACGTCGTCGATGACGTACGTCGGGTCCGCATGCGTCGTTGCCTTGCTGGTCTCGAAGCAGCCGCCCTGGTCGATCGAGATGTCGACGAGCACCGAGCCCGCCTTCATGCGTCGCACCATGTCGCGCGTGACGAGCTTGGGCGCTGCGGCGCCCGCGATCAGCACCGCGCCGACCACCAGGTCCGCTTCCATCACCAGCGTGTCGATG
Organism: Pseudomonadota bacterium; assembly: GCA_016713725.1. GTDB lineage: Bacteria > Pseudomonadota > Gammaproteobacteria > Steroidobacterales > Steroidobacteraceae > RPQJ01. Next base: position 22,273 of record JADJOO010000012.1, on the reverse strand, counting down.
TGTTCCTGCGTCGAGTACTCGGTGCGCAGTGTCGCGCCGAAGATCGACGACAGTTCGCGCAGGCGCTTCACCGATCGATCGACCACCGTGACGTCAGCGCGCAGGCCCACAGCCATCTCGGCCGCATGCGTGCCCGACACGCCGCCGCCGAGGATCACGACCTTGGCGGGCGCCACGCCCGGCACGCCGCCGAGCAGGATGCCGCGGCCGCCGTTCGCCTTCTGCAGGCAGTACGCGCCGACCTGGATCGACATGCGGCCTGCGACTTCGCTCATCGGCGTGAGCAACGGCAGCGAGCCGTCCGGCGCCGTGACCGTTTCGTACGCGATGCACGTCGCGCCCGATTTCACGAGCGCTTCGGTCTGCCTGGGGTCCGGCGCGAGGTGCAGGTAGGTGTACAGGATCTGGCCCTTGCGCAGCATCGCGCATTCCTGCGGCTGCGGCTCCTTCACCTTCACGATCATGTCGCTCGCCGCGAAGATCTCTGCGGCCGTCGCGGCGATTTTCGCGCCTACGCGCAGGTAGTCCGCGTCGGAAAATCCGATGCCATCCGCCGCGCCGGTCTGTACCAGCACCTCGTGTCCGGCCTCGACCAGTTCGCGAGCCGCTGCCGGCACCAGGCCGACCCGGTATTCGTGGACCTTGATTTCCTTCGGCACGCCGATGCGCATGAGTGTCTCCCCGCCTTGGATTTCTGTGGTGCGCCATGAGGAGGCGCATCGACGAAGCATAGTGGCCGGCGAGGTGCGGAATCGTGCGAAGTCGGGCTCAAACGAGGTCGTTGAAGCAAGTTGCTGCTTTATATGCAGTAAGAATCAGCAGATACTGCGAATATGAAGCTCGATCGGGTCGACAATCAGATCCTTGCCGCCTTGCAGCGGGATGGCCGTCTCAGCAACCGCGACCTGGCGGAGCAAGTGCACCTGAGCGAGTCGGCCTGTCTGCGCCGGATGCGCGCGCTGGAGGAGGCGGGCGTCATCGACCGCTACGTCGCGCTCGTGAACCAGGCCAGGGTCGGGTTGCCGGGCAACGTGTTCGTGAGCATCACGCTCAACCGGCAGGAACAGGCCGATCTTGCCGCCTTCGAAGAGGCCGTAAAGCGCGTCCCCGAAGTCATGGAGTGCTACCTGATGACGGGTCAGCAGGATTACCTGCTGCGCGTCGTCGTGTCCGACCCGGCCGATTTCGAGCGTCTGCACAGCCAGCACCTCACGCGCCTGCCGGGAGTCGCGCGCGTGCAATCGAGCTTCGCCCTGCGTACGGTACGCAAGGGCAACGAACTGCCGTTGCGTCACGAATCCTGAACCGGTCCGTCGCGGAGCAACCAAGCATGAGCCTCGTCGCGCAACTCGTCCTGGTGGCCGGCGTGCTGATGGCGGTCCTCTTCATCTATGCGTGGCGGCGTATCGAGCGCGCCAACGTCGCCATGGGTCTGACGCCGGCCACGCAGCCGCCGACCGTGGACGGCCTTGGCATCGGCTTTGTCGCGAACTTCTTCGACACGCTCGGGATCGGTTCGTTTGCCACCACCACGGCGTACGTCAAGTTCCGCAATCTCGTGCGCGATGAACACCTGCCCGGGACACTGAACGTCGGGCATGCGTTGCCTACGATCGTCCAGGCCATCATCTTCACGACCGCGATTGCGGTCGCGCCACTGACGCTGATCTCGATGGTCGCCGCGGCCGTCGCCGGCGGCTATCTCGGCGCAGGCGTGGTCTCGAAGCTGCCGCGACGCTCGATCCAGCTCGGCATGGGTATCGCGCTGCTCGTCGCGGCGGCGATTTTCGTCATGAAGGTGACAGGCGTGCTGCCGCCCGGCGGCAATAGCCTCGGACTCACCGGCGGGGTGCTGGTGTTCGCCATCGTTGTCAACTTCGTGCTCGGCGCGCTGATGCAGCTAGGCATCGGCCTCTACGCACCATGCCTGATGCTGGTCAGCCTGTTGGGCATGAACCCGATTGCTGCCTTCCCGATCATGATGGCCTCGTGCGCATGCCTGATGCCGGTCAGCAGTCTCAAGTTCATCCGCGAAGGCAAGTATGACAAGCGCTTGGGCATCGGCCTTGCACTCGGTGGCATTCCGGGCGTGCTGATCGCGGCGTTCATCGTGAAATCGCTGCCGCTCGCCTGGCTGTACTGGCTGGTCGTAATCGTCGTGTTGTATGCCGCAACACTGATGCTGCGTTCGGCTCTGCAGCCGCAACCCCGCGCGGAGAAAAAACCATGACGCGTCCCGCTCGGACCGATGCCGCCCGCCGTCGAGTGCCCTCCGGCCCTGACGTCACTGCCCGGCTGGGCACTCGCTGCGGACGGGAAATCGATCTCGCGTCGATTCAGGTTCGCGGACTTCGAAGCGACGATGACTTACGTGAACCGCCTTGCGGCGGTGGCCAACCGGCACGATCATCACCCGGACCTCAAGGTCGGCTACAACTACTGCGAAGTGCTGTTCACGACGCACGACGTCGGCGGCATGACCGAACTGGATGCGACCTGTGCGCGTGCTGCCCAGCGACTGGCCGACGCACCCGGCGCGCCCGGCCTAGCGGCAGGTTCGTCAGGTCGGCGGACGCCGTCGCAGAGGGACTGTGACGGGCCGGGGATACCGCCAGCGGTTCGAGCTGCCGGGCGAAATTGCGCGAGCGCCCGGACGCGTGCTGGTACAGCGGCTGGCGAACCTGCCACGCGGCTGCTGTCTTGACGGCGCTCGTTGCGTGGAACGACGGGCCCGGACGAGCGCCAGTCGAGTCCGCAGAACTCGAGCAGCCGCTCGACGGCCGGGCGCGGCTCGCGGACGAACGCGTCGTAGTCGACGTCGAGAATGTCGTCGCCATACAGCGACTTCCAGTGCGCCATCAGCCGGCGGTACTGGCGGTAGTAGTGCCCGACGTCCATCAGGTCGAGCGCGTAGGGCATGCCGTGGTCGAGGTGCAGGAAGTAAACCGAGAGGCAGTTGTCGAGCGGGTCGCGCGTCGTGTGGACGATGCGCGCGTCAGGGAACAGGGTCTTGATCAGCCCAATGTGGAGGAAATTGTCCGGGCGCTTGTCGACGACCAGGTCAGCGCCGGGATGGAGCCTGGCCAGCATGCCGAGATAGCGCGCCGCCAGGTCCGCGATATGCCGCGGAGTCATGCGTGACATCGAGGCCGGGAATGGCGCCAGTTCTGTACGCACGGCCGTGGGCAGAAAGTCGATCTCGCCACCGGCAACGACGCGCGGGTGTCCGGCGAGCACCTGCTCGATCAGCGTCGATCCCGACCGGAACATGCCGCAGACGAAGACCGGACCTGCGACAGAGCCGGTTGGTTCGTGCGGTCTTTGTGCGGTGCTGAACGTCGCAATCAGTGCGTCGACGAACTGCTCGTGACGGTCGCGGTCGTAGCGCGCGCCGCCCGGTCCTGCGCTTAAGCGGCTTTCCCGGTTGGCCTCCTCGATTGCGGCGAAAGCCTGGTCGTACGCGCCGGCTTTTTCCAGCGCCGGCGCCAGCAGAACCCAGGCTCGCCCGGTCCGCCGACGGCACCCCTGGGGTCGCATAGGGCGCGCGCAACCGCTCGACCGTCGCTGCGTCCGGGCCCGTGGCCGTCTTGAGGCTGGCAAGGCGCGCCAGGGCCACATGGCAGCGCGGGTCGATGGCCAGGACGCGCTCATACAGGGCCAGCGCATCCTCGCGCTGCCCCAAGTCCTCCTGCAGGTTGGCGAGATTGAGCAACGCCGGCACGAAGGTCGGGTTCAGCGCCAGTGCAGCACGCAGCTCCGCGGCCGCGGCTTCATCGCGTCGCAAACAGTCTGAATAAATGACGCCGCGGTTGAGGTGCGCTTCCTCGGGCTGCGAGACGCCGCGGTCGAGTGCCTGCTGGTACGAAGCGAGGGCCGCTTCGAAGCGGCGCGCTTTGCGCTGCAGGACCGCGAGGTTGAACCAGGTGTCGGGTAGGTCGGGCCAGCGCGCCAGCAGTCGCTGGTAGGCGGCTTCGGCTTCGTCCAGGCGACCTGCGCGCTCCAGTTGCAGCGCCTCCTGGCCCATCGCCTGCAGTTCACCGTCAGCTGTCACGTGCTTGCCTCCGTCCCCGCATGGTAGTTCGCCCGTCAGATTCCAGACAAAAAAAAGCGGCGGCCCCTTGCGAGGCCGCCGCCAGTTTCGACTAGATCAGGCGGTTATCAGAAGCCGACCTGCGCGCGGACGAAGATCCAGCGACCCAGCGCGTCGTAGGTCTGCGGGAACGTGTTGCCGTTACCCGTCGTACCGACAGCAGACGTGACGGGCGGATCCGAGTCCAGCACGTTGTTGATGCCGACCAGCACCGAGAACTTCTCCGTGACCGCCCAGTTGGCGGCCATGTCGAAGTAGTTCGCTGCATCCAGCTCGTAATCGATCTGGACTGGGCTGCCATCGAACTCCTCGACGCCGTCGTAGTAGCGCCACGTGAGCGACAGGTCGACCGCCCACGGCGTGACCCAGCCCAGGCGGGCATGGTGACGCCACTGCGGGTTCGGCGTGCCGCAGGAGCTCGAGTAGAGGCCGGCGCAGTCGTAGGCGTCGACACCCGGACCCGGGACCGTGATCAGCTCGTCGAGATACGTGCCGGTCAGGTTGAAGTTCAACGAACCGAACGAGCCCATCTCGAGGCCGCTGTAGTTGACGTTCAGGTCATAGCCGGTGGTCTCGAGCGAACCGATGTTGATGTTGAGATCCTGCACGAAACCGTCGGCGCGCCAGAAGTTGCCGTTCTGGTCGCGGTTGATGCGCGCGCAGGAGTCGGCGTCGCCCTGGAAGTAGCAGGCGTCCAGCGTGTTGGCCGAGCCGAACGTCGAGATCGTGTCGGTGATCTCGATGTTGAAGTAGTCGACCGACATGATCAGCTTCGGCAGGAAGCGCGGCTGCAGGATGATGCCGAACGTCACCGTCTCGGACTCTTCCGGGACCAGGTCGGGGTTGCCGCCCTGCAGGAAGTTGTACTGGCCCGCCGGGCTGTCGAGCGACGGGGAACGCAGCAGGGCGGCCGGAACGCCGGACGCAAGGCACGCCGCATCCGAGGCCGCATTCGCGGACCCCGCCAGGTCGGCGCCGCAAGGGTCGCCCGGCAGGTCGAACAGGTTGAAGCCCTGCGCGGTGAAGAGTTCCACCACGTTGGCTGCACGCACTGCCTTCTGGTAGCTGCCGCGGAACTTGACGTCCTGGATCGGGGCCCAGTCCATGCCGACCTTGTAGGTGTCGGTGCTGAGTGAGTCGTAATCCGAGTAGCGGTACGCGGCATCGACCGACAGGCTGTCAGCGCCCGTCAGGCCTTCGGCGATCGGGATGCGGATTTCGGTGAAGAGATCCGTGACCGACGTTTCGCCGTTGATGCTGATGGTCGCGCCGCCCGAGCCGGAAAGCTGGGCCGAGGTCAGCAGTTCGTCGGTCTGGTTGTCGAGGGAGTCCTTGCGGTATTCCGCGCCGAACGCCACCTGGATACCCTCAGACGCCCACGGGCTCTTCACGCCGATGTTGGCGAGGTCGCCGGTGATGATGCCCTGGTAGATCGTCTGGTCGATCGTGCCCTGCTGCAGGCCCGGGACCTGCAGGTAGTCCAACGCGTCCTGCGTCACGCCGCCGATCTGGAAGATGTTGTAAGGCACGCAGGCCGGATCGGTGCCGTCGAGCGCCGACATGCAGACCGGGGCGCCGGTGGTGGGATCCGCAACCACGTTCAGCGAGCGCTGGATGCGGTCGACCTTGAAGTAGTTCAGCGTCCGCTGGTCGGCCTTGACCTTCGAGTACTGCACCGAAGCGTCGTAATCCCAGGTGTCCGTGATCGCGCCACGCACACCGAGCAGGGAGCGGAACGAGCTGTTCTCGAACGCCTGCTGGCGACCGCCGCCCTCGACGTTTCGTCGGGCAATGTAGAGGGCACCGAGTTATTCGCAGCCACGGCGGCCGCGTCGCACCGAGGACGCCGAGCTGCTGCTGCGACAGCAGCGGATTGGCGCAATTGACCGAACTCGAGTTGAAGAAGTTGCCGCCCGGGGCAATCTGCGCGATCGACGAGTAGTCGGTGAACATCAACTGCGTGTAGACGTCAGCGTGCTCGGTGAGCTCGTAGTGACCCATCGCGCCGAGGCTGTAACGACGGTCCGGACGCTGGTAGTGGTTGGTCGGACCGAAGTTGTACAGATCCGTGGTGGCATCAAACGGACGGAACGTGTTGCCAGTCGTCGAGTCGATCGTGAACGCCTGGCCCGCGGTGTAGAAGTAGCCCGGGTAGCTCGTGGCTGAACCGCCGCAACGGTGCGACTTGTCGATATCACGGGTCGCGCTGAGCGAGCAAGCCGAGTAGTCACGGTCGCCCTGCAGCACCTGGTCGTTGTCGCGACACCGGCATAGGCCGTGATGTTGCCGCGGCCGTCTTCGGTGTTGACGCCCATGAGGACGTTGAACTCGGTGCCGGCACCGTCGGTGACGTAGTTGCCCGGCAACCGGAAGGCGGTGGGGTTCGTCGCCGCGCGGCCAGCGATGACGTCACGCAGCTTGACCGCGCCGTCGCCGCCGAAGCTGTTGTTGTGCTGATAGAAGCCGTACTGGGCGTCGAACTGCACGCCTTCGAAGTCTTTCTTCATGATGAAGTTGACGACGCCGCCGATCGCGTCCGAACCGTAAACGGCCGAGGCGCCGCCGGTCAGGATTTCAACGCGCTCGACCATGGCGGCCGGGATCTGGTTCAAGTCGGCCGCCGAGTTGGTGACGCCGCCGTAGGGCATGCGGCGACCGTCGATGAGGACCAGCGTGCGGGCCGAGCCGAGGCCGCGCAGGTTGACCGTTGCAGTACCCGTCGCGCCGTTGGCGACGGTCGCGTTCTGCGCAGCGAAAGCCTGCGGCAGCTGGTTGATCAGGTCTTCAACGCGCGTGACGCCCTGCGTGGCGATGTCGGCGCTGGTGACCTGCGTCACGGGGCTGGTGCCCTCGATGTTCGCCATCTTGATGCGGGAACCGGTGACGACGATCTGTTCGATCTCGGTGTCCTGCGCATAGACCGGCAGCGCGCTGGTGCCAGCCAGTGCGCTGATCAGAAGCGTATGACGCACCGCGCGTCGAAGTTGATTGTTCTGCTGCATTACGAGAATCCTCCAGAGGAACAAATGGTCGCTTGTTTGTCGTCAAGAACGCTGCCGGCCTGCCAGGCAAACGGCCCCCCCAACTTGCGGCGAATACTAACAAGTATCTTCCGCAATACAACCCGTGTTGGGATTCGGCCACAGGTTTTTTTTCAGATTGGAAGCGTTCTAACCGCTGAATTCGTGGGTTTGGTCCGCGCCAAAGCAGCCGCTTGTGGCCGGGATGGCCATGTTTTGGCCCGATTGTCGCGTCCATGCAACGGGGGCTCGCGCGGCTGAGCAACAGTTGCGCCTGATCGCTAGGCCGCGCCACGGCGGGGGGTCAGCGGACCCGGGTGACCCTGGTGGAGCGGCCATTGGGCGCCACGAGCAGAAATGACCCCAGCGCGCCCGGCTTGATGGCGACCCGGTCCCACGCTTTGACCCGCGCGCCCGAATTCGTCTGGATCTCGGTCCATACCTGGCCGTTCTCGAGCGTCAACACCAGCTCGCCATGCGGTTTCGTGGACACTTTCGTGACCTGGGCCTGCAGTTGTTCCAGTTCCTGCAATTCGGGCACTTTCTGCGCCTTTTCCTGCTTCAGTTCGCCGCGCAATCCGAACTTCTCTTCCTGTGAAAGGGGTGCCGCGACAACCGCCGGCGCCGGATTCGCTGGGGCGGTCCGCGCTCGATCGACGGCCGCGTCGAAGCAGGCCAGTCGCCGTGCGTCGTCCTTTTCGGCGCCGCAGGCGAGGAATTCCGCGGTCGTGGCCGACGCAGCGGCGCGCGCCGGCCCTGCCGTGACCAGTGTTGCAGCCATGACAATCATCAATCTGGCGCCCATCGTCATGAATCTTCTCCGTGCCCCGCGGCGTCGCATATCTAGATTTCCCAGTCGGGCTTGGTACCGCTGTAGGCATCGATGGCTTCGAACAGCTGGGTCACCAGGGTTCGTTCGGCGACCGACAGTTCGGGCCGCCAGACGTCGAACAACAGGATGACGCGTGTCTGGTCACTGTCGTTCCAGGCCTCGTGATCGATTGAATCGTCGAATGCCCAGGCCTTGCCGGTCACCCATTCCCGGGTCTCGTTGCCGACCCGCAGCCGGCATTTGCCCGGCACGATCAACGGCAGGTGACAGATCAGCCGGGTATTGACCAGGCCGTTGTGGGGCGGGATGTGCGTGCCCGGCTTCAACAGCGAGAACAGGACGGAGGGTGATCGATTCCCGACCGTCGCGAGCGGCGCATTGCGCAGCGCCCGCATGACGCTCGGGCAACGCTCGAGGTTCGCGCGGACGGGCTCGCCGTTCTTCCAGAGGAAGAATGCGCTCCAGTCCGGATTGTTGAGCATGCCCTGTTCGTCCTTGCGTGGCCGGTTCGCATGGCCGGTCACGTAGGGCGAGAACGCGCCAGGAGTGCGCATGACTTCGAGCAGCTCCGCCCGGATGGCGTCGGTCTCGGCCTCGACCTCGTCGAACCACGGGAACTGCTCGCGCTCGTAGAACTGGACGTTCGGCAGTTCGGGAAAATAGTAGTAGCGGGGCTCCTGCACATAAATGCGGCGCTCACCGAAGATGATGTCCAGCGACCGCGCGAAACGCCCGCTCGAGCGCGCCGCGTCGAAGCCATTTTTCGCGAGCCGGTCCCGCAAGTAGCCCTTGTATTCCTGCGCGTATCGGGCGCAGGTTTCCTGCGCCCTTTTCAGCTCGCGCAGGAGATCCGGCGGCACCTGTGCGGCAGGCGGCGCTGCGCGCAACGCCGCCAGGTAGAACGCCGAGGCCGAGCGGGAGTCCCCGGCCGATGCGAAGTGGTCCGCTTTGCGGATCAGCGCAGGGACGTTGCGTGGATCGGCTGCAAGCAGGCGATCGATGGCTTCGATGCCCTTGTCGTCAGTGCTGGGTGTCATTGTTCGGGTCGTATTGTTGCCTAAGCCATCGTGACCTGCAAAGCTTGCAGGTCATGTCTTGCTCTTTTCCCAGTCATTTTTCCTTTGCCGAAGGCGATGGTGTGGCCGCATGAACACGATGGGCGCGTCTGATCGATCGGCGGCATTGCAGGATGCCGCGAACCGGAACCAGGCCGCGATGCGCGCCATGGCGGCAGGCGACCTGGTCGGCGCGGAAGCTGCGCTGCTGCACGCCGTCGGCATCGCCCAGAATTACCTGCCGGCGTGGCTCAATCTCGCGGCCGTCCGCCGCCAGCGCAACGACCTCGACGGTGCCTTCGAGGCGATCAGGCAGGCCCTGACGCTGGACGGCAGGAATTTCGGCGCACTGATGATGAGTGCCACGATGCTCGAGCGCGAGGGGCATGCGGTGCCGGCGGCGCTGGCCTATGGCGCGGCACTGGCCAATGCGCCGCCTGACGAGGCCGTCGATGCGGCGACGTTGCAGGCGATCCAGCGCGGGCGCGAGGTGCATGGCGCCTACACGAAACAACTCGGCGAGCACATCCACGGCACGATCGCCGCTGCCGAGAGTGATTGCACGGTCGCGGAGCGCCGCCGGATCGACTCATTCATCAGGATGACCCTGCGCGACCAGCCGCGCTACCAGCAGTCGCCGTCCGAGTACTACTACCCCGGGTTGCCGCCGATCGAATTCTTCGATCGCAGCGAATTTCCCTGGCTGGAAGAATTCGAGGCGCAGACAGACGCCGTCCGTGCCGAACTCATGAATGCACTGCATGAACACGAGGCTGATTTCACGCCTTACATCCATTACGGCGATCACATGCCGCTGGATCAGTGGCGCGAACTCAACAACTCGCCGCGCTGGACGTCGTATGAGTTCTACCGGCAGGGTCAGCCGATCGCTGACCGATGCGAACGGGCGCCAGCGACGCTGCGCGCCGTGCGGGCGCTGCCGCAAGCCGACGTGCCGCTGCGCTCGCCCGTTGCGATGTATTCGGCCTTGCAGCCGCGGACGCGAATCCCCCCGCACACCGGCGTGGCGAATTTCCGGCTGGTGGTCCACCTGCCGCTCGTCCTTCCGCCCGGCTGCGGCTTTCGCGTGGGCAGTGAGACGCGCGAGTGGCGGATCGGCGAAGGCTGGGTGTTCGACGACACGATCGAGCACGAGGCCTGGAACGACAGCGACCAGCCGCGCTACATCTTCATCTGCGACATCTGGAATCCGCGGCTGTCGCCGCAGGAGCGCGCCGCGATCGCCGGCGTCATCGCTGCGACCGATGCCTTCAACGGCACGGTGCCGTCCGCGCACATCTAGGCAGCCGACGCCGGGGGGCACCATGTTCCTGCGCATCAAGAACGTCCTGACCGCGCCCGAGGTCGCGCGGCTCGTGCAGTTGAGCCGTGAATTACGCTTCATCGACGGGCGTGTGTCGAACCCGGCCAACCAGACGAAGGACAACCTGCAGGCCGACCCGGCCGACGCGAAGTCGACCGAGTCCTCGCAGATCGTGCAGGCCGCCCTGTTGCGTTCGCGCGAGTTCGTCGACTTCACGATGCCGAAGCGAATCGCGGCTCCGCTGTTGTGCCGCTACGAGCCCGGTATGAAATACGGTGCGCACGCCGATGCGGCGATGCTCCCGCTGGTTGGGGGGCCGGCTGCGCTCCGATATCTCCTGCACGGTGTTCCTCGCCGATCCCGCGTCGTACGAAGGCGGCGAACTGGCGGTCTCCGTCGGCAACCAGACCGTGGCCTTCAAGGGCGGACCGGGGACGCAATCGTCTATCCGTCGACCACGCTGCACGAAGTCGTACCCGTGCGTGCCGGAGAGCGGCTGGTGTCGATCACGTTCATCGAAAGCCTGATCGTCGACCAGCACCAGCGTTCCCAGGTCTATGAATTGAACGAGATCGCCGCGCTCGAGGGGCTCAGGATGAACTGGGAGAGCCGGGTGCGGCTCGACGTGGTGCGCCAGAACCTGATGCGCATGTGGTCGACGACCCTAAACCGTCTGTCGAGCACGCGCGCAACGGCGCTTTCCGTGCGCGCCAGCATCCAGCCACGCGAGCCCGCGCCTGATTTCCTCGCCCCGTGTTCGCGCCGGGCCTGGTCCAGCACCTGCGCACGCAAGGCCGGGCTGTATTCGTGGTCCGGTGATTTCGAGTAGCGCGCAAGGGCCGGACTCGAGCCAAGCTGCGCCAGCCAGCCCGGGTCGGCCGGCAGCTCCAGATGGTCGACGATCGGCTGCATTACGCCAGGCAGGTCACCGAGAAACACGTCGAAATCCACGGCCAGCACCCGACCCGGCCACTGGTCGAGGATCTCGCGACGCGTCAGCGATTCGGCCAGCCAGCTCATCGCCGTGAGTTCTCCGGGTGTCAGCGCGTGCAGGGGCTCGAGGGGCGTGGCGATGCGGGTGAGCAAGCGGCGCATGCGCTCGGCGCCGTGGCCACGCAGGTCGACGGGCGAGTTCAGGCCGGCCAGCAGCGTGGCGAGATAGGGTTCTGCCCGCAGGTTCAGGTACACGGCACGTGACGCTGCGTTGCGTCGCAGGAGGCACGGAGCCACGCGCGCGGCCGCGCTGGTCGCTTTGAGCACGACGCAGCGCGTCGTCGTGAAACCGCGACTCCAGAGACGGACGAACGTATCGAGCACGAGTTCGAACTGCGGCTCGCTCAGGAGCGATTCAGGCTGACCGAGCACGTCGCTGGCTTCGGCCAGCGTTCGCAGCGGCAACGGCTCGCGCAACGACAGGACCGAGCCCGTGGTCTCGAGCAGGCGGCTGAGCAGTGTCGACCCCACGTGCCCGGTGTGCAGGATGAAATGAAGGGGTTGGGGCTTGTGTGCGAGCCGTGCCGCGGCAGCCACGCGTTCGGTCGGCAGCCAGGCGCCCTTGGTGCCCGGGCCAAGGATGCGATCGTCCAGGAAACTCGCTGCCCGGTACGCGGGTTCGTCGAGTTCGATCTGCAGGATGCACGAGCGGACAAGGTCGAGCTTCTGCGGATACGAGTTGGGCGAATCCAGCAGCGTCGGCAGCGGGTCGTAAGCAGCGGGGCGGTGGTTGCCTGGGTTCATCGCGCATTGCCTTCCAAGTCGTGGCCCCGGGAACTAAACTGGCGGGTCGGAATTGCAGGCCAGGTTGGCCGCCGGACGCTGCGATTCCACTTGCCGATTTTATCTGGCGATTCTATTGGACCGTGACTCGCGCAGCCGGGGATTTACATGAAGCTTGGCGTTCCCTTCCTGCAGTTTCCGCTGCAGTTCGACGCGGATGCCCTGGCCGCCGAGGTCCAGGCGATCGAAGAGTCGGCGTGGCGGCCGCACCCGGCCGGATACGCGGGCAACGACGCGCTGCTGCTGGTTACCGTGGGCGGCGACCCGAACAGCGACGCAACCTCCGGGCCGATGAGTGCGACCGAGCACCTGCGGCGCTGTCCTTACCTGATGCAGGTCCTCGAGAGTATCGGCGGCACGTGGGGCCGATCGCGCCTGATGCGACTGTCCGGCCGTGCCGAGGTCACCTCGCACGTCGACATCAATTACTACTGGCGCGAACGCGCGCGCGTCCACGTGCCGATCGTGACGCAGCCGACGGTGCGGTTCGTCTGCGGCGAGGCCGAAGTGAACATGCGTGCCGGCGAGTGCTGGATCTTCGACACGTGGGCCGAGCACAACGTCATCAACGATCACTACCTGTCCCGGATCCACCTCGTGGCCGACACGGTCGGTGGCGCGGGGTTCTGGGAGCATGTCCGCAATGCACGCCCGCACCAGGCGGAGATGACCGGCTGGCAGCCACGCGCGTGTCCTGCCGTCGCCGGTTACGTGCCCGAACTGGACTACGAAGCGGAGAACTTCCCGACTGTCATGACGCCTTGGGAGATCCGCACTCATTACGCTTTCCTGATGGGGGAGTCGGCGGCGCACCCTGCGGTCCCGCTGATCCACCAGGCGCTGTTGCAGTTCTCGCGCCAATGGCAGGCATTGTGGGCGCGCTACGGTGAGCGTCCGGATGGCTGGGCACGCTATCGCGACGCCATCGAAACCGCGAAGGCCGACCTCGTGGCTTGCGGCGCGGAAAGCGTCGATTTGCGCAACGGCGTGCGCCTGATGGAAGCACTGCAGGCCTGGGTGTTCGAGCCGGCGCTGGCCGCTCATCGCCGCACCGTCGATGCGGATATCCGCCAGCGGGCAGGGCAGGCCACGGCCATCCTGCCGGACCTGGCGTCATCCCAGGTTCGCTCCTCGGCGACCCGCGTGGAGCGCGACCGCGTGTTCGACAGGCCCGTTTTCATCGTCTGCCCGCCGCGATCCGGTTCGACGCTGCTGTTCGAAACCATGGCGCAGTCGCCGGGCGCGTACACGATCGGCGACGAAAGCCACCAGCTCATCGAAGGCGTGCCGGCGCTGGCGCCCGCAGCGCGCGGTTTCGAGTCCAATCGCCTCGTGGCCGTGGATGCCACGCCCGAGGTCGTCGGCGAACTGCGCCGAAGTTTCTTCGCGGCCCTGCACGATCGCGCCCAGCGGCGACCGGATGCGGACAGGCCCGTGCGGATGCTCGAGAAGACCCCGAAGAACGCGTTGCGGGTGCCGTTCCTCGCCCGCGTTTTCCCGGAAGCCCGCTTCATCTACCTGCATCGGGATCCACGACCGGTGCTGGCCAGCATGATGGAGGCCTGGCAATCGGGCAGGTTCCGCACGTATCCGAACCTGCCTGGTTGGACGGGTTTGCCCTGGTCGTTGCTGCTGGTGCCCGGGTGGCGTGACCTGCTCGGCGAGCCGTTGCACCAGGTTGTCGCCGCGCAGTGGAACACCACGACCGGCTTGCTGCTCGACGATATCGAGCAGTTGCCGCCTGGTTCCTGGACGGTGGCGAACTACGAGGCGCTCGTGGCCAATCCGGCAGCCGAAATAGGACGCTTGTGTGCAGCCAATGACCTGTCGTGGGACAGCATCCTACCGCAGGCGCTGCCGCTCTCGAGCTACACGGTTTCGACACCGGATCCGACCAAATGGCAACGCTTCACCGCCGAGATCGACGCGGTGCTGCCGCTCATCGACGCACAGGCCCGCCGCGCCGAGCGCCTGGCCCTTCGTTCCTTGCAGACCTGACCCAGGCAGAATCCATGAAACCGACGAAAACCCTGGCGCCGTCGAGCGCGCTAGACAGCACCATCAACGCGGCCTACGACCTGATCAAGGCCGGCCGCCTCGATGAGGCCGACCAGCTCTGCCAGGGCCTGCTGGCGCTGACGCCGAACATCAAGACGGCCGTGCTTGCCAGTGCCATCGCGGAGGCCCGGCCCGATCTGCCGCGGGCGCTGGAAATCGTGAACGCGGCGATCGAGCATCACGGCGAGAAGGCCGAACTGCTGTTGAAGCAGGCGCAGGTGCTGATGCAGTTGCGCCGGCGCGTGGAGGGTGTCGCCGCCGCGCGTCGCGCCGCGGAGATCTGCCCGCCCGACGCACGGCTGCTGCAGGCGATCGCCAAGGTGCACGTCGAGTGGCGTAACGAACCCGCCGAAGCCCAGCCGCTCCTGCAACGCGCACGCGAGCTGCTGCCGACCGATCCGGCCATCCTCTACGACTCTGCCTTGAGTCACTTCTACCTCAACGAGACGGACGAGGCCGCGGCCTTGCTCGAGCGCGTGCTGACTCTGGCCCCAGGCAATGGCTTCGCGTTGTACGTCCGTTCGCAGCTTCGCACCCAGACGGCCGCGAAGAACAACGTCGAGTACCTGCGCGCTACGCTGCTGCGCCCGCAGATTCGCAAGCAGGACGCGATCTCGGCGTACTTCGCCCTGTCGAAGGAGCTGGAGGACATCGGCGAGTTCCAGGAGTCGTTTGCGGCTCTGAGCGAAGGCAACCGGATCAAGCGCAGCACCCTGGCCTACGAGGTGCGCAACGACGTCGATGCGATGCAGAAAGTCATGGCGAACTTTTCGCGCGAGGCGCTGGCGCAAGCCGCGCCAGGGGAACCCGCGGCCGGTCCGATCTTCATCGTCGGCATGCCTCGCACGGGCACGACGCTGGTCGAACGCATCCTCGGCAGCCACGCGGACGTGGTCTCGCTTGGCGAGCTCGTCGATTTTCCGGCCGAGATGACGGCATTGGCCGAGCGCGCGTACGTCGATGCCGGTTCGAAGGAGCCGGACTTGTTGCGCGCGTCGCTGCAGATGGACTTCGCCGAACTCGGCCGCAACTACCTGAAAGCGGTGCGGCCGCTGGCTGGCGGGCGCAAATACTTCATCGACAAGCTGCCGTTCAATTTCCGCTACTGCGGCCTGATCCACCAGGCGCTGCCGAACGCGAAGATCGTGCACCTGACACGCGATCCGCTCGACACGTGTTACGCCGTGTTCAAGACGCTTTTCATCAACGCCTACCATTACTCGTATCAGCTGGACGAGCTTGCGCAATTCTACGTCGCCTACCGCCGAACGATGGCGCACTGGCATGCCGTGATGCCGGGGGTCATCTGCGACGTGGGTTATGAGGACCTGGTCGCCGATCCGCCCACACAGTGTCGCAGGTTGCTGGACTGGTGCGGCTTGCCGTGGCAGGACGACGTGCTGGATTTCCACCGGTCGCGCGTGGCTTCGACGACGGCCAGCGCGGCACAGGTGCGCAAACCGATCTACACGTCGTCCGTGCAGAAATGGCGCAACTTCGCGCAGCAGTTGCAGCCCGTGGTGCGACGCCTCGCGGATGCGGGACTGGTCGACGCCGAGGGCAACGCATTGCCGGCGCCAGAGCCCGGCTGACGAATCAACGCGCGGGGATCAGGCGCTGCCGTCGACCGGCCGGTCGCGTATCCACTGCGACAGCACCCATTTGACGCCGCGCGTGGGCGGTAGGCCCGCGTGCAGCGAGTCGTAGTCCAGTTCGCCGGAAGGCCGTACGTTCGCAAACAGCAAGGCATCGCCGGTGGCGGCCCGGTGTCGCAAGCCGATGCGCGGAAATTCAGTCTCGCCGCCGTCGTAATCGTCGTTCAGGTAAACCAGCACTGTTGCCACCCGTTGTCCGCGCCGCTCGACCTCGCGTGCCAGGGCCGGCGTGTTCGGTTCCTGGAAATCGCAGTGGGG
Source organism: Pseudomonadota bacterium (assembly GCA_016713725.1). Classification (GTDB taxonomy): domain Bacteria; phylum Pseudomonadota; class Gammaproteobacteria; order Steroidobacterales; family Steroidobacteraceae; genus RPQJ01. The sequence goes on along the minus strand of JADJOO010000012.1, from coordinate 6,205 downwards.
CGTGAATTGCTGGCCGGGCTCGTAATGCAGCAACTTGGCCACTTCGAACAGCTGCGGCGAAACACCGGCGGCGCGGGCAATCCGCTCGATGACCAGCCTGAGCACGAGGTCGGCGTTGCCGAACGTGTAGTCCGCTTCCGAGTTCGTGCGTGTGCCCGCCTCGGCGTAGCCCTCGGCGTCCTTGCGGTAGACCCGGGCCCGCCGCAGGCTGCCCCGCGCCAACCGGATCAACCACGCGCACTCGTCGGCCGTCGCAAAGCCCTCGACGGCACGGATTTGCGGCGAATGAGCGAGGACCCGTGCTGCAGGCGGTGTCGTCCAGCTTGCGAGGTCTACCCGCCGGCGCAGTTCCGGCCAGTCGGTGCCGCTGTGCTGTGCCATGAACTGCAGCTCGCGCTGTGCCGGCGGCCAGCCGAGTTCGGCGGCGCGTTGCAGGTGATCGAGCGCGTCAGGCCAGCTGTGCGGACGCAGCACCCCCCACCCGGCGAGCATCGCCAGCTGCGCCGTCGCCTCGCCATCGTCACGTGCTGCGGCGGTTATCAGGCACTCGTAGCCTTCCTGCGGCGCGGCTGCAGTGCCCAGGCCGAGGAGCAGCCGCCTGCCAAGGGCCGTCAGGGCCCGGGTATCGCCTCCCCGTGCGCGCTCACGCAATGTCGCCGTTGCGATCGTGTTCATGACTCGATGCCAGCTTGCCAGGTGCCAACGATGAGAGTTAGATCGGACAGGTACCAAGGGTAGCAGGGTGGCCGCGCGTTGCCCGAGTGCAGGCGCTTCGTGCAACCGATCGCCGCGAATGAGGTCCAACCAGACATGTGCCCAGCCTCGTCGCCGACCGTGTCCCGCCGTGTGCCGCGCTTGTCGTTGCTCGCGTTATTGCTGTTGGCGCCGCCGCCGCCGTCGCCGGCGGAAGCCAACGATGGTCAACCGGTTGCGGGCGACCAGCCCCTGTACGCCGCCCCCACGCGCCCGGATCGGGTCGGCCGCATGCTCGCAGCCGTCGAGGTGAACGGCTCGGGTCCATACCGGTTCATCATCGACCTGGGCGCCAATCGTTCGGTGCTGTCGTCGCGGCTCGCCACGTCGCTCGGGCTCGCCACGGCCGGCACCGGCACGGTCGAAGTGCATGGGGTGACGGGTTCCGCCGTCGTCCCCATGGCAGTCGTGGACGAATTGCGAGTCGGCACCATCGTGATGGTCGACCAGCAGTTGCCGGTTCTTGCCGGCGCCGTGTTTGCCGACGCCGACGGGATCCTCGGCATCGACGGCCTGCAACAGTCACGAATCGAGGTCGATTTCCGCCACGACCGCGTCAAGATCGGACTGTCGGATTCCAGGGGCGCGCCGCATGGTTACCTGACGGTGCCGGCGCGCACGATCAACGAGGGATTGCTGCTCGTTGCGGGGCGGGTGGGCAACGTCAGGACCCACGTGATCATCGACACTGGCGCCGAATACACGATCGGCAATCTGCCACTGCAGCAGGCACTGCTGCGTGGCTCTCGCAAGGGCGACCGAAGAGAATCGGTCGTGACCGGAGCCACGCCAGGCACGGCAAGCGGCGACACGCATGCGACGCCCAGCATCACGATCGGTGAGGTGCGCCTGCGCAACATTCCGGTGACTTTCAGCGACCTGTACATCTTCTCGCTTTGGGGGCTGGCGGACGAACCCGCGCTGATCGTGGGCATGGACGTCCTCGGCACCGTGCAGAAGTTCGTGGTCGACTACGGCCGCCGCGAATTCCAGATCAAGGCGTACCCGCGGACCGGTGCCGACGTGGACCGCTGCCTCGCGGGAACCTGCGGCACCCGGCTGAAAGGATCGCCGAACTAGCCTGCTGCCTGCCTGCAGGACTGCTCCACCGGCGGCCAGCCGGCATCGAGCCGCAGCACGCGATCGCCGACCGCGATGCCCTGCGCAGCGATGGTCCCGGCCTTGAGTTCCACCACGAGGAACACGGGCACGCGCGATTCGATCGTCGCGAGCGAACCGGGCTTTGCATGCTGCTTGATCGTGACGACGCAGCCGCGCTGGTCGACGAACAGCATGTCCAGCGGCAGCAGCGTGTTCTTCATCCACATCGTCACGTACTCGGGCGGGTCGTAGATGAAGATCATCGCCTGATCGGAGCGCACTTCGCGGTCCTCGACGAACATGAAACCCTGCTCACGCGTCTGCGGTGTTTCGGCGCGCCAGGCCTCGAACAGGTGACGGCGGAAACTGGCGCGGGTTTCGACCGCGATGCGTTCGCGCGGGAATGCACTGAGCGGTACCGTGCCCGCGGGTGCCGCGCTGAGCGACAGCGGCAGTACCGCACAAAGCAGGCATAGCAGGCGGGCAGGGAGGCAGGCGGTCACGATTCAGTCCTGTGGGTAGTCGACGAGTGCCGAGACGTCGAAACGCGTGACCAGCACCGACCCCGCGTCGCTCGCACCGAGCGCGCGTGCCGGTTGCGTGCAGTAGCCACGTGCCGACACCCGGTATCGGCCATCGCGACCGTCGACAGGTTCCTGGCGCACATCGTCGAGTGCGCATTTGTCGTCGCCCTGTGTGGAATAGAACGAGCCCGCGCCCTCGCGCACCAGCGTCACGTTGGCCGCGACGTTGCGTGCCGATGTGCCGGGCAGGAGGTTGGCGACGCCGATCACGATCAGCAGCGGGGCGTCGTCGACCGCTCCCTTGAAGACCAGTCGCACCCCATCGCCGCCCGGTCGTGGGCCACCGAGGCACTGCGCGACCGCGGGTGCCGACCAGTCGATCTCGGCATCGATCGAACCCTGCAGTCTCGCGCGCAGGAACCCTTCCGGCGCGGGTGCGCAGAAGATTTCTGCCGGGGATCCGGGAGCGGGCGTGCCGCTGGTGGTATCGGCGTGGCCGCACCCCGCGACGAACAGGGCACAGCACGCCGCCGCCGCCGCGCGCGGCGAAGGTTCAAGCGACCGCGGGCTCGTCCGCCGTGCGGGGCGCGCGGACGAGCAGCGACTTAGCCAACTGGCCATGGAGATAACCGATGCCCCGTGAGAGATGCAGCGTGACGGTGAGCAGCACTATCCCCAAGATCGAAACCAGAGGCAACAACGCCGGGTGCGGCGACTCGACTGTGCCATCGATCGTGATCACGCCGGCGTGGAACAGCAGCACCGCGATCGGTGCGATCGTCAGCGCGAGCGAGCAGACGACGCCCACGATCACGAACGTGAAGTAGAACAGGCCAAGCGGCAGCATCAGCAGCAGGTACAGCAGCGTCCCCCAGGTGCGCGGATCTTTCAGCATCTCGAGCACCCGCTGCATCCAGCCCATCGGCGGACCGGGATGCACGGGCCGGCGCGGCATGCGAGTGCCAAGCAGTGTTTCGACGATGCGGCCTTCTGCAAGCGCGAGCACGCGCGTCGTGCCGATGAAGAGCAGGAAAAACGGGATGCCGATGACCAGCACCGCGAAACCGGCCGAGAGCGACAATCCCATCATCGCAAACGTGAAGTAGAAGATGCCCGTGGCGAGCGCGAGCAGCATGTAGGCCATGCTCAGGTAGGCGCGCGGATCGGAGTACACCCCGAAGAAGCGGCCGAGCGTCGTGTGCTTCGGCTTCGGCGGCGGCGTGCGCAACGCGGCCTGTACGCGGGTTTCGTTCGAACGATAGGCGTCGGCGACTTCGCCCGGCGCGCCGTAACTCGCCACGATCCGGCCCAGCATTGTCTCGTCCGTTTCCTCCGGGTGCTGCGCCAGCTCCGCGCGCAGGTGTTCCTCCGCGTCGTAGAGCGCGTCCTGAACCAGCGCGCGATCGGCGCCCTGCAGTTCGGCTCGAAGCAGGTCGAGGTATTCCTCGACGGTGCGGGGTGTCGCGGCCGTCATGACGGCATCTCCTGTGCGGCGGACGTGGAATGCTGGACGATCGTGTCGACGAAAGCGCGGGTGCCGAGCCAGGTATCGCGCCAGGCGGTGAGTACCTCACGCCCGAGCGGCGTGATCCGGTAGTAGCGGCGCGGCGGTCCGGAGTAGGAGGGGACCACGCGGCTCGACAGCAGTCCAGCGCCGCTCATGTTGCGCAGCACCGGATAGAGGGCGCCTTGCTTGAAGGGGGCAGTCGGCGCTTCTTCCGAGGTGAGCTTGCGGGCAATCTCGTAGCCGTAAAGATCCGTGTCGGCATCGGCGAGCACGGACAGCAGCACCAGCGACGTCAGGCCGGCACTCAGTTCCCGCTGGAATTTACGGGCCTGCGCTTCGGCCGGCGTTTCGTCCCCAGGCGAGGTGGCAGTGGTTTCGTCGTCGTCCCGCGACATGGCGGTACGTCTCCTTGGTAAGTGAGTCATATTAGGCATCAAGTACTAGTATGAAGTCAATACTATTGCTTGATGCACTATACTGATGCACCGCAGCAACGATCCAACGGCGTTTCGACTCTGTAACATCCTGATTGCCTGTAATCGTCGGAGTGCCGCCGGATGTCGACCGAACAACAACGCGTTGGTGCGCCACGTCGATATCTGAGCCGCCTGACCCGCGGCACGCTCGCCGTCATCATGTCGGGCGGTCGCGGGGAGCGGTTGAAGCAGCTCACCGAAGACCGCTGCAAGCCTGCCGCTCCCTTCGGCGGCAAGTTCCGCATCATCGATTTCGTGTTGTCGAACTGCCTCAATTCCGGCATCCGGCAGATCTCGGTGCTCACGCAGTACAAGGCCCATTCGCTGATCCAGCACATCGGCAAAGGCTGGGGTTTCCTGCGCGGCGAGTTCGGTGAGTTCATCGAGATCATCCCCGCGCAGCAGCGCCGCGGGCCCGAGTGGTACCAGGGCACTGCGGACGCGCTGTGGCAGAACATGGAACTGATTCGCGCGCACCGCCCGCTGCACGTGCTCGTGCTCGCCGGCGATCACATCTACAAGATGGACTACGGCCCGATGATCGGCTTCCACGTCGAGAAGGAAGCGGACATCACCGTCGGTGTCGTCGAGGTGCCGCTCGAGCGTGCGCGTGAGTTCGGTGTGCTGGGCATCGACGAATCGAACCGCGTGCTGAGCTTCCTGGAAAAGCCGAGGAGTCCGCCACCGATGCCGGGACGGCCCGACGTGGCGCTCGGGTCGATGGGCATCTACGTCTTCAACCCGCGGCTGCTCGAGCGCCTGCTGCGCGCCGACGCCGAGGATCCTGGCTCCGCGCACGACTTCGGCAAGAACATCATTCCGCAGGCGATCGAGAACCTGCGCGTTTTCGCCTATCCGTTCGAGGACGTGCGCAGCAAGGCGCAGCATTACTGGCGCGACGTCGGCACGATCGACGCGTACTACGAAGCGAACATGGAACTCGTGCGCGTCTCGCCCGAACTCAACATCTACGACGAGCAGTGGCCGATCTGGACGTACCAGGAACAGCTGCCGCCCGCCAAGTTCGTGTTCGACGACGCAGACCGCCGCGGTTGCGCGATCGACTCGATGGTGTCGGGCGGCTGCATCATCTCGGGCTCGCGCATGTCGAACTCGCTGCTGTTCTCGCAGGTGCGTGTGCACGACTACTCGACGGTGGATCGTTCGGTAATCCTGCCGCGAGTGCACATTGGCGAGCACTGCGTGATCCGCAACGCGATCATCGACGAGGGCGCAGTCGTGCCGGACGGCACGACGATCGGCGTCGATCCGGCGCAGGATCGCGAGCGCTTCTACGTGAGCGAGAACGGCGTTACGCTCGTCACGGCGTCGATGTTGCGTGCTCCGGCGCGCAGTGGCGGCGGCTGACTGGGGCCGCGCCGTCATCGCACTACAGGATTTATTCGCGAGGGATATCGACGATGCTGCTGCGAAATGCGCTGTTGCGGATGGCCGGACTGTGCGCCGTGCTGGTCACGCTGGCGGGTTGTTCGACCTTCAACCAGAAACTCGAGTCGCCGGAACTGAGTCTCGTCGGCATCCAGATGCTGTCCACCGACATGTTCGCGCAGAAGTTCAAGGTGCGCGTGCTGGTCAAGAACCCCAACGAACTTGAGATCCCCATTCGCGGGATCGACTACACGATCATCCTGATGGGTGACAGTTTCGCCGAGGGCGTCAGCAACGACCAGTTCATGCTGCCCGCGAGGGGCGAGGCCGAATTCGACATGCTGGTGACGACCAATTTCGTGAGCAGCTTCGGCCGCCTGCTGAGCCGCGTCGGCGGCGGCAAGCTGCAGGACCTGCACTACGAAATCGCGGGTGAAGTGCTCGTCGACAAGGGG
>JADJOO010000011.1 GCA_016713725.1 Pseudomonadota bacterium | reverse complement strand
GTCAGGCGCTCGACTTCGGCCTGATAGAGCACGTGTCGGCACCGGAGCAGCTGCTGACGGATTCGATGACCATGGCCCGCGAGATCGCCGGCAACAGCCCGATCGCCGTCAGGCACATCAAGCATTGCGTCGACGAGGGGCTGGACCTGCCCCTCGAGCGAGCGCTGGCGCTCGAACGCGACTACTGGGCAGGTCTCACCCGTACCGGGACTACCCGGAAGGTGTGCAGGCCTGGCTGGAAAAGCGCCGGCCGGCCTATCCGGGACATCCCGGCCCCGGCAACGACAGCCCGGTAAACGGACGATGCCCGTAGACCAGAGGACAGCCATGCCCGCTGCCGCGCAACTCCAGCTCACGTCGGTCCCCTGCCGTTTCCTGCTCAAGCGTCATGCACACGAACGCGCAGGCAAGATCGCCGTCATCGACGGCGTCACTGGCGATGCGATCAGCTACGGCGAACTTCACGAGCGTGTCATGCGCATGGCTGGCTGGCTCGCGAGCCACGGCATCGTCGCTGGCGACCGCGTTGCGTGCCTGGCGCTGAACAGCAAGGCTTACACCGAGTTCTTCCTGGCACTTGCGTGGATCGGCGCCGTGCTCGTGCCGCTGAACATCCGGCATGCAGCACCGGAGCTGCGATTCATCATCGAGGATGCCGGCGCACGAGCCTGCTTTACCTGCGGCCAGATGGCGCCGCTCGCCGAAGCAGCGCTTGCCGGCAACGCGACGGTTCAACTGAAAATCCTGCATGGCGGAAGCGACGCGGGCCGGATGGACCGACTTCAGCATCCTTACTGCTGCGGGCAACCCGGCGCTTGAGATGGAGCCGTCAATTAAGCGGCGAGTCCCTGTCATCATGCTGCTGCACACGAGCGGCGAAAAACGACCGGGTAGCCCCAGGTTTCGAGGGCTGTATGATTCCCTGCAGCGCACGTGGACAGGCTATGCGATCAACATGGCCACCTGTTTCGGGATGGGTGAAGAAGATGTCTACCTGGCCTTCCTGCCTTTCTTCCACGTCGCGGGTTTTGGCACGGCGCTCTCCCAGCTCATCCTCGGCGGCACGATCGTCACCGCGCCGCTGGCCGATCCAGGGATGTTCTATCGGTTGATTGCAGAGCATCGCGTCAGCATCGTGTTCCTGACTCATCAGCGGCGCCGGCGTGGAGAAACCCTGAGCTGGCTGAGACTGGGAACTCGAGGACGCAGCTGGAGTCGCGAAGTATTACGGCATCTCGGCGGGGCTGTCAGACGGAAGCCGGTGGCAAAAGTGACCCGACTGGGCCGATCTCACGCATGCTGTGGGATGACGATCCCACGACCTTACGGCCGCGTCATGCTCCCTTCTACGACCAACATCCTTCGCCGATGACGACGACCTTGATGTGATGCCGCCTCGGAGTGATCGGAGAGCTTTGCGTGCGTGGCAGCACGGTCATGCTGGGCTACTGGAATCATCCCGCAGCCACGGCGGAAGCGCTGAAGAACCAGTGGCATCACACCGGAGACCTGTTCGTACGCCTCGCCAATGGACAGGTGAGAATGGTCGACCGCAAGAAGTACCTGATCAAGACCGGCGGCGAGAACGTCTACCCGCAGGAAGTCGAGCAGGTCCTGCTGCGGCACGAGGCGATCGCCGATGCAGCCGTGATCGGCATCCCGGACGAGCAGTGGGGCGAGGCCGTGATGGCCTTCATCGTCCTCAGGCCGGGGCCGGAACCGGCACACGCCGCAATCAGGGACTGGGTGGGCGCCCACATCGCCGGCTACAAGAAGCCGCGGTACATCAAGTTCGTCGCAGCGCTGCCGCGCAACGCCTCCGGCAAGGTCTTGAAGTCGGAACTCGTCGCGCGACCAGTCGATGGCTAGAAAACCCGGGCACGCGCCTGGGGAGTCGGAGTCTGCCAACGCGCTGCGACCGGCCCGGCCAGGTGCCATCGGCTGGCGTCTATTCAGCCTGCTGGCCCTGCTCTACTTCGCACAGGGCCTGCCCTCCGGCCTGATTGCGAAAGCGCTGCCGGCACTCCTGCGCGACCAGGGCGTCTCGCTGTCGCTGATTGGATTCACCAGCGCGCTCGCGCTGCCGTGGGCCCTGAAATTCCTCTGGGCGCCTTTGGTCGATCGCTTCGGCACACGCAAACAGTGGCTGTTGGCGCTGAACGCCCTCTCGATGGCGCTGATGCTGGTCGTGGCGTTACGGAATTTCGACGTCTGGGTCACCCGCCTGCCCTGGCTGCTCGCCGTGCTGTTCTGCGCCAACGTCATCTCGGCGACGCAGGACATCGCGACCGACGGGTACGCGATCACACAGCTGCGGCCGGAATGGCGTGGCCTCGGCAACAGCATCCAGGTCGTCGGTTACAAGCTCGGCATGGTGATGGGCAGCGGCGGCCTGCTGTGGCTCGTTTCGCGGCACGGGTGGCAGGCAAGCTACGGCAGCCTCGCATGCCTGATGCTGCTCGTGATCGTGCCGGTCCTGTTCATGGATGACGCCCGCTCACCCATCCAGCAGTCGGAGACGCACGCCGAGTGGCAAGGCCTGCGCGGCTATGCCGGGCTGTTCCGCGGATTCGTTGCGCGACCCGGGGTCGGCTGGTGGCTTGCCACCGTCGCGCTGTACAAGTTCGGCGACTCACTCGCCTCGCGCATGACGGGACCGCTGCTGACCGACAGCGGCTTCTCGCTCGCGCAGATCGGCGTGATCACGGGAGTCGCGGGCGCGACGGCCGGGGTGAGCGGCGCGTTCGTCGGCGGCGCGTCGCTGCTGCGCATCGGACATCGCGAGGCATTGCTGGCGTTCGGCGCGCTGCAGGCACTGGGGCTGGCGGGCTACCTGCTGGTCGTCGTCGGCGTGCGCAATCTCTATGCGATCGGGGCCATCGTGTACTTCGAGCAGTTCGCGGACGGCCTGTCGACCGTCGCCCTGTTCACGCTCATGATGGATCGCTGTCGTGCCCATTCGCCGGGCACCGATTACTCGCTGCAGGCCTCGTTGACGGTATTGGTCACGGGCATGGCCGCGACGATCGGCGGCCTGTTCACCGACCGGTTCGGATACGGCGCAGTCTTCGCCACGGCCGCTCTCCTGACGCTGCTCGCGCTGGTGCCGGCGATGCTATTCTTCCATCACTCCGGCTACCGAAGCAGGCCGACCACGACATGAAAGCCCTGACCACGGCGCAAGTGCTGGTGCTGGCGCGCTTCGCCCTGATGTTGTTCGAAATGGCGTTGGTGCGCGCCCACCTCGTACGCGGCCGCTACACAGTGCGGGACACCCTCGCATCGATCGGCATGCGCGCCGGTAACTACGCAACCAACCTCGCGCTGGCCGGTGCCACGGTCGCAGTGTTCACATGGATTTACCAGTTCCGGATCTACGACATCTCGATGAGTTCGCCCTGGGCGTGGGCGGCGATCGTCGTGCTCGACGACCTGGCGTATTACTGGTTTCATCGCATCAGCCACGAGTGCCGCTTCTGGTGGGCAGCGCACGTCAATCATCATTCGTCGCAGGAGTACAACCTTTCCACGGCGATCCGCCAGCCATGGACCGGCGTGCTGGTCGGCACCTGGGCACCGTGGTTCGTGCTGCTGCTCATCGGCTTCCCGCCCGAGATGATCTTCCTGCAGAGCGGACTCAACCTGTTGTATCAGTTCTGGATCCACACCGAGGCCATCCGCCGGATGCCCGCGTGGTTCGAGTACCTGTTCAACACGCCGTCACACCATCGCGTTCACCACGCGTCGAACCCCCGCTACGTCGACCGCAACTACGCGGGCATTTTCATGGTTTGGGATCGGATATTCGGCACGTTCGTGGCAGAGCGTGACGACGATCCACCGAAGTACGGTTTGATCCACAACATCGACACATTCAATCCGATCAAGATCGCGTTCCATGAATGGGCCGCGATGTTCCGTGACGTCCGTCGGGCACGGAGCCTGCGCGAAATCGCCGGCTACGTCTTTGGTTCACCAGGCTGGCGACCGGATGGCGCTGGGCCGACAGCCGCGAATGTCCGCGCCGCATGGATGGCCGTCCCGCAGGATGAAAGTCGCGCTGCCTGATAGCGCTTGCCCTCTGCCGGGATACCGGCTGCGGGGCTACGCCTAGAGAGCGGCGACCCGGCTCCGCGATTCGAGCCAGGTCCGGACCCGCTTGGCGTCCGCGATTCGCGTGTACTTTCCATACGAATTGAGCAGGACCATCACGACCGGGCGGCCATCGATTTCTGCCTGCATCACGAGACAGCGTCCGGCTTCCGGGATGTAGCCGGTCTTCTGCACGTCGACGTGCCAGGCCGGATTGGCGACCAGCAGGTTGGTATTGCGGAACTCGAGCAGGTGACGGCTGACCGTCACGGTGTGACGGGCAGAAGTGGAGTATTCGCTGATCGTGCTGTTGCCCGCGGCCGCCAGCACCAGCTTGGCCAGTTCTCGGGCACGGTTGCGGCTCGACAAGCCCGGTGGCTCGACGATGCGCGCTGCCGGGTTTAGCCACCACCGCCTTCCTGTTCATGGCCCTGCACGCAGGCACGCAGGCCGCGTGGATAGGATCGGCACAGCGCATACGCGGCACGGTTCTCGGACGACATCAACGCCAGCAGCAGCAGGTCCTGCCTGCTCAGCTTGTAACCCGCCGCCAGGCGTGAGCCGTTGCCGGCGGTACCACGCACGTCATCGGCGGTGATGGTCACCACCTGGTCCATGGGCTGACCGGCCTCGAGCACGACCAGGGCGGTCATCAGCTTGGTGATCGAGGCGATTGGAACGGCAAGGTGTTCATTGCGCGCAGCGAGCACCGCTGAGTCTGACTCATCGAGGATGTAGTAGGCGTGGGAGCGAACCTCGGGGATCGTCTTCGGCGGGGCGGACCCCTGCGAGGCAGCGAACGCGGCGACGGGTGCGAACACCGCCAGCACGAGGCTCGTCAGCGTCCCCAGACAATGATTCGTGCGCCGATACAGCATGTCTTCCATCGCTCCTGCGCGAGTGCCACTGCCCCGAGCCGCTCGCGATTCGTGCGAGCGTGCATTGAGGCGGTCGCCAGCCTGCCACAATCCGCAGGGAATGTGACATAGCGTCGGGCAGAAGACTTGCGCTGGTTTCACATTTCGGACCGGAGTGCAGACAGCCAGCAGGGCTCACCGCCAAATCTCTCCTGCAATCGTCGGCCCCGCAATCGTCTATGGAGACCGACGCTGCGCCGAGGCCGCTCAACGTGTGAACTGCGTCACAAGCGGAGCTGACATATTCGTACGGCGGTCACAGACCGCCGCTGAACCCCTGAGGCTAGATGCAACGAATCCAAAGGGCTGCTGCGTATGGGAGACGCGGACCGAACAATATGTCCCCACAGTGGCCAACGACCGATGGCGTGACGAAGCGTGAGCGATTCAGTTCCGGCTGGACCGGCGCCGTCGCCGTCGGCCTGTTCGTCTACGTAGCGCTCGCCATTGCGCTGATCCTGGTCGATGGTAGTGCCTCGCCCTGGCTCGACGTCTTCAACCTGTATTCCGATTCGGTGGCGAGCATCGGCGTGGCCGTCCTGACGGGAGCTGCTGCGCGAGGCTCCGCGGATCCGGCCGCGCGCCGCACCTGGTGGCTCCTTACGGCCGCACTGGCAATCTACAGCACGGGCAACCTGCTGCATTCGACGTACTGGCTGTACGGGATCGACCCCTTCCCGTCGCTCGGCGACGTGTTCTTCCTGGGCTTCTACCCGCTGGTCCTCGCCGCGGTGCTGACGGTGATCCGCACTGCCGCCGTTCGCGTGCAATGGGCCCGGCTCGGCCTCGACACGGCGATCCTCATGCTGGGGTTCGGCGCATTCTTCTGGTTCTTCGTGATCGCGCCGACAGCGGCAGCCCAACGCGACCCGAACCTGCTCAAGTACGTGCTGGCGCAGAGCTACATCGCCCTCAACTGCCTCATGCTGCTGGCCTGCGGCGTGCTGCTGATGCACTCCGGCGCCACGCCTATCCGGCGCCGGGCCCTGATGCTGCTCACGCTCGGCTTCTCGTCGATGTCCCTTGCCGACATCGTCTGGGCCATGTCCAAGGTGGACGGCAGCTACATTCCGGGCAGCGTCTCGGACGTCATCTACCTGTCCTGCTACGTCTGGCTTGCAGCCGCCGCGCGCGAGCAACTTCGTGGCAGGCCCGGCGCGCGACGCGCCCCGAATGCATTCAGCGTCGCGCTCATCGAGGGAATGCCTTACATCGCCATGATGGTGTCGTTCCTGGTGCTGGTCTACGTCGAGCGCAGCACGGCCGCCAGCCCCGTGAACACGATGACAGTCATCATTTTCGTGCTGACGTCGCTGGTCATGGTCCGCCAGGGCGTGCTCTCGCGCGACGACGCGCTGCTGCGCGAACGGCGTGCGGCCGACATCGTCGAAGCCCGCTACGCGTCCCTGATCAAGAATGCCTCCGACGTGATCATGATCACCAACGCCGAGGGGGTGTTGAAGTTCGCCTCGCCGGCGGCCGAGCGCACGTTTGCCACCCATCCGGACGACATGGTGGGACACAATCTCCTCGACCGCTGGGTCGATGGCGACAACGAACGGCTGGCTGCATTCCTCGCTGAGGTGTCGGCGACGCATGGCCGGGTCGTTGGACCGATCGAGCTGATCGTCGAGTCAGGCGAACGACGCAGCACCCTCGAGTGCGTCGGCAGCAACCTGATGGACGACCCGGCCATTGCCGGGCTGGCCCTGAACTTCCGCGACGTCACCGAGCGCAAGGCATTGGAAGAGCAACTGCGCAAGCTGGCATTCCACGACCCGCTGACGCTGCTCGCCAATCGCAGCCTCTTCTGGAACCGGGTCGAGCACGCGCTGGCGCTGGCGCAACGGTCGCAGCAGCGAGTTGCCGTCATGTTCCTCGACCTCGACAACTTCAAGAACGTCAACGACTCGCTCGGACACGATGCCGGCGATCGCCTGTTGCAGGCGGCGGCGCAACGGCTGGTCAAGTCGACCCGGCCGTCCGACACCGTGGCTCGCCTCGGTGGCGACGAGTTCGCGATCCTGCTCGAGGGCATTCGCAGCGATACGGACGTCGAGCGCATCGCCGTGCCGATCACCGAGGCGTTCAACCGGCCCCTGCTGGTGGACGGCAGGGAAACCGACGCCACGGCGAGCATCGGTGCGGCCTGCTCGCAACCCGGTGACGACGCAGAGCAGTTGCTGCGCAAGGCCGACATCGCCATGTACAACGCGAAGTCCGCCGGCAAGGCGCGCTGCGTGCTGTTCCAGCCGCACATGCAGGAACAATTGCACGACCGCCTGCGACTGGAGCAGGACATCGACCTGGCTTTTGCGCGCAACGAGTTCTTCGTCGAGTTCCAGCCGGTGGTCGACCTGACGAGCCGCGAACTACTCGGCGTGGAGGCCCTGGTGCGGTGGAATCACCCGCAGCGGGGCATCGTCATGCCGGGCTCGTTCATCTCGATTGCCGAGGAATCCGGCCGGATCGTCGAGTTGGGTCGTCGCGTCCTCGTTGACGCGTGCACGCAGATCCGCGCATGGAGCGATTCCGTCGAGGCCGGCACCGGCCTGCGCGTGGCGGTCAACATCTCGGGACGCCACCTGCAGCAAGGTGACCTGGTTGCGGACGTGCGCCACGCGCTCGAGGTTTCGGGTCTCGATGCCGGGGACCTCGTGATCGAGCTGACCGAGAGCACGATCATGCAGAACACCGAAGTCAACCTGGAACGCTTCCGTGAGCTGAAGGCGCTCGGCGTGCGCCTCGCGATCGACGACTTCGGCATGGGGTACTCGTCGCTCTCCTACCTGCACCGGTTCCCGATCGACATCCTCAAGATCGATCGCGCGTTCGTCAGTCGGCTGACTGAACACGACGGCGGCCCGGAACTGGCCCGTGCAGTCGTGATGCTCGCGACGACACTCGGCCTCGAGACGGTCGCTGAAGGCATCGAGAACGAAAGCCAGGTGGCAACCCTGCTGGACCTCGGCTGCGTCGCGGGCCAGGGATTCCTGTTTGCAGGTTCGAGCCTGCTCGATGTCGTGGCGCAGACGCCTTTCATGGCGCGCCGCGCCGACCTGCGGGCGGCAGAGCGCGCTGCTCAGGGCGACCTCACCGCGACCGGTCGCTTCCGCGCAGCGGAACTCTGGCCGCGCTCGGCGGCAGGATAGAGACCAGGAAACAACTTCCCGGCGCGGAGTTCGACCAGCCCGCTGAAATCGACGGCGAGGTCTTGCCCGTGAATCCCACGTAACGACCGCTTGAAACGCTGGCCCGGCTTTGCGCCGTAGCGGCGCCACGACTGTGTCGTACCGTACAGATGGAACCGGACTCCTGGGCGTACCGTGACAACACGGGCTCAGTACAACCCGCCAGCACTGCCGACAGATCGGTAGGACCCATTGCGGAGACATGAAATGAAGGCCAGCACCCTGACTCGACTTGGAGTGACAGTCGCGATTAGCGCAGCGTTCGCGACGATGAGTTTCGCCAGCCACGCCCAGCACGGACAGGACGTGTCGGCCCCGCACAAGGCTGAGGCGCAGCAGGACAAACAAGACAAACAGGAGCAGAAACAGGCCAAGAAGGAGGCGCAGGAACACCAGAAGCATCGCCTCTCACAGCAGGAACAACAGGAGCGTATTCGCCAGCAGAAGAAGCTCATCGCTGAGTACAACCAGCGTATCGCGCAACAGCAGGCGATCGCGCTGCGCAATGCGCAACAGCTGGAAAAGCAGAAACGACTGGCTCACTACCGCTACCAGCAGGCGTATTACGAGCAACTGCGCCAACAGGAGGCGCGTCTCGCCAACGACCGCTACGACTACGACAACGACCCGTACTACTACACGCCTCCGACCTACCAGTACCGCCGGGGCGACAACAACTACCAGACCAATCAGTACGGCGCCGACCAGCTCCGACAGGCGCCTCGAACACGGGGTACCAGAAGGGCTGCCAGGCGGGGCGCGCGGACAAGCAGGACAACTGGCGCTTCGACTACCGGGAATCCTTCGCCTATCAGGACGCCAACTATGGCTTTGACGGCCGCTATGTGCGACAGGACGACTACAACTACTACTTCCGTGAGGGATTCCAGCGCGGCTACGAGGATGGCTACTACGGGCGCCGCACCTATGGCACCAATGCCAACGGTTCAGATTCCCTGCTCGGCACGGTGCTGAACATGATCCTCAACCTGCAGCCGCTGCCGCAGTAAGGTCCGTCCGGGTCAATTGCGGTAGACGGGGTAGAGGCCGTAGCGCTCGTCCCAGGAAGGATGGCGGCGGTCGAAAAATTCGAGGCGCGCGTTCGGGCTGCCCGCGAACGCCGCATCCTCGCGCAACCGGCGCTCGAACTCCGCCTTGAGCGCCGCGTCCTGCGACAGCATCTGTCGCGCCACGGCCTCGGTGACGTAGTTTTCCATGTACTCCTTGCGTTCGAAGGCCGCGCTGAAATACCCCCACGACACAAACGAATCGGGCGCCTGCGGCTCCAGCAGTGACATCACCAGTCGAGCCTTTGGCTGCGCAATCGGCACGAACAGCGCACCGGCGTCGATGTCGCGCTTTTCATCGCGCCAGTCGCCCTGCACCGTCACGACTGATCGCCCCTCGGACGTTTCCGCCGCGATCGTTGCCTTGTCGGCGCGAAACGCCTGCACGGCGCTGGCCGGCTGCGACGCGATGACTCGCTGAAACTCGATTCCGTGCAGCGCCAGCTTTTCCGACATCCACGCGGCGTGCGCGCCCGGCACGACATAGCCGGTGGCCGGCGCGATAACGGTGAGCGCAGGCTGCACCTCATATTTCAACGGCAGCCGCAGGACCGTAGGCCTGGTGGAGTCGTAGCGTATCCAAGTCTGACCCGAGACCGAGGAAGGCTCTCGCGTGTACTCATAGCCGCGCAGCTCGACCGTCCGCACGGCGTCCGTGTTCCTGAAGCTCAGCGCGACCGGTTTACCGCCGAGCAGGCGTGCGCGCTCATCGGCCGCGCGTGCAGAGACGAGCCACTTCACTCCATCGCGCGCGGCGAGCTCGACCATTGCGTGAATGGTCTCGCGCGTGGCGGCGACACGGCGCGGGTACTCCTGCCACGAATGCGTCTCGACCAGGGCGCCGAAGCGGTTGCGGGTGGCCCAGTAACTGAGACTGAAGCGGGGTGAGCGCACTTCCGCGGCCAGACCGGATTCCGGATCGTCGGCGGCGACGAACTCCGGATAGAACGGCAGCGCGTGGAAGCCCTTGCGCTGCAGCCGGGCGAGCACCTCGTCCCGAAGCGCGTGTCCCGTGTGGCCCAGTTCGAGGTCCCAGCCGTGGCCGGGCTCAACTTCGACCGACAGGTCCTCGCGCAGCTCTGCACCGTCCGTGACGTGCAGGTCCGCGTACAGGATCGGATCCCAGGCGTTCAGGAGCCCAAGCAGGGCGCGCATCTCCGGCGCATCGGCCTTGGTGTAATCACGATTGAGATTCAGGTTCTGCGCCGTCGCGCGCCAACCCATTGCTTGCGGACCGCGCTGGTTGGGCCGGTTCCATGCACCGAACCTCTCGTGGCCATCGACGTTGAATACCGGCACGAACAACACGGTCGTCCGCGCCAGTGCGCCACGATTTTCGCGTCCTTCGAGCAGTTCGCGCAGCGCGATGAAACCCGCATCCTTGCCGTCGATCTCGCCCGCATGAATACCGCCCTGGAAAAGCACGACCGGCCGCTGGCGTGCCCGGACGGCCTCCGGGTCGAGGACACCATCGTCCGACACCGCGATCGCGAGCAACGGGCGATTCTCCGGTGAACGCCCGAACTCGAAGCAGTCGTGCGGCGCACCCGATGTGGCAACGAGCCGACCGTTGGGGCCAATCAGGAACAGGCTGGCCGTGTGGTCCATCGTGTACCCGCCGCTTGCCAGGGGCACGCGGGCATACGCGGCGCCGAGCGCGCCGGCCAATCGGGCAAGACTGGCCTCATCGCCCGTAACCGCCTTGAAAGCGGGATCGAAATGACCAACGTACGGCGCCAGCCTCGTTACGTCGTCCCGCGACGGGTCTACCGTCACGAGCAGCACATCAGGGTGCAGCTCGGTCGGCAGGTCGTGCAACGCCTTTCGCACCGCAGCGAGCGTGACTAGCGTCGTCGGGCAGATGTCGGGGCACGAGGCGAAGCCGAAAAACACATACGTCCAGCGGCCGTGCAAGCGCGACTCATCGAAAGGCGCGCCGGATTCGTCCACGAACGCAAGTTCGGGCAACGGCGAGCCATCGGGCAACCACACCGCGCGTTCGAGCACTGGCGGCGCGGGGACGCCGGGCATCAGTGCTCGCGCGCCGAGCAGCGCGGCGACGAACGCCGCCGTCGCCAGCAGCAGGATGCGGGGCAGCCGGGGGTTCACGTTCGCTGGACCTCGTATCCTGGTCTGGCCGAGTCGGCGCACACCGCGCTAGGCCAGCAGGAACGAGTGTAGCCGCGCGTCGTAAGTCTTGAAATGGTCACCGAACCAGGTGGCCAGGCGATTCGAGAGTGCCTGGTCGTCAAGCACGCCTCGCACCGTGTGATCGTCCATGATGTCGCGGATGTCGTCGAGCAACCGTTCGTGGTCTGCCTTGTGCTGGTTGAACTCCGTGTACTTGCGCGACCGCATGTCTTTTTCCTCGAGAGCGAAATGCGCCGAGATACGCGCGTGGATTTCGCCGAGGAAGTCTTCGATGCGCTCGGAGGAGCGGTCCACCCCCAGGGCTGCATGCACCTCGTTGATCAGGCCGATCAACACCTGATGCTCATGATCGACTTCGGCGATGCCGATGCAGAAATCGTCACGCCATTGGAGCAGGGTCATGGCGGGGTCTCCTGCGTGGCCAGGCCGTGAGCTGGCGCGCGGCCGAACTGGAAGCCTCCTTCTGCACCGCGAAAGTCGATGACGTAATTCTGGCCGGGGCTGAGCGTGACAGTGGTCGAACTGTCGTAGTCGAATCCCGTCGCACGGCCACTGTCGCGGAGGCGCGCCGTGAGCTGGTGCGTGCCGGCAGGCACGCGGAAACTTGCGTAGACCGTGGAAGGACCGTCATCCCACAAGCCGGCCGGCTGGTGGGTGGCGCGATGTATCGTCCGTCCATCGAGCAGGAGTTCCAGGTCTACGGGCCAGCGCCCGCGCTCGCACGTCGTGGCTGTCCGCTCTGCGAACGGCAGGTTCGCGAGTTCCTGGGGGCTGTAGTGACGACACTCCTTCAGCGACCGGGAGGCATGACTGAAGCTCAGCTTGAGCAAAGCTTGATCGTGATTCAGGTAGGCGTAGGTCGGTCGCGTGGCGAACCACCCCACCAGTACCGCGACGGCCCCGAGCACAACCACCTGGCCGGCGAAGCGCAGCGGCAAGGGCAACTGCTTCATCCGCGCCCGCCAGGCCACGCCGGTGCGCGCCGGCCGCGCTGACGCGGCGAGGTCATGCAGGTGCTGTCGGAATTGGGCCAGGGCCTCCCGAGTCCGATGCTGGTGCACGGGTGACGCCCACGACACGGCCACCCGGTCACGGTCCACCCGCTCACGCAGGTACGGGTCCCGCTGGCTGCCGATGCGCTCTTCCGTCCACCGATCACCGAGCCTTTCGTAGCAATCTTCCTCGGCGCAGCCGGCAATCAGCACCCCGTCGGCGTGCTTGCGCGCGATCACGAGGTCGATGAACGCCGGCGGCAGCATGCCGACGCACGGCATGGCCAGGACGGCGACACCCGTATCCGCCAGTGCGTCGAGGTTGCCGGCGTGCGCGCACCGGACGACGACGACGCGGTCGTTACCCTGCAGCTTCGCCGTCGCGGCGACCACCTGGTCGCGCAGGCCGGCAATCGGATCCGCCGGCAATTCGATGCCGGGCACCAGCGCGCTGGCACGGCGGAACGGCGTGGCGGTCGGGCAGGCTCCGACGCAGATTCCGCAACTCATGCACATGTCGGCGTCGACACGAGCTTCCTGGTCGAACTCGGTGCCGTCGGTCCGCCCGACCATCGTGATTGCGCCGAACGGACAGTCGGCAAAACACCGCCCGCAGCCATTGCAGTTTTCGAGGTTGACCACAGCGGGCGGCGCCTTGCGCAGCGGCGGCAGCCACGGCAGCAACGTGAGGAACACGGCGGGTTCACCCTGGCATGGGCATGGCGCTGGATGTGCACCCACATGAACAGCAGCATGATCAGCGGCACGGCAATGTGAATGTAGGCCATCAGCGTGAAGAACCGCCCGGCCAGGTGCGAGCTGTCGAGGAAGTTCCGCGCGATGGGCTCCGCAAAAATGCCGATGCTGTCGAGCCATTCCGTGGTGGAGATAGCAACGTACTGGGCCAGCTGGTCCCACACCAGCCAGTAGCCGGTAATGCCGCAGGCGTACAGGAACCACAGCAGCGGCACGCCGGTGACCCACGGGAACCAGCGGTTGCCGCGCATGCGATCCATCGCGAATTCGCGCAGCAGGTGCAGCATGACGACCACGACCATCGCGTCCGAGGCATAGCGATGCAGGCTGCGCATGATTCCGCCGAGGTACCACTGCTCGCGCGAGAGGTACTCGAGGGACGCGTAAGCCTGCGTCACGCCCGTGTCGAAAAACACGTAGATGTAGATGCCGGTGACGGTGACGATCCAGAACAGGAACCAGCCGAGCGAACCGAGGTGCACCAACGGATTCAAGCCCGGCCCGAAGAACTTCTCGCAGACCTGTTCCAGCCGCAGGAACAGCGCGCGCAATCCCGATTTGAGCCACTTCACGCCATTCAATCCTGTCTGCAGGCAGCGGGTGCCAGCCCGGTCAATGCGAGTTCCGCCAGGCAAACGCGATCGCGATGGCCACCATGCCGAGGGCGAGGATGCCCGCGATCGCGTCGGCGACGATCGAGTAGTCGAAGCGGTAGCGGCCGCTGGCGGGATCGTAGATCGTGCAGAAGAGCTTCACCGAGCGAATCATGCCGGCCAGCGTCCCGCGCTCGATCTCCTGTCCGCGGATGAGTCGTTTCAGCGGCTCGACGAGATTCGGAGGGTTGAAGTCCTGGCCGTACACCTGCAGCACCACGCGTCCGGCGCGGTCGATGATCGTGGTCTGCGTGATGTGGTCGAAGCCCTTGGGCGAGGGCCGGTAAGTGAAGCCAACGTCACGCGCGAGCCGCTCCAGCGTCGCGGCGTCGGCGCTGGCGAAAT
This sequence comes from Pseudomonadota bacterium, assembly GCA_016713725.1. Taxonomy (GTDB): domain Bacteria; phylum Pseudomonadota; class Gammaproteobacteria; order Steroidobacterales; family Steroidobacteraceae; genus RPQJ01. The sequence goes on along the minus strand of JADJOO010000011.1, from coordinate 40,506 downwards.
ACCAACCCTGCAGATCCACGCCGCGGTCCTGCGCAAACAGCCGCATCCGTTCGGGCGTGTCGTTCGGCGTGTCGAACCCAACCGTCAGCACGGTGAAGCTGTCCGGGCCAAGCGCTCTCCGTGCCACTTTGGTGACGTCGCCCAGGTGCACGGTCAGGCCCGAGCAGACGTAGTAACAACTCGTGTAGACGAGGCTCAGCACGACCGGCTTGCCGCCGAGGTCCGACAGCCGGAACGCTTGCCCACGCTGGTCGACGAACTGGTAGTCGTCGAGTTGCCGGGTTATCGCCGCCTGGCTGGTCGCCAGCGCGGCGTCGTTGTCAGGGGCTGCAGCCTGTGCAGGCACACTGGCACTCGCCACGCACCCGAGAATGACCAAGAGCCCGCCTTGCAGCGTTCGCCTTTGAAGGTGCACGCGCATGGCTCAGTAGGCGACCAGACGGCCTGCGACGGCTCCATCGACGATGGCCCCGACCAACAGCAGGGTCAACTGCAGCAGGGACGCCAGGAAATTGCGGATTGCATTCTTCTGCGTCGGCTCGCGGACGAGGACGACGCTGCGATAGAGGAAATACGCGCCGCCCGCCGCGGCGCAGGCAAGGTAAAAGATCCCCGCGCCCCAGGCGACTGGCAACAGCGCCAGCAGCACCAGCGGAATCGTGTGGCCGAGAATCACACGGGCCGCGACCCGGTCACCAAACACCACCGGCAACATGGGTACGCCCGCATCGGCGTAGTCCTGGCGGTAATACATGGCGAGGCTCCAGAAGTGCGGCGGAGTCCAGAGAAACAGCACGACCGCAAACGTCCACGCCGCCGGTCCGAGATCCGGGTTCACGGCCGCGGCGCCGGCAAGTACGGCGAAACTGCCCGCCAGGCCACCGACGACGATGTTCAGCCACGTCCGCCGCTTCAGCCACAGGGTGTAAACGACTCCGTAGGTGAAGGCTCCGAGAAACACGAACGTCGCGGCCAGCCAGTTCGTCGCCAGGCCGGCCGACACGACGGCAATCGTAAGCAGCAAGCCGATCACCACGAACCAGAGCGATCCCCCGGCGAGTTTGCCGGTGACGAACGGACGCCCGCGAGTGCGGGACATGCGAGCGTCGAGGTCGCGCTCGGCCAGGTGATTGAGCGCACCGGCACTGGCAGCGGCCAGGAATACCGCGGTCGCCAGTACCAGCAACTGCATCAGCGGCAGCCCGCCTCCCTGTGACATCGCTACACCCGCGATGCCGGCGAACATGATCTCGAGCCCGATGCGCGGCTTGAAGACCTCGACCGCGCTCCGCCAGGAAGCCCGCCCCTCGGCAAGACCCGTATTCTGGGCGACAGCATCCTGCATGTTCGCTCCTACTTCAGCGGCCAGACCTCGGCAAGGTACTTCCAGTTCACGAAGTAGTACAGGACGAATGAGACGAAGAACACGCCGACCAGCACGACCGTGCCGGGGATCTTGAGCGTGCCCTCGTTGCCGTAACGAGCCACTGCCGCCGCCGATGCCGCGCCGGAGACCGGCCCGAGCTGCACCACTTCGTTGTCGCCGATCTTGCGGCCGAGGAAGACCGAGCAGACGACGACGACGATGTACATTGCACCGCCGATCGCGGCCATGATTGCCGACAGCCCGTTGAGGGCCAGCATCAGGAACGCGGCCGGTGAGAACTGGAACTGGGAGAGCGCGTCCGCGAAAGTGATGTCCCAGTGCCTGCGGGCACCCGAGGGTTCCAGCGCCCATCATGAACAGCGAAATCCCTGCGATGCCCAGCCCGAACACGTAGGGCTGCCACTGGGCGACCTTCTTGAACATGACCTCCCGGCGGAAGATCAGCGGCACGAGGAGATAGGTGATCGCCATGAACGCCAGTGTGGTGCCGGCGACTACGGTCGCATGAAAGTGCCCTGGCACATACAGCGTGTTGTGCATGATCAGGTTGATCTGTTCCGTGCCCATCACGACGCCGGAGATGCCGCCGAGGAAGCCGAACATCACCAGCGACATGAACATGCCGGCGAAGGCCGGGTTGCCCCAGGGCGCCTTGCGCAACCACTCGAACAGGCCCTTGTTGAAGCCCTTGGCGCGTTGCGCAGCCTCGATCGCACCCGGCACGGTCATGCCGTGGATCATGCTGCCCAGGACGGCCAGGTACATCGCATAGCTGGTGTTGAAGATCTTCCAGCTCGAACTCACGCCGGGCTCGACCAGCAGGTGATGCGCGCTCGCGAGCTGCAGGAACAGGATGTACATCAGGAAAGCCATGCGGCTGACTTTCTCGGAGATCGGCTTGGCGCCGAGCACCATGGCTCCGATCGCATACCAGACCGCGACGTGTGCAGAGACGTTGATCTGCTGCGAGGAATGCCCCATGCCCCACCAGACCAGCTTGTACATCAGCGGGTCGACGCCGCTGATGATCCCGACCGACCACAGGAAAGTCGGGATGAGGATGATCGCGCCGCAGGCCAGCGTGAAGACGGCAATGATCGCCGCCGTGATGGCGCCGAAGGTGACCAGGGGTACCGAGCCCTCGTAGGTCTTTTCGTCCTTGGCGACCACCAGCGTGCCGAAGAACACAGCACAACCAATCAGCGCGCCTACGGCAAACAGCACCAGCCCAAGGTAGAAGTGCGGGGCCGCCACCAGGGGCGGATAGGACGTGAACATCACGGACGAGTTGCCCTGCAGCACGGCGACGTTGGTCATCAGCGCGCCGACCAGCATGAGCCAGAACTGGGCCCAGCCCCAGCGGGGCGCGGCAATCCGCGAGTTGAGCAATATGGCGGAGGCGAAATACAGCACCGCCATCTCGAAGAAGATGATCCAGGCGAGCAGGACGTCAAAGCCGTGTGCCGTCAGCGCGAGGTAAAACCAGTCGGCCGGGAGCAGGTGCACGGCGGGCCAGCGGGTGAGCGCGATCGAGAGCCCGAACAGGCCGCCGATGAGCAGGAACACCACGGCCACGACGGCGTTCGCCTTGATCAGGTTTTCCGCGGACCGGTCGATCTTCAGGCCGGTCGTCGGGCAGGTGCGAAAGTGGGTTGCAGCTGTCATGACGGGCCCCTTATTTGTTGTCGACGACGTAGATGCGACCGGTCATCGTGTGATGTCCGAAGCCGCAGTACTCATTGCAGACGATGCCGAACTGGCCCGTCTGGTTCGGGGTCATCGTCACTACCATCTCGTATCCCGGGTGCACCTGGAGATTGATGTTGACCGGCTGCAGGGAGAAGCCGTGCTGCAGGTCAATGGACGACAGGTGCAGGCGATAGGTCTCGCCCTTCACGAGTTCGAGCATTGGCCACCACATGTAGACGCGGCCCATCATGTAGACGTCGCTGCCGGGCGGGGGACGCACTACCGGGAAAGCGCCTTCCTGCCGCACCGTGTACGCCTCGGTCATCTTGTCGACCTTGGCCGCGAAGTCGGCCGGCGTCGTCCGGTACGCCTCGTTCGAGAGATTCTGGCTGCCGACACCGTGCCAGTAGATCATCATGAAGAACATCGCGATTCCCCACAGGAACGCGACGATGATCCAGATCAGCTCGACCTTGTGAATGGGCTCTTTCCACCAGCCTGCGCTCGGAGATGCGATTGCCATGACTGCGGTCTCCGCTCAGGGTGAAGCGAGGGGAATCTGGATGATTTCCATGATTCCCCAGATGAGATAGACGACCGTCGGGATCGTGACCCCGAGGAACAGCAGCAGGAACGGGTTGTCGAGCACGCGCTGGAAAAATGGCGTGCGTTCTGGCCGACCAGGCTCGTTGGACTGTGGTCCGGACATGTAGCCCCCTGTTGATCGTTCGTTATTGATCGTGCTCGGGCGCTCATGCGGCCCGGCGAGCGGAATCGACTACTAGGCGCTAATTCGGTGCGCGTCCTTGATATAGATCAAGTGCACTGCAAAAAGAAAGGGGCGACGCACCAGGATCGCGCACATCCGCACCGTCGCGGGGCGGGGTGCGGTGGGATCAGTCGACGCCGACGAACCGGCGAACCAACGCAAACGCCGCAAGGCTGCTGCCCAGCAGCAATCCGAAGAATATCAACGATCGATTTTCGAAACGTCGCCCGGCACGGCGCTCCAGCTGGTCGAGCAGGCGATCGCACCCCAGGTAAAGGACGACGGCCACAAGTGTGAAATACAAAGTAGTCATTGGTGCACGTGCCCCACCGCGACGCTTCGCTACGAGCCGGTTTTATATCACGCCATGATGTAACGTCCGTTCCGTGGACATCACCTGTCGGCCCCGGCTTGCAAGTGCGGCGCCCGACCCAGTGGATGCGACCCTTCTTCGAACCTCCGCGACTGCAGGACATGACGCCGATGGCAGCGACAATCCCGCGCCTCGAAAACCAACTTCCGGACCTGTTGGAGTTTGTCCGCACCCTCGCCTGGCAAATTGAGACTGCCGCAATTCAGGATGGCGAGGCGCTCGTCGCGCGCATGCGCCATTTCTACACGGCGGAACAGATGGCTGCCATCGAGCCCGTTGCTCCGGGCTGGAGGGAAATGGCTGCCTATGCCGACGGCACCACCCTGCACCATGTCACGCAGGTCCTGATCGCCCTGCAACTCCTGCCGGAGTACCGCCGGGCTTCGCAATACCTGCAAGCTTTGATGGAATGGAGCGTGCTGTACCACGACCTGGGAAAGCAGGTCATCGCCGGCCAGCGCGACGCCCTGCATGCCTTTCGCTCCGCGGGCATGGCGGCGCGTACGCTGCCCCGTCTGGGTTTCCTCACCAGCGAAGCCTATCCGGCAACGCTGGAGCCCTGGAGCCAGCTGGTGCTTGGCGCCTCCGTTGCGACGCCCGACGGCAAGGGATCAATGCAGGACAACCGCGCGCTGCCTGAAATCCTGCGGGGAATTGACCAGCTGTTTGGCACTGGATCGGCCGCCACGCTGATCGTACAGGCGGCCCTGCTCCATCAGTCTTTGAACGTAGTGCCGGAGTGGCCGAATCCTGGCAGCCTGACCGAGGCACAAGTGCCCGCGTGCATTCGACCGGAACTGATTCCGCTGCTGGAAGGCCTGATGCTGGCCGACAGCGACGCCTGGCAGCTTTTCGAACCGGACAAGAAAGCGAAATTCCGCGAGAGCACCCTGGCAGTCTTTGCCGCTGTGCGCGAGATGGTTGCAGTCTGAGAGTCGCCTTCGCGCCGGCGGTCGCGATAAAACGGCTGGAGTGATTTACAGAACCTATCGCATTGATAGAAAGGATCGGCTGTCCGAGTTCCCGGCCGGTGAATCATAGTCCGGTCGGCACGGCGATCACCTTGGACAGTTAAAAGTGCTTTTCAATGCGTCACAGAACGTCAACCTTGACTACCACCGGGGCGATTATGGCCCTGGCAGCAGCCTTGACGCCGGTCGCTATAGCAGGCGCTGCCGAGACCGAGATGCCGGTCGACCGGGCGAACCTCCTGACGCTGACGGTTCCGGAAATGACCGTGCTGGTCGGCGGCATGCGGGCACTGAACGCCAATGCGGGACAGTCTGCCCACGGTGTGTTCACCAATCGGCCCGGGACCCTGAGCAACGACTTCTTCGTGAACCTGGTGAACATGTCCGCGAAATGGAAGAAGTCCTCCCAGTCCGAGGGCATTTACGAGGGGCTTGATCGCGAGTCGGGCAAGCCGTAGTGGACGGCCACCCCCGTCGACCTGGTCTTCGGGTCGAACTCGGAGCTGCGCGCAATCGCCGAAGTCTATGCAGCGGACGACGCACGCGAGAAGTTCGCGAAGGACTTCGTTGCGGCGTGGACCAAAGTCATGAATCTGGACCACGTGACTCTCTGACGTTTCTGGCAAGACACGAACTGCGGCGCGCACCGCGCCGCCGATCGACTTTGGCTGGACCTCAAACTCGCTCCGGTCCAGTCTGTCCGGCGAATTTTAATCCGGGACGGGAGGGGCGATGCAATTCGACCGAGCGACCGTTCGTGACGTGCAGGTCCGCGTACAGGATCGGGTCCCAGGCGTTCAGGAGCCCGAGCAGGGCGCGCATCTCAGGCGCATCGGCCTGGTGTAATCACGATTGAGATTCAGGTTCTGCGCCGTCGCGCGCCAACCCATCGCTTGCGGACCGCGCTGGTTGGGCCGGTTCCATGCACCGAACCTCTCGTGGCCATCGACGTTGAACACCGGCACGAACAGCACCGTCGTCGTCCGCGCCAAGTGCGCCACGATTCACGGGTCCTTCGAGCAGTTCGCTCAGCGCGATGAAACCCGCACCCTTGCCGTCGATCTCGCCCGCATGAATGCCGCCTGGGAAAAGCACCACCGGTCGCTGGTGCGCACGGACGGACTCCAGGTCGAGGACGCCGTCGTCCGACACGGCGATAGCGAGCAAGGGGCGGTTCTCGGGTGAACGCCCGAACTCGAAGAATCGCGCCTTGTCGGGCCATTGCGCGGCAAATGCGGCGCACAACCTTTCCACTTCGTCGTAGCGCCCGGTGCGAGTGAATTCGGACCGCTCGCGATAGTCGTGAAGTCACCTGGGACTCTCCGCGGATGCGACCGACAGATGCAACGCCGCGAGGCCTAGAAGCAAGTCGACAGGCAGCCGGGAGGGGATGGTACGGTTCATAGAAGAAGATACTAGCGGGATGCACGCAGGGATGCCGATCCGCATCAGATCGCGGCAGGTGCCGGGCCGCCAGCCCAGGAGATCAACCGCCTATGTCACAAGGTCAGGACTCCAAACCGTCCGGTCGCTAATAATCGGAGGGCCGTCGACCCGACCGCGGCTCGTGTACATTATTGATCCCCTTGGGAACTGACCGGCGAGATGGACCCAAAATGCCAACAGGGGCACCCACAGCCATCACGGAACTGCTGCAGACTGCAGTAGGCGGGGACGCGCTCGCGCGGGGGCAGTTGATCTCCGCTGTCTATGAGGAAATGCGAACTCTCGCACGTCGACTCCTGGCCGGTGATCGAGCGCGCCACATGCTGGCACCGACCGAGCTTGCGAACGGCACGGCGCTCAAGCTTTTCGCACAGGCCGACCTGTCGGCGCGTGACCGCGCGCATTTTCTTGCATATGCCGCACACGTGATGCGGCAGGTATTGATCGATCACGTACGCCACGAACGCCTCGCTCGAGCGCGGCTCGCCCAAAGTCACGCTCGTATCGCAGATCGCAGAGGAAGTGCGCACGGACATCGACGCCGAAGCGCTGCACGCAGCGCTCGAGCGGCTCGCTGCCGTTTCCCAGGAGCACGCTCACCGGGCCGAGTTGCGCTATTTTGGCGGGCTGACCCTGGACGAAATTGCGGTCGTGCAGGGCACCTCGCCCGCGACCGTCAAGCGCAGCTGGCGCGCCGCGCGTGCCTGGCTGCACGATGCGCTTACCTAAAGGGCGGGGCAGCGGGCCAGCTGTAGCTGGACCACGCCAAGTTCGTTTTTTCGGTCGAACTCTGCCAAACCCCAGCGGCGCTCGATTTGTGTCCAGCCGTCGATCGCCTGCCTCAGGGCGCGGCACGCACCCACCGCATCGCCATAGTCTCGATAGACCTGCGACAGGTTGCGCAGCGGCACCACGGCGTCCCGCGCGCGTTCCGCATCGTCTGGCAATCGCTGCGCCTGCCCTGTTCCCGTGCACGCTGTGCTCGAGCATGCGAATCGCTTCGTTGGGCGCCCGAGGCTGGCGAGGGTGAGGGCACGCTGCCCGCGCGCCATGTCGCGGATGCGCCAGGCTTCGACGTTTTCAGGATCAAGATCGACGAGCCGCTCGCCCATTGCCACGGCACGGTCGTCCGCAATCAATGCCTGTTCGTGGCTCCCCATCTCATCAAGCGTCCCGGCAATGGACCAGTATCCAATCAGCACGCCATCCATGAGCCGCCGATGGCGCGGAGTCTTGACCAGTCCCTGCTCGCAACGCGACGTGGCGCGGCGATAGGCCGCCAGGGCGTCGTCGAGGCCCTCGAGATAGAACAACGAGTCCCCGAGCATCATCGCGGGCCGGCCGCTGTGATACTCGAAGTCCATGGCCTGGCGCACCGCTGCGGGCAGCGCCAAGAGTCGCGCTTCTTCTTGCTCCTGCAGGCTGGCGGCCGCCGCGTACTGCTCGCGCCATTTGAAGACGTCGGCCTGGGTAAGGCGTGAACTGGTGAGCAACGTGTGCAACTCCGCGAGATCCGCGGTTGACGGCGACCAGCGATCGACGCCGGCCAGGGCAGTCAGCAGATTGGCTTCAGCCTGCCGGGCCTTTTGCAGCCGCCCGGCTTCATTGTTGTCCCGCGCGCCATAGACCAGCGCGAGCAGATAGCGCACCCGACCGAGATCGCGCTGCAGGCCCAGCGCTTGCGGAGCACGCGCTGTCAACGCCACGAGCATGCGCTCGGCGCGCTCCAGGTTGGCTTTGGCAGCGGCGGGCCTCCTGACGTGCGCCTGCCCGACACCCCCGCACTTGCCAGGGCGCGCGAGGCCCACGGCCACCTCGCGCTGCAGGTCCGCGTTGCCGCCCGCGGTTGCCGCCAGCGCATCGAGATACTGCTGGCCGCGCCCGACCATTTCGCGTCGTGCCTGGGTGGTGCCGGGGATAGTTTCCAGTTGGCTGTCGAGATCGAACAGCATGTAGTTGGCCAGCGCCCGCACCTCGCCGAAGCGGCGCTCGGCGTCCAGCCGGGCGGCATCCGCGCGCGCATAGAGAGTCGCAATCACGGCCAGCGCCACGATCAATCCCACGACGGCGAGCGTCGCCGCGGCCACGCGCCAGGATGTCGCGCCACCATCTTGCGCATGCGATACCGCCAGCCGCCACCTGCGGCCGCAACCGGGCGGCATTCGGAGCCAGCGGCGCAGGTCGTCGTCCAGCGCGTCGACGCTCGCGTAGCGCTCATCCGGGTAGTGCCGCCGTCGCCCTGCGACCGATCGCACCAAGATCGCCTTGCAGCCCGTCGGCAAGAATCTCGCAAAGGGTGACGCCCAGCGAGTACACATCGTCTGTCACGACGGCAGGCGTGCCCGCCAGGCGCTGCGGACTGGTGTATGCACGAGTGAAGCCCTCGGGCCGCGCGCGTCTGCCAGGTGCTGAATGCGCGCCACGCCGAAGTCGATGAGCTTGGGGTGTCCCTCGTCGGTCACGAGAATGTTGGCCGGCTTGATGTCGCAGTGCACCACGAGATGCTGATGCGCATGCGCAACACCGGCGCAGACTTCGCGCATGAGGACCACGCGCGCGCGCACGTCAATTCCATGCTCTGTGGCGTATTGGTCGAGCGCCACGCCGTTGACGAATCTCCACAAGGGATGAAAGCCGTTGGCGGTCGAGCCGCCATCGACAATGCGCGCGATGCCCGGATGCTCCATGCGAGCAAGCAGCTTGCGTTCGGCATCGATCAGCGGCTCGGCCACCCCATCGTGCGGGCGGATGAACTTGATGGCGACTGTCTGATCGAAAAGGCCATCGTTGCGGCGTGCCCGGTATACCGAACCCATGCCACCGGCGCCGATCAACTCTTCCAGGCGATAGACGCCGACCTGGGACGGCGGCACCGGCGGGGCGTGCGGCAATGCACCCATGCCGCCGGTTTCCCAGACTGAAAGGTTGGCGGCGTCGGCGGCGATGAGCTCCTGTACGCGCGCAAGCAAGGCGGCGTTCGAATCGCACTCCGCGATCAGCCAGCTCTCACGCGTCCCACCCTCACGATCCATCGCCGCGGTGAACAAGGTCAGCGCGGCGAGCTCGAACTCCGCGGGTTGGGCGGGGGCTTGCATCTGGCAAGCGTAACCCGCCAGCGCGTCGCTGGCACCCAAGGTCCGGGGTCTGGCGCCTTAGGCATGGGGCAACAGGGGTCCGCGGGGGGTCAGCCGCAGCCCGATGAATTAGATGAGCCGTTTTGCCGGCGAATTGCGCCTCTATGAGAGTCCGGCCCATTGTGGGCCCAGCAGGGGGCATTAAAATGAACGAAAAGCGTTGGTCAACCCAAAGGGCACTGGTCCTGGTTCCTGTACTTTCCCTATCGCTGGCGCCGTTTAGTGCGTCATCGGCACAGGACCAGGGAATGAATTGGGGATCCGCATCGGTCCTCCAAGAGTCGACAATTGAACCTGAAACGAGGGCGAGTCGACGGGCCGCGATGTCGGCGCGCCAGCTTGCCGCCGAGGGAGCCAGCCTTAGATACCTCTACAACCGGGTCGCCCAGGACATGGGGAATGCCGGAGTCGCCAGCAACGAGGTCCTGTTCGAGACCAAGCGGGTGGAGGAAGACCAGCAATAAAAGATGCACACGCATGTGCAGCAGGTCTACCGGGGCGTCCCTGTGTTCGGGGGCGAGGCGATCGTGCATCTGTCTGCCGATGGGAAGTCCGCCTCACTTACGGACGACCTCTTGTACGATGTTCAAGTCGATACAACACCAACGCTGAGTGCGGCCGCGGCAATCAGGATCGCCGTTACGCATTACGGGTGCGAGACCTGCCTGACAGCGAAGCCAAAGACCGACCTGTGGGTAATGCGTGTGGCCAACCGCGCCCCCGACGTGCTGGTGTATCGCGTCCAGTTGCGGCGGGAAGACGGCAGCGCCGAGACAGCCTTGCCGGTTTACTTCATCGATGCGCACACCGGCGCCATCGAGATGAACTACAACAACCTGCAATCGGGGACTGGACTCTCACTCTACAGCGGCACGCGGCGGACGATCAACACGTTCTACATCTACCTCAATCCGTCCTTTCCCACCTACTTCATGGAAGACCATATTCGAAATTTGCGGTCTACGATGGCCGCAATACCGAAACTCCATCGCAAACTTCGAGGACAGTGGCAAATAATTCAATGCGCCGTACCAAAGGGCGGCGGTAGACGCCCACTTGGGCACGTCAAAGACCCTGGACTATTACAAGACGACGTTCAACCGCAACGGTCTCGATGGCCGGGGGGCCCGCATACCACTACTCGCGTGACGGAGTCACCCGCATGAAGAGCGTCAGGGTGCACTACGGCTTCAAGCTCAATAACGGCTTCTGGAATGGCAATGAAGTCGTGCTGGGGGATGGCGACGGAGTCGTCGACGGTCCCGAGGTCTCGGTCGACTGGCTGGGACATGAGTGGACCCATGCCTTGACTCAGTACACCGCCAACCTGGTCTACAGCGGAGAGTCGGGCGCACTCAACGAATCGTTCTCGGACGTGTTTGGGTGCCTCATCGAACGTTTCACGTTCGGCGAGAACAGCAACACCTGGAAGATCTTCGAGAAAACCGTGACGCCACGAATCGCCGGCGATGCCGCCAGGGACATGGAATTTCCTCACCGGGGAAAGAATCTCGGCTACACCTCGGACGACCAGCCGGATCACTACTCCGAGCGCTATCGAGGCACTTTGGACAACGGCGGCGTGCACATCAACTCCGGCATTTCCAACAAGGCGTTCCATCTGGTCGCGAAGGGTGGCTCACACCACAAAGGTGGCCTCGATGACGGTATCGGCCCGGATAAAGCCGCCCGGATCTGGTACAAGGCACTGACCACCTACATGACCAGGACGACCAACTTCAAAGGTGCGCGCACTGCGACACTGAGTGCGGCTCAATCGCTCTACGGCTCGGGTGGGGCCGAATACGCTGCCGTGGGGAGAGCCTGGTCACTGGTTGGCGTGAACTAGCTCCAGGCGCGGGGTGCGTTTCATGGACTGAAACGCGCCCCGCACTGCGAACGACTGGACTTCACCTGCTCCCCGGTCCAGTCTGTCGGCCGACAGAAAAACGCAGTGGGGAGGGGCGATGCAATTCGACAGGCACCTGATGATCGGCGGCGCAGCGGTATTGGCCATGGCCTTCGCGGCATCGCCAGCAAACTCGGCAGCGGGCAATGCGAGTCACGACAAGGTCGTCGCAGCCATCAAGGCCGACCAGGACGCCGCGATCGAGCGACTGCGCGCATGGATCGCGTTGCCGACCATCGCCAACATGGGCATCAACACCCCGCAAGGCGCCGAGTACATGCGCCAGCTCGCGCTGGACGCCGGATTCCAGCAGGCGAAGGTCGTCGCGAGCGGCGGCGTGCCGGGGGTGTTCGCAACACTGGACGCCGGGGCGAAGCACACGCTCGCCATTTACTTCATGTACGACGTCAAGCACTACGATCCGACCGAATGGTCGTCGCCACCGCTCGAGGGCAAGATCGTCGAGCGGCCCGGCGAAGGGCAAGCGTTGGTTGGCCGCGGCGCGGTCAACCAGAAGGGCCCGCAGATGGCCTTCCTCACCGCGCTGCATGCTTTCAAGGACGCGGGCGTCAAACTGCCGGTCAACCTCGTCCTCGTTGCCGAGGGTGAGGAGGAGATCGGCTCGACCAACTTTCCGACGTTGCTGGCCGATCCCGAAATCAAGGCGGCACTCCAGCGCTCGGTTGGCGTCATGATGCCCTCGACGGGCCAATCCCGTGACGGCTCGGTCTCGCTCGACCTGGGAGCCAAGGGCGTGATCGAAATCCAGCTGGTATCGAGCGGCGACAAGTGGGGCCGCGGTCCCGCCAAGGACATCCACTCGAGCCTGATGGCCCGGGTCGACAGCCCCGCCTGGCATCTCGTCAAGGCGCTCGACACGCTGGTGGCCGACGACGGCTTCACGCCAACGGTCGACGGCTGGTTCGAGAACGTCCGCCCTCTCACGCCGCGCGAGAAGGAATTGCTCGCCGCGAGCCTTCCCAAGGACGAGGAAGCCGTCAAGAAAGTACTGGGCGTGCGCCGCTGGATTCAGGACGAGGATTTTCTCACCAGCACTTATCGCCTCGCGTCACAGCCAACGGTCAACATCCAGGGTCTCGTCAGCGGCTACTTGGGGCCGGGCGGCAAGACGGTGCTCCCTGGACGCGCAGAGGCCAAGCTCGACTTCCGCCTGGTCCCCGACATGACCAAGGCAGAGGCAGTTGAGAAACTGAAAGCGCATCTGGCGAAGCGCGGTTTCGGTGACATCGAGGTGATCGTCAGTGGCGGCTACAGCCCGACCGAATCGCCTGAGGACAGCATGGTCGTCCAGGCAGGCGCGGCGACGCTTAAGAAGGCCGGGATCGAATACAGCCTGTTCCCTCGTCGCGCGGGGAGCTGGCCGGGCGTCGTGTTCACGGGGCCGCCGCTCAAGATGGCAGCGGGCCATTTCGGCGTAGGCCGCGGTGGCGGCGCACACGCTCCCGATGAATGGCTGCTGGTCGAGAGCAGTGATCCCAGGGTCGCGGGCTATGCACAACAGGCGGAGGCCTTTGTCGACTACCTCTACGAAATTGCGCGAGAGGCGAAGACCAGCCGCTAGACGCGGCGAGACTGACTCATTCCCGCGTCGCGTACGTTGCCAGCGCCCCAAGGCCGCGCTGATCGATGCGATCGAGCCGCGCGTCCAGCGGCGGGTGTGTCTTGTAAAGTTGCGCCAGGCTCGCCGACTCGCTGCCGAGTGCGGTGAGTTTCTGCAGGACGGCGTACAGCGTCAGTGGATTCATGCCGGCACGGGCAAGATAAAACCCGGCAGCTTCGTCCGAGCGGTACTCGGCCTCGCGATCCAGCGATGTCAGCATGATGGCTGCGCCGTTTTTCTCGGCGTAACGCCTGGCGTAGCCGCCGGCGACAGTGTCGTTGCCGACGGTGACATTTTTCACGGCCTGGTCCTTGCCGACCGTCGCCAGTTCCTGCTTGTGGATCACCTTGTAGTGATCGCGCTGCACGCAGTGACTGATTTCGTGCCCCAGGACGGCCGCCAGCTCGCTATCTGACGCCAGCAGCTCGTACAGGCCGCGCGTCACCAGGATGAAACCGCCCGGTGCCGCGAATGCGTTGACTTCAGGTGTGTCGATCACGCCAAAGGTCCATGGCAGCTCGGGACGACTCGTCTGCGAGGCAACCCAGCGTCCGACCAGATTGATTCGTTGTTGCGCATCCGCATCGTTCCACAATGGACGCGCACCAAGAATGCGGCCGGCGATTTCCGGACCGAGTGCGATCTCCTCCGCGCCCAGCTCGTCCTCGGACTTCGGCGCCACCTTGGCAGCCGTGTCCAGCTTCGTGCCGACGTTGACGCCGAATGACCCGAGCAGGCCGCCCATGGACTTCGCCAGCTCCGTTTTCGAAGCTGCGGAATCCGCCGGCGCTTTCCCGGACTTCTTGACGGGCCTGGCCTCACCGGCATAGGCCACACCCGTCGCCTGCCAGCCCTGCTCGGCGGCATGCGCGGCGGCAGCGGACGCATCGACCCGATGACCGACCATCGCGTTCAGTTGCCCCTGGTCCAATGCTGCCGACTTCAAGTCACTTTCCTCGATGCCACGCACGCCGGCGGTTTCGGTGACGCGCCCCTTGCCGGCCTTGCCGCCCATCAGCACGCGCAGGTTGGTCTCGCCATCCTCGGTGCCGGCATAGGTCACGCGCACGTCATTGACGCGCACGAAACCCGGCGTTTCGGCGGACAGCAGCAACTGGTACCACAGGCCCTGCTGCGCGGAAATCCTGACTGCCGTGTCGCGCTGCAACGTCGCCACCTTTGGCGAGTCAAACCTGGGCTGCTCATAGACGTCGGCGGTGGGCTTGTGCACGACGGCCGGCAACTCCGCGGCATTCACGACCGACGCGAGCAGTGCGGCCGCCGAAAGAATGAATGGAATGCTGCGCATCACGAGCCTCCCGACGACACATCCGCAGTATCGAAGAACACGGTTCGCCGCGCCAACGGCGATTCGCTCGGGGCAGCCACGACCTGGCCGAGCAGGTCTCGCAGGCGCCGGCGCTCGCCGCGATCGCTGTCGTCGACGCCATCGTCGATCTCAGCACAAGCGAATGCCAGTCGCACGCTGCCGTCGTCGGGCGATCGCGCGTCGTATTCGGCCAGTTGCCGTTCGAGCCTGGCGAGATCGTGCCTGGCGGCAGCACGAGCCGACGCCTCGCTTTCGCCGTGCCACACCAGCACCATCAAGTCGTCGAGGGCTTCGTGCAGCCAGCTCTTGCGCTCCACCACTCCCTCCAGCATGACCGCGTCGCTTCCGGCATACAGGAAGCGTCGCAACCGGCGGCGGTATTCGCGTCGCCGTCGCGCCGCGGCCCTGGTATCAAGATGCACGTCGGGCACGAAGCGCAAGCGCGCGATCGCCAGCCAGCAGACCTGGCCCGGCGCGAACTCCGGCAGGAAGTCGCCATTGCCCACCGCGCGCCCACGCTGTATGCCGGCATACAGGCGACACAGGCCGAAGATCAGGCTGACAAAGCCGATGCTGGCGAAGACGTCGAAGAAGAACCCGAAGAATGTGAGCCCGACGAAAGCGGCAGTCAACATCGTCACGTTGGCAGCGACGAAGACCGAGTCGATGTCGGTGGTCGGTTCGCCGCGGTAAAAGGCGAATGCGGTCAGCGTGGCAAGCAGCACGGAAATGACGTACTTGAGCCACGCTGGCGGCGCCCGAATGGCGCTGCCGGCGATCAGCGCTTCCGTCGCCTCGGCCATGACCTCGACGCCCGGCATGACGGGATCGACGGGGGTGGGTTTGGAATCATTGAGTCCGGAAGCCGTATAACCCACCAGCACCAACCGACCCTTCAGGGCAGGCGGCGTGGTCTTCGCATCGCGACAGACAGGCTGGCCCGTCAAGATGTCGGCGGCGCTGATGCGCGGCAACCGCGTGTCCTGTCGCCAGTTCGGTCGCACCACGGCGGCGAAGTCGCCAGGCGTTCGCCCCGCGGCGGTCGTCGCCAGTCGCAACGGCAGCGACGGCAAGGCCCAGTCACCCACGGTTTCGCGCAGCGGAATGTCGCGAAGTACGCCGTCTGCATTGCGAGTGACATTGGCTATCCCGCTGAAGCGGGTCATCTCCTCGCCATACGGCAACAGCAAGGCGACCCGCGGGTCATCCAGTGGATGTCGCTGCAGCGGAAACGCCGCAGGGGCTTGCGACGCCCGCAACGGCGAACCCTCGTCGTAGTCTGGATGCAATCGCGTGGAACTGAATATGAACCGGCCTGCACCGCCCCTGGCCATGGCTTCCAGGGTTTCGTCGCCGACGGGATCTTCGGACGAGCGATCGACGAACAGCACGTCGTAGCCGACCGCGCGTACCCCGGTGCGATCGAGCTGGTCGAGCAGATCCGCGTGCCGTTGCCGGCTCCACGGCCAGCCGCCTTCGTCGCGCCCGCGGAAATACTCGATCGAGCACTCGTCGATTTCGACCACGACCACGCGGCCGGAAGGTTGCGGCTCGAACGGGCGCCACTGCACTACGAGATCGAAGATCGCATCCTCGGCCGAGTTGAGCGAGCGGGCGTGACTCCAGTCCCACGCGAGCCAGGCGATCGCGCCGATCGCGAGCAAAGGATAGAACGCGAACTTCAACCGCAACGCGACTTGCGATAACGGGCGCCGGTAACTGCGCTCTACTTTGGTCCACGCGAGAACGAAGCCGTGGCCGAATGCCGCCAGGCTCGAGTCAATCCATGAGAGCACGCGGTCGGACAACCTGCCCAGCATTCGCGCTCCCCAGGCAGCGGCTCTACTCAGGTATTCGAGGCCTGGTAAATGCTCTCGATGGCGCGGTCAAGCGCGGCGTTGAATTCGGCGTCCGATTGCTGGGCCGTCAGTCCCTCGGTCAATGCCCGGGAGAAGCTGGCAACCATGTTGTGCTGGCGAGCCAGGCGCGCATTCGCCTCCTCGCGTGAATACCCGCCCGACAGGGCCACGACCTTCAGCACACGCGGGTGGGCGATGCACGCGGCGTAGAGATTGTCCTGGTTCGGCAGCGTCAGCTTGAGCATGACTTGCTGGCCGGACGGCAACGCCTCCAGCCGAGCCATGATCGCGGCCTTCAACAGGTCTTCCGCGGCGGCCTTGTCCGGGCACTGGATGTCGACTTCGGGCTCAATGATCGGCACGAGACCCGCGGCGATGATCTGTCCGGCGACTGCGAACTGCTGGTCCACCACGGCACGAATCCCCGCCGCATTTCCCTGCTTGATGACCGAGCGCATCTTGGTGCCAAAGATGCCCTTGGCTTTCGCGCGCGAAAGCAGCTGGTCGAGATCCGGCATCGGCTTCATCAGCTGCACGCCGTTCGCCTCCGCTTCGAGGCCCTTGTCGACTTTGAGAATCGGCACGACCTGCTTGACCTCCCAGAGGTATTGCGCCGTCGGCCGGCCGAGGACGTCCCGGTCCATGGTGTCTTCAAAAAGGATGGCGGCCAAAACCCGGTCACCGCTGAAACTGGGACTCGTGATGATGCGGGTGCGCATCGCATGAATGAGATCCATCATCCCGGCGTCGCCGGACCAGCTTCCTTCCGGGACTCCGTACAGTCGCAACGCCTTGGGCGTGCTGCCGCCGCTCTGGTCCAGCGCGGCAATGAAGCCCGGCTGCGTTCGGACCTTCTCTTTCTGCTGTTCGAAAATGTTCATGCGGGACCTCGGCGAGTGCTGCGACGCAGACACATAGTAGGCCCGGTGACCCGCGACGGCTCAACCATGACGGGCCTGGGCAGTGGGTGCAGTGTCGGCGATCACCGCAATGACCGGAGAGACGAACGACTTGACGGGCGGCCCTAAAGCAAGTACTGTTTTGTGACAAGGTACCGTTTTAACAAATTATGGCTGCAGAATCCAAGCTTGCTCCAATCCGTAAGGGTCTCCTGGAATTCCTCGTGTTGAAGATCGTGGGTGCGAAAAGCATCTATGTGCCGGAAATCCTGCGCAGTCTCGCCGGCACGGAATTCGCCACGCAGGAAGGCACGCTCTATCCCCTGCTCAGCAAGTTGCGACGCGAGGACCTGGTGCATTACGAGTGGCAGGAATCAGACGCGGGGCCACCGCGTAAGTACTATCGGCTCACGGACGCCGGCCGGACACAGCTCGCGGAGCTGGACGAGTACTGGAACCTGATCAACCGCACGATCGCGAACTTTGGACACTGAACCATGCAACGCATTTCAACCACCGTCCGTCTCAATCGCAGCGTTCTTCAGTTCGACGAGGCGGCGAACGTGCGTCTCGAACGGTACCTCGCCGAGTCGGCGAGCCTGCTCGAGGGTGACCCCGATCCGCAGGAGATCCTGGGCGACCTGGAGCAGGCCGTGGCCGACCAGTGCACGCGTCGCATGCGTGCGGGACAATCCCTCGTGACGCTGGCCGAACTCGAGCCGGCACTCGAGGAGATCGGGTCCGTGCAGGCGCCTGGGAACGGGTCCGCGTGGCCGCAGCCACCGCACGAGGCGTCACCGCGGGTGCTGCAGCAGGTCAGCGAAGGCGCCGTGATCAGCGGCGTGTGCCTGGGACTGGCACGGTATTTCCAGCTGGACGTGACGCTGTTGCGAGTCATCTCCGTCCTGCTGCTGCTCGGCACGGGCGGAGCGATGGTCCTCGTGTACCTCGGCCTGATGCTGCTGATGCCTTACGCCCCGCTGGAACCAGCCAGTACGCCGATTCGCTGGCTGCCGGCGAAATGTCGCGCGTTCATGGAATTCCTGCGCGTCAAACTGGGCGTGGACCGGCCAGGCAAGATTGCTGCGCGGCCTCCCCGCTTTCAGTAGCTTTCGCGAGCATGGGGCAAGACGGTCCAAGGTGCCGCCCACGCGGCACCGACCACTCATTGCCGCGACAAGCGATCGATCTCAGCGAAGAAGCTCCGGCGCCCGCTGGTCAAGCCCAGCGCCTTCCACGTCGGCGCAAGTCTCACCACGCGGTCCTTGAACGCGTCCTCGTAGTACTCCTCGTCGAGATAACCCTGCTGGAACTGGTAGTGCATGTTGTCCCAGTGAGTCTGCTGGGCAATCTGCCACATCCTGAATCGTCGCCGTTCTGCATCGGTCAACTCGTTCAGCGCGTTGACATCCTCCGGATAGCCGAGCTCCGTCAGCTTGATGATGATCGGTCCGATGTACTCCGAGTCGGCAGCGTGCACCAGCATGGCCTGCAAGGCATCGGAACGCATCTGGTACGTCTGCGCGAGCGCGAGCTTGCGCGCCTCGTCCATCGCATGAGTGTTCTGGCCGATCTGCTTGGCGAGGTAGATCAGGGTGACGACGACAGCCAGCGCTCCGACGACCTCGCCTATCGAGCCCCAGTCCTGCAAGTTCATACGCGTCCTCCGTTGGCAGGGTGACTGGACTGCGCCTGCCCACCGTTCCCGATGTGCCAGGCATGGCCAGCATGATCCAACATTGGCTTGCCAATGCAACAGGCGTAGCGTGTCGCCATTGCCCGCTGCACGGTTCGTGCGTGGGTAATTTGGAAAACATCATCCAGGGGAAAAAAGCCATGTTCAGTCGAATCGTCATGTCGATGATCTGCGTTTGTGGCTTCGCCGGAACGGCCGCGGCGCAGACGTGGAATACGGAACAGAAAGAGATCTGGAACCTCGAGGAGCAGCAATGGAAGATGGCTGCGGCCGAGGATCTGAGCTGGATCGACACGCTGGTGCATCCAAACCTGAGGTACTGGGAGACCGGCGACCCGATGCCCCGCGGCAAGGACTCGCTCAAGCGGTGGGGCCGGTACGCAGCTGAGAACAGCACCGTCCTCGAGCAGGAGCTTTTTCCGATCTCGATCACGGTGACGGGAGACGTCGCCGTAGTGCAGTACAACTATCTGATTGCGCGCGAGAACTTCAAGAAAGAACGGGAGATGGTGACCGGCAACTACACTGACGTGCTGGTCAGGGAGAACGGCCGCTGGCAGTTCCTGAGTTGGTCTGGCGGAGACCAGCCGAAGAAGTAATTTCCGGCCGGGCGGGCCTGCTGGCCTGCGGACCCGCCCGAGCCATTTCAATCGCTGTTCACAGCTCGCAACTGGAGTCCACGATGAGCCGAAAGTCCCAGAGAAACCGCACGAGCGCGGAACGCCAGGATCCGCAGGCGAGCCTACCCAATCGCAGGGGTATCGTCATCGGCGTCATTGTGGCCGTGCTGCTTGCCGTCGTGGTGGGGACTCTGCTGTTCAAGGGCGATCGGCCGCAGTCGTCGCAGGTCACGACTGTCGGCAACCCTGACCCGCTCGCGAGCCTCCATTCGCCCATGCTCGGCGACGCTGCCGCCAGGGTGCATATCGTCGAATTCATCGATCCTGCGTGTGAAACCTGTGCGCAGTTCTTCCCGCTGGTGAAGCAGATGATGGCCGGGGACCCGAACAGGATCCGCCTGTCGATTCGACACGTCGCGTTCCACGAAGGCTCCGACTACGCGGTGAAACTCCTGGAGGCGAGCCGCAAGCAGGACAAGTACCTGCCGACGCTGGAAGCGCTGCTGGCATCGCAGGCGCACTGGGCGCCCCATCACACCGTCCAGCCGGACCTGGTCCTGCAGGCAGTTGCCGGCGTGGGATTGAATATCGAGCAACTCAGGGTGGACATGAATTCACCCGAGGTCGCGCAGCGCATGGAGCAGGACCGCAACGATGCCATGGCGCTGAAAGTCACTGCGACGCCGGAATACTTCGTCAACGGACGCCCCATGCCGAGTTTTGGCCTGCAGCAACTGCAGACACTCGTGAGCGAAGCACTGCAAAGCGCCTATTGAACACGCCTGCGGCGTCAGAGCTCGCCGTAGTCGACCGACGCGCGAGGCGAAACCCGTACCGTGTCGATGCGGGGACCGTCCATGGACAGCACTTCGATCTCGAAGTCGGGAAACGTGATGCGCTCGCCGGCCACTGGAATGCGCCCGAGTGTCTCGGTGACCAGGCCACCGACGCTGTTTGCATCCACCTCTGGCGCCAGGACCCCGAGTGCCTCCTCCAGGCTCAGCAGCGACATGCTCCCTGCACCGGTCAGGTTGCCGTCATCAGCACGCTGCCACGCGGGACTCGTTTTCGAGAACTCATCCTCCACCGGCCCGAACAGCGCCTCGACGATGAGCTCGAACGTGAGGAAGCCGATTTCCGTGCCGAGCGGGTCGGTGACGATGGCGAAGTGCGGATCGCCGCGCCGGAACGCGGCCAGGGCCGATTCCAGCTGCTGATGCTCATCGACATGGGGCAGCGTACGAAGGTACGGGCGCAGGTCGCGGATGTCCCGCAGGCGCTCGGACCTGGTCAGCAGTTCCTTGATGTGCAGCAGGCCGACGAATCGATGCGTCTCCGGATCGCGAACCGGGTAGCGGGTATAGCGCGAGGTGCGGACTTCGGTGAGCACGTCGTCGATCGACGTGTCGAGCCCGATCCAGACCAGTTCCGCGAGAGGACGCATCACGTCGCCGACGACAAGGTCGCCGAGATCGAGGCCGCGCGTGAGAATCTGGGTTTCAATCGCACCCAGCTCGCCGTGGTGATGGCTCGCGCGCAGCACGGTGCGCAATTCGTCGACCGAATGCGCCTCGTCACCCTCCGATGCCAGCTCAACGCCCAGCCCGCGCAAGAGGATGTTCGCCGCCCCGTTCAGCACGTGGATGAAGGGATACATCACCCAGTAGAAGACGTACAAAGGCAGCGCGGTGTTGAGGGACACCGTCTCGGCGCGCCGGATCGCCAGCGACTTCGGCGCAAGTTCGCCAACCACGATGTGCAGGAACGAGATGAGCCCGAACGCGAATGCGAATGCGATGCTGCGGACGACTTTCGGGTCGGTGATATTGGCCAATGCCAGTACCGGCTCGATCAGGCGGGCGAAGGCGGGTTCGCCGATCCAGCCAAGACCGAGGGAAGCCAGCGTGATGCCTAGCTGGCAAGCGGAGAGATAGGCATCCAGGTGGGTGCGTACAGTTCGCAGCACGCGCCCACGCAGGCCATGGGTCTTGGCGAGTTCCTCGGCCTGGGTACGCCGCAGCTTGACGATCGCGAACTCGGCTGCGACGAAGAATCCGTTCAGCAGGACGAGCAACAGGCCGACCGAGATCAGCAGCAGGTTATCAATCGACATGGCACGACAATTGTAGCGGGTCCGTGCCCAGGACCTTGTGCCGCGGGGAATAAGAGCCCGGGCCGATTGACCCAGGTCATGGCAGCCGGCGCTCCAGCCGCTATGATCCACCCGTGCTCCCGCGCAATCGCTGGTTCGTCGCCGCCGCGCTCGCCTACGCCCTGCTCGGCGGGCTCCTCGGACTCACGTGGCTCGCATTTCCCGCCGCGCTGCCTGCTTATGGCCTGCGCGCCCATGCTCACCTCATGCTGCTCGGCTTCGTCGGCATGATGATCTTCGGCATCGGCCTGCACGTGCTGCCGCGCTTCACCGGGCGACCGCTGTTCTCCGAACGACTCGCCGACGCGCAGTTCGTCCTGGTGAACATCGGTCTGGTGGCCATGGTGACCGGCTGGCTTGCCGGCGTCCGCATTGCGGCTACTGCCGGCGGTGCGCTCCACTGGATCGGCCTCCTTTTCTTTGCGCTCAACGTCGTGGCGACGGTGCGTCCCTGGGCGCGGAGGTGACGGCCGATGAGCGAATACCACGGCTGCGAACTTCCCGAGGACCTCTGGTACGACCTCGACTACCTGTGGGCGCGGCCGAATGACGACGGCACTTTTACGATCGGCCTGACCGATCCGGCTCAGACCATGGCGGGGCGCGTCGTAGCCGCGACATTTCGCAAGCCGGGCACGCACCGGCGCGCGGGCCGCCACCTGGGCACGCTCGAGTCGGGCAAATGGGTGGGCGGAATTCCGGCGCCCTTTGATGGCACGATCGAGCGGGTCAATCCGGCAGTCGTGAACGACCCAGGTCTCGTCAATGTCGCGCCGTACGCGGATGCATGGCTGATGGAGCTGCGCCCGGACGACATGCAGGCCGCCTGCGAGCGCATGAGGCGCGGTCCGCAAGCCATCGAGGCGCTCGAAGCCTGGATCGACAAGTACGAACTGCAGTGCATGCGCTGCACGCAATGACCCACAAGGTGCAGCTGCTGGTTTCGGAGTGGTGCGCGCCGTGTCGCGGTGCCGAGGAGGTCTGGCAGCAGATCGCGCAGAAGAAGGCGATCGCCTTCGAAGTGCTCGACGTCGGCCAACGCGAAGGGCGCGCCATCGTGGCGCATCTGGGCGTGAAGACGGTGCCGGCAACGGTGATCGACGGCGTCCTCAAGCACGTCGGCGTGCCGACCACCAGGGAGGCGATGGATTTCGTCGCATCCGCACCCGACAAGGCGGCCGGCATGTCCCGCTACGTGGGCCTGACATTCGCGCCGACCAGCAGCTGGGCGATCGCAGCGGCGGCGCTTTATCTTGCGCTTGCCGGGTCAGCGTTGGTTTTCGGCGGCGGAATCGCGGGCGATGCGCCATGGCGCGCAGCCGCCCTGCACGCATTCGGGTTGGGGTTCCTGGCGTTCGTCATCTTCGGGCTCGGGGAACACATGCTGCCACGATTCACCGGCGCTCCGATTCGTGGGGGAGGCGTCTCGTGGGTACAGCAGGGGTTGGCGCACACGGGCACGATGCTGTTGCTGGTCGGCCTCGCCTTCGACCAGCGCGCAACCTCAATCATCGGTGGAATGCTCGCCTGGGCGGCTCTTGCGCTATTCTCAGCCCGCCTCGCCCCAGTATTGCGTTGACCGGCAGCTGAAGTTCGCGCCCTGCCTTGACCCGCAACCGGCGCCAACGCCCAACCCTCCCATCGCGGCAAGTTGCGTCGCTATGCTGCGGCCAGGGACGCAGCCACTTGCTCGAGCAGTGCGATCAGTGTGCCCACGTCAGTCCCGCCCGCTCCGGCTTTTTCCAGCGAGCGAATCGCGTTCTGCAGCGCGGCCAACGCTGCTTGCGTATTGCCGGACCGAATCTTGGCCAGTGCGCCGTTGTTGCTGTTTGCGTTACTGCCGGCCAGCGCCTTGCGGGCCATATCCAGGGCGTTGCGCGTCTTCCCGCGTGGCGTGCCGGCGATGGTGACGTCAAGCAAGGCGATGATTTCAGCCACGGCTTGCTCTGGGGTGACCACTCGCACGTCCATGGATCCTGTATCGACACCGGCATCGTCATCGGTTACGACCACTTGCAACGTGTACTGGCCGGAAACCGCGTAACGGTGGAAGTGACTGAGGGATCCGGCGCCGTCGCCGTACGTGTCGTTGAAGTTGGTAAAAGCCGCTTGCTCATCCGCGCTGCCGTCACCCCAGCGGATCTCCGCCGTTTGCCGGTCGGGCAAACCCGGGTCGACGAACACCGCCCCGACGGCGACGGGCAGGCCCGTCAGAACGAATGGCACCACGGTATTGACCGCCTGCCCGGCACCGTTGGTGACGGCAAGGCCAGTGATTTCAGGTGCCACATTACGAACGCTGATGGTGGTTACTGCGCGCCCCGCCGGACCGCCGAAGGCATGTCGTGCCTGCGCGCCAACTTCGACCGTACTCGGACCATCGAGACCTGCCGCACTGAAGGCAAGGGAATCGCCGAGGCTCTCGTATGTCCCGTCACGATCGAGATCCCAGCTCAGTGTAACGGGGGTCGTGTAGTAGTCATTGCAGTTGTCGAGGAATTCAACAGCATCCAGTTCTTCGTCAATGTTATCCGTGCCGCCATCGTTCAACACCGTCGCGAGATTCGTGTTCCGCACGACGGCACCCGTGCCTTGCAGCGTCCTCGCTTCGTCCACGCTGCCGACACCCACATAGTCGACAACCCGGATTGAACAGCCAACGGGAGCAAACCACTTCAGTGAGCTGGCCTTGTCCTGGTGGGCGATTGTGGGCACAGACAATGGCTCCAGGGCCGCGAAGTTGTTGAAGTCGTCACGGTCGTAGTCGTCGTAGTCGACAATCCAGTTGAGAAAGTCGAAGCCAGGCTCGTGGAAGAGCTGGATCCACGGTCGCGTGATGGGAGGTGTCCCGGAACCCGAAAGTGCGACACTGCCACCCTCGGCCACAAAGTCGGGCCCGTTTATGACTGCGGTGGGCAGCAGTGTCGGGCTGCCTTCGCGCACGACGTCCCGATGCCGCCACTCGCCGGCTTTGACCGATCCGGCCGGCCCGTCGTTATCGTGCTCGGTGGCGTAGAACAGCAGCTCGCCGCTGGGTGTCACGTGAAAGCCTGATGCCGCTGCGAGATTGGCAAGCTTGTCGTGACCCCACGTGGGCGGATAGGGCGTGATCCGTCGCCCGTTGTACCGGACTGTCAGCGCGATCTCTTCGTCCGGGCCGCATTCTGCGGGCGTTTCGCAGTTCACCTCGTACAGGTCGAGACGATCCCGGTCGTCAAAAAAGACGATTCCTCGCGCGCCTGCGAGGTACAGCTGCCCAGTGATGTCGCCCTCACGCAGGAAGTGCAGCGTCTGGTGCGGATCCTCAACCGACGGACCCGACGTGGAGTCCACGAGAACCCAGTCCAGTGCGGGATTGCCGAGGTCGGTCAGTGTCGATCGGTAGAAGAAAAACGTCGTGCCCGGGCCGCCGGCAACCACCATCAGGTAGTGACCATTGGCCAGGGGAGTGATGCCGAGCGCGCCCGCATTGGCCAGAATTTCGCCGGACCCGTTGCGCGGCACGAAATTGCTCCTGAAGACTGGAGCTTCGGGATCGCTGACATCGAAGAATGCAATCAGCGTGCGGTTGGGTGCCTGTTCGTAGTCGTAGCAAAGATCGCAGGCGGCAGTGTTCGCACCGCTGCTGGTGGTGCAGACACCGCACGCAGACTGAGGTCCGAACTGTCGTGGTGCTTCAAGTGCGATCCCGAGGATATGGCCAACAAGTTGCATGCCTCCCGGATGCTGGTAACCCCTGGGCGGCACGGTACCGTTGCCGTCGAAAGGCACGAGACCGTTCTCGACAACCGTGAAGTAGATCGACGCTTTGTCTTCGGGCGGCGGCGGGGTGTCGTCGATATGCGCGGCCTTCCTGAGGCGGTTGCCGCGCAGCCGTTCACCGTTCTTGTCGCGAGAATCCATCCGGAAGACGATCAGGTGCCCGTTGCGGGTTTCGCCGTCCGAATCGTCACAACCGAGTTCTCCTGGAGGGAAAGGCGTATTGCCACTTCGCGTGACCAGGAAGAACGGCGTTCCGTCGGCCCCATCCACCCTGGTTGCCGCCTGGGAGTGCCTGCACGTGCTTGGGTCCGGTGACCCTCCAACGTGAAAGCCGAGTGGCTCCGGAAGCTCCGTGAGCGAAAAGAACTGCCCTGGCACGTCAGGCACGAAGCGCATTCCGTCCGGCCGGTCGCTGGCCTGCGCGTGCACCAGGGCAGGCGCCAAGAAGGCAAGCAGGCCGAGGACCAGGGGCAACAATCGTGTTCTCACTGCACACGCTCCCGTTCTGCTATTCCCATGGGGGACTGCCACGAAGTGGCTATGCCCGTTCGCAGCGGACATAGCAAGCCGCGGTGCAGTAAGTTGCTGCGCTGCCGCACCAGTCAACGCAGTCCTCGGTAGTAGCTGGAGTGCTGCTCGGCTCGACGCCGAACGGCATGCCATCATACTGGTGCGGATCGCGGAAGAATTTGAGGCCCTGGAGCTCGTGCTCGCGAGGAATAAATTGCGTGAAGTGCGCGCCGCCTTCGCCATCCTGAAAGAAGATAACGAATGGGCCTCAGCGCCCGGCCGACACGACTCGCTCGACCTGCGTGACGAAAGTGTCCGGGTCAATTGGCTTTTCGATATAGGCGTCGCAACCCGCCGCCAGGGCTTCAGCCCGGTCACCACCCATGGCATAGGACGTAACCGCGATGATCGGCACCGAGTTCAGCGACGGCAACGCCCGCAAGGCCCGCGCGACCGCGTGGCCATCCATGTGCGGCAATTGAATGTCGAGCAGGATGACATCGGGCGCGGACTCCTGCGCGGCTGCGATACCCTCGGGACCGTCTCGCGCGCCAAAGACTTGGTGCCCCCGCGACTCCAGCAAAAGCCTCACCAGATACAGGCCTTGCTCGTTATCTTCGATAACCAGCACGTTCATTCGCTTCCTCCCGCAGGCAAAGTGAAAGCGAACCGACTGCCGCGCCCCCATTCGCTCTCGACCGAGATCCTGCCGCCCATCGCCTCGACGAGATGCTTCGAGATCGCAAGTCCCAGCCCCGTTCCTTCACTGACACCCGCAAGACCCGTCTCGATCTGGCTGAAGGCGCGGAAGAGCTTCGCCACGTCGTCACGGCGTATTCCCACGCCGGTATCGGTGACGGAAACGGTGAACTCGTCTCGATCGCGCGAGAGCGCAACCTCGATCGAACCGAGCAACGTGAACTTGAGCGCGTTGGACAGGAGGTTGTTCAAGACCTGTTGCACGCGACTCTCATCGCCATTGACCAGCGCCGCGCCGACGTCCATGCGCAAGGTGAATGCCAGTCCTCGGCGTTCGCACTCGGGTTCGATTGCAGCACCGAGGCGCTGCAGCAGGTCTTGCAAGTCAAAACGTTCATGCGCAAGGCGCATCACGCCCGCCTCCACCTTGGAGATGTCGAGCACGTCGCTGATCAACGTCAGCAGGTGTTGCGAAGCATTGCGCACGATGTTGAGTTGCTCCTCCTGTTCGGCGTTCAGCGGGCCTGCGAGCTTCTGCAGGAGGGCTCCGGTGAAGCCGATGATGGAGTTGAGCGGCGTGCGCAATTCGTGCGACATGGTGGCAAGGAAAGTCGACTTGACCCGATCGGCAGCCTCGGCACGGACCTTCGCTGCAATCAGCTGCTCTGTACGCTCGGCCACCCGGACCTCGAGGTCCGCGGCATGCCGCCGCAAGTTCTCGTGCAGCTTGCGGACTTCTTCCTCGGCCTGCACACGCTCGGTCTCGTCGTGGACGATCAAATAGAGGAGCTCTTTTCCCGCGATCTCTACCGGTCCGGAAAAGACGTTCACGTCCCGGATCCCCCCGGCGGCTACGCGGTGACGGAAGTGAACGTCCTTGCGTTCTCCACGGGCCGCGCGATCCATCTCCTCCCGAACCTGTTCTGGCGAAAGCACGTTGAGTCCGAAGACGTTCATTGCGGCGAACTGCCCCCTGGTCAACCCGTAGAAGAGCCTGGCCGCCGGGTTCGCATCAAGGATTGCGCCGCTTTCTGGATCAACAAGCAACATCACCGTGTGGTCGTTGTCGAACAACGCCCGGTACCGTGCCTCGCTTTCCCGCAGGGATGCGGTGGCGGCGTCCAGCGTGCCGCGCGCATTCTCGATCTCGGCCACCGGCAGGATCGACCGCGAGTCACTCTCTCCAGTTTGTGCCAGACTCGAGATGGCGCGAATGAGCATGAGACTCGCATGGCGCGCGAAAACAATGCTCACGACGATGGCTGCAACGAAAATCGCCAGGAGGGCCTTGGCGGCTGCAAAAG
The DNA here is from genome assembly GCA_016713725.1 of Pseudomonadota bacterium. Lineage (GTDB taxonomy): Bacteria > Pseudomonadota > Gammaproteobacteria > Steroidobacterales > Steroidobacteraceae > RPQJ01. The sequence continues at coordinate 12,376 of JADJOO010000011.1, read as the reverse complement.
CGGCCGCGCGCCGCGCCTCGGGCGTGACCTCCAGCACGACCTGCCAGGACGTCCCGGCGACGTTTTGCCCTCGCTCCTCCGGCTTCGGGTTGGCGTGGCCCGGCATCGCCGAGCCATGGGCGAATGTCGCGCCCCGGCCGTCGACCAGGACGAATGTCCAACCATCCGCCGTCGCGACCCTGTCGATCATGGCCTGGAATTTTCGCGTCTCGATGGTTGCGACCAACAGGTAGATTGCCTTTCCCTTGCGCATCACCGGCACGATGATCGCGATCACCGGTTCGTTTGCCACCGGGCCGTCGACGATGTCGCTGATCGTCGGCCTGCCAGACTCCAGAGCGACCGTTGCGGGGGAACGGCCCCCACCCCTGGGGTCGGGCAGGTGCGGCAATGCGACCCCGTAGGGCGCGCGCGTGTTTAGAAGCATCTGCAACGATGGATCCGCCAGGATCACGTGGGCGCCGAATTGGCGGCGGTACGTCTGTGCCTCGGCATAAAACTCGCTGAGACGAGCGGGATGTTCGAGCAACGAGGAGGTCGCAAGCAGCTGCAATCCGGCAATCTGTGCGCCGAGGCTGTCGCCGATGACGTTGGCGAAATTCCGCACTCGATCTACCGCGTCGCGGTCGGCTGCAACGTGCGTCGCATCGATGTAGGCGTATGCCAGGTAGCTGGCCAGCGCCAACAGTGGCAGGGCGCTGAGCCCGAGTAACCACCCGAGGAATGACTTGAGTGTGAGTTGCCGCGTCATGGTCGGAACTGACCGGTTCGCAGGCAAACACCGCGCATTCCACGCAAAGGCATCCTGCCCCCCCGGCCTCCATGGCCCTGCAATTTTGCGGACGTCTACTGATTTAATGCCTTGCTGCCGCAGCTTGCAAGTGACCTTGCAGTGCGGAGCCGCCCACCCGATTCACTGCGAATCAGTGCCTTCTGATCTTCAATCCCGCGGACGGTGGGCCGCGGGTGCCGCGCCGATGACGACCCGATCACGACCGGCGGCCTTTGCAGCATAGAGGGCCGCATCCGCCGTCGCGATCAGATCCCGAACGCACGCCGAGCCGTCGTCTGGCGACAACGCGCCACCCACGCTGACCGTGACCGGCAGACCGAGCTCCCCGGGACCGACAGGCGCCTCGCTGATCGCGCGCCGGAACCGATCCGCAGCACTTTGTAGCGCTTGGACGTCGCGCACCTCGAGTACCGCAAGGAACTCCTCTCCGCCATAGCGACCGATGGCCTCGCCCGACCTGGCAGATGTCGCGAATGCCTTGCCCACCTGCCTGATGGTCGCATCGCCAACGAGATGGCCATGACAATCGTTGATGCGCTTGAAGTGATCGATGTCGAACATGAGCACGCCAAAGGCCGCGCCTGCACGCGCCGCACGCGCGGCGGCCTGGTCGAGCTGCGCAAGAATTGCCGCCCGGTTCGGCAGGCTTGTCATGCTGTCATGCGTCGCCTGGTACTCGAGTTGCTGCCTCGAACTCACCAATTGCTCGTTCAACTCCAGCAACCGCTGGTACAGCAGGCTTTTCTCGACCACTACGGAGAGCTGCTCGGCAATCTCGGCGAAGACACGCACGTGCTCGCGGGCATATGTGCGTGGGCGCAGACTGCTGAAGAACAGGAAGCCGATCGGGCGACCGCGCGCAATGAGCGGGCACGTGAGGCTGGAACGCATGCCTTCGCTCACGATGCGCCGGGTCGAGTCCGAGTTGGCATGCTCCGCGAGATGCTGCTCGAGATCATTGAGAATTCGCGGCTGGCCGGTCCTGATGATTTCTTCCAGGCTGCTGCCTGCGAGCGGCTGTTCGTATCCCTTCCCGATGCCAATCTGCACCGACTCGGTTTTTGCCCAGCGAGCGCGCAGCGCCCAGGAATCGTGGTCGATGAGGGCACAGCCGATACGGTCGTAGGGAATCAATCCCCGGAATGACGAGTAGACGCGCTCGAGAATCTCCTCGAGCACCAACCCGGAATTCATGTCGAGCGAGATCTGCGAGAGTCGCGCAAACCGGTCGAATCGATGTTCGAGCACTTCGGCAAGCTCGCCGATCTCGTGACCCAGCTGGTTCAGCGCGGCGTCCCGCGCCGTGGGCAGTGCCACGTCAAAGTCGCCAGAGCGAATTCTCCGCAGGGCGCCAGCGTACTCACCGAGTACTGCAACACGGATGCCGGTGCCATCCGTCGAAGGTTCGGTCCCGGTCGGGGACCCCTCTGCAGGCTGGGATGGGATTGCCGACAAATCCGATCGTTTCATGTTTGGATGCCTCTGGCGTTGCGCGGAGCGCGAAGCGGACAGGCTGTCTATAGCAGCAGCCAGACTTCGCGGAGCAGGGACGCCGATCGATTGCAGGCCGTGAGCGATTCCTGGACGGACGATCGAACGGACGGATCCAGTGGCGCGTCCTCCAGCAGGAGTGCCAGCTCCAGGACGGCAACCGACAGCTCGTCGTTCACCCCGTGCAGGAGTCTCTGGAGTTCCGATGCCTCGCGCGGCAACGTGGAAGGCGAATCGTTCATGACGTTTGCCTCAACGAGATCCGACGACAATCTTCGAAAACCCCTCGAGGAAGAGTCGCATTCGCATGACGCCTTCCTGAGTCAGCTCGATGTGCGTTCGGCGGCGATCCCCGGGGTCCGGAATCCGCACGACGAGCCCACCCTGGATCAGGTCTTCGATGCGCCGCAGGGCCGTCGTCATCGGACTGCTGGACGCGAGCGCGAGGCTCGTGACGGATACATGCTGCCCTGCCAGTCGCGCGCGCATCAATTCGGCAAGCATCTCCCACGCGGGTTCCGGCATGACCGCCGGGCCGAAAATGCTGGACCTGGCATCCTGCAGCTGGTGCAGCAGTTTCAAGGCTTCGACCGTCGGCTCGGTGTCTTTCCGCCCGGCCCCGAAACCACTGATCCGGGTGGCCAGTTCCCGGGCCGTATCCGCGAGCTTCTTCAGCGCCAGTCCGTTGGCAGAATCCAATGCCGTATCGCTGATTTCCCGAATACTGCCCGCGCGCGCAAGTGCGTGAGTGACCGATTCGCGCAGGGCCTTGGGCTCCACGGGTTTCAGCAGGTAGTCGCTCGCATCGAGCTTCATCGCGGCGACGGCAGTCTCGACCGATGCCTGACCCGTGATCAATAACAACTGCAGCCATGGGCGATCCGCAAACTCGTCACGCACCTGGGCGAGGAACTCGAGCCCGGTCGTCGTCGGCATGACGATGTCACTCAGGACCACGTCGATCCCTGGACTCGCGCGCAGCAGCGCCAGCGCATCACTCGCCGAGCCTGCCGTCACAGACGCGATTCCGGCAGATTCGAGCAGCCGCGCAGCCAGCCTCCGGGCGCGTCTCAGTCAGCAGAGTCATTCCCCTTGCTTCCCAGGCCCAGACCCACCACGCATCCCGTCCTGCAGGCGCGCAAGACACTCGAGCACCTCCGCGCGGTCAAATGGCTTTCGCCATGATGCTGTTGACTCCCGCATTGCGCGCCTGCTGCTGAGACCTCCATGGATGCCATTGCGGTCAACAGCATGAGTGGCAAATCCGCAAGATCCGGCCTCGCACGCACGCGACGGCAGAACTCGAACCCATCGATTCCCGGCATCAACAGGTCGACCAGCACGACTTGCGGCCGCTCAATGGCAAGGCACTAGCCCGGCAAGGCCGTCACTCGCCGTCGCCACCCGGTAGCCTGCTTTGCCGAGCACGATCGTCATCAGCTTGAGCGATCGTGGATCGTCGTCGATGACCAGCACGCAAGGTTGGCTCTCCGCTGTAATCACGCCGCTCACCCCCCCCTTTTTTTGTGACTCTTGTCGGTAACTATATTCGTACCGTCAGGTAAGTCGGAATCCCTCCTCCCGAAAAAGCCTCAGGCAGGCATCGACCGGCACCGGGTCATACAGTCGACCGCGCCCTTGTTCGATTTCCGCCAGGGCTTGCTCGAGCCCACGGGATGGACGGTAGTGACGATGCGACATCATCGCTTCGACGACATCGGCTACCGCCAGTAGGCGCGCATCCGCCAGGATCTCGTCACCGACGAGACCGCGCGGGTAACCGCTGCCGTCCATTCGTTCGTGGTGCTGCCGCGTCACCTCGGCGACCGGCGTCGGGAAGTCAATGCCGGCAAGGATGTCGTAGCCGATCTGGGCGTGCGCCTGGATCAGCGCGAACTCGGTCTCCGTCAGGCGACCAGGCTGATCAGTATGTCCGACGGCACGGCAATCTTGCCGACGTCGTGCAGGTAGCCCGCCATGCGCAGCCCTTCCAGTTTGTCACTGCTGTAGCCGAGCGACCTGCCGATGGCAACGGCGAGTTCACCCACCCGAAGCTCGTGCCCGATGGTGTACGGGTCGCGAGTCTCCACCATTTTTGAAATCGTCTGCACCACGGCTTTGAGCAGCGTCTGGGTGCGTGCTTCGCTGGCTCGCAGGCTGGCGTTTGCTGACTCGAGTTCGTTGACCTTCTCCCCCAGCTTCCAGTTGACTGCCTGGGCATGTCTTTCGTGAAATTCACTCTCATTGAGACGCCCGAGGCGCTGGGTCGCATCCAAGGGGGCCCCCTGCTTCAGGACGTCGAGCACCAGGTCGCGCAGGGCCTGGGCGTCGAACGGCTTCAGCAGGACACGCGCGGCCCCGAGTTCTGAAGCGAACTCCTGGTAACGCAGTTCGCCATAGGTGGCCGTCACGAACACGAATGGGACGTGCCGCAAAGCGACATCTTCCTGCAGCTTCCGGCAAAGCGAGAAGCCATCCATCACCGGCATCAGGATGTCGGACATCACCAGGTCTGGTACGGAAAGCTGCGCCAGCTCCAAAGCCTGCTGGCCGTTGGCGGCCTCGACGACGCGGTGACCCATGCGCTCGAGGATGACTCGCAGCAGTCGACGGTCATCCGCCCGGTCGTCCGCAATCAGGACTGTGGCCAGCGATTCCGGCGCGTCGCGACAGGGCGCAGGCTGATCTGCAGTCATTGCTCGTCACCTCTGATCTGCACCGGCAGGATTAAGGAGAATACGCTACCGGCGCCGAGGGCGCTCTGCAGGGCGATCTCGCCCCCCATCGCAGTAGCGAGACCGGAGGCAATCGCGAGCCCCAGGCCGGATCCGTCGGTCAACGAGCCATCGGTCGGCTTCAATTGCGTGAACCGCGTAAAGAGGCGCTTCTGGTCCTCAAGTGGAATGCCGGGACCCGTGTCCCGCACATCAACCCGGAGGACTGCGTCCACCTCACGACTGCAGCTGACGGTAACTGTCCCAGCGACCGTGTACTTGATCGCATTGGCGACGAGATTGCTGACGATCTGCTCGATCCTCCGCTCGTCGCCCATGATCCAGACTTCACCCACGGACGTCTCCAGTCGAAGGTCGAGGTCTTTTTCCTTTGCCTCGAACCTGAACCGCTCCATGACCCGTTGCAGCGCACTGTTGACTGCGAACTTCCTGATTTCCAGGACAACCGCTCCAGCCTCGATCCTGGACATGTCGAGCAGGTCGTTGATGATCGCCAGCAGATGATGCGACGCATCACTGACAATGCGCAGATGTTCCTGCTGGGCAGGCGTGAGATCCCCTTCCATCCCGTCCAGGAGCACCGACGTGAACCCGATGATCGAGTTCAGCGGTGACCGCAATTCGTGCGAAAGACTGCTCAGGAAGTCGGTTTTCGCACGATCAGCCGCCTCGGCCCTGGCACGCGCGTCGACTGCTTCGCGTGTACGTTCAGCAACCCTGGCCTCGAGGCACTGATTGGTGCCGCGAGCTCCTGCTGGATCCTCCGGAACTCCGTGATGTCGGTAGAGATGCCGCCCACCGCATATATGCGGCCTTCGAAGTCCTTGAGTGGATACTTGACAGAGAGGTACACACGTTCGACACCTGATTCCGTGTTCCGCTCCTCCGTGATAATGGTCCCGCCAAGATCGACGACGCGCTGGTCGTTCGCCATGTGCGCCAAGGCAATCTCGCGCGGCATGATCGAGTCGCGCGTCTGGCCAATCAGCTGGACGGAAGTGCCGCCCATGGCCCTGGCGCAGGCATCGTTCATCAGCACCGCGCGACCTTGGAGGTCGAACGCGTATACCAGTGCGTCGGCCGCATTGATCAGCGACTGGAGCAGGAGCCGGCTGTCCTCGAATTGCCGGCGAGTAAGCAAGGCATCGATCGCGTGTGACAGGTCAGCCGTCATCTCCTCCAGGGTGCCGACGATTTCCTCGTCGAAATAGCCAGTCTCACTGGCGTACAGCATCAACACTGCGGTCGACCTGCCATGAGTCTGGATTGGAATCGCAGCCATCGCACCAATGCCGCGCGCGTGCTCGTTCGTGCCAACGGGCCAGGTCTGCGTCGTTCAGGTAGTCGTTGACGATGACCGGTCGCCCGGTCTGCAGTGCCTTTGCCAGCTGGCCCGGCGCCGCCCGGGGCAAGGTCGTTCACATTCAGATGCAGCTCTGTCGCGTAGCCACTGTCGTCCCCATGCATGACGACTGGCACGACATCGCCCGACTTGGCGATCTCGCCGACCCATGCGAACAGGAAGCGCCCCCGCACGACGGCCAGGCGCGCGACTTCATGCAGCAGTACCTGCTTGTCACTGAACTTGATGATGGCCTGGTTGCATTGCGACAGGAGGTCGTAGAGGTCGCGCTGTCGCTCGATGCGGCGCCGGGCTGCAAGAATCTCCGTCAGGTTCCGAACCGTGACCAGCGCATCGCCTCCGGGCAGCATCCGGGCGCGGACCTCCGCCGTGAATCGGCTGCCATCCTTGCGGCGATGAATCCAGGTCGCCGGTGCGGACGACCGACTGCCACGCAAGCTTGCTGCTGCGCTATCCAGCCGCACGTGCTCGCACTCGTCGAGCAAGGGCTGCAGGCCCGTGCCGACCAGCTCCGCGAGCGAGTAACCCAGCATCGCCTGGTACTCGGCATTTGCGGTAATCACCCTCTGATCCGGCCCGACAACCAGGATCCCGTCCGAGGCATTCTCGAACAGGCTCCGATAGCGCCTCTCGCTTGCCGTCAACGCCCGTTCCGTCCGCAGCCGGCTCGTCACATCGGTGGCCATGACCAGGCGTGCGGCACGGTCACGGAACACTACGTTATGGGACGTGATCTCGACGTCGATCAGCGTGCCGTCCTTCTTGCGATGACGCCAGAAGCCGGAATGCCGCAGATCTTCGCTGCCATGCGCGTTGATGTGCGCCTCGAGGCGGGCGCGATCGACGTCGGGGCGTATGTCCCCGACCGTCATCTCGAGGAATTCAGGCTCCGTGTACCCGTAGTGCTCAATTGCCGCATTGTTGACCGCCAGGAAGCGCCGCGACTCGATCTCGTAGACCCACATGACGTGAGGGTTGGCGCGGAACAGCAGTCGATACTGGGCCTCGCTTCGGCGCAACTCCTCTTCCGTCCGGCGGCGATCGGAGATGTCGCGAATGATGCTCTGGACGTAGCGCTGATTCCCGTGGGTAACCTGTCGGGAACTGACCTCCACAGGGATCTCCGCGCCATTCCTGTTGACGTGGGTCGCTTCGAAAACCAATGAACCTCCTCGCTGCACCGTTTTGAACTGCGCCTGCGCGAGCGCCGCCTGGCTGGGACTTGTAGGCTTGAGGTCGATGACGCTGAGCGCAAGCAGTTCGTCTCGCGAGTATCCGTACAGCTCTTCCGCCCGATCATTGGCATCGAGAATCTTCCCGTCGAGGCTCATCAGCAATATCACGTCGTTGGCATAGCGGGTCACCCAGCCAAGTCGTGCAGCCATTTCCTCGGCGCGCAATTCGGCCCGCTTGATCTGGGCACCTGCGCCAGCGGACAGCCGGCGCCACCACGGCAACACGAGGCCGGCCGTCGCCAGGAACCCCAGGGCGCTCAGGCAGGCGATCAGCAGCATCAGGCGCTGGATCTGTTGCTCGATCGATGCCAGGTCAATCGCTGCAATCGCTTTCCACGGCGTTGCACCCACGGGATAACCGGTAGCGACGACCGTTCGATCCTCGGTATCGAGAGCAGTAGCCGTACCCCGCTCACCCAGCATCACTTGCACGACTGCCAGGTCGTTGCGCATACGGGGCAACAGGGTGTAGCCGACCAACCCGGACCTGGAGCTTCGCTGGAGCACGCCAATCTCCACGCCATCCGGGCGGGCCAGCGCGACATCCAGGTTCTGTGTCGCAGCGGACGCGGGAACGGCACTGGGCGGCAAGGTCACTGCAGTGCGCGCGACGATCAATGCGGCCGGACGACTGTCGACCCCGTGCCGCTCGTGCAGTGGCACGACCAGGTCCAGGGCGGGTTGTCGGCCACGGTGAACCCCGTCTATCGTGATCCAGCTCGAGACCACGCGACCCACGGCCACGGCATCGCGCAGGCTCCGACGAACCTCCGCAGTGACCACAATTGGCCGACCCACCGCCACCAGCGGTGCGCCGTCCCGAGTGAAAGCGGCGACCGCCGTATATCCCTGGCTCACGCGAACGAATTCAAGCTGCTCTCGCAACAGCTCTCGCTGCGGATCGGACGGGTTGTGTTGCCACTGCTTGAGAAATCGCAGGGTGAGCTGGTTGTCCGCGATCTGCAGGATGGATCGAACACGACCGTCATGCCACGCAGAGAGCTCTGCCGCAGACCGCCGGGCTGACGCCTGCAGCTCCTGCGCGGCCCGGTCACGAATGCCATCTGCTTCGAGCAGGTAGACGAGGTACCCGGCCGCCGCAATTCCCAGCCCGACCAGGGCGAATGCCGCCAGCGGCCTGCGCAGCTCAAAGGACTCGCGCCTGCGCAACCCTGCCGTCGAATCGGCCCGCCGCACGCCCAGGATGACATAGAGGAGCGTGGCCGTCAGGAAGACGAAGAGCAGCCCCTTGAGGATGTTCGCGTACACCAACGACCGAACGTCGTCCTGGTACAGCCAGCCGACGACCAGGTCCGAGCCCAGTATCCACGCGAAGCCGGCCAGCAGGTAGATGACCGGTAACGCGTGCAGCCAGCGTGGAGTGCGATTCCTGGTATCGGTCATAATGTGCGCCCATCGGTCGGCCGCGTTACTTCCGTGATGAGAGGCCCAGGGCTGCTTCAGAGCTGGATGGAACAGCAACGGACCCGGCGTTCGTCGATACGCAGCTACTCTAGCCGACCACCGTCGATCACATCGCGAGATGCATCCTGAACGGACCGATCGGCCCGCGATCTGCATCAGAGCAGCTTGGAAGCTTCATTGGAGAATTCACTGACGGCGCCGGCGGCGTTGACGGCCTTGATCGCGAAGTAATGCATGCCGGGCTCGAGATCTTCGATCGTGACGCTGGTGATGCCCGCCCCGTTGATCGGCAGCGAGACGGCGTACGAGCTGGGGGACGTGCCATAGCTGACCACGTAGCCTGCAAGGTCGGTGATCGGTGTGCCATCGACGTTCTGGGTGGGTGGCGTCCAGCCCAGCGTGGCCGAGCGGGTCTGCGCAACGGCGACGGTGATCGAGAATGCGGGCAGCGAGGCGGTGGCCTTGCCGTCGCTCACGGTGATGACGACACCGTGCAGCGTGCCGATGTCGTTGCTCGAGGGCGTGCCGTAGAACACGCCGGTGACACGCTCGAAAACGATCCAGCTGGGCTTGTTGACGATGGCAAAGCTGAGCGCGTTGCCGTCAATGTCGCTTGCTACGGGTTTAAACGCGTAGGGCTGGCCGACGGTGGCGGAAGTCGCCGGGTTGCCGGAAATTACAGGGGCGCGGTTCTCTGACAGCACCTTGATCGAAAAGGCGGGAAGCGAAACGCCTTTCCAGCCATCGGTGACCTTGATGGAAATGTTGGAAAAGGTGCCGACGCTGGTCGGCTTGCCCGAGAGCCTGCCGGTGGTGGTGGAGAAGGAAGCCCATGCAGGCTTGTTGGCAATCGAGAAAGCGAGCGGCTTGGGTAAATGGTCGGCGTCGCTGGCGGTGGGAGTGAACGCGTAAGCGGAGCCCGCGGCGACGCTGCTACCTGGGCGACCGGAGATCGTCGGGGCCTTGTTCGCAGTCACGTTGATTGAGAACGCAGGCAAGGATCGTTTCACCCTGCCGTCGCTGACCGAGATGACGATGTTGGAAAACCTGCCACTGGCGGTCGGTTTGCCATAGAGCTTGCCGGTGGCAGTCGTGAAGCTGGCCCAGGACGGCTTGCCAGTAATGGAGAACTTGAGCGTGTCGCCATTGGCGTCGTAGGCACCAGGCTTGAAAGCGTAGTCGAGGTTACTGAGCGTGGAGGTCTTCGGCGAGCCGGAGATTGTCGGCGCCACGTTGGTGGCGGCGCCAGCGGGGGTGGCGAGCGCGAGGAGCGCGGTGGCGGCGATGGAAGCGAACGCAGATTTACAAGACTTGGTTATGAAGAACATCACAAGGTCCTCTCTCGGTAACCCCGCTATCCCTTGGCGTAAGCCGATGGACCGGAGGCTTTGCGTCCCCGCCTTGCGACGGGTTTGCCGTTGTTGAATCAGTGATGACCATGTTGGCCCGCGCGCACTTCAAACCCACGACTGGAGCGGAATTGGCTCACACAAATCGCGGCGCAATCGGAACCAGAATGGAGCGAAGCGAATCGCTCAAAGCCGGTGTTTTCTCGAGTTATTTGCGCGCGCCGCGCGTCAAGGGGCACGGGGCGGAAATGCCGCCGGATTGGAGACATCTCGACCACGAATGGATGCACATCGGGCGCGAAGCCCGAGCCCGGCGGTCAGCGTTGCCAGTTCCGGACGCGCTCGCCTGGCCGCGACTCCGCCAGCGCCTGCCGTTGCCGCACCTGCGCCACATCCATCAGCATGCGGCCAGCCCAGCGGTAGACGTTGTTCTCTTTTACGGTGCGACGCATGAGTTGCATGCGCTGCCGCCGCTCGTCGCGCGACATCTCGAGTGCGACGCGAATCGCGTCCGCCGTCTCGCCGATGTCGAACGGATTGACGAGCAGGGCCTCGACGAGTTCGCGCGATGCACCCGCCAGCGTGCTCAGGATGAGGACGCCGTCCTCGTCGTCCCGGGCCGAGACAAATTCCTTGGCGACGAGATTCATGCCGTCATGCAGGCTGTTGACCACGCAGAAGTCGGTGGCACGGTAGAGTTCGAACACCTGTGCCGGCTCCTGGTGTTCGCCGACAAGCACGATCGGCCGCCAGTCGTTCCTGCCGAACTTCCCGTTGATGCGTTCCGCTTCTGCCAGCGTTTGCTGCTGCAGCGCCTGATAGGCGGGCAGCCGGCTGCGCGTTGGAGCGGCGACCTGCAGCAGCGACATGCGACCGCGCCACTGCGGATGCTCGTCGAAGAGCTTTTCCAGCGCCAGGAATCGCTCGACGATGCCCTTGGTGAAGTCCCAGCGTTCCACGCCGAGCCCGAGATGCACTTCGCGCCCGATCCCGTATCGACGCCGCACCGCCTCGCGCGCGATTGGCACCTCGGACTGCGTCGCCAGCCAGCGCGGCGGCCATTCGATCGAGATCGGATACGGGACGACGCGACAGACGTGGCCATTGTGAGTCACGGTCATGTGCTCGTGATCGATCTGGCACTCCACGTGCCGATCCACGGTCGCGAGGAAGTTCTGGCAGTGATACCGCGTGTGTAAGCCGAGTATGTCGGCGCCCAGCATGTGCGTCAGCATCTCGCGCTTCCACGGGCAGACGCCGAACGTTTCGGCGTTTGGCCACGGGATGTGCCAGAACAGCGCAATCGTCGCCTTTGGCTTGCGCTCGCGGAGCAGCGCGCGGCAGCAAGGCGAAATGAAAGTCCTGGATGAGAATGACCGGGGACTCCCCGGCCGCCTCGGTCGCGACCACCTTGGCGAACTTTTCGTTGACGGCCCGATAGGCGGTCCAGTCCGGCTCACGAAAGGCCGGTCGGACATAGGCGAGGTGGCACAGCGGCCACATGCCCTCGTTTGAGAAGCCGTAGTAGTAGCCCTCTTCTTCCTCTGTGGTCAGCCAGACGCGCCGCAGCGTGTACGCGGGATCCTCCGGCGGCACCCTGACATGGTCATGCTTGTCCACGACCAGGCGATCGTCGGTGCCACTGCCATGCGCGACCCAGATGCCGGAGCACGCACGCACGATCGGCTCGAGCGCGGTCACCATGCCGCTCGCCGGTACCTGGACGACCGTGCGCCCATCTGGCCCACGATTGTGGATGTATGGTTCGCGGTTCGAGACGACGACGAGTTGACAGGAGCCCAGGTTCTCGCGCACGACCTGCTGCAGCGCCTGGGGTGTCCAGTTCTCGTGGAACTCGATCTCGAGGCGCTGGCTTTGTTCGATCTCGCGCAGCAGGCTCCGCACGCTGGAGAGCACCGGCTGCGAAATGCGCGGCGAGCGCGCGTCATCGAGAAACCGGCGGGACCGGATGTCGCCGAGCAGCA
>JADJOO010000010.1 GCA_016713725.1 Pseudomonadota bacterium | reverse complement strand
TGCGGGATCGCGTTGAACGACACCAGCCGGGCGTTTCCCGAAGTTGGGTGGATCACTTCCGTTACGCCCGTGTTGCGAATCTGCAGGTTCAGCTGGATCGCCGCGTCCGCTCCCGCGTCGAGCACTTCCGACGTGTAACGGCCGATCACCCCGCCGGATGTCACGATGAGTACGTTGTCGTCACGCCCGAGCCCGGCGCACGCCGCGACAACGCCCGCACGGATGCGGTTGCCGAACTCGGTCCAGCTTTCGCCACCCGCAACGACATCTTCGTGCCGTGACCACTTCTGCATGGCACTGCGGATCGCCGCGAAGTACTCCCGCCGGTCGCCCGATGCCCTGATGGCCTGCAGGCGGTCGCCTTCGAAGAACTGCAGCAGTGACAGGTGGTCGTACTCGTTGAAGCGCGCGTCCTGGGTGAAGTCGCGTGGGCCATCGAGCGCATTCATGATCCGTTCGCACGTCGACACTTGCCGTTGCAGCGTGCCGGCGAGCACGCGGGCGAATCGCAGGTCGCGTGCGGCGAAGTGTTCGCCGAGCCAGGTGGACTGGCGGGCTCCGAGCTCGGTGATCGAATCGTAGTTGCCCGCGAAATCGGGCTGGCCGTGGCGCACGAGATAAAGATAGGGCATAAGCGCTCCAGTTTAGCCCGGAAGACCCCATGCCCAAGGCTGCTCCATCCGTCCCGTTCCAGCCGTCCGGCATCGTCACGTTGACGACAGATTTCGGCTACAGGGATCCATTCGTCGGGGTGATGAAGGGACAGGTGCTGTGTCGGTTCCCCGCGGCCCGGCTCGTCGACCTGACCCACGAGATCCTGGCGCACTGGCCGGCCGAGGCCGGCTTCTGGCTTGGGCGTTCGTTCAGGTATTTCCCGCCGGGCACGGTGCATGTCGCCGTGGTGGATCCGGGAGTAGGCAGCTCGCGGGATGTCGCCGTCGTCGAAGCCGAGGGCCAGCTGTTCCTCGCGCCCGACAATGGCCTGCTGGCCGGCGTGCTCGAACGGGTGGAGTCCACCCCGATCCTGCGACGGCTCGAGGACGGCGTCCTGCGCGAACTGGGCATCCTCAAGCCGAGCGCGACCTTCCACGGCCGCGACATCTTTGCACCGCTGGCAGCCGAGCTGGCCGCAGGCCGATTGCGCCCCGAGTGCCTGGGTCCGGTCGTCCGGGAACTCGTGCCCGGGGGCCTGGCTGGGCCTTTGCTGGCCGGAGACCAGCTGAGCGGGGCGGTCGTCACCGTCGATCACTTCGGCAACCTCCTGACCAACCTGGATGCCTCGCTCGTCGCGCAGGTGACAACGCCGGTGGTCCGGGCCGGCGGCCAGGAAATCGAGCTCCGGCGGACCTATTCCGACGTCCGGCCGGGAGAGTACGTGGCCCTGATCAATTCTTTCGGGGTGCTGGAGGTGGCCAGGGCCCAACAGAGCGCCGCCGAGGGCCTGGGTCTTGGCCGAGGCGCCCCGATCGTTGTCTCGTCGCGTCATTGCGCCGCAAAACGAATCGGTTGAGAAGCAAACCGATCCGTGTATAGTTCGCAGCCTTGTGCCTGCATTTAAGTGGGCAGCGTGTTGATAAATCAGGACTTTCTCCCAGGGCCGCGCCATGGAACGAGACGAGGAACACTTCGACTTGGACGACGAGTTTGTTGCTGGAGCTGAGGATGAGAATTACGACCGATTCATCGACCGGGTGGATCGGCGCAAGCAGGCGGCTGCCGTAAAGAAAGGCAAGGCGGCCTGGAGCAAGCTCGAGGACGTGCTGGCCGAGAAACGCCTGCAGAAAGAACTCAAGGACTACTACGAAGACAAGTAGTCCGTCCGGAATGACACGGGCCCCCGGCTCCTGACTCGGGGAGCCAGTGACCGTCCGGGCGACCGTAATGGCGCCGGACATGGTCAGGAAGCAAGCAGGCGGCGCCACATGCCGCGTCGTGCCGGGGTTCGCTCGAATGACCAGCCACACTGAATCGCACTGGGTCGTCCTCAAGTTCGGCGGCACCAGCGTTTCGAGCGTCAGCAACTGGAAGAACATCGCGGCCGTCATCCGCGAGCGGCTCGCCGAAGGCCTGCACCCGGTCGTCGTGCACTCCGCACTGTCGGGCATCACCGACCGACTCGAGCAACTGGTGACGAAGGCCCTTACCGGCGAATGGGAGCCGGTCATGGAGCAGATCGAGCGTCGGCACGTCGATCTCGTGCGCGACCTGGGGCTGCCGCTCAGTGTCGAGCTCGAGCGACATTTCGTGGAACTGCGCAAGTGCGCCGCGGGCATCCAGTTGATCGGCGAGGTCAGTGCGCGACTGCGCGCGCGGGTGATGGCCGTCGGCGAACTCATGGCCACCCGGATCGGCGCGGCCTACCTGGCACACGAGGGCATCGGGGTACAGTGGCTCGACGCGCGCACCATGCTGCACGCGGAGGATCGGCAGGGCGCGTCCGAGCGCGCGAACTACCTGGCCGCGACGTGCAACTTCGAGCCCGATCCGGCGCTCCAGCAGCGATTGGCGGCCATCGGCAAAGTCCTCATCACGCAGGGTTTCATCGCCAGCGACGCGGCCGGAGATACCGTGCTGCTCGCTCGCGGCGGATCTGACACGTCGGGCAGCTACTTCGCCGCCAAGCTCGGTGCGCGTCGCCTGGAGATCTGGACCGACGTGCCCGGCATGTTCACGGCCAACCCGCGCGCGGTTCCGGGTGCCCGGCTGCTCAAGGCGCTCGACTACGACGAGGCGCAGGAAATTGCGAGCAGCGGCGCCAAGGTGCTGCATCCACGCTGCATCCTGCCGGCGAAGCAGTACTCCATCCCCATCTACATCTACGCGACCCAGATGCCGGACGTTCCCGGCACGGTCATCATGGCCGCCCAGCGGCGCGGCGGTGCGCGCGTCAAGGCCGTCTGCACGAAGAAGGGCATCACGCTGATCTCGATGGAAACGCTCGGGATGTGGCACCAGGTCGGCTTCCTCGCGGATGCGTTCGCGGTGCTCAAGGCGCACGGGATGTCGGTCGACCTCGTTTCGACTTCCGAGACGAGCGTGACTGTTTCCCTCGATCCGGCGGCTAACACGCTGGACGGACGGGCGGTCGAGGCCCTGGTCGAGGACCTCTCGCGGCTCTGCAGGGTAGAGGTGATCGGCCCCTGTGCCGCCGTCAGCCTCGTTGGGCGCAACATCCGCGCCACGCTGCACCGGCTCGGCGAGGCCCTCGAAATTTTCGAGGAACAGAAGATCTACCTCGTCACACAGGCTGCGAACGACCTCAACCTGACGTTCGTCGTCGACGAGGAGCAGGGCGACCGGCTCGTGCAGCGTCTCCACGACACCACGGTAAAGATGCTCCCTCGGATCGGGTCCTCGGCCCGACCTGGGAACAGATCCATGGCGTCTGGAGCGCGCCAGCGACGGACCGCCTGCCGTGGTGGCAGGAGCGTCGGGTCGAGCTCGAGCGCCTGGCGCGTGAGCACGGCTGCGCTTACGTTTACGATCGCGCAACGGTCGAGCGCGCCGCGGACGACCTGCTCGCGATGGGCGGCATCAGCCAGCTCTTCTACGCCACCAAGGCGAACTCAAATCCCGAGCTGCTGCGGACCCTGGCAGCCCGGGGCCTGGCCTTTCGAATGCGTGTCCCGCGGCGAAGTCGAGCGGGTGTTCGAGGCCGTGCCCGGCCTCGATCGGGGCAAGATCCTGTTCACGCCCAATTTCGCGCCGCGCGCGGAGTACGAGTGGGCGCTCGGCCAGCGCATCCGCGTCACCGTCGACAACCTTTACGTGCTCCGCGCCTGGGGCGCGTTGTTCCGCGACCAGGAGATCCTGGTGCGCATGGACACGGATACGGCCGGGGACACCATGATCACGTGCGCACTGCGGGCGTGCATTCCAAGTTCGGCATCCCGTTGTTCGAATTGACGGAGCTGATGCGGCTGGTCGAGGCGACAGGGACGCGAGTCGTCGGCCTGCATGCGCACACCGGCAGCGGCGTCTTCGACGTCGGCAACTGGGCAGAGGTCGGCGAGCTGCTGTGCGGCCTGCTCGAGAAATTCCCCACGCGCGTTACGTGGACCTCGGCGGCGGGCTCGGCGTGCCCGAAAAACCCGGCGATCCACCGGTCGACCTCGTGGCGCTGCAGAAAGTCATCGCGGGCCTGAAGGCGCGCTACCCCAGCACGGAATTCTGGCTCGAGCCGGGCCGTTACCTCGTGGCGCGGGCGGGCGTGCTGGTCGCGCAGGTGACCCAGCTGAAGGCAAAGGGCGCCGTGCAGTACGTGGGATCACGACGGGAATGAACTCGCTGATCCGTCCTGCGCTCTACGGTGCGCACCACGACATCGTCAACCTCACGCGCGCGGACGAGGCGCCGAACGAGGTCTACAACGTCGTGGGTCCGATCTGCGAGTCCGCCGACTACCTCGGGCACGAGCGGCTGTTGCCGGCGACCAAGGAGGGCGACGTGCTGCTGATTGCGAATACAGGGGCCTACGGCTACGCGATGAGCTCGCACTACAACCTGCGCGAACCCGCGCGTGAAGTGATCATCTGAGCGTGCCGCTGCTGACCGGAATTGGAGTGAGCGTGTGAAGACTGCAATCGTTGGCTGGCGCGGCATGGTGGGTTCGGTGCTCATGCGGCGAATGCTGGCCGAGCGTGATCTCGAGCATGTGGACGCCGTCTTCTTCAGCACGTCGCAGGCGGGCGGCGCGGGTCCCTTGATCAATGGCCGTCCGTCCGGGCTGCTGCGAAATGCCAGCGACCTCGAGGCGCTCGCGCAGTGCGACGTGGTCGTCACCTGCCAGGGTGGCGACTACACGAACGACATCCATCCGCGGCTGCGCGCCGCCGGCTGGCAAGGCTACTGGATCGACGCGGCGTCCGCGCTGCGCATGAAGAACGACGCCGTCATCATTCTCGACCCCGTAAACCGCAACGTGATCGACGCCGCGCTGGCGGCCGGCGTGCGGGATTACGTTGGCGGCAACTGCACAGTGTCGTTGATGATGATGGCCCTCGGCGGGCTGTTCCGTGCGGACCTCATCGAGTGGATCACGTCGATGACCTACCAGGCGGCGTCGGGCGCCGGTGCGCAGAACATGCGTGAACTCGTGGAGCAGATGGGCAGTGTGCACGCAGCCGCATCGTCATTGCTCAAGGACCCGGCGAGCGCCATTCTCGAAATTGACCGAGTAGTTACGGCTCAGCTGCGTTCCGCGGATCTCCCGCAGGCAAACTTCGGCACCGCGCTGGCGGGCAGCCTGATCCCGTGGATCGACAAGGACATGGGCAACGGCGTGAGCCGCGAAGAATGGAAAGCCGGCGCCGAGACCAACAAGATCCTGGGCCGCGCGGGCGGCGCGTTGATTCCTGTAGAGGGCATCTGTGTTCGTGTCAGCGCGATGCGTTGCCACAGCCAGGCGCTGACCATCAAGCTGAAGCGTGACCTGCCGCTCGACGAGATCGAACGGATCATCGCCGGCGGCAACGACTGGGTTAAGCTCGTTCCCAACACGCGCGAGGCATCGATTGCCGGTCTCAGCCCGGCTGCGGTCAGCGGCAAGCTCGACATTCCGATCGGCCGCGTGCGCAAGCTGTCGATGGGTGCCGAATACCTGACGGCTTTCACCGTCGGTGACCAGTTGCTCTGGGGCGCAGCCGAGCCGATCCGCCGCATGCTGCGCATCCTTGCCGAGCGGCAGCGGGGCTGAGCGTCGTTCATGACCGACGAGCGCAACCAGCCCTCGCTCGACGAACTGGCTGCGCGGCTCGCCGAGTTCGCGCGCGAGCGTGACTGGGACCAGTTCCGCGCCGAAAAACCTCGCGATGGCGCTCGCCGGGGAAGTGGGTGAACTGCTGGAGCACTTCCAGTGGCTCTCGGAGCAGCAGAGCGCGAATCTGCCTGCCGAAGTCAAGGACGCAGTGGCGCTCGAGATGGCCGACGTCCTGCTTTACCTGGTCCGGCTGGCGGACAAGCTCGACATCGATCTCATCGCCGCCGCGGTGCGCAAGATCAACCTGAACGCCATCAAGTACCCGGTCGACCAGTTTCGCGGCAGCGCGCGCAAGTACGACGACCCCGCATGAAACAGGAGGCCGCGCGTGAGCAGCGCTGACCTGGCTACGGGAATCGTCAGCCTCCTGGGCAAGCGCGTGCTGGTGACGCAGGCCCGTGAATTCATGGGGCCGGTGTTGTGTTCGGTGCTGGCCGAGGCGGGCGCCGACGTCGTTGCCGACGACTCTTCGCTGATCGATCCGGGCGCACCTGCTGCGATCGTCGCCAGGACGGGGCGAGTGGATGTCCTGGTGGCGAACCTGGCGTTTGCCGCACCGACGACGCGGGCCCACGACGTAGCTGACGAAGAATGGCAGGCGGCGTTTAGTCACCTGGTCGACCCGCTGCCGCGGCTCGCGCGTGCCGTGCTGCCGCAGATGATCGAGCGGCGGTCGGGCAAGATCCTGTTGATCGGCAGTGCTGCGGCGCTGCGCGGAATGAAACGCGCATCGACGTACAGCGCGGCTCGCGGAGCCCAGCTGGCCTACGTCCAGGCCGTCGGCGTCGAACTGGCGCCGCACAATGTGCAGGTCAATGCCATCGCGCAGAATTTCGTCGAGAACCCGACGTATTTTCCCCCCGGAGGTGCAAGCCCTGCCGGCATTCCAGGAGCGCCTGCAGCGCGGTGCCGCTGGGACGCCTGGTGGGAGCGAGGGAAGACGCGCTGTTCGCCGCGTACCTGTGCAGCAGTGCTGCCGACTGTTTCGTCGGCCAGGTCTTTCCGGTGTGCGGCGGTTGGGTGACGCGGTAAGAGCCGCCATGCCAGATGCCGCCTGAAGACGGTCGTCCGGCCACCCATGCGGCGTCCGCGTCGCGGGCATTGCCCCGCACGGTGGTCGTGCTGGGGCTCGTTTCGCTGCTGAACGACGCCTCGAGCGAAATGATCACGCCGCTGTTGCCGATCTTCCTGACGGCAACGCTCGGCGCCGGTCCGGCGATCGTCGGCCTGGTCGAGGGCCTGGCTGAAGCCACGTCGAGCGTGCTGAAACTCGTCGCGGGCCGGTTGGCCGATCGTGGCGTGGATGCGAAATCGCTCGTGGTCGCCGGCTACGGGTTGTCGAACGCGACGCGTCCCCTGATCGGACTGGCGGCAGCCTGGAGTTCCGTGCTGCTGTTGCGGTTTCTCGACCGCGTCGGCAAAGGGTTCCGCACCGCGCCCAGGGACGCGCTGATCGCGGGAGCCACGCTCGCAGCGGATCGCGGCCGTGCTTTCGGCTTTCACCGTTCGATGGATCACGCGGGCGCCGTCATCGGCCCCTTGCTCGCATTCGCCCTGCTGTCGCTGCACGTCGACCTCAAGCACGTCTTCCTCGCCTCGATCGTGCCCGGACTGCTCGTGTTGCTGTTGCTCACGTTTGGCCTGCCGCGGGGGCAGCCTTTCGTTGCGCCGCCGCGCGCGTCGTTCTCCTGGCGCTCGCTGCACGGCAGGCTGCGCGCGATGATCCTGGCCGCGGGTTGGCTGGCGCTCGCAGCCGTGCCGGAAGCCTTCGTCGTGCTGTGGGCAATCGGCGCTGGATTGTCGGTGCACTGGGTGCCCCTGGTCTGGGCCGCCGCAAGTCTCGCCAAGATGGTGATCGCGATGCCGGCGGGGATCGTGTCGGATCGTCTCGGCCGCATTCCCGTGCTGCTGGGCGGCTGGACCCTGCGTGTCCTGGTCCTGCTGTTGCTGGCGGCACTACCGGCGCCGCCGGCCTGGCAAGTGTGGCTGCTGTTCGTCGCATACGCCGCCACGCTCGCCGTGACCGAGCCGGCGGAGCGCTCGGTCATCGGCGATCACGCGTCGGCACACGAGCGTGGCACGGCCTATGGCCTGTATCACCTGGCGAGCGGCCTGCTGGTGCTGCCGGGAGCCGTGCTCTTCGGCGCGATCTGGGAGCGCTTTGGTTCGAGCACGGCGTTCACCACGGCGGCGATCGTGACTGCGCTGGGAGCGGTGTGGATGTCCTGGCTCGCGCGTGAGCCCAGCGCGCAGGCGGGTTAGCAGCGCAGCTGCGTCGACTAGAGGCTGCCGGGAACGCGCGCACCGTGCCGCGACGCGAGTTCGCCGACGACCTGCTCGAGCGTCAGGTTGCGGGACTTCAGCAGCACCAGCAGGTGATAGAGCAGGTCGGCGCATTCGCCGACGAGTTCGGGATCGTCGCGTGTCACCGCGGCGAGTGCAGTCTCGACTCCTTCCTCGCCCACCTTCTGCGCGATGCGGCCGACCCCGCTGGCAAAGAGCCGGGCCGTGTAGCTGCCTTCCGGGCTGTCGGCGATGCGTTGCGCAATCGTCGCCTGCAGCGTCGCGAGGAACGCGATGCGCGACGCCTGCGGTTCGCGCGAGTCGGCAAAGCACGTGGGCGTGCCGTTGTGGCAGGTCGGGCCGTCGGGATGGGCGAGCACCAGGATCGTGTCACGGTCGCAATCGGCGCTGACGTGCGTGACGTGCAGGAAATGGCCCGACGTTTCGCCCTTGGTCCAGAGCTGGTTGCGACTGCGGCTGAAGAAGGTGACGCGCCCTTCGGTCAGCGTGCGGCGCAGCGCCGGCTCGTTCATGTAGCCGAGCATCAGGACACGGCCATCGACCGCGTGCTGGACGATGGCGGGCAGCAGCCGTCGCCCTTGTCCCAGTCGAGTCGCGCGAGGTTCAGGTCGTTCATGGACGGATCTCCACGCGTCATGCGCGCAGGCAGGCTTTCAGGTCCGGGATGGCGATGGCACCGCTGTGGAACACGCTCGCGGCCAGTGCACCGTCGACGCCCGCATCGGCGAAGACTGCGGCGAAATGCTCCATCGTGCCGGCACCCCCGGAGGCAATCAGCGGCACGTGGCAGATACTGCGCACGGCCTGCAGTTGGCGCAAGTCATATCCCTGGCGAACGCCGTCGCTCGCCATGCAGTTGAGGACGACTTCGCCGGCGCCGCGGTCCTGCACTTCACGGACCCAGTCGAGCGTGCGGCGGCGCGTGCTGCACGAACGGTCCGGATCCCCCGTGAACTGGTAGACCTCGAACCCGTCGCCGACCGTCTGGCTGTCGATGCCGACCACGACGCACTGTGAACCGAAGCGACGAGCCAGCGCGTTCACGAGGCCGGGGTCGGCCAGGGCAGGGGAGTTCACCGAAATCTTTTCCGCGCCGGAGTTGAGGACCTCCTCCGCATCGGTGACGGTGCGGATACCGCCGGCCACGCAGAACGGGATGTCGAGCACTCGTGCGACACGCCTCGATCCAGCTGCGGTCGACGGAACGATTTTCGGGACTGGCCGTGATGTCGTAGAACACCAGCTCGTCGGCGCCCTGGGCGTCGTAGCGCGCGGCAAGCTCGAGGATGTCGCCCACGACCTTGTGATCGCGGAAGCGGACGCCTTTCACGACCTGTCCGTCGCGAACGTCGAGGCAGGGAATTATGCGTTTGGCAAGAATGGGGCGAGCTCCGCGGCGGGGATGCGATTCTCGAGCAGTGCGCGGCCACTGATCACGGCCGCAGCACCCGTGGCTGCCAGCGCCACGAGGTCGGCACCGCAACTGACGCCGCCCGACGCCTGCCATTGGATTTTCGGAAAGCGGTGTAACGCCTCGGTGTACAGCGCGAGGTTTGGCCCGGAGAGGGCGCCGTCACGGGCGACGTCAGTGCAAAGGACGTGCATCGCACCATGCGACTGGTACGTCAAGACCGCGTCCCACAGGCTGGCCTCGGTCTGTGATTCCCACCCGTGCGTCGTCAGGCGCGGCGTGCCGCCTGCGTCGAGACGAACGTCGAACGCGAGCACGATGCGATCGGGACCAAACTCCCGCAGCCACTGCAGGACCTCGGCGGGTTTCGTCACGGCCACGCTGCCGACCACGATGCGCTGCACCCCGAGCCCGAGCAATTCCGCGGCGACCTCGCGCGAGCGGACGCCGCCGCCGACCTGGATGGCGGTGTCTGCGAAAGCCCGCGCCAGCCGGGCGATTGCCGCCCGGTTGCCCTGTGAGCCGTCGCGTGCGCCGTCGAGGTCGACGACGTGCACGTAGCGCGCCCCCAGGTCGCGGTAGCGTCCGAGGATCACGCCCGGATCGTTGCCGTAGACGGTCTCGGCGTCGAAACGTCCCTGCAGCAGACGCACGCACTGGCCGCCCGCAGGTCGATGGCTGGCACGAGCTGCATGTCAGGCCAGTGCCAGGAAGTTGGCGAGAAGGCGCTGACCCGCACGGGACGAGCGCTCGGGATGAAACTGCGCGCCGTGAAAGTTTGCGTGACGCACGAGCGCCGAGAACTCGCCGCCGTAGTCGGTGACGGCGTCCGTCCACGGGCCGACCGGTGCGGCGTAGCTGTGCACGAAATAGAGGTAGGCGTCGTCACCGAGTCCACGCGTCAGCGGCGACCCGGTCTGCGGCACGAGCTGGTTCCAACCCATGTGCGGGACCGGAAAGCCCTGCCGATCTGGAAAGCGGGTAACCCGGGCGGGGAAGATGCCCAGGCACTCCGTGTCCCCTTCCTCGCTGCCCTCGAACAGCAATTGCATGCCGAGGCAGATGCCGAGCACGGGTTGGGTCAGCGTCGGTATCACGTGCGCCAGCCCGAGTGCGTGCAGGCGCTCCATGGCATCCGCCGCGGCACCCACGCCGGGCAGGATGACGCGTGGCGCGCGACGCAACTCGTCGACGTCGGTGGTCAGCTGCGAGGATGCGCCGAGCCGGTCGAGTGCGAAGCGCAGCGAGGCGATGTTGGCGCCGCCGTTGGCGATGATCGCGACGTCCGTCATCTCAGAGCACGCCCTTGCTGCTGGGCAGTTCGCTCCCCTCGATCCTGATCGCCTGGCGCAGCGCGCGACCCGTGCACTTGAAGCAGGCCTCGATCATGTGGTGCGAGTTGTCACCCTTCACCTGCACGTGCACTGCGGCCAGCAGGCTATCGGCCAGGGAGCGGAAGAAGTGGGGCACGAGTTCGGTGGGCAGGCCGCCGACGGATTCGCGACCGAACGTGCCCTCGAAGACCGCGTAAGCGCGGCCCGAAAGATCGATGGCGACCTGGGCCTGCGACTCGTCCATGGGCAGCACGAAACCGAAGCGGGCGATGCCGCGCTTGTCGCCGAGCGCTTCGCGCAAGGCCTGGCCTAGCGCCAGCGCGCAGTCTTCGACCGTGTGGTGCTCGTCGATTTCCGGTCGCCCGTGCAGGTGAGTTCGAGCGCAAAGCCGCCGTGACGCGCGACCTGCTCCAGCATGTGGTCGTAAAAGCCGATGCCGGTCGCGATTGCGATCGGGCCGGTACGGTCGAGGTTGACCCGCACCCGGATGTCGGTCTCCTTCGTCTTGCGCAGCACGGTCGCGGTGCGGGCCGGCCGGCGCAGTTGCTCCACGATCGCGGCCCAGGTGGCGCCGTCGCTGCCATCGGCGTGGACCTTCAGGCCCTGGAGCCCCAGGTTGGCCGCCAGTTGCAGGTCCGTCTCGCGATCGCCGATCACGTAGCTGTGCTTCGGATCGATGGGATTGTCGCGCAGGTAGTCGGTCAACAGGCCTGTCTTTGGCTTGCGGCATTCACAGCCATCGTCTGGCCCGTGCGGGCAGAAAAACTCCGCGTCGAATTCGATGCCTTGCGAGGCGAAGAGGGTGCGGATGAAATCCCGGGCTCGCGGAACGCGGGTTCCGGGAACGTGTGCGTGCCGAGGCCATCCTGGTTGCTCACGAGCACGAAGCGGTAGCCGGCACGCTTGAGGTCCAGCAGCGCAGGAATCACGCCCGGCAGCAGGCGGGTCTTGGCGAGGCTGTCGACCTGCTCGTCGAACGGCTCTTCCACCAGCGTGCCGTCGCGATCGATGAACAGGACGCGTGTTCCACTCATGGCTGCTCCACCGCGGCGAGCAACCGCCGGTTCTGGTCGGGCGTGCCGATCGAGATACGCAGGCAATTCGCCAGCCCGGCATAGGACGAGAAGTCACGCACGATCAGCCCCGCCGACTTGCTGGCTGCAAAGAATTGCCGGGCATTGCGGCACTCGACCAACAGGAAGTTGGCGTCGGATGGGAAGACCCGCGCGACGTTGGCGCAGCGTCCGAGGCGTTCCTGCATGCGGCTGCGTTCGTCGAGCAGCGTGCGGATGCGCGCGGCCGCCAGTGCACGCTGGGGAGCTTCGGTCAGCGCCAGGACATCTACCGCGGTCGACGCAGGGATTGCATACGGCGGAATGATTCGACGCAGCAATCCGATGATTTCCTCGCTCGCGATCACGGTGCCCAGGCGCGCACCGGCGAGCGCGTAGGCCTTCGACAGCGTGCGCAGGATGACGAGGTTCGGGAATTCGGCGAGCCGCGCCGTGAGGCTCGCCCGACCGCAGAACTCGACGTAGGCCTCGTCCACGACCACCAGGGCCTTGTCGGCGAGTTCCGTGCAGACACGCAGCATCGCGACTTCGTCGAGCAGGTTGCCGGTCGGGTTGTTGGGCGAGCAAAGAAACACGATCTTCGCGCGCAGGCCGGCGGCGATGACCTTCCCGGCGTCCAGGTGGAAGTCGTCGCGCACCAGTGGAACCTCGAGCACGCCCGCGCCCTGGATCCGAGCCGCGACCTGGTAAAAGCCGAAAGTGGGTGGAGTAATCACGACGTAGTCCTGTCCCGCGCGGCAGAAGGCTCGCACGAGCAGGTCGATGGCCTCGTCGCTGCCACGGCCGACCAGCAGCTGGCGCGCCGGCACGCCATACAGCTGCGCCATGCGCTCGACCAGCGCATGCGGTTGGGGCTCGGGATACCGATTGAGCCCGGCGATCGAGTTGTCGCCCGAGGCGCGCCACGGCATTTCGTTGGCGTGCATGCGCTCGAGCGACGGGTCCCAGGCTGCATGCTGGTACGACTGCAGTTCGAGGATGTCCGGTCGTGCCAGTTGCAGGATCGAGGGACTCATGCGTTGCCTGCCTGCGCGAGTGCGTCGAGACGAACCGTGACGGCATTGGCGTGCGCGTCGAGGGACTCGAGCTGCGCCAGCGTGCGTGCCGTCGGGCCGAGGTTGCGCAAGCCGTCCGCGGTCAACTCCTGCACGGTGATGCGCTTGACGAAGTCGAACACGCTGAGCCCGCTGTAGGCGCGGGCGTGGCCGTACGTGGGCAGCACGTGGTTGGTGCCGCTGCAGTAGTCGCCCATCGTTTCGGGAGTCCAAGAGCCGAGGAAGACGGATCCGGCATTCTGGACTTGCAGCAGCAGGTCGCGTGGGCGGGTGACCTGCAGGATCAGGTGCTCAGGGGCATAACGGTTCGAAACTTCCATGGCGGCCGCGATGGTCGGCACGATGATCACGCGACTTTCGGCGATCGCCTTGCCCGCGATTTCACGTCGCGGCAGCGTGGCCAGTTGCCTGGCGACCTCGGCCACGCACGCCTCCGCCAATTGGCGTGAGACCGCCACGAGCAGGACCTGTGCGTCCACGCTGTGTTCCGCCTGCGCGAGCAGGTCGGCGGCGACGAACGCGGGGCGCGCAGACTCATCGGCAATGACCAGCACCTCCGACGGCCCGGCGGGCATGTCGAGCGCTGCGCCGTCGGCGTCCTGCGCAACGATCTGCTTGGCCGCCGTGACCCAGGCGTTGCCGGGCCCGAAGATCTTGACGACCTTGGGCACCGATTCCGTGCCATAGGCCATCGCAGCGACGGCCTGCGCCCCACCGACCTTGAACACTTTGCGTACACCGCACAGCCTCGCCGCCACGAGCACGGCTGGGTCGGCCGAGCCATCGGGGCGGGGCGGGGTGCACATGACCCGCACCGGACAGCCGGCGATGCTGGCTGGCACGGCCAGCATCAGCGCGGTGGAGGGCAGCGGCGCTGTTCCTGCGGGTACGTACAGCCCGACGGACTCGAGCGCCACGGTCATGCGCTCGCAGACGACGCCCGGTGCGGTTTCGAGCCGCAGCGGTGGCAGCGTCTGCAGTTCGTGGAAGCGGGTGATCGTGTCGATCGCGCGTTCGAGTGCTGCACGCTGCACCGGCGTAAGCGCGGCTTCGGCGGCGGCGAACTCGGCATCCGACACAGCGAAGGATTGCAGGTGGACGTCGTCGAACCTGGCCGTGTACTCGCGCAGCGCTTCGTCGCCGCGTGCGCGAACGTCCGCGACGATGGAGCGGGCCCGTTCGAGCAGGCCAGCGGCGTCGCGCTGGACGGGACGACGCAGAACGGCGTCGCGAGTCGCCTCGTCGAGCGTCGCCCAGTCGAGGATGTCGAGCGGACTCTTCATGCGAGCATCTTCTCTACAGGCAGTACCAGGACCGCGCTGGCACCGGCGGCTTTCAGGCTTTCGAGCGTCTCCCAGAACACGGTTTCGCGACAGACGGCGTGCACCGCGACCTTGTCGCCGGTGCCGTCGAGCGGAATGACCGTGGGGGACTCGCTGCCGGGCAGCAGCTTCGCGATCTGCGCCAGGGGCCGAGCGCGGGGCGTGCAGCATGATGTACTTGCTCTCGCGCACCTGCTGCACGCCGTCGACCCGGACCAGCAGTCGGCGCACCCAGTCCGCCTTGATATCGGGCAACGCGACTGGCGTGCGCACCAGGCAGACCTGGCTTTCGAGCACGACGGCTACTTCGCGCAGGTGATTGGCCGTCAGGGTCGAGCCCGTGGAAACGAGGTCGCAGATCAGGTCGGCCCGGCCGAGGCGAGGTGCGATTTCGACGGCACCGGACAGCGTGACGATTTCGGCGGTGATGGCGTGCTCGTGCAGGAAGCGGGCCAGCACGTGCGGATACGTGGTGGCGATGCGCTTGCCGGCGATGCTCGGCAGACCTTCGAACTCGAATTCCTGTGGCACGGCGAGCGCCAGCCGGCAACGGCCGAAGTCGAGCTTCTGCAGGACTTCGATGCGCGGTGTGGTGCCGCGGGCCAGCATCGCGAGCCGCTTCTCCCTCGAGCACGTTGAGCCCGACGAGGCCGAGGTCGCAGACGTCTTCCTGGACGAGGTCGGGAATGTCGTCGTCCCGCACGAACAGCACGTCGAGCGGCATGTTCTCGCCGTAGCACATGAGCTGGTCCTTGCCGCGGCTGAACTTCAGGCCGCAGCGGTGGAGCAGGTCGAGGGATTCGTCGGTGAGGCGTCCCGATTTCTGCACGGCGATGCGCAGGCGTTGCTGGCGATCCATCAGCGTTCTCCCAGGCGGCGCGCCGCCAGTTCGTAGCCGCCGTTGCCGGCACCCAGGTAGCGGGCGACTCGCCCGATGGTCGTCACGCTGACACCCGTCTGTTTCGCGATCTCGCGGTAGGGCATACCCGCCTGCAGCAGCCCGACGACGGTCTAGCGATCGGCGAGGGCCTGCAGTTCCGCGGGCGTGCAAAGGTCGCGCAGGAAGTCGCGGCACTCGTCAACGGTGCGCAGCGTCAGGATGGCCTGGCACAGCGCGCGTTCGGCAGCGGCTTCCTGGCGGGGCGATATACCGGGGTGTTTCTTCACGGGTCTCGACGAGCGGGGCTGTATTAATGTGCTATCACGTTAATACATTGGAACGCGCAGTGCAACCGCGAAGGGGCCGAGCGAAGCGGAAGGGCGGAAGGGCGGAAGGCCTCCGCGCCGACGGCGTTGCCGGTCCGGACGGGCTCCGAAAGCCGTCCGCGACATGGACGTCGCGGCCGGAGCCCCCATGGATGGGTTTACGGCGTCTTTCGGGGCCCGTCCGGACCGGGAACGACTGGCGGCGCCAGTGGCGAACCGCATCCTGGCTTCGCGCAGACTGCGTCCCGGTTGCACCCGCATTCCTTGCGCTAACGTGCTGTCACACCTAAACTTCGCCCCGCTCATCGAGACCGGCTGAGGGAATGGCCCTTTGAAGCCGGGGCAACCATCGGGCCCAACCCGCCCGAACTGGTGCCAACTCCACGGGGACCCTGCGTCGCCGGAAGATGAGTTGCAGCGAGGCTGCCCCGCCCGGTTTCACGACCGACGGGGGTGTTGGTCGCCGCAACCATCCCGCGCGCGCAAACACTCCCTGCTCGTGGTTGCCCTGTTTCGACGGGCGGGCCGGCACGGGCCTCGACCTGCGTGCCTAGACGTCGTCCAGATTCAGCGCGAGTTCGAGCAGCAGTGTCATCGTCCGTTACCACGAGCAACAGCCAACCGGCCGTCGATGAAAACATCGCACCGGATGGCGCCGCCGATCCTGCGTCGCTGGACCCAGCCGCGGCCCTGCGCCCGGTCGTGCTGCCTGCCGGTTACGTGTTTGACGAGGACATCCTCGTCCTGGATCGCGAGCCATTCCCCCTGCACTTCGGCGGCGAGCTGCCGCGCGTCGAGATCGCCTACCGGATCGCTGGCGCCGAAGGTGCTCCGGTCGTGGCGGTCCTCGGGGGAATTTCGGCGGGTCGCAACGTATTCAAGGTGCGCGATGGCGTGCCTGGCTGGTGGGACGAAATCGCCGGGCCCGGCAAGGCACTGGACACGGATCGCTTCCGGGTCCTGGGCATCGACTTCCTGGGCGGCAGCCACCGCACGACCGGCCCCGGACACGGCGAAGTGTTCCAGAGCGTCAGCGCGCACGACCAGGTGGCCTGCCTCGTCGCGGTAATGGACCACCTCGGCATCGCGTGCCTGCACGGCTGCATCGGTGCGTCCTATGGCGGCATGGTCACGCTCGTGATGGGCGCAAAGCACGCGGCGCGCTTGCGGCACGGCATCGTGGTCAGCGCCGCTCACCGCACCCATCCGATGTCGACTGCGTGGCGCAGTGTCCAGCGCAATTTCGTGCGTTACGCCATCGAACATGGCGAGGGCGAGCAGGGACTCGCCCTGGCGCGCGCGCTGGCCATGACGACCTACCGCTCCGTGCGCGAGTTCGAAGACCGCTTTCCTGGCGAGCCCACGCGTCACGACGGGCGTTTCGTGTTCCCGGTCGAGGCCTACATCGTCTCGCGCGGCGAGGCCTATTCACGCACCTACCGGCCCGAGGCGTTCGTCTGCCTGTCGGAGTCGATCGACCTGCACCGCATCGAACCCGAGACCATCGCCGTGCCGATGACCATGATCGCGGTGCTGGAAGACCAGCTGGTGCCGCCCGCCGACATGCGCACCCTGCGCGACCGGTTCGGCAGCGCGTGCCAGCTGATCGAGATCAGCTCGATGTACGGCCACGACGCCTTCTTCAAGGAGTCGGAGGTGCTGCGCGATGTTTTCCACCGCACACTCGAATAGACCCGCAATTCGAACAGACCCGAGACGGATCCCATGAGCCAGCAAGACAGCATCAAGACCCGCACCGTGCGGGCGGCCCTCGAGACGGACACCCAGCACGGCGCCGTCGTGCCGCCGATTCACCTGACCTCGACGTTCGCCTTCAGTGGCTACGGCGAAAAGCGCGAATACGACTATTCGCGGTCGGGCAATCCGACGCGTGATGCGCTCGGGCGTGCCCTCGCGGATCTTGAGGGCGGTGCTGGCGCGGTGGTGACCGCCTCGGGCATGGGTGCCGTCTCGCTCGTGACCCAGTTGCTCAAGCCGGACCAGGTCGCCGTCGTGCCGCACGACTGTTATGGCGGCACGTACCGGCTCTTCAACGCGCTCAACCTGCGCGGAGCACTGCAGGTGCGGTTCGTCGACTTCCAGGATGCCGGAAGGCTCGACGCAGCGATTGCCGACAAGCCGGCGCTGGTGTGGATCGAGACGCCGAGCAACCCATTGCTGCGCATCGTCGACATCGCTGCCGTTGCCGCCCGGGCCAGGTCAGCGGGCGCGCTGGTCGTGGCCGACAACACGTTCCTGTCGCCCGTCTGGCAGCAGCCACTGGCGTTGGGGGCCGACCTCGTCATTCACTCCACGACCAAGTACCTGAACGGCCACAGTGACGTCGTGGGGGGCGCCGTAATCGCGGCCACTGCCGAACTGCACGAGCAGGTCAAGTGGTGGGGCAATTGCATCGGCGTCACCGGCGCGCCGTTCGACAGCTTCCTGACGCTCCGTGGCTTGCGTACGCTGCACGCCCGCATGCGCGCACATGGCGAGAACGCACAGCGCATCGCCGAACTGCTGTCGAGGCACTCCGCGGTGGCCCGCGTCTACTACCCGGGGCTTGCCGCGCATCCCGGTCATGACATCGCACGGCGCCAGCAGCGGGGCTTCGGCGCAATGGTCAGCTTCGAACTCGTCGGTGGAGTCGAGAACGTCAAGGCGCTGCTCGGCAACGTGGAACTGTTCTCGCTCGCCGAATCGCTGGGCGGCGTCGAGAGCCTCATCGCTCATCCGGCCAGCATGACGCATGCGGCGATGGACGCAGCGGCGAGGGAGCGGGCCGGCATCTCTGAGACGCTGGTGCGGTTGTCGATTGGCATCGAAGAGGGCGATGACCTCGCGCGCGACCTGACGGCCGGACTCGAAGCGGCGGGTCGCGTCTGAGTCTTTGAGCGAGGCTCATCGAGCCGTGTCCTGATCCGCGTCGCTCGCGTCCTGACCAAGGCCAGGCCGCGATCACACACGACTCGGTGGCGAACGCACAAAAAAGAAGGCCGGCATTGCTGCCGGCCTTCGGGGGACCCGAGCTGCCTCATTCCTTGAGACAAAGACTAACCCGACTCAAGTCCTCGCTACTCGTAAATCCGGTCTCGCAAACTGCGGGCAGGGAGCCTTGGGCCGCCTGCGGACGCGCAGTATAGCGCCGAAAATCCGGTCGAAGTCCAGCGGGAATCGGGCGAATAATCGACCGGCCGGAGGTTCTAAACCCTGGCTTGACAGTTTCTGTGGATAAGTCGGTAAGTTATTGAAATTTAACGGCTTGACAATAGCCGTTCAACGACTGCAGCACCGGCTTCACGGCTGCTGACCGTGGCCTTGCCGGCCAGCGCGATGTCCGCGGTGCGCACGCCCGCGCTGACAGCGTCTTCGACCGCGGTCTCGACGGCAGCGGCCTCGGTTTCGAGTCCGAGCGAAAGCTTGAGCATCATCGCCGCGCTCAGGATCGTGCCGTACGGATTCGCGATGCCACGCCCTGCGATGTCGGGTGCGGAGCCGTGGATCGGTTCGTAGAGTCCGTTGGTTCCCGCGCCGAGTGAAGCGGAGGGCAGCAGGCCGAGCGATCCGGCGATCATGGAGGCTTCGTCCGTCAGGATGTCGCCGAACATGTTCTCGGTGAGCAGCACGTCGAACGAGGCGGGACGCCGGATCAGGTGCATCGCAGCGGCGTCGACGAGCATGTGCTCGAACTCCACCTGCGGAAACTCGTCTCGCAGCACGCGCTCGACCACTGCCCGCCACAGCCGGGAAGTCTCCAGCACGTTGGCCTTGTCGACGGAGACGATGCGACGTCGACGGCCCATTGCCAGCCGCCCGGCAACCCGGGTCACGCGCTCGACTTCGTCGGTGGTGTAGGTGCACACGTCCTCGGCCTCGTGCGCGGTGCGGCTTTTCCTGCCGAAGTAGATGCCGCCGGTCAGTTCCCGCACCACCAGGATGTCCGCGCCGGTGATCACCTCGGGCTTGAGCGGCGAGGCGTCGAGCATCGACTCCATGGTGCGTACCGGGCGCACGTTCGCGAACAGGCCGAGCGTGCGACGCAGTTCCAGCAGTCCCTGTTCGGGGCGTACGCGGGCACCCGGATCCGACCACTTCGGACCACCGACGGCGCCGAGCAACGTGGCCGCGCTCTCGCGGCACGCGTCGATGGTGCGGGGCGGCAGTGCCGAGCCCGACGCGTCGATCGCCGCGCCACCGATCAATGCCTCGGAGAATTCGAAGTCGTGACCGTACTTCGACGCCACGGCCTGCAGCACCCGCACGGCTTCCGCCGTGACCTCGGGGCCGATGCCGTCGCCGCCGAGGACGGCGATGCGCGCCTTCATGCGCCTTCCCGCGTGCGCTCGAAACGCTCGATCGCCGGCATCTGGCCCAGCAGGTACCCCAGTTCGTCGATGCCGTTCATCAGGCAATAGCGCGAGAACGACTCGATCGGAAACTGCACTGCGCGGCCGTCCGGCAGGCGCAGCGCGGAGGCAGGCAGGTCGACCTCGACTTCGACGCCCGGATTCACCAGCAGCCACTCGTGCGTCGCTTCGTCGACGACGACCGGCAGCAGCCCGTTCTTCAGGCTGTTGTTGCGGAAGATGTCGGCGATCTCGGTGCTGATGACGACCTGGAAGCCGTAGTCGAGCAGCGCCCAGGGCGCGTGCTCGCGCGACGAGCCGCAGCCGAAGTTGCGACCTGCGACCAGCACCTGGCAGCCCTTGGCCGCGGGCTGGTTCAGCACGAAGTCGGGTTTCGGCTGGCCGGCCTGGTCATAGCGCCAGTCGGCGAACAGCGAGACGCCGAGGCCGTCGCGGACGGTGGTGGTCAGGAAGCGGGCCGGGATGATCTGGTCCGTGTCGATGTTGGTGGACGGCATGACGACCGTCCGTGAGCGGATGACTGTGATCGGGTCCATCTGCAGGTTCTGTGTTGTTGGCGCGCCGCGGCTCAGCCGAGGAACTCGCGCGGGTCGGTGACGCGACCGCGCACGGCGGCGGCGGCGGCGGAGGCAGGGCTGGCCAGCAGGGTGCGCGCCCCGATGCCTTGCCGGCCCTCGAAGTTGCGGTTGCTGGTGCTGACGCGTACTGGCCGGCGTCGACGAGGTCGCCGTTCATGCCGAGGCACATCGAGCAGCCCGACTCGCGCCATTCAGCGCCCGCATCCGTGAAGATCTTCGCCAGGCCGCGCTGTTCGGCTTCCAGCTTGATCTGCTGCGAGCCGGGCACGACCAGCGCGCGCACGCCCTTGGCAACTTTGCGACCGCGCAGGATGGCCGCGGCGGCCTCCAGGTCCGAGAGGCGCGCGTTGGTGCAGCTGCCGATGAAAACGACCTGCACCGGCTTCTCGGCCAGGCGCTCGCCCGCATTCAAACCCATGTACGCCAGCGACTTCGCAAACACGGCATCGCCCGGACGTTCCGGCACGTTGCCACTGATCGTCGTCACCATGCCCGGGTTGGTGCCGAACGTGATCATCGGCTCGAGCGTGCCGGCGTCGAGCGCAACGGACTTGTCAAAGGCCGCGCCTGCATCGCTGCTCAGCGTGTTCCAGTCGGCCACGGCCTTGCCCCAATCCGCGCCGGCAGGCGCGAAAGGACGGCCCTGCAGGTACTCGTATGTGGTTGCATCCGGCGCAATCATGCCCGCGCGTGCGCCGGCCTCGATCGACATGTTGCAGACGGTCATGCGTTCGTCCATCGACATCGCGGCGATGGTGGAGCCTCGGAATTCGATGACGTGGCCGGTGCCGCCATTGACGCCGATCCTGCCGATGACGGCCAGCACGACGTCCTTGGCCGACACACCGGCCGGAAGCCGGCCGTCGACGACGATCTCGAGCGTCTTCGGCTTGCGCTGCAGCAGGCACTGGGTCGCCAGCACATGGCCGACTTCAGTGGTGCCGATGCCGAAGGCGAGGGCGCCGAATGCGCCGTGCGTGCTGGTGTGGCTGTCGCCGCAGACGATGGTCTTGCCGGGCTGCGTGGCGCCCTGTTCCGGCCCGATGATGTGCACGATGCCGCGGCGCGAGTCCTGCAACCCGATCAGGTTCACGCCGAACTCGGCGCAGTTCACTTCGAGCTGGCGCACCTGCCTGGCGGCCGATTCGAGCTTGATCGGCAGGCCGCCGAAGATCTGCGCCGTGTCGGTCGGCGTCGAGTGGTCCATCGTCGCGAGCGTGCGGTCGAGCCGGCGGACCTTGAGGTGGCGGGCGCGCAGCACGTCGAACGCCTGGGGGGAGGTGACTTCGTGCGTCAGGTGCAGGTCGATATAGAGGATCGCGGGCGTGTCATCCGTCTCGGGCACGACGACGTGCCGTTGCCACACTTTCTCGAACAGGCTCTGCGCAGTCATTCCGGCTCCGGTCGTTCGTTTCAGACGGCCGCGGCGGGCGACGTCTCGTTCTGGTCGGCGCCGCGGCGGCGCGAGGATTCGATGGCGTTGATCACTTCGATGAAGGCCCGCACGCCCGACTCGACGATGTCGGTCGTGACGCTGGTGCCGCGGTAGCTGCGGTTGTTGTACTCGCAGGTGACGACGGCTTCGCCCTGGGCGTCTTCGCCGCTCGACACGCTGCGCACCTCGAACTTGCGCAGCTTCACGAACACGCCGGTCGCCTGCTCGATGGCCTTGAGCGCGGCGTCGACCGGACCGTCGCCCGACGATTCCTGCGTGACGATGCGGCCGTCGACATGGCGCAGCACGACACGGCCTGTGGCGAAGCGCGTCGAGTCGCTGACGACGTGCAGATTCTCGAGCTGCCAGGGGCCGCCGTCGTTACCGATCTCGGCCTTGAGCACGAGCGCCTCGATGTCGCCGTCGAAGAGTTCCTTCTTCTTGTCGGCCAGCGCCTTGAAGTCGTCGAACACGCGCGCGAGTTCGGCGTCGGACAGCTCGAAGCCGAGTTCCTTGATGCGCTCGCGCAGGGCCGCGCGGCCGCTGTGCTTGCCGAGCACGAGGTTCGTGCGGGACATGCCCACGTCGTGCGGCCGCATGATCTCGTACGTCGAGTGGTGCTTCAGCATGCCGTGCTGGTGGATGCCGGATTCGTGCGCGAAGGCGTTCTCGCCGACCACCGCCTTGTTGCGCGGAATCGGCATGCCCGTGATGCTCGAGAGCAGGCGGCTCGTCGGAAACAGGCGCCTGGTGTCGATGCCGGTGTGCAGGCCGTAGATGCCTTCGCGCACCTTGAGCGCCATCGTGATTTCCTCGAGCGACGCGTTGCCCGCACGCTCGCCGATGCCGTTGATCGTGCATTCCACCTGGCGCGCGCCGCCGCGGATGGCAGCGAGGCTGTTGGCCACGGCCATGCCGAGGTCGTTGTGGCAGTGCACGCTGAAGGTCACCTTGTCGGCGCCGCGAACGTTCTGCGTCAGGAACGAGAAGACCTCGTGGAATTCCTCGGGCACCGTGTAACCGACGGTGTCGGGCACGTTGATCGTGGTCGCGCCAGCATCGATCACGGCTTCGACCACTTCACGCAGGAACTCCGGTTCGGTGCGCGAGGCGTCCTCGGGCGAGAACTCGATGTCTGCGCACAGGCTGCGCGCGTACTTCACGCCTTCGACGGCAGTGTGGATGATCTGCTCCTTGGCCATGTTGAGCTTGTGCTCGCGATGGATCGCGCTGGTGGCCAGGAACACATGGATGCGCGGCCGGGCAGCCACCTTGACCGCACTCCATGCCTTGTCGATGTCCTCGCGGTTGCAGCGTGCGAGACCCGCGATGATCGGGCCGCGCACTTCGCGCGCGATCTCGTGCACCGCTTCCCAGTCGCCCGGCGAGGCGACCGGAAAGCCGGCTTCGATGACGTCCACGCCCAGTTCGGCCAGGGCGCGCGCCATCCGCAGCTTCTCGGGCTGCGTCATGCTGCATCCCGGCGATTGCTCGCCGTCGCGCAGCGTGGTGTCGAAGATCAGCACGCGGTTCGGGTCGTGGTTGGACATGGTCGTCACCGTGGTAGACAGGTGAGGGGAGCTGAACTCAGCCCTGGTTGAGCCAGGGCATGCGGGCGCGAAGTTGCACGCCGACCTTTTCGATCGGGTGCGCCAGGTCCTTCTTCATCAGGGCGTCGTACTTCCTGCGGCCCGTCTTGTTCTCGCGGATCCAGACGCGCGCGAAGCTGCCGTCCTGGATTTCGCCCAGGATCTTCTTCATCTCCTTCTTCGTCGCCTTGTTCACGACGCGCGGGCCGCGGGTGAGGTCACCCCACTTGGCAGTGTGCGAGATGTACTTGTGCATCTTGGCGAGGCCGCCTTCGTGCAGCAGGTCGACGATCAGCTTCAGTTCGTGCAGGCACTCGTAGTAGGCGACTTCCGGCTGGTAGCCGGCTTCGACCAGCGTTTCGTAGCCCTTGAGCACGAGTTCGGTCGCACCGCCGCACAGCACGGCCTGCTCGCCGAAGAGGTCCGTCTCGGTCTCTTCCTTGAACGTGGTTTCAATCACGCCGGCGCGCGTGCCGCCGATGCCGTCGGCATAGGCGAGCGCCTTGGCCTTGGCCGTGCCCGAGGCATCCTGCGCGATCGCGATCAGGCACGGCACGCCGCGGCCTTCCTGGTACTGGCGGCGCACGAGGCCGCCCGGGCCCTTCGGCGCGATCAGCACGACGTCGAGGTCCTTGCGCGGCTTGATCTGCTTGAAGTGGATGTTGAAGCCGTGCGCAACAGCAGCGTGGCGCCCTTGGCGAGGTTCGGCAGGATTTCCTTGTAGTTCGCGGCCTGCGTCGTGTCGGGCGTGAGCAGGGCGACCAGCGTGGCGCCCTTGACGGCTTCGGCCGGCGTGGCGACCGCCAGGCCGTCCTTCTTCGCCTGCTTCCAGCTGTCGCCCTTGCGGACGCCGACGACGACGTCGTAGCCCGAATCCTTGAGGTTCAACGCATGCGCGCGCCCCTGGCTGCCGTAGCCGACCACGGTGATCTTCGCGCCCTTGAGCGCCTTCCTGTCGACGTCTTTCTTCGAGTACGCACGCATCTCGTCAACTCCTCGGAATCGTTTCCGCTTTTGCCATGACCAAAACTGAAAACCCCGCGCCGGCTGGCTGGCCGTGCGGGGTTCCTGATGTCCAATCGCGCCTTTGCGCTCTCAGCCCGGAGCCCCGCACCTCCGCAGGGGAAGCAGGGTAAGCGGCGCAAGCAGCAGGCCGGCCAGCAGGGTGACCGAAGTGATGAAGGAGGAGTCGAGTGACGACTGCATCCGGCGCCTGCGCGTGAGAGCGAAAAAAGTAGGGTGGGGATAGCAGCACAGCGTGCCGTGCATTGTCAACCGCAGTGCAAAAAGAGTCGGCCGCGGGTGGCCACGATCCCTTGCCGACCGCGTCCGCAATCGTCACTGCTAAGCTACCAGGCTGCGTTCGCTCAATCCGCAACGGAACCTGCACATCGTGGATTTTCCAGTCGATCCAGCCGCCGCCCCTGGCGCCGTGACCGCGCACGAACTCGCGCTCGTTCTCCAGTCCGACCTGCCGCGCTGGCTGGAGGCCCAGGATGCGTCCACGCGAGCCTGGGTCGGCGCGACGGGTTTCAAAGCAGAGCGCCACCAGGTGCTGCTGCTGCCGTCCCCCGACGGCGTGCCTTGCAGGGCGGCTCTCGGTCTCGGCGCGCTGCCGTCGCTGGATGCGCTCGAACTCTGGCACGTGGCAGGGCTGCCGGATCGCTTGCCGGCCGGTACCCGCTGGCGGGTCACGAACGGACTCAACGTCGATGCGGCAAGCGCCGTCGCCCTGGGCTGGGCCTATGGCAGCTATAGGTTCGACACCTACAAATCGTCGACACAGCCGGCCACGGCGCGGGCACGGCTCATTGCGCCGTCGGTCGCCGACCACTCCCAGGTCCTGCAACTCGCGGGTGCAACGGCGCTTGCGCGCGATCTCGTCAATACGCCGGCGTCCGACATGACGCCCGCGCGGCTTGCGGCCGAGGCGATCCGGATCGCGCGCGAACACGGTGCCGCCCCGCAGGAAATCATGGGTGACGCATTGCAGCGCGGGTTTCCTGCCATCCACGCCGTGGGACAGGCCTCGACCTGCGCCCCACGACTCGTCGACTTCGTCTGGGGCGATCCGGCACATCCGAAAGTGACGTTGATCGGCAAGGGTGTCTGCTTCGACACCGGGGGCCTCGACATCAAGCCGTCGGCCGGGATGGCGCTGATGAAGAAAGACATGGGTGGCGCAGCGTGCACGCTGGCACTCGCCCAGCTCATCATGCAATCGCAACTGCGCGTGCGGCTGCGGGTGCTGGTTCCAGCCGTCGAAAACGCGATCGCCGGCAACGCGTATCGCCCGGGTGACGTGATTCGCACGCGCAAGGGCGTGACCGTCGAAATCGGCAACACGGATGCCGAAGGCCGGCTGGTGCTGTGCGATGCCATCGCGGCTGCGGACGAAGAAACGCCCGACCTGATGGTGGACCTGGCGACACTCACCGGTGCGGCACGCGTGGCACTTGGTCCTGAAATACCGGCGGTCTTCGGCACGCGCCAGGAGACCGTCGACGCACTGCTGCGGGCCGGGCGGCGCGTGGCGGATCCGCTGTGGCAGATGCCGCTCTGGAGCGGCTACGACGACGATATCGCCAGCAAGGTCGCGGACATCAGCAACGCATCGGCCTCGGCGTTTGCAGGCGCAATCATCGGGGCGCTGTACCTCAGGCGTTTCGTGACCAACGCCCGGGACTGGGTGCACGTCGACCTGTTCGCGTGGAACCCGAAGGATCGACCTGGCCGTCCTGTCGGGGCGGAGGCGCATGCCGTGCGCGCGCTGCACGCGATGATCGCTGAACGTTATGCGTAGACAGGGCGGGCTGCACCAGGCAGGTCGCTTCAGTGGCTCGTCCGGAGCGCGTGTCTGCCTTTCCAAGCGCAGGACGAGCCGCTGAAGCGACCTGCCACGTGATGGACCTGCGTTACGAAAGGCGCGCCTGGACGCTGATCTACCTCTGCCTCGGGCTGGTTGAAGGCGGCACCGCGGCGGTGATGGTCCGGTCGCTGTTCGGCGACCAGGCCCCGGCGCTCGCCGTGGACCTGGTCGTGGCCATCGTGAGCGCGGCGCCGGCCTGGGCCAACCTGGCAAGCATGGCGTATGCGAGGCGCGCACAGGGCCAGCGCAAGATATCGTTTTTGTTTCCGCTGCTGCTGGCATTGGCGGCGTGCGTGGGTGCGCTGGCGCTGGTACCGAAAAGCGGGGCAGGACTGCTGCTGTTTCTCGCGCTGTACGCTTCCGCGCGCTTGCTCTGGGCCGGCGTCGAAACCGTGCGCTCCGTTCTCTGGAGCGTGAACTACCCGTCGCGGCTGCGCGCGCGGATCACCGGACGCATCACGATCAACACCTCGATCGCGCTCGCGATCAGCGGTCTCGGTATCGGCTGGCGGCTCGGGCAGGAGGGTCCGTGGTGGCGTCTCGCAATTGCCCAGGGCGCAGCCTGCGGCGTGGCGGGAGCGTTCGCGTTCCGGCAGTTCAAGGTTCGACGCGAGGAAGAACTGCTCGAAGCCGAGCGCGCGCGGCTGGTGGCAGGTGCCTCCTTCGGTTTCGGTGGCATGCGGGCGCTGCTCGCGCGCGATGCGGCGTTCCGGCGCTACCAGTACGCGATGTCGATGTTCGGCGCGGGAATGCTCTCGCTCACGCCGCTGATGGTGATCTGCCTCGGCGACGTGCTGCAGTTGCCGGCGTTGTGGCAGGTGCTCGTCACGACCGCGATCCCGGTCATGGTGGTGCCGTTTGCGATCCAGCCGTGGGCGCGATACCTGGATCTCCATCGGGTGCTGGCGTTCCGCTCCGTGCACGGCAAGGTCACGGTGGTCGCGGTCGTGTTCTTCGTCGCGGCGGTGCTGCTGCACCTGCCGTTGCTGCTTGCGCCGGGCGCCGCGCTGCTTGGCGTCAGCCTGGCGGCTGGCAGCCTCGGCTGGACGCTGGGCCACAATGACTTCGCCCCGCGTGGCGAAGAGACGCGTTACATGGCACTGCACGTGACGCTCACCGGCATGCGCGGGCTGGTCGCGCCGCCTCTGACAATCGCGCTGTACCACCTGCTCGGGAGCCTGCACGCTGGACTCGGTCCGGCGGCGCTGCTGTTGCCCATGCTCTTCGTCATGGGCGGGGCCTATCGCTTTCATGTGATGCATCGCCTGCAGGTGGCAGCAAACGCCGCGTGACCGCGGTACGCGCAGGCCGCACAATTGGCACGTGAGTTATCTACGCCCGGAGCCCGTTCGATGAGCCGACGCAAAGTGGATCCCCGCCCGTACTCGAAGCTCGTGTTCGACGGCGTCAAGCAGACGGCCAGCCGGGCGATGCTGCGCGCCGTCGGCTACGACGACCGCGACTTCAAGAAGCCGCAGGTCGGCATCGCCTCGACGTGGAGCAACCTCACGCCCTGCAACATGCACATCGACAAGCTGGCAGAAGCGGCCGCGAAGGGGGCCAACGCGGCGGGGGGCAAGAGCACCACGTTCGGCACCATCACCGTGTCCGACGGCATCTCGATGGGCACGCCAGGCATGCGGTATTCGCTCGTGTCCCGCGAAGTGATCGCGGACTCGATCGAGACCGTCGTCGGCGCGCAGGGCTTCGATGGCGTGGTCGCGATCGGTGGCTGCGACAAGAACATGCCGGGTTGCATGATGGCCATCGCGCGGCTCGATCGACCCGCTGTATTCGTATACGGCGGTACGATCAAACCGGGCGAGAAGAAGCGCGACGTGGTTTCGGTCTTCGAGGCCGTCGGCGCGCACGCGGCCGGGGTCATCAGCGACAAGCAGCTCAAGGAAGTCGAGCGCACGGCCATTCCCGGCGCGGGCAGCTGCGGTGGCATGTACACGGCCAATACCATGGCATCGGCGATCGAAGCGCTCGGCATGAGTCTCGCGAACAGTTCCGCGCAGGAGGCCGTCTCGCGTAACAAGCGCAACGATGCGGAGCGGGCCGGTCGTGCCGTCGTCAACCTGATCAAGCTCGGCATCAGGCCCTCGATGATCCTCACGCGCGAAGCCTTCGAGAACGCGATCGTCGTCACGATCGCGCTTGGCGGTTCCACCAATGCCGTGCTGCACCTGCTGGCAATCGCGCACGCGGCGGGCGTGCCGCTCGAGCTCGACGATTTCACGCGCATCGGGGCGAAGGTGCCGGTCCTTGCCGACCTGCGGCCGAGCGGCAAGTACTCGATGTCGGAACTCATCCGCATCGGCGGCATCCAGCCGCTGATGAAGTCGTTGCTCGACGCCGGGATGCTGCACGGCGATTGCCTGACGGTCACCGGCAAGGCCTTGCGCGAGAACCTGGCGCGCGTAAAGCCGTATCCGAGCGGACAGGACATGGTCCGGCCGCTCACGAACCCGCTCAAGCGCGAGAGTCACCTCGTCGTGCTCTACGGCAACCTCGCGCCTGAGGGTGCGGTGGCGAAGATCAGCGGCAAGGAAGGCCTCAAGTTCACGGGACGAGCTCGCGTATTCGATGGCGAGGAGGCGACGCTGCAGGCGATTCTCGACGGCACCGTGCGCGCGGGTGAGGTTCTGGTCGTGCGTTACGAAGGGCCACGCGGCGGCCCGGGCATGCGCGAGATGCTGAGTCCGACGGCTGCGATCATGGGCAAGGGCCTCGGCGACAAGGTTGCGCTGATCACCGATGGGCGCTTCTCCGGCGGCAGCCACGGCTTCGTCGTGGGCCACGTCTCGCCCGAGGCGGCGCTTGGCGGCCCGCTCGCGCTCGTGCACGACGGTGACTCCATCAGCATCGATGCCACGAAGCGAGAGTTGACGCTGCACGTTGCCGCCGACGTGCTGGTCGAGCGTCGCACGAGCTGGCGACCGCGCGGTCCTTATGCGACACGTGGTGTGCTCGCGAAGTACGCGGAACTGGTCAGCAGCGCATCGCTCGGCGCAGTGACCGACCGGGGTTTGCAGGTGGCTGGACCGCAGGCCTGAAGCGTTCTGCACGAAGTTCGCACGGCACAAGTATTGTGTTGCTCGATTCGCGTCGGTAAAGTCGCGACCGCCGTCAGAACAAGATGGACCGGCTGCCCTGGCACCGGAGCGAAATTGCTTCGTATTGCAGTGCAGCATGAGTCGACTGCAACGACGGTTCTCGCGTGGGCACGAAATGACTGGCTCGGCAAGAGCCTGCGTCGTCCGCCGCAGTAAGCGTCAGGGGTTGCGAGGGTGGTTGCGGTCTTGTAGTGTCGTCGGTCCAAGAGAGGGCGCGGCTGAAGCCGGTGCATCCGTGCGCCCAGATGTAGTGGAGGGGAAGTGGCTTACAGTTATTCGATCGACGATCCGGCCAAGAACAGCAAGCGAACGCTTGCCTTCATCCTGACCGTCCTGATCCATGTTTTTTTCTTCTGGATCCTCGCGTCCGGTCTCGGCGCCAAGATGGTCCAGACCGTCATGGGTCCGGTCGAGACGAAGATGATTGAAGAGCTTCCGGACGACGACAAGGAACCGCCGCCGCCGCCGCCGGACATCGAGCAGCCGCCGCCCTATGTGCCGCCGCCGGAAGTAGCCATCGATCTGGCGATCGACACCGGCCCCACCACCGCCATCTCGAACGCAACGTCCGAGCGGCCCGTTGCGGCACCGCCACCGCCGCCGAAGCCGGTCGAGCGGGCTACCGTCAAGACGCCGCCGTCCGCAACCGGCAAGGGCTCGCGCACGTCGCTGCCGGAATACCCGCCGGCCTCGCGTCGCGCTGGCGAAGCCGGCACCGTGCAGTTGCGCTGCTTCGTGAAAGCAGATGGTCGCTGCAGCGAAGTCACCATCGTGAAGAGCAGCGGCTTCGACAAGCTGGATGACGCAGCCGTGAAGGAAGTCCAGCGCAACTGGAGGTTCGTCCCGGGCAAGGAAGACGGTAAGCCGGTGGCCATGTGGCACACCTTCGCCGTGACCTTCAAGCTGACCGATTGATCCTCGAAAGTTGATCCATCCCTGAACTCATCGTCGTAATCAGTAGAAACAGACACAGGAACAGATTTCAATGGCCACCGAAAGCGTAACCGTCGACAACCCATACGGAATTGGCGCCCTCTGGGCACAGGGCGACTTTGTCGCGAAGGGCGTAATGGTCCTGCTCGTCATAATGTCTGCATATTCCTGGTTCATCATCTTCACCAAGTGGTGGGAGCAGCGTCGCCTGCTGTCGCAGGCGCACGAGGCGGAGAAGAACTTCTGGGCCGCCGACAACATCAAGACCGGCCTGAACAAGCTGTCCGGCAAGGGCAACATCTTCAAGGGCATGGCAGCCGAGGCGATCGACGCCGCCGAGCACCATGACACGCGGCTGACCCAGCAGGTGCCGCTGCACGAGTGGATCGACAACGTGCTTGCCCGCGCCACGGCCCGCATCAACAGCGCGCTGTCGACGCAACTGCCGTTCCTGGCCACGACCGGTTCGACGGCGCCGTTCATCGGCCTGTTCGGCACGGTGTGGGGCATCTACCACGCCCTCGTCGCGATCGGCGTGGCCGGCCAGGCTTCGATCGACAAGGTGGCGGGTCCCGTCGGCGAAGCCCTCATCATGACGGCCATCGGTCTCGCGGTCGCGGTGCCGGCGGTGCTCGGCTACAACTTCCTGCTCGGCCGCAACAAGCAGATCATGGAGCGCGTCAAGCTCTTCTCGAGCGACCTCGAGCAGGTGATCGTCAGCGGTTCGCGCATCGAAGGCGCGGGCGCCAAGGTCATCTCTGGCGGCGTCAAGAAGTAATCGAGCGCTGGCCCTCACAAGCCGCTGGAGACACGATCCACCATGAGCATGAACGTTTCCTCGGGCGA
This sequence comes from Pseudomonadota bacterium, assembly GCA_016713725.1. Taxonomy (GTDB): domain Bacteria; phylum Pseudomonadota; class Gammaproteobacteria; order Steroidobacterales; family Steroidobacteraceae; genus RPQJ01. Next base: position 155,636 of record JADJOO010000010.1, on the reverse strand, counting down.
CTCGGAGATCGACGAGAAGCCGATGTCGGAGATCAACACCACGCCGCTCGTGGACGTGATGCTGGTGATGCTCATCATCTTCCTGATCACCATTCCCGTGATCACGCAGTCGGTGAAGGTGGACCTGCCGAAGGCGGCGAACATCCCGACCCAGACGAAGCCCGAAAACATCAACATCGCGGTTGATGCGGAGGGCAACATCTTCTGGAACACGGCGATGGTCCCGACCCAGGAGGCGCTGCTCGAGCGGCTCAAGTCGGTTGCCGTGATGGATCCCCAGCCGGAAATCCATGTCCGCGGCGACCGTGCCACGGCCTATGAGCATGTCGGCCGGGTGATGGTGCTGTGCCAGCGGGCTGGCATCCTGAAGGTCGGTTTCATCACTGAACCTGATCGCGCCCTGGCGCGCTGAGCCGCTGCAGGAGTCTGAACGATGAGTATGAGTATTGGTGGCGGCGGCGAAGACGAGCCGATGATGGAAATGAACATGACGCCGTTGATCGACGTCCTGCTCGTCCTCCTGGTCATGTTCATCATCACGATTCCCGTGATGACGCACGCGGTGAAGTTGGACATGCCGCGCCCGACCAACGCGGCGAAGCTGAGCGATCCGGTGGTGATCAACCTCGAGATCGACTTCGATGGCACGGTGCTCTGGAACGGCTCCGCGGTGACCGTGGAAGCGCTCGACGGCTATTTCCGTCGGGAAGCGGCCAACGATCCGCAGCCGGAGCTGCACATTCGCCCGAACAAACGCGCTTCATACGATATCGTGGCGCGCGTCCTGGCGGCTGCGCAGCGCAACGGGTTGCTCAAGATCGGCTTCGTCGGCAATGAGCAGTTCATGTAGTTAAAGGGTTGTCGTCACCTGCCTGGCGGCGGTGACGGCATCGGATCAAAGGGGGCTGCCGGGGCGAAGAGCTCCGGCGGCTTTTTCCTTGTCAGCGGGACTAAAACTCCCAGTGAGGAATTCGATGAGCAAGGCGAGTTTCGTTCTCACCGGTGCGCTCGCGATGGCGGGCTGGGTCGGTGTCGCCGGCACGATGCTGGTGGTTCCTGCAACCGCGCAAGCGCAGCAGAAAGTCAGCCAGAAGGTCGGAGTGCCGCTCAAGGCGGCGCAGGATAGCATTTCGAAGAAGAAGTGGGATTCCGCGCTGGGCAAGATCAGGGAGGCGGACGCTGCGCCGGGCAAGACAGCGTTTGACCAGTACAAGATCAACGAGATGCTCTGGTACGTGTACCTGCAGCAGGGCCGCAATGCCGACGCAGCGCGTGTGCTCGAAGGCCAGATCGCCTCGGGCCAGATGCCGGCCGGCGAGAAGGTGACGCGCACCAAGACCCTCGCGCAGCTCTACGCCCGTGCCGGCAATTACGGCAAGGCCGCTTCGACTGCGCAGCAGTACCTGAAGTCCGTTCCGGGTGACAAGGACATGCAGTTGCTGGTCGCCAACGCGTATTACCAGCAGAAGGACTACAAGTGCGCGATCGCCGCGGCGGAGCGTGTGCTGAAGGGCGGCGGCACGCCAAACCAGGACCTGCTGCAGCTCGTGCTGCGCTCGAACTACGAGCTCGGCAATGCGGCCGGCACCGCGAAGGCGCTCGACCAGTTGCTCAAGTACTACCCGTCGCCCGACACCTGGGAACGCGTGCTCGACGGCTACCTGAAGACGACCAAGCTCGACCACGCGTTGATGGCGCTGTATCGCCTGGCTGAGGATGTGGGCGCGCTCAAGACGGCTCGGCAGTACACCGACATGACGCAGGCCCTCATCATCGCGGGTTTCGGCCAGGAAGCCGAACGCGTGATGCAGAAGGGGATCGACGCCAGCCTGTTTGCAGGAGACGAGGCGACGCGTGCCAAGCGCACGATCGACGCCGCCAAGCGCAAGGCCGATGTCGAGCGCGTGGCGCTGCCGAAGGCGGCTGGCGCGCTTGCTGCGGCGAAAACCGGCGATGAGATCGAGAAGGTCGGCGAGCTGTATTTCAGCTCGGGTGACTATGCGAACGCGTCGGCCGCGCTGCAGAAGGCCGTCACCAAGGGCGGTCTGTCGGATGCGGACAGCGCGCAGATGCTGCTCGGCATCGCGCTCAAGCGCAAGGGCGACAAGGCCAATGCGACGAAGGCGTTCGAGCTGGTCAAGGATCCGCAGTTTGCCGAGATCGCGAAACTCTGGAAGATCGCCGCACGCTGAGCGTGCCGGCGCGTCGATGCGCCGCGGTGGGTCGAGAATGCGAGGGCACGGACGAAAGTTCGTGCCCTTTTTTTGCGGCCAACGAGCTGCGGCGACTGGTGGATGCGTCGTCGTGACCACTGACTTCCATGACTACCGGGAGTACGAATACCGCGGCAATGAGCATGATCAGCAAGGTGACGAAGCTGGCATCAGCCAGCCAGTAAGCCTGGAATTTTTTTAATTAGATTTCGCATGGTGCATTGTTGCCACGCCGGGTTGTCCGCAATTGCTGCCGGACGGGCCGCCTGCAGAAAGGCCCCGCAGGTCAGGAACCCACGGGGCCCGAGTTTGCCGGCGCGAGCCGGATCAGCCAGCCGCGGGAGCTGGAGCAGCGACGGGCGCCGCCGAATCGAGCTTGAGGATCCACAGCTTCGCGATGTCGGTCATTGCCGGCGCCTTGACCGCGTCGAACGAGGCGCGGGCTTCGGCCGGCTTGCCCTGCCGGGAATTGGCAATACCCGCGAGCATGTTCGCGTCGTCGGCATCGGCCACGCCGCCCTTCGCGAGGCCCTTCTGGATCGCGTCGACGGCGTTGGCGTAGTCGCCTGCGCTGAAATACAGCTTGCCGATGGCGACCATCTGCGTGCCGGTCTTGGCTGCCGCAAGCTGCGCGGCGGCAGTGCCGAGGTCCTTGGCGTCGGCGGTCGCGCCGGTGCGGGCACGCTCGAGGTCCGCCTGCGCGCGCGCCTTTGGATCGCCCTGGAGCTGGCCGCTCGCCAGCCCGCGCTCGAGGACCTGCTTGGCTTCGTTCGGGAAGCCGGCGTTGACGAGCGTGGCGCCCATCTCCGCGTATTCCTCGCCCTTGTCGAGCGTGTCGGTGTCGTTCATCAGGCGGTAGAGCGCGCGCAGGCCGCGGTCGTCCTTGGTTCGGTAGAGCTGCGCATTGAGCAGGTCTTCCCAGTACTTCGGCGCCGGGTAGTGGCGCACGAGGCCTTCGAGCGAACGCATGATGCCGGGTTCGTCCTTGAGCTCGTAGTTCGATCGCAGGGCGAGCAGCAGGGCCGCTTCGGCCGGCTTCTGGCTCGAAGCGACGAGCTGCTCCGAGGCTTCCTTGGCTCCCTTGAAGTCGTTGGACAGGTAGCGCGCCTGCGCGAGCGACAGGGCAATCTCTTCATCGTTCGGGTTGAGCTTCAGGTACTCGGTGCCATGGGCGATGGCCTTGTCGTACTGCTTGTTCTGCAGGTTCATCTGCGTGAGCGCGCGCAACCGCTGCGGCTTGTCGGCGTCGGTCACCATGCCCGTGGCCAGCGTGCGCTCGAGGATTTCGGCGGACTTCAGGTAGTCCTTCTTCTGCAGGTAGATGTACCACCCAAGCTCGTCGACCATGAAAGCGTCATACGGCGTCTTGGGCTCGACGGCCTGTGCCGCCTGGATCTGGACGAGGGCTTCGTCCCAGTTCTTCGCGGTCATGGCGTTCTGCGCCGCCACGAGAGGCTTCTGCACCGCGGGGCTCAACTTCTGCTTGCCAGCGGGCTTGTCCTTTTCAGCCGCGACGGCGACCGAAACGGGCAGCAGCGAGCCGCCAGCCACGCCGACGAGCCCGGCCGCAGCCAGGGCAGCCATCAACACGAGGTTCGCTTTCTTCATCATCGGCCTCTCGGGGCTGTGGGTCAGGATGCCGCGCATTGTAACGCCGACAGTCCGGACAGGTAGCGTCCAGCCGTCTCCAGGCTCACGACTTCGGCGTACTTGGCCTGCAGGTCGAACAAGTTGGCCTCGTGGGGCGCCGGGTGCCGGTCGCCGACCGCATCGCGCACCACCAAGGGAACGAAGCCGTGCTGGCAGGCGTCGAGCGCGGTGGCACGGATACAACCGCTCGTCGTAACCCCTGCGATGAGCAGGGTGTCGACGCCCAGGGCCGTGAGCGTGGACGACAGTGTGGTACCGAAAAAGGCGCTGGCGTACCGCTTGGTGATCACGGTTTCGCCGGCCGCCGGTTCGAGGGCCGGATCGAACCGCGCCAGCTCAGGATCGGCACCGTCGGCAAAACAGCCGAGGGCCGGGAGCTTGCGGAAGAAGACGCCACCGTCGCGGCCTCCGGCCTGGAAACGTACGTTGGTGTGCAAAACGGGGATGCCTGCATCGCGCGCAGCTCCCAGCAACACGACACAGGCGTCGCGGGGAGCCTCGACACCCGCATAGAGCGGTGAGCCGGGTTTGAGATAAGCCATGACGAAGTCGACGACGATCAGCGCGGGCCGGCGGCCAGGCTGCAGTGCGTGGCCGAAGCCGCCACCGGCGTAGTTGTCCTCGAGGCTCGCCATCCGGTGTCAGATTACCTTGCGGGATTTGAGGTCTGCATAGCGTTCGGCGGCCAGGCCGAGCAGCTGCAGGAACACCTCGTCATTATGCTGCCCGAGGGCGGGACTGGGGGAGCGAACGCCGCCCGGCGTCTCCGACAGTTTCGGCGCGACGTTCTGCATGCGCAGGTCGCCGAAGTCCGGGTGCGGCACGGTGACGATGGCGTCGCGCGCCTTGAAGTGCGGGTCGTCAAGCATCTCCGGCGCCCGGTAAATCAGTCCGGCCGGCACGCCGTGCCGGTCCATGAGGTCGAGGACGCCCCGTGTGGTAAGAGTTCGGGTCCAGCGCTCGACCAACGCGTCGAGTTCCTTCTGGTTCTCGCCGCGCGAGCTGTGCGTGGCATACAGCGGATCGGTCGCGAGACCCGGCTGTCCCATGGCCGCGGCAAGGCGCGCAAACACCGTGTCCTGGTTGGCGGCGATCAGGACCAGGCCGTCCTGTGTCTTGTAGACGTTGGACGGCGCAACGTTCGGCAGGATTGCGCCGGTGCGCTCGCGGATGAAGCCGGTCTTGTCGTATTCGGTGACCAGCGACTCCATCATGTTGAGCACGGCTTCGTAGATCGCCGAATCGATGACCTGGCCGCGGCCCGTCATGTGCCGGTGGTGCAGCGCCGTCAGCGCACCGATGCAGGCAAAAGTCGCTGCGAGGGAGTCGCCGATCGAGATACCCATGCGGGAAGGGGGGGTGATGGGGTCACCGACCACGTAGCGGAGGCCGCCCATCGCCTCGCCGATGGCCCTGAAACCGGCCTGTCGCGAATACGGCCCGGTCTGGCCGAAGCCGGAGACGCGGATCAGTATCAGCTTCGGGTTGATGGCCGAGAGCTCAGGCCAGCCGAGGCCCCATTTCTCCATGGTGCCGGGGCGGAAGTTCTCGAGCAGGAAATCCGATTCCGCCACCAGCGACTTCAGGATTTCCTGGCCTTCGGACAAGCGCAGGTCGAGCGTGATCGCCTTCTTGTTGCGGGCCACGACGGGCCACCACAGCGACTTGCCGTGCGCCTTCTCGCGGCCCCAGACCCGCATCGGGTCGCCCTGGCCGGGCGGTTCGACCTTGATCACTTCGGCGCCGAAGTCGCCGAGCAGCTGGCCGCAGAAGGGCCAGCGAGCAGGGTGCCGAGTTCGATCACGCGCAGCCCGGCGAGCGGGCCCGGGGCTGGTCGGGTCACGAGGTCACCTTGGGGATCACCTTGTATTCGATGAGCATGGTTCCTAACCTTGGCCGTGCACGCCCGGCTCAAATGTTATATTAATATACATTAGATAGGTTTCAGCCGCGACCGGATGCCCCCATGAGCACGCACGTCGAGATCGTCGAAGTCGGTCCCCGCGATGGGTTGCAGAGCGAGCCTGGCGTGTTCCCGACCGCGGCCAAGGTCGAGTTCATTCGGCGCGCGCTCGCCGCAGGGTTGCGGCGTGTCGAAGTTGCGAGCTTCGTCCATCCGCAGAAGGTGCCGCAGATGGCCGACGCCGAAGCAGTGCTGCAGGCACTCGGCGCACCGCCCCCGGGGGTGCGCTTCATCGGCCTGGTGCTCAACCGCAAGGGATTCGAGCGGGCGGTAGCGGCGGGATGCAACGAAATCGGCATGGCGGTGGTCGCGAGCGACACGTTCAATCGACGCAACCAGGGCGTGTCGACGGATGAATCCATCGCAGCCTGGCTCGAGATCGCGCGTTTGGCGGAGCAGGCGGGCGTCCGGACCCAGGTGACGGTCTCGGCGGTGTGCGGTTGTCCGTTCGAAGGTGAAATCGCGGTGGAACGAGTCGTCGAAGTCGCCAGGCGCGTCGCCGAAGCACGGCCGTTCGAGATCGCGCTGGCCGATACCATCGGTGTGGGCGTCCCCACGCAGGTTACGGAGATCGTTTCGCGAGTGCGCGAAGCCGTGCCAGGCATTCCGCTGCGTTGCCACTTCCACAACACCCGCAATTCAGGCTTTGCCAACGCGTTCGCCGCGCTGCAGGCCGGCGTGCGCACGCTCGATGCCAGCCTCGGCGGCATTGGCGGCTGTCCCTTCGCACCGGCGGCCACGGGCAACATCGCCACCGAAGACCTGCTTTATCAACTGCATCGCGCCGGTTACCAGACGGGCGTCTCGCTCGACGCCGCCATTGAAACCGGCAAGTGGCTGCAGGAGCAGCTCGGGCGCAGCGTGCCCGGCATGCTGGTGAAGGCGGGTGGATTTCCAAGGCCAGCGACCGCGACGGCCTGACGACCACGTACACAACAGGTGACTGCATGACTTACCGACTCGGCGTCGACGTGGGCGGGACTTTCACCGACCTGCTGCTTGTGAACGAGAGGACGGGGCAGACGTGGAAGGCCAAGGTGTCCTCCACGCCACGCGACCAGTCGGAGGGCGTGCTGCGCGGCATCGAGCGCGTATGCGGGCTCGCGGCGATCTCCGCCGAGGAAATCGACCACGTCATGCACGGCACCACGGTCGCGACCAACACCGTGCTCACGGGCACCGGTGCGCGCGTGGGCCTCGTCACCACGAAGGGCTATCGACAGGTGCTGCAGATCGCACGCAGCTTCGTGCCGGGCGGTCTCGGCGGCTGGGTCATCTACAACAAGTCGCTGCCGATGGCGCCGCTCGCGCTGACGATCGAGGCGGACGAGCGAGTCGGCTCCAAGGGTGACGTGGTCACGGCGCTGAATGAAGCGAAGCTGCGCGACGAATTGCGCGCCCTCGGCGCAAAGGACATCGAAGCGCTCACCGTCTCGCTGATCAACTCGTTCGCCAATGACAAGCATGAGCGCCGCATCAAGGAGATCGCGCAGGAAGTCCTGCCTGGCATCCCGGTGTCGCTGTCGTCGGAAGTCGTGCCCGAGATGCAGGAGTACGAGCGCACCGTCACCACAGTCGCCAACTCGTACGTGCGTCCGCGCGTGCAGAAGTACGTCAAGAACCTCCAGTCGAAGCTCGCCGCCAAGGCCAAGGGCGTCAAGCTGCACATCCTGCGTTCCGACGGCGGCCTCGCCTCGGCCAGGAGCGCCGAGGATTTCCCGGTCAACCTGTTGATGTCTGGCCCGGCCGGTGGCGTCACGGGAGCGCTCTGGGTGGCGGTGCAGGCGGGGTTTCCAAACCTGCTCACGGTAGACGTCGGCGGCACCTCGACGGACGTCGCATTGATCATGAACGGCCAGCCGCGGCTGCGGCGTGAAACGACGGTGGGCGACGTCACGGTGCGCGCCTCGTCGGTGGATATCCGCACGGTCGGAGCGGGGGGCGGTTCGATCGCTCACGTTCCCGAACTCACCGGCGCACTTCGCGTCGGCCCGCAATCGGCCGGTGCCGATCCGGGTCCGGCCGCGTACGGCAAGGGAGGTGTCGAGCCGACTGTGACCGACGCAAATGTCGTGCTCGGTTACCTTCCGGAACAGCAGCGCCTGGGCGGCGACATGGCTCTCGACCGCGGACTGGCACAGAAGTCAGTCGAAAAGATTGCCAGGTCGCTCGGCAAGACGTCCAGGGATGCCGCACTCGGCATCTATGACATCGTCAACGAGAACATGGTCGGTGCGCTGCGCCTCGTGTCGGTCGAGCAGGGCCACGATCCGCGCGATTACGCGCTGATCGCGTTCGGCGGCGCCGGTCCGTTGCACGCCAACGCGCTGTCGCGCCTGCTCGGTTCGTGGCCGTCGATCATCCCGCCGGGCCCGGGCGTGCTGTGCGCACTCGGTGACGCCACGACGGCGGTGCGCGACGAATCCTCGCGCACCTTTATCCGCAAGTTCTCGGAAACGGGTGCGGCGGACATCGCGAAGCAGCTCAAGGCGCTGGCCGTCGACGCAGCCAAGGGTCTTGCGGCCGAGAAGGTCGCCGCAGCCGAGATGGAGTTCGGCTACCAGGTAGACGTGCGCTATCACGGCCAGGGGTTGCGGCTGACGGTCGACGTGGACCTGAAACGTCTCGAGCGGGAAGGGCTGGCAGCGATCTCCGGTCCATTCGACGCGGAGCACACCCGGCTGTTCACCTTCGCGCTGCCGCTCGAGCACGAATTCGTCGCGTTGCGCGCGGTGGTGCAGGGCAAGGGCATCAGCATCAAGCGTCAAGTCATCGCGAAGGGCAGTGCGAGCGCGGCCGCGGCCGCGGTCGGCAAGCAGAAGTCGTACATGGACGGCAAGGACTGCGTTGCGACGGTCTATGACCGCGCAATGCTCAAGTCCGGCAACCGGGTTGCCGGCCCGGCGATCGTGATGGAAATGGACCCGACCTCGGTGATCCTGCCGCAGCACCACGGCAAGGTGGATGCCTACGGCAATATCCTGATCTACCCCGACGGTTACCGGGCGCCGAAAAAGAAAGCGGTCACGGCGAAGAAAGCCGTTCGCAGGACTCGGTAACAGCCCGCCCGCCGCAACGATTCCGGAGATACGCACATGCCCGCCACGATCATCCAGCGCAACAAGAAGCCGATGAAAAAGGTGAAGGTCGATTCCGTCACCATCGACATCATCGAAAGCGCCCTGCGCAATGCCCGCTACGAAATGGACACCGTGCTCTTCCGCACGGCCATGTCGCCCGGCATCCGCGAGCAGCACGACGAATTCCCGATGATCGCGAACCTCGACGGCAAGATGGTCGTCGGCCAGTTCGGCTCGTTCATCTGGGGCTTCATGCAGGGGTACGACGGCACGGTCGAGGAAGGCGACGTCTTCCTGACCAACGACCCGTACTCGGTCAACGGCGCGATCAGCCACCAGAACGACTGGCTCATGCTGATGCCCGTGTTCAAGGACGGCCGCGTCATCGCCTGGTCGGCGATGTTCGGGCACATGACGGATGTCGGCGGCAAGGTACCGGGCTCGCTGCCCACCGATGCGCGCACGATCTACGAGGAGGGCGTGTCCGTTCCGCCGATCAAGATCATCAGGGGCGGCCAGCTGCAGGACGAACTGCTGAAGGTGATCCTGCACAACTGCCGCCTGCCGACGTGGAACTTCTCGGATTTCAACGCGATCGTGGCGGCGTTGCGCACGGCTGCCATCCGCTGCGTCGAGATTGCCGAGCGCTTCGGCGACGACGTGTTCTATTCGGCGATGGACGCGATGCTCGAGCGCAACAAGCGCGCGATGCGCCAGCTCATCCGCCAGACAGTGCCGGAAAGGAAGCAGTACTTCGAGGACTACATCTGCGACGACGGCCTCAACATGGGACCGTACAAGATCGCGTGCACGATGTGGCGCGAAGGGGACAAGTGCATTTTCGACTTCACGGGCACCGACCCGCAGTCGATCTCGTCGATCAACTTCCTGTTGAACGAGGAGATGTTCAAGATGTTCGCGGGCGTCTACATGATCATGGTGTTCGACCCGCAGATCCTGTTCAACGACGGCTTTTACGACCTGATGGAAGTTCGCATTCCGCCGGGCACCTTGCTCAAGCCTTTGAAGCCCGCTGCGCTGTCGTGCCGCACGCACGCGCTCGGCCGGATTTTCGACATCCTCGGCGGGCTGCTCGGCCAGGGCAATCCGGCCTTCATGTGCGCTGCGGGCTTTTCGGACAGCCCGCACTTCATGTACTCGGGTTACAAGTCGACGGGCGAGTGGTACCAGCTGTACCAGATCACCTTTGGCGGCATCCCGGGCAAGCCCTTCGGCGACGGGCCGGACGGTCACTCGCTGTGGCCATCGTTTACCAACGTGCCGAACGAGTTCCTCGAGAGCTACTTTCCGCTGCGCATCGACATCTACGAGACGATCCCTGACACCGGCGGCGCGGGCAGGAACCGGGGCGGCAACGGCCTGCGCATCGGTTACCGCTTTCTCGAGCAGGGCGAGATCTCCATCCACGACGATCGCTGGCTGACCTACCCATGGGGCGTCAACGGCGGCCTGCCGGGTGCTCGCAGCAAGAAGGCACTGGTGCGGGCGGATGGTACCGAAGAGCTGCTGCCGTCGAAGATCGACCGCGTGAAGGTCAATGAAGGCGACCTGCTGCTCTCCGATACGTGGGGCGGCGGCGGTTGCGGCGATCCGTTCGAGCGCGAAATCGACAAAGTGGTGTTCGACGTGCAGGCCGGTCTGGTCACGCCGCAGGGGGCTCGCAACTATGGCGTCGTCATCAATACCGACCTGACTGCGGACGTGGCGGCAACCAGCAAGCTCCGTGCGAAGCTCGCGGCCGAGCGCGGGCCGGTACCGTTGTTCGACCGCGGATTCACGTCGATCGAGTCGCTCAAGGAGCGCTGCAAGGCCGAGACCGGCCACGATGCCCCACAGCAACCCCGGTTCTCCGAGCGCGTGCTCAAGTCGGCCGGGGCGGGCAGGAAGAAGACGAAGGCGGCCTGAAATGGCTGGCGTTGCAGCCGACACGTACACCACGGTCGGCTACAGCTCGCCGAGCTTCACTGCCGGGCTCCGTCCGGCCGTGCTCGTCGTCGACTTCCAGCTGGCCTTTACCGATCCACGCTGGCCACTGGGTGGCTTGCCGTTGATCCACGCGGCACGTGATCGCACGGCCGGCCTGCTCCGCGTTGCGCGGGAAAAGAACGTGCCTGTCGCGGCCTGCTACACCGCCTACGGCAGCCTTGCCGACATGCCGTTCTGGAAGGTCAAACCCGTCCGTGACGAGTTCTTCTACGGTGATCCCTGCACCGGGATGGATCCAAAGATCCACGACCCGCGCAACTTCACGTACTGCAAGAACGCGCCATCGATGTTTTCCAGACGCCGCTGATCACGTTCCGGGTCAAGCAGCGGGTCGACACGGTGATCGTCACGGGATGCACCACCAGCGGCTGTGTGCGGGCCACGATCGTCGATGCGTTCTCATACGGTTTCCGCGTACTCGTGCCGGACGAATGCTGCGGGGATGCGGAGGAGGGGCCGCACAAGGCGAACCTGGCCGACGTCGGTCGCCGTTATGCCGACGTGACGACCACGGCCGAGGTCGTGAAGTACCTGGAGGCGCTCAGGTCGTAGGCGCTCGACCCGGCATTGTCCTGCCGCGCCCGGAAAGCCAGATACGCGCTGGCTGCAGGCGGTCGATCCGGGACCTTCCCCCGAGCTTGGAAAGGCAGACACGCGCTCGGGGGAAGGTCCCGGATCAACCGCTGCAGTTGCAGCAGCGCCTCAGCCTCTCGTGCACTCGGAATAAATACAGCCGGACGGTGATGTCAGTCGCTCGACCCGGCATTGTCCTGACGCGCGCGTATCTGCCCTTCCAACTGGCGAAAGGACGGCTTCAGCCGTGCGTTGGTCCGGTTTCATCGACCAGCACCGTGACGGCAACATCGGCCGTGACGTTGCCGATCGTGCGGAAGATGTCCGGGATGATCTCGACCGCGACCAGGATGCCGAGCACTTCGATCGGCAGGCCGAGCGCGGCACAGATCGGTGCAACGCTGGCGATGAACGACACCTGGCCCGGCAGGCCGACCGAGCCGATGCTGACAGCGATCGCGACGAGGATCGCGCCCGCCATCTGCAACAGCGTGGGCTCGATACCGTACATCGCAGCGACGAAGAAGCACACCCCCAGGTTGCCTAGCGGACTCGTGTAGCGGAACACCGCCACCGCCAGGGGCAGCACCAGGTGCGCGACCCGCGGCGTCACCTCGAGACGCGTGCGCGCGCATTCGATCATCGCAGGTAACGTTGCGAGCGAGCTCTGGGTACTGGCGGCCACCACCTGCACCGGCGCGACCGCCACGGTGAACCGCCGCACGCCCACGCGGCCGTGCAGGCCGACGACGACGTAGATCGCGAGAATCGCGATCGCAATGACCAGCGCGACAGTGACCGCGTATTGCAGGAGCAGGCCTGCGGCGCCGACACCGGCCTGCCGGCCGACTCCAAGCGCGAGCGCGAACACGCCGATCGGCGCCAGCACCAGCACCCAGTGCACGATCACGACCATCGCTTCGGCCATGGCGGTGAAGAAGCCCGTCAGCACGAGCCGCTGGGCCTGCGGCAATTTCGTCGCAGCGAACCCGAACAGGATTGCGAACACGACCAGGGCAAGGATGGCGTTGTCCGCGGCGGCGGCGATGATGTTCGGCGGCAGCAACTGCTGCGCCCACTGCGACCAGCTGATCGACGGCGCCGCCTGTGCGGAACTGCTGCCGACTCCGGCCAGGAACGCATCCGCCGTGCCGCGATCCACCGGCCACAACGCCAGCAGCCCCTGGGTCAGCAGCGCGGCCAGCACGCCAGCCAGCAGCAGGAGGCCGGCAAACCAGCCGATCGCGCGGGTTGCCAGCCGCCCGGTTGCCATCGCGTCCGAGACACTGGCCACCGCCGAGACCAGCATTGCGAATACCAGCGGCCCGACCGTCATGCGCAGCGCGTTGAGCCAGAGCGTGCCGATCGATTCCAGCGCGCCCGCGATTTCGTGCACGGTCTCGCAGCCCGCTTGATCGATCCACGCGCCGAGCGTGATACCGGCGACGAGCGAGCCGAGGACAAGCCAGTGGCGCAGGGGTGCCATCGGGTCAGTTCGCGGCGAGCCAGTCGAACAGTGTGTCGGCGAAGCGGATCTTTTGCTCCTTGCCCGCGACCACGTGGGCGACGTCGTCCCACAGGATGCCTTTCGCTCCGGGAATGCCGCGCTCGATCGGCAACGTGTTGCGTGGGGCGGTCACGACATCCTTGCCTGCGTGAATGATCAGCGACGGACAAAGAATGGCCGCCAGGCGATCCCGGGACTCGAAGGTCACGCAAGCGTCGATCAGCCGGGAGTGCGCCGCGTAACGGCCGTTCAGTTCCTTCCAGCCGCCGCCGGGTCCGAGCAGGCGGTCATGGTTGGCGTTGTAGTACTCCGCGTCGAACGAAAGCAGCGTGACCGCCTTCTGGAAAGGGAAGAAGCCCAGGTCGCGGTGGATCCAGCGGAACATCTCGAGCTGATCGCGCAGGAAAGCGTCGACCTCGCACCAGGCGCCCATGTTGAGCATGCTGCGGGCGAGGTCGGGGCGCCGGATTGCGATTTCCTGGCAGATGCAGGCCCCCATGCCGACCAGCCCCATCAAGTGGACGTTTTTCAGCCCAAGGTGGTCGAGCAGGCCGATCGCGTCGTTGGCGTGCAGTTCCATGGTCGAGGGCACGCTGAGGTCGTCCCCGGATTCCCGAATACCGCGGTAGTCGAACAGGATCACCTGGTGGCGGTCGGTAAGACCGCGGGCCAGGTGATGGTGATTGTCGTGGCAGAACGTGCCCCAGCCGCCCATGCAAAGCACCGGGTCGCCCTGGCCCAGCACCTCGTAGTACATGTCGTGGCCGTTGATGCGGGTGTGGGGCATGCGGGTCACTCTGGCGGGGGTGCGGCCCGGAATGGGGCCGGCGGGATCATTCCACAGCGCTCGCAGACTGGTAAAGTGTCGCACCAAAATCCGGACAAGCCCCTGGGGGACGTCAGTGACTCACGCTGCCATTACAGGCTGGGGCAAGTGCCTTCCGGCCAATGTCCTGACCAACGCCGACCTCGCGACGTTCCTCGACACCAACGACGAGTGGATCACGTCGCGCACGGGTATCAGCGAGCGGCGTATTTCGCACGTGTCACTCGAGGAGATGGCGTACGTCAGTTCCATGCGGGCACTGGCAGCCGCGGGCCTCGATCCGGCCGACGTTGAACTCATCGTCATCGGCACCTGCAGCTTCGACGACCAGGTGCCGAACCAGGCTTCGGGCCTGCAGGTCCGGTTGGGCGCGAAACGCGCCGCTGCCTATGACGTGAACACGGCGTGCACCAGTTTCCTGTACGCGCTCAGCACCGCCAATGCGTTGATCCGCACCGGCGTCGTCAAGAATGCAGTGGTGGTCGGCGGCGAACTGATCTCGGCGTTCATGGACTGGCACAACCGCGGCGTCTGCGTGTTGTTCGGTGACGGCTGCGCCGCCGTCGTGCTCGAGGCCACGGACAAGGTCGAAGGGCTGCTCGGCGAAAAGCTGGGCTGCGACAGCGATGCGCGCAGTACGCTCGTCGTCAAGGGCATGGGCGGCCGCTACGTCAACCAGGGTCGACCCTACGGCGAGACTTCGTGGATTTTCGAGGGCCCGGAAATCTTCAAGCGTGCAGTGCTCGGAATGTCCGGCGCGTGCACGGACGTGCTCGCCGCCCAGGGGTACAAGGTCGACGACGTCGACGTCGTGATACCGCACCAGGCCAACCTGCGCATCATGGATGCGGTCGCGAAGCGCGTCGGCGCGCCTGCCGATCGCATGTTCGTCAACGTGCACAAGTACGGCAACATGTCGGCCGCGACCGTCGCGGTCGCGCTGGTCGAAGCGATCGAAGAGGGCCGGGTCAAGCCGAACAGCCTGCTGCTGTTGCCGGGGTTTGGCGCGGGCCTCACCTTTTGTGCGCACCTCATACGCTGGGGTGAGCGCACGACGCCCCTGGGCACGACCGACGTCGACCTGCCGCCGAGCGACCGCACGGCGCTCGAGATCGTGCAGGGCTACCTGACGAAGGCGGGCTGAGTTCACGGGCGACCGGCCCAGCCGGAGCCCGCAGCCAACCATGCCTCCCGCCCGCAAGGCGTTGCTGCAGATCCACCTGTGCGTGGTGATCTGGGGCTTCACCGCCATCCTCGGCAAGCTGATCACCCTGCCTGCGTTCGCGCTGGTGTGGTGGCGGATGTCGCTGGTCGTGCTTGCGCTGGCGCTCGTCCCGGCGTTCTGGCGTGGGGTCCGGCGCATGAGCCTCCGCACCGTGGCCATCTTCTCCGGCATCGGCGTCGTCGTGGCGCTTCATTGGGTGACTTTCTACGGCGCGATCAAGCTCGCGAATGCCTCGGTCGCGGCCACGTGCATGGGCGTGGCGCCAATCATCATGTCCGTCGTAGAACCCTGGATCACCAACAAGCGTTTCGATCCGCGCGAACTGGTGATCGGCATTGCAGCCGTGCCGGGCGTGATGCTGGTCGTCGGCGGCACCCCGGGCGGCATGCGACTTGGCATTGCCGCGGGCGTACTTTCGGCCATCCTCGTCGCGATTTTCGGTTCGCTGAACAAGCGTTTCGTCGAGTCCGGCGAGCCTCTGGCCGTGACAGGCCTCGAACTGGCCGCGGGGACGGTGTTCCTGACGGTGCTGACCCTGTCGCTCGACGGGGACAGTACGCGACTGCCTTTGCCCGATGCGCGCGATGCAGCGCTGCTGCTCGTGCTCTCGATCGCCTGCACGCTGTTTCCGTTTGCACTCTCATTGGTCGCGCTGCGCAATCTCAGCGCCTTCAGCGCGCAGCTTGCGGTCAGCCTCGAACCCGTCTATGCCGTCGTTCTCGCGATGCTGCTGCTGTCCGAGCAACGCGAACTCGGCTTGCAGTTCTATGCCGGACTGGCGGTCATACTCGGCAGCGTGTTCGCGCATGCGGCGCTGAAACGGGCCTGATCGAGAGGGTCGTCGCAGGTCAGGACTGCCTCACCGGTTGCATCAGGGTCTTGCCAGTTCCCGGCCGCTGCTTCCACCACCGCCACGCCATCAGAGCTACATACGCGGCGATGTACAACGCCGGCTCGCGCCAGTCCGCTTTCACCAGCCACAGGAAATGCAGGGAGCCGAGCAGGGCGGCGACGTAGACGAGCCTGTGCAGCGAATGCCACCGTCGCCCCAGGCGTCGCATCCAGCGATCCGTCGACGTGACGGCGAGCGGGATCAGCAACAGCAAGGCTGCGAATCCCACGGTGATGAACGGTCGCTTGACGATGTCCGCCGCGATGCCGTTCAGGTCGAGGCCGCGGTCGAGTACGAGCCACGTGAGGAAATGCAGCACCAGGTAAGAGAAGGCCCACAATCCGACCATTCGCCGCAAGCGCATCAGGCGAGGCTGGCGCAGCGTGACGGCGACCGGACGGACGCAGAGCGTCAGCAGCAGCAGGCGCAGTCCCCAGAGGCCCAGCCCGTGCAGCAGTGCCTCGACCGGATTCGGACCGAGCGACAGGCTGGACACGCCGAACGCGCGTAGCACGAGCCGCAGCAACGGCAGCGAGCAGAGCAGGAACACGACGGGTTTGTCAGCCCGCCGGCGCTGCGCGGCCGGGCGTGCAGGCGCGTTCATGTCCGGTGGCTCAAAGAACTTGCGCAGGTCCAGCCCCGAGTAAAGCGCGGCAACCTGCGTGGCGTAACCGTTGAACGGCAGCGTCGCCTGCTTCGAGGCGAACAGGCCTGCGCCGATGCGCCGCTCCTGCGCCTGGCTCCAGCGCGGGTGGTCTACGCCTGGGTTCACGTTGGCGAAGAAGCCGTACTCCCGCGGCGCGGAAATGTTCCAGGACGTGGGCGGCTGGCGTTCGGTGAAGCGGATCTCGACGATCGACTTGATGCCCTTGAAACCATACTTCCAGGGCACGACCAGTCGCAGCGGTGCGCCGTTCTGGTTGGGCAGGGTCTGGCCGTACAGTCCCACCGCGAGCAACGCCAGCGGGTGCATGGCCTCGTCGATGCGCAGGCCCTCGACGTAGGGCCAGTCGAGCACCGGAAAGCGCTGGCCGGGCATCTCGTTCGGCCGCATGACCGTCTTGAAGGCAACGTACCTGGCTTTGGAGTTCGGCTCGAAGCGCTTCAGCAGGTCACCGAGCGGGAACCCGACCCAGGGAATCACCATCGACCAGGCCTCGACGCAGCGCAGCCGATAGATGCGCTCCTCCAGCCCATGGGGTTTCAGGATGTCTTCAAGCGTGTAGGTGCCCGGTTTCGAGCATTCGCCCGTGACTGCCACGGACCAGGGCCGTGGCTTGAACTTGCTGGAGTTCTGCGCGGGGTCCGCCTTATCTGTGCCAAATTCGTAAAAGTTGTTGTAAGTCGTTATATCTTCACGAGAATTTGCGGCCTCATTCAGGCTGAATCGAGGATTCCGCAGGTACTTCAGCGGGGCCGCCGAAACGTTCCGCGGGACACCGACGCCCACTGCCGCGGCGGCAGCAAGCGCCGTGATTATGTCTCGCCGACTGAAATACCGGTCAGGCGGCGTGATCTCGGACGGCATGGGTTGCAGGCTGGGTTGGGTGCGTCGCATCCCGATGAGACCTCGGAAAGTCTGCGCGGTTCGATCGACGAGGTTCTAACATGGGAACCGTCCTCTGGGGGAGGATTCATACCCAGCGTCCAGGTATCTCATGCCCGATCTTCGCAGCCTTGGTCCCGGCCTGGTCATCACCGTGATGGTGGCGCTCGCCGCCTCCTGGCTGGCCGAGCACTATTCCACGCCGGTCATGCTTTTCGCCCTGTTGCTCGGCATCGCCGTCAACTTCCTCTCGCGCGACGAACGCTGCAAACCCGGCATCGAGTTCGCGTCGCGCTCGATCCTGCGCCTGGGCGTCGCGCTGCTCGGCGCCCGCATCACCTTCGACCAGATCCAGTCGCTCGGCGGCGGCGCGCTCGTGCTCACGGCGGGCGCGGTACTGTTCACGATTCTCTGCGGCATCGTGCTGGCGCGCAGCACTGGCCTGGCACGCAATTTCGGCCTGCTGACTGGCGGCTCCGTTGCCATCTGCGGCGCGTCTGCCGCGCTCGCCATTGCCTCGGTGTTGCCGCGCGGTCCCGATCACGAACGCGACACGATCATGACGGTGGTCGCCGTCACCGCGCTGTCCACCATCGCGATGGTCCTGTACCCGGTGCTGGCCGGCGCCCTCGGCTTCGATCCGCATACCACTGGAATATTCCTCGGTGCGACGATCCACGACGTGGCGCAGGTGGTCGGTGCCGGCTACAGCGTCTCGACCGAGGCGGGCGACACGGCCACCATCGTCAAGTTGTTCCGCGTTGCCCTGCTGTTGCCGGTGGTTCTCGTCATTTCGTTCGTGTTGCAGCGTTCTGGTGCGGCCGTCACGCCGGGTGAGGACCGGCCACCGCTGCTGCCGCTGTTCCTCGTCGGCTTCGCGGCACTCGTGGTCGTGAATTCGCTCGGCTGGCTGCCTGCTCCGGCCACGAAAGGACTGCAGGAAGCGTCGCGATGGAGTCTCGTGCTCGCGATCGCCGCATTGGGCACCAAGACGTCGCTTGGCGACCTTGCGCGCGTCGGCTGGCGGCCCATCGCGATCGTCGTCGGTGAGACGCTGTTCGTTGGCCTGTTCGTGCTGGCTGGGCTTGCGTTCATGGGGCGGTAGGTGTGCGGTCGTGGCTGCGGCTGCGGCTGCGGCTGCGGTGACGGTGTTCCGTTCCTGTTCCGGCGAGCGTGTCTGCCTTTTCGCTCGCCGGATCAGGAACGGAACACCGCCTTGAGCGAACGGAGAGGCAGTCGCGCTCGCCGGGACACGAACGGAGCACCAACCCACGCGCACGGTGCCCGGCCGGTCAGCCGCGCAGGATCTGCAACAACTGCGGCAGTACGTCGCCTGACGGACCGCGCAACGAGCAATCGGCCAGCGGCGTGAGAGACGTGGACTCTGTGTTGACCTCGATGATCGTAGCGCCAGACCGCTGGGCGCTTTCAGCGAGGCCCGCCGCCGGGTACACGACCGAGGCGGTACCGATTGACAGGAAGACGTCGCAGTCGGTAGCTGCCGCTTCCGCCTCGAGAGCCGCGTATCTGGGAATCGTTTCGCCGAACCAGACGACGTCGGGCCGCAGCAACTCGCCGCAACGCGCGCATTCCGGCAGGCCGGTGATCGAGAGCGAAGAACGTCTGGCGATCGTTCCTTCGGCGGAGCAGCGGTCACGCAGGATGTTGCCGTGGTATTCGATGACGCCCGTGCTGCCCGCACGCTGGTGCAATCCGTCGACGTTCTGCGTGACCAGCGTCAGGCGCGGCACCGTGCGCGCCAGGTCGATCAACGCCCGGTGTCCGGCGTTCGGTTCGACCTGGCGCACGAGTTCACGCCGCCATTCGTACCATTCCCAGATGCGTTTCGGATCGCGTTCGAACGCTTCGGGCGTAGCCAGGTCTTCAGGCCGGAACTTTGCCCAGAGGCCGGTCTGCGCATCACGAAACGTCGGCACCCCACTCTCGGCGGAAATGCCCGCACCCGTCAGCACACACACGTGCCGTGCGGATCGAAGGGCGGCAGCGGCGGAGAGCAGGGACGTGGTAATAGCAGGAGCCCGCCAGTGATTTGGATCGAGGGCAGTCGGGTGCGACCGCGTCGCTGTTCCGACTAACCCCCAACCCCTATCCCCTAACCCCTTCTCACGCGGCTTTGCCCTGCGACGCCAGCTGGCGGATCACGTACTGCAGGATGCCGCCGTGCTGGAAGTAGTCGCGCTCCTTCGGCGTGTCGATGCGAACGCGTGCCTCGAACTTGATCGGTGCGCCCGCGGCCGGAGTCGCCACGACGGTCACGACCTTCGCGGCTCCGCCGTTCAGGCCGATGATCTCGAAACTCTCCTTGCCGGTGAGTCCCAGTGACTGCGCGTTCTCACCGTCCTTGAACTGCAGGGGCAGCACGCCCATGCCGATCAGGTTCGAGCGATGAATGCGCTCGAAGCTTTCGGCGATCACCGCCTTCACGCCGAGCAGCATCGTGCCCTTGGCAGCCCAGTCGCGCGACGAGCCCGTGCCGTATTCCTTGCCGGCGATCACGATGAGCGGCGTGCCTTCCGCCTTGTACTTCATGGCCGTGTCGTAGATCGACAGCTGCTCGCCCGTCGGCACGTGCACCGAGACGCCGCCTTCCGTGCCCGGCAACAGCAGATTACGCAGGCGGATGTTGGCGAACGTGCCGCGCATCATCACCTCGTGGTTACCGCGGCGCGCACCGTACTGATTGAAGTCGACGGGTTGCACGCCCTGCGCCATGAGGTATTTGGCCGCGGCGCTGGCCTTGGCGATGTTGCCGGCCGGCGAGATGTGGTCGGTCGTGACCGAGTCGCCGAGGAGTGCGAGCACGCGCGCGCCGCGAATGTCGGCAATCGCGCCCGGCGTCATCGTCATGCCTTCAAAGTACGGCGGATTGCGCACGTACGTGGAGGTCGGCTCCCACTTGTAGATCTCGCCCTCGGGCACCTTGAGCGCATTCCAGTTCTCGTCGCCGGCGAAGGCGCTCGCGTAGCCCTTCTTGAACATCGCGGAGTTGATGTTCGCCGCCATCGATTCCTGGATCTCCCGCGCGGTCGGCCAGATGTCCTTGAGGAAGACCGGCTTGCCATCGGTGCCGGTGCCGATCGGCTCGTTGTTGAGGTCGATGTCCATCGTGCCGGCGAGCGCGTAGGCCACCACCAGCGGCGGCGACGCGAGGAAGTTCATCTTCACTTCCGGATGCACGCGGCCCTCGAAGTTGCGGTTGCCGGAGAGCACGGAGGTGGTGACGACGTCGCGAGCCTTGATGCCCTCCGAAATCTCGGGCTTCAACGGGCCGGAATTGCCGATGCAGGTGGTGCAGCCGTAACCCACGACGTAGAAGCCGACGCTCTCGAGATCCGGCAGCAGGCCGGCTTTCGTCAGGTAGTCCGTAACCACGCGCGAACCCGGCGCAAGGCTCGTCTTCACCCAGGGCTTCGAGTTCAGGCCGCGCTGACGCGCATTGCGCGCGAGCAGGCCGGCGGCGATCAGGACCGCCGGATTCGACGTGTTCGTGCAACTGGTGATCGCGGCGATCATCACCGCGCCGTCGGCAAGTTCGAACGTCTTGCCGCCGGTGGTGACGGGCGCCTTGCCCGTTGCCGTCGGGTACTTCTGCGTTCGCTCTTCGACCATCCTGGCGAGCGCGCCGCGGTAGATCGCCTTCGAGGTGCGCAGCGGGACGCGATCCTGCGGGCGCTTCGGTCCAGCGAGGCTGGGCTCGACTGTCGCGAGGTCGAGCTCGAGCACGTCGGTGTAATCCGCTTCGCGCATGCCGTTCGTGCGCCACATGCCCTGGGCCCGGGCATAGGCCTCGACGAGCGCGATCTGCTCGGCGGGGCGACCCGTGAGTTCGAGGTAGCGGATCGTTTCCTCGTCGATCGGGAAGATGCCGCACGTGCTGCCGAATTCCGGCGCCATGTTGGCGATCGTCGCGCGATCGGCAAGCGGCAGCGCAGCAAGTCCGTCGCCGAAGAACTCGACGAACTTGTCGACGACGCCCTTCTTGCGCAGCATCTCGGTGATGGTCAGCACCAGGTCGGTGGCCGTTGCGCCGGCGGGCAGGGCGCCCTTCAGTCGGAAGCCGATGACCTGCGGGATCAGCATCGTGACCGGCTGGCCGAGCATCGCGGCCTCGGCCTCGATGCCGCCGACGCCCCAGCCCAGCACGCCAAGGCCGTTGACCATCGTCGTGTGCGAGTCCGTGCCGACGAGCGTGTCCGGGAACGCACGCTTCACGCCGTTCTTGTCCTCGGCGAACACGACGCGCGCGAGGTGCTCGATGTTCACCTGGTGCACGATGCCGGTGTTCGGCGGGACCACCTTGAAGTTGCGGAATGCCGTCTGGCCCCAGCGCAGGAAGTAATAGCGCTCGACGTTGCGACCGAACTCGGTTGCGTTGTTCCTGGCGAGGGAATCCGCTGTGCCGTAGTTGTCAACCTGCACCGAGTGGTCGATGACCAGTTCTGCCGGAGCGAGCTGGTTGATTTCCTGCGGGTTGCCGCCGAGACGGATCATCGCTTCGCGCATGGCGGCGAGGTCGACGATCGCCGGCACGCCGGTGAAGTCCTGCATGATCACGCGCGCGGGCGTGAAAGCAATTTCGTGGTTCGGGGCCGCCTTGGCGTCCCAACTGAGCAGCGCCTCGATGTCTTTCCGCGTGACGTTGACGCCGTCTTCGAACCGCAGCAGGTTCTCGAGCAGGATCTTGAGGGAGAAGGGCAGGCGGGCGAGGTCGTGGCCCTGCAGCGCCGGGAGGCTGTGAATCTCGTACGACTGGTTGCCGACGGCAAGCGTCGTGCGGGTCTTGAAGCTGTCGGTCATGAAACCTCCGGGGCGGGAAACGCAGCGGTTAACCGCGGAATTATAGCCCGGATGCCCGATCGGATTCGACCTCGAGGGCCATCTCGGGAATGTCGGCAATGACAGCGCCGCCCAGGCATTCGTCGCCCTGGTAGAAAACAGCCGATTGACCGGGAGTGACAGCGCGCTGTGCCAGGTCGGTGCGGACGCAGCAGCGGCCGTCCGGCAGGACGCGGACCTCGCATGCCTGGTCCGCCTGCCGATACCGGGTCTTCACGGTGCAGCGGAACCGGGCGGCCGGCGCGGGGCCCGCAATCCAATGTGCGGGTTCGGTGGTGAACGTGTTGCAGAGCAGGAGCGAGTGCGCGTGCTGCTGCACGACCACGAGCGTGTTCCGTTGCAGATCCTTTTTCGCGACATACCACGGCTTCTCGGCTGCGCCGCGGACGCCGCCGACCTCGAGGCCCTGGCGCTGGCCCAGCGTGTAATACATCAGGCCACGGTGAGTGCCGAGCCTGCGGCCTGCTGGTGTCTCGATGGGACCGGGCTGCGCCGGCAGGTAGTGCGCGAGGAATTCGGCGAAGGGACGCTCGCCGATGAAGCAGATGCCGGTGCTGTCGCGCTTGTCGTGCACGGGCAGCGCGTGTTCGTGTGCGAGCCTGCGGACTTCGTCCTTCGGCAGGTCGCCGATGGGAAACAGCGTGCGCGCAAGCATTGGACCCGGCACCGTGTGCAGGAAGTAGGTCTGGTCCTTGCCGGGATCGAGGCCGCGCAACAACCGGCCGCCCAGCATGCGCGCGTAATGGCCAGTGGCGAACCAGTCGGCGCCGAGGCGCAGCGCGTGCTCGAAACAGACACCAAACTTGATTTCTCGATTGCAGGCGACATCGGGATTGGGCGTGCGTCCGGCCGCGAGCTCGTCGAGGAAGTGCTGGAAGACGCGATCGCGGTATTCGGCCGCGAAAGTAACGGCATGCAGCGGGATGCCGAGGTCGTCGCAGACGCGACGCGCATCCTGCAGGTCAGTCGCTGCGGTGCAGTAACCGTCTTCGTCTTCGTCCCAGTTGCGCATGAAGAGCGCGTGCACGTCGTAGCCCGCGCGCTGCAGCAGCAAGGCGGAAACGGCGGAATCGACACCGCCGGAGAGTGCGAGCACGACGCGTGTGGAGGCCATGCCTCGATTTTACCTTGCTTGCTCCCTCCGCCATGCAATTCCGCCGAGATCGGAAAGGCAGATATGCGCTTGCTTCAGGCGGCCGACCCGGGACCTTCCCCCGAGCTTGGCGAGGCAGACGCGCGCGCGCTGCAGGCGGTCGATCCGGGACCTTCCCCCGAGCTTGGAAAGGCAGACACGCGCTCGGGGGAAGGTCCCGGATCAACCGCTGCAGCAGCGCCTCAGCCTTTCGTGCACTCGGAAAAGATGCACAGGACGGTGATGGCAGGCGTTCGATCCGGCCTGTCCTGGCGCGCGCGTGTCTGCCTTTCCAAGCGCGACAGGACAGGCCGGGTCGGACGCCCGCAACCAGCGCGTGTCTGCCTTTTCCAAGCGCGACAGGACATGCCGGGTCGGACGCCCGCAGTCTGAAGCGCGACAGGACATGCCGGGTCGGACGCCTGCAACCAGCGCACGTACGAGCTTCCCACGCACGGCGGGAGAGGTGATCGGCTCAGACGCTCGCAGCGATCGACGTCGTCGTTGCGGAGCCGGGCTCGACGCTGCGCATCAGGTGCGTCAGGAGCTCGAGCGGATACCGCGCGCCGCCGAGGTAGTCGTCGACACAGCGCGCCACCAGCGGGCTGCGATGCCGCGCCTGTGCCGCCATCAGTTGCTCGCGGTCGAGCCAGCGGGTGCGCAGGATGCCGTGATCGAGGGGCGCGAGGGATCGTGACCTTCCAGCTGGCCACGGAACGCGACACGCAGGAAGGTCTTGCTCAGGTGCGCGGGCTGCCAGAGGTAGATGCCGACGACGTCGCGCGGGACGAACGTCCAGCCTGTCTCCTCGAGCGTCTCGCGCGCGATGGCCTGCGGCAGGGTCTCGCTGTGCTCGAGGTGACCGGCGGGCTGGTTCAACACCACCCGGCCACCCGCACGCTCTTCGACAAAAAGGAACTTGCCGTCGCGTTCGATGACGGCTGCCACGGTGACGTCAGGCTTCCATACCATGCCGGTTATTATAACCAGCCCGGGCGCTGTCAGCAGTCGACGGCCGTGGCACGCATTTCGGGCTGGACCAGGCTGCCAGCCCAGACCTCGTCGAAATAGGCGAGATAGCGCTTGACGACCGAGACGTTATTGAACTCGACGATGCCATCCCAGGTTGACGCCTGCTGGCGGTACGCGATGGCCCTGTCGTCGGCCACGATGAACGAGCAGGGGTTGCTGCGGTACTCGGGGGCGACGTTGCGCAGGTCGATGTAGCTCGTGAGACGGCGCGCCATCATCATGAACCGGTTGCCTTCACGCGAGACGCGGCCGGGATTCGAGATCAGCACGCGCAGGCGCGCATGGCTGCGAGCCAGGACGAGCCGCTTGACCGGCTCGAGGAAGAGGTCGTGGTCGTAGATCAGCGGTTCGAGGTCGGTCGTGTAGATGGAAAGCGTGCGATTGGCGTGCGTCGCGATCTCGGCGACTGCAATCCGGCATTCCTCAAGGTTCGAGAGGATGCTGCGCGTTCCCGTCTGGTCCAGCCGATGTTCCATCCCGCTTCCCGACCGCCCGGCGCATGCGCTGGTGCGGTATTCCGACCTCGTCGAATCCCGGACCATCGGCCCGGAAACCCAGCCGCTCGTAGAATCCGGCCGCTGACACCTGCGCATTGAGGTACACCTCGTGGAATCCGCGCTAGGCGGCGAGAGCCATGAGGCGACGCATCACGGCGACGCCAGCTCCCAGTCCACGGTACTGCGGCAGTACTGCGACGCGGCCAATCTTACCGGTGGGTTCCAGGCGTCCTGTGCCAACCGCGTCACGTTTTGCGGAAGCAGGTGGTTCGAAAACGAGAACGTGCGCGATGACTGGATCGAGTTCGTCCCATTCGTCGCGTTCCGCGATCCTTTGTTCTTCGATGAAAACAGACCGCCGTACGCGCTGAATCTGCAACCGGTCGTGCTCCCACGTGGCGAGTCGCACGACGTAATCCCGGGCCGGTTGTGCAGGCATGTCGGCGAGCGATGGCAGGCTTATGTCAAAAATCGCCGTCCGCGGCTCAGGCTTCGCGGGCCAGGCGGGCCGCGAGACCGATATACGTCGCCGGAGTCAGGGCCTTGAGCCTTGCTTTTTCGGCCGTCGGGATCGGCAACCCGTCGACGAAGGTTGCAACCGCAGGCCCGTCGATGCGGCGTCCGCGCGTCAGTGCCTTCAACTGCTCATAGGCTTCGGGCACGGCGTAGCGTCGCATCACCGTCTGAATCGGTTCCGCCAGCAGTTCCCAGTTCGCCGCGAGATCGTCCGCGAGTCGCGCACGGTCGATTTCGACGCGAGCGAGTCCGCGAGCAACGGACTGGATCGCGATATCGGAATGCGCGAGCGCGACGCCCAGGTTGCGCTGCACGGTGGAGTCGGTGAGGTCACGCTGCCAGCGCGAGGTCGGCAGCTTTTCGGACAGGAAGCGCAGCAGCGCATTGGCAAGCCCGAAGTTGCCTTCGCCATTCTCGAAGTCGATCGGGTTGACTTTGTGCGGCATGGTCGACGAGCCGACTTCGCCCGAAACGACCTTCTGCCTGAAATAGCCAAGCGACACGTAGCCCCAGAAATCGCGGCACAGGTCGGTGAGGATCGAGTTGCAGCGGGCGAGGGCGTCGCAGTATTCCGCCGTCCAGTCATGCGGCTCGATCTGCGTGGTGTACGCGTTCCATTTCAAGCCGAGCGATTCGACCAGGCGCTGACCGAGCAGCGGCCAGTCGACGTCCGGGTAGGCCGCTACATGCGCGTTGTAGTTGCCGACGGCACCGTTGATCTTGCCGCGGATCGGCACGGCCGCAAACGTATCGCGCGCCTGGCGCAGGCGGTGTACGAACACCGCGACTTCCTTGCCGAGCGTGGTAGGTGTCGCGGCCTGGCCGTGCGTACGCGACATCATCGCGTCGTCGGCATGGGCGTGCGCCATCGAGCGCAGGGCGCCGAGCAGCGTGTCGATGCGCGGCAACAGCACCTTCGAACGGGCTTCCCGGCACATCAGCGCGTAGGACAGGTTGTTGATGTCCTCGGAAGTGCACGCAAAATGCACGAACTCGAGCCGTGACTGCCAGGCCGGGTGCGCGCCGAGCTTCTGCTTGATGAGGTACTCAACTGCCTTGACGTCGTGGTTGGTCTCGCGCTCGAACGCCTTCACCGTTGCGGCGTCGGCCGGCTGGAAGCCGTCGATGATCTGCTGGGCGACAGCGAGGTCGGCCGGGGTGACGCCGTGCAGCTCGCTGATGCGCCGCTCCCCGGCCAGTGCATGCAGCCAGGCGATCTCGACCCGGACGCGGGCGCGAATGAGGCCCTGCTCGCTGAATATCTCGCGGAGGTCGGCGCAGCGCGCCGCATAACGGCCATCCACGGGGGAAAGCGCGGTCAGCGGGGTGAGACTCATGCGTTCATCCGGGAGGTGCTACGATTCCGGATGATACCGCACGGCCCGCCCAGGGCGCCTGCGCGGTTCCCCGGAGTTCACCATGGCCGATACCGACTTCCGCGTCGAACGCGACAGCATGGGTGAAACCCGCGTGCCCGCCGGGGCGCTGTGGGGCGCCCAGACGCAGCGTGCGATCCAGAACTTCCCGATCAGCGGCATCCCGATGCCGCGGGGTTTCATCCGGGCGCTCGGACTCGTCAAATGGGCCGCGGCTGGGGCCAATCTCGACCTCGGTGATCTTGACCGGGTCCGGGCCTTCGCCATCCAGCGGGCGGCACTGGAAGTGGCCACTGGTCGCCACGACGCGCATTTCCCGATCGACGTGTTCCAGACCGGGTCGGGCACCAGCAGCAACATGAACGCCAACGAGGTCATCGCGCGACTCGCCACCGAGTACGCCGGTGGCTCGACCGTGACCGTGCATGCCAACGATCACGTCAACCGCGGACAGAGCAGCAACGACGTGATCCCTACGGTGATTCACGTGGGTGCGGCCATGGCCCTGTCGGAATCGTTGTTGCCCGCACTCAAAGAGCTCATCGAGACCATCTCGCGCAAGGCGGCCGACGTCGGCGAGACGGTAAAGACCGGCCGCACGCACCTGATGGACGCGATGCCGGTGACGCTCGGGCAGGAAATGGGCGCGTGGCGGACCCAGCTCGAGGACGCCGTGACGCGCCTGCAGAGTTGCAGACCGCGCCTGCACGCGCTGGCACAGGGCGGCACGGCCGTGGGCACGGGCGTCAACGCCAATCCTCAGTTTGCGTCGAAGGTGGCGGCGCTGCTTTCGCAGGAGACCGGACTCGACCTGCGCCCGACCCGTGATTTCTTCGCGGCGCTCGCGTCGCAGGACACGGCTGTCGAGTTGTCCGGTCACCTGCGAACGCTTGCCGTTGCGCTCATGAAAATTTCGAACGACCTGCGCTGGATGAACAGCGGCCCGCTGGCCGGGCTCGCCGAAATCTCGCTGCCCGCACTGCAGCCGGGCAGCAGCATCATGCCGGGCAAGGTCAACCCCGTCGTACCGGAGGCGGTCACGATGGTGGCGGCGCAGGTAATGGGCAACGACGCGACGATCGGCATCGCCGGCCAGTCGGGCAACTTCCAGCTCAACGTGATGCTGCCCGTGATCGCCTACAACCTGTTGCAGAGCATCGAGTTGCTCGCGGGAGCGTCGCGCACGCTCGCACGCAGCGCGATTGCGGGCTTCGCCGTGCACGTGCGGCAGATGTCGCTCGCGCTGAGTCGCAACCCCATGTTGGTGACGGCGCTGAACCCGGTGATCGGTTACGACAAGGCGGCGGCGATCGCGAAGAAGGCCTACGCCGAAGGTCGGCCGATCATCGAAGTGGCGGGCGAGATGACCGACCTGGGCGAGCAGCGCCTCGCGAAGCTGCTCGATCCGGCCGCGCTGACGCGGGGCGGCGACCATGGCGGACCGGGCAAGGGAGAAGGCTAGTTGACGGTCCCCGACTTCATCGCAGCCCGACCGCTGCGCGCGCGGATCGAAAGCCTGTTGCGGGACACGGTACCGGGCCGGGACCCGGAGTTTCCCTACGCTGCACAGTTCACGCCCGAACAGATCGACCTGATGCGGAAGTTGTTTCCCGCCGAGCCCGCGCGTGCAGCCGTACTCGTGCCGCTGGTCGAGCGTCCCACGGGGCTGCAGGTACTGTTGACGCAACGCGCATCGCACCTGAAGAACCACCCGGGCCAGATCAGCTTTCCGGGTGGCCGGATCGAGTCGGTGGACGCCGGCCCGTGGGAGGCCGCCCTGCGCGAGACGCGGGAAGAAATCGGCCTGGACCCACGGTTCGTCACGCGAGCCGGCTACCTGCAGGACCACCTCGTGATCTCCGGATTCCGGGTGACTCCGCAGTCGGCTTCGTGCAGGCCGGCTTCAACCTGCAGCTCGACGAGACCGAGGTCGAAAACGTCTTCGAGGTGCCGCTCGAGTTCGTGCTCGACGTGCGCAACCATCTGCCGCGCAATCGAAGCATTGCAGGCCACACGGTCATCACGCACGAAATCCCGTACGAGGGGCGGCAGATCTGGGGCGCGACGGCCAGCATGCTCATCGCGTTCGCGCGGCTGCTGCGCGAGGGGCAGGGATGAGCGCCATCGATCGACTGCGCCAGATCATGATCCGCCTGCGCGACCCGGCAGGCGGTTGTCCCTGGGACCGCGAGCAGGACTGGGCATCGATTGCACCGCACACGATCGAGGAAGCGTACGAACTGGCCGATGCGATCACCCGTGGCGAACCCGAGGCCGTGCGTGACGAACTGGGTGACGTGCTGTTTCAGGTCGTGTTCCAGGCGCGCATCGCCGAGGAGCGTGGACTGTTTGATTTCGACGCCGTCGCTGCCTCGATCGCCGACAAGCTCGAACGCCGTCATCCGCACGTTTTTGGCGACGCGAAGATCGAAGATTCCGCGGCGCAGACCCGGGCCTGGGAGCAGCACAAGCGCGCGGAGCGCGTGGCCAGGGGGCAGGGCGTCGGTGCATTGGACGGCGTCACGCTTGGCCTGCCGGCGCTGATTCGCGCGACCAAGCTCGGATCGCGTGCCGCGAAGGTCGGTTTCGACTGGGCCGACGCGGCAGGCGTCATCGACAAGGTGCGCGAAGAGCTCGGCGAGCTGCAGGTCGAGATCGACAAGGGTGATCGGTCCCGCACGCACGAAGAGCTGGGAGACCTGTTGTTTGCGTTGTCGCAGGCGGCGCGCCACCTCGGAGTCGATGCAGAAGCCGCGCTGCGCGACGCGAACGCAAAGTTCGAGCGGCGCTTTCGCCAGGTCGAGGCTCACCTCGCCGCGCAGGGTCGAACCCCGGCCGACGTCGGCATGGAACAACTCGAAGCGCTCTGGGTCCGTGCCAAGCAGGAACTCGGCTGAGCTGCCGTGAATGCACCTGATTCCGCCGCTGCACGACTCGCGGCCCTGCGGGAACTGCTCCCCGGGTGCCTGCTGCGCGATCGGCGTCGGCTGCAGTCGACGTTCGACCGGTTGGCGCGCAAGCCCGCGGCGGCCGATCTGCGCGAGGTGGGCCGGCTGGAGACCCAGGTCCGGGCATCCGCCGAACTCGTCGCTGCTCGCCGCGCATCCGTCCCGCGAATCGTTTACGACGAAACCTTGCCCGTGCACGCGCGCCGTGACGACATCCGCCGTGCGATCGAAGCGCATCAGGTAGTCATCGTCAGTGGCGCCACGGGCAGCGGCAAGAGCACGCAGCTCCCGAAGATCTGTCTCGAGATGGGCCGCGGTGCAGCCGGCCTGATCGGGCACACGCAACCGCGGCGTATTGCGGCGCAGGCCCTGGCGACCCGTGTCAGCGCGGAGCTCGGCTCCAGCGTCGGTGACCTCGTCGGTTACCAGGTGCGCTTCGTCGACCGTACCAGCCCGCGCACGCTCGTGAAGTTGATGACGGACGGGCTGCTGCTGCGCGAACTCGAAGGTGACCCGCTGCTGCTGCGCTATGACACCCTGATCATCGACGAAGCCCACGAGCGCAACCTCAACGTCGATTTCCTGCTCGGCGTCTGCCACCGCCTGCTGCCGCAGCGTCCCGACCTGCGCCTGGTCGTGACCTCGGCGACGATCGAGACGCAGCGGTTTGCGGAGTTCTTCAGCGGTGCGCCGATCATCGACGTGGAAGGGCAGAGCTACCCGGTCGAGGTGCGTTATCGCCCGCTCGCGGAGGAAGACGAGGCGGCGCCACCGCTGCCGGAGGCTGTGCGGGATGCACTCGAAGAACTGGAGCGGGGATGCGCGCGGCCTGCGAGGTGACGCGCTCGTGTTCCTGCCGGGTGAGAAGCAGATCCTCGAGACCCGCGACCTGCTCGTGCGCAGCCGCGTGGATTGGGACGTCCTGCCGCTCTACGGGAGGCTCACCGGTCCGGACCAGGACAAGGTATTCGCCGGGCACACGCGTCGTCGCGTCGTGCTCGCAACCAACGTCGCCGAGACGTCGCTCACGATCCCCGGCGTGCGGTTCGTCATCGATGCCGGACTCGCACGCGTCAGCCGCTACAGCCCACGCGCGAAATTCCAGCGGCTGCCTATCGAGCCCGTGTCGCAGGCGAGTGCCGACCAGCGTCGCGGGCGTTGCGGCCGCGAAGGCGAGGGCATCTGCCTGCGGTTGTATGCCGAGGATGACTACCAGGCGCGCCCGCGCTACACCGAACCCGAACTGCTGCGGACGAACCTGGCCAGTCTCATCCTGCAGATGGCTGCCCTCGCACTCGGAAGTCCACAGGAGTTTCCGTTCCTCGACGCGCCCGACGCGCGCCTGCTCAACGACGGTTACCGCCTGCTGCAGGAACTCGGCGCGGTCGATGGCGAGAGGCGGATCACGCGGCTCGGGCGCCAGATGGCCGCGTTGCCGGTCGACCCGCGGCTGGCTCGCGTGCTGGTCGAGGCCGGACGCACGGGCTGCATGTCGGAAGCGCTCACGATCGTCTCGTTCCTGAGCATCCAGGATCCGCGTGAACGCCCTGCCGACAAAGCAGCGGCCGCAGACGAAAAGCACGCGTTGTTCGCGGACGAACGGTCGGACTTCGTCGGCGTGCTCAACCTGTGGCGGGCGTCGCGCGAACCGGCGGCCGGTGGCAACCGTGTGTTGCGGCACTGGTGCCGCGAGCATTTTCTGTCGTTCCTGCGCATGCGGGAATGGGGCGACCTGCGCGAGCAACTCGAGGACATTTCGCGCCCGCTGGCGCAAGGCAACGGCGACAGGCCCGCCGCCGGCACAGCCGTACTCCATCAGACGCTGTTGACGGGATTCCTCGGCGGCATTGGCGTACTCGACCAGGCCCGCACTTACCTCGGTGCGCGCGATACGCGGTTCGTCATTGCTCCCGGCACACCGCTCGCCAGGCGTTCGCCGCACTGGATCGTCGCCGCAAGCCTGGTCGAGACGCACCGACTCTATGCGCGCATGGTGGCGCAGGTGCAGCCGTCGTGGATCGAATCGGCGGGAGCGCATCTCGTCAAGCGCAGCTATGGCGACGCCGAATGGGATGCGCAACGAGGCATGGCGTTTGCGCGAGAGACGGTCTCGCTCTATGGCCGCGTCTTGAGCAGCGGGCGGCGTGTCAGTTTCGCGTCGGTCGACCCCGCGGCAGCGCAACGCATGTTCGTGGAGGAAGCGCTCGTCCGGCGCCAGCCCTCGATGCCGTTTGCGTTTCTCGAGCGCAATACGGCCACGCGGGCACGTCTCGAACGAGTCGAGTCCTGTCTGCGCCGGCGCGACTTGCTCGCCGGTGAGGACGCGCTCGTGCGGTTCTACCTGGAACGCATTCCGCCCGCGATCGCCTCGACGCGAGCGTTCGAATCCTGGTGGCGCAAGGAAGAGCGTGCAAAGCCGCACATGCTCGACGCCGCGGAGCCCGTGTTCCTGGTGCAGGATTTGCCGGAAGTACGGGCTAGAGACTATCCGTCGACGATCGACGTCCACGGCAACGACCTGCAGCTGCACTATCGCTTCGATGCGACTGCGCCCGACGATGGCGTCACGCTCGACGTGCCGGTGCCGCTGCTGCGGGCGCTTGATGCACAGCGACTCGAGTGGCTGATTCCGGGATGGTTACGCGAGAAGCTCATCGCGCTGCTGCGAGGACTGCCAAAGGAAGTGCGGCGTGAAATCGTGCCGATTCCCGATGCCGCTGAACGACTGCTGGCCGTCCTCCCACCCTTTGGCACTGGCTCGCTGTCAGCCCACGTCGCAGCCTTCGCGACCCAGGAGGCCGGCATCCGGGTCGAACCCGCACAGGTGGCCGCAGTGGCCCTGCCGCCCTGGCTGAGCGTCAATGTGCGGGTGCTCGACGGTGCGGGAAGGTTGCTCAAGGCCAGTCGCGATCTCGCGGTCCTGCGCGACGAATTGCGCTCGCCGTCCGCTGGCTCGACCTTCGCCGAGGCGGCCCCGGATTTTGCCTGGGAGCGAGTTGGAGTCCGACAGTGGGATTTTGCAAGCTGGCCCGTCGAGACCATTGTCCGCAGCGGCCGGCTGCAATTGCGCGCCTATCCCGGCATT
Source organism: Pseudomonadota bacterium (assembly GCA_016713725.1). Classification (GTDB taxonomy): domain Bacteria; phylum Pseudomonadota; class Gammaproteobacteria; order Steroidobacterales; family Steroidobacteraceae; genus RPQJ01. The sequence goes on along the minus strand of JADJOO010000010.1, from coordinate 122,711 downwards.
CAGGATGAGGGCGCCAGTGTGCGCCTGCACCTGTTCATGACGGAGGGTGGAGCCCGGCGTGCATCGAGGGCCGGCATCGTCCGGCTCGCGGCCCTGGCCCTGCCGCAGCAGCACGAACTGGCGCGCCGGCAGTGGGCGTCGGACCGTGAGTTCACGCTGCTGCTGGCGGCGGCTGGCTTCGGCAAGGAGTTGCCTGGCGAGATCGCCGACCGCGCCGTGGCCGATGCCGTTCTCGGCCAGACCGGTGAGTTGCCGCGCACACGAGTCCAGTTCGAGGCACTGGTGGAGCGTGGACGGGCCGACGTGGTCGATCGTGCAGGTGAGACTGCCCGGATCGCGAAAGCCGTGCTGCTGGCGCTGAAGGACGTGCGGGCGCAGATGGGCCAGTCGAACGGCGCGCCTTTTGCGCCGGTGCGCAGCAGCGTGATCGCTCAGCTGACCGAATTACTGGCGCCGGGCTGGGTGCGCGACACCCCGGATGGCTGGTGGACTCAGCTGCCGAAATACGTGCGTGCGATCGCGCGCCGCATGGAAGCGCGCGCGGAGACCTCGAGCGGGATCGCAAGCTGCAGTCACAGGTCGAGCCGTATGCGCAGCAGGTCCGGCGCCTGCGACTGTCCGCGGACCTCGACATGACCGGGAACGAACGCGAGCGGCTGCGGTGGATGGTCGAGGAATTCCGGCTTTCGCTGTTTGCGCAGGACCTGCGTACCCTGCTGCCGGTCTCGGCGAAGCGACTCGAGGAGCAACTGCAGCTGGCTTTGCACGAGGCGGCGGGCTCCGCCGCTGCGCCCGCAGCGCGTGGAGCAATCCAGCGCTGAGAGCAAACGTTTATACTCATCGGAGGAGTGTGCACGAATGACGACGAATCGCAGCGACATGACGAATTGCGGCAGGGCCTTGGCGGTCCTGGCCACGCTGTGCGCGCCAGTCGTTGCTTACTCGCAAAGTCCCGCTTCGTCGACTGTTGATCCGCCGGAACCCGCTTCCGACCTGCGAGTGCAGGAGGTTCGACCCGGCCTGAGCGTCATCACGGGGGCAGGCAGCAACGTCGTGGTCTGGTCCGGCGCCGACGGACTCGTGCTCGTGGACACGGGCCTCGCAACTTCTTCGGCGGCCCTGGTCGAAGCCGTCACGCATGTCTCCGCTGCTCCGGTCAAATTTGTCATCATCACGCACGGTCATGCCGATCACGTGGGCGGCAACGAGACTTTCGCCCACAAAGGTGCCGTGATCATCGGGCACGAGTCGCTGCGCGAGCACGGCGGCCAGGATCCCGCGGTGCCGGACGGGAAGGTCGAAACCCCGGCTGTCACGCTTGCGTCCCGACCCGTGCTCACGACCATGGACGCCTTGGCGCTGCACTTGAACGGCGATCGTCTCGACGCCGTACACGTGGCCGATGCCCATACGGCGGCGGACATCGTCGTTCGCTTGAACCATGCCGACGTCGTTGCGCTCGGGGACATCTACTGGAACGGTCAGTACCCGTACATAGACGTCGAATCCGGTGGCTCGCTGGCGGGAATGGTGGCTGCCGTCGAAGGCACGCTCGCCCGCTCGAATGAGCGCACGGTCGTGATTCCCGGGCATGGTGCCGTCTCGAATCGAGTGGAACTTGCCGAGTATCGCGACATGCTGGTCGCGGTCGGGCGCAAGGTGCGTGAAGCGGTGGAGAAAGGGATGGGTATCGAAGCGATCCTGGAAGCAAAGCCCACCGCCGAATTCGACGCGAAATTCGGACACCCCGGCGCCATCGTGGCGCCGGAGGAGTTCGTCCGCAGCGTCTACCGTGACCTGGCGTCGAACCGCCCTGGTTGCTAGAAGAAATAGGGGAGCGTCCCCTATTTCCCTGAGACGTCGAAGTTGATGCCCTGGGCCAGGGGCAGGTTCGTGCCCCAGTTGACCGTGCAGGTCTGCCGGCGCATGTAGGCCTTCCACGAGTCCGACCCGGACTCGCGTCCGCCACCCGTATCCTTTTCGCCGCCGAATGCGCCGCCGATCTCGGCCCCCGACGTGCCGATGTTGACGTTCGCGATGCCGCAGTCGGAACCGGCCGGGGACAGGAAACGCTCGGCGTGCTGCAACCGATCGGTGAAGATCGCTGACGACAGCCCGTGCGCGACGGCGTTCTGCGCCTCGATCGCCTCATCGAGCGTCTGGTACGGGATCAGGTAGAGCACCGGGGCGAATGTCTCGGTCTTGACGATCTCCCACTCGCCGCGCGCAACGACAATGGCCGGCTCGACGAAGTAACCCGGACGCTCCAGGCGCTTGCCGCCACACAGGAGGCGGCCGCCCTCGGCGACGGCTTGCGTCACCGCGGACTCGAAGCGAACGACCGAAGCCGCGTCGATCAACGGGCCCATCAACGTGCCATGTGCGAGCGGATCGCCGATGCGAACCTGCTTGTACGCGCCGGTCAACCGGCGTTCGAGTTCCGGCATCTGCGATTCGTGCACGAACACGCGGCGCGTCGTCGTGCAGCGCTGGCCCGCGGTCCCCACGGCGCCGAAGACGATGGCCGGCACGACCAGGTCGAGGTTCGCGAATTCGTCGACGATGATCGCATTGTTGCCGCCCAGTTCGAGCAGCGACTTGCCGAGGCGCTTCGCCACGCGCATGCCGACGTCACGGCCGACGGTCGTGGACCCGGTAAACGACACCAGGTCGACGCGCCGGTCTTCGACGAAGCGGATCGCAAGTTCGGTGCCTTCGTCGATGAACAGCTGGAAGATCGGCGGCAGGCCGTGCCGCTCGAGCACGCGGTTGCACAGGTGCTGCAGCGCGACGGCGCAAAGCGCGGCCTTGGGCGAGGGCTTCCACACGGTCACGTTGCCGCAGATTGCCGCGAGAAAGGCGTTCCACGACCACACCGCGACCGGGAAGTTGAACGCGCTGATCACGCCGACCACGCCGAGCGGGTGCCACTGCTCGAACATGCGATGATTGGGACGTTCCGAATGCATCTGCACGCCGTAGAGCATGCGCGACTGGCCGACCGCGAAGTCGGCGATGTCGATCATCTCCTGCACTTCGCCGTCGCCCTCGGCCTTGATCTTGCCCATCTCGAGCGAGACCAGGCTGCCGAGTTTCGACTTGTACTTGCGCAGTTCCTCGCCGATGAGACGGACAGCCTCACCGCGCTTCGGCGCCGGCACGGTGCGCCACGCCTTCGCCGCCACGACGGCCGACGCCATCATCTGCTCATACTGAGCAGGCGTGGTGGCGTGCACGCGGGCGATGACTTCGCCGGTCGCCGGATTCAAGGACTCGATGACCTTTGCCGACGGATCGTCCAGCCAGCCGCCCGCACCCGACCAGGTGCCCGCATTGGCATGCGTGAGTCCCACGTCTTTCAGGAGTGCGCCGATCATCGGGCACCTCCGGCAACACGCTGCTGGCCGGTCGTGCCGGCCACGATCATGCGCGAAGAGATCTCCTTCCCGCCGCCGTCGGAGTAATGCTTGCCGAAGCGGTTATTGAGCACGTCGACCAGGCTGAAGTCTTCCTGGCGCACGAAGCCGTGGTAGCGCCCCGGGTTCTGCATCACAAGGTCGACCACGGCACAGATACCGGCCGCTGTCGTGACCTGGATTGCAGACCACAGCCGCCCCGCGATGACCTGCGGGTAGATCTTGCTGACGTAATTCTCCTCTCGCAGTTCGCCGTGCTGCCGGCCCGCGACCGCGACGTAGACGATCACGACGTCCTGCAGGGTCTGTGGCACGGCGTTTTCGAGCACGCGTTTCAACGTGGCGCGGTCGAAGTTGAGCTTCAGGTCGTTCATGAGCAGGCGCATCTGCGCACAGTGCCCCGGGTAGCGGATGGTCTTGTAGTCCATCGTCTGCGCCTTCTCGCCGTAGGTTTCGGCGAGCGAGCCCAGGCCGCCGGACGTGTTGAAGGCTTCGTAGATCATGCCGTCGATCTCGATTTCCTCGAGGCCTTCGAGCGGCGCAACCTCGACCGCGCGGCCGTCGACGAGGGCTTCACACGGGTTGCCGTACTCGTTGATCAGGCCGTCGGTGGACCAGGTCAGCGAATACTTGAGCGCGTTGTTCGGATGCTGCGGCAGGGCGCCGACGCGCAGTTTCACGCTGCGAATCTCGTCGAAGTGCTGGATCAGCGCGTTCGCCGCGATGCTGATGAATCCCGGCGCCAGTCCGCACTGTGGCACGAACGCACGCGTGGAGCCCTCGGCGGTCTTGCGCACCGAGCGCGTCACCGCGACGTCCTCGGTCAGGTCGAAATAGTGTGCGTTCACCTTGCGGGCGATCTCGGCCACCTTCACGTTGCAGTAGAAGGGCAGGCTGGAAATGATCGTGTCGGCCGGGTGCTCGCGCAGGTGGGCTTCGAGCAGCGCAGGGTTCGAGGCATCGAGTTCGTACGCGTGCAGGTTGGGCAGCCCGTGCGCCGCCACCACCGAATTGGCGGCATTGCCGTTGACGTCGGCCACGTGGACTTCGTAATCGCGGCATTCCGCGAGGAAGCCGGAGATGAGGGCGCCGATCTTGCCGGCCCCGAGGATAAGCACCTTCTGCATCGTCGAAAACTCCTGGTAGCGCCTCTGCGGCGGGCCAATCGGCCGGTCGCGGGCGCAAAAGCTGTTTTGAGGTGCGCGATTCTGACGAAACCGCGCCCCGCCGTACATCCAGTTTCTTTTGCATTGCAAAGTTTCCCGGTAGGATCAATGGGATGAACGCCGTTCCCCAGATTTCTGATTGGTCCCCGTCGAGCTGGACGTCGCGCCCCGCGCAGCAACAGCCGTCCTACAAGGATCCGGTGGCCCTGGCGCGGGCGGTCGATGCGCTGGGCAGGCTGCCCCCGATCGTCGTGTCCTGGGAGGTCGACGCGCTCAAGCGACAGATCGCCGAGGCACAGCGGGGCGAGCGGTTCCTGCTGCAGGGAGGGGATTGCGCCGAGTCCTTCGCCGACTGCGACTCGGGTCAGATTGCACGCAAGCTCAAGATCCTGCTGCAGATGAGCCTGGTGCTGCTGCACGGGATGAAGAAGCCGGTGATCCGCGTGGGCCGCTTCGCCGGCCAGTACGCCAAGCCACGTTCCACCGACACCGAGACCAGGGACGGCGTGACCCTGCCGTGTTATCGCGGCGACCTCGTCAACCGGCTGGGTTTCACCGCGGCCGACCGCGAGCCTGATCCCGAGTTGCTGCTGCGCGGGTATGAACGCGCGGCACTGACGCTGAATTTCGTGCGCGCGCTGATCGACGGCGGCTTCGCGGACCTGCACCACCCCGAGTACTGGGACCTGGGATTCGTGCAGCATTCACCGCTCGCCGATCACTACCGGCAGATCGCGTCGTCGATCGCAGACTCGCTCGATTTCTTCGAGGCGATCAGCGGCAGCCGGGTGCACGAGGCGAGTCGGGCCCCGTTCTATGCGAGCCACGAGGCATTGCACCTGCTCTACGAGCAGGCGCAGACACGCTTCATTCCGCGCAGCGAGCGCTGGTACAACCTGTCCACCCACCTGCCGTGGATCGGCATGCGCACGGCCGACCTTGGTGGCGCCCACGTCGAGTACTGCCGCGGCATCTCGAACCCGATCGGCGTGAAGGTCGGGCCGTCGATGGATGCGGCGTGGGTGCAGGGCCTTTGCCACACGCTCAATCCCGACAAGGAAGCGGGCCGACTGGTGCTGATCCATCGCATGGGCGCGAAGTACGCCGAGGAGAAATTGCCCGCACTGATCGAATCCGTGCGCGCGACGGGTGTGCCGGTGCTCTGGGTGTGCGACCCGATGCACGGCAACACCGAGACAACGGCAGCGGGCGTGAAGACGCGCCGCTTCGAGAACATCCTGGCGGAGCTCGAGGCCGCGTTCAAGGTGCACCGCTCGATGGGCAGCTACCTCGGTGGCGTGCACTTCGAACTCACGGGTGAGGACGTCACCGAATGCACTGGCGGCGCCCGCGGCCTGGCGGATGCCGATCTCGCCAAGGACTACCGCTCGCAGGTCGACCCGCGGCTCAATTACGGACAGGCCCTCGAGCTCGCGATGCGGATCGCGACCGTCGCCCGCTCGTCCTGACGGTCGGCAGTTCACGCCGACCGGCAGACAGTACGGCTTCGGCCTCGGTTCGGGAAACTGCACGCGACTGACCGAGACCGAGTCCCTCGACCGTCCACGGCCCCACTGCCCAGCGAATGAGTCGCAACGTCGGCAAGCCGACCGCGGCCGTCATCCGCCGGACCTGTCGGTTCCGGCCCTCGTTCAGTTCCAGTTCAATCCACCCGGTGGGAATCGCCTTGCGACTGCGGATGGGTGGGTCGCGCGGCCACAGTCCGACGGGCTCGGGGATCACGCGCGCCGGGGTCGGGCGGGCCGGCCCGTCGTTGAGCATGAGTCCCCGTCGCAGGGGTTCGAGTGCTTCGTCCGTGGGATCGCCCTCGACCTGCACCCGGTAACGTTTAGCGAGCGGCGAACCCGGTTGGCTGATGCGAGCCTGCCAGGGACCGAAGTCGGTAAACAGCATCAGGCCTTCGCTGTCGTAATCGAGCCGGCCGGCCGGATAGAGGCCGGGCAGCGACAGGTAATCCGCAAGGGATCGCCGTCCGTCCGGTGAGGTGAACTGCGGCAGCACCTGGAAGGGTTTGTTGAACAGGACGAGCTGCATGAACCCGATTGTCCCGGATGCGGGCAATTCACGCTTGCCCGGACCGGACCGCGCGTCTATTCTTCATTGTGCGGTGCAACACGAGGCCGGGGTCCGGTGTGTCTGCCCGCAACGAATACCACCAGAGGACGACGACATGACGAATCCGGCTCAACAACTGAGAGATTCATGGGCGAAAGACCCGCGTTGGGCGGGTATCCGCCGACCGTACAGCGCCGAAGACGTCGTCCGCCTGCGCGGCAGCGTGCAAGTCGAATACACGCTTGCGCGACTTGGCGCGGAAAAACTCTGGAAGCTCGTCAACACCGAGCCGTACGTGAACTGCCTCGGCGCGCTCACGGGTGGCCAGGCGATGCAGCAGGTGAAGGCCGGCATCAAGGCCATCTACCTCTCGGGCTGGCAGGTCGCTGCCGACAACAACAGCTATATGTCGATGTATCCCGACCAGTCGCTGTACCCGGTCGACTCCGTGCCGAAGGTCGTCGAGCGCATCAACTCGTCGTTCCAGCGCGCCGACCAGATCCAGCACTCCAGGGGCATCACGGCAGGCCACAAGGATTACGTCGATTTCTTCGCACCGATCGTCGCGGACGCGGAAGCCGGCTTCGGTGGCGTGCTGAACGCTTTCGAGCTGATGAAGGCGATGATCCGCGCGGGCGCGGGCGGCGTGCACTTCGAGGATCAGCTTGCCTCCGTGAAGAAGTGCGGCCACATGGGCGGCAAGGTGCTGGTGCCTTCGCAGGAGGCGGTGCAGAAGCTGGTTGCCGCGCGTCTCGCGGCAGACGTCTCCGGTGTACCGACGATCATTCTCGCGCGCACGGACGCCGAGGCGGCGGACCTGCTGACCAGCGACGTCGACCCGAACGACAAGCCTTTCTGCACGGGCGAGCGCACGCCTGAAGGCTTCTATCGCACGAAGCCGGGCGTAGAGCAGTCCATCTCCCGCGGGCTGGCCTATGCGCCGTATGCGGACATGGTCTGGTGCGAAACCGGCAAGCCGGATCTCGCGTTCGCGAAAAGGTTCGCGGAGGCGATCCGCAAGCAGTTCCCGGGCAAGCTGCTCGCGTACAACTGCTCGCCGAGCTTCAACTGGAAGAAGAACCTCGACGACGCGACCATCGCCAAGTTCCAGCGCGAACTCGGTGCGATGGGCTACAAGTACCAGTTCATCACGCTCGCGGGGATCCACAACATGTGGTTCAACATGTTCGATCTCGCCCAGGAGTACGTGAAGACCGGCATGACGGCCTACGTCGAGAAGGTGCAGGAGCCCGAGTTCGCGGCGCGCGACCGGGGCTACACGTTCGTGTCACACCAGCAGGAAGTGGGCACGGGTTACTTCGACGACGTCACCAACGTGATCCAGGAAGGTCATTCGTCGACCACGGCGATGCACGGGTCGACCGAGGAAGAGCAGTTCGCCACGGGTGGCGCGCACCACTGAGCTGACTGCTACTCACACCTCTTTCGGTCGCCCTTGGAAAGGCTGCCACGCGCCCGCGGCGAGCGGCCGACCCGTTCTTCTTTCTGCAACGCGGAAAGGCAGACACGCGTTGCAGAAAGAAGAACGGATCGACCGCTTGTGAGACAGCACCTGAGTACCTTTTCCGCAAAGGCGGAAAAGGTACACGGCGCACGTCACATCACCGCGCTCTGAATCAGACCAATTGCGCGTCCATCAGGTGTCTGCCCGTTCTTGACTGGCAGCCCGCCGCAGCACCCGATCTACATTTGAGCGCCTCTGCACCTGGCCGGCTACGTGCGCCGTGCGGGTCGTCGGGCGTGAACTATTGGCCGCTAGCGTCGCCTCTCGTTTCCGCCCGACGAGCTGCTCAGGCGCGTAACGTCAAGCGTTCGATCCGGGACCTCTCCCAGAGCGCGTGTCTGCCTTTCCAAGCTCTGGGAGAGGTCCCGGATCGAATGCCTGATTCGAAGCGCTTGTGAGCCGTTCCAAGCGCGGGAAAAGGCACAGGGTCGGCTGCTATGCTCCGCGCGACATGACGACGCCCGCCAACACGTCTTTCGATTTGCACTGCACGCTGTGCCCGCGGCTCGTCGAGTTCCTCACCGCGGGCAAGCACGAGCACCCGCAATATCACTGCGCTCCCGTTCCTCCGTTTGGCGACGCAAATGTCCGGCTGTTGATCGTGGGACTCGCCCCTGGCTTCCACGGCGCGAATGCAACGGGCCGTCCTTTCACCGGTGACAATGCCGGGATCCTGCTGTACGAAACATTGCATGCCTTCGGCCTGTCGACCGCGCCGCGGTCGGTTGCGGCGGACGACAGCCTGCGCCTCATCGGCTGCCGCATCTCAAACGCGGTCAAATGCGTACCGCCGGGCAACAAGCCGTTGCCGGCCGAGATCGCGACCTGCAATCGCTACCTGGCACATGAACTCGCCCGGGTGAAGGAGGGCACGGTGCTGCTGGCGCTCGGTGCGATCGCCCACGGCGCGGTGCTGCGTGCGCTGGGCCTCAAGCAGTCTGCGTTCGCTTTCGCGCACGGCGCCGAACACACGCTGCCGCGCGAACTCACGATGGTCGACTCGTACCACTGCAGCCGGTACAACACCAACACCCGCAGGCTGACGACCGACATGTTCCGCGCAGTGGTTGGACGTGCGGTGGAATTGACGGGAATGCGCACCTCCGACTATCCCCTAACCCCTAACCCCTAACCCCTAGCCCCTTTGCCCTTCGACCTGCAGTCCTTCCTTGCGGCGCTCCCGACCAAGCCGGGCGTGTACCGCATGCTCGACAAGGACGGCGAGATTCTCTACGTGGGCAAGGCGCGGCACCTGCGCAACCGGGTCTCGAGCTATTTCCACGGCCGCGTCCACGCCGACAAGACGATGGCGATGCTGGCGCAGGTGGCGCGCGTCGAAATCACGGTCACCGCGTCGGAGACCGAGGCGCTGTTGCTCGAATTCAACCTGATCAAGCAGCACAAGCCGCGCTACAACATCCTGCTCAAGGACGACAAGAGCTTTCCGTTCATCCACGTCTCGGGCCACGCCTACCCGCGCATTGCGTTTTATCGCGGCACCAAGAAACTGCCCGGACGGTTTTTCGGGCCGTACCCCAACTCGGTCGCAACGCGTGAGACGTTGCTGCTGCTGCAGAAGCTGTTTCGCCTGCGCCCCTGCGAGGACACGTTCTTCGCCAACCGCTCGCGCCCATGCCTGCAACACCAGATCGATCGCTGTACCGGGCCTTGCGTTGGCCTGATCTCGCCGGAGCACTACGCTCTTGACGTGGCCGACGCCGTCAAGGTGCTCGACGGCCGCAACGTCGAGGTCATCGCAGACCTCGGTCGTCGCATGGAGGAGGCCGCATCGAAGCTTGCGTACGAGCACGCTGCACGTCTGCGGGACCAGATCCAGATGCTGAAGCAGATCCAGGCGACGCAGGTGATGACTCGGCTGTCCGGCCACGACATCGATGCCGTCGGCATTACGCACGAAGGTGGCGAGTTTTGCGTCGCCGTCGTCTTCGTGCGGGGTGGACGCAACCTTGGCAGCTCGAATTACTTCCCGAAGGGCGGCCTCGGCGATGAGGGCGAAATGCTCGCGGGCTTCCTGGCGCAGTACTACCTTGCACGCGAGGCGCCGTCCGAGATCGTGCTGTCGCGGCCCGTGGAGGGCGCCGAAGCGCTCGAGCAGGCGCTCGCGCAGAAGGCGGGGCACACCGTGGAGATTCGCACCAACGTCCGCGGTACTCGCGCACGCTGGATCGAGATGGCCCGCAACAACGCGGCGCTCGGCCTGAAGATGCGCGCGTCGAGCCGCGCCACGGTCGCGGACCAGCTCGATGCCGTCGGTCGCGACTTGAACCTCGGCAAGACGCCGCAGCGAATCGAATGCTTCGACGTCAGCCACTCGATGGGCGAGTCCGCGGTCGCGTCCTGCGTGGTGCTCGGACCCGAAGGGCCGCTGAAGAGTGACTACCGTCGCTTCAACCTGCGCAACATCACGCCGGGCGACGATTACGCCGGCATCGAACAGTCGGTCGAACGCCGCTTCGCCCGGGTGATGCGTGGCGAGGCGCCGATGCCCGACCTGCTGCTGATCGACGGTGGACCGGGACAATTGCATGCGGCCATGGCGGCGCTCGCGCGGGTGGGCGTGACCGACCTCGCGGTCGTCAGCGTCGCGAAGGGGTCGGACCGCAGGGTAGGGCAGGAACGCCTTTTCTTTCCCGGGCAGGACGCCGCGCTTATACTCGCGGACGACTCGCCGGCCCTGCGCCTGATCCAGCGCGTGCGCGACGAAGCGCATCGGTTCGCGATCACCGGTCACCGGCAATCGCGCGATCGCAGCCGGCGCGAGTCGTGGCTCGAGGAGATTCCTGGCCTGGGACCCAAGCGGCGCAGGGAATTGCTGAAGGCTTTTGGTGGACTGCAGGGGATCCGGCAGGCGTCGGTGGAAGACCTTGCCAGGGTGCACGGCATCAGCCGGCAACTGGCCGCAGAAATTTACGAACGAATGAATCCTGGGGCCTGACCGAGTCGCTGTCTTGAATCTGCAGTCCCTCCCGAACACGCTCACGATCGGCCGCATCATCGCGGTGCCACTGTTCGTGGCGCTCTTCTATTGGGGCGGGCCCTGGGGCGATCCACTGGCGGCGCTCGTGTTCATTCTTGCGGCGGTCACCGACTGGATCGACGGTTACCTGGCACGCAGGCTCGGCGTCACCACGCCGCTCGGCGAGTTCCTCGATCCCGTGGCCGACAAGTTGATGGTCGCCATCGCGCTGATCCTGCTGGTGGCCCACGATCAGAACCCGTGGATCGTGGTCTCGGCAATGGTGATTGTCGGCCGCGAGATCACCGTCTCGGCGCTGCGGGAATGGATGGCCCACCTCGGGGCGCGGGCCAAGGTGAAGGTATCTTCGCTCGGCAAGTGGAAGACGATCCTGCAGATGGTCGGCCTCAGCTTTATGGTCTATCGCAGCGACCTGCTATGGCTCCCGATCTACAAGATTGGCATCGTCCTGCTGGTCATTGCGGCGGTCCTGACGCTCTGGTCGATGGTGTTGTACCTGCAAGTCGCCTGGCCGGAACTGCGAAAGACGACCATCTCTTGACAGGCAGGGGTCCGGCAGCGAGAATTTGCGGCTGACGAAAGTTCGCTTTCGTGAGCCCAAGCGGGTGTAGCTCAGTTGGTAGAGCGCGACCTTGCCAAGGTCGAGGTCACGAGTTCGAGCCTCGTTACCCGCTCCAGTTCCTCGCATGACCCCGGGCACCCCCGGGGTTATGCGTTTCTGGGGGGCACATTGGGCCATCGCGGCTAGGTGGCAGAGTGGTCATGCAGCGGCCTGCAAAGCCGTGTACGCCGGTTCGATTCCGACCCTAGCCTCCACATCTCAAGCTTGACGCTTAACGGTATTCATTATACGTTCCTGCCATGATCAGGAGCTTCCGCTGCGCCGACACGCAGTTACTCTACGAGACTGGGAAGTCGAAGCGTTTCAGTGGCATCGCGACGGTCGCGACCCGAAAGCTCACACAGATGGACGCGGCCGCCACGCTGGAGTTCCTGCGATCGCCGCCAGGCAATCGCCTGAGGCCTTGAAGAATGATCGGCTGGGCCAGCACAGCATTCGCATCAATGCACAATGGCGCCTGTGCTTTCGATGGACGGCCGCCGGACCGGAAGATGTAGAGATTGTGGATTATCACTGATGGAGCGACGAGTCATGGCACTGAAGAACGGCATGCGCCCGGTTCACCCCGGCGAGATTCTGAAGGAGGACTTCCTCAAGCCCTTGGGTCTCAGCGTGAACGCACTGGCCAAGGCCCTGCACGTGCCAACGCCGCGCATCAATGACATCGTGCTGAAGCGCCGTGGCATCTCGGCCGATACGGCGATGCGCCTGGCGCGCTACTTCGGTGGCGATGCGCAGTCCTGGCTCAACCTGCAGACAATCTACGACCTGCGTGTCGCCGAGCGCACGAGCGCCCGCAAGATCGAACGCGAGGTAGAGCCGGCCGAGCAGGCCGCTGCGTAGGTATCGGCTGTAAGGGCCAGGCTAATGCCGCCGTCCAGCGAAGTCAGCCATTCACTGCACGTCATCCCGACTCCACAGCCTGCAAAGCCGTGTACGCCGGTTCGATTCCGACCCTAGCCTCCATCCAAAGTCCGCTCCCACCCAACATAACCAGCCTGCTTTCAAGGCTTTTTCGCCCAAACGTGCCGTTGCACGAATAGAGCGAAAATCGCCTCGATCGGGCTCGTTCCGACCCGTCCGGGTGGCAAAACTACCCGTATGTCGGCACAGAGTCCGTGGCACCGGAGGACCCTGGCGAGCCGCATACAGCCGTTCCTGGAGGCCCGGCGTCCAACTTCACTCGGTCAAGCGTTCCGCGAGCCTCTGAAGTTCAACCCGATCTTCCCGTCGATCGGCAAGGACTTGACCACGCTGGTTGATTCGATCGGCGTCACCAGACACCGAGTGTCAGGACGTTTGAACACTGCTGGTGTCGTCGTGGTAAGTGCGTTGCCGTACCGACTCGTCTGCCGCAGACGGAGTAGTTGGGAGGGCAGTGGACACGGACGCGCGATCTTCCCGAAACCTCGGATGCTGCCTTGCACTAGTGTTGGGCGCCTTGGCGTCCGGTTGTTCGAGTCGGCAGGATCCGCTATTCGGGTCTGCTGGCGGTGCGGCCCGCGCGCCTACTGTGACAATCGTGACGCCGGTCGACGCGAGCGACAACGTCCCGACCAGCATCGGCGTCGTCGCGGCGTCCTTCAGCGAGCCCATGGCTCCGCTGTCGGGTGATGTCGCGTTCACCCTGAATTGCGCCGCGCCTTGCACTGACCCCACCGGCTCAGTGAGTCTCGATGCCAGCGGGTCAATTATCCGATTTACGCTGACGCCTGCGACTACTCTCGAGCCGCTTTCGGTCTACACCGCCACGGTCTCCGGCGCCCGCAGCCTCGCCACCGGCGTTGCATTGGCGAGTGCCTACGCATGGCGCTTCACGACCGGGGTCGACGCCGACACCGGCGCCCCTGCCGTAAGCTCAACGAGCCCGCGCTCCGGGGACGTTGGCGTGGCCATCAATACACTCATCGCGGCCAGCTTCAACGAGGCGATGAATGCGTTGACGATCACTGACGAGACCATGACGCTTGCGTGCCCTGCAGGCACGCCAGTCACGGGTACGGTGGATTTCGCAGCGAACGGCAATGTGGCGACATTTGCTCCGGCAATCAACCTTCCCGTCGGTGTCACCTGCACAGTCGCGATTGCCAGCGATGTCGAAGACGTTTCCGGGAATGGCATGGTCACGACTTTCGCCTGGAACTTCGCGACAGGGGTCGCCACTGACACGACAGCACCCGTGATCCGCCTTACGACTCCACTTGCAGACGACAGCGACGTAGCCATCAACACGCTGATCACTGCGAGCTTCAGCGAGCCGATGGATCCACTTACGATCACCGACGCGCACTTTGTGCTGGCGTGCCCAGCCGGCACGCCGGTGGCGGGGGCGGTGGGGTATGCCGTGAACGGCAGCGTCGCGACATTGACGCCGGCGAGCGATCTTCCGGCCAGCACCACCTGTACGGCACAAATCACTACGGGCGCAGAAGACGTGGCGGGCAATGCCCTGGCCATCGCCGTCAACTGGAGTTTCACGACCGGAGCTGCGCCTGACGTCGCCGCGCCGACCGTGAGTTCGACGAGTCCTGCCGGCAATGACACTGGTGTGGCCATCAACACGCTGATCACTGCGAGCTTCAGCGAGCCGATGGACCCGTTGACGGTGACGACGGCCAGTTTCACGCTGGCGTGCCCGGCAGATAACCCGATTGCCGGATCGGTGGGCTACGCCGTGAACGGCAGCGTTGCGACTTTCACACCGCTGGCCGATCTCCCGGCCGGTGTGCTCTGCGCCGCCACCGTCACGAACGCTGTCGAAGACGTTGCGGGGAACACCCTCGCCAGTCCCTTCAGCTGGACCTTCACGACGGGAGCGGCTCCGGACACCACGGCACCTGCGGTGAGCGCCACGGACCCCGTGGACACGGCTGCCGACGTGGCCATCAACACGCTGATCACTGCGAGTTTCAGCGAGCCGATGGATCCGCTCACGATCACCGCCGCGCACTTTGTGCTGGCTTGTCCGGCCGGCACGCCGGTGGCGGGGGCGGTGGGGTATGCCGTGAACGGGAGCGTCGCGACATTGACGCCGGCGAGCGATCTTCCGGCCAGCACCACCTGTACGGCACAAATCACTACGGGCGCAGAAGACGTGGCGGGCAATGCCCTGGCCATCGCCGTCAACTGGAGTTTCACGACCGGAGCTGCGCCTGACGTCGCCGCGCCGACCGTGAGTTCGACGAGTCCTGCCGGCAATGACACTGGTGTGGCCATCAACACGCTGATCACTGCGAGCTTCAGCGAGCCGATGGACCCGTTGACGGTGACGACGGCCAGTTTCACGCTGGCGTGCCCGGCAGATAACCCGATTGCCGGATCGGTGGGCTACGCCGTGAACGGCAGCGTTGCGACTTTCACCGCTGGCCGATCTCCCGGCCGGTGTGCTCTGCGCCGCCACCGTCACGAACGCTGTCGAAGACGTTGCGGGGAACACCCTCGCCAGTCCCTTCAGTTGGACCTTCACGACGGGAGCGGCGCCCGATGTCACCGTGCCGACGGTGAGTTCGACGAATCCGGCCGGCAATGACACTGCTGTGGCCATCAACACGCTGATCACTGCGAGTTTCAGCGAGTCGAGGGATCCGTTGACTGTGACGACGGCGAGTTTCACGCTGGCATGCCCGGCAGACAGTCCAGTCACCGGTTCAGTGGGTTATGCAGTGAGCGGCAGTATTGCCACCTTCACGCCGCTGGCCGATCTTCCGGCCAGCACCACCTGTACGGCACAAATCACCACGGGCGCAGAAGACGTGGCGGGCAATGCCCTGGCCGCCGCCGTCAGCTGGAGTTTCACGACCGGAGCTGCGCCCGACGTCACCGCGCCGACCGTGAGTTCCACCGGCCCTGCCAATGGCGCCGTCGGGGTCTGCATCAATAAGACCGTCAGCGCGACTTTCAGTGAGCCGATGGATCCGCTCACCATCACGACCGCGACATTTACTCTGGCGGTCACCGCCGGAGCGGCCGTGACGGGAGTCGTGTCCTATGACGCACAGTCGAGCATCGCGACGTTCGCGCCGGCAGCGGTTCTACTCGGTACGCCAGCCACGCAGTACACCGCCACGATCAAAGGCGGAATCAATGGCGTGAAGGACACGGCCGGCAACGCCCTCGCAGTCGACAAGGTCACGACCTTTACCACCAACGCATCGACCTGCGCTGCCGCACCCGCACTGGGCGCCGCAGCCCCTTTCGGCGGGTTCGGCGGCATCGCGACAGTGACCAACGACGGCCTGGCGACCGTGATCAATGGCGACATCGGCGTCAATGCGGCTTCAACCACCATCACCGGACTGCACGATGCAGGCGGCAACGTCTATACGATTACGCCAGACAATAACGGCGTGGTGAACGGGCTCGTCTACACCAGTACCGCCCCCCCAGGCTCCTTACCAGGCGATGTCGTCACCTGGCGCGCGCCGCTGCATTGGCAGCCTTCAATTCAATATCCCTGCCAATCTGGCAGGTGGCATCGACGTGGCGAACCTGGCGCAGTGCCCGAGTTGCGGCGGTGCGGGTGACGGCGCCGATGAACTGGCAGGCCGTACCCTTCCGCCGGGCGTGTATCTGTCTGCAACGGGTACCTTCGACATAGGCGGGGCCGGGCGCGCCGCGGCCAACCTCACGTTGGATGCCGGAGGCGACCCGGATGCAATCTGGATTTTCCAGACCACGCCGGGGACCGGCACGCTCAACGTCGGCCTGACGGGCCCATCCACGCCGGCCGTGCCGATCCAGGTGCATCTGGTCGGCGGTGCCCAGGCAAGAAATGTCTTCTGGTACGTGCCGGCCGGCGCAACGATTGGCACGGGTTCGACCGTCGTTGGCACCCTGTTGTCCAACGCCGCGATCACGATGTCCACCACCGGCGGCAGTACGCCAACGGCCGTGGTGACTACCCTGAACGGCAGGGCAATTGCTCTCTCTGCGGCCGTCACCATGACGAACGCCGTCATAAACGTGCCCGCCCAATGAGCCATCACGCTGGACCGTTGAGGGCGCGCATCTGCTGCCAGGTGTCCGTGCGCTGGTGCCCTGGAGCAGGAAAATGAAGTGCATTCAAGCACAGTGCCTTTCGGCCCTGAGCGTGCTGGCTTTCGCGGGTCTGACCGGCGTGCCTGCGGCGGCGCAAGACTTCGGCTGGTACCTCGGCGCGAATGCTGGCGAGTCGAGCGCGACCGTCGATGAAACGCGCATCGTTGACGATCTACGCGACGCCGGCTTTGACACCACGGCGTTCAAGGATGACGAGGGCGATTCAGGCTTCAAGTTTTTCGGGGGCTATCGTTTCAGCCGCTATTTCGCGCTCGAAGGCGGGTACGTTGACCTGGGCAATTTCAGCTTTAAGGCCGACACCGATCCGGCCGGAACTCTGCGAGGCGGAATCAAGATCCAAGGCGTAAACGTGGATCTCGTCGGCTTCATTCCGTTCACTCCAAAGTTCGCGGCGTTTGGCCGCATCGGAGCTGCCCGCACCGAGGCCGAGGTTTCATTCGCCGGGACCGGCGCGGTGGTCGTCCTCGACCCCGCCAGTCGCGAGCGCGCGGTCAACTACAAATTAGGCGTGGGCTTGCAGTTCGACTTCACCGAGTTACTCGCCATGCGGGTCGAGGCGGAACGCTATCGGGTTGACGATGCCTTGGGCAACGACGGCGACGTTGACTTGATTTCGCTCGGCGTGCTGTTTCGCTTCGGCGGGGCGGCTCATCAGACCCCGGTTCCGTAAATAAAGGCAGTCGAGCTTCAAACCGTCTTCCCTGGTGGCGCGCTGCGCGACGACGCCATTTCAGGGACCATCCTGCTGCGAGATGTCAGCGTTTCCGGCTAGACGGCCGCAATGGTGCGGCGTAGGTTCAAAACGTGACCAAACTGTCCCGTCAGCGGCTCCATGTACTGATCGAGCCTCGAGTCCTGTTCGCCGCCTTCACGTTGATCGTGCTGGCGGTGGTCTGGGGCGCCACCCTTTACCTGATCGATGTCGAACGGGCCAACGCCAGAAAGGCAGCCGCTGTTTCGACCAGTGACCAGGTCCAGACATACGGGGCGCAGGTCGTACGCGCGGTGCGAGAAATCGACCTCACGCTCAAGGTCGTGAAGTACGCCTTCGAACGCAACGAAGGTCGCATCGACCTCGCGACGTTGCAGGATCGCACGCTCCTGCCGTCCAACCTCGTGTTCAAGGTCAGCATTGCCGATCGCAACGGGATGATCGTCAGCGGCATGGACCCCGCGCTGTCGAACAACGTCTCTTATCGCACCTATTTCCAGCAGCAGCGGCAAGGCGACGCACTTGCAGTCAGCCGGCCACAACAGGAGACCGACTCGGACGAGTGGCGTCTTTTCTTTACGCGGCGGCTCGACGACGAGAGCGGGTATTTCGCGGGTGTCGCGATCATCGCCGTGGGTGCGGACTTCTTCGTCAGCGGCTACGACGTGGGCAAGCTCGGCACCGAAGGAGTCCTCGGCGTCATCGGCGACGATGGTGTTTTCCGCGCCCGGCGCACGGGCGACACGGTCGTCTATGGCGAGGCGGTCGATTACGCAAAAACCTTCCCGGATGCGGACTCGGAGGAGGGGCGCGTCACCCTGACCGAGAATCCCTGGGACGGAGTCAGTCGCTATACGGGCACCCAGCGCCTCTACGGCGCACCGTTGACCGTGGTCGTGGGTTTGTCGCAGGCGGAGCAGTTGGCGGAGACATCGGCCAGCGCGCGCACGTACCTGTGGCGAGCCGCTGCGGCCACCGTCGTTCTGCTCCTCGTCGTCGCGTTGCTCTGGCGCATGATGCGGCAGCTCGCCAGGGCGCGGCGGGAGGCCGTGACCTCGGAAATCGCACATGCAAGACAGGTCGAGCACCTCGCCTTCCACGACGGCCTTACCGGCTTACCGAACCGCAGCCTTTTCAGTCGGATGCTGCAGCAAGGCGTGCAGATGGCCCGTCGCAACAACCGCTTGCTGGCCGTCCTTTTCCTGGACCTGGATCGCTTCAAGCACATCAACGACACGCTGGGCCACGAGGCGGGCGATCAGTTGCTGCAGGAGGTCGCGGCCAGACTCAAGTCGTGCCTGCGGGACAGTGATTCTGTCGCGCGACTCGGTGGCGACGAGTTCGTCGTCGTCCTGCCGGAACTTGCGGACGACGTGTACGCGGCCACGGTCGCACAGAAGATCATCTCCGCGATCTCGAGGCCCTTCACGCTGAAGGGCCTCGAGTTTCGCGTGACCGGCAGCGTAGGAATCTCCATCCACCCGCAGGACGGCCTCGACGAGGAGACATTGACGAAAAACGCGGACATTGCGATGTACAAGGCCAAGGCAGAGGGCAAGAACACGTTCCAGTTCTATTCCGACACCTTCAACGCCGAGTCGCTCGAGCGGCTCACGCTCGAGTCGAGCCTGCGGCGCGCACTCGAGAACAACGAGTTCGAGATCCACTACCAGGCGAAAAGCGACCTGAAAACCGGACAGATCACCGGAATGGAGGCCTTGTTGCGCTGGCAGCACCCCGATCTCGGCACGGTGGCGCCGATGCGGTTCATCCCGGTCGCGGAGCAGACCGGCCTGATCGTGCCGATCGGCCGGTGGGTCCTCAAGACCGTCTGTCTCCAGAACCTCGCCTGGCAGAAGGAGGGCTTGTCGCGACTGCACATCGCCGTCAACTTGAGCGAGCTGCAGTTCTTCGACGAGCACCTGCTGCACGACGTCGAAACGATCCTCGAGTCGACCGGCATGGAAGCCGACCTGCTCGAATTCGAGATCACCGAGGGCATGCTGATGCGGGACGTGCAGCGCACGTTGCGCGTGTTGACTGCCCTGAAGAAGCTGGGCGTCCGCATTGCCGTCGACGATTTCGGCCTGGGCTACACCACGCTTGCGTCGCTCCGCCAGTTTCCGATCGACACGATCAAGATCGACCGGTCGCTCATCCGCGGTGTCACGCACGTGGCGGACGACCAGGCACTGACCGAAGCCATCATCGCGATGGGCAAGTCGCTCAGCATGACCGTGGTGGCACAGGGCGTCGAGAACACGGCACAGGCGAAGATCCTGCGCGAGGATGCCTGCGACGAGATCCAGGGCTTTTATTTCGACCGGCCGGTCCCGGCGGCTCAGTTTGCGCAGATGCTGCGGGCGCGAGCAGCGCTCGCTCCTGACATCGGGACGGGCTCACAGCCGGTTCCAGCGAAAACGTAGCGAAACCGGCCGGACCGTATCGAGTTACGGCGCGACGATCCGAATGCTCGCGTCGACCGCCGATCGATCCATGTAGGCAATCGCGTTCGGGTTCGTGGCTACCCGCTTCCGCGCCGTCTCGATGTCGGGCACGACGGCCGGTGGTTGGCCGCGGCCCGTGAAAATGAGCCTGGACCAATGGGCCTTGAGCTGGGCGGCGGACTTGCCGCCGAACGTGGCGTAGAACTCGGCACGTGCGGGCGATCCCTCCGGCAGGTCAAGCGGGACCAGCGTTGCGGTGCTCTCAAGGTGATTGATCCTGCCAAGGAAAATGTCCTCGACCTGGCGCGGCGTGAGCCGCGTGATCGCGCTCTTGTTCGCGACGACCGCCACCACGTCGGCAGCCGCCACCACGGGGCCGGCGCCAAGCATGAGCGCGACGACGACCAATCCTGTGCGGGCCAGCATGTGCATGGGTCCGCTCAGAATACGAAATCCAAGGAAGCGCTGATCAACTGGTAACTGCCGCCGGTTTCGAATCCCGGCTGAAGGTTGCCCAGGATTCCCGCCGATTTCGCCCCGATGTCGCTGTAGTCGTACTGCACCTTGAGTGCGAAATTCTTCCGCAAGTCCCAACGCACGCCCGCCGCGACGGTGTCCTGCACGGACCCCCTTGCCAGCACCATGTTGAGGGCCGCGTTCAAGCCTGCCGCAATACCGTCAAGCGGTGGTGGATAGGCCGAGACCGTCAGTCCCGGGTCCGTTGTTTTGCCGTCGACATCGACTGAGGAATAGACCACGTACGGGGTCAGTGCACCGAGCCGATAGCCCCCGCTGACATACCAGCCCACCTGGTCCCGGATCGCTGAACTGTCGTCGCTGGCACCCCATTCCGCCATGACGAACCAGTCTCCCGGATCGTAGTGAGCTCCGAGCGACATGAATCGAAACACCTCGCCATCGACTTCGTACCGCGTGGCGAGCGCGACACCCTCGGGGCCGAACTGCCGAAATGCGTCCAGGAGAACGTCGAAACTGTCGACGTACAGGTCGGTCTGCTGATAGGCCAGGCGGATGCTCGCCGGGCCCCGCTCGAACGTGATCGCAAGGCCCCAGGCATCTCGCGCCTTGACGGTGCCGCCCTCCGGCACGTCGGTATCGCTCTGGCCGTAGGTTCCCTGCAACGAAGTTCTGACGCCTGCGATGTCAACCCTGTAATTGAAGTCGGCGCCATCGTTCGTGGTGACGGGCACCAGCTTATAGACGTCCGACGGCGGGCGAACCCAGGGATTCGCGAACCCCACTTTGCGGTAATCGGAAACCATGAAGCTCGGCAGCACTGTGCGCCCGACGCGAATACTGGCGTCGGGTGTCAGTTGGTATTCGACGTTCGCCCACTCCACGTGGGGCGTGTAGTCGCCATCCGCCTGCTGCTCGGCGATGACCTGCACCACGACCGAAAGCCTCGAACTGAGCGTCGCGGTCAGCTGGGCCGCGATACGGCTGTCGACTTCGGGGCTCCAGGCGCGCGTGTGGCCCGCGCCATTCTCGAGCAGGAGGCTGCCAAAGAAATCCGCCTCGTCCTCACTCGAATGGACGATGCCCAAAGTACCGTAGCCCTGGAACTCGAACATCGAGTTCGCCGTGTCTTCGGCGCGCACGGACGCATGCACCGAGATCAGCAATGCGAGCGCCAGCCACGGCTTACCCGGAAGCGGTGTCAACGGTGCATCCAGGAGCGGGATAGTGTGTGCATGTTGTCGCGCCTCCGGGCACCGCTGGCAACCGAACGCGACAGGTGAGCGTGTCACCTGAGCTCGGCCGGGGTACCGTGCCCACCTATAAGCTCAACCGCTGCACGAGTTCCGCCGCCTACCGCACATAGGGCGTTTGACAGTCTTGACGAACCAACAGGGGCGGCGGACAACGAGACGCGAGCTGTCGGCGCGCTGCGCGCTAATTAGTGCCACGCCGAGAAGCTCGTAGCGTTTGGCTGCAGGTAGTGCGGGTTATGCCTTGGCTCTGCGTGTGTGACCCAGTCTTCCGTGTTCAATGCACGGAGGTCCGCCTCACGTCAGTCTATTCAACCTGAGGTAACTTAATTAAGTGTTTGATATATAATAATAAACAATTGATGAGGTTTGATTTGTCAGAACGCCAGCGTCGAACGTGCGCGCGGAACTTTCAGTCGCGTTGGCTGTGCAGGGTGTCCGGCTCAGCCCTGCGATTTTCCGGCCAATATCCTGCGCAACTCCCCGGGGCCGAGCGTGAGACTGAATTCCCTCGTGGCGATCAACGGCAAAAGGATCAGCAGCACCACGAGACTCTTGGCCACCATGTGCGCGATCGAACGGCCCTCGTAGTCCGCAAGCGTCGCGACGAACGATCTGCCGTGGTACCTGCCGACGAGCAATTCCTCCACCATCGACAGCGCGATGACAAGCAACCACAACTGCACGCTCTTGGCGAAAATGGCAGAACCCAGATGCGTGAAACGCGTCTTTTCACCCACCCCAAGCGCCTGCCCGAGCAACAGGAACTTGGCGAGGATCGCCGCCTTGATGGCGGCGGTGCCGAGGCTGAAAACGCCTGCCTCTGCACCAACGGGCAATGTCGACTCGTAGAACATCAGCACGGCAAAGCAGACGAACAGGTAGCCCGCAACGACCTTGAATGTGTGCAACTCCTCGATGGCGCGTTCTCTCAGCGTCGGCTTGGACGTGTGCTCGCGGGTTTCCTGACTCATGACATTGCTACTTCGAGGTCTTGCTCTTGACCTCGTCGAGTCGCACGCGCAGTTCGTGGGCCCAATCGCCGAGAATGCGGTCGGCGGCCTGCACATTCGTTACGCGATTTGCCTGCTTTGCAACCGCATCGTTGTCAGCCTCGGCATCCATGATTCGAGCCAGCAACGTATTAGTCGCGGAATCCCAGAGTTCCAGGAACAGGGTCATCTGTCCGGCCGATCGCACGACCGTGGCGTTGATGCCCGGGGTCATGATGTCCGGCGCGTTGACCTCGACATTCAGCAGCGCCGGTCGCAGGACAAGTACGTCGGGTGCCGCCGTGGTGACGACCTGGTATCCGCCCTTGTCCTGCAATTCTTTGGTAAAGACTTTCTTGAACTCGGCCGCGAGTCCCGCTTTCATGCGTTCGACGTCCGCGTCGGACACGCGGCTCGAGAGACCAGTGCGGCTGTTGTTGTAGTCCTTCTGCCAGTCTTTTTCGAAGTCGACCAGGGGCTCGAGGATCGCCACGCGGTTGTATTGCGTGAAGGTCGCGCCCGGCTTCACGTAAACGACACGGCTTTTCGTGCTTTTCTGCAAAACGAGACCTTCCGGGGTGGTCTCTGGCGGTGCCTCCTTCGCCAGGACGCCTGAAGCTGACCCGACGGATAGTGCCGCACACACGCCAATCATCAGTCCGAAATGTCGCCACTTCATGTCTCTCTCCTGCGTCGTCTGCCTGCTGTTGCCGACAAAGAGTTTACCGGCTTACCTGAACCGGAGGTACTGCCAGGTCAACGAATACATGTCCAGGTGCCGCTTGCGCCGAGCCACAGGCGGCGAGCGAAGGTGTAACCCACATGCCCCTG
This sequence comes from Pseudomonadota bacterium, assembly GCA_016713725.1. Lineage (GTDB taxonomy): Bacteria > Pseudomonadota > Gammaproteobacteria > Steroidobacterales > Steroidobacteraceae > RPQJ01. Next base: position 99,138 of record JADJOO010000010.1, on the reverse strand, counting down.
CAGCGTGGTCAACGGATCCTGCGAGCGTTTCTTGTTGCCCAGGAACTCATCGTTGTCGCCGAAAAGCCAGACACCGTACGAGGCTTGCGAGCCGCTTCCACAGTGCGAATGTTCCGCCGGTACCCGCCGAGTGCGTGTGCGCGCGGACCTCGAAGTTCTTGATGGGGGAGGAGGCATTCAGCAGCATGTCGCCGTCACCGGAAGATGCCTCGTTCGAGGATGGTGCCGTGACCAATCGGCCGACCGACTGCTATCCACAGGCTCCACGAGTCGGTGCTGGTCATGCCGACGCCTAAGGTCAGTGGACCAGCCTGCGTGCGTCCCGTCATGTACACGGAGCCGCCGTAAATCATCTCGCTGTCGTCGAAAGCGGGCGAGACGAGCTGCTCGAGACGACCGAACACCTGACCGGCTTCGAGGCGCACGCCGGCATAGAGTGCCTGGCCGCGGATCGACATGAGGTCCTTGAACTTCCAGAGGTAGCTGCCGCTGGCCGTCCAGTAGTCGGTCAAACGCAGCTCGCCCAACTCGAATCCCGGGAAGCTGCCCGGGCCGCCGAGCATGAAGTAACGGTCCGGTGGGATTTCACTGTCGAGATCCGTGCCGCCGGCGAGCGTCATCCAGACGACGTCGTTGCGTACAGGGACTGCCATGCCGATGCCTAGCTCCAGCCGTTCCCAGTCCAGCTCGGCACCAAGCGATTCGTCGACGTAGGCATATTCCATCGCCGCCGCGATGCCTCGGGTCGGGTTGAACGGCGTATCGCGACTGTCGAACGTGGCCGACATTGTCAGGCCCGCGTCGACGCGCTCGTCTTCAGGCAGGATCTGCGAGCCCGTCTCGACAGTGGCCTTGCGCCGGGTGTATAGGTAGCCGAGCCTCACCTGCGCGTTGTCGCTGAGATTGGCGCCGAGGTCGACCGTGCCGCCCAAGTCGCTGAACTTGTAGGTCGCCAGCCGTTCGTTGTCATAGAACACGTCCTCCCAGGAACGCGTGAAAATCGCCTTCGGTTCCACGAAGAACCGCTGGTTCACGTCGAGCGGCTGGTAGAAACTGGTCGAGAGGTTGTTGAAATAGCCCAGCTGGACTTCATTGCGCCATTCAGCGCCCAGCGAGTTGACCCAGGTTCGCGTGTGCTTGGCGTAAACGACGAAACCCAGGTCGCCGCCTTCTGAACCGTACAGGCCCAGGTCGAACTTAAGGTAGTTCGGACCGTAAGTCTTCTCCTGAGGCCACCACTCCAGCGTTGGGCCGCCGGGGTCTCCCGTCAGCCGGTATTCGACCGATTCAAATTCGGGCAGGGCGGACATGCGTTGCGCCTCGGCGCTGATCGTTGCAGTGTCGACCTTGTCGCCCGACTTCACCTGGGCGCGGCCCGCGAGGTATTCGGGGTTGACGCGCTCCATGCCCTTGTACTGCACGTCCGCCAGCCGGGTCTCTATGTTCTGGCCTGCGGTGACGCTGGCCCGCCATGTGTGGTACTCAGCCTCCGGCACTGCGAGCGGAGCCAGATTGGCCGCCATTTCGCGGGCAGCCTTTTCGCCCAGCGGAATCGTCTCCGGCACGCGCTCGAAGTCGGTCGTGGTGATGTCGCCCATGATCACGTCGATGCGAATATCCCTGTCCGTCAGGCTTTCCAGTTGCAGGTTTTCGTTGGCCATGATTCCCACGTCGGAGCTGCGCAGGATCAGTTGAGTGGCGGTTTGCAGTTTCTCGCGCTGGAGTTCCTGTTCGACCAGATTGACGACGATGACGACGTCGGCGCACAGGTTGCGCGCAACGTCCACCGGTATGTTGCGTACCATCCCGCCATCCGAAAGGATGTATTGCTCGGTCATGACGGGGGCGAAAGCGCCGGGGATCGCCATGCTGGCGCGCATGGCCGTGGCCAGGTCGCCGTCCTTGAGCACCACCATCTTGCCGCTGATCATGTCAGTCGCGACGGCCCGGTAGGGAATCGGCAGCTTGTCGAAGTCTCCCTGTAAGCGTGAGGCTGCCACGTAGCTTCGCAGCAGGTCCTCGATGTTGCTGGTGTTGAGGATGCCCGCAGGCAGAATGACGCGCTTGTCCCGCAGGCCCATTTCGATATCGTTACTGTAGGTCGCCCCGGCGCGCTTCTGCTCGATAGTCTGCAGGTCGCGCTGGCCAGCCCCGCCAACCACCGTCTTCCAGTCGATGCCGACCACGAACGTTTCGAGCCCGTCCGCAGGGATGCCGGACGCGTAGCCACCCCCGACGAGGGCACCCATGCTGGTGCCGGCGATGCAGTCGATGGGGACGTGCATGTCTTCCAGCACTTTCAGCACGCCGACATGGGCGCCGCCCTTGGCTCCGCCGCCAGCCAATACCAGGCCGACGCGCGGTCGTGGTGATGTTGCCGCGGAAACCTCGGTTGCGCCGGGATCCGCAGCAATTGCGGAACAGGTGAGCAGGCAGCCGGCAAGCGCTGCGGCCACGTGCGGCCGGAGAGAGACGCGCGACATCTGATGAAACTCCTGGGCGAGACTGCGTCCCGATTCGATCAACCTCGTTCAATCCTGCAACCCGCGAAACACGCACAATCCGCAGGGGTTGGCGACGAAACGTGCAACGCAACTGCGGATTGCTCAGTGTCGTGGGCCGGACTAGGATGGTATCGATTCTAAACGAGAACCCAACTCAGGGGCTTTGACTATGTGCCATGAACCTTCGACTTCACGTGCGCGTGCACCGGGCTCCAGGACGGCATGGGCGGGGGCGGCGCTGCTGTTGCTGGGGTCGACGGCGGCGTTGGCCGACGATACGCCGAACCTGCTGACCGACTCGTTCCAAGTCGCCCTGGGCACCTTCATCCTGACGACCGAGCCGACCATCCAGCTCAAGGGTGACACGAGCAACGGCGACAAGGTTGACTTCGACGAGGCCCTGGGCGGCGGCGATTCCCAACGCATACGGTTGGACAGCTTCTGGCGTTTCGGCGACAGTAGACGGCACAAGATCAAGGCCATTGCTTTCGACATGAGCAATGAACACAGCAAGACGTGGGACAGGGATATCGAATGGGGGGGCGACATCTACCCCGTTGGTGCGAAGGTCGACGCCGAATTCAGCTTCACGGTGATCGAGGTCGCGTACGAGTATGCTTTCCTCAAGCGGGACAATTTTGAACTGGACGGCTCCATCGGCTTGCATTACACCGACCTGAGTGCCTCGCTCAAGGCCAAGGCCGAGACCTCGCAAGGCACACTGAGCGGAGACATCAGCAATACTGCAAGCGTAGCGGCGCCGTTGCCGGTCATCGGGCTGCGTGGTATCTGGGACCTCTCGCACAATTTCTGGCTGGACGCGACAGCGCAGTTCTTTGCGCTCTCCATCGACGAATACGACGGCAACCTGCAGGACTACCGTGTGCTGGTCACGTGGCAACCGAAGAAATGGCTTGGCGTAGGCCTCGGCTACAACCGGTTCACGTTGGACGTCGACGTCGACAAGAGCAACTTCAACGGTTCGCTCGACTGGACCTACAGCGGCCCGATGATTTTCTACAGCGCGACGTTCTAGGGCTTGACCAGACCCGGAGGCCGGCGGGCCGGCGCGTGAGCCACGGCGCCGATGGCTTGATCAATCGGCCTGGCGCCGGTGCACACCAAGGCGAACGCCGTTTCCTGATTGTCGAAGCGCTGACAGCAGCGCGTGGATGGGCGATGTTCGAGCCCAGGAGAAGTCGCATTCAGACTGGCAACGTTTCAAGTTCATCGAGTCGTCTGGCCATGACCGTGTCAGCCGAGGTACTCGCCGGTTCGCCTGCAGCAGCTGAAAATTCCGGCCGCAGCTTCGAGATCTACGGCTTCGCGCAGGCCGATTTCATCCAGGACATCGATGGCCGCCTCGATCCGGACTGGGGCGACGCGTTCCGCCCCTCGAGGATCGGCATCGACGAGCAGTTCGGCAGCGACGGCCAGTCGAGCATCAGCGTCAAGCAGAGCCGCTTCGGAGTCAAGCTCTGACGCTGCTCGAACCAAGGGACACACTCATGGACATGACCCACAAAGTCTCCCTGGGAGCCACGCTGGCCGCAACGCTCGCCCTGGCGGTTTCAGTGCCCGCATGGGCTGCGAAGAAGTCTGACGTCCTGACTCCGGCAAACCCGACACCGAAGGAGTTCCAACGGCTGGTGGATGCCGCGTACGGGAAGTACAGGGGCCTGCAGGATGGCAAGAACGCGGACTACATCCCGATCCTGACCGAGACGCCGAGCGACCTGTTCGGCGTGGTCATCGTCACCCGGGACGGCAAGGAGTACAGCGCAGGCGACGTCAACTACAAGTTCTCGATCCAGTCGGTGTCGAAGCCATTCACCGCCGCGCTGGTGATGAACCAGCAGGGACCGGAAGTGCTGCGGCAGAAGATTGGCGTCGAACCCACCGGCCTGCCGTTCAACTCCAAGATGGCGCTGAACCGTATCAGGCGCGCTCGGTAAATCCCCTGGTGAATGCTGGCGCCATCGCCTCGGTGAGCCCCGGTCCAGGCCAAATCGGAAGAGGACCGCTGGAACCAGGTGCTGCAGAACATCAGCGATTTTGCAGGCCAGCCACTGACGGTACTCGAGAAGGTCTACGATTCGGAGTACACGACTGCGTTCGGTAACCGCGCGATCGCCAACCTCCTGTACAACTACGAACGCCTTTACAGCGATCCGGAGGAGGCCCTGCGCGTCTACACGCGGCAGTGCTCGATCGGGGTCAGCGCCAGGGATCTCGGCATGATGGGCGCGACGCTGGCCAACCAGGGCGTGAACCCCGTAACCGGCAAGCGAGTGATGCCAGCGGAGCACGTGCCTGAGTTGCTGGCTGTGATGGCCACGGCCGGGTTCTATGACGAGTCGGGCATATGGATGTACAAGGCGGGCCTGCCAGCCAAGACGGGTGTGGGCGGCGGCATCGTTGCAGTTGTGCCCGGTCGCTTTGCCATCGCGGCCTTCTCGCCGCGGTTGAACGAGGCCGGTAACAGCGTCCGCTCGATGAAGGCGATCCAGGACATCGCCGCCGAACTCGGCGTCGGTGTGTTCGGCCCGAACCCGGAGTGAGAGGGTGGGCAATACTGCGCAGTCGAAGCACATCAACTCAGGGTCGGCAATGACCAGTCAACGCCAGGAACTCGGCCGCATCACGCTGTCCGTGCTGTTCATCGGCGTACTGATCGGTGGTTCGCTGTGGATACTGTCGCCATTCCTGGCCGCCTTCGTCTGGGCGACGATGATTGTCGTCGCCACCTGGCCGATGATGCGTCGCGTCGAACGCGTGTGCGGTGGGCGTCGTACACCCGCCGTCGCCGTCATGTCGCTTGGCCTGCTCGCCATCCTGATCGTGCCGCTCGGCGTCGCGCTGCAGGCATTGCTCGGTCATTTCGACGAACTCGCCGCGTTGCTCGAGCGACTGCCGGGGATGCAGTTGCCCGCCGCGCCGGACTGGCTCAACCGCGTTCCACTGGCTGGCGAGCGCATCCAGGCGGCCTGGAACAGCCTCGTGGACGAAGGCCTTGCCGATGTCATGGCTCAGGCGCAGCCGTACATACGCACGGGCGCCGCCTGGCTCGCGAAGCAGGCCGGCAGTTTCGCGGTGTTGCTCGTGCAGTTCGTCCTGATCGTGATCCTGACCGCCGTGCTTTACGCCGGTGGCGAGTCATGGGCTGCGTGGATCCGTCGGTTCGCGCGCCGGTTGGCCGACGAGCAGGGTGACCGCATGATCGTGCTGGCGGGCCAGGCGATTCGCGGTGTCGCGCTCGGCGTCGTGGTCACCGCGCTCGTGCAGTCGATCCTTGGCGGCATCGGCCTGATGATCGTCGGGGTGCCCTTCGCCTGGGTACTGACGGCAATAATGTTCGCGCTGTGTATCGCCCAGCTCGGGCCATTCATCGTGCTGATCGGGGCGACGATCTGGGCGTACACGACCCTCGGATCCGGCTGGGGGACGTTCATGCTGGTGTGGACAATGGTGGTCGGCACGATGTATAACTTCCTGCGGCCGGTGCTGATCCGGCGGGGCGCAGACTTGCCACTGCTGTTGATCTTTGCCGGCGTGATCGGCGGGCTGATCGCGTTTGGCGTCGTCGGAATCTTCGTCGGTCCGGTCGTGCTGGCCGTGGCCTACACTCTGCTCGACAGCTGGATTGCGACTGATTCGAGCGGAGAACCGGTCACGCTGAACGCCGATGTCGAAGCCGGGGAATTGAGAACATGAAAAGCATCACCAGGCGAGGATGACGATGATTCACAAACTTTCCACCCGGGACCGGCGGACGCGCATCGGCCGGTTGGTCATGTCACTGGCTGCATTGCTCGCCGCCCTGCCGGCGCACGCCTCGTTCCTGCAAGGCGACGCGCTGGCCAAGGCGGCCAACGTGATCGCGCTGGTGGTGATCGTGCTGGTTCCGATCATCGCCATCGTGGTCTTCTGGCTCGTCCATATCCTGCCCGAAAAGATCGCGCACAAGCGCCACCATCCGCAGCAGGAAGCAATCCAGGTGCTGTGCCTGCTGTCACTGGTATTCGGCGGCCTGCTCTGGCCGCTGGCGTGGCTGTGGGCGTACAGCAAGCCGGTATTGCACAAGATGGCCTATGGCACGGACAAACACGACGACTACTACGCCGAGCTGGCCGGGAAACGCAACAATGCATCTCGTCACTTGCACGACGACGTCGTGCGCCTGCGCACCGACCTCGACCGGCTGGTTGCACAGGGCGACGCGCCGGAGGAGCTGACGTCGATTCGTGACCAGCTGGCGGCACTCGAGCCGCGGCTGGCGGGTCCGGTGGAGGAGCCACGCTGATGGAAGTGCTCCTGCTCGGTATCTACAGCTTCTTTGTCTGGCTCATCTTCATCAAGTTCAAGTGGCTGCCCTGGAACACGGTGAGCCAGGTCACGGTCGCGATCATCCCGATCGTCGCGATGGCGGCGATGATCCTCACCTTGAACGTCGTGGCGCCGTCGTCCGCCGACGTGCGGGTTTTCAAGTACACGGTCCCGATCGTTTCCCAGGTCCGTGGCCGGGTAATCGAAGTTCCGGTCGAAGAGGGTAACCGCCTGGTGAAGAAGGGCGACGTGCTTTTTCGCGTTGACCCGACCCCGTACCAGCTGACCGTGAACAGCCTGATGGCCCAGCTCGTGGGCGCAAAGGGCGGCGGCGAGCAATTGCGCGAACAGTTGCGCTCAGCGGCCGGCAGCACCGCGGCAATCCGGTCGCGGATCAAACTGACCCAAACGCGCGTCGAGCAGAACCGCGAGTTGGCATCCACCGGCGCCGGCAATCGCTTTGACCTCGAGCAGTCCGAGACCGACCTGCGCGACCTCGACGCCCAACTGAGCACGGCCATGGCCAACGAGGCGCAGGTTCGAGCCCAGTTGTCGGCGACCGTGGGTGGCGACATCGCCTCGGTCGCCAAGATCAAGGCCGACCTGGCCAATGCGGAATGGGAGCTGGAGCAGACCACGGTGCTCTCCCCGTGCGACTGCTACGTCATCAATCTCGCGCTGCGTCCAGGCGCGTTCGTCGCGGGCATGCCCTTCAGCCCGGTAATGACGCTCGTCGAAGCCGACGGTCAGGTCGTTGCGCTGTTCAACCAGAACGAACTGCACCAGGTTGCACCAGGCAATTACGCCGAGTTCTCGCTCAAGACGAGTCCTGGCCGCATCGTGCGGGCCAAGGTCGATTCAGTGATCTGGGCGCAGGGCATGGGGCAGATGCAGCAGAGCGGTACGCTCCCGATGACGGGAGTGCTGGCGGCGCCACCCAATCGATTCGCAGTCAAGTTCGACATCGAGGACGCCGACAAGGGCCTGCTCATTGCGGCGGGTGCGGCCGGCCAGGCAGCGATCTACACGGAGCACGGCAAGGTCATCCACGTCGTGCGCATGGTCATCCTGCGCGTCGGTGCGTACACGGATTACCTGATCCTGAAGTTGCATTGATGCCATGAGCTCACGGAACACGACGCTTGCGCTTCTGGTCATGGCCATGCTCGCTGCCTGTGCATTGGAGCCGGCACCGAAGCCCACGGATTACCGAGCCGAGGCACTTGGAGGAGTGCAACCGCCGGGTCAGTGGACAGCAGCAGGTGCGGCAGCGGATCCGGTCGCCGGTTCATGGGTCGCGACGTTCGGTGATTCGCAGCTCGATGCGTTGGTGACCGAAGCGATCGCGAACAACCTCGACCTGAAGGTTGCCGCGGCTCGCGTGCAGGTCGCCGCCGAGTACGTGAAGCTTGCCGATTCGACGCTGTGGCCGCAGGTCAACCTTCTGGCCCGCGGCGGCGGCAAGATGGGGGGCGATTCGAGCGGACTGAACGGCGCCGGTCTGTACGCGAACTGGGAACTCGATCTGTGGGGTCGCGTGCGATCGGCACGCGCCGCAGCCGAGGCTACTTACGGTTCCGCGGTCGCGGATGCAGAGTTTGCCAGGCAGTCGGTGGCGGCACTGGTGGCCAAGGCCTATTTCGTGGCGATCGAGGCGACGCTGCAGCTGCGACTGGCGCAGGAGTCGGTGGATACGTCGCAGCGACTCGTCGCATTCGCCGAACAGCGTCAGCGCATCGGCAAGGGCGATGGCTACGACACAGCACTGGCGCGCGGCAACGTCGAAACGTACCGCGATACGGCCGAGAAGCTCACGTTGTCGCGTGGGCAAGCGCTCCGTGCGCTCGAGGTGCTGGTTGGACGCTATCCGGCCGCGGATATCGAAGTTGCAACGCAGCTGGTGCAGCCGCCGGCATCGGTTCCGGCCGGCCTGCCATCGGAACTGCTGGAGCGGCGTCCGGACGTCGTCGCAGCCGACAGACGTGTCGCGGCTGCATTCTACGGTGTCCAGGAAGCCAAGGCGGCCCGGTTGCCGAGCATCTCGCTGACGGCATCGGTCAGCGACATTTCGAGCGACTTGTTCGTACTCAAGAACCGCGACAACCCGATCTGGAGCGCGGGCGCGAGCCTGCTGCAGCCGCTGTTCAATGCAGGAGCCCTGCAGACTCAAGTTCGGATCCGCACGGCGGAGCAGAAGCAGTCGATCGCCGAGTACGGTCAGGTCGGTGCCCGCGCGTTCGCTGAGGTCGAAGACGCGTTGTCGGCTGAGTTTGCTGCGAGCCGGCGCGAAGCCGCCCTTACCCGAGCGGTCGATGAAAACCAGGTGGCCCTGGAGTTCGGACAGCAACGCTTCAAGGTCGGCTCCAGTGACCTGCGGGCCGTGTCGCAGCAGCAACTCGTGGTGTTCGGTACCCAGTCGGCGTTGCTGCGAGTGCAGTGCGAGCGGCTCGTCCAGCGTGTCAACCTGTACCTGGCCCTGGGCGGAGGATTTGAGACCGTGCCGGCGTCTGCGCCGGTCGCGCGAGCGAAGGAGTAAGTCATTTACAGTCGACCAATCCTCCTGAGCGTCGCGACACTCGTTGCCATGAGTGGTTGTGCCGGTGCGTCGCTTGCGGCGGATCTGCCAAGCATCCGCGTGCTTGCCACGGGCGGCACGATCGCGGGTGCGCAGGCGAGGGCGACCGAGTACGGCTACAGGTCCGGCGCCTACGACGTGAATTCGCTGATCAACGCCGTGCCGAACCTCGGCAAGCTGGCCGTGATCACGGGCGAGCAGGTCGCAAACATCGGCAGCCAGGACATGAACGACGAGGTCTGGCTGACGCTCGCGAAGCGCGTCAGTGCGGTCCTTGCGGAATCCGGCACCGACGGCGTCCTCATCACACACGGTACGGACACGCTCGAGGAGACGAGTTATTTCCTGTCGCTGGTCACGAAGAGCGACAAGCCGGTGGTGATGGTGGGTTCGATGCGACCCGCGACGGCCATCAGCGCTGACGGCCCCGGCAACATCTACAACGGCGTGGCCGTGGCCTCCGACCCGCGCGCAAAGGGCAAGGGCACATTGGTCTGCCTGAACGACGAGTTCCACTATGCGCGCAATGTTGTGAAAACCGCCACGACCAGCGTGCAGACGTTCCAGAGCCTGAACCGCGGGCCGGCCGGCGTCGTGCACACTGGCAAGGTCGTGTGGTTCGAACCGATGGACAGGAGGCATGGCAATGCCTCTGAGTTTTCAGTTGACGGCCTCGACGAGCTGCCGCGGGTGGATGTGATTTATGCGCACGCGAACATGAGCGCCGACCTGATCGATGCCGCTATCAGGAACGGCGCGCGGGGCCTGGTGATCGCGGGCGTGGGTGACGGCAACATGACGACGCCGGCACTCGATCTGCTCACCAAGGCCGCGAAGAACGGTATCGTCGTGGTTCGCAGCACGCGCCTGGCTTCGGGTCTCGTGCTCCGTAACAACGAAGTCAACGACGACGAGAAGGGTTTCGTCGCGTCGGGCGAACTGAACCCGGCCAAGTCGCGCGTGCTGCTGCAGCTGGCATTGACGCAGACCAGCGATCCGGTGCGGGTCCAGAAGATGTTCTACGAATATTGATCTCCGAGGTCAGGCTGCGCCATGGATAGTTCGACCCCGGCGGACGTCGTCCTGGTGCTGAACGCGGGCTCGTCCAGCCTGAAGTTCGCGATGTACGCGAGTGCCGGGGCACGCGCAACGGAAGCCGTATGCCGCGGCCAGATCGAAGGCATCGGCACGACGCCGCGGATGTCCGCGAAGGCCGCGGACAGCAGCATGTTGCCGGTGCCGGGGCGCGCAGCGACGCTCAACGATAGCCGGGCCGCACTGGTCTTACTCGCGGAGTGGCTGAACGAAACGTTTGCCGGCGCCCGCATCGTCGGTGTCGGCCACCGTGTTGTGCATGGAGGACTGGATCACGACAGTCCCGTGGTCGTCACGCCAGCCATCCTTGACGAGTTGCGCAAGCTCGAGCCGCTGGCTCCGTTGCACCAGCCCTATAACCTTGGTGCGATCGACGCGGTGGCACAGCGTCTGCCCGGCGTGCCACAGGTGGCGTGCTTTGACACCAGTTTCCATCGCGGCCAGCCGGCGGTTGCGGAACTGGTGCCGCTGCCCGCGGAACTGCGCAAGGGCGGCCTGCAGCGCTATGGTTTCCATGGCCTTTCGTACGAATACATTGCAACCGTGCTGCCGGACATCGCGCCAGCAGTTGCCTCGGGGCGAGTGATCATCGCCCATCTCGGCAGCGGCGCCAGCCTGTGCGCCCTGCGTGAGGGCCGCAGCGTGGACAGTTCGCTCGGCTTCACGGCGCTTGATGGACTCTGCATGGGAACGCGTCCGGGAGCCCTCGACCCCGGCGTGGTGCTGTACCTCTTCCAGGGACTTGGCATGTCGGCGCAGGAGGTCGAAACCGTGCTGTACAAGCGCTCCGGCCTGCTCGGCATCTCCGGTATCAGTAACGACATGCGCGACCTGCTCGCGAGCGATGCGGCCAGTGCCAGGTTGGCCATCGACTACTTTGTCTATCGTGCTGCGCGCGAGATCGGGTCGTTGGCTGCGGTGCTCGGCGGCCTGGACGCCATCGTGTTCACGGCAGGCATCGGCGAACACTCCGCAGTAGTGCGGCGAAGGATCTGCGAGGCATCCGCCTGGCTCGGGCTGCAACTCGACCTTGCGGCCAACGACGCGCATGCAACCTGCATCTCGTCACCGACCAGCAAGGTGTCCGCCTGGATGATTCCGACCAACGAAGAACTCATGATCGCCCGGCACACCGGGCGTCTGCTTGGACTCGTTGGCGCGAGTCAATAGCGGGCAGCCGGTACCGGGAGCGAAGGCGCGGCTCGCCACCGCGCGCCGACACGTCTAGCGTCTGCCTCGCGGCATCGGCCGCGGTGCAGGCCGCGGTGACGGTCGACTGGTGGGTCGACTGACGTTCGAGGGTCGCGACGACGGCATCGGCGCGGGTTTCGTCGACGGTCGATCCCCGTAGGCGGGAAGCGTGGTAGGTCCCTCGGGACGGTTGCCCACACCGCCGACATTGCCCGGTCGATCTGGCGGCACGACCACGACCGGCGGATACCCGCCGGGGTAATACCCGGGGTAATAGCCACCGCCGTAATACCCGCCGTAGCCGTAGCCAACGCTGACGCTGGTGGAGACGCCGCTGTAACTTGAGCCTCCGCCATCACTGGCGCAGCCGCCGAGAGTCATTGCAACCATCGTGATCGCGAGCACTGCGGTCAGCCTGATCTGCAACAAGGCACTGCGCGAGCTCACGGCCGCGCCTCCGAGGACGGCAGCTGCACGATGCCGACGGGAGCACCGGTCGGATCGGCGAGGATCGCCACGATCGCAATGTTCATCGCGACTGGATCCAGCAGCACTTTGCCGCCCGCGGCCATGGCCGCCGCCGCCGATGCCTTTGCGTCGGCGACCCGAATGTACGGCAGCCAGGTGGGGCTCGATTTCTCACTGTTTTTCCGCATGATACCGGCGCGTGCAAAGCCACCCGAGAGCAGGCGCAGGCCACCGCGCGGACCGTCGTCCGCGATCGGAGACGTTTCGTAGCCGATGGCTGCACGATAGAACGCCGCCGCCCTATCGACATCCGCGGTCCAGAGGTCAACCCAGTACCACTCGTTGAGGTCGCCGGCGTAGTCGAGCGGGTCACCGTTCTTCGAATGGACGACGCCGAACAGGACGCCTTCCGGATCCTTGAAGACGGCCGTTTCGCCGCGCTCGCCCAGCATGACGGGTGCGTAGACGACCTTGCCGCCGGCGGCAGTCACCGCGGCAGCGGCCGCATTGACGTCCGCAACCGAGATCAGCCCGACCCAGCGCGCCGAAGGCGTCTTGCCCTTCATCGCCCGCTGGTCGAACACCATGCCGCCGATCGGCAGGCCGTCGGCGAGGGCCAGCGTATAGGTGTCGCGGTCGTCGTCACCGCCGTAGGTCTCGAACGTCCAGCCGAAGACCTTGCCGTAGAAGTCGGCGGCCGCGGCAACGTCGGACGTCACCAGGTCGCCCCAGACGAAACGGCCCGGGGTGTGCTGGCCCGTGGGTGGGTCGACGATCGGCGGCCAATAGCGATCACCCGCCTGGGCACTGAGTGCAAGCAGGGAGGCGAGTACGGCCAGCGACCAGTGAGTTCTGGTCCTGCGCCGTGCGAGCGAGGAATGGATCATGTCGAGTGCGCCCCCGGGACGATCGTTCGTGAACTCGCCCGACTATAGCGCGATCCCCGCACACCGGGCATCTAGCCGGCGTATTGCAGCAGCCCCTTGGATTCGAGCCATTCGGGGTTGTAAAACCGCGAGGCGTACTTGTGCCCGCCATCGCAGAGTATCGTGACGATCGTGTGTCCGGGACCGAGGTCCCGTGCGACACGAATCGCAGCAGCGACATTGGTGCCGCTGGTGCTGCCGAGGAAGAAGCCTTCCTCACGCAGGAGCCCATAGGTCGTGCGGACGATTTCCGGGTCTTCGACCTGCACCGCATCGTCGATCGGCGAATCCTCGAGGTTGGCGGTGATGCGGCCGATGCCGATGCCCTCGGTCACGGCGCTGGAGCCGGACGACTTCAATTCGCCATGCTTCACCCAGTGGTGCAGGGCGCTGCCCATCGGATCGGCCAGCACGATGCGCACCGACGCCTTCTGCTCTTTCAGGTAACGGGAAACGCCACCGAGCGTGCCGCCGGTGCCGGTGGCGCAGGTGAACGCGTCAACGCGTCCCTGTGTATCACGCCAGATTTCGGGGCCAGTGGTCGCATAGTGCGCGTCACGATTCGCAGTATTGTCGAACTGGTTGCCGATGGCCGCGCCGAGTTCCTCGGCCACCCTCGGTGCGAGCTTCTGGTAGTGATTCGGGTCGGCGTAGGGCACCGTCTTGACGACGCGCACTTCGGCGCCCAGCGTTCGCAGCAGTGCCGCCTTCTCCGGCGACTGGTTGTCGGGCATCACGATCACGCACCTGTAGCCGCGTGCATTGCAGAGATGCGCGAAGCCGATCCCGGTGTTGCCCGCCGTGCCCTCGACGAACGTGCCACCCGGCGCGATCAGGCCGCGGCGCTCTGCGTCGTCGAGGATGCCGCGGGCTGCACGATCCTTGACGGAGCCACCCGGGTTCAGGAACTCGGCCTTGCCGAGAATCTCGCAGCCGGTGGCATCGCTTGCGCGGCGCAGTCGAATCAGCGGCGTGTTGCCGATCGTGGCAGAAAAACCGTCGCGTATTTCCTGGTGCATTGCAGTGAACCTTTAACGGCAGGTCAGGCGTTCTCGTCCCGTAGACGTTGAAGCGCTGTCCGCGCACGAAACCCAGCAGTGTCACGCCAAATTCCTGCGCGGCCGCGATCGCAAGGCTGGACGGTGCGCCCACCGCGCACACCACCGGAATGCCGGCCATGACTGCCTTCTGCAGCAGCTCGAAGCTCGCGCGCCCGCTGAGCAACAGGATAGTGTCATTGGCCGGCAACCTGCCAGCCAGGAAGCGCGACCCGATCAGCTTGTCGAGCGCATTGTGGCGGCCGACGTCCTCGCGCAGGCCGAGCAGTTCGCCGGTGCGGGTGAAGAGGGCGGATGCGTGCAGACCGCCGGTTGAGCGGAACGCGTGCTGTTGCGCTTGCAGACGCCCGGGCAGCTCGTCGATCAGCTGTGCGTCGACGGTGAAGCCCTCCGGCGGCGACACGGGATGCGCTCCCGTCGCCAGCGCTTCGAGCGAGGTCTTGCCACACACGCCGCAACTCGACGTCGTGTAGAAGTTGCGTTCGAGGCGCGTCATGTCGACTTCGACACCGGCGACGAGTTCGACACGCAACGTGTTGGTGGGGACCTTGCCCTTGCCACAGTGCACGATCTCGCGGACTTGCGCGTTCGACTGCAGGATGCCCTCGGTGAACAGGAACCCCGCCGCCAGTTCGTAATCGTCGCCCGGCGTGCGCATCGTGATCGACACCGGCTGCAGACGGAGCTTGCCGACCACGACCCGGCCGACGCGGATTTCCAGCGGTTCTTCGACGGCGACCGCGTCGTCAGCTGCCGCGGTCGGTTGTCCCGATTCGAATCTTTGCATCGGCGCCCGACTCTCCTCGGGGGAGCCGGTCAACGACGGTTTCGAGCCGGGCAGTGACACGTGACGTCTCCGCAGGGATCAGGCCGTGTGCGATGCATACGGCGCCGGCGCCAGGACTTCGCAGCCGTATTCGGCCGCGGAGGCCGCGAGCCAGCGCCAGAGGCTGTCGAACCAGGTCCGTACGACCAGCAGGCGATACACGGGTTCATCCGCGACCTGCCACAGGTGCACGGCAAGATGCGACGCCGTGGTGACCGCAACGTCGCCCGTCCTGAACGCACGCGGGTGCAGGTCGATCGACATGCCCTTGGCGAGCACGTCACGTGCGCGCGGACCGCGGAGTTCGAGCAACACGCGGCTGCCGCTCTGATCGAAGACCGAGGCATGCGTGCCGAATGCAGTCCCCAGGCGTGCTTCAACGGCTCCAGTCGCGTGCGGCCCAAGTGCGAGCCAGTGGCCCGGCCCAGACCAGATGAAGGTGAGGGCGTTGCCGGCAGCGGTCGCCGGGGCCATCGGTGGCGACGTGCCGAAGGCTCGCTGCGCTGCCGCCGCCGCCTGCGCTGCCTGGTCTTTGCACGCGATGACGCTGGCGAGGGTGAACTGCGTGAGTTCCTGCAGCACGAGGCCAGGCGCGCCTTCCCGGTGACCGAGACGACCCGGGTTGAAGGCAAAGTGCAGTGCGTCAGCCACGGAGGCGCGCTCCTTCCGGATCGATGAAAACGGGCGAACAGACTTCAACGAGAGCCTCTGCACCGCGCAGGGGATCGACCACCATCACTTTCTCGCCATGACGCTCTGGTCCGCGGGTCAGCAGGCCGAGGCCGATCCATTGTTCAAGGATCGGGGAGTAGCAGACGGACGTCACGTGTCCCTGGTCGTGCTCGATGCTGCATTTCGCCCCTTGCGGGATGAAGTGCATGCCGCCGGCCAGCTTCGCATTTCGATCGACGGTCCTGATGCCTACGAGTCGCGGACGTGCAGGGTCGATCAGGTTCGCCCTGCGACCGAGCACCGAACCGATGAAGTCCTTCTGGGTCGAGAGCATGCGGCCGATGCCGAGATCGTGCGCGGTCGTCTGGCCGTTCAACTCGCTGCCGACGACGTGACCCTTCTCGACTCGAAGCACGTTGAGCGCCTCGAGACCGTAGGGCACGACGCCGAGGTCCTGGCCAGCGGCATGCAGCGCACGGATCAAAGAATCGCCGTCATGGCCGGGCACTGCGATCTCGTAGGCCAATTCGCCGGAGAACGAGATGCGGAAGAGGCGGGCGGGTTCGCCATTGCGAAGCCGGACTTCGCCTGCGGCCATGAACGGGAATGCCTGGTTCGACAGGTCGATCTGCGGGTCGAGCACGCGCTGCAGCAGTTCACGCGAGCGTGGACCGGCTATTGCGAACTGCGCCCACTGGTCAGTGACCGATACGAACTGCACGTCGAGTTCGGGCCACAACGCCTGGTGGCACAAGTGCATGTGCTGGTACACCTGCACGGCGTGCGAAGTGGTGGTCGTGATCAGGTAGCGGTTCTCGGCCAGGCGTGCGGCCGTGCCGTCGTCGAACATGAAGCCGTCCTCGCGCAGCATGATGCCGTAGCGAGCGCGGCCGACGGCGAGCGTCGCGAAATTGTTGGCGTACAGCCGTTCGATGAGCTTGAGCGCGTCCGGTCCCTGCACGTCGATCTTGCCGAGCGTGGAGACGTCGCACAGGCCGACGGCGGAGCGCACGGCCTTCACTTCGCGGCAGGTGGGTGCGAACCAGGCGCTTTCGCCGGGGCCGGGAAACCACTCTGCACGCAGCCACGGACCGCTCTCGGTGAACGAAGCGCCGAGTTCACTGGCCCATCGGTGTGAGGGCGCATAGCGGGTGGGACGGAAGTCCATGCCGCGGTGGTGCCCGGCCAGTGCGCCCATTGCAACCGGTGTGTAAGGCGGCCGGAACGTCGTTGTACCCGTCGCCGCGATCGACATCGAGCGTTGCTGTGCCAGCAGCGCGATCCCCGTGACGTTCGAGGTCTTGCCCTGGTCCGTGGCCATGCCGAGCGTCGTGTATCGCTTCAGGTGCTCGATCGAGCGGTAACCTTCGTGCGCGGTGAGTTCGACGTCGTCCGCCGTCACGTCGTTCTGGAAGTCGACGAAGCACTTGCCGCTGGCCTGCCGCACTCGCCAGAGCGGGACGCGACGCGTGGACTCGTCGGTGACGCGCGGCAGCGTCGGCATCGATCCGCTGAAACCGCAAGCAGCCGCGGCTGTCAAACCCTGCCGGAATCCCGTGACGAGTGCTTCGCCGAGCGTCATGTCCCCGTTGGCGGCGCCGGCCACCCGCATCCCTGCTGGCAGCATGTCGGGGACGAAGATCGAACGTTCCTCGTCCCAGCGCGGGCGGTTGCCCTTGTGCGAGGTGAGGTGCAGCGTCGGCGACCAGCCGCCCGACATGGCGACGAGGTCGCAATCGAGGCGCCGCGATGTGCCCGAACGGCTGGTGACCTCGACCGACTCGACGTGACGCCCACCGCGGGCACCGGTCACTTCGCCGGCAATGGCCTGGATTTCCGGAAACCGGCGCGAAAGCTCCGACACGATGACCGGTTCGCGAGAGTCGACGATTGCGGCGACTTGCCCGCCGGCGGCAACGAGGTCCGCTGCGGTGTTCCAGCCGTCGTCGTTGTCGGTGAATATGACTGCGCGGCGGCCTGGCAGCACCGCATAGCGATTGACATATGTGCGCACGGCGCCCGCCAGCATGACCCCGGGCAGGTCATTGTTGCCGAACACGAGCGGTCTTTCGATGGATCCGGACGCCAGCACCGTCTGCTTTGCGATGAAGCGCCACACGCGCTGTCGCGGCTGGAACTCCGGCGGGACGGGCAGATGGTCGTTCACTCGCTCGACGGCGCCGTATACACCGTCATCGAATACGCCGAACACGGTCGTGCGCGGGAACAGCCGGACGTCCGGCAGCGACCGCAGTTCGGCGATAGCCTGCGCGGCCCAGTCTGCTGCAGGCTGCCCGTCGATCGTGCGGCGTTCCGCGAGGCAACGGCCGCCAAGCGCGAAATTCTCGTCGGCGAGAATCACTCGCGCGCCAGTCCGTGCTGCCGTCAGCGCAGCGGCCAGGCCTGCGGGCCCGGCGCCGATCACCAGCACGTCGCAATGCGCCCAGCTTTTCTCGTAGTGGTCCGGATCGGCTTCGAGCGCGGCCCTGCCAAGACCGGCGGCGCGCCGGATCATCGGCTCGTAGACCTTCTCCCAGAAGGAGGCGGGCCACATGAACGTCTTGTAATAGAAACCGGCGACGAACAGCGGCGAGAACAGCCCGTTGATCGCCTGGACGTCGAAACGAAGCGACGGCCAGCGGTTCTGGCTGGTCGCTTGGAGGCCGTCATACAACTCGACGTCCGTCGCCCGCGTGTTCGGTTCACGACGAGCGCCGCTGCGCAGCTCGACGAGCGCGTTTGGCTCTTCAGGCCCGGCGCTCAGGATGCCACGTGGTCGGTGGTACTTGAATGAACGTCCGATCAGCCGTACGTCGTTGGCCAGCAACGCGGACGCGAGCGAGTCGCCAGCGTAGCCGCTGTACTCGGCGCCGTCGAAGGCAAAACGACAGGCCTGCTGGCGATTGATCATGCCGCCCTGCGCCAGGCGCGAACTCACTTCGACTCTCCGGCCTTGAAGACATCCCGTGCGGGCACGGCACCCTTGATGGCGTGGTTGCGCGTGTCGCGCTCGACGACCAGCCACTCGTGGCAGCCGCCCTGGTGGAACCAGAGCTCGCGGTGCAGGCCGAAGGGATTGTCGCGCGTGTACACATAGTCGTAGAACGCAGCCACTGCGTCGGGACTGGACGATGACGGGCGACGCACGGTCGCATCACCGTAGTAGGTGAATTCTTCGTGCGTGCGGGGACCGCAGTGGGGGCAGGGGATGCGCATGATTCAGTGGCGGTTGGGGTGCGCGCCGGAGCCGTTCTCGTCAATCAGACGTCCGGTGGCAAAGCGGTCGAGCCGGTAGGCCCTGGCGACGTCGTGAGGCTGATCGGTCGCGAGCAGGTGCGCGAAGCACCAGCCGGAGGCTGGCGTGGCCTTGAATCCGCCATAGCACCAGCCCGCGTTCAGGTAGAGTCCATCGACGGCCGTGCGGTCGATGATCGGCGAGCCGTCCATCGACATGTCCATGATGCCGCCCCAGGAGCGCAGCATCCGCACGCGACTGAGGCAGGGGAACAGCGCCACGCCTTCTTCGCAGACTTCCTCGACGACAGGCAGGTTGCCGCGCTGCGCGTACGAGTTGTACATGTCGATGCTGCCACCGAACACCAGGCCGCCCTTGTCGGACTGGCTGATGTAGAAGTGGCCGGCGCCGAACGTGATGACGCACGGCACCAGCGGCTTGAGGCCCTCCGAGACAAACGCCTGCAGCAAGTGGCTTTCAATCGGCAGGCGCAGGCCGGCCAGCGACGCGACGCGGCTCGTGTTGCCTGCGCAGGCCATGCCGATGCGGCGGCTGGCAATGAAGCCGCGCGTGGTCTCCACGCCCATGACACCGTTGTCGTCCTGGCGAATGCCGATCACTTCGCAGTTCTGGATGATGTCCACGCCCAGGCTGTCGGCGGCACGCGCGAAGCCCCAGGCGACGGCATCGTGCCGCACCGTGCCACCACGTCGCTGCATCAGTCCGCCCATGATCGGGAAGCGCGCGTTGTCGAAGTCGGCCATCGGCAGGAGCTTGCGCACCTGTTCGCGGTTCAGCAGCTCACCGTCGACGCCGTGCAGATGCATCGCGTTGCCGCGGCGCACGCATTGGTCACGCTGTGAGTCGTTGTGAAACAGGTTCAGCACGCCGCGCTGGCTGATCATCGCGTTGTAGTTGATGTCCTGCTCGAGTCCTTCCCACAGCTTGAGCGAGTGCTCGTAGAAGGGAATGTTGCCCGGCATCAGGTAGTTCGACCGGATGATGGTCGTGTTGCGGCCGACGTTGCCCCCACCGATGTAACCCTTCTCGAGCACGGCGACGTTGCGGGCACCGTGGTTCTTCGCCAGGTAGTAGGCCGTCGCGAGCCCATGACCGCCACCTCCAACGACGATGAAGTCATAGGCGGGCCGGGGTTCCGGGTCGCGCCAGGCCGGGGTCCAGCCGCGGTGGCCACGCAACGATTCCCTGAGCAGGCTGAAAATTGAGTATCGGGATGCCAACGGTCACCTCACGCGCCAGGCCTCAAGTCTAGCCGACACGCCTCATCGACTTGAATAAAGTCATGGCTCGCCGCCGCCAATGGCCTCCCGGCGACAGGCCACGTAGTCGTCGAGTTGCTCGCGAATCGCAGGGTCAGGGCCGGCTGCTCGTATTCGTCGAGCGCACGCTGCCAGATCGCCGTCGCGCGCTGGGTGCTGTCCTGGGCCCCGGCCAGTTCCCAGCTCTCGTAGTTCTGCCAGTTCGAAACCAGCGGCTGGTAGAACGCATGCTCGTAACGTTCCATCGTGTGTTCGTCGCCGAAGAAATGCCCGCCGGTAGGGACGCGCCGCAGTGCATCAAAGCCCAGGGATGGCTCGTCCACGACGATGGGTTGCAGGAACTCCATCATCATCTGCAGCATCTCGACGTCGAGAATGAACTTCTCGAACGAAGCGGTCAGGCCGCCTTCCTGCCACCCCGCCGCGTGGTAGACGAGGTTCGCGCCGCCGAGAACCGCGCCCCAGAGCGACATCTGCGTTTCACACGCACCCTGTGCATCGGCCGCGTTGGAGGTGCTCGCGTTCGACGTGCGGTAGGGCAAGCGGTAGCGCCGCGCCAGTTGACCGCTGGCCACGTTCGCTTTCGCGTTCTCTGGCGTGCCGAATGCGGGTGCACCCGAACGCATGTCCACGTTGGACGTGAAAGCACCGTACATCACCGGCGTGCCAGGTCTGACGGCCTGTGCCAGCACCATGCCGAACAGGGCCTCGGCATTCTGCTGCGCCAGGGCAGCCGCGAGCGTCACCGGTGCCATCGCCCCCATCAGCGTGAACGGCGTGATCACGACGGGCTGGCCGTGCCCGGCCATCGCAACCAGGCCATCCGCCATCGCGTCATCGAACCGTCGCGGACTGTTGACCGAAATGATGGTGATGACCCCGGGGCTCTCGGCCATGTCTGCCAGCGTGATACCGCGAGCGATGGCCATCATTTCGATGCCATCCCGCGCGCGACCTGCACCGATCGCCGTGCAGTGATACGCGCGGTCTGAATACGAGGTTGGCGAGGTAAGCGTCGAGGTGCCGCGTGCCGGCTGGCAGTTCGACGGGTGCGCAGACCTGGTTCCCGATCACGTGCACCGCGTTGAAATGCTGCGCCAGCTTGATGAACTCGCAGTAGTCGCGATAGTTGCCGGGGCGCCGGCCGCGCACGCGGTCGTGGACGTTCGGCGGTCCCGCAACGAGGCCGAAGACCAGGTGATCGTCGCCGAGCGTGACGGCATGCGCGGGATTGCGTGGGGTCAGCGTGAAACTCGAGGGGACTGTCGCGAGTGCACGGTTCAGTACGGATTCGTCGACGCGGACTGTACCGGTGGCTTCGTCGGTCTCGGCACCGTAGGCCCGCATGATTTCGCGCGCGCGTGGCGACATCAATTCGATGCCCAGCTCGCCGAGGATTCGCAGCGACGTGCGATGGATGGCCTCGAGCTGATCCTCCGAGAGCACGTCGAGGGGTCGGTAAGGATTGCGCACGTCACGCCACGGCAACTGCGGCAACGCCGCACCGGTGCTGCGCCGAGTGCGGCTGCCGTCACGTCGCTTGCGGGTGTCGCTGCTCATGGGGTGCTCCAGCTCACCTCAGAAAGGGGCGAGCCGGTCGACTGCGCGGAGCGTGGCATCGACATCGGCGGACGGGGCTTTCTCACCCGCCGGCACGTTGGCAACGTTGGCCGCGCGAATCGCCACGATGCGCCCCGGGAAGAGGATCACTTCGTTGTCGCCGAAGCCCGACATCGTCGGCAGCAGGTGCATCTTGCCCGAACGGGTGCCGGTGTATGCCGTGTAGTGGAAACCCATCTTGTAGTACTGGGGCGGTGGGGCGTCCTGCGCGCGTGGACGCGGATTGTCGCTGAGCTTGTCGAGCGCACCGCGCGCAGCAAGCAGGTCCTGCGTCAGGCCGCGATGAAGAATCTGCTTCCCACCGTGCGCGCCAAAGTCCTCATAAAGCAGGGCGATCTTCGCGAGGTCATCGAGCGTCGGATAGTACCCTGCGCTGAACCACGCCGGACCGTCAACCCCACCGGTTTCACGCGTGCGCACCGTCGGCGCCTGGTGGATGCCGATCGGTTCGAAGACCTCGTGGCGCAGCATGTCCCAGGCATCCGAATCCGGTCCGCGCTTCGACTTCAGGTATGCGTCGATCGCAATGCCCAGCAGGTGAAAATCCTGGTCGCGGTAGCGCAGCACCGTGCCGGGCTCCCACGGGTAGGGTTTCAGGTGCGCGTTGATGTGGGCCAGCTTGCCCGCCGAGGCAGGCGCGGTGTACCAACCGTCGTAGTCGGCATCGAGGTAGCCATCGAAGAAGTTGTTGGGACGCGTCTCGTGTGTGCCGGTGCCGCCGAATCCGGTCGCCATGTTGGCCGCGTCGATGAACCGCACGCGCTGCCACTTGGGATCCAGGCCGGGGACGTAGGCACCGATCTTGAGATTGAGCACTTCGGCGCCGTAGACCTCCGCCAGCCGCAGCAGCGAGAGCGGCACCGCAACGGCCTTCATGACGGAGCGCACGCCGAAACGCATCTCGAGCGGGTAGGGATAGTCGCCGTAGGAGGTGGGTTCGGCTTCGTAATAGAGCGTGCCGTCGAACACGAGCCCGCGAGCGACCTGCCATTTCGGCAGGACCGGCCCGCCGAATCCGTCGAGCGTGCCGGGCGGCAGGCGTTGGCGCAGTTCGGCCAGCGGGCGGGAGGGCAGTCGCGTGCTGAGTTCCCCCGTTGCGGCCGTGCGTTCGGTCGATGCTCGCCTGGCATCGAGCTGCGCAAAGGCGAGCGGGGCCGAGCCCCACAGCACGCAGTGCGGGCTCTGCAGGTAGGGCGCCGTCTGCTGCACAAACTGCACGCGGAGCCGGCTCACCTGGTTGTCCCGGTAGAGAAAAGTGGCCAGTCCTTGATGCGCGTGGTTCTCGGTGTCGTTCACCAGCATCAGCGGAAAAGCCGCTCGCGACCAGCCGCCGTCTGCGGCTTCTCGCCAGACACGCCCGAACTGCGGAATGACGCGCCAGTAACTCGCAACGGCGCCGGGTGCCGTTTCGCGGACCATTTGACCGCGTTCGACGGGAACCAGCGTTGACCCGTCCGAGACGAAGCTGAGCGTGATGCCGGGAAGCACCCGGGCGTCGCGGCCTTCGAGCACGGGGGTGGTCAATCCCGGCTGCGCGAGCAGCGGCGAGGAACCGATCGTCAGCGTGCCTGCGAATGCGGGTGCCTGCAGGGCACCCGGGGCTGGTGCGAAGACCGCATTGGGCACGGGCCGGGGCCCCACAGTGGCAGACAGCATTCGTTCCACCGGCAGCTCCACCGAAGCGAGTCCGGCGAAACATGGCGCGGGCAGCAGCAGGCTCAGCAGGATGGTCGCAGTACGCATACTCATGAGGCGTCATTCCACCGTATCGAGCCTGCAATGGCGGGTCTCGGGTGCCCAGAGATGGCAAACCAACCCACCGAACGCCAGCACGGCGACGCATGCCCCGAGGGCCACGTGCACGCCGTAGCGGCCCACGACGACGGGCAGCAGGAACGTACTGATAGCCGATCCGACGCGGCTCGCCGCGATTGCGAGGCCGATGCCTGAAGCGCGCAGCGACGTCGGGAACAATTCCGGCAGGTAGACATACACCAGGTTCGAGGCCGCGGACAGCACGCCGGCGAACACCACGAACAGCACGACAATGGTGGTGGGCGTCGGGTCCGTTGCAATCACCAGCCACAGCATTGCGGGGCGGTGATCCCGAAGCTGCCCACCAGGAACGTCCGCCTGGGCATCCGGTCGACGACCAGCAGGCCGAGCACCGCTCCCGACAGCAACGAGAGGTTGTAGGCGAGTCCGCCGACGAAGCTGTTGCCCACGTTGAGGGCATCGAGCACCTGCGTGACGAACGTGCCAACCGCGAAATACGGGATGACCTGGAACGTGAAGAACGCGCAGGCGACCAGCGTGCGCCGCCGCCATCTGGGCGAAAGCAACTGTGCCCAGCGGCTGGCGCTGGGCGGTGGCGTCAACGCGGCCAGTGGCGCCGCGACATTCGTGCCGACGTAGCGTCGCACGATCCGCAGTGCCTGCTCGTGCCGGCCGTGCGCTGCGAGCCAGAGCGGTGATTCGGGTAGCGTGAGACGCAGTGGCAAGATCAACAGGCAGGGGATGGCGCCGCACGCAAGCATCCATCGCCATGCTTCATCGCCGCTGCCGGCAAGCGAGTAACCCACGAAATACGCACAGGTGTAACCCCCGGCCCAGGCCACCGACAGCGTGCTCATGACTCGGCCGCGAAAGGCTCCTGGCGTGAACTCCGACAGCAGGGCCTTGCTGACGACGTAGTCGGTGCCGAGCAGGAAGCCGATCACGAGCCGAAGCAGCAGCAACTGTGGTGCAGACGTCGCAAAGTACTGCAGGCCGGCGCATAGCGCGAGCAGCAGCATGTTGTAGGCGAAGACAGGACGCCTGCCCCGGCGGTCCGCAAACGGACCGGTCAGGAGTGCGCCGAGAAACAATCCGGCGAGCGACCCCCCGCCCAGCAATCCCAGCCAGAGCGGCGTGAGCTGGAGCTGCGGGGTCGCCTGTGCGAGGGCAATGCCGACGATGCCCAGCCCGAAGCCATCGCTGAACACGCCGCCGAAGCTGGCCACCGCGACCCGCACGTGAAACGGGCGCAGCGGGGCTTCGTCGTATGGAACCGCGACTTCGCCGGGTTGGCTCATCCGCGGGGTTTACTCATTCGGGGATGATGCAGCCCTTGTTCATGACGTCATTCGGGTCGAAGGCGCGCTTCAGGCGCTCGAGGATGTAGTACGACGAGTCATACTCCTCCCGGATCCAGGGCGTGCGTGCCTTGCCCATGCCGTGGTGATGCACGACCGAGCCGCCAAGCTTCAGCGTCTCTTCGCAGATCACGCGGTTGATCTCGGTCCGGTACTTGTCCACTTCCTGCTCGGGCGGGCAGTTCACGTTGTAGTAGTAGATGAAGTACATGTTGGTGCCGTTGATGTAGCTGTGCGAGCTGTGCCCGCCGGCCACGGTGATGTCCGGCACGTCGACCCGCAGACGCTGCAGCGCGTTCTCGTAGATGTCGCAGATCGTGCTCCAGTCGGCCGAGACTTCCGTGGTGCGGCCCATGGTCCTGGTGGCGACGATCTCCTTGCGCTCGTTCGCGATCTTGTCCGCGCCCCAGTTGAGGTCCGCGAACCATTCCTCGAGGTGGTGCGCATCCACGGGCTTGCACTCCGGGAACTTCGCGACCAGCTCCTTGATGCCCTCGATCGTCGCCTTGACGATGCCCGCCGGGCCTTCGGCCATGAACAGCAGGACGCAGTCATCCTTCGCCGCGAACTTCGAGAAATGGAAGGCGCCGTCCGGCGGATCGTACAGTCGGGCGACCGACGGTTTGTAGCCGGCGACCATCACTTCGCGCAGCGCCTCGAAGCCGTGGCGCATGTTCTTCAGCGTCCAGCCGACGAACGTGTTGTTCTGCGGCAGGTACGGGAAGAGCTTCACCGTCACCTCGGTGATGTAGCAGAGCGCGCCTTCGTTGCCGATCACGACGTGGCGGATGTCCGGTCCCACGGCGCGGCGCGGCACGTTCTTGATGCGGGTGATCGTGCCGTCGGCGAAGACCGCCTCGAGGCCAACCACCATGTCCTCGATGCCGCCATACAGCGTCGAAAACTGACCGATGCTGCGCGTGGCGACCAGTCCGCCCAGCTGCGCGATCGGCTTGGACTGCGGCGAATGGCCGGTGGTCACCCCGACCTTGCGGCACTCGTCTTCGAGCACCTGCAGGCACACGCCGCACTGCACGGATGCCTGCATGTTGTACGTGTCGATCTTGAGGATGCCATTCATGCCCGAGCCATCGAGTACGATGGAATTGGCGACTGCCGTCTCGAGGCCGCCTTCCGTCGCGGTCCGGCCCGTGCGGGCCACCACGTTGATGCGGCTCTTGTTGGCGTACTTCAGCACGTCGGCCACGTGCTGCGTGCTGCGCGCCATGACCACCGCCGCCGGAATCGGTCGCGTGAAGACGCCATGCACGTCCTCGTAGAGGCGCAGGCGGTCAATGCTGCTCTGCTTCAGTTCCTTCTCGTCCGTGATGACGTTGGCGCCGCCAACGATTCCCTGCAGTCCCTGGACGATGGCGGTCTTGCTCAAGGCCATGTTGCGGTCCTTTTCGGTCGGTTCCGGCGCGTGCCGGTGTCAGTGAAAGAGCGGCCAGGACCGTTCGAGGACCTGGTCAGTGGCATGGCGGATGTCGCGATAGACGGCTGCATTCATGCGGCGATACACCTCGGTGTTACCGGCATCCGGCGCGAACGACTCGCGGGGCTTTTCCATGCGCGCCACGGCAGTCGCGAAATCCGGATACACGCCGGTGGCCACGGCCGCACAGATCGCCGAACCGAGACTGGCGCCGCTCGGGCCGCTGGCACGCGAGGCGGGAATCCCGAAGACATCGGCGAAGATCTGCATGAAGAGCGGACTCGATGAGCCGCCGCCCGAGATCACGATCTCGCGCAGATGAGTGCCAAGTTCGTCCGCCATGGCGTCGACTCTGTCCTTCATCGTCAGCGCGATCGCTTCGAGGATGGAACGGTAGCCATGCGCACGCGTGTGGCGCGCGTCGAACCCGAGCATGACACCCTTGCGGAAGGGCGTGTCGGTCGGTGCGAGCCAGTCGAGCACGCTCATGAGACCGTCGCTGCCGGCCGGGACGAACAGCGCCTCCTGCTCCAGCACGTGTTCCCGCGTGATGCCGCGCGCAGCGGCCGCCGCGGCAAACTCCGGCCCGAGCAGGTCCATGAACCAGGTGAGCGTCCACATGCCGCGGCGGATGCCGTGGCTCTCGTACAGGTAGCGGTGCGGGACGCAGCCGAAGTTGGTCCAGAACTGCCGGGCGTCCTGTCGATTGCGCTCGCCGTGCACCATCGACGCGATGTACGTGCCCAGCGAGACGAGTGCGGTACGGTCGTCGAGCGAACCGGAACCGAGCGCCTCGACGGCCTTGTCGTTCGCTGTCACGACGACGGGCAGTCCGGCCGGGATGCCAGTGGCCGCGGCGGCCGCGGCAGTCACATGGCCCGCGACGGTGCCTGGCAGCAGCAACTCGAAAAGCTGCTCGCGCCGTACGTTGAATGCCTGCAGCAACGCCGGATCGCTGCTCCATTGCCAGGTGTCGGTGTCGATGGGCCACTGCAGCAGGATGCTGTTCGCCGCGGTGTCCTTGAACTCGCCCGTGAAGCGGTGGGTGATGTAGCCGGAGGAGGTGGTCGCAAAGGCCACCGCTGGATTCTCCGGCATGTACGGCTGGTAGGCGCGAGTGTCCATCCAGCTCATGACGGGTTGCGCGAGCGAGCCGTCGGCTTGCAGGAACGCCTTGCAGCAGCGAATGGTGCAGAGACCGACGCCGATGATCTCGCGCGGGTCGCCGAGGAAATTCGCCAGTGCCTGCCGGCTTGCGCCGATGATCGAATCCCACAGGTCGTCGTCGGGATGCTCGACGACGCCGGGTCGCGGGCGATCTGCAGTGCGCAGCACCTGCCGGCCTTCCGCGACCGCGTTGCCTTCGAGGTCGTAGATCACGACCTTCGTGCTCTGCGAGCCGTTGTCCACGCCGACGATGTAACGCCCCCGGATCGCCATCTCGCGTCAGCGCACCAGGTAGCCGCCGTCGACGACGAGCAGGTGACCGTTGACGTAGTTGGAGGCCCGGCTCGACAGATAGACGAGCGCGCCCATGAGGTCGACTGGCTCGCCCCAGCGTTCGGCCGGGATGTGGTCGAGCACGCGCTTGTTGGTTTCCGGATTGCTGCGCGTCTGGCGCGTGATCTCGGTGGCGTAGTATCCCGGTGCGATGCCGTTCACCTGGATGTTGTGCATCGCCAGCTCGTCGCAGTACGCCTTGGTGAAGCCGGCAAGACCGTGCTTCGTGGCGGCATAAGCCGACGACCAGCGGCCGCCCAGGAACGAGAACAGCGAACAAATGTTGATGATCTTGCCGCTTCGCTGCGGAATCATTCTCTGCGCAGCTTCGTAACTGAGCTCGAACGCAGCCGTCAGGTTTACGGCAACGGTGGCGTCCCACTGCGGACGACCGAAGTCGAGCACTTCGGCCATCGGGCAGATGCCGGCGCTGTTGACCAGGATGTCGACGGCGCCGAAACGCTCGACGCAGGTGGCGATGACTTCCGCCGCGGCTCCAGGCGCAGTGATGTCGATCTTGAGGTACTCGTAACGACGACCGGCTGCGGCGATCAGCGGGCCCGTCCTGCCGTCATCGTCCATCACGCTCGGCACGAACACGTCGGCGCCTGCCTTGGCGAGTGCGAGCGAGAAGGCCTGGCCGAGACCGGTATTGCCGCCGGTGACGATGGCCTTCTTGCCCGCAAGCGAGAAGAAGTCCATCGAGAATTCGCTGATCTCCATCGAGGCGCGCTCCGTTGGCCTCGTCACCGCGTCGCCGCGGCCGGGACCTTCTGCAATGTTGGCGCTCGCCGCCGGAGCGCGCGCCGAAGTATAGCCTGCGAGATTGTGCCCCGCGGCAGGCGATGGCCGTGTTTTGCAGCCGCGTTTGACGCGGGCGGCCGCTCCCTGTTACCAATGCGTCAGAAGAATTTACGCAGGGGAAGGCAATGCGTGCGAGCTGGTGCCCGGGGGTGGGCCCGCTGCTCCGTGGGCTGCGGTCGTTTGGAGTCCTGGCAGCTGCGTTGTTCGCGGTTGCGTTCGGCATCGTCAATGCTGCGGCCGCGACGGCTGACCCACCCAGCTGCCGCGTAGTGCGGCTCGCAGACGTCGGCTGGACCGCGGAAACCGCGACGACGGCTGTGCTCGCGCAGATGCTCGCGGACCTGGGCTACAAGCCTGTGATTACCGTGCTTTCCGTGCCGGTCACGCTGGAGTCGATGAAGAACGGCGACATCGACGTCTTCCTCGGCAACTGGATGCCGGCCCAGGAACCGATGGTGCAGCCCTTTACGGACGACGGCTCCGTCGAAGTCGTCCGCCACAACCTGGTTGGCGCGAAGTACACGCTCGGCGTGCCGGACTACCTGCACGACGCAGGCCTCAAGGATTTCTCGGACATCAACCGATTCAGAAAAGAGCTGGGGGCATCGATTTACGGCATCGAGCCCGGCAACGACGGCAATAGCCACATCCTCGACTTGATCCAGAAGAACGAGTTCGGTCTCGGCGGTTTCAAACTCGTCGAGTCGAGCGAGCAGGGCATGCTCGCACAGGTCGAGCGCGCCCACCGGTCCCGACAACCTGTCGTGTTCCTGGCGTGGGCCCCGCATCCGATGAACACGCACTTCAACGTTCGTTACCTCACGGGCGGTGATGCGAGCTTTGGTCCGGATTTCGGCGCAGCCACGGTCAGCACGCTGGTGCGCAAGGGCTATCGGCAGGAATGCCCCAACGTGGCCCGGTTGCTCGCGAACCTCGAGTTCTCGATCGAACTCGAAAACGAGTGGATGGACCGCATCCTGAGCGACAAGGTGCGAACCTCCGACCTCGCGGTCGAGTGGCTGGCCAAGCGTCAGCCGGTCGTGGCGACCTGGCTGGAAGGCGTCCACGGCTTCGATGGCCGGCCCGCGCTGCAGGCCGCCGCCGAACCCGCGAAGCTCAGTCGCCTGAGCGCCTTCGAAACCTGGATCACGGCCAACAAGATTCCGGTCGGCGACACCGCCACGACGTTCGTCGAGTACACCAAGAAGCACGCCCGGGGACTGTTCGACGGCATCGCGGCCATACTGACCGGTTCCACCAATGTCGTCGCGCGGATCCTGCACGGCGTTCCCGCCCCGGCACTCATCCTGTTGATCGCCGGACTGTCGTGGGTGCTGCGGCGCTCGGCCGGCCTCGCGGTGTTCGTGGTGTTGTCGTTGCTCTTCATCATGAACCAGGGTTACTGGGACGCGACGCTCGAGACGTTGACGCTGGTCCTCGTGGCGGCGATGGTGGCGACCGGCATTGGTGTCCCACTCGGGATCTGGGGTGCGAAACGACCGCGGGCGTACGCCGCTATGCGTCCGGTGCTCGACCTGATGCAGACGTTGCCGACGTTCGTTTACCTGACACCGACGCTCGTGCTGTTCGGCCTTGGCATTGTGCCGGGCCTGATTTCGACGATCATCTTTGCGCTGCCGGCGCCGATCCGCCTGACGCAGCTCGGCATCGCGTCCGTGCCGAAGACGCTGCGAGAAGCCGGGCAGGCCTTCGGCGCCACGCCGCTGCAGCTCCTGTTCAAGGTTGAACTGCCGAGCGCCAGGCCGATGATCCTTGCCGGCATCACCCAGTGCATCATGCTCAGCCTGTCGATGGTCGTCATCGCAGCCCTGGTGGGTGCGGGCGGGCTCGGCGTGCCGGTCGTGCGCGCGCTCAACACCGTGCAGGTCGGCATGGGCTTCGAGGCGGGCCTGGCCATCGTGCTGCTCGCGATCATGCTCGATCGCATCAGCCGGCCGGCCGAGAAGAAGGGGCAGGAATGAGCAGCGCAGCGCTCGAGTTCGACCGGGTCGACATCCTGTTTTCCGCGGAGTCGGGGCGCAAGCGCGAGGCAGCGATCAAGTCCGCCCTGAAGCGGCTCGACGAAGGCCGCGATCGCAACGAGATCGAGACAGCGACGGGCGTCGTCGTCGGCGTGAGCCAGGCGAGCCTCAAGGTCCAGCGTGGCCAGATCTCGGTGCTGATGGGCCTCTCGGGATCCGGCAAGTCGACGCTGCTGCGTGCGGCGAATGGCCTCAACCGCGTTACGCGCGGCCGCGTGCTGATCCAGGACGGCGACGCCCAGGTCGATCTCGGCAAGGACTGTGATGCCGCGACGCTGCGCCGCTTGCGACGAACCAGTATCGCGATGATCTTCCAGCAGTTCGGCCTGTTGCCATGGCGCACCGTGCGCGAGAACGTCGGACTCGGCCTCGAGCTTCGCGGCGACTCCGCCGCCGCGCGACGCCGGATCGTCGACGAGAAGCTGCAGTTGGTCGGGCTTTCGCGCTGGGCCGAGCGGTACGGGCACGAGCTCTCCGGCGGCATGCAGCAGCGGGTCGGCCTCGCACGCGCGTTCGCGACTGATGCCCCGATCCTGCTGATGGACGAGCCCTTCTCGGCGCTCGATCCGCTGATCCGTAACAAGCTGCAGGACGAGCTGCTCGCGCTGCAGGCGCGCGTGCGCAAGACTATCCTGTTCGTCACGCACGACCTGGACGAGGCACTCAAGCTGGGCAACCAGACGACGGTGCTCGAGGGCGGACGCATCGTGCAGACGGGCACGCCCGAGGACATCGTGTTGCGCCCGGCGAATGCTTACGTCGGTGAGTTCGTGCAGCACATGAATCCGTTGTCGGTGCTGAACGGCCGCATGGTCATGCGTCCCTGGACCGACCTTGCCACGGACGGTCCGCAACGCTGGCTGGACCCGGGCCGGCAGTTCAGTGCGGTCCTCGACGGGCAGGGCCGTCCAGTCGCTGCTGCCTTCGAAGGCCAGGCGCTCGGCATTCGCGCTTCGCCAGCCGAAGGCGACGGTCTCATCGTCGCCGACGTGGACACATCGCTGCGCCAGCTCATTCAATGGTGCAGGTCCGGATCCCCCGTGCTGCTCGCCGAGAACGGAGTTGTGCAGGGCGTTTGCGGACCTGCCGACGTCATCCGTGCGCTCGCCACCAGCGACGCACGCGCTCGAGCTCCAACCTAGCCTGACTGGTCGATTCCAATGCTGGAGATGTCTATGTCAATTCGAAACCTGCTGACCCCGGCCGCACGTACTGCTGGATCGCTCGCCGGTGCCGTCGCGGCGGCGTGTGCCATGGGTTCGTTCGTGCCGGCGCATGCACAGCAGGCCGGTGCCGGTTCCGGCATCGAGGAAATCGTGGTCACCGCCCAGCGCCGCGAGGAGAACCTGCAGGACGTCGGCATCGCCGTGACGGCGCTCAGTGGCCAGATGCTGACCGACATGAACATGACCATGGCGACGGACATCACGCGCGCCGTGCCCAGCCTGAAGATGAATGCCTACTCGTCCTCGCAGGTGGTGTTCAACATCCGTGGCGTGTCGCAGAACGACTACGGAGACCAGCAGGAGCCGCCGGTCGCCGTGTACCAGGACGACAGCTACGCCAGTTCGATCAACGTGGCGAGCTTCCCGATTTTCGACCTTGCACGCGTCGAAGTCCTGCGTGGGCCGCAGGGCACCCTGTTCGGCCGCAACGCGACGGGAGGGGCCATCCAGTTCGTGTCGAACAAGCCGACCGAGGACTTCGAGGGGTACGCCACCGCCACCGTCGGCAGCTACGGCCAGTTCATCGTCGAGGGGGCCCTGTCGGGGCCGTTGGCGGACAACTTCCAGGCTCGCATCGCCGCCATCAGCAACACCGACGACGGCTACATGGAATCGATCATCGCCGGCGTGCCTGACCGCGGCGGCAACGACCACTACGCAGTGCGTGGGCAACTCGCGTGGCAGCCTTCCGAGACGACGGACCTCAATCTCATCGTCCGCTACATGAAGGCGAACAAGGAAACGCAGGCCGGCATCTATTCGCAGGAGCCCGCGTGCCCGAACGACCAGTTCCAGGGCGAGTTCACGCAGCGCGATCAGTCCTGCGCCTTCTGGGCCACTGGGCCGGGCGAGGGCGGCACGGGCTATCGCAACGACGCGATCACGCCGAGCCGCGGCGGCGACCCGTGGAAGACCGCGGAGACGCAGCGTTCCTACGTCGATCGCGAGATCACCGGCGCCACGCTGCACTTCGACTGGGACATCGGCGAACTGCACCTGGTGTCGATCACCGACTACCAGGACGCCACCAAGTTCTATCTCGAAGGCGGCGACGCATCGCCCGTGGACGGTGTGCTGTTCTACCAGGGCAGCGACCTCGAGCAGTATTCGCAGGAATTCCGCCTGTCGGGCGAGATGGGCAGCCATACGTGGGTGGCGGGCCTGTACGGCATGAAGGTCGATGGTGATTACACGGGCAAATTCGCCACGCCGTTCTACGGTTATGACCCGACCATCGAGATGTCGCAGGAGACGACCTCGTACGCGATCTTCGCCCAGGACGAATGGCAGTTCGCCGACGCGTGGAAGCTGATCGTCGGCTCGCGCTACTGGAGCGATGATCGCGAAGGAACTTACTTCGGCACGGCGCCGGAAGTGCCGGGGCTCTCCGCGCCGGTCACGATCATCTTCAACCATAACGAGGTCTCGCCGACGGGAGGGTCAATCACGCCGGCCGACGCGAAGAACAGCTTCGACGGCGTGACTGCGCGCGTGCAGCTCGACTGGCAGCCGACGGACGACCTGCTGCTGTACGCAAGCTTCAACCGCGGCAGCAAGAGCGGCGGTTATACGTTCTCGACCGGCACGCCGTATGACCCTGACGGCAGTCTCACGATTCCACGCGCGTTCCTCGAAGGCATGCCATTCGACGAGGAAGTGCTGGACGCGTTCGAGCTTGGCGCGAAGGTCACGCTCGGTGACTCGACGACCCTCAACGCCGCTGCGTTCTACTACGACTATTCCGATTACCAGGCCTTCGCGCAGTTCGGCCCGGTGCAGACCGTCATCAACCTCGATGCCGAGACGACGGGTCTCGAAGCCGAACTCACGTCGCGGCCCATCGAAGGTCTGACGCTGCGGCTCGGCGCCTCGTTCCTCGACACCAAGGTCAAGGACGTGCCGCTGCCTGACGGCGTCACGATCGAGGATCACGACTTGCCGCAGGCGCCGGACTTCTCGGGCAATGCGCTCGCCCGGTACGAGTTTGGCCTGGCCGGCGGCACGGTCGGCATCCAGGGCGACGTGCTGTACTCGAGCGAGTTCTGCTTCACCGTGCTCTGCGCACCGGTCGAGCAGGAGGACGCCTACACCGTGGCGAACGCCAGGCTGAGCTACGACAGCGGCAGCGGGCGCTGGGGCGTGGCAGTCTTCGTCGACAACCTGTTTGAAGAGAAGTATCGCGTGTACGCCTTCGACAGCTCGTTGTTCGCGGGCGTGGTGGCTGGCGTCTATGCCAGGCCGCGCTGGTACGGCCTGAGCGCCACCTACCGATTCGGGTCGCTCTGACCGTCGGCCGGGTTCCCGCTTGTCGCCATTGGTGACGCGCGGGGGCAAGTCGTTGTCGCAAATTGATCAGTCGTCTGACGGTGGGACGACCATACTGGTTTCCCAGCAGCCGGGAATGGAACCGCCATGTCCAGCATGGAAGATCAGCAGCCCGCGGCGGAGAAGCGCCCGCATCGCGCCAGCGGTCGTGAGGCCAAGCGTGCCGCACGGGCGGCCCGTGCCGGCGCCTCGATTCCCTTCATCACGCGCTCCATCCCGTACTTCGAGGTCCTGACCGACGAGGGCCTGTCGATCATCGAACAGAACGCCGAGACGATCCTCGCGGAGTACGGCATCGAGTTCCGCGAGGACGACGAAGCGCTGACCCTCTGGAAAGCGGCAGGCGCCGACGTTCAGGGTTCGCTCGTCAGGTTCCCGCGTGGCCTGTGCCGCGAGCTGGTGCAGAAGAACGCGCCGCGCGAGTTCGTGCAGTACGCGCGCAATCCGGCGCGCAATGTCCGCATCGGCGGCAATTCGACGGTGTTCGCGCCGGCCTACGGTTCGCCGTTCATCCTGAACGCGGACGAGGGCCGCCGCTACGCGCGCATCGACGATTTCCGCAATTTCGTGAAACTCGCCTACATGGCGAACTCGCTGCACCACTCGGGTGGCACGATCTGCGAGCCGGTCGACCTGCCGGTCAACAAGCGCCATCTCGACATGGTGTACAGCCACATCAAGTACAGCGACAAGGCGTTCATGGGCTCGGTCACCGCGCCCGAGCGCGCGCAGGACAGCGTCGAACTGGCGAAGATCGCCTTCGGCGGCGACGCAGTCGATCCTGCCACCGGCAAGTTGCGCACGATGATGATCAGCCTGATCAATGTGAACTCGCCGATGGTCTACGACGCGACCATGCTCGGCGCACTCAAGGTGTACGCGCGGGCAAACCAGGCGACCATCATCACGCCGTTTATCCTGTCGGGCGCGATGTCGCCCGTGACGGTGGCGGGTACGGCGGCGCAGACGCTCGCCGAGGCGCTCGCCGGCATGGCCTTCGCACAGCTCGTCAACCCAGGCGCCCCGGTGGTGCTCGGCAGCTTTGCCTCGTCGATTTCGATGCAGTCGGGGGCACCGACCTTCGGTACGCCAGAGCCGGCCCTCGTGCTCTACACGATGGCGGCGCTCGCGCGGCGGCTCGGCGTGCCGTTCCGCTCGGGCGGCAGCCTGTGTGCCTCGAAGGTGCCCGACGCTCAAGCGGCGTTCGAATCGGCGCAGACTCTGTTGCCGACGTGCCTGGCCGGCGTGAACTTCGTGCTGCACACCGCCGGCTGGCTCGAAGGCGGTCTTGCGATGGGGTACGAGAAATTCATGATGGACGTGGACCAGGCCGGGATGATGCACACGCTGCTCGCGGGCGTGGACCTCACACCCAACGGCCAGGCCATGGATGCCATCAGGGAAGTGGGGCCGGGCAACCATTTCCTGGGTTGCGCGCACACGCAGGCCAATTTCGAAAGCGCGTTCTACCGCTCGCCGCTGGCCGACAACAACAGCTTTGAGCAGTGGCAGGCCGAGGGCTCGCTCGACATGGCACAACGTGCCAACGCGCTCTGGAAGCGACAGCTCAACGAATACGTGCCGCCGCCGCTCGATCCTGCCGTGGACGAAGCGCTGCTCGATTACATCAATCGGCAGAAGGCGGCGACGCCGGACTCGAACATCTGAGTCCTCCGCCTCTCGCGCGTCAGCGGGAGAGGTTGCCCGCAGGGCGTGCGCGTTTCTAGGCTCGCCGATACGGGTCCAGGTCTTCCTCGGCGTTCCGAGGTCTCACGCGCTTCGTGAATCGCGCGGAGGATCCGCACGATTCACGGCGACCCTTGCTCGAGCGCAGGTGCGAGGCGGCACCGACCAGACGCTGGCACCATCGCCACCCCGCAGCAGGCGCCGCACAAATGGGGCGTGCACCTATTTCCCGATATCTCTGACGGGAAATAGGTGCACGTCCCCTATTTGTTTGCGATGCGCGTGAGACCTCGGAGCGCCGAGGAAGACTGGAACCCGTTCGGCGGGCAAGCACCTTCCTGGTTGTCTCGGCTTGCGGTCAACCCTCAAGGCGACAGCGCCGGTGTGCCGGATTACGCGGGTCGCACCGGTCGTCGACTCCGGCTGCCTCTCGTTTCGCCCGCAGGCTGCGCCGCAGTCTTGAGCGGCGGCAGTTCGACGACCTTGCGCAGGTTGGGATAGTCCGCCGTCTTGTGCGGGATCGCCATCGCCTCGACAAAATGCTCCTGGAACCGCGGCTCGATTGCAGTCTCGATCTTCTCGACCCGGCCCACCAGCGTTTCGATGGTCTGGCGCGAGCGTGAATCGAGCAGCGCGATACGCGCACCCGTGCCCGCGGCATTGCCGGCGGACGTCACTTTCGTCAGGTCGCAGTCCGGAATCATGCCGAGCACCGTCGCGTACATGACGTCGATGTGCGCGCCGAACGCACCGGCCAGCCGGATGCGGTCGAGCTTCTCGACCCCGAGCCGTTCCATCAGCAGGCGAATGCCCGCCATCAGCGCTGCCTTGGCGAGCTGGATCGCGCGCACGTCGTTCTGAGTGATGCAGAGAGTCTGTGCGCCTTCGTGCAGCACGTAGGAGTAGGTACGCCCGCTTGCCGCCACCCGCGACGAGCGGACCGCCAGCGCACCGTCGATGACGCCGTCCTGGGTAATGATGCCGGCGAGATACATCTCGGCGATCACCTCGATGATGCCCGAGCCGCAGACGCCGGTGACGCCCGTGGTCCTGACCGCGTCCCCAAACCCGGGCTCGTCGGACCAGAGGTCGGAGCCGATGACCTTGAAGCGCGGCTCGAGCGTCGCACGGTCGATGCGCACGCGCTCGATTGCACCGGGCGCCGCGCGCTGGCCGCAGCTGATCTGGGCTCCTTCGAATGCCGGGCCCGTAGGGCTCGAGCAGGCGACGAGTCGCCTGCTGTTGCCGAGGACGATCTCGGCGTTGGTGCCGACGTCCACGAGCAGGGTCATTTCGTCGGTCAGGTCCGGCCGTTCCGCCAGGATGACGCCTGCGGTGTCCGCGCCCACGTGACCCGCGATGCAGGGCAGGGCATAGACACGGGCGTTGGGATGCAGTGCGACGCCGAGTTCGGCAGCCGTCACGGTCACTGCCCGGTCGATTGCGAGCGCAAAGGGCGCACCGCCGAGTTCGACTGGATCGATGCCGAGCACGAGGTGATGCATGATCGGGTTGCCGACGAGCGTCACTTCGAGAATGGATTCCTTGTCGATGCCCACTGCTGCGGCCACTTCAGCGGCCAGCTCGCTCAAGGCTTCGCGCACCGCCGCCGTCATCTGCGCGGCGCCGCCCGGATTCATCATCGAGTACGAAACTCGGCTCATGAGGTCTTCGCCGAAGCGGATCTGCGGGTTCATCCGTCCCGCGGAAGCCACGACTTCGCCACTGATGAGATCGCAAAGGTGGGCCGCGATCGTGGTCGAACCCACGTCGACGGCGAGACCGAACGCTTCCTCGTGAAATCCCGGCCACACCGCAATGATTCGCGACGTGTCGTGAACCGCCACCGTGACCTGCCATTGTCCGGCGCGCAGGGCGGGCTGCAGCTGCTGCAGCACGGAAAGATCGCATTCGAGATCCCTGAGCTGCCACTCGCGTGCGAGCGCCAACTCGAGCCGCTGCAGGTCCCCGGAAGGGTCGTGCATGTCCGGTTCGGTGACTTCGACGAAGTGCAGCTTTACCAGCGGGTACAGCTCGATGTCGCGCGCCTCGGCTTCCTTGCGCACCACCTGGCGGTGCACCTGGCTGTTCGAAGGCACGTCGACGACCACGTCGGCCTCGACTTTCGCCTGGCACGAGAGCCGGCGTCCCTCGGCCAGCACCTTGCGCGTCCCGTAGCGCATTTCGGTCTCCGAGACCGGCGACAGCGAGGCCGCGCTCGAGCGCACGCCGTGCTTCGCGAACTCGCCTTCCGCGACGAGCACCTGGCAGCGCCCGCAGATGGCGCGGCCGCCGCAGACGGAATCGATGTCCACGCCGAGCTGACGCGCCGCCGTCAGCAGCGGCGTGCCGACGGCAAAGCGGCCACGCTTACCCGAGGGCGTGAAGACGACGAGAGGATCTGTCCGTGTCACGTCGTCGTCGCCTCAGGCCGCACCTGGGGCGCCGGCGGCGCGACGTCGCGCCCCACCTTCGCGGCGACCACGCTGCTCGCCCGGCGCGCCGGTACTGGGGGGCGGAACTTCACGGAACCGTCGGATCCAGCGCGCACAGTCAGGGTCGTGACCCATCATCACGTCTGCGGCCATGCAGGCCTTCACGATGTCGCCATGCAACGGGTTCGTGATGGCGGACGTCATGCCCGACGCGATGGCCATGGTCAGGAAGCCGCTGTTGATGCCGTCGCGCGCGGGCAGGCCGAAACTGATGTTCGAGGCGCCGCAGGTCGTGTTGACCTTGAGTTCCGCGCGCAGCCGCTTGACCAGCCGCATCACCTGCACGCCGGCGTGGTTGATCGCGCCGATGGGCATCACGAGCGGATCGACGACGACGTCGGAGGCGGGGATGCCGTGATCCATCGCACGGTGCACGATCTTCTTCGCCACCTCGAAACGCACGTCCGGGTCTTCGGAGATGCCAGTCTCGTCGTTCGAGATCGCGACGACCGCCGCGCCGTACTTCTTTACCAGCGGCAACACGGTCTCGAGCCGGTCTTCTTCGCCGGTAACCGAATTGACGAGCGCCTTGCCCTGGTAGACCTCGAGGCCGGCCGCGAGCGCGGCGACGATCGACGAGTCGATCGAAAGCGGCACGTCGGTGATCGACTGCACCAGCTGGATGGCCCGGGCGAGAATCGCCGGTTCGTCCGCCAGCGGGATACCCGCGTTCACGTCGAGCATGTGCGCGCCTGCCGCCACCTGCGCCAGCGCATCCGATTCGACGCGGCTGAAGTCGCCCGCGGCCATCTCGGCGGCCAGCAGCTTGCGCCCGGTCGGGTTGATGCGCTCGCCGATGATGACGAAAGGGCGGTCGAAGCCGATGACGATTTCGCGCCTCGCCGAGCTGATGACGGTGTCGGTCATGAAAGTTTCCTGTCTTCGTTGATCTGCTGGTCGCGGCCCGGGTACCAGGGGGTGCGCCCTGCGAGAATTCCCGAGCGTTCGATGACTTCGGCCACGGCTTCTTCCTGGCGATAGGCCATCACGTGCACGCCGCTCACGCCCTTGATCGTGCGGACCTCCTGGATGAGATCGACGCAGAGGTTGAGGCCTTCGCGAGTCTGGTCCCTGGCGCCCTTCATGCGCTCGATGACGCTGTCGGGAATGTGGATTCCCGGCACGTGGGTGCGCATCCATTCGCCGGCCTTGGCGGTGCGGAGTGGCCCAACGCCGATCAGGATGAAGACCTGCCCGAGCAGGCCCGCTTCCTCGACGGCGGTCATGAAGCGGCGGAGCAGCGGAATGTCGTAGCAATACTGTGTCTGCACGAACTGCGCGCCCGCGGCGATCTTCTTGGCGAGGCGCACTGCGCGGTGTTCGACCGGCGAGACATTGGGGTTCTCGGCGGCGCCCAGCAGCACGCGCGGCGCAAACGTGATCTTGCGGCCGCTCTCGAAGCGGTGCTCGTCGCGCAGTCCACGGGCGATGCCGAGCAGCGACGTGGAGTCGAGGTCGAACACGGGCTTGGCCTGCGGGTGGTCACCGGCCTGCACGCCGTCGCCCGTCAGGCACAGCACGTTGCAGACACCCATGGCCGCGCCGCCGAGGATGTCGCCCTGGATCGCGATGCGGTTCTTGTCGCGGCAGGAGATCTGCATGACCGGTGCGTAACCGACGCGCGTCAGCAGCGCGCAGACCGCGAGGCTCGACATGTGGCAGTTGGCGCCGCTGCCGTCGGTGGCGTTGATCGCGTCGACGAAGCCGTCGAACACCCGGGCACGCTTGTAGACTTCCTCGGGATCAGCCGAGTCCGGCGGCGCCAGCTCCGCCGTGACGGCGAACGCGCCGGCACGCAGCACGCGCTCGAATCGGCCCGGCGAGGTGTGGCCCGGCAGGATCGGCAGCGGATAGCCCGGAACCGGTTCGTCTTCGAACTTCACGCCGGGCCCCCGTTCTTCTCGCGCACCACGCGCAACCAGGCCGAGGTGCCTTCCAGGCGACGGTCGACCGGCGGCTGCAGCTGCTGAATCGCGTCGAGTCCGCCGGGCAGGCTTTCAGCGCCGCGCCATGCTTCGACCCACACGCAACGCATCTCGGGCTTGACCTCGCAGTTGCCATTCGCGCGCACGCCACCGCAGGGACCGTTGCGCAACTGCTTGGGGCAATTCATGGGGCACGACATGCCGGTGGAACTCAGGACGCAGCGGCCGCACATTCTGCAGTCGAACAGCAGGCCCTTGACCTGTCGCTCGACTGCCGCGACGGGACGCTCGAGCCGCTGGTAGCCGATGCGGCTAAACAGCGGGTGCAGCTTGTTCAGCACCCCCTCGAACCCCTTGTAGAAGCTGGCGAGCCCGCGGGCGTGACGAACGGACCAGAGCCGGACCGTGTACATCAGGCCGGTCCGCTGTCGGCCGCGGGCTTGAACGGGTCGGGCAGGTTGACGTCAATGCCTTTCGCGCGGATGAGGCGTTCGAGGTCCTCGTCGGAATACCGGGCTTCAATGGCTGCCGCTGCGGCCTGTGCCTCGACCTGCAGTTCGTCGCCACAGGGTTGGGGCGGAGCGCGGCGCCAGTCTTCGAGGTAAGCGTCGGAACTGCCGCGGCCCGCGCGCATGGCGGCACGGTCGACGGCTTCCTGGAAACGGTGCGACAGCTGAACCTTCGCGGTTTCACGTCCGCGTTTCACCACGACCTGCGCCGGAACGTCACGCCACGAGATCACGATCAACGACGCCATGCAGTCTTCTCCCAGGACACCGGATGTTCGCCGCGAGACGCCACGGACGAGAGGCTTGCGGCGAGATCGCCGTACCCGGTGAAATGCTCGTCGTATGCGAGACCCAGCCGCTCTGCAGCAGCACGAGCAGCGCTCGCAAGCGCCGGATCCGCGACCTGCACCAGGTAGGTGAGCTTGTGGTAGTTGCGGAAATACTCGCCGGCCAGTTCCGGGTGCCGGTCGATGCCGAGCCCTGCAATGACCAGCCTGTCGAAATGTCGCACCAGGAAATCCGTCAGGTAAAACGTACCGGGCTCTGCTTCGCTCATCGCTGCAAACGCCGCCGACGTGGCGAAGAACTCATAGCAGTGCGCGCCCGGGAGGCGTTCCACGTGCTCGGCCTGCAGCACTTCGTCGAGCCGGCCGCCGGTGCCGCAATCGGCGTAGGCGACGAAAATCCGCTCGTACTGCGCGCGTCCTGCCACGATGGCGGTGCGGACTGCCGCGGGAATGCGTTCGGGCCGGTTGTGGAGTTCCGGTGGCAGGCACTGGACGTCCAGTGCCGACCAGCCATTCAGCTTCGTCAGCGCGACGATCTCGCGGGCGAGGGCGCCACACGCAATGACCAGGACGCGAGGTTCTCCGCCCATCGCACCGTCAGTGCGCCGCGGCAGCGATGGCTGAGCGTCGCGCTGCAATCAGCGCCTTGGCCGTCTCCACTGCCACGGCCGCGTCGCGGCAGTAGGCGTCGGCGCCGACGGCCTTCGCGAACTCTTCGTTGAGCGGGGCGCCGCCGACCAGCACGATGTACTTGTCACGCAGGCCCTTCTGCTTCAGCGTGTCGATCACGACCTTCATGTAGGGCATCGTCGTCGTGAGCAGGGCCGACATGCCGAGGATGTCGGGCTGGTGCTCTTCGAGCGCCGCCAGGTATTTCTCGACCGGATTGTTGATGCCGATGTTGATCACTTCGAAGCCGGCGCCTTCGAGCATCATCGACACCAGGTTCTTGCCGATGTCGTGGATGTCGCCCTTGACGGTGCCGATCACGACCTTGCCGATCGGTTCTGCGCCCGTTTCGGCGAGCAGCGGTCGCAGGATCTCCATGCCGGCCTTCATGGCGTTGGCCGCAAGCAGCACTTCGGGGACGAACAGGATGCCGTCGCGGAAGTCGATACCGACGATGCGCATGCCTTCGACGAGTGCGTCGTTCAGGACCTTGTCTGCTCCCCAGCCGCGACCGAGGAAGATATTGGTCGCTTCGACGACCTCATCCTTGAGACCGTTGTAGAGATCGTCGTGGACCTGCTCGACGAGTTCCTCGTCGCTCAGGCTGTTGAGATCGAAAGCTTCGGCCTGGTCATCGGACATTGCTGTCTCCCCGGTACTTTGCCGATTTTATGCATCCCGGGCCATTCCCGGTGACGCTGCGGCGACATTGGCTTGTCACGATGCGACATTTGCAGCGCAGTGTAAAGAGCGTCCTCCGCCGGGTGGGACCGGCGCACGGCAGCGGCCGGTTGAATCTATTTTTTCGCTAGGTCCATGCTTGCGACCGCCGACGGTGAACCCCCTTGAACAGGCCCCGCCAAAGGCGCTGTTCGTGCTTGCGCGGCATCGTCGCATTCTGACAATCTGCGACCCCCTGGACACATAGAACCAGATCAGGCCGCGGAGTACCGCATGAGTTTCGACACCGACCACCCCATCGTGCTGACCGCCACCTGCGATAGCCGCATGGGCACGACCGCGCGGGTGACTACGTTCCTTGCGTCGCGGCGCTTCTACATCGTCGAGATGCAGCAGTTCGACGACACGATCTCGCAACGGTTCTTCGTCCGCGTCACGTTCTGCGCCGTCCAGGGCGAGAAGGTGGACCTCGCCGAGCTGCGCCAGCAGTTCCAGGAAGTCGCCGCTGCCGAACAGATGGAGTGGCAGA
This sequence comes from Pseudomonadota bacterium, assembly GCA_016713725.1. Classification (GTDB taxonomy): domain Bacteria; phylum Pseudomonadota; class Gammaproteobacteria; order Steroidobacterales; family Steroidobacteraceae; genus RPQJ01. Next base: position 56,115 of record JADJOO010000010.1, on the reverse strand, counting down.
TCCACGACGCGCGCGAACGCACGCGGGTCCTGATCATGGTCTCGAACTACGACCACTGCCTCGAGGACCTGCTCTATCGCCACCGTATCGGCGAGCTGGCGATGGACATCACGGCCATCGTGTCGAATCACGTCGCGTTGCAGCCAGTCGCAGCGCACAACCGCATCCCGTTTTTCCATCTGCCGATCACCGCCCAGACCAAGCCCGAGCAGGAACGCAAGCTGATCGAGCTCATCGACTCCACGCAGACCGATCTCGTGGTGCTCGCGCGCTACATGCAGATTCTCTCGGACGACCTCTGCGGCAAGCTGCGCGGCCGTGCAATCAACATCCACCACTCGTTCCTGCCGGGTTTCAAGGGCGCCAAGCCGTACCACCAGGCGTACGACCGCGGCGTGAAAGTGATCGGCGCAACGGCGCACTTCGTCACTGCGGACCTCGACGAAGGCCCGATCATCGAGCAGATCGTGGAGCACGTGGACCACGCCTTCACACCCGACATGCTGGTGGCGGCGGGACGGGACTCCGAACGCCGGGCGTTGTCGCGCGCCGTTCGGCTCGCCACGGAACACCGGGTGTTCCTGAATGGCAACCGGACGGTGATCTTCAGATAGGGGTTAGGGGATGGGGGATGGGGATAGTCGGAGGAGAGGCTGTCGCATCCATTTCGTCTGCACCTCCGACTAACCCCTATCCCCTATCCCCTAACCCCTATTCCTGGGGACGACCTCGAAGCCCGGTTCCTTCGGGTTGTCGTCGACCATCGTGGCCGGGAAGCCCGTTCCCAGCACCTTCAGGCCGCAGGGTTCTTCGTAGCGCCGGATGATGTTCGGCGAGTTTTCGCGCGCGCCGTACTTTGCGACCGCGTCCCTGAAAGTCTTCACGATCAACGGCGACAGTTCGAGCGGCACCTTGTGGTCGAGCGCGAGCTGGTCGAACAGGCCGACGTCTTTGACGACGAGGTCCATCGTAAAGCCAATGTCGCGGCTGCCGTTCAGGATCACCTGTGACTCGGTCTCGTGCACGAACGAGTTGCCCGACGAGATGCGGATCGCCTCGTAGGTGGTGTTCATGTCCAGCCCCATGGCCTTGCAGGTCGTGAGCGCCTCGGCGAGCGCCACCAGGTGCACGGTGCAGAGGTAATTCGTCATCACCTTCAGCATCGAAGCCGAGCCGATCTCGCCGGTGTGCAGGATCTGGTGACCCAGGATCGACAACACCGGCAGCGCTCGCTCGAACGCGGCGCGTGAGCCGCCGGCGAAGATCGAGATGTTGCCCGTGGCGGCGCGGTGGCAACCACCCGAAACCGGGCAATCCATGGCCATTGCGCCGGTGGCTTCGATCTTCGGCGCGAGCCGCTTGATCTCGGCGGAATCGGTCGTGCTCATCTCCAGCCAGAGCTTGCCGGGACTCAAGCCGTCGAGGATGCCGCCGGGACCTTCCACGACCTGCGCAGAGATCGCAGGCGAGGGCAGGCAGGTGATGATGATGTCGCAGGCCGCCGCCATGGCGCGCGGCGACTCGGCGCGCGTGGCGCCCCTGGCGACGAAATCGGCGACTGCTTCCTCGTTGAGGTCGCGCACCATGAGATCCACGCCGTGGCGCAGCAGGTTCCCGGCCAGCGACGCTCCCACGTTGCCAAGCCCGATGAAGCCGATCCTGGTCTGCATGCTCACCTGCTGGTCTCCTGCCCGCCGGACTGCAGATACGGCCTTTCGTCGCGGGCACGGTCTGCCGGTCTTCGTGCGGGAGGCTACTGGCACGGGCTCCAGCCGAACAAGCAAAAAAAATCAGTGAATCCGAAAGGATTTCTGGCCGCGCGGGACAGCGTCAAATTCGCCGTCGATGTGACTGGTATCCGCGGCTGAATTTCAGTACAAGAGAGCTGCATTGCACGGGCCCTCCGGGTCCAGCCCAGCCGGCAACAGACCAGCGGGATCTTCGGCACGCTCGGGGGAGAGTTCCAGATGATGGCTACAGTACGGCCGGAAGCGGCAGATGGCGGAGTGGGCACGACGATGCAGCGCTGGTACGTGCTGCTGATGATGGTGCTCGTCTATACGCTCAGCATCGCGGACCGGTACGTCATCTCCACGGTGCTGGAACCTATCCGCCTCGAGCTGCAACTGACGGATTCCGGCATCGCATTCCTGACCGGCGTGTCGCTGGCGCTGTTCTACGTGGTTCTCGGCTTCCCCATCTCCTGGCTCATCGACCGCGGCAACCGGCGCAATATCATCGCTGTCTGCCTCGTCGCGTGGTCGGTCATGACGGCCTTCAGCGGGCTCTCGAAGAACTACCTGCAGCTGCTGCTCTCGCGCATTGGCGTCGGCATCGGTGAAGCGGGGGGCACGCCTGGCGCAAATTCGATCATTTCCGACTATTTTCCGGCGTCGAAGCGCCCGATGGCGCTAACGATTTTTTCGCTCGGCGCGCCGATCGGCGCGTGGATTGGTGCGGACATCGCCGGCATCGTCAACGATCACTACAACTGGCGCACGGTGTTCCTGGTGCTCGGCATACCGGGCGTCATCGTGGGACTCGTGATCTTCCTGACGGTGCGGGAGCCGCGCAGGGGCCAGCTCGACAAGAAGGGCGGTGACCATGCTGGCGCGTCGTTCCTCGAAAGCATGCGTTTCCTGTGGACCCAGCGATCGGCCGTGCACGTGATGGCGGCCAGCGCACTCACGGCCTTGTGGGGCTGGGGCCTGATGTGGTGGACACCGACTTACCTGATCCGTAATTTCGGGCTGACTCCGGGCGAGGCAGGTTCGATCCTGGGGCCGGTTCACCTGATCGGTGGCGGCCTGGCGACGCTCGCCACGAGCTGGTGGCTGGCGCAGCCGAAGATGAAGGATCCGCGCAAGATCGTGCGCATGATGGGCTGGGGCGTCGGAATCGCGACCATTGTGTCGGGCGTCATTTACAGCACGCACTCGCTCGCACTGGCGCAGTGGCTGTTCTGGCTCTTCATCCCGGCGATCTACTTCTACATCGGGCCGTGCTTCGGCCTGCTCAACAACCTGTGCGAGCCGCGCATGCGGGCGCAGTTCTGTGCCGCAACGCTCTTTGTCGCCAACGTTGGCAATCTCATCGTCGCGCCACAGCTCGTCGGCTTCCTGAGCGACGCATTCGCCCCGGACAACGTCGCGAACGGTCAGTCGCTGCGGCTCGCCATGCTGTGCCTGGTGCCCGCGGGCGCCTGGGCGACGTGGCACTACTTCCGCTCGGCCCGGCGCATCATCCAGGACGAAGAACGCGCGACGGGGATCCGGCCGGCGTAGAGAAATAGGGAGAAATAGGGGACGTTCACCTATTTCCGTTGACCGCCGCGTCTGCTTGTAGGGTGGAGCGCGGAAATAGGTGAGCGTCCCCTATTTCCAGAGCGCCGCACGAAGTGGGCCGAGCCACGGCTCGAAGTTGCGCCACTGGTCCACGCCTTCGCGATTGATGGGTCGGCGGACCTGCTCGGAACTTGCGGTGTGCACCCGCCGCTCGGTTTTGTGGAAGTCGACGCAGGCCGGCTCGAAGTCCAGCCCGCAGAAGGCGAGGATCCGCCGTACGCTTCCTTCGAGGTCGTCTATGACGTCCTCGTGCTGCACGCGCAACACGCGACCCGGCAGGACCGAATCCCAGTGTTCCATGATCCGGACGTACGTACGGTAGTAGCGCGCGATGTCGTCCAGGCTGTAGGTGAACGGCTGGCCGCTGGCGCATACAGCTGCTTGAAGTTGCTGAAGCAGCACGCCATGGGCTCCCGCCGGGCATCGATGATCTTCGCGTCGGGCAGCATCAGGTGGATCAGGCTGACGTGGCGGAAGTTGTTCGGCATCTTGTCGATGAAAAACGGCCTGTTCCCGACCCGGTAGTGGCGCGTGTCGCGGATATAGGCCTCGCCGAAGCCGCGGTAGTCGTCCGCCGAGGGCAGGGCCAGGACTGCCGGGTAGCGCCCTCCGCTCGCGTGCAGGTCGAGCGAGCTGACCAGGCGCGGAATGTCCGCCAGCTCCATGGTGCCTTCGATCTGCGAGTGCGAGGCGAGAATCTGCTCCAGCAGCGTCGAACCGGCGCGTGGCAAGCCGACGATGAAAATCGGTGACGGGTCGTCGCAGCCGTAGCCCTGCCGTTGCTCGAAGAACTCGCGAGTGCAGAGTTCGATCTGCTTCGCCACGGTGCGCTCCAGGGGTTCGGGACGGTAGTTGCATTCCGCCTTCTTGAGCGCGTTTCCCTGGGAATAGAACCGGAACGACTCGGCGTACTCGCCACGATCTTCGAGCGCCTTGCCGAGCGCGAAACAGAGGTGATAGCGGTCGACGAACGGGGTACGCCGGGCGTCGACCTGCTCGCGCATCGTGGCGAGTTGTTCGTCGGCAAAGCGATAGGTCTTCAGGTTGGCAAGGCTCCAGTACGCGTCGCCAAAATTCTCGCGCTGCCGGGCCGCTTCGCGGTAGGCGCGTTCCGCATCCTCGCGGCGGCCCTGTGTCTTGAGCGCGTGGCCGAGCGACAAGTGCAGCTCCGGGTTGCCAGGTTGCTGCCGCGCCAGTTCGCCGTACAGGGCAATGGCTGCCTCCGTCGAGCCTTCGCCCACGAGGATGCTGGCCAGCGTCATCCGGTGTGTCGGGTGGTCAGGTTCCGCGGCAATCAGGAACTCGATCTGTTCACGGGCCTGCTGGTGCTTGTGCAGGGCGATCAGCGCGAGCACGTAATCGTGCCGGGCCGCGCGATAGCCTGGCGAGGCCGCGAGCACGGCCTCGAGCAGCGTCGCCGCGTCCTTCGAGAACTCGTTCTGGTGTGCAACCTGCGCCAGGACCCGCAGCGCCTCGATGTCATCCGGCTTGCGCCGCAGGTAGCCTCGAATGAGGTCCTCGGCCTCGCGCAGGTTGCCGTCGGCGAGCATGCTGCGGGCGGTCACCACCTCGGTGGGCAGGGTGGCAAGCTTGGCAACGTGCTGCGCCGCATTCGCCGATTCCTGTGTGCGCCCGACCATCTGGTAAAGCGATGCCAGCAGGCGCCAGCTCGCCGGCAACGCCGGGTTCAACTCGACGGCGCGTGAAAAAGCCCGGATCGCCTCCGGCGCTTGTTTCAGGAACACGTGGCAATGCCCGCGCTCCTGGAACAGCCGCGGGTAGGCGGGGTGCGTGTCCTCGAGCATCTCCAGCGTCGCCAGCGCGTCCGGGACACGCTGCAGGTGGCGCAGTGCCACGGCGCGCATGTAGAGCAGGTCACGGTGCCCGGGGAAGTGCTCGAGCAGGAGCTCGGAGGAGGCCAGGGCGTCGGCGAAGCGGCTTTCCTCGATCAGGTGCTGCAACTCGCGCAGCTCTGAGTCCGGAACGGGCGTGGGCGATGAACCGGCTGTGCTGGAGGCGGGGTGCATCACGGAATGATGAAGCATTGCTTTCCACAATGAAAACGGGCCGGTGGGTTGCCCCACCGGCCCGCGTCGAGGCGATGCCCGATTACTCGCCGCCGAAGCTGTAACCGAAGCGCAGACCCATGGTCCGCGGCCGCATCGGTACTTCGACCAGGATGAACTGCGAGGCCGTCGTGTACATGCTCTCGTTCTCATCCGTCAGGTTGACGACGTAGAACTCGGCGCTCCAGGCATCCTTGGCCACGCCGAACGACGCGTCCATCGTGGTAAACGAAGGCTGCACGAAACGATTGTTCACGGTCGCCGACGAGAACGACTCGTCCTGGTACAGCACCGCGCCGCCAACGTACGGGTTGTACTCGCCCCAGGCCCACTCGTACCGCGCACGGATGTTGAACTGCAACTCAGGCGAGTTGGCCATCTCCGTGCCGGGCGTGCCGAACAGGTTCTGCACGCTACGCACGTCCGAGCAGACGCCGGCAGTGACTGCGACGCACGACTCTGTCACCGGCTGGCCGAAGGTCGGGCTGTCCGGGTTGTTGCTGATCACCTGCGGCGAGTTCGTGAGTTCGCCCTTGTTGTACGAGCCGGCCCCCGAGATCGTCAGGCCATCCATCGGCGCGACGACGAAATTGAACTCGACGCCGTTGACTTCGTACTCCGGGCCGTTCAGGAAGGACTGCAGGTTCGGAAAGCCGAGCTCCGGCGCGAACAAACCGGTCTGGGCGTCCTCCCACTTCACCTGGTAGATCGAGCCGTTGAACTGCGCCCGCCCGCCCCAGAACTGCGTCTTCCAGCCAGCCTCGATGTTGGTCAGGTCGTCCGATTCGTAGGACGTCGGGAAGCACCACTGGTTGACCAGGCTGACCGGATCCCTGGCGCCGCAAGCCGAGCCGCGGTTGAAGCCGCCAGGCCGGTATCCCTCGGACCAGGTGGTGTACACCAGCACGTCCGGGTTGATGCGCCAGGTCAGGTTGGCGCGGCTCTTGAAACCGTCGGCCTGGTTTTCGTTGTCGTCCTGTTCGGTGACGTTGGTGCCGTACGGCGCCAATTCATCGCCATAGCCATACAGGGCGCCGGTGCAGGGGCCGGATTCGCCCGTGCCGTAGACCTTGCAGTAGAAGCTCCCCATGTTGGCGCCCACCATCGAATTGTCGATGTCGTAATAGCGGGTACCAAGGGTCAGGGTCAGGTTCTCGAGGATGTCGAAGTCGACCGACGCGAACGCCGCGAACTGCGAGTAATCACGCGTGAAATCGTTGAAGAAGCCGATGTCCGAAGCGCGGCGATTCGGATTGTTCATGTCTCCTGCGGCCGACTGGAACTTCGGCGCGGCACGCGGATCGAGGTACAGGAAGCAGCTGCCCGTGGAGACGCCGCTGTCCGGGCACTCCGGCACCGACTTGTAGTGCCAGTCCGTCTGGGCCTCGACCGAGCGATCTTCGTAGAACAGGCCGCCGACGAAGCGCATACGCCAGTCGGCCGGACTGCTCAGGCGGATCTCGTGGCTCATGTTGGTGCTGTCGTTCTTGTCGTCCCAGAAGCTCGCGGGCGAGTAGCACTTGTCCACGCTGGCGCCTGAGAAGCCGGTGCACTGGTAATACGTGCCCCATACGCCGCGCGCGTAGTTCGTGTAGTCCGAGAGCGACTGCGCTTCGCGCGTCAGGTACGCGCCGGCGTAGACGAGGTCGAGCGTGCCTACCTTGCCGGTGACCGTCAGCGCGGTATTGACGAACTCATCCTCAGTGGAGCCCGGGGTGAAGACCGTCACCTGGAGCGGCTTCAGCCGCTGCGTCGACGTGGTGCAGTTGGGGTTCGTTCCGCAACCGGATTCGGCACCGTTTGGATGCTGGTAGAAGACACCCTCGCCTTCGATTTTCTGGTAGGCGACGGCCAGCAGGGCATCCCAGTCGTCGTTGACCTGCCACTTGAGGCTGGCGCGGACGCCGCTGTATTCGGCTTCGTTGATGTTGTCGCCGGCGATGTCGGCATTGTCGATCACGAGGGAGTCGACCGGAACAACACCGCCCGTGCGGCGCGCAAAGCCCAGGTCGGTGCCTTGCCGCGTGAAGGTGCTGTAGACGTTGTCGATGTAACCGCCACGGTGGTCCATGTAACCCACGAGACGCATGGCCAGCTTGTCGTCGATGAGCGGGATGTTGACCACCCCCTCGACGTTGTAGCTGTCGTCGCCGTCCGCCGTATTCGCGTAACCGACCTTGACGTTGCCGGACAACTCATTGAGTTTTGGCTTGTTGGTGATGTAACGCAGCACGCCCGCCTGGGCGCCGGCGCCGAACAACGTGCCTTGGGGCCCGGTCAGCACTTCGATGCGCTCGAAGTCGGCTGCGTAGACGTCCAGGTTGCGACCCGGGACCTGCGTGGATTGCTCGTCGAGGTACACCGCGACGTTCGGCCAGGGGCCGTTGGTGCCCGATCCCTGGGTGCCGAGCGATCCAATGCTGAGGCCGCGTATGTAGATGTTGCTCTGGCCTGGTCCGAGGGTGGCGGTCGTGACACTGGGCAGGAACTTGACGAACTCCTCGACCGTCGAGATGTTCAACTGCGAAAGTGTCTCGCCGGTGAGGGCCTGGATCGCCAACGGGACGTCCTGCAGGCTTTCAGAGCGTCGCTGCGCGGTGACGACCACCTCTTCGAGCCCACCGGACGCTGCCTGCGCCCAGACAACTTGAGTCGGGCTGGCGGCGAGCACGGCGGCTACCGCGGATGCGAGTCTGTAATTCATGCGCTTTCGGACCCCCAAGGCTTCGTGTTGTCTACGCAACGGCCCCGTTGGCGGGGGCTCGCTACCCTTTGTGGAACCCACGTAACCCCGTCGGGTCTACGCGAGGTACGCCCGACCATATCAAGAGAAATGCGCCTGCGTCCACAAAATGATCATCTGAAAAAGGCATTAACCGGACCGCAAAAAAAGCATTGCCGGATCTGTCGCGAATGCGCCACGCTTGCCGGCCAGCGAGCTTTGCTCGCGCTGGACGTCGCCTGGCCCGGATCCGGGCTGGCTCGGCCATTCCGGGGGAAGCCATCATGATCGAAAAAGTCCGCATTGACCGCCGCTGGCTTCCCCTCAACGCCCTGCGGGCATTCGAAGGCGTCGCGCGCTACGGCAGTTTCACCGGCGCAGCCAGTGCGCTGAATATCGCGCAAAGCGCGCTCTCGCGGCACGTCATCTCCCTCGAGAACCTCATCGGCGTGAAGTTGTTCGAGCGTCGGCCCCATTCACTGATGCTGACGGCGGCCGGCGAGCACCTGCTGCCAGTCGTCTCGCGGTCGTTCGACCGACTGGAACATGCCATTGACGAGATCCGCGATGCGCGCACACCAAGGCTGCGCACACTGCGTGTGCAGATGCCGCCAAGCTTTGCCGCACACATGATGGTGCCGCTGTTGCAGGACTTCCGTACCGACCACCCGGAAGTCGAAATCGACCTGGTCAGTCCTTATGGGATCGGTCCGCCGGCGGCAGATGTCGACATCGCGGTGCTGTACACGCGACCCACCGTCACGGAGCGTGTGAGCGACTTGCTCTGGCCGGTCTGTCTTGGCGTCGTTTGCCACCCCGACGTCGCTGCCCGCCACGCCGAGAAGGACCTGGAATCGTTCATCCACGACAACGAGCTCGTGCACATGCGCGTCGAGGGACTGCCGCGCCGGCATTTCTGGTCACAGTTCGCGCGACATGCCGGCCTGCACGGCCTCGACGTCGAGCGGGGGCTCGTGTTCGACACCGAAATCCTCACCGTGCAGTACGTGCTGAGCGGTTCGGGAATCGCGCTGGTCGACCTCGACCTGTTCCGTGACCATCTGGCCGCGGGTCGGCTGGTACAACCCTACGACATGGCATTCAGTGATGGCTTCGGTTACTACCTCGTCACGGATCCGGAAGCGCTGAGCGACACCGCCACCGCGCTGTTCCGCTCGTGGCTCATCGAACAGTTCGGCTCGGACACCAAACCCCTGGCTACCGCAGTGCTCCCCGCGGCTTCGACTCACCCGGGAGTTCATCGAGCATGAGTGAACTGGAATCGAGCAGCCCGCGCCGCAACGCGGGCCGCCGCCGTCCCGCGGCCGCTGCCTCGGCTGCGCCCGCGCCAGCGCGATCGCGCGCCTACCGCACGATCGTGAACCCTTACGAGAACCCCCGTATCTACTCGGACGACCAGGTGGCGGCAATCCACGTTGCCGCCCTCTCGCTGCTCGAGAGCCAGGGGATGAAGGTGCTCTCGCCGATCGCACGCAAGCGCTACATGGAGGCTGGTGCAACGGTGGACGAAGCGACGCAGGTCGTGCGCATCGATCGCGGGCTCGTCGCCAAGGCACTCGCCACGACACCGAGCGAATTCACGTTCCATGCGCTCGATCCGGAGTTCAACGTCAAAGTCGGCGGCAGGCACGTCTGCCTCGCGCCGACGTCCGGTCCGCCGAACATCATGGACATCCACGAAGGCCGCCGTGCCGGCACGTTCGAGGACTTCTGCAACCTGATGAAGCTGTCGCAGAGCTTCGACGTCATCCACACGCTTGGTGGCGCCGTCGAACCCCAGGACATCCCGGTCCACGTCCGGCACTTTGAGACCACGCGCTCGATGCTGCTGCTCTCCGGCAAGACGCCGTTCATCTTCGCGCGCGGCTCGCAGCAGATTGCGGACTGTTTCGAACTGATCCGCATCGCCCACCAGGTGAGCGCGGACGAGTTCAAGCAACGTCCCTACGTGTGGACCGTCATCAACACGAACTCACCGCTGCAGCTCGACATCCCGATGGCCGAGGGGATCATCGACTTCGCTGAGGCGGGGCAGGTGTTGATCATCACGCCGTTCACGCTGGCCGGGGCGATGGCACCGGTGACGATTACCGGCGCCCTGACGCTCGCGCATGCCGAGGCGCTCGCCGGCATCACGCTCGCCCAGAGCGTGCGGCCGGGCACGCCGATCCTCTACGGCAGCTTCACCTCGAACGTCGACATGAAGTCGGGTTCGCCGGCCTTCGGCACGCCCGAGTATGCCAAGGCCGCGTTCGGCGCGGGTCAGCTCGCGCGCTACATCAAGGTGCCGTGGCGTTCGTCGAGTGCGACAGCCTCGAACACGCCCGACGCGCAGGCCGCGTACGAGGCGCAGATGAGCCTGTGGGGTGCGCTCATGGGCGGCGCCAACTTCATGCTGCACGCCGCCGGCTGGGTCGAAGGCGGGCTCTCGACGTCCTACGAGAAGTTCATCATGGACATCGAGATGCTGCAGATGTTCGCGGAGGTGTTCCAGCCGGTAGGCGCCGAAGCGTCGGACATGGCGCTGGACGCGATCGCGGAAGTCGGCCATGGCGGCCATTTCTTTGCGTGCGCGCACACGATGGAGCGCTATCGCACGGCGTTCTACACGCCGCTCATCTCCGACTGGCGCAATTACGGCACGTGGGTCAACGATGGCGCGAAGACCGCGACCGAGCGCGCCAACACCGTGTATCACGAGACGCTGGCGCGTTACACCGCGCCCGAACGCGACCCGGGCGTAGTCGAAGCGATGAACGCGTTCGTCGATCGACGCACGGCCGCGGGCGGCGCGCCGCCAATCACGTGACGTAGCGAGCGCAACGTCGCGGCGCCGGGAACAGATTCGATACAAAGACCGAAGCAGATCATTCAGTGGGGTTTGGCATGCGGAACCAGGTGCAGGTGGCGGTGATCGGTGGCGGTGTCGTCGGCGCGAGCGTCCTGTATCACCTCACGAAGGCGGGCTGGAAGGATGTCCTGCTCATCGAGCGAGCGGAGCTCACGTCCGGGTCGACCTGGCACGCAGCAGGTGGCATGCACACCGTCAACGGCGATCCGAACGTCGCCAAGCTGCAGCAATACACGATCGAACTGTACAAGGAGATCGAAGCGATCTCAGGCGTGTCGTGTGGCGTGCACATCACGGGTGGCCTGATGCTCGCCGGTACGCCCGAGCGCGTCGACTGGCTGCGCATGGCCGTGGCGCGCGGCAGGTACCTCGGCATGGACCTGCAGCTGATCTCTGCGGCAGAAGCGAAGAAGCTTTACCCGCTGCTGGACGAGAAGCATTTCCTTGGCGCGATCTACGACCCGATCGAAGGCCACGTCGACCCGTACGGCGTTACGCACGCGTACGCGAAATCCGCGCAGCTTGCGGGCGCTGAGATCGTGCGCCAGAACCGCGTGACCGACACCAGGCCGCGTGCCGATGGCACCTGGGACGTCATCACCGAAAATGGCACGGTCCACGCCGAGCATGTCGTCAACGCGGGCGGCCTCTGGGCGCGCGAAGTCGGTCGTTTCGTCGGACTCGAGTTGCCGATCCTCGCGATGGAGCACCAGTACTTCATCACCGAAGACCTGCCGGAACTCAAGGGCCAGAAAGAACTCCTGCACGTCATCGACTTCGAGGCCGAGATCTACATGCGCCAGGAGCGGCAGGGCATGCTGCTCGGCACCTACGAGCGTGCGGGCGTGCCCTGGTCACCGAAGACCACGCCGTGGGACTTTGGCCAGGACCTGCTGCCGAATGACCTCGAGCGCATCGCGCCGAGCGTCACGGTGGCGTTCGAACATTTCCCGCGACTTGAAAGCGCCGGCATCAAGAAGGTCGTCAACGGCCCATTCACCTTTGCGCCGGACGGCAATCCGCTCGTCGGACCGATCAAGGGCCTGAGGAATTACTGGGTGGGCCTGCGGCGTCATGGCCGGGTTCAGCCAGGGCGGCGGCGTGGGCCTGTCGCTCGCCAACTGGATGGTCGAAGGAGATCCGGGCGCGGATATCTGGGCGATGGACGTGGCGCGCTACGGCGACTGGGCCAACCGTCCCTACACGAATGCAAAGGTGCGCGAGAACTACTCGCGGCGCTTCCGCATTCGCTTCCCGAACGAGGAACTCGAGGCTGCGCGCCCGCTGCGCACCACGCCGATCTACGCAAGGCTGCAGTCCGAAAATGCCGTGTTCGGCGACTACTGCACGCTCGAACACCCGCTGTGGTTCGCGCCGAAGGGCATGCCCGCGAAGGAAGACGCGACCTTCCGTCGCTCGAATGCCCATCCGCACGTGGCCGAGGAATGTCGCGCAGTGCGCGAATCCTGCGGACTGATCGAGATCTCCAACTACGGCAAATTCGAAATCACGGGCCCGGGTGCCGCGGACTGGCTGTCGCGGATCATGGCATGCAAGGTGCCCGCCGCGGGCCGCATAGCACTTTCGCCCATGCTCAACGACCGTGGCCGGCTGATCGGTGACTTCACGCTGTGCCGCGTTGCGGACGAGCGATTCTTCGTGGTCGGCACGTATGCGGCCGAAGTCTATTACCTGCGGTGGTTCGAGCAGCACCTGCCGCCAGCCGGTGTGGCCGTGCGCCCTTGTGCGATGGAATACCTTGGTCTTTCGGTGGCCGGACCGGAGTCGCGCGCGGTCCTGCAGAAGCTCGTCGAGCGCGACTTGTCGACTGCCGCGTTCCCGTTCATGTCATTCGCGCCGATGGACGTCGGCATGGTCCCGGCGCTCGTCGGTCGCGTCTCGTTCACGGGCGAGATGGGTTACGAGCTCTGGGTGACATCCGAGTACCTGCGCACGTTGTACGACCTGCTGCAGGAAGCAGGGAGGTCTCATGGTTTGCGCAATTTCGGCGGTCGGGCGTTGAACTCATTGCGGCTGGAAAAGAGCTTCGGCAACTGGGCGCGTGAGTTCCGGCCGATCTACGGGCCGTACGAGGCGGGCCTGGGCCGGTTCGTCCATCTCGACAAGCCGGACTTCATCGGCAAGGCCGCCGCCGCGGCCGAGAAGGCGAGTGGCGGGGTGCGCAAGCTCGTCACGCTGGACGTCGATGCGAAGGATGCGGATGCGTTCGGCGACGAGCCGATCTGGCACGGCGACAAGGTCGTCGGCTGGGTTACGTCGGGCGGTTATGGCCACACGGTGGGCAAGTCGATCGCGCTCGGCTACGTCGACAAGGCGGTGGCGGGAGAGACGGACGGGTTTGCCGTGGAACTGCTGGGTGAGCGCATGGCTGCGGTTCGCAGCGCGGGTGCGCTCGTCGATCCGCAGGGCTTGCGAATGCGCTCGTAGTTTGTCGCACTGCAGCGTCATTGGATTGGTGTCACGCGCGTGACCCTCGGGCCATCAGAAGGCTCGGGGGACACGCCGAACCGGCGCAACCACCACAATGCGTCAGTCAGCGATTCAGCCATTCAAGCGCTGCGACGGTGCGCGCAGACATCAACGAGTCGAACGATTGTGGCGGCAGCCACTCCGATGTGCGATAGCGGGTTCCGATGGGTTTCGGGAAACCGTCACGCGCCATGGACGGCGCGTGCGATCCTGCACGGACGTACTTGCGGCGTGTTTCCCAAAACCCATCGCAATTTGCTGTCGCGCTCTTGAGCCGGTATCTGAAATTGCGAAGTGCAACGCAGGTATACGTCCAGGACATCTACGACGCCGCAACGCCACCGCGCCGAGGCTGCCGCTCGGCGGTCGGAGGCCGCCCGAAGTGACCCCGATAGCACTTCGAAAAGTGCGGCGGCGACTTGAACCAGCACGCCGTGCTGATGGCCATGATGGGCATCGACGTCTGCACCAGCAGTTCCCGTGCCCGCTTCAGGCGCAGCTCCAGGTAGTACCGCTTCGGCACGCAGTTCACGTGCCGCTGGAACAAACGCTCGATCTGCCGCCGCGACAGCCCCGATTGCCGCGCGATCTGCTCCAGTGGCAGTGGATTCTCGATGTTGGCTTCCATCATCGACGCCACCGCAATCACGCTGCGATGCACGTTGCCGACCTGGGCGCGCAACGGAACGTACTGCCGGTCATCTGCATCGCGAATGCGTTCGACGATGAACTGCTCGGACACCCGCTGCGACACCTGCGGGCCGAGCTTGTCCTCGATCAGCTTCAACATCAGTTCGAGCGGCGCGACTCCGCCCGAACACGTATAGCGGTTGCGGTCGATCGTAAAGAGATGATCCGACATCAGCACGCGCGGAAACTGCTCGCGCAGCGCCGACAGGTTCTCCCAGTGGATCGTCGCGTGATAGCCGTCCAGCAATCCGGCCTGCGCAAGCGCGTAGCCACCCGTGCAGAGTGCGCCCAACGGCATGCGCCTGGCAGCAAGCCGGCGCAGCACGGTGACGAGGGCAGGGGAGACGGATTCACGCACGTTGACGCCGCCGCAAACGAACACCAGGTCGGCGTCGGGCGCATCGGCCAGGCGTGTGGTCGGCGTCATCATCAGGCCATTGCTGGCGGTGACGGGTTCGCCGTCAGGCGTGACCACCAGCCACTCGTAAGCGCGCTGGCCCGCAACGCGATTGGCCATGCGCAGCGGCTCGATCGCGTTCGTCAGGGCGATCATGGAATAGTCCGGCAGCGTCAGGAACGCATAGCGTGTCCTGGGAGTAAAAGACTGCCGGTGTGCGTGGTTCGCGGACAATCTCACGGAAACGTCCCCCCTCGCCGGACTGGTCCGGTGCCAATGAGTATACGGCCGGCTGACGCATTTGAATAAGCCTCTGTCGCAAACGGAGTGCTCACCGTTGGCGCCATTGCTAAACTGCGGCGAAAGATAGTGCAACCGTGGGGGAACTGGCCCGCACGGACGCGCGCCGTCGCGGAAGGGGTACCCGGATGAAATCGCATGCGCGCGTGGTGGTCATCGGCGGCGGCGTGGTGGGCGTGAGCACGCTTTATCACCTCACCAGGAAGGGCTGGTCGGACGTCGTCCTGCTCGAACGCACCGAACTGACTGCCGGCTCGACGTGGCACGCCGCGGGCCTGCTGCCGCTCTTCAACATGAGCTACACCGTCGGTCAGTTGCACAAATACTCTGTGGACCTCTACAAGCGTCTGCCGGCCGAGACCGGTCAGGACGTCAGCTTCCATGTCACCGGCAACCTGCGGCTCGCGACCTGCCGCGACCGCATGGACGAGTACAGGAAGTACT
This sequence comes from Pseudomonadota bacterium, assembly GCA_016713725.1. GTDB lineage: Bacteria > Pseudomonadota > Gammaproteobacteria > Steroidobacterales > Steroidobacteraceae > RPQJ01. The sequence goes on along the minus strand of JADJOO010000010.1, from coordinate 40,790 downwards.
GCGGCACCGGCAACACGATCGGAGTGCCTTTCAAGGTGATTTCGCCCGCCGAGGTCAAGGAGTTGTGGCCACTGGTCGATCTCGGTGGCGATGCCGAGACGCCGGCGATCGTCGGTGCCCTGTATCACCCGGACGACGGCCACATCGCACCGGCCGACCTCACGATGGCGCTGCGCAGAGCGGCTCGCACGGCCGGCGCCGAAATCTACGAACAGACCGAAGTCACGGCTGCCACGCAGACGGCGAGCGGCGAGTGGAAACTCACGACGAGCAAAGGCGAGATCACCGCCGAGCACGTGGTCCTGGCGACGGGCAACTATGCCAGGCAGACCGGACGCATGTTCGGGCTCAACCTGCCGGCGATCCCGGTCGAGCACCAGTACATCGTGTACGACGAGTCGCCGGAGCTGAAGGCATACCGCCAGGCGGGTGGCCGCGAACTCGCCGTGCTGCGCGAGTCCGACAAATCGTACTACCTGCGCGAAGAGCGCATGGGATGGATCCTCGGCCCCTACGAGGCCGGCGCACCAGCGCGTTTCGCCGATGGCGTGCCCGACTGGTTCGGCAAGGACCTGTTCCCGGGCGAACTCGATCGCCTGCTGCCGCACGTCGAAGCTGCGCAGCGTCGCGTCCCTGCGCTCGAGCATTGCGGCATCAAGGACATCGTCAACGGCCCCATTTCGTATACGCCGGATGGCACGCCGATGGTCGGCCCAGCCTGGGGCAGGAAGAACCTCTGGGTCAACGAAGGTCACAGCTTCGGCATCACGGCCGCCGGTGGCGCCGGTTGGCAGCTTGCTGAATGGATCGTCGAAGGCGAGCCGGGCATCGACATGCTCGCGGTCGACCCGCGTCGTTTCGGTCCTTACACCAGCAAGCGTTTCGTCGTCACGAAAAACGAGGAAACCTACCGCAACGTCTTCACGATTCATTACCCGGATGAAGAGCGTCACGACGCCCGTCCCGTCAAGACCAGCCCCGTCTACGACAAGTTGCAGCGCATGGGCGCCGTGTTCGGACAGCGCTACGGCTGGGAACGCGCGAACTGGTTCGCGCCCGCAGGCGTCGAGCCCAGGGACGCCTGGAGCTTCCGCCGCAGCAATTATTTCGAGCACGTCGGCAACGAATGCCGGCGGCTGCGCGAGCGGGTCGGCGTGATCGACCTCACGCCGTTCACCAAGTTCGAAGTGACGGGCAGCGGCGCCGAAGCGTGGCTCGACAGCCTTGTCGCGAACAAGGTGCCGACCAGGATCGGCCGCATTGCGCTGTGCCACGCACTCACGCCGCGCGGTGGCATCCGTTCGGAGTTCACGATCACCAAGCTCGCCGATCATCACTACTACGTCGTGAGCGCGGGCGCGGCAGAGCGCTACGACTCGGACTTCCTGCAGAAGTACCTGCCGACCGACGGGTCGGTCACGCTGCGCAACATCACTGGCTCGCGCGGGGTATTCGTGCTGGCGGGTCCGCGGGCGCGCGACGTGATGACTGGACTCACCGACGTGCCGCTCGACAACGCGTCGTTCCCATGGCTGACTGGACAGGTGATCGAAGCCGGACTCGCGACCGACGTCTATGCACTGCGCGTGAACTTCGTGGGTGCGCTCGGCTGGGAGCTGCATTTCCCGATCGAGTACGCGCACGGCCTGTTCGACGCGATCTTTGCAGCGGGCGCCGACTACGGCATCGGCATGGCGGGAATGCGCGCGATGGAGTCGCTGCGCATGGAGAAGTCGTACCGCATGTGGGGCAGCGACCTCACGCGCGACAATACGCCGCTGGAGGCGGGCCTCGCGCGCTTCGTGCGCATGGACAAGGGTCCTTTCGAGGGTCGCAAGGCGCTCGAGCAGCAACAGAAAAATGGCGTGCCGCTCAGCTTCGTCACGCTCGAAGTGCACGGCGTCACGGATGCCGATCCGCTCGGCAACGAGCCGATCTTCGCGCCCGATGGCGAACTCGTCGGCCGTGCCACGTCGGGCTGCTATGGTCATTGCCTGCGCAAGAGCCTCGCGATCGGTTACGTGAAACCTGAGTTCGCCGCCGTCGGCGCCGAAGTGGTGATCGAAGTGCTCGGCGAGCGCAAGCGGGCGACGGTGCTGGTCGACTCGCCCTACGATCCGCAGAACCTGGAGTTGAGGGCCTGATGCAGAAGTATTCGGCCTGGGCCCTGCTCCGGGAGGCCTTCGGCGGCCAGCGGGGCTGGCAGTCGCAGTGGCGACGCGCGTCTCCGGCGCCGGAGTACGACGCGATCATCATCGGTGGGGGCGGGCACGGTCTCGCCGCGGCGTACTACCTTGCCGCTGAGCACGGCATCACGCGCACGGCCGTACTCGAGAAGAGCTGGATCGGCGGCGGCAGCACCGGCCGCAATACCACCATCGTCCGCTCGAACTACCTCTTCGACGAGAGCGCGCGGCTGTACGACCACGCCCTGGACCTCTGGCAGGACCTGGCGCAGGTCCTGAACTACAACGTGATGTATTCGCCGCGCGGCGTCATGATGCTTGCCCATGGCGTGCACGACGTGCAGGTGCTCAAGCGCCATGTGCACGCGAACCGCTGCAACGGCGTGACCAACGAGTGGCTGAGCCCGGAGGAGGCGAAGGCGTTCTGTCCGCCGCTCAACATTGAGCCGAACATCCGCTACCCGGTGCTCGGTGCAGCACTGCAGCGTCGGGGCGGCACGGCCCGCCACGACGCGGTGGCCTGGGGCTACGCTCGCGCGGCCGATGCGCTCGGCGTCGATATCGTCGAGAACTGCGAGGTCACCGGAATTCGCCGTGACGCCAGCGGTGCGGTCGCGGCCGTCGAGACGTCGCGCGGTCTCATCAAGAGTCGCAGGATCGGCGTGTCGGCAGCCGGCTTCAGCAGCGTCGTCATCGGACTCGCGGGCGTGCGATTGCCGATCGAGAGCTTTCCGCTGCAGGCGCTGGTCTCGGAACCCGTGAAGCCCGTCGTGCCGTGCGTCGTGATGTCGGGCTCGATCCATGCCTACATCAGCCAGTCCGACAAGGGCGAACTGGTGATTGGCGCCGGCACCGATGCCTACACGAGCTACACGCAACGCGGTGCGCTGCACGTCAACTCGCACACGCTCGCGGCCATCTGCGAGCTGTTCCCGACGCTGCGGCGCATGCGCATGCTGCGGAACTGGGCGGGCACCGTCGACGTGACTACCGATCGCTCGCCGATCATCGGGAAGACGCCAGTGCCTGGCCTGTACGTGAACTGCGGTTGGGGCACCGGCGGCTTCAAGGCCACACCAGGCGCCGGGCACCTGCTCGCGTGGACCATGGCGCACGACGAGCCGCATCCCATCGTCGCGCCGTTCAACATCGAGCGTTTTCGCGATGGTCGTCTGATCGACGAGGCCGCTGCGGCGGCCGTCGCGCACTGAGGCCCAGCGATGCTCATCATCAATTGCCCGTATTGCGGCCCGCGCCCGGAACTCGAGTTCTCCTATGCGGGGCAGGCCCACGTCGCACGACCGGCCGATCCGTCCGCGACCGGCGACGACGAATGGACCGCGTACCTGTACCTGCGCACCAACACCCGTGGTGTTCACGCAGAGCGCTGGCGACATGCGCGTGGCTGTGCGAGATTTTTCAACGCGCTGCGCGACACGACAACGGACCGTTTCCGTCGCGACTTATCGGAGCGGTGAAGCGCCGCCGACCAGCACGACGGAGGCCGCGCAATGACCGGGCAGCGCACGACACGTGGCGGGCGCATCGACCGGACGCGGCCCGTGTCGTTTACCTTCGACGGCCGGGGCTACCAGGGGTTTGCCGGCGACACGCTCGCCTCCGCATTGCTTGCGCACGGCGTGCGATTGTTCGGTCGCTCGTTCAAGTATCACCGCCCACGTGGACTGCTGGCTGCCGGGACCGAGGAGCCGAATGCGCTGGTGACGGTCAGCCGCGATGCCGCGCGTCGCACGCCGAACGTGCAGGCGACGCAGGTCGAAATCTACGAGGGGCTGGTGGCCGAGAGCCAGAACCGCTGGCCGGGCCTCGGCTTCGATCTCAATGCCGTCAACAGCTTCCTGTCGCCGCTGCTTACGTCAGGCTTCTATTACAAGACCTTCATGTGGCCGCGATTTGCGTGGCACCGCTGGTACGAGCCGGTCATTCGTGCCGCTGCGGGACCCGCGCACGCGCCTCGACTGCCGGATCCGGACAGGTACGCGCAGCGGTTTGCGCACTGCGACGTGCTGGTTATCGGCGCGGGCCCGGCAGGTCTCGCCGCGGCGCTCGCGGCGGCAGCGACCGGCGCGCGTGTCATCCTTTGCGACGAGCAGGCCGAGCCCGGCGGCTCGTTGCTTGACGAACCTGCTGGGACGATCAACGAGCGTCCGGCGGCACTCTGGATCGACGAGGCATTGGTAAAGCTTGGTGCGCAGCCGAATGTGACCTTGCTGCGACGCACGACGGCATTTGGTTATTTTCCGCACAACATGGTCGGCCTGGTCGAGTGTCTGACCGATCACCTTGCGACGCCAGCGGCGGCCGCGCCGCGCGAGCGCATCTGGCAGGTGCGTGCCCGCGAGGTCGTACTCGCCACAGGCGCGATCGAGCGGCCGCTGGTTTTCCCCGGCAACGATCGCCCGGGCGTGATGCTCGCTTCCGCTGCAAGGTCCTACCTGCATCGCTTCGGCGTGCGGGTCGGTTCACGGATCGCCGTGCTCGCCGGTTGCGACGAGGCGTACGCAGCAGCGCTCGATCTGCACGAGGCGGGGCCCGTATCGCCATCGTGGCCGACGTCCGCGATGCGGCGATGGGCGAGGGCGCGCAGGCGGCACGGGCTGCTGGTCTGCAGATCGTTGAACGCGCCACCGTGCTGGCCACGGCCGGTTGGCGGGGAGTCCGCAGCGTGACGCTCGGAACCGTGGGTGCGGATGGAGCGATCAGCCGGGGCGACACCGTCGACTGTGACACCGTGCTGATGTCGGGCGGCTACACGCCGAGTGTGCACCTGTTCTCGCAGTCGCGCGGCAAGCTGCGCTGGGATGCGGAACTGCAGGCCTTCGTGCCGGGAGCATCCGCTGAACGCGAACGCTCTGCGGGCGCCTGCCGCGGAGTGGACGGACTCGAAGTGGTGCTCAACGATGGTGCGCAGGCAGGCGCCGCAGCGGCGAGCGACTCGGGTTTCGAAGGTACGGCACCCCGTTACCGTGCCGTCGCGCGCGAGTTCAGCAGGCGCGGTGCGCCGGGTGCGCTGGCCCAGCCCGGCAATGATCCGCCGGCCAAGGCGTTCGTCGATTTCCAGAGCGACGTGACGACCCGCGACCTGGTGCTCGCGGCCCGCGAGGGATTCGAGTCAATCGAGCACGTCAAGCGCTATACGACGACTGGCATGGCATCCGACCAGGGCAAGACTTCAGGGATGAACGCGCTGGCGTTTGTGGCGGCGGGCCTCGATCGCACTCCGCCACAGGTCGGACTGACGACGTTCCGCATGCCCTACACGCCGGTCACGTTCGGGAGTTTTGCCGGGTACGATCGCGGCAACCTGTTCGACCCGGTCCGAACTACGCCCACCCACGAGTGGGCGCTGGCGCATGGTGCCGTCTTCGAGGACGTCGGCCTGTGGAAGCGCGCCCGCCACTTCCCTCGCCCCGGCGAGGACATGCATGCAGCGGTAGCGCGCGAGTGCCTTGCAGTCCGTTCCGCGTGCGGCGTGTTCGATGCCTCGACACTCGGCAAGATCGAGGTGGTCGGCGCCGACGCAGCGCAGTTCCTGTCCCGTATGTACGTCAATAACTTCGCCAACCTTGCGGTCGGGCGCGCGCGTTACGGCGTGCTGCTGCGCGAGGACGGCTTCGTGTACGACGACGGCGTGATTGCGCGTGTCGCGAACGACCGGTTCCACGTGACGACGACCACCGGCGGCGCGGCACGCGTGTTAGGGATGATGGAGGACTACCTGCAAACCGAATGGCCGGACCTCGAGGCATGGCTGACCTCGACTACCGAGCAGTGGTCGGTCATCGCGCTGCAGGGGCCGCGCGCGCGCGACGTGCTGGCAGGACTGGTGGAGGGCGTCGACCTGTCGCCCGGCGCGCTGCCGCACATGAGCGTCGCGCGGGGCCGGATCTGCGGCGTGCCGATGATGCTGTTCCGGGTGAGTTTCACCGGCGAACTTGGCTTCGAGATCAACGTGGCAGCGGACTACGGCCAGGCGGTCTGGGAAGCGGTGTACGCCGCGGGCAAGTCGCACGGCATCACGCCTTACGGCACCGAGTCGATGCACGTCCTGCGCGCCGAAAAGGGCTACGTCATCGTCGGCCAGGAAACCGACGGCACGGTCACCCCGGACGATGCCGGGCTTGGCTGGGCCATCGCCAGGTCCAAGCCCGATTTCGTCGGCAAGCGTTCTCTTGAACGTCCGGCAATCAAGGCGCCGGGTCGCAAGCAACTTGTGGGGTTGCTGACGGTCGATCCTGCGACCGTGCTGGAGGAGGGTGCGCAGGTCGTCGCGGTGCCGGCGCAGTCGCCACCGATGCAGCTCATCGGTCACGTCACGTCTTCCTATGCGAGTGCGGTGCTCGGCCGGTCGATCGCACTGGCGATGGTGGCCGACGGGCGGGCCCGAATCGGGCAGACGCTGTACGTGCCGATGCCCGGCGGCGATATACCCGTGCAGGTGACCGCGCCTGTCTTTTATGACGCCGAGGGAGTTCGCCTCCATGGCTGACGCAACGATCCGCCGCATCGTTGGGCTGCCCACGGCTGCCTGGCTCGAATCGCCACTGCCTGCCACGCGCTTCATCCTGCGCGGTGCGCCCGGCGCTCGTGCCGCCGCAGGGGAGGGGTTCGGCCTGTCGTTGCCCGAGACGGCCTGTCGTGCGGCCACGGACGGCAATCGCGCGGCGCTGTGGCTCGGGCCGGACGAGCAGCTGCTGCTCGCACCGGACGGCGAGGTTGAACCGATCGCAGCGTCGCTGGCGCGCGCCCTGCAGGGACATGCGTACTCGCTGGTCGACGTGAGTCACCGCCAGGTGGGAATTGGCATACACGGGCCGCGCGCCGAGTGGCTGCTGGAGTCCCAGTGCCCGCTGCCGCTCAACCTCCGCGATTTTCCGGTAGGCATGTGCACCCGCACGGTGTTCGGCAAGGCCGAGATCGTGGTCTGGCGTCCGGCCGAGCAGGTATTCAGGCTCGAAGTCTGGCGTTCGTTCGCGACCTATGTGGCCGAACTGCTGCGCGAGGTCGACCGCGAGTCGATCGCTTGAACGTGCCGGCCACGGTGCGCAAGACTGCCTGCACCCAACGCACGTGAAACGGCACCACAGCGCCCCTGATCGCGGGCTCGAGTTCCTGGGCCTCCGGGTGCACCGCACGGTCTTTCCGCTGGCCGTGGCGCTGATCGTACTGGCCGTGATTGCGGCGCTGCTCGACCCGGTTGCATTCAATGCCTACGTCGCCCGTTTGCGCGGCGGAATCCTGCAGCACTTCGACAGTTTCATCATGATCATGGGTAACCTGTTCGTGGTGATGTGCCTGCTCCTGGCGCTGTCGCCCCTCGGCCGGGTTCGTCTCGGTGGGCCGCAGGCGCAGCCGCAGTTCGGCTTCGTGTCGTGGTTTTCGATGTTGTTCGCCGCCGGCATGGGCGTCGGCCTGCTGTACTGGGGCGTGGCCGAACCAGTGGCGGCGTATACCGGCTGGCCGGACACGCCCTTGAACGTCGTGCCACGAACGCCCGCGGCGGCACACGCCGCGATGGGTTCCGCGCTGTTCCACTGGGGACTGCACCCCTGGGCCGTCTACCTCGTCACGGCACTCGTGGTGGGTTACTTCGCGTACAACAGGGGCTTGCCCTTGGCGATGAGCTCGGCACTGTCGCCGCTGATCGGGCATCGTCACGCCGGGCCCATCGGCCAGGGCGTCGACATCTTCACCGTGGTGTTGACCACGTTCGGCCTTGCGACCTCGCTGGGCCTCGGCGCGATGCAGTCGGCCGCCGGCATGCACCTGATTCTGGGTACGCCCGATGGTCTCGTGATGCAGGGATTATTTATCGCAGCGGTCTGCCTGACGGCCGGGTACTCGGTCTGGACCGGCATCGAGGTTGGCATCCTGCGTCTCTCCAACCTCAACATGGCGCTGGCCATCCTGCTGCTGGCGTTCTGTGCCGTGGGGATGGGCATCGGCGCCTACCTGACGGGCCTGCTGGTGGCGCTGGCGGACTACGCCCGCCTGATCCTGCCGCTGTCCGACTGGAGGCTGCGCCCCGACACGGACTGGTATCACGCCTGGACGGTGTACTACTGGGCCTGGTGGTGCAGCTGGGGTCCACTGGTCGGAGTGTTCATAGCGCGCGTCTCGCGTGGCCGCTCGATCCGCCAGATGGTGGGCGTGGTGATGGTGGCGCCGGCTGCATTCGCCGCGCTTTGGTTCACCGCTTTCGGCGGGGGCGCCATCAAGCAGGTGATCGCCAGCACGGGTCCGCTCACTGGCGGGGTGCAGGACGTCAACATGGCGATCTTCCAGTTCCTCGGGCAACTGCCGCTGTCCGCCATTACCTCGCTGCTCGTGGTCCTGCTGCTGGTGATCTTCACCGTGACGTCAGTGGATTCCGGCGCACTGGTGGCCGACAACCTGGCGTCGAACGGGCGCACCGATACACCGCGGCCGCAACGCGTGCTCTGGGTATTCCTGATCGGGCTGGTGGCGACGACGCTGCTGGTGCTGGGGGGCGACACCGGCCTGAAGGGATTGCAGTCGGCCACCATCGTCATGGCACTGCCCTACCTCGCCTTGATGGCGGTACTGATCACCGGCTTGATCAAGGCGTTGCTGCAGGACCGCCTGCGCTGAGTCGCTCGGCGGTCAGCCCTTGAGGCGCAGGTTGTCCGGATCGTACAGCGGTTCGCGGCCGACGACGGCTCGACGGCGCTCGCCGAGGATCTCGATCTCCAGCTCCTTGCCGGGAACGGCCAGGTCCGCGCGCAGGTAGGCGAGGGCAATGCTCTGCCTGAGTCGATACCCGTATCCGCCCGACGTCGCGAGCCCTACTTGCGTGTCGCCGTCGTAGACGATCGACACGGCCGCAGCATCGGCGTCCGTCGCATCCACGATCAGCGGCACGAAGCGCTCCCTCGGTCCCACTGCGGCTTCGCGCTGCAACGCTGCCTGGCCGATGAAACCACCCGGTTTGTCCAGCTTCACGAAACGGTCGAGCGATGCCATGAACGGCGTGTATTCGGTCGTGAGGTCGCCTTTCCAGGCACGGTAGCACTTCTCGAGGCGCAGGCTGTCCATCGCGTACAGCCCATAGTCGGCGATGCCGAGCGGCTCACCCGCGGCCCAGACCAGGTCGTATACCGAGAGCACGTGCTCGACGGGGACGTGCAGTTCCCAGCCGAGTTCGCCCACGTAGTTGACGCGCAGCGCGATGGCCTTCGTGTAGCCGATGTCGATCGTGCGCACCGACAGCCACGGGAACGCCTCGTTGGACAAGTCGGCTCGAGTCAGATGCGCGAGCAATTCGCGTGACTTCGGGCCGACCACGATCAGCGAGCCGTAGCGCGCCGAGATGTTGTCGATGCGTACGGACCCGTCCGCAGGCAGGTGCTCACGCAGCCAGTGCTCGTCGTGCCTTTCGCCGGCGGCAGCGCTGATCAGCCAGTAGCGGCCGCCATCGAGGTTGGTCAGCGTCATCTCGGTGACGATGCCGCCCTTGTCGTTCAGGAAATAGTTGAGCGCAGTGCGGCCCGGCCTGGGCACCACGCCGGCGACCATGTGATCGAGCCAGGCCGGGGCACCTGCACCGGTCACCTCGAACTTGGTGAAGCCCGGCAGGTCGAGCACGGCTACGCGTTTCTCAGCAGCCTCGCACTCACGTTCGATCGCCTTGTGCCACGCCGGACGACGGAAAGAGACTTCCGGCTCGGTTGGATCGCCGGCCTGCGGGAAGCAGACGGCGCGTTCCCAGCCGCCACGGGCGCCGAACTTCGCGCCCTTGGCAGCGAGGCGCAGGTAAGCCGGTGAGGTCTTGGCCGGACGACCCGCGGCTCGTTCCTCGGCGGGGTAGCCGATGCCGTACTCGTGCTGGTAGGTCTCGATCGCCTTGGCCAGCACGAACTTGTCATTGGCGAATTCGAGATAGCGCCGCGAATCGAGTGGCCACACGTCCCACTCGGGCTGCCCGTGCGCGACCCATTCGGCAATGATTTTGCCGGCTCCGCCCGCCTGCGCGATGCCGAACGTGAACGCACAGCAGTGGTAAAGCCGGGCAATCCCGGCGCGGGACCGATCAGCGGATTGCCATCGGGCGCATACGGGATAGGACCGTTGATCACTTTCTTGACGCCGGCGGTGCCGAGGATCGGCACGCGTTCGCACGCGGCTTCGATGTATTTCTCGAGGCGGCCGAGGTCGTCGTCGAACAGTTGGTTGGCGAACTCGTCCGGAATCCTGTCCAGCCAGTGCGCCGTGGCCTTCCATTCGTACGGGCCCAGGATCAGGCCCTGGCGTTCCTGGCGCATGTAGTAGCTGACATCCGGGTCTCGAAGCAGGGGCAGGCGTGCCTCCCCGCGCTCGGCCAGGGCGGGAATGTCTTCGGTGATCAGGTACTGGTGCGACAGCGTGACGATGGGCAGGTACTCGCCGACCATTGCTGCAACTTCACCGCCGCGGTAGCCGGCCGCATTGATGACGGACTCCGCCTGGATCGAACCCTTGTCCGTGTGCACGCGCCATTCACCGGACGGCAGCCGCTCGATCGACGTGACCCTGGTTCCGCGGTAGATCTTCGCACCCGCGTCACGAGCGCCCTTGGCCAGTGCCTGGGTAAGCTGCGCCGGGTCGATGTCGCCGTCGTACGGATCGTAGAGGCCGGCGAGGATGCCGGTCGTGTCGACGAAAGGATGCCGTTCGACGATCTCGGCCGGGCTCAGCATCTCGAACTCGATCCCCTGGGCGTGGGCCTGCGAAACGACGTGCCTGAACTCGTCCACGCGATCGCGTGTGTGCGCCAGTCGCACGCTGCCGGTGACGTGGTAGTTGATGTCGTACCCAACCGTTGCCGCGAGCGTTGAGTACAGCCGGGTGCTGTGACGCTGCAGCTTGATGACGTTCCACGAGGTCGAGAAGTTGGGGCAGTTGCCCGCGGCGTGCCAGGTGGAGCCGGCGGTGAGTTCGTCGCGCTCGAGCAGCACGACGTCCGTGAGCCCGAGCTGCGTCAGGTGATAAAGGGCGCTGCAACCGACGGCACCGCCGCCAATCACGATCACCCTGGCATGCGTCTTCATGCTTCGCTCAACTCCTGATGCGCTCGTTGCGCGGGTCGTACCAAGCTTGCAGCTGCACCCGGCACGGATGCCGGCGGCAGGCGACTTCCACTTCCCAGCGCCCGGACGCCAGCCATTCCGCAGCGACGCCGTAGTCGCAGCTCACGTAACCCATGCCAAGGGAGCGTCCGAGACGGTGACCCCAGGCGCCCGAGCGGATCGAGCCCACGATCTCCCCGTCGCGGACGAGCGGTTCCTCGTGGTAGAGCAGGGGAGCCGTGTCCGACGCGTCGTCCAGCATCACCTGCACGAGGCGGCGCTGCGGCGGGCCGGCTGCCTTCTGCGCCAGCAGCGCGTCGCGGCCGACGAAGCCACCCGGCTTGTCCCAGGAGACGGTGAACCCGAGTCCGGCATCGAGCGGCGTGTCCTCGTCGCCGATGTCGTGACTCCAGTGCTTGTAGCCCTTTTCGACGCGGCATGCCCCCATGGCGTGGTAGCCGGCGTGGGTCAATCCGAGCGGCGCACCGGCTTCCAGCAACTGCTGGTAAACATCGAGGCAGTGCTCGGCAGGCAGGTACAACTCCCAGCCAAGTTCACCGACGTAGGTGATGCGGCTCGCGCGCACGCGCGCATAACCGATCTCGATCTCACGCGAGCGGCCGAAGGGATGGGCGTCGTTCGAGAGCTCGGCGCCCGAAACGTTCTGCAGCAGCTCGCGGCTGTGCGGACCCATCACACCCAGCATGGCGATACCCGACGTCACGTCGGTCACCGTGCAGTGCGCATCGGGCTGCGCTTCCATCGCTCGCCGCAGCCACGCCAGGTCGCGCGTCTGGCAGATCGCCGAGGTGACGACCAGGTACTCACGCTCGGCGAGGCGAGTGATCGTCAGGTCGGCCTCGATGCCGGCCCGGTCGTTGAGCCACTGCGTGTAGACGATGCGTCCCGGCGGCACGTCGACATTCGACGTCGACAGGCGATTCAGCACCGCACACGCGTCGCGTCCTTGCACGACGAACCTGGCGAAGCACGTCTGGTCGAAGAGCGCGACGGTGTCGCGGACCGCCTCGCATTCCGCGCGGCAGGCCTCGAACCAGTTCTGGCGGCCGTACGAGTATTCGTAGCGCGGGGTCGAGCCCGGCGTCGAGTACCAGTTTGGGCGCTCCCAGCCGGCGGTCTCGCCCATGCAGGCACCCGCCGCGACCAGCCGGTCGTGCAGTGGCGTGCGGCGCACGCCACGTGCAGTCGTGTACTGGTAGTACGGCCAGTGCATCGCGTACAGCAGGCCGAGCGTTTCGGTCGTGCGATCGTGCAGGTAGCGCCTGTTGGACTGGAACGGCATCACGCGTCGCACGTCGACGTCCGCAAGGTCCATGGGTGGCCGACGGTCGCGAATCCAGTCGGCGACGACCTTGCCCACGCCGCCACTGGCGGCGATGCCAACGGAGTTGAATCCAGTGGCGACGAACAGGTCGCGCACTTCGGGCGTCTCGCCGATGTAGTAACGGTCGTCGGGCGTGAAGCTTTCCGGGCCGTTGAAGAACAGCGCAATGCCTGCAGAGCCCAGTGCCGGCACGCGTCGCACCGCGCTCTCGAGGATCGGCTCGAAGTGATCGTAGTCTTCGGGCAGCGAATCGAAGCAGAACGTCTCAGGAATGCCCTGCATGCCCCACGGCTTCGCCATCGGCTCGAAGCAACCCATCAGCAGCTTGCCGGCGTCTTCCTTGTAGTAGGCGCATTCGTCCTGCACGCGCAGTACCGGGAGATTGCCGGGCAGGCCGTCGATCGGTTCGGTGACAATGTAGAAGTGTTCCGCAGCGTGCAGGGGCACGGCAGCACCGATGTCCGCTGCCAGCCCGTGCGACCACATGCCGCCGCACAGCACCACCGTGTCCGCCGCGATGTAGCCGGAGCCGGTTTGGACGCCGACGGCGCGACCCTTCTCGACGCGGATGCGTTCGACCTTCGTGTTTTCGAAGATTTTCGCGCCACGCTGCCTGGCGCCCCTGGCCAGCGCCTGCGTCGTGTCGATCGGATTGGTCTGGCCGTCCCCGGGCAGGAAGATGCCGCCGACCACGTCGCCAACCTCGAGCAGTGGCCACCGCTCCTTGATCTCGCCTGGCGTGAGTTCGTCGATGCGCAGGCCGAACGTCTTGCCCATCGATGCGCCGCGCTGCAGCTCCTCGAGCCGCGAAAGGGTCGTGGCCACGCTGATCGAACCGTTCTGCTTGAAGCCGGTCGCCTGGCCGGTCTCGGCTTCGAGCGAGTGGTAGAGATCGGCCGTGTATTTCGCCAGCTCGGTGAGGTTGCGCGTCGCGCGCAACTGGCCCACGAGGCCGGCCGCATGCCAGGTGGTGCCGCAGGTGAGCTGCTTGCGTTCGAGCAGCACCACGTCGGTGATGCCGATGCGCGTCAGGTGGTAGGCGATCGAGCACCCTGCGATGCCGCCCCCGACGATGACGACGTTGGCGTGTCCCGGAAGTGCCATCGGTCCCGGCCCCCCGGTCAGCGCGAACCGACTCGCCGCGCGGCCGCTGAATCAGCAGGCGGCAGCATGTGCGCCCGTTCGAGCTTCACCGGGAAGCGACGGCGGATTTCGGCATCGACGGCCTCTGCGACGTGCGACGGGTAGTTGTGGCCGAGGATTTCCTCGACTTTCGCCATCGCGCGCTGCGCGACGTCGAGACCGCCCTGTTCATTCCACTCGTTGGGACTCTTGCGGTCACCGACGCCTGGATACAGGTACTCGGTCTGCATCAGTTGCAACGTCTGGTCGCTGCCGAGGAAATGGCCCGGCCCGTTGAGGCAGACGTCCTTGATCGTCTCGAAAGAGAGGCGCTCGTCGTTGACTTCGATGCCTTTGATCGTGCGCTGCGTCGCGCCGATGATGTCGTTGTCGATCACCAGGCTTTCGAGCGAGAAGCCAAGCAGGCTTGCGTGCATGCCAGCCGACTCGTAGATCATGTTCGCGCCGGCGTTGCCGACCAGCGCATGATTGAGTGCCTTCTCGGCGCCCGCCTGGCCGTCCGGCACTTTCGAGTCGGTCATGCCGGAGGCCGTACCACCCGTCAGGTCATAGAAGTGCGACATCTGGCCCGCCGCGGCGGAGAGCAGCGCCTGCTCGGGGCTGCCGCCCGACATTGCGCCGGTGCGCAGGTCGGACACGAAACACCAGGTGCCGAAGATTGCCGGGTGGCCCGGCTTGATCGCGTTCACGTACACGAGGCCCGCGAGGACCTCCGCCACTTCCTGGGCGAGCGCGCCCGCGAGAGCCGCGGGGGCGGTGGCGCCAGCCTGGCCGGCCGACAGGAGCAGCACGGGCATGCCGCCACGGACCGCCACTTCCAGGCACTTGCAGGCGTCGGTCGCAAACTTCATCGGCGGCACGACGAAGCAGTTCGACTGGCTGACAAAGGGGCGCTCGCGCCACTGCTGCTCGCCGCCGGCGATCAGGTGCAGCATCTGGAGCGAGGCCTCGACGTGCTCCGGCTGCACCCAGCTGCTGCCGACATGCTTCGTGGTCGAGGAAACGGCGGCGTAACAGGTATTGAAATCCATCTCGAACGGGTCCGGGATGTCGCGCGGCACGACGGCGCGCTGGAAAAAGTGGATGTGCTCCATCACATCGACGATGCGGCCGATGTCGAACAGGTCCTTGATCGTCGATTCGCGGTACCCGGTGCGCGGGTCGACCATGTTGACGGCGGCGCCGGCCGTGCCGAAATAGCTGCGCTTGCCCCAGGGCTCGAGGTCGTAACGCGGGTCTTGCGCGTGCAGCACGAAATGCCGGGCAGCCTTGGCCAGCGTGTCCTCGACCAGCGAGGCGGGGAACAGCAAACGACCGTTGTCATTCAGCGTGCAACCGGCGCGCGTCAGGTAGTCGACGCCACTGTCCGGAGCGTCGGCCAGGCCGACCTCGGACAGGAGCCGCAGGGCTGTCCGGTGGATCTGCTGAACCTCGTCCGGCGACAGTGGCTGGTAACGCCCCGACTCCATGCCCGGCTTCACGGGGCGGAGATGGTCGGGCAGGGGGCCCGCGCGCTGCGCCCTGCGGGCGTCGCGCCCGGACGGCCGGCGAGCCGGGTTTGGGGTATCGGTCAAGGGCCACTCCGTAGGTCTCGGCGCCGGGCAGGGAACCTGTCCGAGCGCCCGCAAGACTCGCACAATAGCGCGGCCAGCCGCCCAAAGTTTTATCTACCAACCGGGAAAAGCAGCCGCTGCAAAACCGTCCAGTCGACCGGTCGCGCGGACCCCGAAGTCGTTAAACTTGCGGGCCTGTCGCCTTGACCAGCGACCCCCGATTTCCCGAGGTATTCCATGCCCGTTCCGCAAAACCGCGCCGAGTGGCACCGCCTGGCCGCAAACTTGCGTTATTCGACCGGTCACTACATTCACGGCGAGCACGTTGCCGCCCGGGCCGGGCGATTCACCGTCGTGAATCCCGCCACGGCCGAACCGCTGTGCGAGGTCGCCGCAGGCGACGCGACTGATATCGATGCAGCAGTCGCCAGCGGGCGCCGCGCGTTCAGGGAAGGCACGTGGCGCCGGATGGCCCCGCGCGATCGGCTGGATGTCCTCAATCGACTCGCGGCCCTGATCGAGAAGCACACCGCGCGCTTCACGCTGCTCGACTCGCTGTGCATGGGGAAGCCGGTGCGCGACATGGTGGCCGTGGACGTGCCGCAGTCCGCGCTGACGTTCCGCTACTTCGCCGAACTGTCCGACAAGGTTGAAGGCACGGTCACGGCGACCGCCGCCGATGCCTTTCACTACACTCTGCGCGAACCGCTTGGCGTGGTCGGGTGCATCACGCCGTGGAACTACCCGTTGATGCAGATCGCCTGGAAAATCGCGCCGGCACTCGCGGCGGGTAACTCCGTCGTATTGAAGCCGGCGGAGCAGGCGCCGTTGTCGGCCCTGCTGCTCGCCGAATTGTTCGTCGAAGCCGGCGCACCTGCGGGCGTGCTCAACGTGATCAACGGTTACGGTGCCGATGCCGGCGCGCCGTTGGCGTTGCACGACGACGTCGCCAAGATTTCATTCACCGGCTCGACGGTGACGGGCAAGAAGATGCTCGTCTACGCCGGCCAGTCGAACATGAAGCGCGTGAGCCTCGAATGCGGCGGCAAGTCGCCGCAGATCTTCCTCGCCGACCTCGAGGACATGGACCGCGCCGTCACCTATGCCATCAACGGTATCTTTGGCGTGATGGGCGAAGTCTGCAGCGCGGGTTCGCGCCTGCTCGTTGACAAGCGCATAGCGAAGGAATTCACGGCGCGCTTCATCGAACGCGGGCAGAAGGCGTACGTTGCCGGTGACCCGCTCGATCCCGGGACGAACATGGGGCCGCTGGTGACGAAGAAGCAGCACGAACGAGTGCTTGGCTACATCGCCAAGGGTCGCGCAGAGGGCGCGAAACTCGAGTTCGGTGGCGACGTCCCGGACCGGCCGGGCTTCTACGTCAATCCGGCGTTGTTCACCCAGGTCGACAACGGCATGACGATCGCGCAGGAAGAAATCTTCGGGCCAGTTGCCGCGCTGATCGAGGTCGACGGCCTGCAGGACGCGCTGCGCATCGCCAACGACACGATCTATGGCCTGGCCGGTTCGGTCTGGACCGGCAACCTGCGTTCGGCGCACGAGGCCGTGCGTGGCCTCGAGGCTGGCACGACCTACGTCAACTGCTTCGACCACGGCGACCCGACGTCACCCTTCCTCGGTCACAAGCAGTCCGGTCAGGGCGGCGACAAGTGCCTCGAGGGCCTGCTGAGCTACACCCAGACGAAGTCGGCGTGGATTCACCTGGGATCATGACATGACGGCTTCGGACGACCTCATTTCCTTGCGGCCGGACATCGAGATTGCTGCGCGCGAATTTGGCGTAAACAGTGAAATGCTGGTGCCGGCGTTCGCGCGACACAGCGAATACGTACCCGACCGTGACGACAGCTACCGCTTCGATCCCGACACCACCCTCGCGATCCTTGCCGGGTTTCGACATAACCGGCGCGTGATGGTGCAGGGGTACCATGGGACGGGCAAGTCGACCCACATCGAGCAGGTGGCGGCGCGCCTCAACTGGCCGCTGATCCGCATCAACCTCGACGGGCACGTCAGCCGAGTCGATCTCGTGGGACGCGACGCCATCGTGATCAAGGACGGCCGACAGGTCACCGAATTCCGCGAAGGGCTGCTGCCATGGGCGCTGCAGCGGCCGATCGCGCTCGTGTTCGACGAGTACGACGCGGGCCGCCCGGACGTGATGTTCGTGATCCAGCGCGTGCTCGAGGCGAGTGGCAAGCTGACGCTGCTCGACCAGAACCGCGTCATCAGCCCCCACCCCTGGTTTCGACTGTTCGCCACCACCAACACGATCGGCCTCGGCGACACGAGCGGCCTGTACCACGGCACGCAGCAGATCAACCAGGGTCAGATGGACCGCTGGTCGATCGTCACCACGCTCAATTATCTGAACCACGACGCCGAAGCGGCGATCGTGCTGGCGAAGGCACCCGCGTACGACACGACCGCAGGCCGGCGCACGATCATGGCCATGGTCCGCGTGGCCGACATGACGCGCAACGGCTTCATGAACGGCGACATCTCCACCGTGATGAGTCCACGCACGGTCATCGCCTGGGCCGAGAACGCGCAGATCTTCGGCGACATCGGCCTCGCATTCCGCGTGACGTTCCTCAACAAGTGCGACGAACTCGAGCGGCCGACTGTCGCCGAGTTCTACCAGCGTGCGTTCGCCGCCGAATTACCCGAGGCGATCACCCGCGTGAAGGTCGTTTGAGCAACCGGCCACGCCATGCGCCGCTCGCGCCCGCAGAGCGCGGCGAGCGTGCACTGGTGCAGGCCACGCGGGCCCTGGCGGGCGCAAAGGAACTCGACGTGACGTTCGGCCCGAGCCTGCCCGGCCAGTCGTCGAACTCGGTGCGTCTGCCGCCGGTAAAATGGCCGCTCGCCGAAGCGGATGCGGCCCGGGTTCGTGGCCATGCCGATCACCTGGCGCTGCGGAGCGCCTATCACGACCCGGTGCTGCATGCGCGATTCCGACCCACCGGCCAGCGCGCGCGCGAGATCTTCGATGCCGTCGAGGACATGCGCTGCCAGGCGCTGGGCAGCAACGTCCTGGCAGGGGTGGCGCTGAACCTCACCGCTGCACTCGTCGAACAATTGACGCGCAAGACCGGTTCGACACCGTTCGGCGCGCGTCCGTCACCCATGGCGCAGGCCCTGGCCCTGCTGGTCCGCGAAAAGCTCACGCGTTTGCCTTCGCCGCCCGCGGCCACCGAACTCCTGTTGCGCTGGCGGGACGATCTGCACAAGCGTGCCGCAGAGGGTCTCGAGTCGCTCGCGGCAAGCGTCGCTGACCAGCAGCGTTACGCATTTGCCGTCCACGACCTTGTGGAAGACCTGGACCTGGGCCATGAACTCGGTGCGGCCGCGGAGCGGCGCAGGTCCGCGGTCAGGACGCTCGAAGCCGTTGTTCCCGGTGACGAGGCCGCCGCCGATCCGCTTGGAGCGGTCAAGAAGCAGGCCGGCGCAATGGATCAGGACGCGCCGGAACTCAATGCGGGCGAAGTCGTGGGATCGCGACTCGACGCGAAGGAGGAGCCCGGGCGCAAACCGGAAGCCGAGCCGTCGGGCGAGCGCATGCAGCGCGAACCGATGTACGACGACTCCGACCATCCGAACCGGCATTACCGCGTCTTCACCACGGTCCACGATGAGATCGTGAGTGCGACGGAGTTGTGCACCGAGGACGAAGTCGGCCAGTTGCGCGGCAACCTCGACCGCGAATCGCGCGCGTTGCAGCCAGCCGTGGCGCGGCTCGCCATCAAGCTCGAGCGCCTGCTGCTCGCCAGGCAGACGCGGCGCTGGCAGTTCGACCTGGAGGAGGGCACGCTCGACCCGGCCCGCCTCGCGCGCGTCGTCACCGACCCGTTGGCTCCGCTCGCGTTTCGCGAGGAGTCAGACACCGATTTCAAGGACACGGTCGTCAGTGTCCTGCTCGACAACTCGGGCTCGATGCGCGGCCGGCCCATCATGGTGGCGGCGCTCTGTGCGGACGTCCTCGCGCGCACGCTCGAGCGTTGCGGCGTCAAGGTCGAGATCCTCGGGTTCACCACACGGTCATGGAGCGGTGGACAGGCACGCGAGGACTGGCTCAAGGCCGGCCGTCCTTCCGCTCCGGGTCGCCTCACGGACCTGCGTTACATCGTCTACAAGCCGGCGGACGTGCCGTATCGCCGCGCCCGCAGGCACCTCGGCGTGATGCTCAAGGAAGACCTGCTCAAGGATAACGTCGACGGCGAGGCCCTGCTCTGGGCACACGAGCGCCTCCTGCGCCGCAACGAGCAGCGCCGTATCCTGATGGCGATCTCGGACGGCGTGCCGTTGTGCGAGGCGACGCTCTCGGCGAATCCAGGCGGGTACCTGGAGCAGCACCTTCGAAACGTCGTCAAGTGGATTGAGACCCGTTCGCCCGTGGAACTGGTTGCGATCGGCATCGGTCACGACGTGACGGACTTCTCCCAGCGCGCGGTCGCGATTGCCGATGTCGAGCAGCTCGGCAATGCGATGATCGAGCAGCTCGCCGACCTATTCATTGCACCAGGCACGCAATTGCCGGCCCGGACGAGGAAAACGGCATGACCACCGTTCATCGCGGCTCCTGCCTCTGCGGCGAGACCGTCTTCGAAGTACACGGTCCGTTGCGCAGCTCGATCGCCTGCCACTGCACGCAGTGTCGCAAGCAGACCGGGCATTACCTGTCTGCCACCAGCGCGGCGAGACGCGACTTCCACCTGCTGCAGGGTGAGCGCGTGCGCTGGTACCGCGCGTCGAACACGGCGCAGCGGGCGTTCTGTTCGCAGTGCGGGTCGACGCTGTTCTGGCAGGCAGATGCGCAGCCCGAGCGGATTTCCATCGCCACCGGACTGTTCGACGGGCCCACCGGCCTCGTCACCGAGGGCCACATCTTCTGCGCCGACAAGGGCGACTACTACGTGATCCCCGACGAGGGGTATCAGCGTGCGGGCTGGGAATGACCCCGCTCAGCGACGGTGTCGCGCCATGATCCCGCGCACGATGAAAGCAGTCCTGCTCAGGGGCCACGGAGGCCTCGAGCAGCTCGAGTACCGCGACGATGTTCCTGTGCCAACGCCCGCGGCGGGCGAAGTGCTGGTGAAAGTCGGCGCTGCAGCCGTCAACAACACTGACATCAACACCCGGATCGGCTGGTATTCGAAGTCCGTTGCGACGGCGACCGCGGACGCCGTCGTGCAGGCGGCGAGCGAGGCAACGGATGGTGGCTGGGCCGGCAACCCGTTCGTTTTCCCGCGCATCCAGGGCACCGACGTGAGCGGTCGGATCGTTGCGGTTGGCGCAGGCATTGCAGCGGAAAGAATCGGGGAACGCGTGCTCGTCGATCCGGTGCTGCGCCCGGCCGTTGGTTCGCTGGAGAACGTCGGCTATGTCGGACTGGAGCGCGACGGCGGGTTTGCCGAGTTCGCCACCGTGCCGGCGAGCAACGCGTCCTCGATCGAGAGCGCATTGACGGACGTCGAACTGGCCTCATTCCCGTGCGCGTATGGCACGGCCGAGAACCTGCTCACGCGCGCGAACGTCGTCCAGGGTGAAACCGTGCTCGTGACAGGAGCCTCGGGCGGGGTCGGTACCGCAGTCGTGCAGCTGGCTCGACTGCGCGGGGCTCGCGTCATCGCCGTGACGAAGCGCCACAAGGCACGCGACGTCCTCGCTCTGGGCGCGCAAAAGATCGTGGAGCGCGGCGAGAAGCTTGTCCCCGCGCTAGGCCGTGACTCGGTGGACGTCGTCGTCGACGTGGTCGGTGGCGACGCGTTCACTGGACTGCTCGACGTACTGAAGCGAGGCGGGCGGTATGCCGTCGCAGGAGCGATCGCCGGGCCCGTCGTGCAACTCGACCTGCGCACCCTCTATCTGAAGGATCTCAATCTGCTGGGATGCACGGTGACGACGCCGGCCGTGTTCAGCCGCCTCGTCAACCTGATCCGGGAGGGAGCGCTGCGACCGGTGATTGGCGCCGTCTACCCGCTCGCAGACATCGCCGTGGCGCAATCCGACTTCCTAGGGAAGGCGCAGACAGGCAAGATCGTGCTCGTGCCCTGAGCCGGAGAACTGTTTGCGCAACAAGATCGACCTGCGGAAGCTGCCGCCCTTGAATGCCCTGAAGGGCTTCGAGGCCACGACGCGTCGCGAAAGCGTGCGTGAGGCGGCAGAAGAGCTGTGCCTGACGCATCCGGCCGTGAGCTACCAGATCCAGGTGCTCGAGCAGGACCTGGGCGTGCCGCTCTTCTCCCGCGCCGGACGCACGCTGGTACCGACCGACGAGGGCCGGCTGCTCTACAAGCACGTGCGTGCCGCGCTCGAGATGCTGATCGAGGGCGCCGAGACCGTTCGCCGCACCCGTGCAGGCACGCCGCTGCGAGTGCAGACGTACGTGACCTCGTCGATCCGCTGGCTGGCACGCAAGCTGCCCGAGTTCGTGGCGCGTCATCCGGAGGTGCGATTGCAGCTCAGCACCTGCGCGTTCGAGTGGGACTTCGACGAATCGAGCGCCGACGTCGGGCTCGTCTACTGCCCGGAGGTGCCAGGCCCGGAATACCGCTGGGTGCCGCTGTTCGAATACACGCTGAAACCGGTGTGCAGTCCGGAACTCGCGGCCAGGCTTGGTCCCGCGCCGACGGCGGCGCAATTGCTCGATCTCCCGCTGGTCGAGATTTACTCGGAACAGCACAACTGGGACATCTGGTTCGAAACGGCGCAGCTGCAGTATTCGACGCTGCCCGCGATCGTGGTCGACACACTCGCCGTAGCGCTCGAGATCGCGCTGGAAGGCCGCGGCGTTGCGCTGGTGAACGGGCCCTATGCCGAGGACGACCTCGCCGCCGGCCGCCTGGTGCAACCCGTGCAGCACCAGGTGACGTGCCCTGGCGCCTGGGGCGTGATCTGCCGTCAGGACGCCTACGGGGTCGAACGCGTCAAGGCCTTCATGGACTGGCTCGGCGGCCTGGCAACGCCGATTGCGCAGGTCTAGCCGCGCCTCAGCGCGAGAGTTCCTGCGGATACAGTCGCTCCCACATCGGGCACTGGTGTGCGGCGGCGGCATCGAACATCCCGACGGCGCCCGGCTTGAGCCTGAGCGCCTGTCGCGACGGGTCGAATGTCTTCCACTCGGGCAGGCCGGCGCCCGCCGGACGACCGGTGTGAACGAAGCTGCTCCAGTACGCGACCATCTGCCGTGAAAGCGCCTGCTGCGGCGCTGCGAGCGGCGGGCCATCGAGCACGCTCGTATTCGAGAAGCCCGGGAATTGATAGGGCATCTCGGACGTATGCACGGCACCGAGTTCGATGCCGGGATCGTCCATCACGGGCGGCGCCGCATCATCGGCGAACTCGTACTGATAGACCGGCACCCAGCGTGACGCAAGCCACGCCGTGCGCAGGAACAGGCAGCTGTTCAACCCGCCCCCCGGCATGAAGTCCGACATGGCGCTGCCGAGTGCTGTCGGGACCGACGAGTAGCGCTCGGCGGGGTACGCCGCGAGCACCGCGTCGACATTGTCGCCGTACAATGCGCGCAGCCGATCCTGGTAGTTGTCGCGCGTGATCCGGGCGCCGGCTTCGACTTCGTACCCCACGTAGAGGCGCATTTCGTTGCTCGCGCCGCCGTTCAGGATCGGCACCCGCACGAAATTTCCGCTGGCCAGGGCATCCGCACCCTGTCGCGGCACCGTGTCATTGCCGTAGATCGGCGCAAAGGCGAGGTAATCCGCAGCCGCGACGACCGTGCCGGCGTCGACGAGTTTCTTGACGGGCGTGCCGCGCAGGCATTTCAACGCCGTCTTCGGGTCGTTGCAACCGACGTCCTGGGCGACGGCGAGCCCGGTCTTCATGCCATCGTCGACGCTGCGCATGTTGAACGTGCAGCCGGCACTCTGGATGATCGCCTTGTGGAACAGGCCCGACGTACGTTCCGGCGAGATCAGGTGCATGCACACGCTCGCCGCGCCGGCGGAGACCCCGCCGATGGTCACGTTGCCCGGGTCGCCGCCAAAGTCCGCGATGTTGCGCTGGACCCAGCGCAGTGCGGCACGCTGGTCTTCGAGCGCGTATCCGCCGTTGGCCTCGGCGCCGAACGCCGGGTGGGCCATGAAACCTAACGGCCCGAGCCGATAGTTGACCGAGACGACGACCATGTCGCCTTCACGCGCGAGGAAATCGATCGGGTAGAGCCTGGTCGAACCGCCGACGAAGGCACCGCCGTAAAGCCAGACCAGCACCGGACGCGCGCCCGTGCGCGGCGTCGTGGGCACTGCAACGTTCAGGTGCAGGCAGTCCTCGACGTTGCTTTCCTCGGTGAGGTTGAAGCGGCGAGCCTGCGGGCACGCATCACGCATCGTGGTCGCGTCGAGCACGCCCTGCCAGGGTTGGACCGGGGCCGGGGGATCGAAGCGCAACTCACCGACCGGCGGCGCCGCGAATGGGATCCCCTTGTACTCGTGCACACCCTGGCCTGCCACGCCGTGGACTTTGCCTTCTGCGGTCTGCACAACCAGCGGCGCCTCTCCAACTGTGTCCGTTGCCTGCGCTGGCGTGTGTGCAAGGAGAAATGCTGCACACACCGTGCTGGAGCGACGAAGCCCGGACCACACGCGTCGTGCCGTGAATCGACCCATGAGTGCCACCCCTGCCTGGATGTCGTTCGATTGTGTTTCGTTGCCGGTCAGCCGCGGGTCTTTTTACGCAGCGCGTCCCAGCTTGCGTCGCCGGTCCAGCCGCCGTCCACGGGCAGGCTGACGCCGTTCACGAATGCGCTGGCCTGGTTGTCGGCGAGGAACGCGATTGCCGCGGCCACATCGGCCGGACGTGCAAACCGGGCCATCGGCACGCGGTCGATGATGTCGTCGTCGGTGTACGCGCCGCTGCCCATGTCCTTGATGTCCATCTCGGTCTTGATCCAGCCGGGACACACGGCATTGACGCGAACGCCGCGGCCGCCCCACTCACCAGCCAGCGTGCGCGTGAGACCGATCAGGCCGTGCTTGGAGGCGTTGTACGCCGCGCGATGAATCACGCCGCCCAGCCCCGCGACAGAGGCTACGTTGACGATGCTGCCGGACCGGCGCGCGAGCATCTGCCGCCCGAAGTGCTTGCACAGCAGGAACGGCCCGAGCAGGTTCACGTTCATCACGCGCTGCCACTGGTCGGCCGTGGTGTCTTCCGCCGGCTGGATCATGCTGATGCCCGCGTTGTTGACGAGCACGTCCGCGGCACCATGCCCCTGGGCCACCCGGGCGGCGAGTGATTCGACGAAGGGCTCCGACGAAACGTCGCCGACCATGCCCTCGACCTGGCCGCTCCCCGCCTGCAGGCGGGCAATCGGACCATCGAGCGGCTGCACGTCCGTCATCAGCACGTGGTAGCCGAGCGTTGCGAAGAGCTGCGACGTCTCGAAACCCACACCCTGCGCCGCACCCGTCACGACGGCCACTTTCCTGCTCATGCTCTGGTCACCTTGTTCGACCCCGCGCGAGGGCGCCGGGCAGGGGATGATTCTGCCGCAAGGCCGTTCCTTCAGGTCGAACAAATTCATTCAATGGCGAAACCATGCGATGCCGCTACACTCGGCGCTCAGTCGGGGGAGCCGGGAAAACATGCAGCGAAATTCGTCCTTGCCCGGGCATGCGCCGGCCGGCCTCGTGGTCATGCTGTCGCTCGCACTGATGATCAACTACATCGACCGCGGCGCAATCGCCACGGCCGCGCCGCTGCTGCAGGACGAACTCAGGCTGTCGCCGAGCGAGATCGGCTGGGTCCTCGCCGTCTTCTACTGGGCCTATGCCCCGCTGCAACCGGTCATGGGCTGGCTGGCCGATCGCTTGGGGCCGGCCATCGTCCTGGCCAGCGGATTCGCGCTCTGGAGCCTCGCCACGGCCGCCACCGGTCTCGTCTGGGGACTGGCGTCGCTCGTCGTGCTGCGCCTGCTGATGGGCGCCGGCGAGGCCACGTTCTATCCGAGTGCGCTGAGCCTGCTGGTCCGCAACGTGCCACCGACGCAAAGAGCCCTCGCGACGGCAACCATGCAGTTCGGTGCCGTGCTGGGTCCGGCCATCGGTACGCTGCTCGGCGGCATGATCATGCTGCACTTCGGGTGGCGCGCAATGTTTATCGTGATGGGGTGTGCGTCGCTGGCCTGGCTGGTCTTCTGGCGTCGTCGCGTGGTGGCCGAACGGGAGAGCCTGGCGTCGTGCGCCGGAGCGGCGACGGTCGAGACGGACGACAACCCATCGTACGGCGTGATCCTGCGTCAGCGCGCACTGTGGGGCGGCATGCTGGGCACGTTCTGCTCCAACTACGCGTTTTACTTCGTGTTCTCCTGGCTGCCGTTGTACCTCGTCAGGGAACGCGGGCTGACGCTCGAGATGATGACGTATGCCACGACGGCATTCTTCGTCGCGGACGGAGCCAGCATCCTGCTCGTCGGCTACATGCTCGACCGCTGGGTCAGGCGCGGCGCCAGCTTCAACCGTGCCTACAAGACGGCGCTGGCACTGAGTTGTGCGGGGGTGGGTCTTTGCCTGATCGGCAGCACACTCGTGACTGGCCTGGTCGCTGCGGCCGCGATCCTGCTGCTGACCGGCGTGATGGACGGCTTCAACAGCCCGTCGAACCCGTCGGTCACCCAGACCTTCGCCGGACCCCGTGCCACGGGACGCTGGATGGGTATCCAGAACGCCGTCGGCAATGTCGCGGGCATGACAGCCCCTGTCGTCACGGGATATCTCGTGGAAAGCACCGGCAACTACACTGCGGCGTCGATCGTGTCGGGCGTGGTCGCCCTCTGTGGCCTGGTGGCCTGGCTCGTCGTCGTGCCCGAGGTGAAGCCGATCGACTGGAAGGCCGAGCAACGGCGCCTGCGTCCCGATACAGCGGCGGCCTGAGGCACTGGGTCGAAAATCAGAACTGCACTGAGACCAGCATGCGCAAGATCACCGAACCCGCACGCGAGATCGACGTGATCCACGAGACCGACGTGCTCGTGGTGGGCAGCGGTCCCGGTGGCCTGGCCGCGGCGCTCGCGTCGGCCCGTGCCGGTGCCAGGACCACGCTGGTCGAACGGTACGGCTGCTTCGGCGGCAACATCACGCAGGTGGGCGTGGAGGGCTTCGCCTGGTACCGCCACGAAGCGACGATCGACAGCGAGGGCATCGGCCCGGAGTTCGAGAGCCGTGCCCGAGCCATGGGTGCCGCCAGCCCTGAGCCGCAGTCGCTGAGCCACGCGCTCGACGCCGAGATGTTCAAGCACGTCGCGGACGTGCTGGTGCAGGAAGCCGGCATCGAACCGATGCTGCACCGGAGTTTCGTCGCGCCGATCGTCGAAGCGGGCGAGATACGCGGCATCATCACCGAGAGCAAGGCCGGTCGCGAGGCCATCCTGGCCAGGCGGGTGATCGACGGCACCGGCGATGCCGATGTCGCGGCCCGCGCAGGCGCACGAGTGCGCAAGACGCCGCGTGAAGAAATGATGTCCGTGTCGGTCATGTTCTCGATGACCGGCGTCAACAAGCAGCGCTTCATCGATGCCGTGAAGGCCGATCCGCAGACCTACAACGACTGGAAGGGCGGTGGCGAGTGGCAGATCGAAACGACCGGCAAGGAAGACGAGATGTTCTCGCCATTCCTGCGCAAGCCGTTCAAGCAGGCGGTCAAGGCGGGCTTGATCCCGGTGTCGCTCGCGACCATCGCCGGCACCTGGGGTGCCGTGAGCGACCAGGGTGACCTCACGTACCTGAACCTGATTCATCTCGCGGCCGACGGCACCGATCCGGCCGACCTGACGCGCAGCGAAATGGAAGGCCGGCGGCAGGCGGTACACGCGGTCGAAGCGCTCAAGCATTTCATGCCCGGATGCGAAGGAGCCAAGCTCCGTAATTTCGGCATGACGCTCGGCATCCGCGACACGCGCAAGATCGACGCCCTTTACAACATGACCGCCGCCGACGTGCGCGAGCAGGGTCGCTTCGACGATTCGATCGGCATCTTTCCCGAGTTCATCGACGGCTACGGCCTGCTGATCCTGCCGACCACGGGCCGGTACTTCCACGTGCCGTACCGGTCCCTGGTGCCACAGGGCGTGCAGGGCCTGCTGGTTGCTGGCCGCAGCATTGGCGGCGACAAGGTGTCGCACGCAGCCGTCCGCAACATGATGTGTTGCGCCGTGAGCGGGCAGGGTGCCGGTGTGGCAGCGGCGATCTCGCTGAAGCACGGGCAGCCGTTCGACCGCATCGATGTCGGCCTGGTGCAGGCAGAACTGCGCCGACAGGGTGCGCGGCTTGCTTGAGCGCAGCCACGCAGCGACCATGACCATCCCATGAGCAGGCGTCACTACGATTTCGTCATCGTCGGCGGGGGGTCCGCCGGATCCGCGCTGGCCAACCGGCTGAGTGCCGATCCGGGCACGTCGGTACTCGTGCTCGAGGCCGGGCATTCCGATTTCATCTGGGACCCGCTGATCCACATGCCGGCTGCGCTGTCGATGCCGATCGGCAGCCCGCGCTACGACTGGCGCTATTCGAGCGAGCCCGAGCCGCACATGAACGGCCGTCGCGTCTATCACGCTCGCGGCAAGGTGCTTGGCGGTTCCAGCAGCATCAACGGCATGATTTTCCAGCGCGGCAACCCGCTCGACTTCGAGCGCTGGGCAGCCGATCCCGGGATGCAGTCGTGGAGCTATGCGCACTGCCTGCCTTACTTCAAGCGCATGGAGACCTGCACGGCGGGCGCCGACGCATGGCGCGGGGGCGAAGGCCCGCTGGTACTCGAGCGCGGCCCGGCGACCAACCCGTTGTTCGACGCGTTCTTTGCCGCAGCTGTACAGGCGGGTTATCCGCGCACCGACGACGTGAACGGTTATCGCCAGGAAGGCTTCGCCCGCTTCGACCGCAACGTCTGTCGGGGCCGGCGTCACAGCGCCGCACGCGCCTACCTGCACCCCGTGATGCACCGGCCGAACCTCACGGTGCGCACCCTGGCCTTCGTCAAGCGCGTCATGTTCGAAGGCCGGCGAGCAGTCGGTGTCGAATGCATCCAGTACAAAGGTGTGCCGGCGACGATCCGTGCCGGCGAAGTCATCCTGTGCGGCGGTGCGATCAACACGCCGCAACTGCTGCAGTTGTCGGGCGTGGGTCCGGCGAACGTGCTGCAACCACTCGGCGTGCCGATGGTCGCCGACGTGCCCGGCGTGGGCGCCAACCTGCAGGACCACCTCGAGGTTTACGTGCAGCACGCCTGCCGCGCTCCGGTGGCCGTGAACCCGCACATCGGCTGGCTGCGCAAGCTCGGCGTCGGTGCGCAATGGCTATTCCTGCGCTCGGGCATCGGCGCAACCAATCACTTCGAGGGCGGCGGCTTCTGCCGCAGCAACGCCGCAGTGGACTACCCGAACCTGATGTTCCACTTCCTGCCGATGGCGATCCGCTATGACGGCTCGTCGCCGTCAGAGGGCCTCGGCTACCAGGTGCACGTCGGACCGATGTATTCCGATGCGCGCGGCTCGGTGCAGATCCGCTCGAGCGACCCGCGACAACCCCCGGCGCTGCAGTTCAACTACCTGTCGACCGACCAGGACCGTCGCGAGTGGGTCGAGGCGATTCGTGTCGCGCGGCGCATTCTCAACCAGCCGGCGCTGGCGGAATTCAGCGGTGGCGAAATTTCGCCGGGGGCCGGCGTGGAATCGGACGACGAGATTCTCGACTGGGTGCGGCGCGACGCGGAAACGGCCCTGCATCCGACCTGTACCGCGAAAATGGGCACGGGACCCGATGCCGTGCTCGATCCAGGCTCGATGCGGGTGCACGGACTCGATGGCTTGCGCGTCGTCGACGCGAGCGCGTTCCCCTACGTGCCCAATGGCAACACTTATGCTCCGACGATGATGGTGGCAGAGAAGAGCGCCGACCTGATCCTCGGTAACACGCCGCTGCCTGCGGCAACGACACCCTTCTACAGGCTGCGTGATGGCAGCCCGCTGTATCCTCCCGGGGATCCACGCAATTCGAGCGGAGTGAGTTCATGACGGCGACGGTGATCGACGGCAAGCAGATCGCGCAGCAGACCCGGGCGGAAGCTGCGACGGGCGCGCTGGCGCTCAGGACGAGCACAGGCGTGATTGCGCACCTGGCAGCCGTCCTGGTCGGCGAAGATCCCGCCAGCGCGGTCTACGTGCGCAACAAGCGGGTCGCGTGCGAAAATGCCGGTTTCAAGAGCACGCTGCACCGCCTCCCTGCGAGCACCGGCCAGGCCGAGCTGCTGACACTGGTGCAGGCGTTGAATGCGGACTCCGACGTGCACGGCATCCTGGTGCAGTTGCCGCTGCCGAAGGGCATCGACACCTCGCTGATACTCGATGCGATCCTGCCCTCGAAGGACGTCGATGGCTTTCACCCTGAAAACGTCGGCCTGATGCAGCAGGGGCGGCCACGCTTCCTGCCGTGTACGCCAGCCGGCGTCATGCGGATGCTCGAGGTTTCCGGCATCGAGACCGCCGGCAAGCACGCCGTGGTGATCGGTCGCAGCGACATCGTCGGCAAGCCCATGGCGGCGTTGCTGGCACAAAAGGGTGCCGATGCGACCGTGACGATCTGCCACAGCCGGACCAGGGACATTGGGGCCTTCTGCCGCGAGGCTGATATCCTCGTGGCCGCACTCGGCATCCCGCGGTTCGTGCAAGGCGACTGGATCAAGCCGGGCGCCGTGGTCATCGACGTCGGTATCAACCGCGTTGGCGACAAGCTGATGGGTGACGTCGATTACCTGCCGGCGGCCGAGGTGGCTTCGGCGATTACGCCCGTACCGGGAGGCGTCGGACCGATGACGATCGCGATGCTGCTCGCCAACACCCTGCAGGCCGCGATCAAGCTTGCGGGATCACACGGCCGCTGAGGCGGCGTTCGCGACCGGCGGCTGCAGCTGCCCGGCTGCAGCCAGTGCGGTGGCACTGAGTCCGGCGCCACCCGCTGCCGCGTGCGCGATGATCTGCGTGCGCATGCGCGGGTCCCAGAACTTCGTGATATGGGCAGCGACTTCCTGCGGGGCCGTGGCCACGCCGGCTTCCGCGACGAAGAAATCGGCGATCTGGTTCGCCATCGTGACCAGGCTTGTGACGTTCATGGCAGGACTTCCTGTGTCATTGCCGTGAACGCGCCGCTGCCGTCGCGCCGCTGAGCAATCCAAGCTGCTGCTCGTTCTGCTCGTGGAAACGGCGCTGCCACTCTGAGGGCCGCTGCACCTTGACCGCCTGCACGGCCGTCACCTTGTATTCGGGACAGTTGGTCGCCCAGTCCGAGTTCTCAGTGGTGATGACGTTGGCACCCGAATCCGGGAAGTGGAACGTGGTGTAGACGACGCCCGGTTGCACGCGTTCGGTGACCGTGGCCCGCAACACGGTCTCGCCCGCACGGCTGGTGATGCCGACCCAGTCGCCAGTGCCGATGCCACGATCCTCCGCATCCTGCGGGTGAATCTCGAGCACGTCTTCCTCGTACCACTGGCTGTTGGCCGTGCGTCGCGTCTGCGCCCCCACGTTGTACTGCGTGAGCACGCGGCCCGTCGTCAGGATCAGCGGGAAGCGCGCGTTCACGCGTTCACTCGTCGGCACGTACTCGGTGACGTAGAAGCGGCCCTTGCCACGCACGAACTCGCCGATGTGCATGGTCGGCGTGCCTTCGGGCGCTGCATCGTTGCAGGGCCACTGGATGCTGCCGAGACGGTCGAGTTTCGCGTACGAGACGCCGGTGAACGTGGGGGTGAGACGCGCGATCTCGTCCATGATCTCGGACGGGTGCGAGTAGTTCATCGCGTAACCCAGCGCGCGGGCGAAACCAACGGTCGCTTCCCAGTCCGCCAGCCCGGCGAGCGGCTGCATCACCTTGCGGACGCGCGAGATTCGGCGTTCAGCGTTGGTGAACGTGCCGTCCTTCTCCAGGAACGACGAACCCGGGAAGAACACATGTGCGTACTTCGCAGTTTCGTTCAGGAACAGGTCCTGCACGACCAGGCACTCGAGTGCGGAGAGTGCCGCAGTGACGTGCTGCGTGTTCGGGTCGGACTGCGCCATGTCCTCGCCCTGCACGTACAACGCCTTGAAACTGCCGTCGAGCGCGGCCTCGAACATGTTCGGAATACGCAGGCCCGGCTCGGGTTCGAGCTGCACGCCCCATTCGGCGTCGAACAGGGAGCGCGTGGCCGCGTCCGACACGTGCCGGTAGCCGGCGAGTTCGTGCGGGAACGAACCCATGTCGCACGAGCCCTGCACGTTGTTCTGACCGCGCAGCGGGTTCACGCCCACGCCTTCACGGCCGATGTTGCCCGTGGCCATGGCCAGATTGGCGATGCCGAGCACCATCGTGCTGCCCTGGCTGTGCTCGGTTACGCCGAGTCCGTAATATATCGCCCCGTTGCCGCCGGTTGCGTAGAGGCGGGCGGCACCTCGCACCAGTGCGGCCGGTACGCCCGTGACTTCGGCCAGGGCTTCCGGCGAGTTCTTGGGCTGCGACACGAAGTCGCGCCATTTCTGGAACGAGACGGGCTCGCAGCGCTCGGCGACATACGCCTCGTTGACGAGGCCTTCCGTGACCACGACGTGCGCGATCGAATTGACCAGCGCGACGTTGGTGCCGGGCCGCAGCGGCAGGTGGAAGTCGGCGTGGACGTGCGGCGAGTGCACGAGGTCGATGGCGCGCGGGTCGGCGACGATGAGCTTCGCGCCCTCACGCAACCGTCGCTTCATGCGCGATGCGAACACCGGATGGCCATCGGTCGGGTTGGCGCCGATGACGAAAAGCACGTCGCTCTTCATCACCGAATCGAACGCCTGGGTGCCGGCCGATTCGCCAAGCGTGTGTTTCAGGCCATACCCGGTGGGGGAGTGGCAGACGCGCGCGCAGGTGTCGACGTTGTTCGTGCCGAGCGCCGCGCGCACGAGTTTCTGCACCAGGAACGATTCCTCGTTGGTGCAGCGCGAAGAAGTGATGCCGCCGACGGACTCGCGTCCGTACCGGGCCTGGATGCGGTGGAATTCAGACGCAGCGTACCTGAACGCTTCGTCCCAGCTGACGGGTTGCCACGGATCGGTGATCTGCTTGCGGATCATGGGCGTAGTGATGCGATCGGCGTGCGTGGCATAGCCGTACGCGAACCGACCCTTGACGCAGGCGTGCCCGCGGTTCGCCTTGCCGTCGCGGCTCGGCACCATGCGCACGACCTGTTCGTTCCTGACCTCGGCCTCGAACGAGCAACCCACGCCGCAATAGGCACAGGTCGTCGTCACGGCCTTTTCGGGCCGGCCCATGATCGCCAGCGGCTTTTCGCTGAGCGCCGCGGTCGGGCACGACTCGACGCAGGCGCCGCACGAGACGCATTCGGAATCGAGGAACGGCTCGTCCTGGCTCGCGACCACGCGCGACTCGAATCCGCGGCCCTCGATCGTCAGCGCGAACGTGCCCTGGACTTCGTCACAGGCGCGCACGCAACGTGAACAGGCGATGCAGAGCGAAGGATCGAACTGGAAATACGGATTGCTGTCATCGCAGGGAGCCGCCTGGTGGTTCGCGCCTTCGAAGCCGTACGGGCTCGTCGTCACGCCCAGGTCAGCGGCGACGCCCTGCAGTTCGCAGTGCGTATCGGCGGGACAGCCCTTGCAGTTGAGTGGATGGTCGGAGACGTAGAGTTCGACGACGCCCTTGCGCAACTGGCGCAGCTTGTCGCTCTCGGTCTTCACCTTCATGCCAGGTGCGACCAGGGTCGTGCAGGACGCAGGGTAGCCCCGCTGACCCTCGACTTCGACGAGACAGACGCGACAGGAACCGAACGCCTTCAGCGTGTCGGTGGCGCAGAGTTTCGGGATCGCACCGCCTGCCGCCGCCGCTGCACGCATGATCGACGTGCCCGCCGGCACGGTGACCACGGCGCCGTCGATCGACAGCGTCACCGACTCGCCCTCGACCGCCGGTGTGCCCGCGTCCTTGCCATTGATCGCCAACATCAGTAGCTCCTCGTGCCTCAGCGGTCGCGAGAAAAGTCGCCGGGAAAATGTTTCACCGCGCTCATGACCGGGAAAGGCGTCATGCCGCCCAGGCCGCACAGCGAACCGTGCTGCATGGTTTCGCACAGGCTCTCGAGCCGGACCAGGTTCGCCTGCTTCTCGACACCCTGCAGGATGCGGTCGATGACCTCGACGCCGCGGGTCGAACCGATGCGGCAGGGCGTGCATTTGCCGCAGGACTCGACCGCGCAGAACTCCATGGCATAGCGCGCCATCCGGGCCATGTCGACGGTGTCGTCGAAGGCGACGATGCCGCCGTGGCCCACCAGCGCGCCGATCGCCGTGAACGCCTCGTAATCGAGCGGGGTGTCGAACTGCGATTCCGGCAGGTACGCACCGAGCGGACCGCCGACCTGGACGGCCCGGATCGGGCGACCGGAGGCTGAGCCGCCGCCGAAGTCGTAGAGCAACTCACGCAGGGTGACGCCGAAAGCTTTCTCGACCAGGCCGCCGCGCTTCAGGTTGCCCGCGAGCTGGATCGGCAGCGTTCCGCGCGAGCGACCCATGCCGAAATCGCGGTAGTACGCCGCGCCGCGCTCGAGAATGATCGGCACCGAGCCGAACGAGATGACGTTGTTGATGATTGTCGGCTCGCCGAACAAGCCCTTGATCGCCGGCAGGGGCGGGCGGTAACGCACCTCGGCCCGTTTGCCTTCGAGGCTTTCGAGCAACGCAGTTTCTTCACCGCAGATGTAGGCGCCGGCGCCCATGCGCACTTCGAGCTCGAACGCCTTGCCGCTGCCGCACACGTCGGGCCCGAGATAGCCGCGCACACGCGCCGCCGCGATTGCTTCGCGCAGGGCGTGTCCGGCATGCGGATACTCGCAGCGCAGGTAGATGTAGCCCTTCGTAGCACCGACCGCGAGACCCGCGATGCTCATGCCTTCGATCAGGCAGAGCGGATCGCCTTCCATCAGCATGCGATCAGAGAACGTGCCGGAATCGCCCTCGTCCGCATTGCAGACGACGTACTTCTGCGGCGAGTGCTGTTCGAGCACTGTGCGCCACTTGATGCCCGTCGGAAACGCGGCG
The DNA here is from genome assembly GCA_016713725.1 of Pseudomonadota bacterium. Taxonomy (GTDB): domain Bacteria; phylum Pseudomonadota; class Gammaproteobacteria; order Steroidobacterales; family Steroidobacteraceae; genus RPQJ01. The sequence goes on along the minus strand of JADJOO010000010.1, from coordinate 6,372 downwards.
CCACCGCGGCCACGCAGGCCGGACTCCAGCACTTCGTCCACGATCTCGGCGCCAGACAGGCCGAGAGCACGCTTGAGTCCGGCAAAGCCGCCGTGCGCGACGTAATCGTCGACGCTGACGGGATCGATCACACCGACGCGCGCGAACGTCAGGCGCTCCTGCTGCGCGAACCAGGGCAGGTCTTCGACGCGCCCCAGTCGCAACGGATGCGGTGCCGTGTCGAACAAGCCTGCCGTCACCAACCCGGGAACGTCTTCGGCCGTGACCGTGCCATACGCAATGCGCTGTCCGTTCGCACTTTCCACCTCGACGAGCGGCTCGAGCCAGACCATGCCACGAGAACCGACGCGCGTGAGTGTGATCGACGTACGCTTGGAGGCGGCTGCGATCTGCAACGCTGTCGCGGTTTCATCGGCGCCCAACGCCTGGGCGGAGGCGTCGCGGGAAATGTAGATGCGAACGGTCATCAGCGATTCCGCCAGTCTGCAAGAATCGCCGCGAGTCGCTCGGGCGTCACGCGACCGTAAAGCTTCTCGTCGACCATCACCGTCGGAGCTGCCGCACAGTTGCCGAGGCAATAGGCCGCTTCGAGCGTGAACAGGCCGTCCGAGCTCGTGCCGCCGTAGTCGACGCCAAGTTCGCGCCTCGCGTGCTGCTCGGTCTTCTCGCCGTGCATGGCCTGGCAAGCCTCCGCGCGGCAGACGTGCACGACGTGACGACCCGGTTCGTGCTGGCGGAAGTAATGATAGAAACTGACGACGCCGTGGACTTCGGCTCGTGAAAGATTAAGGGCCATGGCGATGCGCGCCACGTGGGCGGGGCTGATGTGCCCGACCGTGTCCTGCACGGCGTGCAGGATCGGCAGCAAGGGGCCTTCCATCCCGGCATGTTCCGCCAGGATGCGCTCCAGGTTCGCATCGTTGTCGAGCTCAGTCGCGACCATGCACCAAAGTCCCCGGCGCCGCCCGGTGGCGGCCGTTGGCCGATGGTAAGGCTTGCAGAATCAGAGAGCTACAGGACGGCGATGCAATTTGAACCGGCCCCTGGATGACGCGGGGCCATCACATTTCGGCATGGGGCCGGCCAGATCAGAGCTTGGCGCTCGGACGCTCAGCAACGCGCTCACGCCAGTCGGCCAGATGCTTCAGGCCCGCATCGGCGGGACGGAATTTCACGAGCCGCGCGAATTCGAGGCCACAGAACGCCGTGATGTCCGCAATCGTGAAGCGGTTGCCGGCCATCCAGGGCCGCTGCGCCAGAAGTCCGTCGAAGAGTGCGGCGGCGGCAACCATGCGCTTGCCCTGTTCGGCCGCGTAATCGGCGAATTGTGGATTCTCGAGTGGCAGCAGCCCCGGGTGCGTGTGTCGCACGTGGTTGGCGACGGCTGCGAGCAGCGTCAGTTCGACCTGGCGGTCCGCCATCTCGATGAAGGCTCGCTCCTCGGCGTCGAGACCCATCAGGTTCGGTTCCGGGTACAGGCTCTCGAGGTAGCTGCAGATGGCGCGTGACTCCGCGAGGAAGCGGCCGTCGTCAAGTTCAAGCACCGGTACGCGCGCGATCGGATTCATGGCCGTGAACTTAGCGCTGCGATGCTCACCGGCGTTGAGGTCGTAGTTCTGCCGCTCGATGTGCGTGATGCCTTTCTCGAGCAGGAACATGTTGACGCGGCGCGGATTGGGCGCGCCGATCGAGGTGTGCAGCTTCATTGATCCGGTCTCCCTTCGTGCCTTCTACCTTGCCCCTGGCGCCCCAAGGTCCGTGTCCGAACCGGTGCCCGTGACGACCATCTTGCGGGCCTCCGCTATGAACTGACGAGCCTTGTCACTGTTGTCTTCGTTCCCGGCCAGCTTCGAGGACGGCATCAGGATGCCAGCCTGCACGGCCGGACGCTCGCGGATCTGGTTGACCCAGCGCGTCAGGTGCGGCAAGTCGTCGAAAGGCACGCCTGACCACTTGGATGTACGTACCCAGGCCCAGTTGGCGATGTCAGCGATGGAGTAGTCGCCAGCGAGAAATTCATTGCGGGCGAGGTGACCATCGAGCACCGTGAACAAGCGCTTGACCTCGGCATGGTATCGGTCGATCGCTGGCTGGATCTTCTCGGGGAAGTAGCGAAAGAAGACGTTCGCCTGGCCCATCATCGGGCCGACGCCACCCATCTGGAACATCAGCCACTGCAGCACCAGCGAGCGACCCCTGGCGTCGGCAGGCATCAGCCGGCCGGTCTTCTCGGCCAGGTAGATCAGGATCGCGCCGGACTCGAACACGGCAAAGTCGCCCAGGCCATGATCGACGATGGCGGGAATGCGGCCGTTTGGATTGATCTGCAGGAACCAGGGCTGGCGCTGCTCACCCTTGGCGAAATCGACGACTCGCATGTCGTAGGGCAGCGCGAGTTCTTCAAGTGCGATGGAAATCTTGTGGCCGTTGGGGGTCGCGGCCGTGAACAGTTCGATCATTTAATGGCTCCGGGCGTCGACGTGCTTTCGTGCCGAATGTTGAGGCGACGATCCAGCTGGGCATGCAATGCCTGTTGCAGGCGCCTTTGCTCGGCGAGCACGTCCTCAGCGTATGCGCCGAATCGGTTCAGATTGTCGGTCAGATCGTTGCGGAAATCGTCCCTGCGGCGCATCTCGCCGAACTGACAGACGGCCTGGTCCCACTGTTCCGCTCTGCGACTGATGAGTTCAGGGTATCTGCGCGCCAACGGCAAGCGATCGATCTGGATGTCGTCGCGCAACTGGCCGATATCATTGATCGACTGCGCATACGACGCGATTGACGTCCGCAACGTCTCGTCGTCGATCAGCAACACCCGACCGGTCGCCAGCAGTTCGCCAAGCGTCGGCGGCAGGATGATCCCGCGCGCGTACACGTGCGAACCAGCGATCGCGCAGCAATGTTGCGGGCTCAAAGCGGGGGTAACTCCGTCGCTCGTGATCAGGAAATGCTGTGCCTCGTGCAGGTGCCGATTCGTTTCCTCACTCGTTCGTGCGGCATCGGCGCCTTTGTCGATCAGGTCCACGACCTCGTGGTGCAGGCGCTGCAGATAGCCATGGTCGAGCGCGCGGTTCTGCCGGTCGGTATCCCAGTTCGCGACCTGGATGCCGACGAACACGCCGGCGACGACGATGACGATGACGATGACGATGACGATGACGAAGTCGATCGCGATGGTCGTCCATTGCTGCTTGCGGAAATGGGCAATGACGCGGCGGAGGATCATGGCCCGGCCTTGTGCTCGAGAATTCCCGCAAGGCGCACAGCTTCGCTGCGCAATTCCTTAATCAGTTTCAAATGCCGATTTGTATAGAGCCAATAATTCTTCGCCGCCGCCAGCAGTTGCGGGTCGCCGGCGAAAATCGCCGCCATTTCATCGGCGGGTATCGCATCGACTGGTGAAAGACCCGCCTGCTGCTGGGCGTCGACCAGTTTGACGCGATTGATCTCGAGCGCGTCTTCAAAGCTCAGCACCTTGTCGACGGTCGCGTAATACGTCTGGATCTGGCGCACCAGCACATCGTCGCGAATCACGCCAACGTCGCCGGTGTTGATCATCGTGTCATATGTGAGCCGATTGCCGTCGAGCGTCGTCAGGATGAACATTGCAACGCCGATCGTGGCCGGATCGCCGGCGGCGTAGGCGGGCGAGGGCTCAATCTCGATTCGCCCACGCGCGGAATCGAAGCCCGCGGCGAGCGGCTTGCCGGTCGCACTTTCAAGAAGATAGCCCATGGCCGCCATGCGCAAGGCCGATACGCGGTTGATCTCATCGATATCGGCAATGTCGGCGCGGACGTCCTGCGCGAGACTGGTGAGGTGTGCCGCTTCGCGCACTCTATCGGCGCGCGCTTCGTTCCAGTTGTTGACCTGCAGACCGATGAACACGCCAATGACGACGATCAGGAAATCGAGCGCAATCGCGGTCCATTCCTGCTTGCGTACATGAGCGATGATGCGGCGCAGAATCATGGTACGGATATTCCCCTCAATGGCGGCGCAGCGGCGCGCGCCGTGGCCTCACTGAGCGTACTTGCTGGCCGTGGCAACCGTCGACAGGTGGATTCATGGCCGGCGCTGGCAACGGGAGCATCACCGCCGGCTGTGCTGCGTCCGCGGGGCCCCGGCTGATGCTGCGGGCGGCAACGCGCTGAGCTGTGTGGTAGCGATAAATAACTCGGCCGGCGGGGCAGGTACCTGTACATTTGCATCCGTCCGAGGAGGGAATGCGATGCTGAAGTTCCTGCTGTGGCTGCTGCTGCTCGTCGTCTGCTGGCCGCTCGCCATCCTGGCCGTGCTGCTGTGGCCGCTGTTGTGGCTGATCTCGCTGCCGTTCAGGTTGCTCGGCATCATGGTCGAAGGCGTGTTCGCCTTCCTGCGCTCGCTGGTGATGCTGCCGGCACGTGTGCTGGGCGGAGGCCCCGGTCGGACCTGATGAACCGCGCCTGGCGATCCTGGTCCGTCGCAGCGCTGCTTGCGCTTGCGGCGCCGGGCGTCAGTACTGGATCGACGGCTGGGGTTGCTGCTGCCCGTACCGCTGTTCTACCGCCAGCCGTTCTTGGAGTTGGGTGATTTGACTGTGGCGAGTGGTGCGCTCGCGGCCGTGACCGGAATTGGGGCCTGGTGCCATTGAGGCTTTGGGCCTGAAACCACGAAGGTCGCCGTGGTGCCCCGGGCCAGACTCGAACTGGCACTCCCTTGCGGGAAACGGATTTTAAGTCCGTAGCGTCTACCGGTTTCGCCACCGGGGCCCGAGGCGCAGTTTAGCGGAGCGCAAGGACGCTGCGGTGTCCGAGTGCTCCAGGCAGGGAGCGCGTGCCATTCATGAGCATCACGCGCGTCAGCTCGCGACCACCGCCAACAGCCTGCGCTAATCGGCCATCGAACCGATGCCGACCTTCGTGTCGAGCGCGATGCCGGCGAGCTCGTAGCCCCGACGGAAGTCCTGCACGTGCCGCGTCATCCAGGATTCGGCTTCGTCGGGCTTGTGCTCGCGGATGGCCTCGACGATACAGCGCTGCGCCACGAGGATTCGTGTACGACCTTGCGGCACGCGGTCGATCATGCGACGCAGGGAAGGCGCGAGCAATCGCGTGACGGGCTGCATGGCGAGCTGCAATACACGGTTGCCGCTAAGCTCCGCCAGCTTGCCGAAGAACTCGACGACCTGGTTCACGGCGCCGTCGGCACTGCGGGCCGTCTCGACTGCCGCAACGATCGCCTCGAGTTGCGCGACATCCGCTGCGTTGCCTTGCTCGGCGGAAAGCGCTGCGACGCGAGGCGCCACTGCACGCATGGCCTCCCACAATTCGATGAACGTGACGTCGTCCAGCGCGAGTGTGCGACCGACGCGCGACGCGGTTTCCGCGTGGCCGGGGCGAGTCACCTTGAGACGCTTGCTGCCGCCTTCCCGGCCGACGAGCCCCGCTGATTCCAGGCGCCGCAGAGCTTCTCGTACCGTCGAACGGTTGACGGCAAACTGCTCGGCGAGTTCCGTCTCGGTCGGCAGGGCATCTCCAGGCCGCAGGCTGCGCCGCAGGATCTTCTGCTCGATGACCGTCGAGATGCGGTGCGAAGCCGGTTGGCGGGCAAGGGGCTCGAACAGCCGGGCCTTGTAGGCGGGGGTCGGTTCGGTCATGGTTCGTTCCGATTGACGGATAGTCCGATTGTCGGACAATATAGTGCGACTGGACCGACGACGCAACTCCGGGGTGACTGCCATGTTCGATTTCGACTTCGGCCTGGGTGAGGACATCGACCTCTTGCGGGAAACGGTACGCAGCTTCGCCGCCACCGAGATTGCGCCGCGAGCGACCGGCATCGATCGCAACAACGAATTCCCCATGGACCTGTGGCGCAAGTTCGGCGACCTCGGCCTGCTCGGCATCACGGTGGCGCTAGAATTCGGCGGCACCGGCATGGGTTACCTCGCGCACGTCATCTGCATGGAAGAGATCAGCCGCGCATCGGGCAGCGTGGCACTGTCGTATGGTGCGCACTCGAACCTCTGCGTCAACCAGATCCATCGCTGGGGCACGCAGGTGCAGAAGGAACGCTACCTGCCGAAGCTGCTCACAGGCGAACACGTGGGTGCGCTGGCCATGAGCGAACCCGGCTCCGGCTCGGATGTCATGAGCATGCGCCTGCACGCGAGACCGCAGGGCGACCGCTACGTGCTGAACGGCAACAAGATGTGGATCACCAACGGGCCGGTCGCCAACACGCTGGTCGTGTACGCCACGGTCGACCCCGGTGCCGGACACAAGGGCGTCACGGCGTTCCTGGTTGAAAAGGGGTTCAAGGGTTTCTCGACCGCCCCGAAGCTCGACAAGCTCGGCATGCGCGGATCGGTGATACCTGCGAACTCGTGTT
>JADJOO010000009.1 GCA_016713725.1 Pseudomonadota bacterium | reverse complement strand
TGGCCGGATGCGGCAAGAACACCGGCGTCGGCGGCACCGCCGGTGACGCCATGCCGGCCACGCTGCAGGCCAACGAGCAGATGGCGAGCGAACTCAAGCTCGACGACCCACAGGATTTCGAGGACGCCAGGCGTGGTCTGATCGCGCGACCAGAGGGCAGGATCCTGTCGGCCGATGGCTCGACGGTGCTGGTCGACTTCGATGCCTACAAGTTCGTCGACGGCAAGGCGCCACCCACCGTCAACCCGAGCCTGTGGCGGCACGCGGTGCTGAATGCGCAGGTCGGGCTGTTCAAGGTCACCGACGGCATCTGGCAGCTGCGCGGCTTCGACATCGCCAACATGACGTTGATCGAAGGCAAGACCGGCTTCATCGTCGTCGACCCGCTCACCGCACGCGAGAGTGCCTCCGCGGCGCTGGCGTTCGCGCGCAAGCACCTGGGCGACAAGCCGGTGTCGGGCATCGTCTTCACGCACAGCCACGCCGACCACTTTGGCGGCGCGCTGGGCGTCGCCTCGGCGCAGGAGGTGGCCCAGCGCAAGATCCCGGTCGTCGCGCCCGCGGGCTTCATCGAGGAGGCGACCAGCGAGAACGTCCTCGTCGGCACGGCCATGGCGCGGCGTTCGGTGTACCAGTTCGGCAAGAACCTGGAGCGCTCACCGAAGGGTAATGTCGACACGGGCCTGGGCAAGAACGTCGCCTACGGCGCGATCGGCGTGCTGATGCCCACGCAGCTGATCACCACGCCCGAGCAGGAACTGGTGATCGACGGCGTGCGCTTCGTGTTCCACAACGTCCCCGGCGCCGAGGCACCGGCCGAGCTCACGTTCTCGATCCCGGACAGGAAAGCCTACGGTGGCGCCGAGAACCTGGCGCAGACCATGCACAACCTGCTCCCAGTGCGCGGTGCCAAGGTGCGCGACTCGCTGCAATGGTCGACCTACCTGCAGGAGGCCATCGACAACTTGGGCGACGCCGAGGTCTATTTCGGCCAGCACAACTGGCCGGTGTGGGGCAACGCGCGCATCGTCGACTTCATCAGCAAGCACCGCGACGTGTACAAGTACATGCACGACCAGACCGTGCGCCTGATCAACGCCGGCCACACGCCGCGCGAGATCGCCGAGCTGGTCAAGCTGCCGCCGTCGCTGGCGTCCTACTTCGGTGCGCGTGGCTACTACGGCGACCTGCGGCACAACGTCAAGGCGATCTACCAGTCCTATCTCGGGGCCTACGACGGCAACCCCGCCAACCTCGACCCGCTGCCGCCGCAGGAATCGGCCCAGCGCTGGCTCGATCTGATCGGGGGTGCGGACAAGGCCGTCGCCGCCGCACAGACCGCTTACGACCAGGGCGACTACCGCTGGGCAGCCGAGCTGCTGAACCATGCGGTCTTCGGCGCCCCCGAGCACAGGGGCGCAAAGGAACTGCTCGCGCGCACCTACGAGCAGCTGGGCTACATGGCCGAGGCCGCGACCTGGCGCAACAGTTACCTCACGGCGGCGATGGAGCTGCGCGAAGGGCCGCCGCAGAAGGGCATCGATCGCTCCTTCCTGATCGACATGCTGCAGCAGACACCGATCGAGCGCTTCCTCGAAGCGATGGCGGCCGGACTGGACGGCCCCGCCGCCGATGGCAAGAACCTGAAGGTCAACCTGGTACTGACCGACCTCGACGAGTCCTACGTGCTGTGGATCGAGAACGCGGTACTGCACTTCAAGAGGACGGCCCCCGCGACCGATGCCAACGCGACGCTGACACTGACCAAGCCGATCTTCATCAAGATGATGACCGGCACGGCGGGCGTCCAGGACACCCTGCTCAGCGACGACCTCGAGATCGATGGCAGCCGGATCGACCTGGTGCGCTTCTTCACGCTGTTCGACAAGGCGCCGGGCACCTTCGCGATCGTGACGGCGGAGTAGGGAGCGTGGGCCGGCCACCGGCACCGACCGCGCCCGCTGCAAAGCGTGCCGCCCGAGCGAACGGCTCGAGGAAACGAAAAGGCCCGGCGGCGTAGCCGGATCATTGTAAAGATCCTCTGCACGTTTCAGCTGAAACGTCTGCACAGCTGCCACTGAAGCGCAGCTTGAGGCAAAGCCTTGCCGAACGTAGAGTTCGAGTCAAACCGGAGGCTCTCATGTCGAAGCGCAGTTCCAGCGGTGTCGAAAAAACCCGCCAGCAGCAGCTGTCGCTGCTGGACCGCGCGCATGCGGGACAGGCCGTGATCATCACCAGGCGCGGCATGTCCTATGCGGCGCTGGCCCCCATCGAGGCATTGCCGGATGCATGGCCTCGCCCATCGGTCGTGGCGTTGCGCGGTTCAGGCAGGGGCCTGTTGGGCAAGGACGCGGCAGCCGAGGTCATCCGGATGCGCAACGAATGGTGAAGTCCGCCTCGCTGCTCACCGTGGCCGCGGTCCTCGCACTGGTTCCCCTGCGGCTCTGCGCTGCGCCGGACGTTGCACTGCAGATGACCGTTGATACCGCCGTACCGACGGCCGGGCAGCCAGTCCAGTTCACGATCACCGCCAGCAACATTGGAACGGACGCCGCGAGTGGCGTGCAGGTCACGGACCAGCTGCCGGCGGAGCTGACAATTCCGGCGGGGATGGCCGCATTTCCGAGCACCGGGACGTACGACGCTGCGACCGGAATCTGGTCCATCGGCACGCTGGCTGCGGGTGCCAACGCCAACACTGGTCATTCCCGCCATCGTCTCGGCGGCGACCCAGCCGCCGTGCAGCGTCAATGTGGCGGTCAGCAACCTCGCGCTCGATACGCAAACTTCGAACAATCGCGCGGTCGCGGCCGTGAAGCGAACCGCGGCCGATCGCTGTGTCGACTTAGGTCTAAGCGCCAACGGCACCTTTGTACTTCCCTGCACTGTATCCCGCCACCTCGACGCGTTCGTGTACGTGTCGAACCGGGGCCCGGATGACGCCAGCAACGTGTACGTCGACCTGACCCAGGCGCCGACGTCGATCCCGGGTCTCCGTTTCGACAATGCCGGCTGCACTGCCACGCGCTGCTCGTTGCCGTCCGTCGCCGCCGGGACGCAAGTCGCGTTGCACTTGATCTCCGACGACTTCAGGAACACGCAACAGCGGACGGCGACGTCTGCGTTCGCGACTTCGAGCAGCGATACCGACTACCTGACGACGAACAACCAGGCCACTGCGACGAGTGACATCCCGCCGTTCACCGATTGTTCAGACCTGGGACCCGGTAGCGGCGCGACCGTGAAGTGCTTCATCGCCACGGCCGCCTATGGCTCGCCGCTCGAGCCCCACGTCACGGCGCTGCGGGAGTTCCGCGACCGTTACCTGCAACGCACCGCGCTCGGGCGCGCGTTCATCGGGTTCTACTACCGTCACTCGCCGCCGCTTGCGGCCGTGATCGCCGAGCACGCATGGCTGCAGTTCCTCGTGCGGATGCTGTTGACGCCGCTCGTCCTGGCGATCGCATTCCCATTCCGTGCGTTGATATTCGTCGCGCTCGCGGCTACGTTGCTGCTCGCAATCAATCGACACGCGAGGGTCGCTGCATCGAGCAAGCCCAGGCTGATTTACTTCGATGCCCCGTGAGTCGCGGGAAGAGTGTCGCCTCGCCTTGCATCTTGCGGGCATCGACTTCGAAGATGTGCGCATCAAGCCCGCCGACTGGCCGGCCATGGAAGGAACGCATGCCCTACGGCAGCCTGCCGGTACTGGAGTTGCCTGGCAGCCCCGCGATCGCGCACGCCAATGCGATCCTGGTGCTGATCGGGCGTCGCCACGGATTGCACCCGGCCGACGACTCGAGGCGGCCCGCCACGAAGGGATGATGCAGCACGTGGAGGACCTGCGCGCGCATGTCTCGCCCACGATCCGCATGGGCGACGCTGAGGAAAAGCTGCTCGCGAGGCACTCGTTGCCGGGTACCTGCCCGCGTGGGCCAGGGCGGCGGAGATAAACATCGCTGGCGGGCCGTTCTTCGCCGGTGACAGGATCCTGTCGTCGTGGACCTCAAGATCCACATGGCGGTGCGATGGTTCAGCGGCGGCAACGTCGATCACATTCCTGCGACGATCTTCGCCGGATACCCCAGGCTGATCGGTGTGCATGACGCTGTGCGCGACCACTCCGGCGTGCGGTCCTGGTACGCCAGGTCTTGAGGACCGGGTCTTTGGCGAATCCGGCGGCGGTGTTGTCGTTGACGATGCGAAGGAGCCAGCGGATGCCGTAGTTCGTGCCGCAATGGGCACCCCGACCGGGGCCATGCAGGCGCGTTCTGGTGCGCGAATTCATCTATGTTTCCCGGTGTTTTCGTCGAAAATTCGCTTGAGAAAGGTGGCGGATCTGGTACGATACTGTATATAAACACAGTATCGGTGCGACCATGGAAGATCACACCCAGGAAGCGACCCAGGAACCTGCGCGAACGCTACGGACAGCGGTCTCTCGATCCGTGAACTCGAAGCGCAGATCACCGAGTTGGCCGGCCACCTCAACGCGGCCAATCACCGCTGGCTGGTGCTGATCGCCGAGTTCGACCGCCGCAACGGCTGGTCGGATGGCGCCACGCAGTCGTGTGCGCACTGGCTCAGCTGGAAGTGCGGGCTCGATCTCGGGGCGGCGCGCGAGAAGGTGCGCGTGGCCAGGGCCATCGAGTCCCTGCCGAAGATTTCGGTGGCGATGTCCAACGGGCAGTTGAGTTACTCGAAGGCGCGGGCGCTCACCCGCGTGGCGACGCCGGCCATCGAAGACGTGCTGCTCAACGTCGCGCTCAACGGCACCACGCATCACGTCGAGACGCTGGTGCGGCAGTTCCGGCGCGTGCAGGAAGTCGAGGAGCTCTCGCGCGAGGCGCGGCAATATTCGCAGCGGCGGCTCACGTACTTCCACGACCACGACGGTTCGCTGGTCGTGAAGCTGCAACTCACTGCCGAGAACGGCGCGCTGTTTCTCAAGGCGATCGAGGCGGCACTGCCGGAGATTCCGTTGCCGGATGATTGTAAAGATTCGCTGCACGTTTCAGCTGAAACGTCGACACCTGCCATGCGTCGCGCCGATGCACTCGTCGTCATGGCCGAAAGTCTCCTGCAGCGCGGAGCGGCCGCAATGAAAGGCGGCGATCGACACCAGGTCGTGATCCACATCGACGATGCCACGCTGCGCAAGGGCGAGGCTGGCCGCTGCGAGCTCGATGATGGCCCTGCAATCCCGGTGGAAACCGCGCGTCGCCACTCGTGCGACTGCAGCAAGGTCGAGATCACGGAGGACGAGCAGGGCGAGCCGCTCGACGTCGGTCGCAAGACCCGCAGTATTCCGCCGGCGTTGCGCCGCGCACTGGCCGCTCGCGACAAAGGCTGCGTTTTTCCGGGCTGCAATCACAAGCGTTACGTGGACGGGCACCACGTCGAGCACTGGGCCGACGGCGGCGCAACCAGGCTGTCGAACCTGGCCACGCTGTGCCGGTTCCACCATCGCGCGGTGCATGAAGGCGGCCTCAAGATGGAGCGCTGCGACGACGGCGCGTGGCGATTCTTCAATGCCAGGGGCGAATCGCTGTACGGTTGCGCGCCGGGACACACGCGGCCCTTCGCGGATTGGCGTCGACTGCCGGCCGAGCATGCCGAGCGGGGCATCCAGATCAATGCGAGTACGGCTGCAACCGGCTGGCGTGGCGAACGCATGGATTATGGCGTGACCATCGACTCGTTGCGGTTCAGGAGTGCGGCGGGTAAACGGGTGGAGCGGGGCGATGCAGCCTGACTGGTTCGCGCTTCCATGGTCCTTGCGCTTTCTGTCCGGCTACCGCTCGGATTCAATGCCCAGTTCCTGCCACATCCAGGCGAAATCGAATGGCGGGACGCGCCGGTGCCGCGAAGCCAGCCGAGTTCTGAGTTCTCGAGATCCTTCAGCCAGCGGACCAGTTGCTTGCGCCCTTGTTTCGTTCGTGCGCATTGGCGGGGTGTGCGATCGCCGAGCATCGGCACTTTTCATCGAGTGTCCGGCGATAGTGCTGTTGCTTGAACTGGGCCATGGCGCTGGCCATGGCTGCCGCTTCCTCGGAGGAGGGTTCCGGCGGACCTGAATTGCGTTTGCGGGGCTTACCCTGCGCCAATGACTGGACAGGGTCCTCATGCACGGTCAGGCCACGTCCAACCAGTTTTCCCAGGATCGTCTGCAGCGCGGCGAGCGCCGCCTCGGCGCGCTTGTGCGACAGGGTTTCAAGAACGAGCGTGTCTGTCTCCAGTCGGACCCGAGCCAGCACGGTGGATGGCACGCCCGCAGGCTCACGTAACCAGGTCCACGCCGGGACACCGGGTTCATCGCGCCGCCATCCCGTGTCTGCGGCGGCATCGAGCTTTCGCGCCACCTCGGTCGCTGCGCGGGCGGTGCGCGCGAGGGGCAGTCTAGTGCGGCTGATCAGCAGGGGTTCGCCGTCGGTCGTCTGCAGCGTCGGCATGGGTCGTTCGCCGGCCTCCAGCAATCCGCGCAGCCATTCCCGGAGGCAGACGGCTGCCGTCGTTTCGTCGCCCTGGCTCTCGTTGCGACGCAAGGCTGCGTCGACGCGCTCGGCCATGATTCGCGTCAATGTCAGGGTGCCCGCAGCGAGCATCTTTTCGCCGCGCGCCTGGACGACGCGCCCGATGAAGCAGTCGTACCGCTGCAGCGAGCGACTGCCCGACTGTTCGTCGACACGCACGGTCTGGGGTTCGTCGACGAGACGGTCGCGAACCTCGATCCATTCGCCGGGACTCACTGCCTGCACTTCGTAGAGCGTCGGCGACGACTTGCCCATCGCCTGCAGGTATTCGCGTGCCCGCGGGGTTTCCTGCCAGCCCCGGCGGCGCAGGTACGCGTCGATTGCGCGATCGCCTTCCGGCCCGACACGCATCGTGACGAAGTCTTCGTCCACGAACGCGATCAGTGGAGCGAAGTGGCCGGCAGCAGTAATGCGTCTGAGGACGTCATCGAGCGTACTGCCTCGCTCCTGCAGGATGGGCTCGAACAGGAGTTCGAGATGCGCGATCCGCAGCATGGCCCACGCTTCCTGGGCGATGAATCGGCTGAGATGCTCCGTGGCGTCAAGGATGTCGGGTCTTCGAGACATGGGCCGGAGGGTGCAGCATCTGGCAACAGCGCCGGGACGCGATCTTGCCAGTGTTCGCGGCATGGCGACAATCACGGCGCATCCGGGAAGGCGCATGACCGGGCAGCTTGCGGCGGCGGCCGCGCTTCGTATAATGACCATAAATAGTGGTCACAAATGGGACTGCTCATGAGTATCCCGGCGGCGGTGTTCAAGGCCGAATGCCTGAAACTGATGGACGAGGTGGCGCGGACCGGCCAGCCGGTCGTGATCACGAAGCACGGCAAGCCGGTGGCGCAGCTGGTGCCGGTGCCGGCGGAGTCGAAGTCGCTGTTCGGCTACATGAAGAACACCGTGACGATCAAGCGCGACATCGTCGCGCCGACCGATGATTCCTGGAGCGCCGTGTCGGGCGTGGAGGATCGTCTCTACGCCGAGGCAGGGAAGAAGCCACGCACACGCCGCGCCAGCCTGAAGAAATGAGCGCGCTGCAGAAATGAGCTCGCTGCTGCTCGATACGCACGTCTGGCTGTGGTACGCGGAAGGAGTCACCGAGCGGCTGCGTCCGGCGAGCATCAGGAAGCTCGATGAAGCTCGCAAGGGCGACGGGCTGGTTGTCTCGGCGATATCGGTGTGGGAGATCGGCATGCACGCGGCCCGCGGGCGGATTCAGCTCGCGGTGCCGTTGCGGGACTGGGTCGAGCGAGCCCTCGATGTATCTGGAATTCGCCTGGCGCCGCTGGATGCGGCGATTGCCGCCGAAAGCACGCTGCTCCCGGGCGAGCCGCAAGGGGATCCGGCGGATCGTTTCCTGATCGCGACCGCGCGCATCCATGGACTTGTGCTTGCAACACGTGACGAGCGGGTCCTGGGATACGCGAAGTCGGGTTTCCTTCGCGTCCTCCGGATCTAGAACCGTCCTGCGACGGTCGCGAGCGCATAATTGCCGTCTCCGGGGAACAACAGGGATTCGGCATGAGCGACGACACCAAGGCCTGTCCGTCTGCGGCGAGATCATCAAGGCGGTCGCCATCAAGTGCCGCTTCTGCAATACCGACCTGGCGGCCCTGGCGGCGGCGAAGGAGCGGAAGTCGAGAAGATGGTGTTCTCGGGTCACCCGGCGGTCATCTACAGCGCGTCGCAGTGGGTCGCGGTGGTGCTTACGCTGGGCCTGGCCTGGGTCTTTTACTGGGTGAAGGCCCTCGGGACGCGCTACGAGATCACGTCGCAACGCGTCCAGGGTCGACGCGGGATTTTCGAGACCAAGGACAGCATCAAGTGTTCCATCGACCACTTCGACCTGCGCAACCCGTTCGGCCTGCGCCTGTTGGGACACGCCTGCTCGACCTGCGTTCGTCGGCCCAGCTCGGCCACCGTCATCCTGGCGGCCCGACCTGGGCGCTCGCGGATACCCGGTATTCGTGCGCGAGGACCCGGCGGTGGCGCCTTCGTCGGCGTAGCCGCCGGTTTTGCGGCTACTGCGGCTGACCGCCGGATTGCTGATGACCTCGACGCGGCGATTCTGCTGACGGCCGGTCGCCGTATCGTTGCCTGCCACCGGCATGCTTTCGCCGGCACCCATCGCGGTTATCCGGGCGGCGTCGATGCCGTGCCCCACGAGGTACGATCGAACTGAGTAAGCGCGGCGTTGCGACAATCCCTGGTTGTAGCTGTCATCGCCGACGCTGTCCGTGTGACCCTCGATCGTGACCGTGCGGCTCGGGTACTTGCCGAGGAAGGTGACGAGCTGGTTGAGGTTGTTCACCGTTCCGGGGTTCAATTCGGCCCGACCGCTTGCGAACAGGACGTCGCCCAACGTCAGCACCAGCCCTCGCTCCGTGACCTTGGCTTGCAGTGCCTCGACCTGCCGTTGCAATTCAGCGTTCTGTGCCTCCGCGTCCGCGGTCTCCGCCTTCGCTTCTGCGGTCGCGACGCGTGCCGTATCGGCTTCGAGCGTGCGCGACTCCAGGCGAGCTTCCTCATCGCCACCGGCGCGAGGGTGGCCAGTTTGGGGTCGGACTGCAGCTGTATCAGCTTGGCGCGCGCTTCCGCGGCCCCTTGCGGTGCGACGGGGGCGGCAGCGCAGGCCGCGAGCAACACGACCGCCACGGCGGTCGCGATCAGCGTCCTGGCGCTGGACACCCTTTGGATGGTGGAAGTCATTGCGTTTCTCCTGTGGCGCGCTGCATCTCGTCGATCAGGGTGCCGGTGCTGCGCTTCATTTCATCGTTCACCGCCGTGGCCTTGACCGTCGCAGTCTTCGAGGCGGCGAGTTCCGCCGCCACGCGCGATTCGTCGGCCAGGCGTGCCGCTCCCTCCATCTTCTCCTCTCGCACGGCGGCATCGGCGGCGGCGAGCTTCGTGCGCGCCTCGCCCAGCTCCCCTGCTGCGTAACGGCCGGCGTCCATCTTTTCGGCGGTCGCGATGGCCTGCTGTGCGGCCTGCAACTGTGCGGTCGGCGCCGGCGGCGTCGCTGCGCACGCGGCGATCAGGAGCGCGCA
This sequence comes from Pseudomonadota bacterium, assembly GCA_016713725.1. Classification (GTDB taxonomy): domain Bacteria; phylum Pseudomonadota; class Gammaproteobacteria; order Steroidobacterales; family Steroidobacteraceae; genus RPQJ01. The sequence goes on along the minus strand of JADJOO010000009.1, from coordinate 187,316 downwards.
GGCGAGGCTGGCTGCCACGGTCCGGCGCAAGCTGCTGGGCGTTCTATAGGTTCGGTTCACTGGACTACTCCGCTTGAGAAAGGCGACCACCGTGAGTACCGGCAGTGCGCACAAGTGCGCTTACTCTGCGCGTGCGGGTCGTCGCTGTATGTACGCGAACGAACACTGGTTCGCGGACGCTTGCCCCGGATCGAGAACGGGCCGCAGCCCGTAGCTCTTGTGTTCGAAATAATGCCGGACCCGATCCAGCGGGCGCCGCCGGGGCAGCGCGTCATAGATCTGCTCCCAGGTCGCCATGCGGATCTTCACGTCAAGACCGTCGTTCAGGCACCGGTGCGCGACGACATCGACGGAAGATGAATCGGCCTGTCGCACGAGTGCAATGACGATGACTTCCTCGTTCGCCTGTCGCACGTGGAGCGCAAGGGCGACATTGCGCAGCAGCTGGCCGGGGAAAAGGCCCGGGGGCATGGCCAGGATCGCGTTGCGCCTGAAGGTTCCCGGGCAGGTCTTGCCGTAGCGTTCAAACCAGGCGTGCGTCGCCTGTGCGCTTTTCGTCGTGGCAGTTGGGGCGCCGAACTTCGTCTCGAAGAAGACCCACGCCCGTCCCGGAAGGTGGAGGCAACAATCGGGCACTGCCGTTTGTCCTCCCCATGGCTCGACCTCGGTGCGCGCGTTCGCCAGCGCCTGCCAGGCACCTGTTCCGTGCAGGTCGATGTGACGACCCCACAGGTAGAGCGCGGGTTCTCCTGTGGCGGCTTTGATTCCAGTCAGCGCGTGGATCATCGTCGAGAGCTCGCCGGCCTCCTGCAGCGAGCGAAACACGTTCCAGGCCAGTGCGTCCTCGCTCTTCTCCTGCCCGAGCCGGTACGTCTCGGCCTTGTCCCAGTGTCCGGCCAGCGCCTCACCCACGAGCGCCCTGCCGGCAATGAAGTTGTCGATCGGTCGTTGCAGCATGTAGGTTGGCGTCGCGTGAAACCGCAGCGGCGGCTCGCCCACCCAGACCGTGCCGTAGCGAGCCTTCCGTCCCGCGCCGGCCTTGCGCTCCGCCCACGATAGCCAGGAGTCGTTGCCCAGCAACGGGCAACGCATGCCACCGCTCATGTCCAGGGTCGCCGGTGCCGTCCGGGTGCGCAGATATCGAACTGACGATCTGCTGATCGAAGTTCGCCCAGCCGTAGGGCAGCGTGTCTGAAGTCACCATGGTGGCAGGCTGGTCGCGCTCTGGCTGCGGACGGTTGATTCCAAACTGACGCTAGTGTCTGGTCCTCGCAACGTCTGTGCGCAATCGAACATAGTGGCCGCATTCCCTGCGCCCGGGCAAGATGCCAGGATGATTCCATTCTCCCTCCCGGATCTCGTGCCGGTGACCGAAGGCCGTGACGCGCGCACCGCCTTCGCCAACACGATCGACCTGGCTCGTCTCGGCGAGCGCCTGGGTTGCCGGCGCTACTGGCTGGCGGAACACCACAACATGCCGGGGATTGCGAGCGCGGCCACTGCCGTGCTGATCGGGCACGTCGCCGGCCACACCACCACGATCCGCGTCGGTTCCGGCGGCATCATGCTGCCGAACCACGCGCCGTTGCAGGTGGCCGAGCAGTTCGGCACCCTGGCGTCGCTGTACCCGGGACGCATCGATCTCGGGCTCGGTCGCGCGCCGGGCACCGACCAGGCAGCCACCCGCGCGTTGCGGCGGTACTACCAGGGAGCCGACGAGTTCCCGAACGACGTGATGGAGCTGCTGCAGTACTTCGAGCCGGTCCAGCCGGGCCAGCAGGTTCGCGCGGTGCCGGGCGCCGGTGTCGACGTCGAGGTGTGGATCCTCGGTTCGAGCCTGTTCGGCGCGCAGCTCGCGGCAGCGCTCGGCTTGCCGTACGCGTTTGCTTCGCATTTTGCGCCCGACATGCTCGAGCAGGCGCTGGCGATCTATCGCGAGAAGTTTCGTCCGTCGGCTCGCCTGCAGCAGCCGCACGCGATGCTGGCGCTGAACGTGGTCGCGGCCGACAGCGATGCCGAAGCGAAACGCCTGTTCACGTCGCAGCAGCTCGGCTTCATCAACCTGCGTCGTGGCCGGCCCGGCCTGGTGCAGCCACCGGTCGCGGACATCAATGCGGTCAGCACGCCGGAGGAACGCATCGGCGTCGACCGGGCACTCGCGTGTGCCGTGATCGGCGGACCAGCGACGGTGGCTCGCGGCATCGAGGCCTTCATCGAGCGGCACCGGCCGGACGAGCTGATGCTGACGGCCAACGTATTCGACCACGCGGCGCGCATGCGCAGTTTCGAACTGGTGGCCGGCGTGCTGCGTGCAATGAACTGACTCCGGGAGTGCAAATGCAGAAGACGATTCTCATCACCGGCTGCTCGAGCGGCATCGGCGCCGCGCTCGCCCGCGAATTCGGCAAACGCGGTCATCGGGTCTATGCCACCGCCCGGCGCATCGAGGCCTTGGCCGCGCTCGAAACTGAAGGCATTCGCGGCCTGGCGCTGGACGTCAACGACGATTCCTCCATCGCGCGAGCGCTCGACACGGTGTCGCGCGAGGCGGGGCACCTCGACCTGCTGGTCAACAACGCCGGCTTTTCCCAGGTCGGCGCCGTGGTCGACCTGACGCGCGAGGACTTGCGTCGCCAGTTCGAGACCAATGTCATTGCGCCGATGGCAGTGTCCGGCCAGGCCGTTCCGCTGCTGCGCGCTGCTGTCGAGAAGAACGGCAGCGCGGTGGTCGCCAATGTCGGCAGCATCGTCGGACTCTTCACGACGCCGTTCGCGGCCGCCTATTGCTCGAGCAAGGCGGCAGTGCACTCGCTCACCGATGCCTTGCGCATGGAACTGGCGCCTTTCGGCATCCACGTGGTTTCGATCCAGCCGGGAGGCGTGCGCTCCAGTTTCGGTGAGCACGCGGAGGAGGCGGTTCGGCTGCCGGCGAATTCGATCTACAAGCCCGTGGAGGGTGGAATTCGTGCCCGCGCCCAGGCCGGACAGCAGGGCGCGATGCCGGCGGACGTCTTCGTCGTGCCCGTCGTCGACGCGTTGTTGCGCAACTCGCCGCCGCGCGTCGTCCGGGGCGGCACCAACAGCGTGCGGCTGCCATTGCTGAAGCGACTGTTGCCGGCGGCAATGTTCGACGCCAAGCTCTCGAAGCTGTTCGGGCTCGACGCGCTGCGCTGATCGGTTGTCGCTATCGGCGCTTGCGTCTGCGGCGTGGGATGAGTTCCGCGTGCGCGGCGAGCAGGTGCTCGGCGATCCTGCGTGGGTCGGACACGGCGCTGTGCGCGGTGGTGATGCCGAATCCCATCGCGCCGGCGTAGCTCTCCACCGTGATGTTGACGCCCATGCCGTGTTGAACGATCGACAGCGGCCAGTAACCGGTCATGCGGGCCCCCGCGAAATAGAGCGGAACCTGCGGCCCGGCCACGTTGGAAATGACGACGTTGGCCAGCGGGGGGACCAGGTTCCCGAGCATGGCGCGCTCATAGAGCGACGCCAGCCAATGCAGGATCCACGGCATGCCGAACGACGGAAAGTCGGTGGGCAGGATCGCCCTGGTGCGGCCGGTCGCTGCCTTCGCGGCAGTCGACGCGTCGCGGATGGCACGCAGCCGTCGCACCGGATTGGCAATGTTCGTGGCAAGGCTGACGCGGGTCATGGTCGCCTGCGTCGTGTACTCCGTGTTGCCGGGTTCGCGCAGCGAGATCGGCACCGCCGCAAGCAGCGGCTCGCCCGGCAGGTCACCGTGCTCCCGCAGGTAGCGGCGCAGCGCGCCACTGCAGATGGCCATGACGACGTCGTTGATCTTCGCGTCGTGCGCCGCGGCAATGGCCTTGATCTGGTCGAGCGGTATCGAGACGCCCGCGAAGCCGCGGTCGCCGGTGATGGCGACGTTGAGTGGGGTGCTGGGTGCGAAGACTGACGTCCCGGCGGATCGCGCGGATGCCTTGCCGTCGGCGCCACGGCGCAGGCCCGTGAGGGTCCTGACGATTTCGGGCAGGGTGCGCACGAACTTCAGGTACTGCGCGGCATCGTGTTTAAGCGCCGCCGTCGCGAGCGTGCCCAGGCCGGGGTGCTCGCCGTGGCTCGCCTGGCCAGCAACCGCGGGCGGCATCCGTTTGCCCCGCGGCGTCAGGTCGAACAACACCCGTGCGAGCAGGACCGCCGCCTGCCCGTCGAGCAACGCGTGGTGGATCTTCGTGTAGTAGGCGGCCTCGCCCGATTGCAATCCCTCGATGATGTACACCATCCAGAGCGGACGGGTCCGGTCGAGCAGGATCGAATGCAGGCGACCGACACACTCCTCGAGCTGCGCTTGTGTGCCGGGACGCGGGAGCACCACGCGCTGGACGTGATACTCCAGGTCGACGTCGTCGGCCTGCACCCAGACCGGGTTCGCCAGTTGCAGCGGCATCCCGGCCAGCTTGCGGCTGAGTACCGGTGCCAGGGACAGGCGGCGAGCGTAGTGACGCTGCACGAACTTGCAGAAGTCTCTTCGACGATTCGCCGGAAGCTCCAGCAGGCTCAGCGACCCGACATGCATTGGCGTTGCCGGCGTCTCCAGGTGCAGGAACAAGCCGTCCAGGCCGCTCAACGTCTTCATGTCCTGCGATGCCTCCTGCGGGAGGCCACTAGGATACCTGACGTGCGGATTCCTCAGGCGTGCTCAACGGAGTCGCTGACATGCTGCCACGCGTCTCGGGTCGCGTGCCTGGCGTCGTCCCACGTCAGGCTGGACAAGCCCTTGGCGAGGTCCCAGCCGGACACCAGTTCGGGCTCTGCCTGTTCGAACGAGCGACCTTCGTGCATCGCGTACGCATCGATGCCGTAGCGATAGGCGGTACGGTACTCGTTGAAAGCTGTCCCGCCGGTGACGTAGGGCCGGCTCTCGTAATTCTCGCGCCAGTAAGCTTCCTCGGCCGTGGGATCGATCAGTTTTGCGATCTCCTTATGCGTGCCGAGATGCATGCCGGGCGGAGCCGGGGTGGAAATCGGGCTTGCAGCCATGGTCTGTTCGCGTTCCGGGTTGGTGCTGGTCATCCTGGCCTCCAATGCTGGTGAACCTGCCAATCGAGACCGGCACAGTTTCGGGGACCGTTTCGCAATTGTCCGTGCGGTGGAGGACACAGCGAGGGGCGCGTCCAGTTCGCAACCCGCTCAGGACTGAGACGTGGTCGACGGTCCAGTTGCCCGGAGTCTTTCACCATGGGCGAGTGAACGTCGACGCGTTGTCAGTTGCTTCCGGGTTCCCGGCACCACCCTCACGGGGATGCACGGGACTCGTACTGACCGGTGGCGGCGCACGCTCCGCCTACCAGGTGGGCGTCATGCGAGCGGTGGCTGACCTCCTGCCGCGCGATGCACCGACGCCATTTCACGTGATCACCGGAACCTCGGCCGGCGCGATCGTGGCTGCCAACATCGCGACCTACGCCGCGCATTTCCGCACTGGCGCGGTGACGCTGGAACGCGTCTGGCGCAACTTCCACGTGGACCAGGTGTTCCGCACGGACGCGCCGAACATGCTGCGCGCCGGTGTCCGGTGGATGGCGGCCCTGTTGTCCGTCGGACGGCTGGCTTCGCCTCCGGACTCGATGTTCGATAACGAGCCACTGCGGCGGTTGCTCGAGCGTCGGATAGACTTCAGCCGCCTGCGCGCGGCGTTGGCGACGGGGCACATCGATGCGCTCGCCATCTCGGCGGCCGGCTACAGCAGTGCCCGGTCGTTCGCCTTTTACGAGAGTCGCGTGCCTCCGGCGGGCCACGCTTTGCCCTGGCCGCGGGGCGTGTGGGCAGAACTCGGGATCACTCACCTGATGGCGAGCAGCGCCGTGCCGTTCCTGTTTCCACCGGTGCGCATGCACGACGAGTATTTCGGCGACGGTGCCATGCGCCAGGTGGCGCCGTTGAGCCCGGCGATCCGCCTCGGCGCCGACCGGCTGTTCATCGTGGGCGTGCGGCACGACCACAAGTTGGCACCGCGGCGCCGGGACGCAACCGCGACGCCGAGCTTCGGGCATCTGTTCGGCTTCATGCTGGACACGCTCTTCATGGACTCGCTGCATGCCGGTGTCGCACAACTGGAGCGGGTGAACCGGCTGGTGGCACAGTCCTCCGTGCCTGACCCCGAGGGCCTGCGTCGAATCGACTCGCTGGTTCTCGTGCCTCGCGCGGACCTCGGCGCCATCGCGGCCAGGCACGCCCGCCAGATGCCGCGGACGGTGCGCGCGCTGCTTCGCATCAGCGGCGCCGCCGACGCTGACGGATCGCAACTGCTCAGTTACCTGCTGTTCGAGTCGGGCTATACCCGCGAGCTGATCGCTCTCGGGTATGCCGACACGATGGCGCGCCGCGATGAGGTAGCCGCGTTCCTGGAACCCGGCGTGAGGCCGGGTGCAGGCGCCCACGCGACCCGCGGCCGCTGTGGCATTACTTCTGCCTGATCTCGAGGTCGTTGCGCACTTCCTTGACGCCGTCAACGGAGCGCGCGAGTTCGCCGGCCCGGGTCTTCATGGCCGTCGAATCGACGAACCCGGTCAGCTGCACCACGCCCTGGTCCGTTCCCACGTTGATCTGGTGCGCCTTGGTCGTTGAATCTTCCGCCAGCTTCGCCTTCACCGAGGTCGTCACCACGCTGTCGTCGATAACCTGCCCGGCGGTTGAGTCCGGTTTCGCGGCTATGCGCAGGTCGTTGCGAACTTCCTTGACGCCCGTGACCGAGCGCGCCACCTTGGTGGCCTGCTCTTTCTGCTGGGTGTTGTCGACGAAGCCGCCGAGCTGCACGACGCCGCGATAGGTTTCGACGTTGATCTGGCCGGCCTTGGTGGTCGGATCGTTGATCAGGGCGACCTTCACCTTGGAGGTCAGCACGCTGTCGTCGATGACCTCTCCGGCCGACTGCTGAGTTCGCGTTGCGGAGCAGGCGCTGGCCACAGCCAGCACGCCCACGATTGCGGTGAGCTTTAAGAATCCAAGTTTCATGATGTTCTCCTGATGTCGTGTCGATTCTGGCGCTTATGGCCCGCGCCATCTGTACGACTCCGCACATACGAAATCGTCGATGGCCAACGCCACGCATTGGCGGATGATTGGCTGATGTTCTGCAAAAGGAGCGCGCCATGCGATACGTCGTCACCAGCAACAAGAGCGTCGACCAGGCCGTGGCGGATCTCGAAACGGCCGTGCGCGAGAATGGATTCGGGGTCCTTCACCAGTACGACCTGCAGCAGACCCTGGCCGGCAAGGGTGTTGAATTGCCACAGGAGTGCCGGATTCTCGACATCTGCAATCCAAAGCAAGCGGCGCGCGTGCTGGCAGCGGACATGGGCATGAACGTCGCGCTGCCGTGTCGCGTCTCGGTCTACGAGGACGGTGGCCAGACCCGCATCGGCATGGTGAAACCTACGGCCATGCTTGCGAGCCTGTCGGACTCACTGGAACTGAAGCGCGTGGCCGAGGAGGTCGAGTCGGCAGTCACTCGAATGATTGACGCGGCGAAGTAACCGGCGCCTTGGTCCGGAATTGAATCGGTCAGGCGCGGCCTGGAGCGATCGTCAGCGCAGCACGCCACGCCGTGCCATGGCGCGCGCGTAGAAAAACAGGCTGAAGGCAATCAGCCAGATGACACCGGTGAACACCAGGCCACCGGTTCCCATCAGGGCTAAGCCATCCGTCAGCACGTAGCTGTAGATCGCGGTGAGCACCATGCCGACGATGGAAGCGCCGAACAGCCAGACGGCCCAGGCCTTGCGCAACAACAGGCACAGCGAGCCGAGCAACGCGCCCCAGACCGCGATCGCCCAGGCGGCGACGGCCCATGCGGGGAATGCATAGAAATACGCGAGCTGATCCGGCGTGAACTGGCTCATGTAGAAGTCGAGGCGCAACTGCGAGGCGGAGTAGTCGAACGCGCCCACGGCATTCCACAGCAACGACAGTGCGCCCACGATCCACAGGTGGCGCGGGACTCTGGTGTTCCACTCGTTCATGTTAATTCCCCCCCCGGTAGGTTGTTCTGCTGCCGATACTAGGGCCACGTCCGACTCGAGGTCCAGTCGCGCAGGGTCAACCGCTGTTGCGCAGCCCCGCCGCGATGCCATTGATGGTCAGGTGGATGCCGCGCCGGCTGCGTTCGTCCCTGTCCCCGGCGCGATAGCGGCGCAGCAGTTCGACCTGGATGTGGTTGAGCGGGTCGAGGTACGGAAACCGGTACTTGATGGAGCGGGCCAGCTGTGGATTGCCCGCGAGCAACTCGTCGGTGCCCATGATGCGGAGCAGTGCGGACAGCGTCGACTCGAGCTCCGCCCGGATGCGGCTGAAGATCGTCGCGCGCAACCCGGGATCGGTGACGAGGTCGGCATACCGCGACGCGATCGCGATGTCCACCTTCGACAGCACCATCTCCATGTTCGACAGCACCGATGCAAAGAACGGCCACTCGCGGTGCATCTCCTGCAGCAGCTCGAGGCCAGCGTCGCCGTGCTCGAGCAGCCACGCGTCGACCGCCGAGCCGAAGCCGTACCAGCCCGGCAGCATCAGCCGGCACTGTGCCCACGAGAACACCCAGGGGATCGCGCGCAGCGTCTCGATCGACCGTGACGGGTTGCGCGAGGCCGGGCGGCTGCCGATGTTGAGTTCGGCGATCTCGCTGATGACTGTCGACTCCCAGAAGTAGTCCTCGAAACCGGGCGTCTCGTAGACGAGGTGCCGATAGGCCCCGTAGGCGCTGCCCGACAGCTTTTCCAGCGCGTCGAGGTACCGCGATTCGGGCGCACGGCCGGCGCCGCCCAGCAACGTGGCCTCGAGCGTCGCTGCGGCGAGAACTTCCAGGTTGCGCCGCCCGACCTCGGCATTCGAGTACTTGGCGCCGATGACTTCGCCCTGCTCGGTGACGCGGATCTGCCCCTGCACGGTGCCGCCGGGCTGCGCCAGGATCGCCTCGTACGTTGGACCGCCACCGCGGCCGACCGAACCGCCGCGACCGTGGAACAGCCGCATGCGGACGCCGTGCCTGCGGAACGTCGCGACGAGTTCGGTCTGCGCCTTGAACAGCTCCCAGCGGGACGTCAGGTACCCGCCGTCCTTGTTGCTGTCGGAGTACCCGAGCATCACTTCCTGCGCCATGCCACGCGCGGCCAGCATGCGCGCGTACACCGGAATCGCCAGCAACGCATCCATCGCGGCGGCCGCGTTGCGCAGGTCGGCGATCGTCTCGAACAACGGAATCACGTTGCAGCCGAGTTGCGCGTCCGTCGCGCGGTACAGGCCGACCTCGCGCAGCAGCAGCACGACTTCGAGCACGTCGGACACGCCGTCGCACTTCGAGATCACGTAGTTGGGAATGCACGCTGCGCCGTAGCGCTCGTGCATCTGCGCGGCCGTCTGCAGGATCGCGAGTTCGCTGCGGGTTTCGGCGCAATAGTCGACGTACGGCGAGCTCAGCAGTCGCGGTGTCGCGAGTTCCTCCACCAGGACGCGCACTCGCCCGGACTCGTCGAGCGACGAATAGCCGATGCCAGGCCGTGCGGCCTCGAACAGTTCGTCGACCACGCGCTGGTGCACGTCCGAGTTCTGGCGCAGGTCCACCGCTGCAAGGTGGAAGCCGAACACGTCGACGGCCCGCCGCAGGCGTCGCCGCCGGCCGCGGGCGAGCAGGGCGGAATCGTGCGCATCGAGCGAGCGCCGGATGATCTCGAGGTCGGCCGCGAATTCGGCTGCCGCGGCATACGGCGGGGCCGCGCCGATCGCGTGCCGCAACGGTTCGTGCATGTCGAGGTCGTGCGCCGTCGCGGTCATGCGCGCGTACAGTCCGGTGAGCGCGCGTCGGTACGGTTCGTCACGGCGATGCGGGCTCTTGTCCGGCGAGCGGTCGGCCAGCGCATTCAGCTCCGCGGAGACATCGGCGACGAGCGTCGTCAACGAGAGCTCCGCCCCGAGCGTGTGCAGCTGCTCGAGGTAGTGCTCGAACACCCGCGACGACTGCATGCGCAGGGTGCGCTCGAGCACGTCCGCCGTCACGAACGGGTTGCCGTCGCGATCGCCGCCGATCCACGACCCGATCCGCAGGAAAGAGGGCAGTTCGGGCAGCGCCGCGCCGGGGTGGCGGCGCTGCAGCTCGTCCTCGAGCGCGCCGTAGAGCAGGGGCACTTCGGGCAGGAATGTCTGCTCGAAGAACGACAGGCCGTTGGCCACTTCGTCGATCACGTCGAGCTTCTCGAGCCGCAGCATGCGGGTCTGCCAGAGCGCGAGCACCGCACCGCGGATCGATTCGTCGTTGGCGGCCTGCTCCTGCGGCGTCAGGCGGGTGCGTTCGCGTGCCTGCAGCAGTTGCTCGAGCTGCATCTCCAGGTCGCGCACGCTCTTGCGCTGGACTTCCGTCGGGTGCGCCGTCAGCACCGGCACGACCACGCCGTCGCGGAAGAATCCCGCCAGCGACTCCAGCGAGACCCCGGCGGCCTCGACGCGATCGAGCGCCCGCGCCAGGCTGCCGTCCGCCGGCGGTTCGCCATTGATGTCGGACTGCCGCTTGCGGCGGCTGTTGTGGAGGTCTTCCGCGAGGTTGGCCAGGTGCGAGAAATAGCTGAACGCACGCGCCACGATCATCGTCTGCTCGCGGCTGAGCCCGTCGAGGATTCGTTCGAGTTCACGCCGGGCCGCGACGTTCTCGTCGCGGTGGAACGAGATGGCGCTCTGGCGCACGCGCTCCACCACGTCGAACGATGGGCTGCCTTCCTGGTCGCGAACCGTATCGCCGAGCAAGCGGCCGAGCAGGCGGATGTCGTCGCGCAGCAGGCGGTCCGACTCGTTGTCGAAATCCAAGGTTTGCTCCACTCACGACGGCGGCCGATTCGCCCTCAGGTGCGCAACATACCGCACCGGCCCGGTCGATGCGTCCATGGACACCCGGGTCACGCGGCCTCGCGGGTTGCAGTCCGTGGCGTCCGCTGGGCCGCTGCATGCAGGTCCGCGGTGTCGCGGGCCCGCTTCGCGTCGTCTGCCCTGCCTTGTGACTCGAGCGCCCGCGCCGTGAGCCGCCAGTTAAGCGGACTCGTGCGCTTCAGGTCCGTGCGCTCGGCCGCCAGCGCGCGTGCCTGCGCTGCCTTGCCGGCACGCAGCGCCGCTTCGAGCAGCGTCAGTTGCACTACATCGCGCTGCGCATGGCTGCCGCCGAACCGATGGACGCTCGCGCGCACCGGCAGCAGCGTGTTCATCGCCTCGGCGTACTGGCCGCGACCGAACGCCGCGATGGCCCGCGCGAGCGGCAGGCCGACGTCCCGCGACATCATGCCGTTGGTGCCTGTTTCCTGCGCGGCGCGCTGCAGGCTGCCAGTCACGCGCTCGACACCGGCCCAGTCGCCCGCTCCGACGAGTGCGAACATCGCGTGCACGTCGTTGAACGCGTAGTAGCCGTCGTCGGCGAGGGGCGCCCACGCCGCGGCGAGCGCCTGCCAGCGCGTGCCCACGTCGACGCCACGCAGCGACAGGCGCCAGAGCATCGCGGAGGCGTCGACCATCTCGAGCGCGACCGAGGTCGGTGCCGGGCGGATGCGTGTGTCGTAGATCTCCAGCACGCGCGCATGCTCGCCGAATTCGAGGTGGTGCAGCGCGAGGTGCCACCAGTTGTGGAACGCGAGGCCGTTGTCGATCGACCAGTCGGGTGCGCGCGACGTGAGCCACTCGATGCCATCGCCGATGCGGCCCTGCATCTCCATCACGTGCGCGACAGCGTGCACCGCCCACGGGTCGCGACGGTTCAGTTCGAGCGCGCGCCGGCCCGTGTCCTCGGCCCGGGCATAGAGCCCGGTCTCCTCCAGTCCGAATGCGTGCATGCCGAGCACGTAGCCGTAGCCGGGCACGTCGTCGTTCCAGTGCGGCAGCACCTGCGCCATCCGGTCGCGCAGTAACGTCGACTGCCCGAGGGCGAAATCGCCGATGTGCGCCGTCTGCACGGCGAGCAGGTCACGGGGATGCTCGACGGCGATCTCGCCGTACAACTGCACGCTGCGGGCAAAGTCGCCCTCGAGCCAGGCGCGGGCGGCGGCGGCGCGCGCTCGCGGTCGTTGGCGCGCGTGGCGGGCGCCTCGATTACCTCGATGCTCTCCCGGATCATCGGCAGTGCGCCGCGCTCCGACGACATTACGCCGAGTGCCGCGCGCACGCAGTGCGCGATCGCGCAGGCCGGCTCGTGCTCGATCGCGGCCGTGATCGTGGCCAACGGGTCGACGAAGTACGAGGCGGTCAATTCGAGCGCTGTCTCATAGTGCTCGAGGGCGGTGGCGTTGCGGCTCGAGACGGCGAGGCCGCGGCGGTCTTTGGTTTCCATGTGCATCTCCTTGGGTCGATGGCTGCGTGAAAGTCCGGTCCGGTACGGTCCGGGTGACCGGGTGCGATACAAGGTAGCGACAGCCCGTGAACGCGCCGTCTCGACAGGCGTGAAAAAATCGTGAAAATCACCAGCCAGGGTGTCGTACTGTGCGGCACCTCGCGGTCAGGAGAGCGTTGGGTGGCAGCGCTGCGGATCGAACTGGTCGGTGGTGTCCGGGTACGCGCGCGCGACGGGCGCGAGGTGCCCGTCACGGCCCGTAAATGCAGGGCCTTGCTCGGGTGCCTCGCGTTGCGCCCCGGGATGTCGTCGTCGCGCGATTTCCTGGCGACCCTGCTGTGGGAGGACGCAGACCCCGAACTCGCACGATCCAGTCTGCGCCAGGCGCTGTCGGCCCTGCGCCGCGCGCTGCCTGACGACTGCGCGCACGCGTTGCGGGCCGACACCCAGTCGGTGTGGCTCGACGTGGACGCCGTCACCAGCGACGTCGCGGAGTTCTATGCGCAGGTGCGGGACGGCTCGCCCGGGGCATTGCTCGCGACCATCGAACACTTGGGCGAGGAACTGCTCGCCGGACTCGACGCGCGGTCGATGTCCTTCGAGCGCTGGGCGCAGGAGCAGCGCGGGTCGTTTCGACGGACTGTGGTGGACACGCTGACGCGGATCGCGGCGAGGTGCGGTGCCGCGGACGACCGTGAGGGCCAGCTGCGTGCACTCGAGCGACTGGTCGCGCTCGAGCCGCTCAACGAATCGGCGCATCGCGACCTGATGGCGCTGCTCGCCCGGGTCGGGCGTCACACCGACGCCCTGCGGCAGTACCGGTTGTGCCGGGAGGCGTTGCGCCGCGATCTCGACGTCGCCACGGACCCGGCCACCGACGACTTGCGGCGGGACATCCTGCGGCAGCGCCGTGCCATCGATCCGGCCGCCGCGCCGCCCGCCGACGAGGACGAAGCGGGCGTGTCGCAGCAGGCTCCCAGGGCGATGCCCACCCTGCGCGAGGCCGTCGTGCTGTGTGTTCGCGACGGCGGTGCGTCGACGACGCGAGATGCGTCGGATCCCGAACGGGAGCGGCATCGCTGGACAGCGCTCGAAACGCGCGTGTGCACCGTGGCCGGACGGTTCGGCGGGCACGTCGACCGTATCGGCGAAGGCGAAGTGCTGGTCGTGTTCGGCTTGGCCGCGCTCGCGGGCAACGAGTCGGACCGGGCGGTGCGCACGGCGTGGGAACTCACGGCGGAGCCGAGCACGGCGCTGCGCGCCAGCGAAGGCGCGGTTGCGTGCGGCATCGCCGCGGGCCAGGTCCTGCCCGCAGCGGTGGAGGCGCCCTTCCCGCTGAGTGGTCGTCCGGTCGCGGAGGCGCGCGACATCGCGCGCGCGTCGCCACCCGGTGCTACGTTTGTCTCGCCGGAGGTGGCTGGCAGACTGCACGGGGACATCGAGCTGCAGGTAAGTGAAGACGACGCGGCCCGCACCACGTTGCGCGTGGCGTCGATCGCGGGGCGTGCAGCGTCCGCCACACCGCACCGATTCGTGGGCCGGCGCGCCGAACTCGCGCTGCTGACGACACTGCTGGCGGAGATCGCAGCGTCGCGACGCGCGCGCACGGTGTTGATTCGCGGCGAACCCGGGATCGGCAAGTCCGCGATCGCGGCCGAGCTGACGCGCGCCGCGACGCGACAGGGCATCGGATCGCGCACGCTGCAGGTGCTCGATTTCGGACAAGTCGCGGTGGAGCGTCCGCTCCCTGCGCTGGCCCTGGGCCTGCTGGCCGCCGGAACCGATGTGTCAACGGACGATCGCGCCGCCGTCGTGACCGAGGCAGCAGCGCGCGGTCTGATCGCACCTGAGGATGCGCTGTTCGCCAGCGACCTGGTCGATGCCGTGATTCCCGACGAGGGCCGGTCACGCCTGGCGGCGATGGACAGTCATTCGCGTGAGCGCGGGCGGGCAGACCTGTTGCGTCGCCTGTTGCAGCGGGCAGCCGAGCAACCGCTGTTGCTCGTGATCGAGGATGTGCACTGGGCGTCCGCGCACGAGATCGCGCAGCTCGCGGAACTGGCGGTGTCGGCCGCGGCCAGCCCGCTGCTGGTATGCCTTACGTCGCGCCCGGGCGACGACGTGCTGGCGGCGGCATGGCGTGCCCGAGGCTCGGGAAGCCCGCTCACCACGCTGGACCTCGGCCCGCTCGCCGAGGACGAAGCCCGTGATCTCGCGTCGTCGCAGGCAGGCCTGCCCGCCGCTGCGGTCGAGCGCTGCCTTGCCACCGCCCACGGTCACCCGTTGTACCTCGAGCAGTTGCTGCGTGCCGCGCATTCGGGCCAGGCCGCGTTGCCCGGCAGTGTGCGCGGGCTGGTGCTCGCGCGCATCGAGCGGCTGGCGCCCGCCGTACAGCATGCGGTGCATGCGGCAGCGACGCTCGGCATCCGCTTTTCGCAGGATGCGCTGCGTCACGTGCTGGCAGACCCGAATTACTGCGCTGGCACGCTCGAACAGGCCGGCTTGATCGCCGTCGAAGGTGACGACTGCCGCTTCGCCCATGCGTTGATTCGCGACGCCGTGTACGAGTCGCTGCTCGGGTCGACGCGGCGCGAGTTCCATCGCCGGGCAGCCTCCTGGTGCGAAGGGCGCGACAGCGGGTTGCTGGCGGAGCACCTGGCCGCGGCCGACGACACAGGCGCAGCGGCGGCGTACGTGCGCGCCGCCACGGAGAACCTGCGCGCATACCGGCTCGAACGTGCCCTGATTTACGCCGAACGTGCCGTCGAATGCGCGCGGCAACCGCAGGACAGCGGCGACGCGCAGGCCACGCTCGGCGACGTGCAACTGGTCGCGGGCCACCCCAGCGAGGCAATCGATGCATTCCGGTCGTCGATCGACTTCGCGACCACGCGCGCTGCCCGTGCGCGCGCGTGGCTGGGACTGGCAACCTCGCTGCGCATCGTCGATCGGCACGACGAAGCGCTGGCCTCGCTCGCCCGTGCCGAACAGGAGGTCGATCCGTCGGACACCCGTCGCCTCGCCAACCTGTGGACCCTGCGCGGGAACCTGCACTTTCCACGCGGCGAACTCGATCTGTGCCTGGCCGCGCACGAACGCGCACTCGGGTTTGCGACCGCAGCCGGTTCCGTCGAAGAGATCGCACGGGCACGTGGCGGTCTCGGTGACGCGCACTACCAGCGCGGGCGCCTGCGCTCGGCCCATGCCGAGTTTCGCGATTGCGTCGCCTTGAGCGAGCGCCACGGCCTGACGGGCCTGCAACTGTCCTACCTGCCGATGCTTGCCGTTACGCAGACGTACACGGGTCCGCTGGAGGTGGCGCTCGCGACCTGTAACCGCGCCGCTGCCGAGGCGCGCGAGCTCGGCGACCGGCGCGCGCAAGTCGTCGCGCTGGCATCCAAGGCAGCCGTTGAACTCTATCGCGCGCGCTACGCGGAATCACTGGCCTCGAGCACCCAGGGACTGGCACTGGCCTGTGAACTCGGCGCACGGCGCTTCGAGGCCGAAACGCTGGGCCTGCGCGGTCTCGCCCAGCTCGCGCTGCGGGAACCCACCCAGGCGCTGGCCACGCTCGAGAGCGCCGCCGACACGGCGCGCGAGGTCTGCCCGACCTACTGCGGCCCCTTTGCCTACGCGGCGCTTGCGCTCGTGCTCGACGACGAGGGCCGCATCCGCTCGTTGCTGCAGGAGGGCGAGGACCTGCTGGCGCGCGGCTGCGTGAGCCACAACTACCTTGAGTTCTACCACCTCGGCATCGAGGTCGCGCTCGGCATCGGCGACACGTCGCGCGTGCTCAGGTACGCGGCGGAGCTCGAGGCTTATACCCGCGATGAGCCGGTGGCCTGGGCCGACGTTGTCGTCGCGCGCGGCCGGGCGTTGGCGGCAGCGGCCAGCGCGGTGCCTGCTGCAGGCGAGATGCTGCGCGACGCCCTGGTCGCGACCCACGACATGCAGTGGGACGCCATGTTGCCCGAGCTGTTGCTGGCTACTTCGTCACGGGCAGGTTGATGTCCGGTAAGACCTCGTGCACGTCGAGGTCGAACGGCCGTTCGCGCGGTGGCACGAAATCCTTGGGGAACCAGACGAACGACAGTCGCATGATGCGCGCGACGCCCGGAATGTCGTCGATGCGCGTCAGGTAGATGCCGAACCGGTTGCCGCTCGGCAGCAGCGTGTTGTCCGAGAACGGGAACGAGTAGGGCGACAGCGTGAACTCGATCGGTGGCGCGAGCGCCTGCGATTCGCCTTTCGCACCCAGCAGCACGGCGTATATGCCGACCGTCTGTGCGGCCCAGCTGACTGCGCGCACGTTCACCTGCAGGTTGTCCTTGCCGTCAGGCGAGACGATCCGCAAGGGCGAGCCCTGGGCCGTGCTCGAGCAATTGAGCTTGAGCGAACCGCTGGCCGAGTTCGCGTCCGCCGGCACTGCGCACGAGAGCAGCGTCTCGGCGGGTTCGGTGCCGTCCGAGTTCAACGAGATTTCCAGGAACGACGGATGGCGCCCCTGCTTGGCCGCGGCAGTGGACAACAACGGCGCGAGTTGTCGCGAGATCACGCGACGCGAGGTGCTGCGCAAGCGCGCGCGCGCCTCCTCGGTCTGGCCAGGCAGGGTATCGACGTAGCGCAGCAGCGGGCCGAGCTCGAAATGCTCGTGGAAGTTCAGTGCGAGCAGTTCGGCGAGCAGCGCCAGCCGTTGCGACCGCGGCAGGTCCGTGTCCGCGCCGGCTTTCACCAGTTCGGTTTCGCTCTGCAGCAGCGGACCCACGAGTTCGCGGAACATCGCCGAGCGCAGGTTGGTCTCGGATTCCTCGCGCTGGTTGCGCAACGACTGCGAGTTGTTCTCCGTGGCGATCGCGATCTCGCGCTGCTTGAGCGTGTTGGTCGCGTACAAGCCGACGATGGTCGCGGCGACCGTCAGCAGCGGGATCGCGAGCGAATTGACGATGTTGGCCGCGAACTTGGCGTTCTCGCGCCAGTCGCGGCGAGGCGGCTTGTCGGCTTCGTCCGTCACGAGTGGTCGCCGGTCAGCCGCAGTCGACGTTGACGGTGACGGGTTCCGACAGGCTCAGGAATTCCAGTTCGCGCTGCGTCGGCGCCAGGCACCTGGCCTTGTAGCGGCCCGGGGCCAGCTGCAGCTGGTATGCGCCTGGCTTCAGTTCGGCGACGGTCTTGCCCGCGGCATCGACGATGATGGCCTTGGCCGCGGCCGGAGCCAAGGTACCGGTGACGACGTCGGCGGCAGCAAGGCCGGGCCAGCTTGCCAGGGCGACGAGACCGAGCGCGAGGTTGAACGACGAACGAAGGCTCGTGATGGTCATGGCTCACTCTTCCTGGTAGGGCGGGGAACGCGACGGACGTTACCGCGCGCATGGGGGGGTGGCAACACTGTGACGAGTGTAAACAAGGCCGGGCCGGGCGTGATCGGCGTCACAGAATCCGCGGCGCGCGGTTGACAGAATCGGGTCGGGCGGCTGAACCGGCGTAGATTAGTGGCCAGCCACTCTATAAATCTGCGACCTCAAGTCATGTCCCATCGCAAAGACGCCGCGTCCACCCGCCTGACACCGACATTGCGGACGTCGCACAGCGACCAGGACAAGCCTGCTCACCCCACGTCGGGGCGGGTGGGTTTCGACGCGCGTGGCAACGCGGTGTGGGAATTGCGAACCGCCGATCATCGCTACGTGCGCGATGCCAGCACGACGATGGTGCGGAGGCTCCAGCCACCGGCGCACCTCGCCATCGAGTCGACAGCCATGGTGCGCAAGCTGTCGGAAACCCCGGTACCGAAGGGGCTGGAAGTGCCAACCCAGCGGCGGGCAGTGCCGGCGAATGCGGGCAACCCGCACGACCGCAGCAACATGGGTACGGTGCGGACGTATCCGGTGAGGTCGCCGTCGGCGGCGCAACGCGCGGCCGTCAAGTCGAAGGTGACAAGTCGAGCCAGGCCAGGCCTGCTGGATCGCCTGTTCAGCCGGAAACCTTAACGGCGGCGGGCGAAGTTGGGGCGGGCGCCCGTCGAGGGACCGCGGACATCCTTTTCGCGGAAGTTGATGCGACCCTTGGTCAGGTCGTACGGGGACATTTCCAGTGTCACCTTGTCGCCGGCCAGGATGCGGATGCGGTGCTTGCGCATCTTGCCGGAGAGGTACGCGGTGATTTCGTGGCCGTTTTCCAGCGTCACGAGAAAACGCGTGTCGGGCAGCACCTGGTTGACGGTGCCCTGCATGTCGATGAGTTCTTCCTTGGCCATTCATTCACCTGGGTGTGCCGGTACGGCGGGTAATGCCGGGGACACTGAGAGGCGGAAGGCTCAAGCAGGGCGCGGCGCACGCACGATACAGCAACCCCGTGCCCCGCGTCTGGAAATAAACCGACCCGGTCGGGGAAAAGCGCGTATAGTCCGCCGCGGGTAGTCTCCCTTCTACTTTCTGTTTGGGCGGTTCTCGCGATTTCTCGTGCAGTTCAAGTCCCAGCGCTTAGCCGAAGAGTTTCCGATCCACGTGGCACCGTTGCCACGCGACTGCGATCGCCCCGCCCAGAAAGCGGGTGCTCTTCCAGCCGCGCTGCCTCATGCCTTGCGTTTCCCGGTCCCCAGGCTGATCCAGCCCGTCGTTTCGATGGGCACGGCCGAACGGACTTTTTGTCAGTGAGTATTTAAATGTCCAAGATCTACGTCGGTAACCTCCCTTTTTCCGCCACCGAAGACGCCGTGCGTGAGCTGTTCTCGGCCCACGGCACCGTCGACTCGGTGGCCCTGATCAACGACCGTGACACCGGCCAACCCCGTGGCTTCGGCTTCGTCGAAATGACCTCGAATTCCGAGGCCGCCAAGGCGATCCAGACGCTGAACGGCTTCCAGATGGGCGGCCGCGCCCTGAAGGTGAACGAAGCCCAGGCGAAGACCGAGCGTCCCCGCCGCTGGTAAGCGTTCAGGCTGGTCCGGACTGGTCGGCGGCTCAACCGCAGCCGGCTGGAAAGAGTCAGCAGCAGACGGCCCTTTCGGGGGCCGTTTTGCTTTGTGCGGTCGAACGGGTGCGCTAGGCTTTGCGCATGCAACAGCCGCCGCTCGAACTGCACGTCATTTCCGCCCGCGAGGTGCGCGAACTGCTGCCGTACGGCGAATGCGTCGCCGCGGTGGAGCAGGCGATGCGCGGCGTCAGCGCCGGCAACGTGCTGATGCCGCTCCGGCAGCATATGCCGCTCCCCTCCGGCGACGGCAGGCTCGCCTGGATGCCGGGCTACCTCGGCGAACCCGAATGTTTCGGCATCAAGTTACTGAGCCTGTTCCCGGGCAACCCGAAGGTGGGGCTCTCGTCGCACGTCGGCCTGTACGTGCTGTACGAGTCGGCCCACGGCCGGCCCGTTGCAATCATGGAGGCGAGTGCGCTCACTGCGATCCGCACGGCCGCGGCCAGCGTCGTCGCGACGCAAGCCCTGGCACGCGCCGATTCGCGCACGCTCGCAGTTCTCGGCACGGGTGAAGAGGCGCGTTCGCACATCGATGCCTTCCAGGCCGTGCGCCCCTTCGAGCGCGTAATCGTGTGGGGACGCAATCCGGACGCCGCGCGCGAATGTGCGGAATATGCGCTCGGCGCTGGCTGTGTCCACGTGGAAGTCGCGTCGTCCGTTGCCGCAGCTGCCGCGGCAGCAGACGTGATCTGCACCGTGACCGGCTCGCCCAGGGCCATTCTTCTTGGTCGCGACGTGCGCAAGGGCACGCACCTGTGCCTCGTCGGCGCGTCGATCCCGAACGCACGCGAGGTGGACGACGACCTGGTGGCGCTGGCGCGCTATTTTGTCGACTACCGCGGCAGCGCGCTGGCGCAGGCGGGCGAATTGCTCGACGCGATCAAGGCCGGCAGGGTGACGGAAGCCCACATTCTCGGTGAGATCGGCGACGTGCTGAGCGGCACGGTGCCGGGCCGCTCGGCGGACGACGACGTCACGGTATACAAGTCGCTGGGCGTCGCGGCGCAGGACCTGGTCAGCGCGCTCGTGGTGTATCGGCACGCGCTGGAGCGCGGCGTCGGGACCGCGGCGGAGTTGTAGGCAAGCCGGGGCGGGGTGACTACCGATCCCCGAGCGGTCTCCGGGGCGGCTAAAATTCCGCCCGGCCATTTGAACCGACGGTGACTTTCCGTGGCAAGGATCCTGTTTTTGTACCATGGCGTGTACGGACACACGCTGAAGGTCGGCGGCGTGATGCGCGAGGAAATCGTGCGACTCGGGCACGTGGCGGAGGTTCGACCGCTGGTCGCCGGCCCGCAGGACGCCGCGGCATTCGACGCGATCGTGATCGGCGCCAGCATCCGTCATGGCAAGCACAATCCGGCCGTCTACGCGTTCATCGCAGAGCACCGTGCGTTGCTCGATTCGAAGCCCAACGCGTTTTTCTCGGTGAGTCTCGTCGCGCGCAAGCCGCACAAGAACACGCCGGAGACGAACCCCTACATGCAGAAATTCCTGGCGCTCGCGACCTGGCGTCCGCAGCTGCTCGCGGTGTTTGGCGGAGTGCTCGACTACCAGCGCTATGGTCCCTTCGACCGGCACGTCATCCGCTTCATCATGCGGCTGACGGGCGGGCCCACCGACCTGCACACCAATGTCGAGTTCACGCCGTGGGACGAGGTGCGTCGGTTTGCGGGACGGGTGGCGGCGTTGGCCGAGGGGCGGGTTCCGGCCTGACCGCCGTGCAGGAATCGGCCACGAATCGATTACACACGGCGTTGGCAGTGCTGTCGCTATGGCTCGTGGCGACGAGTCCGTGGGTGTCGATGCTGCGGCGGATTCCGAGCGGCGCGGGTTTCTTCGCCTACGCGCACGTGGCACTCGGCTGGCTCGCGCTCCCGATCGGGATCGTCTATGCGGTCTCGCTGTTGAGTGGCGGCCGCTGGAGGCGGTACGCCCCTGGTAAAGCGGCAGGGATCACGGGTGTGATCGAGGGCCTGCTGCTGGTCGCGATCGTCGTCACCGGCGTGACCGGCGCGATGTGGTTCCTGCTGCAGGGCTCTGGCGACGCCGTCGCCTGGCGTGGCTGGCACATCCGTGCAGCGCGCGCGTTGATCGGCGTTGGCATCGCGCACGTGCTCGCCGTCGCATCGCACCTGCTGGACCTGGTGCGGGACTGAGGCTACTCCCATCCTTCCTTGCCAGGCTCCTGGTTCATCAGCTTCTTCAGCTTCCTGGACAGGTAGAAACCCATCACGACGATGAACAGGATGACGCCCAGGCTCATCAACCCATAGTCGGTCGTGAACAGCAGGCTGAATCTTTCCATTCCGTGCTCCGGGGACGTGGCCGATTAACCGGTCAACGGTAATCCGCCGCTTGCTCCCCGGGCAGTGGTGAAAACCGCTATCAGGCCCTCAAGCCGCCGCCGCTTCGCCCGACGCCGGCACCGGCACGCGGATCAGGTGATCGAACGCGCCGAGCGCCGCCTTCGAGCCTTCGCCCATCGCGATGATGATCTGCTTGTACGGCACCGTCGTGGCGTCGCCCGCCGCGAACACGCCCGGCAGTGACGTCTGGCCCCTGGCGTCGACTTCGATCTCGCCGCGCGGCGAGAGCGCTACCGTGCCCTTGAGCCAGTCGGTGTTGGGCAGCAGGCCGATCTGCACGAACACGCCTTCGAGTTCGACGCGGTGGGTCTCACCCGAGCTGCGATCCTTGTAGCTCAGCGCATTGACCTTGCCGTCGGCGCCGTGCACTTCGGTGGTCTGCGCCGACACGATCACGCGCACGTTCGGCAGGCTGCGCAGCTTGCGCTGCAGCACCTCGTCGGCGCGCAGCTTGCCGTCGAATTCGAGCAGCGTGACGTGCGCGACGATGCCGGCGAGGTCGATCGCGGCTTCGACGCCGGAGTTGCCGCCACCGATGACGGCGACGCGCTTGCCCTTGAACAGCGGGCCGTCGCAGTGCGGGCAGTAGGCCACGCCCTTGCCGGAGTACTCCTTCTCGCCCGGCACGTTCATCTGCCGCCAGCGCGCACCGGTGGAGATGATCACGGTCCTGCTCTTGACCTGTGCGCCGCTCTCGAGCGTCACCGTGAACAGTCCCTCGTTACCCGCTGGCTCGAGCCGTGCTGCGCGCTGCAGGTTCATGATGTCGACCTCGTAGTGTTTGACGTGCTCTTCGAGCGCGGCCGCGAGTTTCGGGCCCTCGGTCGCCTTGACCGAGATGAAGTTCTCGATGCCGAGCGTGTCCATCACCTGGCCGCCGAAACGGTCCGCGACCACGCCCGTGCGGATGCCCTTGCGGGCCGCGTAGATGGCCGCAGACGAGCCCGCGGGGCCACCGCCCACGACGAGCACGTCGAAGGGCTCCTTGGCGCTGATGTTCTCGGCGGCACGCGCACCGGCGCCGATGTCGATCTTCGCGAGGATCTCCTCGAGGCTGATGCGGCCCTGCGAGAACTCCCTGCCGTTCAGGAACACGTACGGCACGGCCATGATCTGCCGCGCCTCGACCTCGGCCTGGAACAGCGCGCCGTCGATCATCGTGGTGCGCACGCCCGGGTTCAGCACGGCCAGCAGGTTCAGCGACTGCACGACTTCGGGGCAGTTGTGGCACGAGAGCGAGATGAAGATCTCGAAGTTGAACTCGCCTTGCAGCGCCTTGACCTGCTCGATCACGGGCGCGTCGACCTTCGGCGGATAGCCGCCAGCCTGCAGCAGCGCGAGCACCAGCGAGGTGAACTCGTGGCCCAGCGGGATGCCCGCGAAGTCGACGCCCATGTCTGCGCCGACCCGCGTGACCCGGAAAGAGGGCGTGCGCTTGCCCGCGGGAATCTCGCTGCCACGCATTTCGCGATAGCTGATCAGGCTCGACAGCGTCGCAATCTCACGCAGCAGTTCCTGCATTTCGCGAGCGGCGTCGGAGTCGTCGAGGGCCGCAGCGACCTCGATCGGCTGCGTGAGCCGACCGAGGTAGCCCTGGAGCTGTTCCTTGAGATCGGTGTCGAGCATCAGATCTTGCCCACCAGGTCGAGCGACGGCTTGATTGTCTTCGCGCCGTCGTTCCACTTCGCCGGGCACACTTCGCCCGGGTGCGCGGCGACGTACTGTGCGGCCTTGAGTTTGCGCAGCGTTTCCTTGACGTCACGCGCTATGGCGTTGTCGTGGATCTCGAGGGTCTTGATCACGCCGTCCGGGTTGACCACGAACGTGCCGCGCAGGGCGAGGCCCGCTTCCTCGATGTGCACGCCGAAGCCGCGCGTCAGGGTGTGCGTCGGGTCGCCGACCAGCGGGAACTTCGCCTTGCCGACGGCTGGCGAGGTTTCGTGCCACACCTTGTGCGAGAAGTGCGTGTCGGTCGTGACGATATAGACCTCGGCGCCCATCTGCTGGAACTCGGCGTAGTTGTCGGCTGCGTCCTCGACTTCGGTCGGGCAGTTAAAGGTGAATGCTGCCGGCATGAAGATGACGACCGACCACTTGCCCTTCATGGACTCGTTGCTGACTTCGATGAACTTGCCGTTGTGGAAGGCCTGCGTCTTGAATGCCGGGACGGTGGTGTTGATCAGTGACATGGGTCTTGGCTCCAGGTTGGTTTGCCGGGATGGCAGAGGGGTGAATGCTTCGATGGGGCGCATTGTCCGGGGTCCAGACCGGTAGAGCCAATAGATTGTTATGCGTATTTCGATAGGAGCCGACTATCGACGGCCGGTGGGTCATTGATTCGCGGCACGTCACGGGCGATCCTCGCGCGCATGGAAACCGAAATCATCGATGCCTGGGCGCAGCACCCGACGACGCGCCACCTGAATCACCCGATGTTCGCATCGCTCCGTCGCTGGACCAAGGGAGGGCTCGATGCTGCCGCGGGCGAGATGCCTGTGGCCGCCACGCTCGCGGCCATGGACGAGGGCGGCGTCGGCCGCAGCCTGATCAGCGCGTGGACGGGGCCGCACGGTGACCTGATCGCCAACGACGAAGTCGCGTCTTTCGTCCGCCAGGCGCCCGACCGGCTGATCGGCGTGGGCTCGCTCGACATCTCGAACCCGCGGGCCGCCGTGAAGGAACTGCGCCGCTGCGTGCGTGAACTCGGCTTCAAGGCCGTGCGTGTGCTGCCCTGGCTGTGGCAACTGCCGCCGACGCACGCACGCTTCTACCCGGTCTACAGCGAGTGCTGCGAACTCGGCGTCCCGTTCTGCACGCAGGTCGGGCACACCGGCCCGCTCATGCCGTCGGAGTTCGGCCGGCCGATCCCGTACATCGACCAGGTGGCGATCGACTTTCCGGACCTCGTCGTCGTTGGCGGGCACATCGGCTATCCGTGGACCGAGGAGATGATCGCCGTCGCGACCAAGCACCCGAACGTATACATCGATACTTCGGCATACACGGTCAGGCGGTATCCGGCCGCGCTGGTCGACTACTTGCGTGGTCACGGTCGTCAAAAGGTGTTGTTCGGCACGAACTGGCCGATGATTCCGCCGGCGCGCGCGCTCGAGGGCCTGGCGGAAATGCAACTCGACGCCGGGATTGCGGCAAGCTTTCTCGGCGCCAATGCGCGGCGGGTTTTCCGCCTCTAGGGTCTACTTCAGCTGGCCGCGGATCTCACCGACGCGGTAGTCGCCCGGACCCGAGTAGGGCGGGTCCACGCCGTCGTAGGTGTGCACGTTGACGTACGTGTTGCCGGTGCGAATTTCTTCCAGCAGGTCGGACATCGGCGAACCCGTCATCGGGCCGATGAAGTCGCTGGCGTCGAATGAGCCTTCCACCAGCACGCCGGTCAATTCACCACGCTTGGCAGCAGCATTGCCCTGGGGCCACAGCTTGACCACCGGCTGGCCGTTCTGGCTCGCGGCGCCGATGTGCAGGTCGGCCTGCGACGCATTCGACAGCTTGTTGACCGTGATCTTGTAATCGATTTTCTTGCCGTCGGCGCTCGCGCGCAGTTCGATGGCGCCGGTCGCCGGCGTCGTGATCGGCTCGGGCAGGCACTGTGCCCCGTCCATGGCTGCCGTGAACACGTCGTCGGCGGCCAGCGCGGGAATCGCGCAGCAGGCGGCGGCAGCCACGAGGCTGATGAGGGCGTTACGGCTGGTGAACATGGCAGGCTCCTGGGGCTTCTTTCTAGCATAGGCAATGTGCGTCCCCCGGGCCGCGGCCGGAATACGTAGTTGCTGCGAATTGGTCGCGTTCCACGTCGTCACCCCGGAAGCTTCCGTCGCAATGCCGAAATCTGCGCCCGGCGCTGCTCGAGCACGCCGTCGTGCGTCGGGTCGAGACCGCGGCTTTTCAGCCGGCGCTTGCGAAACGCCAGCTCGTTCTGGGCGTTAACCAGTGCCGCGGAAACCCGCGCGTGGCGAGGATCTACACGTCGCGTGCGAAAGGCGCGGTCCGCCTTGATCGCCGTCAATTCCCCGGCGGTGACGCTGCGCCCCACCTCGTCCTCGAGTTCCTCGACGAGCACACGGCGTTCGGCCTGGCCACTGCGATGGAGAATGAACGCGAGCAACAGCACAAACGGCAGGAACACGACGACGTTGGTCAGGCTGGCCGTGATCATGGCGTCCCAGACGGTGTACGTGGGTGGCGCCAGCACTTCGGTCGGTGCGGCCTCGCCGGCCTGCGCAGCGGCGAGTGCCATGAACAGCGGCAGCGAGTTGTTCCACACGTGCCCGAGGATCGCCAGCGCGAAACCACCGACGGGCGCGAGCACGCGCAACCACAGCTTCGAAGTGGCGCGCGACACGCCCAGCGAGGCACCGAAGAGTCCGGAAAACAGCGCATGGCCCGCGAGGCCGAGCCAGGCGAAGCGCGTCCCGATCTGGAAGCCGTACGGCGCGGTGCCGAACTCGACGAAGTTCTGCTGCACGTACAGCGCCGATTCGAACCAGTTGAAGCCGGCGCCGATCAAGGCGCCGTAAATGAACCCGTCGCGCACGTTGTCGAACTCGCCGCGCAGCAGCCAGAAGAGCAGCACGATGCCGATGCCCTTGGTCGTTTCCTCGACGATCGGCGCCGAAAGCGGCGCGCCGATCATCATCGCTGCGTCGGGGCCCAGCATCTGGCCCAGTTCGGGAAACTGCTCGAGCCATTGCGTGACGGCCATGATCGCCGCCGTGTTGAGCGGCAGCGCGATCGTTGTCGCGATGAGCCCACCCCCACAGGAACGCCGCGGCGCAGGCGTAGGGTGACTCGCGTTCACGGCGGTCGAGGTACCAGAGGATCAGGATCGTGAGCAGCGACATCGCGGACGACAGGGCCAGCGCGCGCACGAATACGCCGGTGGCGGCGGAGCCCAGTCCGGCCACGACCGTGCAGATGAGCAGGGCGGCAAAGGCGAGCAGGATGCCGAGTGTCCAGGTGAAGCGCGCGTGCTACCCGCGGCCGCCGCAGCGGCGAAGCAAGCGGGTCGAGCGTGAAGTCGATCGTTCCATGCGGCATCGTTCGGTGCTCCCGGCAAGCCCGCTGCTAGGGCTGCGCCGTTCCCGGTGCGATCGAGTCGATGACCTGTTCGAGGGCCGCCTCGCACACACGGCAGAAGGGCACCTGGTCGCGCGTGAACATGATGCAGTCGAGCTGCGGACGGTAGTACGCCTGCGCGTCGTAATTGGCGCCCTGGAATGCGCCGACGGCCGAGGGGTAGCGTTCGCGGCCGAGCAGTTTCGTGACGTGCGCCTGTTCCTCGCGGAAGAGCGCGTCCATCTCGCTTTCCGGCCGGCGGTCCGCGCGAATCTGCTTGCGACGCGCCTGCACATCGAGCTGGTACGCTTCGAATGTCTCCTTTGGCCACGGCGTCGGGACCGGCGTGCTCGTCGCGACGAGGTGACGCCACTTGAGCTTGTCCCGGTCGAGCAGCGCCGTGACATTCGGCTCCCATGGTTCGACGATCGTGGTCGGCGCCGCGTAGGCGACGGGCGAAGTGTAGTACTCGTCCGCGAGCGCCGCGAAGTGGTGGCCGAACTCGTGCACGAACAGGTAGTCGGCCCACGAGCTGTCCACAGCCAGCGTCGAGTACAAGCCGAAGATACCGCCGCCCCCGTACGTGTCGTTGTTGGCGAGGATCACCAGCGCTTCGTACGGCGCCTGCGCGGCAATCTCGCGCAGTGCGCGGTTCTCGAACGTGAGCAGGTAGCGTTCGCTGCCGAAAGCGTCGTAGGTGGCTCCGGCCGGGGAAGCGCGATGGATGCCCGTGGACGGACGCGACACGCCGGATTGCGCGGCGGGTGGGCACAGTCCCCAGACGTTGAAGTCCTGGCGGCGGCGCGCGAAGGGCTGCACCTTGAACAACGCTGCCGTCACGCGCTCGGCATCGGCGCGGAATTTCGCTGCGCATTCCGCGGCGGTGTAGCCGTCGCCGAGCAACAACAGGTCGACCTTGTCCCGGGCCGCGCCGTGCTGCTCGATCACGATCAGGTCCTGCGCCGCGGTCGGGGACCGGTCGACGAACATGTCCGTCGTGTCGAGTTTCGTCTCCCACACCGGTTGGAAGACCTGTTGCGCATCGCGCCGGTAGATCCGAACCTGCACCGGGCCCGGCTTCGCGGGTGCAGGAAACCGCAGCGATTCGTGGAAGGTGCGGTGCTGGTCCTGCGCCTCGTCGGTCGTCACCCACTCGCCGAAGATCGATGAGTAGCCGCGCGCCTGCAGCAGTTGCCCGTCCGCATCGCGCACCTCGAAGCGGTAGAGGCCGGACTTGCCGTCGTCCGTTGCGCGCGATGGATGCCCGGGCCACGGCAGGGGTTCCTGCCGCAAGCGGTCGACCGCAAAAATTTCCGTGCCCTTGCCGCCGGTGTGAACGAGGTCGAGGCGGTACGTGGCCGGTACCCCATCCGCGGCCAGGCTCGCGGTCGACATCGCCATCGTCACGAGACCGCACGCGATGCGGTTCACTGGCGGGTCCGGGTCCGGCGGGCAGACGAGGCGGTCGACATCGCGACACGGACCGCCGGTTCAGCAGCAGCCTTCACTTTGCGTTTCGGTGCGGGCCGGCGCGTGCGCTTCTTGCCGTCGAGCCGCGCCAGCGCGCGCTGCTCGCGTGCCTGCAGGACCACTTCGACCTGTCGCAGCTGGGTCATGAACAGCTGTGCAACGCGCGAGAGCGGACGCTTGCGCGTGTAGAACAGGCCGTAGCTCAACTGCAGCCATGGCGCCGTGAACGGCAGCAGCGCGATCTCCCTGGTGCGGATGTCCTGCTCCAGTGCCACGAGCGGCGCCAGGCCCACCGCATCGCCTGCCGTGACCGCGTTGCGCGCAACGGCGAAGCTGTCGACCATCAGGCTGGGCGTGAGGTCGCCGGTTTCGCGGTCGACGCGCGCGTGTGCCGCGTCCTTGCCGAGATGCACGGCCATGCGCTGCGGCAACCGCGGTGACACCAGCGGGAACACCAGGATCGTCTCGAGCGAGTGTTCCCTGGCGGCGACCAGTGGGTGTCCCTGCCGCACGAAGAAGAACATCCGGTGTTCCGCCACGGGCTCGATGGCGAGCCGCGTCGGGTGCCGCTCCGCGCCTGCCGTGTCGCCGACGGCGAACTCGAGCTTGCCCGCTAGCACCTCGCGCGCCAGGTGCTCAAAGTCGCTGGTCTCGGCGTGCACGCGCAAGCGCGAGTTGGCCGACGCCATGCGACCCAGTGCCGCGCCCAGCGGCAATTCCGCGGCGAACAGGTCCGTGCCGAAATGCATCTCGGGCGCCTGCAGGCCCGCGAGTTCTTCCAGGTCGCGAGTGAGGTCGCGTGCCTGCGTGAAGATGCGGGCCGCGTGGTCGATGACCAGGCGACCGGCTTCGCCGGGCTTCAGTGCCCGCGTTGCAGTGTCGACGAGGCGGGTGCTGATGCCTGTCGAATCGAGTGCCAACAGGCGTTTCGTCAGCGCTTCGGGGTCCAGTCCCAGGGCTTTTGCGGCTCGAGCAATGTCCGCGGCCGGAACGAGCGCCAGGAGGTCCAGCAGGCCGGTGTTTTCGCCATGGCGCGACGCTAACAGAGGCCGAACGTGCTGCCCAGACGGGCTTGTCGGAGGGAGCAGACGCCGCCGAGCCTGCCACCGAGGCGTATCATGCAACGTCTTGCAGGAAGTCGGAGTCGCGGTGACGGCAACAACGAAGACGCCCGGTGCCCGGTGCATGTTGATCACCGGGGCGTCCTCCGGCATCGGCGAGGGCCTGGCCCGCGAGTTTGCGCGGCGCGGTTACGGCCTCGCCATTGCGGCGCGCCGCCTCGAGCGCCTCGAAGCGCTGGCACCGCAGTTGCTCGCGGCCGGTGCCGCGCAGGTCGTGACGATTGCACTCGACGTCGCCCACACGGATGCGATCGAGTCCGCCGTGCAGCGTGCTGCGGCTCAGCTTGGCCGGCTCGACGTGATCGTCGCCAATGCGGGCGTGGGGCCTCTCACGCCCACGGGCAGGGGCAAGCTGCCCCTGATGCGCGAGACGCTCAACATCAACCTGGTGGGTGCGATCGCGACGATCGAAGCCGCGTTGCCGATCTTTCGCGCGCAGGGTTCTGGCCACGTCGTCGGTGTGACGTCGGTTGCGGGCTCCAAGGGCCTGCCCGGCTTCGGCGCGTACAGCGCGAGCAAGGCGGGCCTGCACCGTTACCTGCAGGCGCTGCGTGCAGAACTCCGCGGGACCCCCGTCGTCGTCACCGAACTGGCGCCGGGTTTCATCGACACCGACATCAATCGCAACAAGGGCGCGCGGCCGTTCCTGATCGACGTGGACCAGGGTGCCGCGATCATGGCCCGCATGATCGAGCGCCAGGTGGGCAAGCGCTGGGTGCCGGTGCTGCCGTGGACGATCATCGCCCAGTTGCTGAAGATCCTGCCCGCCGCGGTGCTCGCGCCGCGACAGAAGCGCAGCTGACCCAGGACACCGCCATGGACTTCGAACACTCCCCTCGCGTCAAGGACCTGCAGGCGCGCCTGACCGCGTTCATGGACGAACACGTCTATCCGAACGAGACGCGCTTCTTCGCCGAAGTCGAGACGAACAAGGCGCAGGGCAACGGCTGGGTGCCGACGCGCGTGATGGAGGAGATGAAAACCAGGGCGCGCGCTGCAGGGTTATGGAACCTCTGGCTGCCGGAATCCGAGCACGGCGCCGGGCTGACGAACCTGGAGTACGCGCCGCTCGCCGAAATCACCGGACGCTCGCACATTGCGCCCGAAGCGCTCAACTGCGCCGCACCCGACACCGGCAACATGGAGGTGCTCGTGCGCTACGGCAACGATGAGCAGAAGGAGCGCTGGCTCAAGCCGCTGCTGGCAGGGGAGATTCGCTCCGGCTTCGCGATGACCGAGCCGGCCGTCGCGTCGTCGGATGCAACCAACATCTCGGCCAGCATCGTGCGCGACGGCGATCACTACGTGATCAACGGCCGCAAGTGGTGGACTTCGGGCGCGTCGGACCCGCGCTGTAAGGTGCTCATTTTCATGGGCAAGACCGACCCGTCGAACACCAACGTGCACCGGCAGCAGTCGATGATCCTGGTGCCGATGGACACGCCCGGAGTGCGAGTGGTGCGCCCGGTGCCGGTGTTCGGTTACCTCGACGAGCCGCACGGCCACCCCGAGGTGGACTTCGAGAACGTGCGCGTGCCGGTCGGCAACCTGTTGCTCGGCGAAGGTCGCGGCTTCGAGATCGCGCAGGGCCGCCTTGGCCCGGGCCGCATCCACCATTGCATGCGCATCATCGGCGCGACCGAGCGCTCGCTCGAAGCGATGTGCCGCCGGTCGCTGCAGCGCACCGCGTTCCACCGGAAGCTGGCGGAGCAGGGCGTGTGGCGCGAGCGCATCGCAGACGCCCGCATGAAGCTCGACCAGGCGCGTTTCCTGACGCTGCATGCTGCGTGGAAGATGGACGTTGCCGGCAACAAGGCGGCGCAGAAGGAGATCGCGATGATCAAGGTCGTGGCGCCCAACGTCGCGTGCCAGATCATCGACCAGGCGATCCAGCTCTTCGGTGGCGCGGGCGTCACCGATGATCACGGTCTCGGCTGGGCCTATGCGATGGCGCGCACGCTGCGCATCGCGGACGGCCCCGACGAAGTGCACCGCAACCACATAGCGAAGCTCGAGCTGTCGCGCTACCTGACGCCCTGAGGCCACGCATGCAGATGAAGGACAGGATCGCGTTCGTCACCGGCGCGGGTCGCGGCATCGGGCGTGCGTTTTGCCGCGAGCTGCTGCGGCGCGGCGCGGCCGGCGTGGTGATCGCCGATCTCGACGGCGCCATGGCGCAGGCGACGGCCGCCGAACTCGGCGGCCTTGGCCTGCAGTGCGACGTGTCGGATGAGGCCGCCGTGCGGGCGGCAGTGGCAGCAGCGATCGCGCACTACGGGCGTGTGGACGTGCTGCTGTCGAATGCCGGGTTCGGCGCGACCGAGCTCGATCTCGACGACGCCCTGGCCGAGTCCAACACTGTCTGGACTCGCATGTGGCAGGTGCACGTGATGGCACACGTGTACGCATCGCGCGCGGTGTTGCCGGGAATGCTCGAGCGCGGCGAAGGCTGCCTCGTGAACGTGGCGTCCGCCGCAGGGTTGCTGTGCCAGGTCGGTGACGCGGCCTACAGTGCAACGAAGCATGCGGCAGTCGGGCTCGCCGAATCGCTTGCGATCACCTATGGCGAGCGCGGCATCCGCGTGTCCGTCGTGTCCCCAGTACATCGCCACGGCCATCACCGGCCTCGACGAGAAGCTGCCGGCCGACGCGCCTGCCGGCCTGCTTTCGGTCGAGCAGGCTGCCACGGCGATCGTGGACGGACTCGAACGCGAGCCATTCCTGATCCTGACCCACCCCGAAGTCCTGACGTACGCCCAGCGCAAGACCGCAGATTATGACCGTTGGATCGGCGGGATGCGTCGGCTACGGGCGGGACTGCGGAACGGCGAAGGGTTTCTGAAAGTCCGCAAATGATAGACTCGGGCGCAACCAGGATGCGTGCCACCGGCACCGGAAGGACGATGCGCTCATGAGGCAACTGCGCGGCGAGGACGCCCGATTCGTGTACGGCGAATCCGGTCACGCCAATTCGAACATCACGCTCATCTCGATCTACGACCCTTCGACCGCCAGGGACGGCCGCGTCCATTTCAAGAGCCTGCTGAAGCACATCGAAAGCCGCCTGCACCTTTCGCCGATCTTCCGGCAGAAGCTGCTGCGCGTGCCGATGGAGCTGGACTTTCCTTACTGGATCGAGGACGACGATTTCGACCTCGAGTACCACGTGCGCCACATCGCCCTGCCGAAGCCCGGCGACTGGCGCCAGTTCTGCATCCAGGCGTCGCGCATCCACGCGCGCCCGCTCGACCTGTCGAAACCCCTGTGGGAGCTGTACCTGGTCGAGGGTCTCGATTCGTTCCTGCACCTGCCGCCCGACAGCTTCGCCATCCTGGCCAAGGTTCATCACGCTGCGATCGACGTGCGCGGCGGCGCCGAGATCACGACGCTGCTGCACGACACGACGGCGCTGCCGCCTGCGCCGGAGCCGCCCGAGCCCTGGTTCCCGGAGTCGCCGCCGGGCGCGATCTCGCTGCTTGCGCGCGCGACAATCAACAACGTGCTGCGGCCACTGATGTTCGCGGGACCCCTGGCGCGGGCGATCGGCAGGGTGACCCCGGCCGTGCTCGGGTCGCTTGGCGAGTTGCTGCGCAAGGACCGCTTCGCGGTCACGCGCTTCAACTCCGAGGTCTCGCCGCACCGTGTCTTCGATTCGCGCCGTTTCTTCATCGACGAGTTCAAGCGCATCCGCGACCTGGTGCCGGGCGCCACGATCAACGATGCGGTGCTCGCCGTCTGCGGCGGCGCCTTGCGCCGGTACCTGCTGGCGCACGAAGAATTGCCGGGTGCGAGCGTGGTCTCGCTCGCACCATTCTCGGTGCGGGCTGCAGGTGCCAGCGTTGCAGAGCGCCCCGAACTGAGCCTGATCCGCGTGCCGCTCGGCACCGACATCGAGGATGCGAAGAAGCGCTTGCGTGCAATCTACAAGCACACGTCGACGCATGCGGACATCGACCAGGCCGTGCGCGCAAAGGAACTCACCGAATTCGACAAGCACGCCCCGGCGGCCACGCTCGCGCTTTCGGCGAAGCTGCTGGCAGGATCGTCGCTCGGTTCCCCGCGCGAGCCGCTCGCGGGCTGCACGATCATGAACGTGCCCGGACCCGCGATCCCGCTCTATCTCGACGGCGCGCGCATGACGTACTTCTCCTCGATCATGCCGATCGCGGACGGCATGGGGCTGGTGTTCTCGGTGACGAGTTACGACGGGATGATCTTCATCTCGCCGACGTCGTGCCGCGAGCAGTTGCCCGACCCCGAATTCTTCGCGCAGTGCATCCGGGACAGCTTCCAGGAACTGCTGGCGCTGACGCGAAAGCCGAAGAAAGGCAACAAGAAGAAAAAAGTGGTCGTGAGGAAAGCGGCGGCGAAGCGGAAGGCCGCGTGAGGAGGTGAGAGTGAGTGAGGTGAGTAGTGAGGGTGAGTGGTGATTGGTCACTAATCACTAATCACTACCACCACCACTCCACTTCCCTCAGCCCGAACGGCCACGCCTTTCCTGAGCCCCTGCTCCGGCGGCCCCAGGTATTTCGCAATCTTGCGGTAAGCCGTACCGGCCAGGCCGTCCGGATCGAACGGACGCCATTCTCCCTCGGCCTGTGCCAGCCGGTTGGCGAGAATCCACATCACCGCGGCATTGAAGCCGAGTCCGACGTGGCTGCCCGGCACCCAGATGTTTTCGTGCTGGTCGTCGTCGCTGTCTTCGATGCGGGCGGCCTCGGGTGGCACGATGCCGTCCGTCATCGAGAACACGCAGGTCGATGGCACGGGCGGAGGCGCGCGCAGGACCTTGGATCGCACGTGCGCGAGGTGAGCGACGGGACCCATCGGATGCGCGAGATAGCGGTACGCAGCCTTCACGACGACCGGCACGTCGAGCAGCTCGTCGGTGGAAAACTTCATCGGGCTGCCGAGCGACACGACTGAGCGCACGCATTCGGGGGCGCAGTGCGCCGCGTAGAACGCGTAGACGCCGCCGAGGCTCCAGCCGACCAGGCTGACCTTGCGACGATGGCGGTGATGCATGAAGCGGAGCTTCTGTTCCAGCGCCTGGCTGAACTTGAGCTTGAAGCCGGTATTCTGGCCAAGACCCCAGGTCTCGACGTGGTAGCCGCGCGAACGCAGGAAGGCTGACAGGCCCACGAGCGTGGCATCGCTGGCGGTGAACCCGGGTACCAGCAGGACGGGGTGGCCGTCGCCGTGGGGCGTGCTTCGCAGCAGTGGATACAGCGCCGGCAGCAGCGCCATCTCGAGCAATGCGCGGCCCTCCAGCAACGTGAACAACGCCCGGGGAGGTTTCGGGATGCGCGAGCCGTTCGTTGCTTTCGCCACTTCGTGACTATGACCTGGGGGCAATCGGATCTGTCAGGTTTGGCTGCACCGCAGCAATACTAGCAGGATCGTCTTACGTTGCGACCACCCGCCCGTCTAGGCAAGCTTGCCACCTGTTTTTCGCCAACCGATCCACTGTTTCGGGAGTGCCGATGCGATTTCATGCCAGTTTCCGGGCACTTTTCGCCCTGTCCGCGCTCGCGCTGGCCGGTCCGGCGCAGGCCTTGGAGCGTGCAGAGGTGCCGGCCCGGTACCAGTGGGACCTCAAGGACTTGTACGTAGACGAGGCTGCCTGGGTGGCAGGCAAGCAGGAACTCGTGCAGTCGCTGCCGGCGCTCGGCGCCTGGCAGGGCAAGCTCGGCGCATCGGCGGGCAGCCTGCTTGAAGGGATGACGGCCTGGGAGCAGGCCAGCCGTCGGGCCGACCGGCTCTACGCATACGCGTTCCAGCTCTACGACCAGGACACGCGCGTGGGGCGCAACATGCAGATGCAGCAGGAGATGTCGCAGGTCTATTCGAATTTCCAGTCGGCCACGGCGTACATGCGACCGGAGATTCTCGCGCTCGGCCGCGAACGGATCGACAAGTACCTGGCGACCGAGCCGAAGCTCGTCCAGTACCGCATGTTCTTCGACGATATCCTGCGCGCGGCGCCGCATACGCTGACGCCCGCCGAAGAGAAGTTGTTTGCGCGCATGGCCGCGCTGGGCGAGGCGGGCGGAACGCTGCAGTCCGTCTTCCGGGCCGCGGACCTGCCGTTCCCCGAGGTCACGTTTTCCACCGGGGAGAAGGTCCGACTCGACGCATCCGCGTATTCGAAGTGGCGCGCCTCGCCGAACAAGGCCGACCGCGACCTGGCGTTCAAGGCGTTCTGGACGGCCTACAACCAGTTCACGCGCACGTTTGCGGCCGCACTGAATGCCTACGTGCAGTCGCGCGTCACGTCCAGGGACGTGCGCAACTTCCCGACCTCACTCGACGCCGCACTGTTCGACTACAACATTCCGCGTAACGTGTACTCGCGCCTGCTCGACGACGTCCATGCCAACCTGCCGACGCTGCACCGTTACCTGAAACTGCGGCAGAAGATCATGGGCGTCGAGCAGTTGGGGTACGAGGACCTGTACGCGCCGATCGTGCAGCAGGTGGACCTGCGGTACACGCCGGAGCAGGGCATGCAGATGACGCTCGATTCGTTCGCGCCACTCGGCTCCGAATACGTCGAGACCCTGCGCAAGGGCTACGCCGACCGCTGGGTCGACTTCATGCCCAATGCAGGCAAGAGCCCCGGCGCATACAGCAACACGGTCTACGGCGTGCATCCATACCAGCTGCTGAACTTCAACGGCGCCTGGGACGACGTCTCGACGCTGGCCCACGAGTCGGGCCACTCGATGCATTCGTTCATGTCGTCGGCAAAGCAGCCGTACGCAACCGCCTCGTACTCGACGTTCGTCGCGGAAGTCGCGTCGACACTCAACGAGAACCTGTTGCTGCACCACGTGCTCGACCAGACCACGGACGACCGTGCGCGGCTCTTCCTGTTGTCGAGTTACCTCGACAGCATGCGCACGACGCTGTTCCGGCAGACGCTGTTCGCCGAGTTCGAGCTCAGGATCCACGAGCTGGTCGAGCGCGGCGAGCCGCTCACGGCGGATTCGCTCAACAAGCTCTACCTCGGGCTGCTGCGCCAGTATTACGGGCACGACGCTGGCGTCGTGCAGGTCGATGACTTGTACGGCGCGGAGTGGGCGTACATCCCGCACCTCTATCGCAATTTCTACGTCTATCAGTACGCGACCAGCATGATCGGCGGGATGTCGCTCGCTGACGGCATGATCGGCAAGGACGCCGTCAAGTCCGGCAAGGCGCAGCAGAACCGCGAGGCGTACCTGCGCCTGATGTCGGCGGGCTCGTCGAAATACCCGATCGAGCTGCTGCAGGACGCGGGCGTCGACATGACGACCTCGGAGCCATTCAACGCCGCAATGCGTGAGATGAACCTGATCATGGACGAAATCGAGCGCATCTACGCCCGGGGCAGCGTGAAGTGAGCAGTGCGCGGAAGAAGGGCGGCTCGATCTACGCGGGCCTGCGGCAGCTCGGCGCGACGACGTCACCGCCTGCATCGCCCGGATCGGCCGTGCTCGAGCGCGTGCCGAACCCGCATCCACGCAAAGTGTACGTGGCGCGGTTCGCCGCGCCCGAGTTCACCTCGTTGTGCCCGATCACGGGACAGCCGGACTTCGCCCACCTCGTGATCGATTACGCGCCTGCCAGGTGGCTGCTCGAGAGCAAGTCGTTGAAGCTCTACCTCGGCAGCTTCCGCGATCACGGTGCTTTCCACGAGGACTGCACGCTCGCGATCGCGCAACGGCTGGTCGATTTCCTGCGGCCTCGCTGGTTGCGCATCGGCGGCTACTGGTACCCGCGGGGCGGCATGCCGATCGATGTGTTCTGGCAGACAGGACGCCCGCCCGCAGGCATGTGGCTGCCGGACCAGGGCGTGCCGCCGTATCGCGGCCGCGGCTGACTTGCAACTCGCGCGCGTCCGAGGACGAGGTCGTGCGCAGGATGCGTGAGGGCATTGTTTTCTTTTCCAGGGTGAACACGTGATGCAATTCCAGCTCTTTCTCGCCACGACCGCGGCAACGCTGTTCGCAGGCTCCGTCGTTGCCGAAACGGTCGTGGCTGCCAGGGAGACGCCCGCCAAACGCGCGGCCCTGCATTCCATCGACCGTCACCAGGCCGACCTGGTCGACCTGTCCGACAAGATCTGGGCTTATGCGGAAACTGCGCTGCGCGAGACTCGCTCCGCCGCCGTGCTCGCCGATTACGCGGAACAGCAGGGATTCAAGGTCGAGCGCGGCGTCGCAGGCATGCCCACCGCCTTCGTCGCGACCTACGGTTCGGGCCGGCCCGTGATCGGCGTCATGGGCGAGTACGACGCGCTGCCCGGCGTTTCGCAGAAGGCGAGTCCGCTGCAGGAACCGCTGCAGGCAGGCGCTGCCGGCCATGGCTGCGGCCAACATGTTCGGCCCGGCGGCCTCGGCGCCGCCATCGCGATCAAGGAACAGATCGCCGCGGGCAAGCTAAAGGGCACGGTGCGCTTCTACGGCACGCCCGCCGAGGAAGCCGTCGGCGGCAAGGTCTACATGGCCCGCGAGGGCTCTTCGACGACGTCGATGCAGTGCTCGCGTGGCACCCGAGCGACGAGACGCAGGCCGACATGGCGTCGAGCCAGGCGATGGTCAGCCTGATCGTCGAGTTCGAGGGACGCACGGCGCACGCGGCAGGCGATCCATGGAACGGCCGCAGCGCGGTCGACGCGGCGGAGCTGTTCACGCACGGCATCAACATGATGCGCGAGCACATCAAGCCGACATCACGCATGCACTACGTGATCCAGTCCGGCGGCGACGTGCCGAACGTCGTGCCGGCGTATTCGCAGGTCTCGTTGTGGCTGCGCGACTGGAAGCGCGACGATGTCGAGCAACTGCTTGCGCGCACGCGCAAGGTGGCGGAGGGCGCCGCCACGATGACGGAGACCACGGGCAAGGTGACGGTGGATGGCGGCTCATGGGAGATGCTGGTGAACGAGGCCGGTGCGCGCCTGCTGCATGCGAACCTGCTGCTGCTCGGCCCGGTCAAGTACACGAACGAAGAGCAGGCGTTCGCGCGGCAGATCCAGAAGGCGACGGGCGTGCCGGAGGTCGGCATGTTCGCAGGCGTCAAGCCGCTGGAGGGACAGGAGTCGGAGGGCGGCTCCACGGACGTCGCGGACATAAGCTGGGTGGCGCCCACGCTCCACGTCTCGGTCGCCACGGCGCCGGTCGACGCCCCTGGCACGCCTGGCCGGTGGTTGCGACCGGTGGCATGTCGATCGGCCAAGGGCATGGCGCGGGCCTCGAAGGTGCTCGCGGCCACGATGGTCGATCTCTACGAGCAACCGCAGTCCCTGGCGGCGGTGCAGGCTGATTTCAAGGCAAAAAGGGCGCAACCACCTACGTGCCGTACATCCCGGACGGTCCGCCGCCGGTGCCGAAGGACTGAGTCCGGCATGGTATGATCGCGCCTCTCCAATGGTGGCTCGCGTCGGATCCCTCGCGACGGCCAGCCGCGAACCCCGCCAGGCCCGGAAGGGAGCAACGGTAGCGGCCACGCCGGGTGCCGGGGGTATTCTGGCGCGGGCCGCCGCCCGCCCCAGGGTCCAGGCCCGAGTCCATCCAACGCCCGAACGCAACGCAGAGCACCCTCTCGCCCGATGAGTTACCTCGTCCTCGCCCGCAAATGGCGTCCGCGCACGTTCGAGGAACTCGTCGGCCAGGACCACGTCCGCCGCGCGCTCACGAACGCGCTCGATTCCGGCCGCATCCACCACGCGTTCCTGTTCACGGGCACGCGCGGCGTGGGCAAGACCACCATCGCCCGCATCTTCGCGAAGTCGCTCAACTGTGAAAAAGGCGTTTCGTCGACGCCGTGCGGCCAGTGCCCGGCCTGCGTCGACATCGACGCCGGCCGCTTCGTCGACCTGCTCGAGGTCGACGCGGCCTCGCGCACCAAGGTCGACGACACGCGTGAATTGCTCGACAACGTGCAGTACTCGCCG
Organism: Pseudomonadota bacterium; assembly: GCA_016713725.1. Classification (GTDB taxonomy): domain Bacteria; phylum Pseudomonadota; class Gammaproteobacteria; order Steroidobacterales; family Steroidobacteraceae; genus RPQJ01. The sequence continues at coordinate 148,055 of JADJOO010000009.1, read as the reverse complement.
GCGCGTGGGCGCTACAAGGTCTACCTGATCGACGAAGTCCACATGCTCTCGACGCACTCCTTCAACGCGTTGCTGAAAACGCTGGAGGAACCGCCCCCGCACGTGAAGTTCCTGCTCGCGACCACCGATCCGCAGAAGCTGCCGGTGACGGTGCTGTCGCGCTGCCTGCAGTTCCACCTGCGGCGCCTGCCGCTGCCGTTGATCTACGACCGGCTCGCGCAGATCTCTGCAGCCGAGAAGGTCGAATTCGAGCCGGCCGCGCTGCGCGCGATCGCGCGCGGCGCCGAGGGCGGCATGCGCGACGCGCTGTCGCTGCTCGACCAGGTGCTCGCGTTCGGCGGCGGCCGCGCCTTGGAAGCGGAGGTGCGTACGCTGCTCGGCACGCTCGACCGCAAGCACGTGGAGGGTATCCTGACGGCGCTGGCCGGGAAGGATGGCGCGGCGCTGATGCAGCAGGCCGCGCACCTCGACGAACGCGCGCCGGACTATCACCAGGCGCTCGGCGAATTGTCGGGCGCCATCCAGCGCATGGCGCTGTTGCAGGCGCTGCCTGACCTTCCTCCCGGCGACGACGAGGAGGAGGACAAGCTGCTCGCAGGACTCGCCGCGAAGTTCACCGCGGAAGACCTGCAGCTGCTGTACCAGATCGCGATCAACTCGCGCCGCGACCTGGACTACGCGCCGGATGCTCGCGCGGGTTTTGAAATGGCATTGCTGCGCATGCTCGCGTTCCGTCCGCAGGGTTTGCCGCCTGCAGCGACAGCGGGCGGTGGCGGCGCGGGCCTGGCACGAGCGCCAGCGCTGCTCGACCCGCAGGTGCGCCGAAACATCCTGCAAGCGCGGTGAGTCCTCCGGCGGCCGAGTCCGATTGGGATGCACTCGTCACCACCCTCGGCTTGCAGGGCACGGCCAGGCATTTCGCGGCCAACTGCGTGATGCTCGAGCGCAAGGCCGGCCTCGTCCGGCTGCGTCTCGATCCCGCCGGGGACTCCTTCCGCAGGCCGCAGATCGAGAGCCGACTGGCCGAGGCGCTCTCGCGGCATTACGGCGAACCGATTCGCCTCGAGATCACGCAGGCCGAGGCGCCCGGCGACATCTTCACGCCCGCCAGGCGCGATGCCATTGCGGCTGAGGACCGGCAGCGTGCTGCGGAGCAATCGATCGACAGCGATCCCGCCGTGCGCGCGATGCGCGAGGTGTTCGGCGCGACGGTTCGACCCGGTTCGGTAAAACCGCTGGGTTGAACTCGCGGTTCCTCACCTATCACTAATCACTCACTACTTCCTTCTCGAGACGCACATGATGAAAGGCGGCATCGGCAACATGATGAAGCAGGCGCAGGCACTGCAGGCGAACATGCAGAAGGCACAGGCCGAGATCGCCGCCATGGAGGTCGTCGGCGAGTCCGGCGGCGGCATGGTCAAGATCACGGTGAACGGCAAGCACGAAGCGAAGCGCGTGCAGATCGATCCGGCCGTGCCGCTCGACGATCGCGAGATGATCGAGGACCTGGTGGCGGCGGCGATCAACGACGCCGCACAGCGCATGGAAGCCGCGACGCAGCAGCGCATGTCGAGCGTCATGGGCGGCATGAACCTGCCCCCGGGCTTCAAGATGCCGTTCTGAGCGGCGCACGGCAGCTCCATTCATGCTCTATCCGCCCTCACTCAGCCGGCTGATCGAAGCCTTCCGCTGCCTGCCGGGCGTCGGCCCGAAATCGGCGCAGCGGATGGCGTTCCACCTGCTGGAGCGCGACCGCAGCGGCGGCAGCGAGATCGCCGCGTCCGTTGCCAATGCCATGGAAAAGCTGGGCCATTGCAAGCGTTGCCGCATGTTCGCCGAAGGTGAGCTGTGCCCGGTGTGCGCCGCGACGGGTCGCGATACGTCACTGCTCTGCGTGGTGGAATCACCGGCCGACGTGGTCGCGATCGAGCAGACTGCGAGTTTCCGCGGCTGCTATTTCGTGTTGATGGGCCACCTGTCGCCGCTCGATGGCGTCGGCCCGGCCGAGATCGGCATCGGGGATTTCGAGAAACTCCTGGGCGCAGGCGAGGTCAAGGAAGTGATCCTCGCGACGAACCCCACCGTCGAGGGCGAGGCCACGGCGCATTTCCTGGCCGAGGTCGCGGCACGGTTCGGACTGCGCGCATCGCGGATCGCGCACGGCGTGCCGGTGGGTGGTGAACTGGAATACGTGGATGGCGGCACGCTCGCGCACGCGCTGGCGGGCCGAACACCGGCCCTCTGACAGACGGAACGACGATGAAACACGCAGCGACGATTCGAATCGCACTGTTCGCCGCGCTCGTCGGGCGCAACAGCGGCGATCCTGCGGCTGAACCGGCTCCGCGCAGGCAACCGCGCCGGCAGCAACTGCCGCAGCAACACCCGTACCTGAAACACCCTTCGATACGGCGAGCCGGCTGTACCAGGCTGGCAAGCAGGCCGAAGCGCTGGTCACGTTGCAGCAGCTGGCCGAGGCGGGGGATGCGCGGGCACAGTACCTGGTCGGTCTCGACATGCTCGAAGGCAGGTACATCAGGCTCGACAACGCGCAGGGCTTCGCCTACCTGGTGCTCGCGACCGAAGACACGCAATGGGGCGACCTGGTCGCGCCGCGCGCACGCGAGGCTCGTGCAGTCGTGGAGCCGCAGCTTTCCGGGCAGGACCTGATCCATGCCGACGCGTTGATCGGCGCGTACAGGCAGCGCAAGAAGTAGGAGCCCACGCCCAACCCTCTCCCGCTGCAGCGGGAAGGGCGTTGCACCTACGCTTTGGTTTCGTTCGCGAGGAACAGCCAGGTTTCGACGACGGTATCGGGATTGAGCGACATGCTCTCGATGCCCTGGTCGAGCAGCCAGCGCGCCAGGTCGGGGTGGTCCGAGGGCCCCTGGCCGCAGATGCCGATGTATTTTCCGGCCTTGCGGCAGGCCGTGATCGCCATCGAGAGCATGGCCTTCACCGCGTCGTCGCGCTCGTCGAACAGCCGCGCGATGACCGCCGAGTCCCGGTCGATGCCAAGCGTCAGCTGGGTCATGTCGTTCGAGCCGATCGACATGCCGTCGAAGAATTCCAGGTAGCGATCCGCCAGCACTGCGTTGGTCGGGATCTCGCACATCATGATGACCTTGAGGCCGTTCTCGCCGCGCTGCAGGCCGTTGGCCGCGAGCAGGCCGACGACCTGCTCCGCCTCCTTCAGCGTGCGCACGAAGGGCACCATTACCCAGACGTTCCTGAGTCCCATCCGCTCGCGCACGCGCTTCAGCGCGCGGCATTCGAGCTCGAAGCAGGGGCGGAAGCCCTCGTCGACGTAACGCGCGGCGCCGCGGAAACCCGAGCATCGGGTTTTCCTCGACGGGCTCGTACTTGCGACCGCCGATGAGATTGGCGTACTCGTTCGACTTGAAGTCCGAGAGGCGCACGATCACGGGCTCCGGCGCGAAGGCGGCAGCGATCGTGCCGATGCCCTCGCACAGTTTCTCGACGTAAAACTCGACCGGGTCGGGGTAGCCGGCCATCTGGCGACGGATCGTGTCGCGCAGGTCGGGTTCGAGCGAATCGAACTCGAGCAGCGCTTTCGGGTGCACGCCGATCATGCGGTTGATGATGAACTCGAGCCGCGCCAGGCCGACGCCCTTGTTCGGGATCGCGGCGAAGTCGAACGCGCGGTCGGGATTGCCGACGTTCATCATGATCTTGACGGGCAGGCTGGGCAGCGAGTCGAGTTCGATCTGTGACTGGCTGAACTCCAGCTGGCCGTCGTAGATGTAGCCCGTGTCGCCTTCGGCGCACGAGACGGTGACGGGCTGGCCTTCCCGGATTTTCTTCGTCGCGTCGCCGCAGCCGACGACGGCGGGGATGCCCAGTTCGCGGGCGATGATCGCGGCATGGCACGTGCGCCCGCCACGGTTCGTGACGATCGCCGACGCGCGCTTCATCACCGGCTCCCAGTCCGGGTCGGTCATGTCGGCGACGAGCACGTCGCCGGTCTCGACGCGTGCCATTTCGCGAATGTCGCGAATGACGCGAGCCGGGCCGGCGCCGATGCGCTGGCCGATGCTGCGACCGGTCGCGAGCACCGGGCCTTTCTGCTGCAGCGTGTAGCGCTGGATCGTGCGGCCGGCACGGCTCTGGACCGTCTCGGGGCGCGCCTGCAGCACGTAGAGCCGGCCGGTGTCGCCGTCCTTGCCCCACTCGATGTCCATCGGGCAGCCATAGTGATCTTCGATGATCAGCGCCTGCTGCGAAAGTTCGATGAGGTCGGCGTCGCTGATGCAGAAGCGCATGCGGTCGGCTTCGGGGACGTCGACCGTCAGCACGCGCTTCTCGGCCTGGGCCGCCGGCGCGTAGATCATCTTGATCGCCTTGGCGCCGAGCGTGCGCCGCAGGATCGGCTCGTGGCCGTCGCGCAGTGCCGGCTTGTAGACGTAGAACTCGTCAGGGTTCACGGCGCCCTGCACGACGGTTTCGCCGAGACCGTAGGACGCGGTGACGAATACCACGTCGCGGAAGCCGGAATCGGTGTCGAGCGTGAACATGACGCCGCTGGCGCCGACGTCGCTGCGGACCATGTACTGGATGCCGGCCGACAGTGCGACCAGCGAGTGATCGAATCCCTGGTGCACGCGGTAGGAGATCGCGCGGTCGTTGAACAGCGACGCAAAGACTTCATGCACCGCCTTGACCACGTTATCGGCGCCGCGCACGTTGAGAAAAGTCTCCTGCTGGCCCGCAAACGAGGCTTCCGGCAGGTCTTCCGCAGTAGCGGACGAGCGCACCGCGACCGCGACGTCCGCGTGGCCGTCGCACATGCGGACGTAGCCGTCGACGATGTCCTGCTGCAGTTGCGGCGGGAACGGCGTGGACAGGATCCAGTCCCGGATACGCGCGCCGGTCTCGGCCAGCGCCGCGACGTCGTCGACGTCGAGCTGGTCGAGTTCCTGCTTGATGCGCCCGGCGAGGCCTTCGTGCGCGAGAAATTCGCGGTAGGCATCGGCGGTGGTTGCGAAGCCGTCCGGCACGCTGACCCCCAGCTGCGCCAGGTTCGAGATCATTTCGCCGAGCGAGGAATTCTTGCCGCCGACTTCCGCCACGTCGTGGCGGCCGAGGCTGGAAAAGGGAAGGGTGTAAGGACGCACGAGCGACCCCTTGCTAGGTCAACGGACTAGGTGAAACACTGCGCACAGTACTGTGCCCTGGGAACCGCCGTGCCGATGAATCGCCGAACGGTATTTTTCGTATCTGACCAGACCGGCGTGACAGCCGAGACGATGGGACACAGCCTGCTCACGCAATTCGAGGGCCAGGAATTCAGGCAGGTGACTCTGCCATTTATAGCCAGTGTTGACAAGGCAGAGGAAGCCGTAAGAAAGATCAACGCGACGGGTCACGAAGACGGCCTGCGGCCCATCGTTTTCAGCACCCTGGTGAAGGAAGACCTGCGCCGCGTCGTCAAGGCCAGCAACGGCCTGTTCCTCGATTTCTTCGACGCGTTCCTCGGTCCGCTCGAGGGCGAGCTGAGGGTCAAGTCGAGCGAGCGGGCAGGCCGCGCGCACGGGATCGCGGACCAGCTCGTCTACAGCACGCGCATCGAGGCGACGAACTTCGCGCTGGCGGCGGATGACGGCGCGATCACGGCGGACTACGAGCGCGCCGACGTGATTCTCATCGGCGTATCGCGCTCGGGCAAGACCCCGACGTGCATCTACATGGCAATGCAGTACGGCGTCTTTGCGGCCAATTATCCGTTCACCGAGGACGATTTTGACGGCAAGCAGTTGCCGGCGTCGGTGCGCGGGCACACGCCCAAGCTCTACGGGCTGACGATTTCGCCGGTGCGGCTGCAGCAGATCCGCAACGAGCGCCGGCCCGGCAGCCGTTATTCCTCGATCTCGCAGTGCGAGTTCGAGGTGCGCAGCGCCGAGAACCTGTTTCATCGTCACGGCATCCCGTCGATCGACACGACCGAGTGCTCGATCGAGGAGATTGCAAGCCGCATCATCGACCGCAGGGGCATCGAGCGCCGCCTGCGCCCGTGAAGCGGCAAAGGCTGGGCGTGCACTGGTGGCGATGAACGCGGTGACCCGTCCGGGGTTCATTGTGCAGCCGGGATCGCCCGCGCATCGTGAATCGCGCGGAGGAACCGCGCGATTCACGGCGAACCTTGCCCGAACGGCTGCTCGGCGAATGGTGCCAGCGGCTGGCCGGAAAAATCGTGACCGCCTCGCAGCTGCGCTCGGGCTGCGGCGGGCGATACGGGTTGCATCGAACACCCGAACGGGTCGCCGCGCGCGCGACGGTATGCGTCACGTCACACGGCTGTGCGCTGCTTCACAGGAGCGCCAAAACCCTGTGCTATATTCGAACCATGTTGCTCGACCACCTCTGCATCACTTCCTGGCGTGCACGGCCGGTGAGTTTCGTGAGCCTCATGTCGCTCTACGAGAGCAATTTCCTGCGCCTGAAGGAACTCGCGGGTGACATCCGCCGCCACCACGGCGCGGCGCTATCTCGCACGAAGGTGGATTGCGACCTGCACCTGTCGGTGCTCGAGCACACGCCCTACACGTCGGCGGTGCGGCTCACATACCACTTCGAGGAAACCGGGGGCACGGTGGCCGACCCCGATCTCGAGATCCGCGTCTATCACGACGCGCGGCTGGCCGAAGTCAGTGCGTGCGGCAGGTGGATCCGGCACCAGAGCCTCGCGCACGTTCGGGCCGGCATCCCGGCGCAGCTCGGCGAGCGCTGGTTGCGCAACATGATGCTGAACAAATGGCTCGATTACTGCCTCGAGCGCGGGCACGAATTCACGCCGGCAGCGCAGGTTGCGGCGAATGCGCCTGCCTGAGAAGCTCCGCCGGCTGGCCTTGCGGTTGGCCGGCCGCGAACCATCCATCGAAGACGAACGGCTGTTCGCACTGTTCCGCAATCGCGTCGAGCTGAAGAAGGAACTCACGGCGCTCGACGACGAGCGTCACCGGCTGCTCGACCGCCTCAAGCTGCAGGAAGGCGCGACGATGCGCGTCGAAGAGCAGATGGCGTCGCTCGAACAGTACCTCGGCCGTTTCGACGAGGGCTACAAGAGCCTCGCGTACTACCAGCTGAAGGCGCTCTGGCGCGTCACGTGCAGGCGGCTCGAGCAGTTCGGTGCCGAACTCGCGCGGCAGCAGAAGGATCGTGAGCGCAAGACCCAGCTCGCCGAGTTCGACCGCGCCAGGCGCGAGCGCGTGGCGCTGGTGGAACGCGAGCTGATCGAGGCCAGGGTGCTGGACGAACAGTTGCACGCCGAGCAGAAGCTGGCACGGCTGAAGCTCGCGTCGCTGAAGGGCTTCTGGAATTATTTCCGGCGACGCGGGTTGCTCGACGCGATCCAGGCGCGTGAGCTGCGGATCGTCGCGGCCAGCGACCAGATCGAAACGCTGGTCGCGCAGATCCAGGCGATCGAGGCCGAGCCGCCGCCATTGTTCGAGGGCTTGAGCGTGGAGGGACGGCGTGCCGTGAACCTCGCGGTCATCGGCTACGCCGAGCTGCTTTGCGACCGCCTGGCCCCGGGTGGCCTGGCGGAACTTGCGCGCCAGAGCACGCTGAAGCGGGTGTTCGACGCGAATTATGGCACGCAGCAGGAATGCCAGGCGCTGATGCACCAGGCGTCGCAGGCCGTCGTCGACATCGAGCGCATGAGTGAGGACCTCGCCGAGATCAAGCGGCGGTCCGATCGACTGCGCAGTTCCGCCGTCTATCGCAGTCCCGAAGAAACGGTGCCGAACCCGAATTCCATTGCGCCGGTCGAACCCCAGGCGGGCACGCAGCGCATGGCACCCAACGTCCTGCTCGACGAGTACTGGGAAATCCACAACGCACTGGTCCGGTGATCCCGCCGGCCCGGGACGCGGCGGGAGCCCGCCTCAGGTCCCGGGTTCGGCCTGCGGCACGCTGGTCGGGGGCAGGTCGTCTGCGGGTCTTGCGCGGGTAAAGACGCGCTTACGCCACAGGTTGAGGTCGTCGAACCAGACGTAGAACACCGGCACGATGATCAGCGAGACGATCGCCGAGAACGCGAGACCGCCGATGATGGCGCGCGCGAGCGGGTGATACGCCGGTCCCTCGCCACTGCCGCCGATCTGCGCGTCGCCGATGGCGAGCGGCAGCATGCCAAGCAGGGTCGTGAGCGTCGTCATCATGATCGGGCGCAGGCGATCGTGTCCGGCCTGCAGGATCGCTTCGTGCCGCGGCATGCCGGCATGACGCAGGTCGATCACGTGCGCGATCAGCACGATGCCGATGTTCACCACCACGCCCATCAGCACCATGAAGCCGATCATCGCCATCATCGTGATGGTCGTGCCGGTAAGCGTGAGGAACCAGATCGAGCCCACGATCGCGAAGACGATCGAAGTGATGATCGAGAGCGGGTAGAGCGCGGATTCGAACAGCGACGCCATCACCAGGAAGATCAGCACCACCGCGAGCAGCATGTTCTGCGCCATGGTCTGGATGGCCTTGTCGTTCTCCTCGAAGCCGCGGCCGAACTTCCACGTGTAGCCGGCCGGCAGCGCATAAGCCGCCATCACGGGCTCGACGCGCTTGCGCACCTCGTCCATGGTCGTGCCATTGGTGAGATTCGCGTTGATCACGACGGTCGTCAGGCGGTTGAGGCGCTGGATCTCGCGATCGCTCGGCTGCACCACGAATGCGGCGACCGCGCCGAGGTCGGTGCGCGAGCCGTCGGGCAGCATCACCGGCACGCGCGCCAGGTCCTCGACCGACTGGCGGTCGGACTCGCGGAATGCGAGCCGCATGGTGATCTCACGCTCCGACGTGCGCAGTTCCGGCAGGCGATCGCCGCGCATGGCGCCCGCCACGGTCAGTGCGATGTCCTGCGTGGTGAGCCCGAGCTGCGAGGCGCGGTCGCGGTTTACGACCACCTGCACTTCCTGCTCGCCCGTGCCGGCCTCGGAACGCACGGCTCGCCAGTCCCGCACGGACGACAGGCGGTGCGCGACCTCGCGCGAGATGTCCGCGAGACGCTCCGTGGATTCGCCGGCAAGCTGCAGGCTGAATGACGTGGAGCCGCTCATGCTGTCGTCGAAGGTGAAGTTGGGCTTGCCGATGATGATCTCCGGCATGTCCGCCAGCACGAGTTCCATGACTTCCGTCGCCGGTACCCGGGCCTCGTCCTTCGGCGTGAGGTAAAGACGCGTGTTGGCCTGGTCGTTCTGCCAGTACGAGTAGAACGTGTCGATGTCGAACTTTTCCTTGTTCGCGGCGATGTACGCCTCCACGCGCTGCACCGCCTGCTCCACGCGCTGCATCGGGTGCGAGCCTTCGAGGTGGTAGTTGATCATCAGCATGCGACTGGCTTCCTGTGGGAACGGGTCCACCTTGGTCAGCTTGAGCATGAAGAGCGGCACGGGCGAGACGACGATCAGCACCGTAATGAGCGCCATCCACTTGCGGTGGGTCAGGGCCCAGTTGAGGGCCTTGCCGTAGTGAACCTGCAGCCGGCCGAACCAGGAGCCGTCCTTGACGGGCGGGGGCGGGGACATGCGCGCGGCGAGCATCGGCAGCAATGTCTGCGCGAGCACGAGCGAAGCGAGCATCGCGACGATGATCGGCACCGCGACGTGCACCAGGAAGATCGACATCTGGTTGCGTTCGCCGAAGACGAGCGGCAGGAAAACGATGATCATCGAGAACGTGCCGGCGAGCGTCGCCACTCCTACTTCCTTCACGCCGGCCAGCGTCGACTCGAGCGGATGGCCCGGGTGCAGCTGTCGATGCCGGAAGATGCTCTCGGTGATCACCACCGAGTTGTCGACCAGCATGCCGATTGCCAGCAGCATGCCCATCATCGTCAGGATGTTGAGCGTGAACCCCATGAAATACATGGCGGCGAGCGTGACCAGCAACGAGGCCGGCACCGCGACGCTCACGATCAGCGTGGTCGGGAGATGCCGCAGGAAGAACAGCAGCATGAAGAAGCTGAGCACCGCGCCGATCATCCCGGCCTTGCGCAGTTCGCGCAGGGACTCGCGGATGCTGTCGGCCTGGTTGCCGACGACCAGGATCTTGATGCCCTGGAACTGCGGCAGGTCGCGGGCCTTCTCGATGGCCTCGAGGACGCGGTCGGCGACGTCGACGACGTTGGCCTGGGTGGACTTGAATATGTCGATGCCGACGGCCGGGCGGCCTTCCATGCGGCGGCCCACCGGGAGTTCCGGCGACACGAGTTCTACCTGAGCGATGTCCCCGAGCCGCACGCCGGGGGAGAGCAGCAGGTTGCGTACGTCGTCGATGCTGCTGAACTCGCCGATCGGACGCACGGTGAAGCGCGAGTTGTTCTCCGTGATCTCGCCGGCGCTGACTGAGAAATTGCTCTGCTCGAGCAGCATGCGCAGCTGGCGTACGTCGACGCTGTAGGCGGCGAGCCGGGTGGGGTCGACGAGGATGCGCACTTCCCGTGGCTGAACGCCCTGCAGTTCGACGCGCGCGACGCCCTCGATGCGCTCGATCGGCCGCTGCAGGTACTTCTCCAGCATCTCGTACTGGTCCGTCAGGTCCTTGTCGGACGAGATGCGGATCACGGCCACCGGCTGGTCGCCTGAGCTGAAGGCAAACATCAGCAGCCGGTCGGCGCCAACCGGCAGCTGCGGCCGGATCGAGTCGAGCTTCGTGCGCACTTCGAACGCGGCGGCGTCCACGTCGCGGTCCCAGTCGAACAGCACCGTGAAGGTCGCCTGGTCGGACTGCGCACTGGCCCGGATTTCCTTGATGCCCGACAGCGTCGCGAGCGCCTCCTCGACCGGGCGCACCACCAGTTCCTCCATCTCCTCCGGGGTCGATCCCGCGTACGGCACGATGATCTGCATGCCTGGAAACGAGATGTCCGGCATGGCCTCGAGCCGCAGCAGCTTGCCCGAGATCAGGCCGACGGCGAGTAGCGCGAGCGCCGCCGTGATGGTGGTCACGGGACGGGCGAGGGCGACTTGCGTGTGCAGCATGGCGGACGACCCCTCAGCCGGCACCTTCGGCGGCCACGGCCCCGGGGCCTCGGCTTGCGGTTGCTTGGCGACGAACTGCTTGCGGTCCCTCCCCGAGTACACGACGGGAATCACCAGCAGGGTCAGGAAGGTCGTGAGCAGCACGCCGCCGATCACGGTGATCGCCATCGGCGCGCGCACCTCGGCGCCTTCGCCGATGCCGAGCGCCATCGGCAGCAGGCCGAGGATCGTCGTGAGCTTGGTGATGAGGATCGGGCGCAGGCGCAGCTTGCCGCCTTCGACGATCGCCTCGAATTTCGGCATGCCGGCGGCGCGCAGCTGGTTGACTGCGTCGATCAGCACGATCGACTGGTTGACCACGATGCCCGCCAGCATGATCAGGCCGATGTACGCGACCACGTTGACCGTGGTGCCCGTGAGCCACAGCGCCCAGACGGCGCCGATCAGCGCGAGCGGGATGGTGAGCAGGATCACGAACGGGTGGACCAGCGATTCGAACTGCGAAGCCATCACCAGGTAAACCAGGAAGATGGCGAGCACCAGCACGAACTGCAGCGACTTGAACGAGGCGGTCATTTCCTCGCTCTGACCCGAAAGGAAGGCGGTCGTGCCCACCGGCAGTTCGACCTGCTTGACGATGCCATCCAGCGCGGCAACCGCCGAGCCGAGGTCGCCGTGCGCGAGGTTGGCCGAGACCACTGCCACGCGCTCCTGGCCGACGCGGCGCACCTCGGCCGGGCCCAGCGCGAGCTTGACGTCCGCGACTGCGCTCAGCGGCACGGGGAAGTCGGATCCGGGGTTCACGATCAGGTTGCGCACCTCCTCGATCGAGGCCGCGCGCGAATCGACGCTGCGGACGAGCACGTCGATCTGCTTGTCGCGAAGCTTGTAGCGCGTCGCCACTTCACCGCGGACGCTGTTGACGACGCGGTTGGCGATGTCGCGGACGACGAGGTTCAGTTGCGTCGCGCGCTCCTGGTCGAACACGATCTGGATCTCGGGATTGCCCGCCTCGACCGTTGTCTTGACGTCGGCGAAGCGGTCGTCCTTGAGCATCTCCTGTCGCACGCGTTCGGCCGCCACGCCGAGTCGGTCCAGGTCGTAACCCGACACCACGACTTCGAGCGGAGTCGCCATGCTGAAGAGCGCCGGGCGGCTGAAGCGGTACTGCAGCCCCGGCATCTCCTCGAGGTACTTGCGCATGCCGGCCATCGCCTTTTCTTCGTCCTCGCGGCCCGCGCCAGCCTGCAACGTGATGCTCAGCCGGCCGGTGTTTTCGCCGGCATCGACCGGGTTGGCGTCGAGCCGGTTGCCCGTGCCCGCGACGCTGTAGGCCAGCGCGACGTTGCCGAGCGCATCGCTCGCCCGCTGCGCGGCTTGCACCGAGCGGTCGGTCTGCTCGAGCGGCGTGCCCGGCGGCAGGCGCAGGTCGACGTTGAATTCGCCCTGCGACATCTGCGGGATCAGCTCCGTGCCGAGCCGCGGCAGGATCAGCGCCATCGTCAGCACGAACACCGCGACGGCGGAGCCGATCACCTTGGCTGGATTCGCGAGTGCCCACGTGATGGCGCCCGGGTACTTGCGGTCGGCCCAGCGGTTGACGGCCTGTGTCGCGTTGACGAGCGGGCTCAGCGCGAGCTTGCAGCCGCTGGCAGTCCATACGCCGGCGCGCGCGAAGCCGTCGCGCAAGACGCGCAGTCCACGTCCAAAGCGCCCCAGGGGCTTCGGTTCGACGTGAGCAGTGGCTTCTGCGTGCAGCGGTGCGGGCCCGGCCCGCGGCCAGCATCGGCACCAGCGTCAGTGCAACCAGCAGCGAAAAGCTGAGCGCGAAGGCGACCGTCAGCGACTGGTCCTTGAACAGCTGGCCCGCGATACCGGTGATGAAGATCATCGGCGCGAAGACCGCGACCGACGTCAGCGTGGCCGCGAACACGGCGGTGGCGACCTCGGCCGTGCCGCGCCGCGCGGCCTCGACGCGGGTCATGCCCTTCTCGTGGTTGCGCACGATGCTCTCGAGCACCACGACCGCGTTGTCGACGAGCATGCCGACCGCGAGGGCGATGCCGCCGAGCGACATGATGTTGAGGGTGATGTCGAACGCGTACATCAGCACGAACGTGCCGAGCACCGACACCGGGATCGCGATGCTGCTGATCAGCGTGGCGCGCGCGTCGCGCAGGAACGCGTACAGGACCAGGATCGCGAGCAGGCCGCCGATCAGTGCCGAGGTCTTCACTTCGCTGATCGCGGCGGCGATGAACGTCGACTGGTCGTAGACCTGCTGCAGCCTGGTGCCCTCCGGCAGGCTCTTCTCGAGCTCCTTGATGCGGGCCCGCACGCCGTTGGCGAGCGCCACGGTGTTCGCGTCGCCTTCCTTGTACACGGCGAGCTCGATCGATTCCCTGCCGTTGACACGCGTGATCGCCTCGCGGTCCTTGTAGCCGCGCGTGACGTTCGCGACGTCGCGCAGGTAGACGGGACGCCCGTCCCTGGTGGCGATGATCGCGTTCGCCATCTGTTCGACACTCTCGAACTCGTTGAGCGTGCGCACCAGGAAGCGCTGCGTGCCCTGCTCGAGCCGGCCACCGGACAGGTTCACGTTCTCGGCGCGGATGCGGCGCGTAACGACGTCGATCGAGAGTCCCAGCTGGGCGAGCTTCTGCTGGTCGACGAAGACCTGCACTTCGTCTTCGTAGCCGCCGCTGACCTTGACTGCAGCCGAACCCTCGACCGCTTCCAGGTCGGGTTTCAACCGGTCCTCGGCGAAGCGTCGCAGCGCCTTGAGCCGTTCGATGCTGTCGGCGCCGGTCGCAGCGCCTTCGTCCATCAGCGCGATGCGCATGACGGGTTCGCTCGCCGGGTCGAAGCGCAGCAGCAGGGGCCGCTTGGCCTCGATCGGCAGCTGCAACAGGTCGAGCTTCTCGCGGACGTCGATGCCCGCGATGTCCATGTCCGTGCCCCAGAGGAACTCGAGCGTCACGTCCGACTGGCCCGCGCGCGAGACGGAGCGCACCTCGCGCACGTTGCGGATGATGCTCACCGACTCCTCCACCGGCCGCGTGATCAGCGTCTCGAGTTCGAGCGGCGCCGCGCCCGGCAGTTCCGTGCGGATCGTGATGGTGGGATAGGACAGGTCCGGCAGCAGGTTCAGCTTGAGCCGCGCGAGCGACACGAAACCGAACAGAGCGATGGCGACGGTGAACATCACGATGGTGACGCGGCGTTCGATCGCGAAGTCGATCAAGGACTTGAGCATGGATGGTCCCCGGGGGGAGGGCCTGCCCGTGCAGCGCCCCCGCAGGTTGCGTTACTTCGCCTTGGCCTGGTCGGCAGCGACCGCCGCTGCCGGTTGCGGCGCGCCGTCACCGACGATCTTCACGAGCGTGCCGGACTTGAGGCCGGCCTGGCCGACCGTCACGACCTGCTCGCTGCCCTCGAGGCCGTCGAGCACTTCGATCCAGCCGCCGTTCGAGAGGCCCGTCCTGATCGTGCGCTGTTCGGCCTTGCCGCTCGCGACGACGAACACCGACTGCTGCCCGTCCGCGTCGAGAATCGCCGTGCGCGGCAGCTGCAGCGCGCTCTGGCGCCGCTCGTAGACGATGTTGACGCGGGCGAACATGCCGGGCTTCAGCGTACGCGTTGCATCCGGGACTTCGACACGGGCGCGGAAGGTGCCGGTCTGCGGGTCCACCGTCGGACTGATGCGCGAGATGGTGCCGATGAACCGCGTGCCGCCAAGCGCGTCGATGACGACTTCGGCCGTCTGCCCCGGCGCGATCTTGCGGAATTCTTTCTCCGGCACGTGCACGAAGGCGAGCAGCGGATCGAGGTCGGTGACCGTGAACGTCGGATCGTTCGGGCCGATGGTATTGCCGACCTTGATCCTGCGCGCCGAGATGACGCCGTTGATCGGCGCGCGAATCTCGGTGTAGCTCAGTTCGAGGCGGGCGCTGTCGTAGCCGGCGCGCAGCGCGTCGAGGTCGTACTTGGTGTTTTCGGCCGTGCTCTTCGGCACGAGGCCCTTCTCGGCGAGTTCGAGCGTGCGCTTGTAGTCGCGCTCGAGCTTGCGCAGGTTGGCGTCGGTCTGGGCCAGCGTGAGGCGGAGTCGGTCGCCATCGAGCCGTGCCAGCACCTGGCCCGCCTGCACCGTGTCGCCTTCCTCGACGAAGATCTGCCGGACCTCGCCGCCGACCTTGGCGACTACCGTGGCTTCCTCGTGCGCCTCGATCGGAGCGGTACCCGAGTACACGGCCACCATCTCGGCACGCTTCAGTGGCAGGACCTCGACCGGCACAGTCGCATTCTTCTCGGTCTCGTCGCCTTCCTTGTCCTTGGCCTTGCCATTGCTGCAGCCAGCGGCGAGCGCGCCCACTACGGCGACCAGCGCCAGCCAGCGTACGGAGTTTCGCCGCGGGTCAGCTGACGGCAGGTATTGTTTCGTCATGGACATCGAGCCCCTGTGGATCGGTTCGAACTTGGCGCGATGGTATGGGAACTCTAGTGTTGTAGTCAAGTACAACACTAGCAGCCTACCGCTCGTCCCGACCGTCGCGGGGGGGAGGGGCTGACCGAACGTCAGCCGCCCTTGTCGGCGCGGCTGGCCCTGGCCACGAACTTCGGCTCGAGCCGGGAAAGGTCGGCCGTGATTTCGGCGGCTTCACCCAGGATCGCGTCCGGGGAATCCTTGATCTCGGTGGCCGCCTTCAGGGCCGGCTCGCCAAGCGTCTGCCGCCGGGCGTTCTCGCGTGCGAGCTGTTCCTGCGCCCGGGCCTCACGCTCGGCCTTGCGCCTGGCCAGGTTCAGCGAGACGGATTTCTCCGTCCGCATCTTCTCGAGCGCGGAAATTTCGCTGACCGCGAACTGGAAGTTGGGGTCGCCGGCGATGCGCGCGTCGTGTTCCTGCTGCAGTTCCGGCAGCAGCGGGGTGAACGCGCCTTCGCGGCTGAAGTCAGACGAGCGGATGCGGTTCCACGGCAGCGAGCCATCGCGCGAGCTTTCGCCGACTTCGTCGGTGCTGATGGCGGAGGGCAGCGCGAGGTCCGGCATCACGCCGCGGTTCTGGGTGCTGTCGCCCGTCACGCGGTAGTACATGCCGATGGTGACCGTGAGCTGGCCATAACCCGGATCCTGTCCGAGCGCGTAACGGTCGAGCGGGTAGAGGTTCTGCACCGAGCCTTTGCCGTAAGTCTGCTGGCCGATCACGAGGCCGCGGCCGTAGTCCTGCATCGCGGCCGCAAAGATCTCGGATGCCGATGCGCTGAAGCGATCGACGAGGATCGTGAGCGGGCCGGAGTAGGCCGCATCCTTGTCCTCGGATTCGAGCACTTCGACGCGACCGCCGGTTTCGCGCAACTGCACGACCGGGCCCTTGGGCACGAACAGGTTCACCAGGCCGATGGCTTCGGAGAGGTGGCCGCCGCCGTTCTCGCGCAGGTCCAGCACGAGGCCGTCGACCCCGCCTTCGGCCTTGATCTCGTCGAGGAGCTTGCGCACGTCGCGCGTGGTGCTGCGAAACTCGTCGTCTCCTGCCGCGCGCGCGTTGTAGTCCTGGTAGAAGGAGGGCACGGTGATGACGCCGACCTTCAGTTCCTGGTCGCCGCGCTTCACCTTGCGGATTTCTTTCTTGGCCGCCTGCGCCTCGAGCGTGATCTTGGTGCGCGGCAGCGTGAGGACGTGTTCCTGCGTGCCCGGGGGCGCATTGCCAGGCTGGATCTGCAGGCGCACGAACGAGCCGTTCGGACCGCGGATCAGCTGCACTACGTCGTCGAGGCGCCAGCCGACGACGTCGACCATCTTGCCGTCCTTGCCCTGCCCCACGGCGAGGATGCGGTCGTTGGCCTTCAGCTCGCCGTTCTGCTGCGCCGAACCGCCAGGCAGGATTTCCATGATGGTCACGAAGTCGTCGATCGACTGCAGCGACGCGCCGATGCCTTCGTAGGACAGGCTCATCGCAATGCGGTATTCCTCGGAATTTCGCGGTGAAAAATAGCTCGAGTGCGGGTCGAAGACGTGGGCGAACGCATTCATGAAGTTTCGAACACGTCGTCGGCGGTGATCTGCTCGGAACGCTTCGCGACCCGCTCGTAGCGCTTCTTGAGGACGTCGCGCGTCTCGGCCCACGTCTTGTCGGCGAGCATCAGCGAGAGGGCGTCGTTCTTGACGCGCTTGCGCCAGAGTTCGTCGAGCTCGTCCCTGGACGCGGGCCACGGCGCGTGCTCGCGATCGAATTCGAACGACTCGTCGACCTCGAAGTCGGGCTCGGTCTCGAGCAGCCCGATCGCGTAGGCCATGCGTTCGCGGTTGCGGCTCTGGAACCGGTTGAAGATCGCAAAAGCCGGCTCGAGCTTGCCGGTCGTGACGGCGTTGTCGAGCTCGTAGCGGTACTTTTCGAATTCCTGGATGTCGCTCGCCAGGAAGTAGCTGCGGCTGCCGTCGATCGATTCGAGGTAGCGGTCGAGTACCAGCGACGAGACCGGGTCGTTGACCGGGGCCTGCCGGTAATGCGAGCGCTCGAACATGCTGCTGACGAGCCGGGCGACTTTGGCGTGGCGTTCGGTCGGCGCGAAATCGGTGGTGGTCGTGGCGTTGGCCGTAACCGACGGCGACTGGGCGGTTCCGAGCAGCAGCGTACCCACGGCGAGCAGCAAGGCGACCAGTACCGCCGCGCCAGCGCGGTTGACCCCACGGCGGGCAGCAGGGGCGGGTGACGGCGGGGGCGGCCCCTGTTCAGCTGGCTGATACACTTGACAATTCCTCGGCGGACATCGGACTGGACGGCGGACCCGCAGCAGGTCCGCTGGAACGCTAGGCTAGAGACACCCCGGCACCCAATCAAGGGCCGGACCCACCCCGGAGCGAGTGAATCCGTGCGACCCCTCACCGTATTGACAGCAATCGTGCTCGGATCGTCGGTGGCGACGACTTTTGGCCTTGGCGCGACGCTGATCGTGTTCCTGGTGCTTTCGGGCGAAACCCCGCGTTTCCGCGAGGAATTGCCATTGCTGGCGGTATACGTGGCCATCTTCGTCGGTTTGACCGCGCTCGCGGCCGTCAGTTTCATCGGCCAGGTGCGCGAAACCGCCTGGCGGCCCTGGGCGACAGGGGCGATGTGGGCCGCATTGGCCGGCCTCGCGGCGCTGTACGCCTGGTCCCGAGGGTTATCCCCGTGACGACGGAGCCCGCCTGCCAAGGATACGCCACGACGCGACGATGAGCAGTGGTCCGAGCGCGAGCACCCAGGAATACCAGTGCAAGGCGAAGAGGTCGCGCAGGTAGCTGGCGAAGAACGCCGCCGCGCCGCCACCGGCGTATTTGCCGAGCACGTACACGCCCGTGATATGCACGAGGAAGGGCAGCGCCACCAAGCCAAACAGCAGGGCGGCCAACAGCCAGAATCTGTCGCGGCGCGGATTCATTACGGACTCGATCGTGACGGTAAGACGCACCGGCCGCAAGGTCCCCGCCATTGAGTATCATCGGAGACCGTGGCGCACAGGGCAGCCAGGGGCCCCAGAACATGCAGAAAGTCAGGACTGCGGTCATCGGCGTGGGTTACCTGGGCCGGTTCCACGCGCAGAAATACGCGTCGCTACCCGCAGCGGAACTCGTCGCCGTCGTCGACGCGAGCGCCGCGAACCGCGAGCAAGTCGCCGCCGAAACCGGTTGCCGCGCGGTGGCGGATTACCGGGACATCCTCGGCGAGGTCGACGCGGTAAGTATCGCCACGCCGACGCCCCTGCATTATTCGATCGCGCAGCAGTGCCTCGAGCGCGGCATCCACGTGCTCGTCGAAAAGCCGATCACGACGACGCTCGAGGAAGCCCGCAGCCTCGTCGACACGGCGGCACGCGTTGGCCGCGTCCTGCAGGTGGGGCACCTCGAGCGTTTCAACGCTGCAATCCTCGCGCTCGCGGGTACGCTCGGCAGGCCGCGGTTCGTCGAGTCGCACCGCCTCGCGCCGTTCAAGGAGCGGGGCACGGACGTCAATGTCGTGCTCGACCTCATGATTCACGACATCGACCTGATCCAGAGCCTCGTCGCCGCGCCGATCGCGTCGATCGATGCCGTGGGTGCGTCGGTGTTTTCGGCCGGTCTCGACATCGCCAATGCGCGCATCCGCTATGCCAACGGCTGCGTGGCGAACACCACGGCGAGCCGCGTCAGCATGAAAATGGAGCGCAAGCTGCGCCTGTTCCAAGACGACGCGTACATCTCGATCGATCTGCAGCAGAAAGTGCTCACCATCGTGCGCAAGCCGCCCGCGGGCGCGGACGTGCCGAAGGGCCAGGTGCTGATCGAGGAACGCACGTACGACCAGGGCGACGCGCTGAAACTCGAGATCGAGGCGTTCCTCAGGTCCATTCGCGAAGGCACGCCACCGGTGGTCACCGGCGAGGACGGCCTGCGCGCGCTGGAGACGGCGACGAAGATCACCCAGATGGTGCAGGACGACGCACGCCAATGACCCGACAGTACTACGCTGGCGCAGACTTCCGCCGCGCGCTCTCGATCGAAGAATTGCGGCGGGTCGCGCAGAACCGGCTGCCGCGGTTCGAAATGGAGTATCTCGAAGGCGGCGCCGAGGACGAGGTTTCGCTGAAACGCAACCGCTCGATCTTCGAGCGCATTACCTGGTTGCCACGCATGCTCGTCGGCACGGGCCTGCCGGACCTTGCGCGCGAAGTGCTCGGCGACTCGCTGCACTTGCCGCTGATCATCGCGCCCACCGGCTTCAACGGGATGGTTTGGCCGCAGGGCGACCTGGCGCTGGCCAGGGCCGCCGACGCCGCGGGGATCGCCTTCACGCTCAGCACCGTCAGCAATTACGACGTCGTCGAACTGAATCCGCAGCTGCAGCGGCCCTCGTGGTTCCAGTTGTATCCGCTGAAGGACCAGAAAACCTCCGACCGCCTGATCGAACGCGCGCAGGCGGCGGGCTGCAACAAGCTCGTCGTGACGGTCGACGTGCCGGCGCTCGGCGCGCGCGAGTGGGACCAGCGCAATTATTCACGCCCGCTCAAGCTGAGCCCGTCGAGCGTGCTCGACGTCCTGCTGCATCCGCGCTGGCTGTGGCAGGTGATGTTGCCTCATGGCGCCCCGGAATTCGCGAACCTCACCGAATTCCTGCCCGCAGGCGCGCGATCGGCCCTGCAGGGCGTGCGGTTCATGGGCACGCAGATCAACCCGACGCTCGCCTGGGCCGACATCGAACGCATGCGGAGCCGCTGGAAGGGCAAGCTGGTGCTGAAAGGCATCCTCTGCGTCGAGGACGCGAAGCGCAGCGTGGAGGCAGGCGCCGACGGCATCGTGCTCTCGAACCACGGTGGACGGCAGCTCGATTCGTGCGCGACAGGCATCGAGCTCGTCGGCCAGTGCGCGGCTGAAGTCGGCGACCGGCTGTCGATCATCGTCGACGGCGGGTTCCGTCGCGGGTCGGATGTGCTCAAGGCCGTCGCGCTCGGGGCCGACGCCGTGATGCTGGGGCGCGCCGCTCTCTATGGCCTGGCAGCGGGCGGGGAGGCCGGCGTGGCCCACGCGCTCAGCCTGCTGCGCGTCGAGATGGAGCGCGCGATGACGTTGCTCGGTTGTCACACGCTCGACGAGCTCGGTCCGCACCTGATACGGGCCTGATTGCAGGAGGAATACCGATGCAAGCGCTCGTCTGCCATACCCTCACCGGCATTGAAGGACTGCGGCTGGAGCAAGACTGGCCGGAGCCCGCGCTCGCGCCGGGGTCGGTGCTGATCGACGTCAAGGCGGCGGCGCTGAATTTTCCCGACGTGCTGATGCTGCGCGGGTTGTACCAGGAGCGGCCGCCGCTGCCGTTCATTCCAGGTCTCGAACTCGCGGGTGTGATTGCCGCGGTCGGCGAAGGCGTGACGCGTCACAAGGCGGGCGATCGCGTCGTTGCGTATTCAGGCGGCGGAGCCGCCGCCGAACGCGCCGTGGTCCGGCAGGAGCGATTGATACCGATGCCGTTGACGCTCGGCTTCGAGCAGGCGAGCGGCATCTGCCTGACGTACTTCACGAGCTACCACGCGTTGAAACAGCGCGCGCAACTCGCTGCGGGCGAGACGATGCTGGTGCTGGGTGCGGCGAGCGGCGTCGGCACGACTGCCATCGAGCTGGCCAAGCAGATGGGTGCGCAGGTCATCGCAGCCGCGAGCACCGATGCCAAGCTCGAGGTCGCACGCGGGATCGGCGCGGACCACCTGATCAACTACTCCACGGAGGACCTGCGCGAGCGGATCAAGGAGATCACCGGCGGCAAGGGCGTGGACGTCGTTTATGACGCCGTCGGCGGGCCGTATGCCGAGCCCGCGGTCCGCAGCCTGGCCTGGAAGGGTCGTTACCTCGTGGTTGGATTCGCGGCAGGCGACATCCCGAAGATTCCGATGAACCTGCTGTTGCTGAAGGGAGCGGCCCTGGTGGGCGTGTTCTTCGGCAGCTTCGCGCAGCGCGAGCCGCAGGTACAGCTGCAGAACGTGCGCGAACTGTGGCAGCTGTTCGAGGCCGGCAAGCTGCGGCCGGTCGTGGGAGAAGTCCACCCGCTGGCCGACTATGCCCAGGCGTTCGCCGCGCTGGAACAGCGACGGGCGGTCGGCAAGGTGGTGCTACGCACCACTTGAGGGGTTAGGGGTTGGGGGATGGGGGATAGTCGGGGATCGTGCGGCGTCGGTTCCGACTAACCCCCAACCCCTATCCCCTATCCCCTTCCTCACGCGTCCCCGATCGCTTCCAGCTCGGCGTGCACTTCGAGCCAGCGTTCCTCGGCGTCGCCGAGTTCCGCGATGACTTCGGCGCACCGCCGGCTCGTCGCCAGGACCTCGGTTGAGGGCGTCTGCGCGTAGTACGCGGTGTCGGCAAGTCTTGCTTCGAGTTCCTTGCGCTCGGTTTCGAGCCTGGCCATCCGGGACTCGAGCTGCGTCGACTCCTTCACAAGCGGGCGACGGCGTGCGAGTTTCTGCTGACGTTGCGCGGCCGCCGTCTCGCGCTGTGCCTTGCGGTTCTCCTTCGATCCGGGCGAGCCCGCAGCGGCTGCATCCTCGGGTGCTGCATCACGCCGCGCCGTCAGCCAGGCCAGGTAATCCTCCAGATCGCCATCGAACGGAACGGCGCGACCGTCGGCCACGAGCATGAAACTGTCGCAGACGGTGCGCAGCAGCGCCCGATCGTGCGATACCAGCACCAGGCTGCCTTCGTAACCGGCCAGCGCCCGCGTCAAGGCATGGCGCATTTCGAGGTCGAGGTGGTTGGTGGGCTCGTCGAGCAGCAGCAGGTTCGGCCGCTTGCGCACGAGCAGTGCCAGCGCGAGCCGGGATTTCTCCCCGCCGGAGAACGGTTCGACCGGCGCGTCGGCCATCTCGCCGCGGAAGTCGAACCCGCCGAGGTAATTGCGCAGGTCCTGCTCGCGCGATCCCGGGTCCTGCCGGATCAGGTGGCGCAGCGGTGACTCGTCACCCCGCAACTGTTCGACCTGGTGTTGCGCGAAGTAACCGGTCTCCAGCCCGTGGCCTTCGACGCGTCGTCCCGCGAGCAGGGGTTGTCCGCCGGCAAGCGACTTGATCAGCGTGGACTTGCCTGCGCCATTCGGGCCGAGCAGGCCGAGTCGAGCGCCCGGACGCAGTGACAGCTGCACGTTGCGCACGACTGCGCGGTCGCCATAACCGAGGGCTGCGTCTTCGAGGGTCAGCAGGGGATCCGGCGCGCGCAGCGGCTCCGGAAACTCGAAATCGAACGACGAATCGACGTGCGCGGCTGCAATGTGTTCCAGCCGGTCGAGCGCCTTGAGGCGGCTCTGCGCCTGTCGCGCCTTGCTCGCCTTCGCACGGAACCGCTCGACGAAACTCGTCATGTGCGCGATCTCGCGCTGCTGCTTCTCGAACATCGCCTGCTGCACGGCGAGCCTCGCGGCGCGTTGCGTCTCGAACGCGGTGTAGTTGCCGGTGTAGAGCGTGAGCAAGCCGCGCTCGAGGTGAGCGACGTGCGTGACGGTGCCGTCGAGGAAGTCCCGGTCGTGCGAAACCAGCAGCAACGTGCCGCGGTAGCCCGCGAGCCAGCGCTCCAGCCAGACCACGGCGTCGAGGTCGAGGTGGTTGGTCGGTTCGTCGAGCAGCACCAGGTCGGCCCGGCTCACCAGCGCCTGCGCCAGGTTCAGGCGCATGCGCCAGCCGCCTGAAAAATCGGCTACCGGTCGCTCGAGATCCGCCGTCTCGAACCCGAGGCCCGCGAGGAGCGCGGCAGCCCGGGCCCGGGCGCTGTAGCCGTCGATCGCTTCGAGCCGGACGTGCCGTTCTGCGTGCGCGCGGCCATCGTGCATTGCGTCAGCGTCTGCGATTGCCCGTTCGACACGCCGCAGTTCCTCGTCGCCGTCGAGCACGAACTCGATTGCGGCTTGCGGCAAGGGCGGCGTTTCCTGTGCGACTGAAGCCACTCGCCAGTCGCGCGGCATCAGGCAGTCGCCGGCCTCGCTCTGGATCTCCCCGCGCAGGAGCGCGAACAGGCTCGATTTGCCGCTGCCGTTGGCGCCCACGACGCCGACCCGCCAACCGGCGTGGATCTGCAGCGAAGCGTCCTCGATCAGCCGGCGTACGCCGCGCGTCAGGGTAAGTTGCCGGAACTGGATCAAGGGAGGGCTGTCACAGGAGGGGTGCGCATTCTCCCACTTTGGCGGGAGAGGACGAAGTGCGGCACAATTCACGACCAGTCACCTTGCCCGGCCATCCGCCGGGTCCCGGAGTCACCGATCCGATGTCCCGTATCCGTTCAGCATTGGCGCTCGCCGCGCTGGGTCTTTTTTTTGCCGTTGCCGGCCATGCCCAGACGAACCCCGCCGTCTCGACGATCGTCGCTTTCAGCCTCTCGAACCCCGTTGGCAACCTCGTGCGAGGCGCAGATGGGGCCCTGTACGGCGTCGCGAGTCCGGCCACCTCGATCACCGGCGGCGTCATTTACCGCACCACGGCGGACGGCTCCGACGTCCGCACGCTCTATCAGCTCAAGCCGGAAGATGCGTTATCACCCGCCGGTGGCCTGGTGCTGGCCAGCGATGGCCTGCTCTATGGCACGACCAAGTTCGGCCAGGCCGGGCAGATCGATGGTGCTGGCTCGATTTTCAAGATCGCCGCAGCCGGCACCGGCTTCCAGATCATCCATCGATTCGCACCGGTTACGGCGTCGAACGTGAACTCGAATCCGATCAACACCAACGGCGCCTATCCGGAGGCGGAACTCGTCGAAGGCGCGGACGGCTACCTCTACGGAACGGCACGTGCGGGTGGTCCGAACGGCACCGGAACAATCTTCAAGATCATGCGCGACGGCACCGATTTCAAGCTGCTGTACAGTTTTGCCGCGGTTACGTCGAGCGCCGGCTCCGGCGTCATCGTGACGGTGGACGGCGCGGCGCCGGTGGGGCCCCTCGTGGCCGGGACTGACAACCTCCTTTACGGCACGACGTCGCAGGGCGGCACGAACGGTCGCGGTACGGTCTTCCGCATCGCGCTCGACGGCACGGGATTGCAGATTCTGCATCACTTCAGCGCGACCACTACCGACACCACGACAGGACTGCTCGAGAACGCGGATGGAGCCACACCGCTTGGCGGCCTGGTCGACGGCGGCGACGGCTTCTTCTACGGCCTGACCGCGCAGGGCGGCACCACTGGCAACGGCGTCATCTTCTCGCTCCCGGCGGATGGCTCGACGTTCACCGTGCTGCATGCCTTCAGCGGTGCCGATGGCTCGCGTCCGGCCGCGGAACTGATGGTGGCGAGCAGCGGCAAGCTCTATGGCGTGACGTCGTCGGGCGGCGTCAATGCGGAAGGCGCCACGACGTCGCTCGGGACAATCTTCGCGATCGACCGGGCCGGTACCAATTTCGCGCGTCTCTACAGTTTTGACGGCAAGAACGGGTCGGTGCCGTCCAGCAGATTGCTCGAGACGGCGTCCGGCGTATTCGTCGGCGTCGCCACGAGCACTGGCAATTGCGGTTACGGCACGATCTTTCGCTACAGCCTCGCGGGCGACACCGTGACCGGCGACACCCGGTGTGGTCGGAAGAAGAACAACAGTGGCGGTGGCTCCGCCGGATTTGCGGTGGTCCTGCTGTTCGCAGGTCTCGGCCTGCTGAGGCGCCGCGCGGCCTGAGCTTTCACCAACGCATAGGGGCCAGCTGATGATGCGCGGGGGACTGCACCACCGGACCTGCTGTCTCTGCGAGGCGATGTGCGGCATCGTGGTCGAGCACCGCGACGGCGCAGTGATTTCGATCAAGCCGAATCGCGACGACGTCCTGAGTCGCGGGCACATCTGCCCGAAGGCCGTCGCACTGAAGGACCTGCATGACGACCCGGACCGGCTGCGCAAGCCGCTGCGGCGCACCCCCGACGGCTGGGAGGAAATCTCCTGGGCCGCGGCATTTGATGAGGTCGAAGCGCGCATCGGCGACATCCGCGCACGCCACGGCAACGACGCGGTCGCGATCTACGCCGGTAACCCGACCGTGCACAACCTGGGCGCGATGCTTGGCGTCGGTGATTTCATTCGCGCCGTGCGCACGAAGAACCTGTATTCCGCCACCAGCGTCGACCAGTTGCCGCACATGGTGGCGTCGTGGGCGTTGTTCGGCCACCAGTTCCTCATGCCCGTGCCGGACGTCGATCGCACGCAGTTGTTCGTCTGCATCGGTGGCAACCCTGTCGCGTCGGCCGGCTCGATCATGGGAGCCCCCGGTTTCGAGAAGCGAATAGACGCGCTGCACGCGCGGGGAGGGCGGTTCGTCGTCATCGATCCGCGGCGCACCGAGTCCGCGGCGATTGCTGACGAATACTTCGGCATCCGGCCCGGCACGGACGTCTACCTGCTGCTCGCCCTGCTGCACGAAGTGTTCAAGCGCGGACGGATCGACCTGGCGCACCTTGCGCCGCACGTCGACGGCCTCGAGGCCCTGCGCCAGGCCGTCCTCGGGTTCGACCCGCAAGAGCTTGCGGCGCGCACGAGCCTGCCGCATTCGCGGATCATTGCGCTCGCTCATGACCTGGTCGCCGAGCCGCGCGCGCTCGTCTACGGGCGCGTGGGCGCGTGCACGCAGGAGTTCGGCGGCCTCACGCTGTGGCTGATCTACTGCCTGAATGCGGTCACGGGTCACCTCGATCGCGAGGGCGGCATGATGTTCGCCGAGCCGGCGGTGGACCTGACGCGCGCGTACGGTTCGCGCGGACACTATGGCAAGTTCCACTCGCGCGTGCGCAAGTTGCCGGAGTTCTCGAACGAGCTGCCGGTGGCCGCGCTGGCGGAGGAGATCACGACGCAAGGCCAGGGGCAGGTGCGCGCATTGTTCACGTTGGCGGGCAATCCGGTGCTGTCGACACCTAACGGCGGACAGCTCGACGCCGCGCTCGCGCAGCTCGAGTTCATGGTCTCGATCGACCTCTACCTGAACGAATCGTCGCGCCATGCGCACCTGATCCTGCCGCCGACGAGTCCGCTGGAGCGCAGTCACTACGACATCGCGTTGAGTGGCTTCGCCGTGCGCAACGTCGCCAAGTACTCGCCGCCACTGTTCGCGAAGCCCGCGGGCTCGCTGCACGATCACGAGATCCTCGCGCAGATTGCGCAGCGCCTGCGCAAGGCGCCAGGTTCCATGTCGGGGCGCGTGTCGCTCATGGTGAAGGATGCAGTGGCGCGGCGTCTCGGTCCGGACGGCACGCTCGACTGGATGCTGAAGACAGGGCGCTACGGTGTCCCCAATGCCGGCACGATGAAACTGCTGGGCGCGCTGCCGGGCTTCGGTGCCCTGCGCAAGCTCATGCGCGCGACCGACCGTCGTCCGGTGGGCCTGACGCTGCAACGCCTGCTCGATGCGCCGAACGGTGTCGACCTCGGTGCGCTCGAGGCTGCGTTTCCCCGTCGTATCGCGACGCCGAACCGTCGCATCGATCTTGCCCCCGCCATGTTCGTCGCGGACCTGGACCGTGCCGCGGCTGTGCTCGACGAGCCCTTGCCATCGCTGGCGTTGATCGGCCGGCGCCACGTGCGCAGCAACAATTCCTGGCTGCACAACAGCCAGCGCCTGGTGAAAGGCAAGCCGCGCTGCACCCTCATGCTGCACCCGGATGACGCAGCGGACCGGGGCCTCGCCGACGGCGCGATCGCGCGTGTCGCCTCGCGCGTCGGGACGGTCGAAGTGGCCGTGGAAATCACGCCGGACATTCAGCCGGGTGTGGTCAGCCTGCCGCATGGCTGGGGTCACGGGCGCGCCGGTGTGCGGCTCGGCATCGCCAGTGCGCACGCCGGAGTCAGTATCAATGACCTGGTCGACGAGCGCCGTATCGATGCGCTCACGGGCACGGCAGTGCTGAACGGCACGCCGGTCGAAGTCGTCGCTGCCCGGCGTTGATCCCGGCGGACCTGAGCGGGTCCTGGACTGAGTTGCGGGTGTTACTTCAGGTCGATTCCACGGCGCGAATGGTTCGATAGCGCACAGACGGTCGACGATGCGTTCCCCCAGACTGCGATCTGGGGAATTTCGACATCGCTGCATGGACTCCGATCCAAAGGATCCTCTGAGTCTCTCGGAAACCGCTGCATTCCGCACCGTGAGTGCGTTGCGCCAGGCCGAGAGTCGCTATCGACGGCTGTTCGAAACAGCTCGCGACGGCATCCTGTTGATCAACTCCGATACCGCGCAGATCGAGGACGTCAATCCCTACCTGATCGAGATGCTCGGATACTCGCATGACGAGTTCCTTGGCAAGAAGCTCTGGGAAGTCGGCCTGTTCACTGACGCAGTGCAGACACAGGCAATGTTCGAGGAGGTGCAGACCCTCGGCTATGCTCGTTACGAGGATCTTCCTCTTCAGGCCAGATCCGGGAGGATCATTCCCGTCGAGTTCGTGAGCAACTCCTACGACTGCGACGGCATCAAGGTCATTCAATGCAATATCCGGGAAATTTCAGAACGGAAGCTGAACGAAGCGCGCTTGCGCCGACTGACAAATTTTTATGCGGCATTGAGTGCTTGCAACAAGTCCATCGTTCGCTGCACCAGCGAAGCATCGCTGCTGCAAGAGGTATGTCGCTCGGCCGTGGAGCTCGCGGACATGAAAATGGCGTGGGTGGTGAAGATAAGTGCGGACACCCACGCATGGCTGCCAGTCGCCCGATTCGGCGCCCTCGAAGGCGTCGCGAACGCGGATGGAATTTCAGAAGACGCCACGGATGAACAGATTGGCGACGCAGGCCGACAGATCGTCATGAGTGGGCAACCATGCTGGTGTCAGGATTTGCAGAACGACCAGATCGCCCAGCCTTGCCGAGACGAAACCACGCAGCCGGGCGTCGCGGCCTGTGCAGCATTGCCGCTGTACCGAAGCGGTGTCGTCTCGGGCGCCTTCTGCGTGCTTGCAACCGAGACCAACGTCTTCGACGAACCTGCCCGCAACCTGTTGACCGAAATGGCCGATGACATCGGCTTTGCGCTGGACAACTTCGATCGCAAGTTGCTCCGGGACCTGGCGGAGCGTCGACTGATTGCGGCGGAAGGCAGGTTCCGCAGCCTGGTGGAGCAGGCGGCTGTGGGCATCTATATCGTCCAGGAAGGGCAATTCAAATACGTGAATCCATGCCTGGCCGAGATTGCCGGCCAGGATTCGGCTGGCAGAATGCTTGGCACAGATGCGCTGGCGTGGATCGCTGAAGGGGATCGGGCCAGGATTGCAGCGCAGATTGTGCGGCTCCGGGATCGGGGCGTGCCGGCCGTTGTCGTGGAATTCGACCTGACGCGTCCGGATGGATCGAAGCTGCCGGTCGCCGCGCACGCGGCTGGTGCGCGGTACGAGGATCGGAGCGCGATCATCGGGATAGTCAGGGACGTTTCGGAGCGCAAGCGTTCCGAGATTGCTTCCGCGTTACATAGCGCAGCTGAAAGCCGCCGTATTGAGCACGGTGAACGTGGCGATGACCATCGGGGGAGATGCGTGATCCCTACACCGCTGGCCATGAGCGACGAGTTGCAGCCCTTGCCGTGGCCATTGCTGCCGAACTTGGCCTCGATTCCGTCGTGCAGGAGGGATTGGATGTCGCCGGCCATCTGCACGATGTCGGCAAGGTCATGGTGCCGTCGGAGATCCTCTCCAAGCCAGGCAAACTGAGTCCGATCGAGATGCAACTCGTCCAGGGTCATTGCCAGGCGGGCTACAACATCTTGAGTTCAGTCGACTTTCCCTGGCCCGTTGCCGATATCATTCTCCAGCATCATGAGCGTCTGGATGGCAGTGGCTATCCCGGTGGCCTCAAGGGTGAAGCGATCCTGCGCCAGGCCCGAATCCTGGCGGTTGCGGACGTGGTCGAGGCGATGTCATCGCATCGGCCCTACCGATCCGGACTGGGCGTGACGGTCGCATTGGCCGAGATCGAGCGCGGCAGTGGAACCGCATACGCGCAGGATGTCGTCGAGGCCTGCCTGCGCCTTTTCAGGGAAAAGAACTATCGGTTCCCTGCATGACGTCGGCAGCTGGATCACGGCGGCCACCCAAAAAAGGAAAATCCCGCAAAATCAGCGGGATATCCTTGTAGTGGTGGAGGCGGCGGGAATCGAACCCACCGTGACTTGAGGAAATTCAGGCACTTTGGCGGTCCTTGTGCCCCACCTGTGCCCACATGAGAACCGCCTTGCCGCCGGACTGGGGATCGGCCTCCGGTATCCAACGCACGTAGACCTTCCGAATCATTCCCCAGTCGCTGTGCCCCATCTGGGAGGCCACCCATAGCGGGTTCTCGCCTGCAGAGAGCATTAGGGACGCGTAGGTGTGCCGCGTCTGATACGCACAGCGATATCGAATCCCCGCACGTTTAACGGCGGGTGCCCAGGCGGTCTTGCGGATCTGGCCGTCCGTTTCCCACGCCTTGCCCGTCCGAGGATTGACGAACACTGCGCCGCCATCCTTGAACGTCAGTGACTTCTGACGCTCCAGCGCTTCCATCGCCAGCGGAAGCAGCTTGACCTCGCGCACCTGAAGCAGTCTTGGGTGCTTTCATTTGTTTGCGGAACACTGGCGTGCCGAACTGTCAGCACCCCACGCTTTATGTCGACCTCAAACCAGTGCAGTGCGATCAACTCCGACGTACGCAATCCGGTCCAGATTGCAAACTGGAAACAGGTTCAGGACCGCGCCGTCGCACGCGCCAAGGACGGCGTTGATTTCATCGGGCGACAGGGGTCCGGGTCACGCGCTCGGTGACTCCAGGTTCGCGATGCCAGCGAGCGGACTGACGGTAACCAGGTTGTCGCGGACCGCATCGTCAAATGCGCCGCGCAAAGGCACCAAGACGTTGTTTATGCGCTTACCGGAGATACCGAGTGAGGCGATCCAGTCCCGGATTCGCGACGGTTTCAGGTCGGCAATGTTTAGGTCACCAAACTCTGGAATGAGATGGTGATAAATGGCCGATTTGTAGTCCCTAATGGTGCTGAGTTCGACCGTGCGCTGTCCGCTTGAGGTAGCTCTCGGCAACTCCTTACGGAGACATTGTTGCCGGAGCGGAAAACACGCTTCGCCAAACTGCTCTTGGGAAACTCCCTCAGATAATCAAACGTCTGCGTTTCGATGGCGTACAGAATCGCTGTCCGCTTCTGTTCTGCATAAGCGATATTCTTTGCGGTAGGAGGGATGGGTAGTGTTTCGCGGCACCGCACGCCCCGATAATTGAAGCTGAGTTGGATGCCTCGGCCTCGAGGCCTTACGCCGGACCGCTTTCGATCCATCGCTGCACAGCCGCTGGGTTGACGAAGATTCGACCGTCAGGCGCCTTACGCCAATGAGTGCCCTGCAGCCAAATTCCCTTCTTAATCTTGGCTCGCACAGCGTGCTCGGAATATCCGAACAGCTGAACAATGCGAGGAATTAGCACCCAGGTGACCATGGGCGCACTGTAATGCGCGACGAGGGGTGCGTCAACACCCCGTAAGGGGTGTTAGAAATCCCTTACTGGATCTCAGTCGACCTTACGCCAGGTATTTCGCCCTTAACGGCCTTCCAGAAGTTCGTGACCTTCTGCAAAGCTGTATAGGCAAGCGATTTGTTGGCACGCGGGCCAATTTCCGGGAAGAACTCACGGGAGTCGAATTCAAGCAACTTTTCGTAGTCCTTGATCGACTTCTTGTCGTACATGACAAACATTGCTCGCCACCCAAATTGGCGACCCAACATCAGATAGCCGATTGCGTTCGACAGCCGTCGGGAATCGCCACGGAACGCCGCGATGGCCTTATCCACCTTTTCCACCAGCTTCTTGTCAGATATCGTCATGGCGTGAAATTCCCGTGCCAGGTCAACGGGAGTCTAGTACCCCAGGCGGGGTGCTATTTAACGGTAAGCGGCTTTTGGCCGCGAGCCAACGTACACGGATGGAGTGCGTATGAAGATCACGATAAGGGCGCTAGTTCCAATCCTGCTGCTGGCATCGTCGCCCGTTTTAGGTCAGGACAAACCTGTAAGCATCTTCTCCTACGAGGACGCTTCGTGCGGTGCTTGGATTCAGTCGGCAAACGTTCAATGGGCGCGAGAGCAGTATATTTCTTGGTTCCGCGGCTTTGTGTCGGGCTATAACTATGCAACGCCTGGCAATCAGGTGCAGCTTGAGCGCATGCCGAATAACCAGACTTTTCGCTGTACATCGACAAGCAATGTCGCGATAACCCACTCGATTCTTTCGTTACCGCCGCGTTCGAGCTAGTTGACGAGTTGAAGGAGCACAAACAGCCACAGGACAAACAGGACGTTCGATAGTGTGTGCGCCAATCACCAGCTCGGGTTCGTCGACAACCGCGTGATGATCGCTTGGCTTGGGATCCATGCATAGTAGGTTCCATGTCGGTTTGGATTCCCAGTGTCTGGTCATATCTGATCGACGCTTTGGCAGGACTTGATGAGCCAACCGATCTATTGACGGATCAGCGAGTCGCCCTCGTTCGTACGTTTCTGTATCGTCATGGAGGCCTTTTTACGACAACAACTGTTGTTAGGGAGTGTCAACGCATACGCGACTCCGAGCGTTGCGCCTTTCATGCCAGCTGGATTCACACTCTGTTTGGCGAGACGCAACCCATTGACCAAGCGCGCATCGACACACGCACACAGGAACTGTTGTTGTTCCATGACGATCCAGACGATTGCCGGATTCTGGCAGAGTCCGAGGACGCCAACCTTGCGGCCTTGTTGTCGTTTGATTCAGCATTGATCAGTCGACTTGCAGCCAGGACCACTGTGTCACTCATGCGACCACTCGACTTCTGGCAATCACTGAACATCCCGAAAGGGGCGCAGCCAGTTACAGTTCCGCGCTTCGACAACCCGCTATCATCCAAAGATTGGTGGCGGTGGTAGTGCTCACGACGCAGCTTAGGCGTGGTTGTGTATGCACACAGGATTCTTGCGCTCTGATTTCGCGTCTGATGCTTAAGGGACTAACGCAGGGGTAGAACCATGCAACGACCTGTATTCGCCATTGCGATCCTACTGGCACCCTTTTTTTACGTGTGGCATTCGATGTTGAAGGATTCACCCACCGATATGCCCAAGGCACTTTGTATTGGCGAAGGCGACGCAGACGCACAAGTTGATCACCATCGACGACAACACAGTGATGGCTAAGGCGGCCGACGGCAGCTTCCACTTCTCGTTTAATTTCTGCGATTCGAAGCTTGTCTCGGTTCAGCAGGATTCCCCGCGAATCTAAAGCAGGTGACCCTTCTTATCTCGGAGTTCAAGCGGCGGTACGGAACCCCATTAGCACCGACGCCGGCGTGCGCACGCACTCGGCAGGCACGCGTACGAAGGGGAACCTGGTGGAATGCCGAGGAGGAGTACGTCAGTCTTTACTATGGGTTCTGAGCAAAGCGATTCTTTGAGTACGTCGTACCAAGCAAAGAATGCGTGCTTCAAGGTCCCACGATAGCCCGGGCCGCCTCGTAGATGCACGCGGCTGGCCGCGTGTCCGGCTAGGAAGATGTGCACGGGAGACTAGTTGTCGATGACGTTAGACCGCGAGCGGCACGACAGAGTCCGTTTAGGTCGTTAGCAATCGGACCGCTGACGTTATGAAGGCGCAGTGCAGTGAATCCAAGCCGCGGTCCATCCCGGCCACCATTCACCCGTAACGGGTGACACCCAGCCACCGCCTCTTGCACGACGAACTTTCATCCAGTCCTCGCACTGGATACGGATGTATCTCGGCAGAACCCACCAGGCGCGTCGGATGCGCTGCTCAATGTTCAACCCTCCGTGTCCATGTAGACGCATCCCCTTAGGCCAAGGAGCCGCAATCTGCTGCCCTTTCGTGGCGTATTTGATCAGGTAGCCGACGGACTGCTTACGGCAACGCTCGATCTTTGTCATGCCATGGGGCCACCAGCCTTGCTTGTCCGGTTTAGGCAGCATCAGCCCCTTCGGCAGGAAAAGGATGGCGTGGTAGTGGATGCGGCCAGATTTGTGTTGCTCAGCTACCCAACATATCCGGAATCGCGCGCCGCGCCGCTTGCACCACTGGCGCATCTTCTTGATGCAAGCGTTGACTTGATTCGGGTACCAAAGGACCCCGGGTCGATAGGTCAGCGTCAGAAAAATACCCTGGAGCCGTCGTCCCCGCTCGTCGGTTGTCACCCGCAGGAGATCCCCAGCGCACGAGATGGACTTGAACACTCTCAGCGAGCGTCTTTGTCCATCACGAATTGCCTGACTTTCTCGTTCAGGACGATTCTGTGTGTCCTTTGTTTCTAATCTGACAAGCCCGGCGGGGGCTGTCGCCCCCGCGGCCTGCGGCGCGGCCAGCGCTCCTTCGGTGCGCAAGTCCGCGTCCGCCAGATGCGCGACCTGCCCACCGTCCGGGGCCGCTGCGGGGGTTTCTTGAGGACCCCGCGGCCCCGCCCGTGGACAGCTCGTAAGCAATTGTGCCTGTGCTGTGCCCAAACGGAGACGAAACCAGACCACCGTAGACCGATGGACTAGTGCGCCTGATGGAGCTAACAGACTGATTTTCTTTAGTCTGGAGGGGTCCCGGTCGGATTACCGGGACCCCAGCAGTGGTGGAGGCGGCGGGAATCGAACCCGCGTCCGCAAGCCCTACATTCCAG
The DNA here is from genome assembly GCA_016713725.1 of Pseudomonadota bacterium. Taxonomy (GTDB): domain Bacteria; phylum Pseudomonadota; class Gammaproteobacteria; order Steroidobacterales; family Steroidobacteraceae; genus RPQJ01. The sequence goes on along the minus strand of JADJOO010000009.1, from coordinate 113,921 downwards.
GACCTACATGCTTAGCCGTCTTTTTGATTCTCGTCGTTCACTACCCAAGCGGCAGGGAAGATGACCGACCAGCTCAGGAACGTTTTAGCGAGCCAGCCCTCAGCACACTGGACACGCGAGCTTGGGAGCGCGTCCCCGGGTCTGGATGCACAAGCACACGCCAGTCGGGGTTAAGCGGGATTAAGCCGCCAGAGCGTAGTTGTCGTCGTTGGCAACTAATAGTTTGCAAGTAGTTTAACGAGGTATCTTGCACCTCGGCATGCACATGGAGTTTCGCGACCCACGTCGAAACCGGTCGCCCCCGTGAACACCCTCAGTGTAGGGCCAAAGCGCAGGAACGCAAGGGGACAGGGGATAGGGGATTGGGGTTAGTCGGAAAGAGGCCGCGGCATCGAGCGGCATGAACCTCCGACTAACCCCAACCCCTATCCCCTAACCCCTTTTCCGCAGGAGGCGCGACTTCTCCCGCTGCCAGTCGCGGTCCTTCTCGGTATCGCGCTTGTCGTGCGCCTGCTTGCCCTTGGCCACGCCGATCTCGAGTTTTACCTTGCCCTGGCTCCAGTACAGTTCGAGCGGCACGATGGTGTGGCCCTTGCGCTCGACCGCGCCAACCAGGCTGTCAAGTTCCCTGCGGTTGAGCAGCAGTTTTCGGGTGCGCGTCGGCTCCGCCACGATGTGGGTCGACACGGTACGCAGCGGTGTGATGTGCGCGCCGATCAGGAAGGCCTCGCCGTCCTTGATGATCACGTAGCCTTCGGTGATCTGCGCCTTGCCGGCACGCAGGCTCTTGACCTCCCAGCCCTGCAGGGCGAGTCCGGCCTCGAGCTTTTCCTCGATGAAATACTCGTACCGCGCGCGCTTGTTCTGCGCGATCGTGGGATTCTCGGCGGACTTGCGGTCCTTGTCCTTGCGCGGCGTGGTCATGGCGGGAATGTCGAGGTCGGTCGCGCATTCTATCTGCCGCGCTTACACTGCGCGCGCCCGGACCGAAATCGAACATGGCCACCCGCGAAATCAAGCGCACTGCGCTCGTCACCTTCACGCCCGAGCAGATGTTCGACCTGGTGGTCGACGTCGAGCGCTATTGCGAATTCCTGCCGTGGGTGGCGGGTGCCGAAGTGCATGAAAGACCGAGCGCGACCTGCAGGCCAGCCTGACCATGGAGCGCGCAGGCATCCGCCAGAGCTTCACCACCCGCAACGTCATGCAGCGGCCGGACTGGATGTCGCTCGCGCTCGTGAACGGCCCGTTCAGGCGGCTGGACGGCCTGTGGACGTTCGCGGCAATCGGCACGGCCGGCACGAAGATCGTGCTGGACATGAAGTTCGAGTTCGCGAACCCCGTGGCGTCGATGCTGTTTGGTCGGGCGTTCGAGCAGAGTGTCGGCGAACTGATCGATGCATTCGTGGCGCGCGCCAGGCAAGTTCACGGCGCGACATCGTAGCCGTGGGCGAGGGCACGGCACAGGTCGAAGTTGCCTATGCGTTGCCCGACCGGCAAAGCGTCGTGACGCTGGCGCTGCCGGAGACGGGGCTCACGGCGCAGGCGGCCGTGGAGCGTTCGGGCCTGCTGGACGAATTTCCAGGCCTGCGCGACCGGCCACTCGTCCTCGGGATCTACGGCACGGTCTGCGCGCCCGACCGCCCACTGCGGGATCGCGATCGAGTCGAAATCTATCGGCCGCTACAGGTCGACCCCCGCGTCCAGCGGCGCGAGCGGGCCGCGCACACGGCGCGCAAGGTCGCAAACGCTGAAAGAACGTGGGGGGCAACGGGGCGCCAGCGCCCGGATCAGTTGGTCGTGCCGTCCGGCTTGGGTGCGGGTGGGGCCTCTCGGCTGCGGCGACCGGTGGTGGCGCCGGGGCGGGGGTTTCGGCCGGGGCCTGACCGGCGACTGGTGACTTTTGCAGCTGTTCGTTGCCCTGCGGCAGCACGGGCCGGCCGGGCTTCTCGACGCGACTGACCTTGTCGCCTTCGAAGTGCACGATGTAGTGCGCGCGATCCCGGTGCCTTTCGCGTCCGCGCTGGAGGGTGTAGATGTAGTCCCAGCGCTGCGGGTCGAACGGATCGGCCACCATCGGGGTGCCGAGCAGGTAGCGCACCTGGCTGCGGGTCATGCCCACCGTGACCTGGTCGACGTCTTCCGACTTGAGCAGGTTGCCCTGCTGGATGGTCGGCCGATAGACGCATCCGGACGCACCGAGCAGAACGCCAAGGACCAGGGGCAAGGGTGGCTCGGGAAATCGCGGTCATGCGTAATGGCTTCTGCTGTCTGGAGTTACCGGGCCGGCCCGGAGATAATGCGGCGCGATCATAACCCAACCGCGCTTCGGCGCAGCACCCGACCCGCGAGGAACAAATCAGTGGAACCTTCGCAACTGCGTCGCGCTGGCCTGAAGATCACCGCGCCGCGCCTGAAGATTCTCGAGATCCTCGCCAGTGCGACCGTGCGACACATGAGCGCGGAAGACGTCTACCGGCGCCTGCTCGAACTCAACGAGGACATCGGCCTCGCCACGGTCTACCGGGTGCTGACGCAATTCGAGTCCGCGGGCCTGGTGACGCGCCATCATTTCGAGGGCGGCACGGCGGTGTTCGAACTCAACGAGGGCATGCACCACGATCACATCGTGTGCGTAGACTGCGGCCACGTCGAAGAGTTCTCAGACGAGGATATCGAGGAGCGGCAGCGGCAAATCGCCGCGCGCCTCGGTTTCGAGATCACCGATCACTCGCTCACCCTGCACGGCCACTGCGTGCGCGAGGCTTGTCCTTACCGCCCGAAGCGCCCGTAGCGCGCCGAACCCCGGGCGGGGAACCAGCCTGCGGCGTGGCGCCCGCCTTGCGCGCCGAGGCCAGCATTTCGCGCGCGTGCTCGCGCGTGCGGTCCGTGATGGTCGTGCCACCCAGCATGCGGGCCAACTCTTCGATGCGAGCCGCCGCATCCAGGACTTCGATCCGAGTGCGTGTCTTGCCGTCCCGGACGTGCTTGGAAACGCGCATCTGGTGATCCGACTGCGACGCGACCTGGGGCAGGTGCGTCACGCACAGCACCTGGCCCTTGGCGGAGAGCTCGTGCAATTGCCGTCCGACCATTTCGGCCACGGCGCCACCCACCCCGGCATCGACTTCGTCGAAGACCAGGCAGGGGAGGTGGGCTGCCTCGACAGCCGCGACCTGCAGAGCAAGGCTGATGCGCGAGAGTTCGCCGCCCGAGGCGACCCTGGCCAGGGGGCGCGGGGGCTGTCCCGGGTTGGCGCTGACGAGGAACTCGATCTCGTCGTTGCCATGCGCCGAGAACACCGGTGGATCCTGCGGCTCGACGCGCGTGGCGAACACGCCTCCCGGCATGCCCAGCGCCTGCATGAAGCCAGTGACCTTGCGGTCCAGCGCGGTTGCCGACTGCCGCCGCCCCTGCGTGAGGAGCTTCGCCGCAGCCACGTATCGCTCGCGAGCCGCCGCGAGTCGTTGCTGCAATTCCGATTCACTTACGGCGCCTGCCTCGAGTCCGGCGAGCTCGGCAGCGAGCGCGTCGCGCAAGGCTGGCAACTCGCGTGTTTCGACGCGATGTTTGCGGGCCACGGCCTCGAGCGCCGCCAGTCGTGCTTCGATCCAGTCCTGTCGCGCAGGATCCGCATCGAGCGCATCGGTGTAACGGCGCAGGCTCGAAAGGGCTTCGCGCGCGGCAATCGTTGCTTCCTCGAGCTGCGCCGCCATGGGCTCGAGCGCGGCGTCGAGGCCGGCCAGCTGTCGCAGGACGCCTTGCGAGCGCGCGAGTGCAGACGTGACGCCACCGTCGTAGCCAGCGAGCAGGGCCTCGACCTGCGCGGTACCTTCGGCCAGTCGCCCCAGGCTCGAGATCCGCTTGCGTTCCTCGATGACCGCTTCGGCTTCGCCCGGCCTGGGATCGAGCGCCTGCAGTTCGGTGACGAAATGCCGCAGCAGGTCGAGCCGCGATTCGCGATCACGCGCACGCTGTTCGAAGGAGGCGCGCTGGTCGTCGAGCGCTTGCCAGGCAGCATGCGCGGTGTGCACGGCTGCGTTGCGCGCGGCGAGCTGGCCGCTGCCGTCCAGCGCTTCACGCTGGTAACCGCGTCGCGACAGCGATTGAAATTCGAGTTGCCCATGCACGTCGACCAGCAGTTCGCCGAGGGCCCGCAACGATTGCAATGGCACGGTCAGGCCGTTCAGGTACGCGCGGCCGCGGCCATCGGCGCCGACGACCCGTCGCAACTGGCATTCGCCTTCGTGTTCGATCGACTGCTCATCGAGCCAGGCCAGCGCCGCCGCGTTGCCGGCCAGCGCGAACGTCGCACTGACCTCGGCTCGCTCTGCGCCGTGCCGTACCGAGCCGCTGTCGGCACGGCCGCCGACCGCCAGCAGCAGCGCATCGATCAGGATCGACTTGCCCGCGCCGGTTTCGCCCGTCAGCACCGTGAAGCCGCGGCCGAACTCGAGGTCGACGGCCTCGACGATGGCGAAATCCCGGATCTGCAGGTGCGTCAGCATGCTGGTGAGCCCGCGGTTCAGGCGCCTGGCGGCTGTCCCTCGCGCGTGCCGCGGCCCCAGTGCAGCTTGGAGCGCAGGATCCGGTAATAGTCGTGTCCGGGTGGATGCAGCAGCGTGGCGCTCACGCTGGCGCGCTCGATGCGCAGGCGCACGCCCGGGTCGAGATCGCAGAGCACGATACCGTCGCAGACGACCTGGGCGCGCGATTCGAAGCGGTCGGCCAGTTCGATTTCGACGACGCTGCCGGCCGGCACGACGATCGGACGGTCTGACAGCGTGTGCGGGCACACCGGAACGAGGACGACAGCGTCGAGGCTGGGATGCAGGATCGGACCGCCACACGACAACGCGTAGGCCGTCGAACCCGTGGGCGTGGCGATGATGAATCCGTCGCCCACGTGCGTGTTCACGTAGGCGCCGTTGACCCACGTACGTACGTCGACCATGCGACCGGTTTCGCGCTTGGCGACGACGACGTCGTTCAGGGCGAGCGCGTCGATCGGCCTGCCGTCAGCCAGGATTTGCGCCGCGAGCAGCATGCGCCGCTCGGCCTGGCAGCGGCCGCCGAGTGCGTCGTCGAGGCTCTGGACCATCTGCTCGGGTCCGACGTCGGCCAGGAAACCGAGCCTGCCGCGATTGATGCCAAGCACGGGTACGTCGGCCATGGCTGCCATGCGGGCGGCATGCAGCATGGTGCCGTCGCCGCCGACCGCGACGATCAGGTCGGCGTCGAGCGCGAGATCGGATTCGGGCACTGTGTGGACGCCCGCACCTTGCAGCGCCAGCGCTTCGTCCGCGATGACGCGCACGGTGTGGCCTTTGCCGAGCAGGTGCTGCGCAAGCGTGCGCATGGCTTCGCCCACGCGCGGATCGGCCGCACGGCCAGCGAGGGCGACACAGGTTCGGCCGGGGGGGCGTGTGTCCATAGGATGGCCTGCCTTTTAGCATGGGGCCGAGCGCACCGGCCAGCGCGATTCGATGGCCTTCAATGCGCAAATGCGTTGCTTGACTTGCCGGAAAAGCACACGCTAGGTTTGCCGTGGCCATGAACGAAATTCCCGACGATCCGCTGACTGAACGTGCCCAGCACCTGCTGCGGGTGCTGGTCGAAAGCTACATCCGCGAAGGGCAGCCCGTCGGTTCACGCAACCTCTCCCGTGATTCGGGGCTCAATCTCAGCGCCGCAACGGTCCGCAACGTCATGGCGGATCTCGAGGAATTTGGCTTCGTCACCTCGCCGCACACCTCGGCCGGTCGCGTCCCCACCGATAAGGGTTACCGCTTCTTCGTCGACACGCTGTTGCGACAACGGCAGCGCCCCGACGACGCGCAAATGCTGAACGAACTGAACCAGCGGCTGGAACAGGAAGCAGACCGCGATCCAAAGGCACTCGTCGCCGTCGCCTCGCAGATGCTGTCCTCGTTGACGCACCTGGCCGGCGTCGTGACGATCCCGCGCCAGCCCCACCAGTCGCTGAGCCAGATCGAGTTCCTGCCGCTTTCCGAGAGCCGCGTGCTCGCGGTGATGGTGATCAACGGCCGTGACGTGCAGAACCGCATCGTCCACCTCGAGCGCCATTACTCGGCCGAGGAACTGCGTCGCGCCGCGAACTTCCTCAACCAGCAGTTCGGCGGCAAGGAACTCGCCCAGATCCGCCTGGACATCGTGGAAGAGCTGACGCAGGCCGGCGAATCGCTGAACCAGTTGATGCGCGATGCGATCAGCGTGGCGCAGCAGGCGGTGGGCGAGAGCAATCACCCGGGCGGGCCCGAATACGTGATCGCGGGCGAGACCAACCTGATGGAGTTCGCCGAACTCTCGAACGTTGAAAAGCTGCGCCGCCTGTTCGACGCCTTCACGTCGAAACGCGACATCCTGCACCTGCTCGACCAGAGCCTCGGTGCCGAGGGCGTCCAGATCTTCATCGGCCAGGAGTCGGGCTACCAGATTCTCGACAATTGCAGCCTGGTCACGGCTCCATACGCGCTCGACAACGAGACCGTCGGGGTCCTGGGCGTCATCGGCCCGACCCGCATGGCCTACGACCGGGTCATCCCCATCGTCGACGTCACCGCCCGATTACTGGGCTCCGCCTTGAATTCCCGCCGCTAGGCCCGATCTAGCGGGCCAGTAGCCGTGCCAGGGGCCCTTTCCGGGGCCCCGCGGGCCGGCGCCCATTGCTTGCAGGCAGGTCAAATGAGCTCAAACCCCGAATGCGATCCGGCGGCCCAGGTCCCAGGGCAGGAAACCCCAGACACGGCTGCCTCGACCGATGCCGAACTGGCTGCAGCCCAGGCGCAGTTGCAGGAGGCCCGCGAGGCCCAGCTCAGGGCCCTGGCTGAGGTGGAAAACGTCCGCAAGCGGGCACAGCGCGACGTGGAATCGGCTCACCGGTTCGCGGTCGAGCGCTTTGCCGCCGACATGATCGAGGTCCGCGACACCCTCGAACTCGGGCTTGCCGCCGCCGGGACCGCCCCCGAAGCCGCCAAGTTCGTCGAGGGCTCGCAGGCCACCCTGAGGATGGTCGACAAGGCGTTCGAAAAGGCGGGCATCGCCGTCGTGGACCCCATCGGCCAGAGCTTCAACCCCGAAATGCACGAGGCGATCATGGCCCAGCCCACGGCGGACCACCCGGTCGGCAGCGTCCTGACCGTCGTCCAGAAGGGTTTTACGCTCAACGGGCGCCTGCTCCGGCCGGCCCGGGTAGTCATCGCCCGCGGCCTGGATCCGGCCAACTAAGGGTATCCGGTTCTTGAATCCCGGCCGATCGACCCCCAACTAGCCGGCAACGACATTTCACGCCTTCCCTCGGAGCTTGCACCACCATGGCAAAAGTCATCGGCATCGACCTCGGCACCACCAACTCCTGCGTCGCGATCATGGACGGCGGCAAGCCCCGCGTGATCGAGAACAGCGAGGGTGACCGGACCACGCCTTCCATCGTCGCCTTCACCAAGGACGACGAGGTCCTGGTCGGCCAGTCGGCCAAGCGCCAGGCCGTCACCAATCCCCAGAACACGCTCTACGCGATCAAGCGCCTGATCGGTCGCAAGTACGAAGACTCGGTCGTGCAGAAGGACGTCGGCATGGTCCCGTACCACATCGTCAAGGCCGACAACGGCGACGCATGGGTCGAAGTCCACGTCAAGAAGATGGCACCGCCGGAAATCTCGGCGCGCGTGCTCATGAAGATGAAGAAGACGGCCGAGGACTATCTCGGCGAGCCGGTCACGGAAGCCGTGATCACGGTACCGGCGTATTTCAACGACCAGCAGCGCCAGGCGACCAAGGACGCCGGCCGCATCGCGGGCCTCACCGTCAAGCGCATCATCAACGAGCCGACGGCGGCCGCCCTGGCCTATGGCCTCGACAAGTCGGGCGGCGACCGCAAGGTCGCCGTGTACGACCTCGGCGGCGGCACCTTCGACGTTTCGATCATCGAATTCGCGGACGTCGACGGCGAGCGCCAGTTCGAAGTGCTCGCGACCAACGGCGACACGTTCCTCGGCGGCGAAGATTTCGACAAGCGCATCATCGACTACCTCGCGAACGAGTTCCAGAAGGAAAGCGGCGTCGACGTGCGTCGCGACCCGCTCGCGATGCAGCGACTGAAGGAAGCGGCCGAAAAAGCCAAGATCGAGCTTTCTTCCAGCCAGCAGACCGAAGTGAACCTGCCGTACATCACGGCCGACGCTTCCGGTCCGAAGCACCTGGCGATCAAGCTGACGCGCGCCAAGCTCGAGTCGCTGGTCGAGGAGCTGGTGCAGAAGACCATCGGCCCGTGCAGGATCGCGCTCAAGGACGCGGGCCTCTCGATCAACGACGTCGCCGAGGTGATCCTCGTCGGCGGCCAGACCCGCATGCCGCTCGTGCAGAAGTACGTGAAGGACTTCTTCGGCAAGGAGCCGCGCAAGGACGTCAACCCGGACGAAGCGGTCGCCGTCGGCGCTGCGATGCAGGGCGGCGTGCTGACGGGCGAGGTCAAGGACGTGCTGCTGCTCGACGTCACCCCGCTGTCGCTGGGCATCGAGACGCTCGGCGGCGTCATGACCAAGCTGATCGAAAAGAACACCACGATCCCGACCAAGGCGACGCAGGTGTTCTCGACCGCGGACGACAACCAGACGGCCGTGACGATTCACGTGCTGCAGGGCGAGCGTGACCGCGCGCAGGACAACAAGTCGCTCGGCCGGTTCGACCTTTCGGACATTCCGCCCGCGCCGCGCGGCATGCCGCAGGTCGAAGTCATGTTCGACATCGACGCGAACGGCATCCTGAACGTCTCGGCGAAGGACAAGGCCACGGGCAAGGAGCAGAAGATCGTCATCAAGGCCTCGAGCGGCCTGACCGAGGACGAGATCAAGCAGATGGTCCGCGACGCCGAGGCGCATGCTGCCGAGGACAAGAAGTTCCGCGAGCTGGTGGAGAGCCGCAATCGTGCCGACGCGCTGGTGCATGCGGCCGAGAAGTCGCTCAAGGACCTCGGCGAGAAGGTTCCGTCGGAGGATCGCGCCCGCGTCGAGTCCGCCGCTGCGGACCTGAAAGCGGTGCTGCGGGGCGACGACAAGGACATCATCGAGAAGAAGGCAGAAGCCCTGGCCGAAGCCGCGGCGAAGGTCGCTCAGCAGGCGTACGCCAGCCAGGCGGGACCCGAAGCGGGTGCCGAGGGAGCGGGCAGCGCCAATGCCGGCGGGCCGGCTGGCGGCAAGGAAGAAGTGCTGGACGCCGAGTTCGAAGAGGTCGACAAGGACAAGGACCGCAAGGGCTGAGGCGCAATCCGGCCCGCGCGCAGCCGTGCGCATGGCTATGATGCACGCGCCGAGAATCGACCGCCGCGGGGCGCATAACCCCGCGGCGTTTCTGCGTTAAATCAACAGCGATACGACGAGCCGAAGCGGATGGCGAAGCGCGACTACTACCAGGTCCTGGAACTGACTCGGTCGGCGACGGAGGCCGAGATCAAGAAAGCCTATCGCCGCCTGGCGATGAAGCTGCATCCGGACCGCAATCACCACGATCAGGCGACCGAGGAGAAGTTCAAGGAAGCCAAGGAGGCCTACGAAGTTCTCTCGGACGCACAGAAGCGCGCGGCCTATGACCAGTTCGGTCACGCGGGCGTCGATGCCGCTGCGCGCGGCGGCAGGGGCGGGGCGGGCGTCGATCCACGCGATGCCTTCGGCGACATTTTCGGCGACGTCTTCGGCGACATCTTCGGCGGCGGGCGCCGTGGACGTTCGCAGGTGTTCCGTGGTGCGGACCTGCGCTATGAACTCGAGCTCGACCTCGAGCAGGCCGTGTTCGGCGACACCGCCAACGTCGACTTCGCCACGCTCGGCGAATGCGAGGAGTGCAAGGGCTCGGGTTCGGCCAAGGGTGCGAAACCCGTCGCCTGCGAAACGTGCCACGGCCAGGGCCAGGTGCGCATGCAGCAGGGATTCTTCACCGTGCAGCAGACGTGCCCGCGCTGCCAGGGCCGCGGCCAGGTCGTGAGCGACCCCTGCGGCAAGTGCCGCGGGCAGGGACGCACGCGCAAGCAGAAGACGCTTGCCGTGAAGGTCCCGGCGGGTGTCGACACAGGCGACCGGATCCGGCTGAGCGGAGAGGGCGAAGCGGGACGCAACGGCGGTCCTCCCGGCGATCTCTACGTCGAAGTCCGCGTCCGCGATCACGCGATCTTCGAACGCGACGGCGCGCACCTCTCGTGCGAAGTGCCGATCAGCTTCAAGGCCGCAACCCTCGGCGGCAGCATCGACGTGCCGACGCTCGACGGCGACGTCACGATCAAGGTTCCGGCCGAGACGCAGTCGGGTCGCGTTTTCCGCCTGCGCGAAAAAGGCATCAAGCCCGTCCGTGGCGGCACCACGGGCGACCTGTTCTGTCGCGTCGTCGTGGAAACGCCCGTGCACCTCACGCGCGAGCAGAAAGACCTGCTGGTGAAGTTCGACGATTCGCTGCGTGCCGACAGCAAGCACCATCATCCACGCGAGGATTCCTGGGTTGACGGCGTGAAGCGTTTCTTTACCAGCCTCGGCGAGTAGCACCCCATGGCCGATTCGATCAGCATCGCGATGCTCGGGGCTTCGGGCCGCATGGGCCGAAGCATCATCCCGCTGATCGCGGGGGATGCGAGCGGTCTGCGCCTGAGCGGCGCATTGGTCGCACCCGGCGACAACGCGATCGGCCAGGATGCAGGCTCGTTCGCGGGATCGGCACCGTTGGCCATCGCCATCACCGACGAGCCGCGGCGCGCACTGGCCGGGGCCAGCGTCGCCATCGATTTCACGCTGGCCGAAGCCGCGGTCCGCAATGCAGCCCTCTGCCGCGAACTGGGCGTGCCGATGGTCATTGGCACCACCGGGCACAGCGGCGCCCAGCTCGCGGAGCTCGAGGAGATCGCACGCGGGTTGGCGGTCGTGCTCGCTCCCAACATGAGCCTGGGCGTCAACGTGCTGTTCAGGCTGGCGGAGCTCGCGGCGCGGGCACTGCAGGCCGAGCAGTACGACGCCGAGATTTTTTGAAGCGCACCATCGCAACAAGGTCGACGCACCGAGCGGGACGGCGCTGGGTCTCGGGCGGGCCGTTGCCAGGGGTCGGGGCGTCGAACTGGACGCAGTCGCGGAATATGCGCGGCACGGCCATTCCGGCGCTCGCGAGGTTGGCAAGGTCGGGTTCAGCGTGGTGCGCGGCGGGGACATCGTCGGCGATCACCGCCTGATTTTTGCGGGCCCCGGCGAAACCATCGAACTCTCGCATCACGCGCAGGACCGGTCGGGCTTCGCCCGCGGCGCGTTGGTGGCCGCCCGCTGGGTCGTCGGGCGTCCGCCGGGTCTCTACTCGATGGCCGACGTGCTCGGGCTCTGACCGCTCACCTCGGCCGACAGGCCGGAGCGGTTGCACGGTGCAGGCATGGGCTTCCGACCCGGCTCGTCCTGCCGAGATCGGAAAGGCAGACACGATCTCGGCAGGACGAGCCGGGTCGGAAGGCCGGCGTTGTCGGAGGGTGTGTAGCGCCCGGTCCGGTTCTCCTTCCGGCGAGCGTGTCTGCCTTTCCGCTCGCCGGAAGGAGAACCGGACCGGGCGCTGACATCCGCGCAAGAGCGCGTGGCACAGCGCCGGCATGCTCGCGTAGAATCCGGTACTTAGCCCGTGAGACAAATCTGCACCGGAGTGAGCAAAGCTCAACCCCGGCGGCGGTCGCACGCGCTAGTAACTGATCGCTGCGCCGGAGGTACCCGTGACGACACCCGCTGTCTTGGCTCTAGAGGACGGCACTGTGTTTCGCGGCGTTTCCATCGGCGCCGCCGGCACGTCGACCGGCGAGGTGGTGTTCAACACCGCCATGACGGGCTACCAGGAAATCCTGACCGACCCGTCGTATTCCCGGCAGATCGTCACACTGACCTACCCGCACATCGGCAACACCGGCACCAATCCCGGACGATCACGAGTCGAGTCTCGTCCACGCCGCCGGTCTCGTGATCCGCGACCTGCCGTTGCTGCACTCCAGCTGGCGCGCCACCGAATCCCTGCCGGAGTTCCTGCGTCGCCGGAATACGGTTGCCGTCGCCGAGATCGACACCCGCAAGCTGACGCGCATCCTGCGCGACAAGGGGGCGCAGGCCGGCTGCATCGCCAGCGGCGATGCCGCGCTGCGCCCCGACCTCGCGATCGAGGCGGCACGCCGCTTCCCGGGCCTCAAGGGCATGGACCTTGCCAAGGTCGTCTGCACCGATCGGGTCTACCAGTGGAACGAGGGCACGAACTGGTCGCTGGAACAGGGTCCGGGTCGCCGGGCCGGCCAGCGCCTGCACGTCGTGGCCTACGACTTCGGCATCAAGCGCAACATCCTGCGCCTGCTCGCCGACCACGGCTGCCGCATGACGGTCGTGCCGGCGCAGACTTCGGCGCACCTGCGTCGATCGCCCGGCGTTCAGCTTCCAGGGCCACCCCCGAGGCGAGCCCGGGTCCGCGCGACCTCGTGCCGCTGTTCGCGCAATTCGTCGAATCCATGCTGCGCAAGGCGGGCACCGTGCCGATGCGCAAGACGGTCTGATCGCAGGAGTCCCCGCCCGCATGCCCAAGCGCACAGACCTCGAAAGTATCCTGATCATCGGCGCCGGCCCGATCGTCATCGGCCAGGCGTGCGAGTTTGATTACTCCGGAACGCAGGCTTGCAAGGCGCTGCGCGAGGAGGGGTACCGAAATCGTGCTGGTCAACTCGAACCCGGCGACGATCATGACCGACCCGGAGATGGCCGACTCGATCTACATCGAGCCGGTCAACTGGCGCACGGTCGCCCGCATCATCGAAAAGGAACGTCCCAGCGCGCTGCTGCCCACGATGGGCGGCCAGACGGCGCTCAACTGCGCGCTCGATCTCGTCCGCGAAGGCGTGCTCGAAAAGTACGACGTCGAACTGATCGCGGCTTCACGCGAAGCGATCGACATGGCCGAGGACCGCGAACTGTTCCGTAACGCCATGCGCGACATCGGGCTTGATTGCCCGCGTTCGCGCGTTGCGCACAGCCTCGAGGAAGCGCTGGCGATCCAGGCCGAGATCGGTTTCCCGACGGTCATCCGCCCCTCGTTCACGCTGGGCGGCAGCGGCGGCGGCATCGCGTACAACCGCGAGGAGTTCGAGCAGATCGTCGCCCGCGGGCTCGACGCGTCCCCGACCAGCGAAGTACTGCTCGAGGAATCAGTGATTGGCTGGAAGGAATTCGAGATGGAAGTGGTCCGCGACAAGGCGGACAACTGCATCATCATCTGCGCCATCGAGAATCTCGATCCGATGGGCGTGCACACCGGTGACTCGATCACCGTCGCGCCCGCGCAGACGCTGACGGACAAGGAATACCAGCTGATGCGCGACGCGTCGATCGCGGTCCTGCGCAAGATCGGCGTGGAATGCGGCGGGTCGAACGTGCAGTTCGCCATCAGCCCCACGGACGGCCGCCTGCTCGTGATCGAGATGAACCCGCGCGTGTCGCGCTCGTCGGCGCTCGCGTCGAAAGCCACCGGCTTCCCGATCGCCAAGGTCGCGGCGAAGCTCGCCATCGGCTACACGCTCGACGAGCTGCGCAACGACATCACGGGCGGCGCCACGCCGGCATCGTTCGAGCCGACGATCGATTACGTCGTCACCAAGATCCCGCGCTTCACGTTCGAGAAATTCCCGGGCGCCAACCAGCGGCTCACGACGCAGATGAAGTCGGTGGGCGAGGTCATGGCGATGGGTCGCACCTTCCAGGAGTCGCTGCAGAAGGCGCTGCGCGGCCTCGAGACCGGCATCGACGGCCTGACGCCGATCGCGGCGCTGCCGCTCGTCGACGACGATGCGCGCAATGCACTGCTCGAGGAATTGCGCATGCCGGGGCCGGACCGCCTCCGCTACGTGGGCGATGCGTTCCGCGCGGGCCTGACGCTGGCCGAAGTCCACAAGGCTTCGCGCATCGATCCGTGGTTCCTGGTGCAGATCGAGGACATCGTCAACGAAGAGCGCGCGATCGTGGCGGGCGGCAGGCCGGCGCTCGATCAGCCCCGCGTGCGCGCGCTGAAGCGCAAGGGTTTCGCCGACAGCCGCATCGCGAAGCTGATCGGCGTTGCCGAGGCGGACGTGAGCACTCATCGGCGCGCACTCGGCGTCCGTCCCGTGTTCAAGCGGGTCGATACCTGCGCCGCGGAATTCGCGACGTCCACCGCGTACATGTATTCCACGTACGAGGACGAGTGCGAATCGAGGCCAACCGACAAGCGCAAGATCGTGATCCTCGGGGGCGGCCCCAACCGTATCGGCCAGGGCATCGAGTTCGACTACTGCTGCGTGCACGCGGCGCTCGCGCTGCGCGAAGACGGGTTCGAGACCATCATGGTCAACTGCAACCCGGAAACGGTCTCGACCGACTACGACACCTCCGACCGCCTCTATTTCGAGCCGCTCACGCTCGAGGACGTCATGGAGATAATGCACGTCGAGCAACCGTTCGGCGTCATCGTGCAGTACGGCGGCCAGACGCCGCTCAAGCTCGCCAAGGCGCTGGAAGCGGCGGGCGTGCCGATCATCGGCACCAGTCCCGACTCGATCGACGTCGCGGAAGACCGTGAACGTTTCCAGCAGCTCGTCGAGAAGCTGCGGCTGCGGCAGCCGCCGAATCGCACGGCACGCACCGAGGACGAAGCCGTTCGCCTGGCGGCAGAAGTGGGCTTCCCGCTCGTCGTGCGCCCGAGCTACGTGCTCGGCGGCCGCGCCATGGAAGTCGTCTTCAGCGAGGACGACCTGCGCGTCTACATGAACACGGCGGTGCAGGTATCGAACGACAGTCCGGTGCTGCTCGACCGCTTTCTCGACCTGGCGATCGAAGTCGACGTCGATGCGCTCTGCGACGGCAAGGACGTCTACGTCGGCGGCATCATGGAGCACATCGAGCAGGCCGGCGTGCATTCGGGCGACTCCGGTTGCTCGTTGCCGCCGTACAGCCTGGGCAAGGAACTGCAGGACCAGATCCGCGAGCAGACGCGACGCATGGCGCTCGCGCTCGACGTCATCGGCCTGATGAACGTCCAGTTCGCCATCCAGAACGGCGTGATCTACGTGCTTGAAGTGAATCCGCGCGCCTCGCGCACGGCACCCTTCGTCTCGAAGGCGACCGGCGTGGCGATGGCGAAGGCGGGCGCGCGCGTCATGACCGGACGCACGCTCGTCGAACTCAACCTGACGCGCGAGCGCGTCCCGAAGTACTTCTCGGTCAAGGAAGCGGTGTTCCCGTTCGGCAAGTTCCCGGACGCCGACCCCATCCTGGGCCCGGAAATGAAGTCGACGGGCGAGGTCATGGGCACCGGCCGGAGCTTCGGCGAGGCCTACGCCAAGGCGCAAGCGGCCTCGGGCGTGACGTTGCCCACCCGCGGCGTCTGCCTCATCAGCGTCCGCGAGCGCGACAAGCCCGGCGCGGTCGAACTCGGCAAGCGGCTGCGCGCACAGGGCTTCGAGATCGTGGCAACCCAGGGCACGGCCGACGCGCTGGAGGCGAGCGGCATTGAATGCCGGCGTGCCAACAAGGTGCGCGAGGGCCGGCCCCACATCGTCGACATGATCAAGAACGACGAATTCAGCCTCATCGTGAACACGACCGAGGGCAAGCAGGCCGTGCGCGAGTCCAACTCGATTCGTCGTGAGGCCGTGGCCCGCAAAGTGACCTACTACACGACGCTCGCCGGTGCGCTGGCCACCTGCGAGGCCATCGACCACCTCCAGGACGTGGCGGTGAATCGACTGCAGGATCTTCACAAGGAAGTTTGGATATGACGCGTAAGCCTATGACTTCTAAGGGTGCTGAGCGCCTGCGTGAGGAGCTCAAACGGCTCAAGCAGGTCGAGCGGCCGCGCATCATCCAGGCGATCGCCGAGGCGCGCGCCCATGGCGACCTGAGCGAGAATGCGGAGTATCACGCGGCCCGCGAGCAGCAGAGCTTCTGCGAGGGGCGGATCAACGAGCTCGAGCACGAGCTCTCGCACTCGCACATCATCGACGTTTCTACCCTGCCGAGGACCGACAAGGTGGTTTTCGGCGCCACGGTGCACCTCGAAACGGCAGCTGGCGAGGAAGTCGTCTACCAGATCGTCGGCGAGCAGGAAGCCGACATCCGCCTCAACCTGATCTCGATCACGTCGCCGATCGCGCGGGCGCTGGTCGGCAAGTCAGCCGGGGACGAGGTTCATGTGGCCGTGCCGGGTGGCACCCGCTCGTACGAAATCGTGACCGTTCGCTACGAGTAGGGATCATTCACGCCGTCTATCGGCGCGATCTGGAAGTTCGATGCCGGGCAGGGACCCGTGACCTCACACTGCCGGCACGGTTTTACGCGTCCGGCAGGAGGATCGTCGACTTCTCGAGATTGGCCCGGTAGAACAAGGCGACGTGACCGATGCGCTGGACGATCTCAGAGCGCGTCGCGGCTGCCAGTTCGGCCAGCACCCCGTCCCGTGCCTTGCGATCACCCCCCCGTGCCCGCACCTTGACCAGCTCGTGGTGAGCCAGCGCTCCGTCCATTTCCGCCACCAGGCTCGGGCCGAGCCCGGAGTTGCCGACCAGGACCACCGGGTTCAGGTCGTGGCCAAGGCGGCGGAGGTATTTGCGTTGGGCGTCGGACAGCATGGGGACGAGGAAGGGTTAGGGGTTGGGGTTGGGGATAGTCGGAAAGGGGATAGGGGGTTAGGGGGGTTAGTCGGTCCGGTGTGGCTGCACCTCAAGCGTCGCTATCATCCCTGAGCAAAAAGAAATTCGCACGAATTTGACATTTATCGGCCGGGAATCGACTTCAACCATTGGTGCGAAACGCGCACTTCCGACTATCCCCAACCTCCCATCCCCTAACCCCTTTCCGACTAACCCCCAACCCCAACCCCTATCCCCTTGGCAAAGCGCACCAAATCCTCCGCCGCCTGGCTCGCCGAGCACGAGTCCGACCCGTACGTGAAGCGGGCCCGGGAAGAGGGCTGGCGTTCGCGGGCGGTCTACAAGCTCGAGGAAATCCAGAAATCCGACCGGATCCTGCGACCGGGGATGACCATCGTCGACCTGGGGGCGGCCCCCGGCAGTTGGAGCCAGTACGCGAAGCGGCTGCTGGATGGCAAGGGGCGGATCATTGCCATGGACATCCTCGACATGCCGGCCATCCCGGGGGTGGAATTCCTGCAGGGTGACTTCAATGACGATGCCGTGCTCGAGCAACTGTTCGCCATGGTCGGCCCGACCAAAGTCGACCTTGTCATGTCCGACATAGCCCCCAACATGATGGGCATTGCGGACGTGGACCACGACCGGTCGATGCAGCTGGTGGAACTTGCGGTCGATTTCGCCGGTCGGACTTTGCGTCCCGGGGGCGATTTCCTCGCCAAGGTCTTCCAGGGGCGGGGCTTCCAGCCGCTCGTTTCGCAGCTGCGCGAACGCTTTGACGTCGTCAAGTTGCGCAAGCCGAAAGCGTCGAGGGCGCGCAGTGCCGAAGTGTACGTTCTGGCACGCGGGTATCGATTGGTGTAGTGTGAATTCGGCCGTAAGAGCGCGCACGATGCGCGCCGCAGATCAGGCTTATCCGAGGTCAGGAAGTGAACGATTTGGCCAAGAATGTCGTCCTGTGGGTCGTAATCGCCGTGGTGCTCGCCACGGTGGTGAGCAATTTCAGCTCGCGCGGGCAAGTCGTGCAGGAGATGCCTTATTCCTCGTTCCTGACCCACGTCAAGGACGGCAGCGTCTCCCAGGTCACCTTCTCCGGCGACAAGATCAGCGGACTGCGCTCGAGCGGCGAGCAGTTCGTCGTCTACAACCCGGAGACGGACAACTCGGCACTGATCGGCACGCTGCAGAAGAGCGGCGTTACCTTCAGCGCCGCGCCGCCGGAACGCCAGTCGTTCCTCATGCAGTTGTTCATCTCGTCGTTCCCGATCCTGCTGCTGATCGGCGTCTGGGTGTACTTCATGCGCCAGATGCAGGGCGGAGCGGGCGGTCGCGGGGCGATGTCGTTCGGCAAGAGCCGGGCGCGTCTGCTCAATGAAGACCAGGTCACCGTCACGTTCGCGGACGTTGCGGGCGTCGACGAAGCCAAGGAAGAAGTCTCCGAGATCGTCGACTTCCTCAAGGACCCGGGCAAGTTCCAGCGCCTCGGCGGCAAGATTCCGCGCGGCGTGCTGATGGTGGGTTCGCCCGGCACCGGCAAGACGCTGCTCGCCAAGGCGATTGCCGGCGAAGCCAATGTGCCGTTCTTCACCATTTCCGGTTCGGACTTCGTTGAAATGTTCGTCGGCGTGGGTGCTTCGCGCGTCCGCGACATGTTCGAGCAGGCCAAGAAGCAGGCGCCCTGCATCATTTTCATCGACGAGATCGACGCGGTCGGCCGCCATCGCGGCGCCGGTCTTGGCGGCGGTCACGACGAGCGCGAGCAGACGCTGAACCAGCTGCTCGTCGAGATGGACGGTTTCGAAGGCAATGAGGGCGTCATCGTCATCGCGGCCACCAACCGTCCCGACGTGCTCGACCCCGCGCTGCTGCGCCCGGGCCGCTTCGACCGCCAGGTCGTCGTGCCGCTGCCGGACGTGCGCGGACGCGAGCAGATCCTCAAGGTACACATGCGCAAGCTGCCGCTGGCCGAGGACGTGAAACCCTCGATCATTGCGCGCGGCACGCCGGGCTTCTCGGGCGCCGACCTCGCCAACCTCGTCAACGAGGCCGCGTTGTTCGCGGCTCGCGCGAACCGCCGCACCGTCACGATGGAGGAGTTCGAGCGCGCCAAGGACAAGATCATGATGGGCGCCGAGCGCAAATCCATGGTCATGGACGACAACGAGAAGAAGCTCACCGCCTACCACGAAGCCGGGCACGCGATCGTGGGCCTCAACGTCCCCGACCACGACCCGGTGTACAAGGTCTCGATCATCCCGCGCGGCCGCGCGCTCGGCATCACGATGTTCCTGCCTGAAGCGGATCGCTACAGCACCAGCAAGCGCCGGCTCGAGAGCCGCATTGCGACGCTGTTCGGCGGCCGCGTCGCGGAAGAAATCGTCTTCGGGCCGGAGTACGTCACCACGGGTGCTTCGAACGACATCGAACGCGCGACCGAGATCGCCCGCAGCATGGTCACGAAGTGGGGCCTCTCGGACAAGCTTGGCCCGCAGACGTATGCGGAGGACGAGGGCGAAGTGTTCCTCGGCCGCAGCGTCACGCAGCACAAGCAGGTGTCCGACGTCACCGCGCACGTGATCGACGAGGAGATCCGCGTCCTCATCGACTCGAACTTCCAGCGTGCCAAGACCATTCTCGAGCGCGACATCGAGAAACTGCACAAGATGGCCGAGGCGCTGATCAAGTACGAAACGATCGACGATTCCCAGATCGCCGACATCATGCAGGGCCGCGAGCCGAAGCCGCCGGCCGATTGGGAAGACCCCCACCCGGGTTCGCCGCCCGACGTCCGTCCGCGGCCGACGCGCGGCGGGGAAGGCGACGCGCCGTCGGGACGACCTGCCCCGCAGCACTAGGGAAGGGGTTAGGGGTTAGGGGATAGGGGTTAGTCGGAAGGGCGGCATTGCCGCCCTTTCCTTTTTGGCTGCAATTCCTGGCGCCTGCAATTCATCGGCTGAGCCGAATGCTGCGATGATCCTTCCGACTATCCCCTATCCCCTAACCCCTAACCGCTTCTTCATGCTGCTCCGCTGCCGTGACCGATCGCTGGCCCTCGACGTCCCTGCCGTCATGGGCATCCTCAATGTCACGCCAGACTCGTTCTCGGACGGCGGTCTGCACTTCGAACGACAGGCTGCAATCGCGGCCGGATTGCGCATGGTCGAGGAGGGTGCCGCCATCGTCGACGTCGGCGGCGAGTCGACGCGACCGGGTGCGGCGGCGGTTGGCGTGCAACAGGAAATCGATCGCGTCGTGCCGGTGATCGAAGCCCTCGCAACCCGCGCTGACGTCGTGCTTTCCGTCGACACCAGCAAACCCGAAGTGATCACGGCCGCCTTGCGTGCCGGCGCGCACCTCGTGAACGACATTCGCGCGTTGCGCATGCCGGGCGCACTCGCAGCTGCGGCGGCAGCGGACGCCGCGGTCTGCGTGATGCACATGCAGGGCGAGCCGGCAACCATGCAGGCTGATCCACGCTACGCCGACGTCGTCGCCGAGGTCCGCGGGTTTCTGCTTGCGCGCGCCGGCGCCTGCAGAGAAGCAGGCATCGCGGACGACTCGATCTGCATCGATCCCGGCATCGGGTTCGGCAAGACTTACCAGCACAACGTCGAGCTGCTGCGAAACCAGCGCGCGTTCACGGATCTGGGCTACCCGCTGCTGATCGGCGTCTCGCGCAAGGGGGTCATCGGTATCATGACGGGTCGGCCAGCCCCGGAACGGGTGGTTGGTAGCGCCGTCGCGGCCGCGTTTGCGGTGCAGGCCGGGGCGTCGATCATCCGCGTGCACGACGTCGCCGCCACGGTCGACGCGGTCAAAGTGGCGGTCGCGCTGCACGGGCGTGAAACGAGATAGCAATACGACTTGAAGCCAGTTGGCGCCAGCGGCGTCGAACGCGTCACGGCGAGGAGCAAGCAGCAGATGGCCAGGAAATATTTCGGCACCGATGGCGTGCGCGGGCGGGTCGGCCAGGAACCCATGACGGTCGAGTTCGCTCTGCGGCTTGCGAGCGCCGCGGCCCGCGTGCTCGCGCCCGATGGCGGCACCGCACTGGTCGGCAAGGACACGCGCCTTTCCGGCTACATGTTCGAAGCAGCGCTCGAAGCGGGTTTCATCGCTGCCGGCGTCAACGTGAGCCTGATCGGTCCGCTGCCCACGCCCGGCATCGCGTACATGGCCCGGAAGTCCGGTTGCAGGTTCGGCGTGGTGATCAGCGCCTCGCACAACCCGTACGAAGACAACGGCATCAAGTTTTTCGACGAGCACGGCAGCAAGCTGTCGGATGAACTCGAGGAACAGATCGAGGCGTACCTGGACGAGCCGGCCCTCACGCGCGAATCGATCCATCTCGGCAAGGCAACGCGCGTCGACAAGTCGCGCGTCCTGTACCAGGAGTTCTGCATGTCGGTGCTGCCTCAAGGCACCGACCTGTCGGGACTCAAGGTGGTCATCGACTGCGCGAACGGAGCGGCCTACAAAGTGGCGCCGCGAGTCCTCACCGACCTCGGCGCCGAGATCATCCCGCTCGGCTGCTCACCGAACGGCCGCAACATCAACCTGCGCTGCGGTTCCACGTCACCCGAGCTGATCCAGGCGACGGTGTCGGGCGTGCACGCGGACGTCGGCATCGCGCTCGACGGTGATGGCGACCGGCTGGTGATGGTCGATCACCTCGGTCGCATCGCAGACGGCGATCAGCTGCTGTACGTCATCGCCTCCGATCGCAAGCGTGCAGGCACGCTGCAGGGGCCGGTGGTCGGCACGGTGATGAGCAACCTGGGGCTCGAGCAGAAGCTGCGAGCCGAGGGCGTGGAGTTCCTGCGCACGCAGGTCGGCGACCGCTACGTGCTGGCCATGCTCAAGGAGCACGGCGGCGTGCTCGGCGGTGAAACGTCCGGTCACCTGCTGTGCCTCGATCGCACGACGACGGGCGACGGCCTGATCAGTGCCCTCGAGGTGCTGGCCGTGATGAAGCGAACGGGCCGGCCGCTGGCCGAACTCGTTGCAGGCATGCCGAAGTTCCCGCAGGTGATGATCAACGTCCGCGTCAAGGAACGCATCGATCCGACGCAGTCGCGGGTCATCCAGGACGCCGTCAGGCGCGTCGAGGAGGGCCTCGGGTCGACCGGGCGGGTGGTACTGCGGGCGTCCGGTACGGAGCCGGTGGTCCGCGTCATGATCGAGGCTGAGGAAGAAGCGGTCGCGTCCCGATACGCCAATGAACTCGCGGATGTCGTGCGCACGGCCATCTGAGTGGCAGCCGTTCCGCATTGCTTTAACCCGGACCCGCCGCTAAGATCGCGCGCCTTTCGCGGCCGGCCGTCATGGGCCGGGATCGCTCACCGTTTCTGGGGGTAGTTCAGCCATGCGTCAGCCGCTCGTCGCGGGCAACTGGAAAATGCACGGGTCGCGCGCGGAAAACGCGAGTCTCGTCAGTGGTCTGCTCGATCTGTTGCAGCCGGGAAAGGCTGCGGAAATCCTGCTTTGCCCGCCGTTCCCCTACCTCATGGAAACTGGTCGCCTGCTGAAGGATTCCGGCGTGGCGCTCGGCGCCCAGTCGGTCTGCGCGGAGTCGCAGGGCGCCTTCACGGGCGAGGTGTCCGCCGCAATGCTGAAGGACGTCGGCTGCCGTTACGTGCTGGTCGGTCACTCGGAGCGTCGCCAACTGTTCGGAGAGCGTGACGCGCTCGTCGCGCGCAAATTCGTGGCGGCCCAGGCCCAGTCGCTGGTGCCGGTGCTCTGCGTGGGTGAAACCCTGGAAGAGCGCGAGGGCGACCAGACGACCAGTGTCGTCTCCCGCCAGCTCGAGGCCGTCCTGGCCGTGTCCGGGGTCCAGGCGCTGGCCAAGGCGGTCATCGCCTACGAGCCGGTCTGGGCGATCGGCACGGGCCGCACGGCTTCGCCGGAGCAGGCCCAGGAAGTGCACGCGATGATTCGTGCCAAGGTGTCGGAACGGGATGCTACAATAGGCGGATCGGTCAGGATCCTGTACGGCGGAAGCGTCAAGGCCTCCAACGCCCAGGAACTGTTCGCGATGCCCGATATCGACGGCGGACTCGTCGGCGGGGCGTCGCTCAAGGCGGACGAGTTCGCACGGATCTGCGCTGGCGCAGGTTGACGGCGAAGCGTCGTCGCCAGAAGGCATAAGGTTTCTTTGCGATGAATTGGCTGCAGACCCTCGCTGTCGTCTTCCACGTGCTCCTCGCCGTCGCCATCATTGGCATCGTGCTGCTTCAGCGCGGCAAGGGTGCGGATGCCGGTGCCGGTTTCGGCGCAGGTGCCTCGGGCACGGTGTTCGGCGCGCGAGGCTCGGCCTCGTTCCTGTCGCGCACCACGGCGGTTCTTGCCACGCTGTTCTTCCTGACGAGCCTGGGCCTGACGTACCTGTTCAGCCAGCAGAAGGAGGCGACCAGCGTCGTCGACACGGTCACGCAGGAAGCCCCGGCGCCGGTTACGACGCCCGCCCCGCTGCCGTCCCTGCCCGCGACACCGGCCACGAACACAGCTGCTCCGGCCACTGCGCCGGCTACCGGCACCGAACCTGCTCCGGCGCAGCCGGTCCCGTCGCCGCCCCCGCAAGTACCGGCCGGCAACTGACGCGGCAACGAACTGATCGACGATGCGGATGTGGTGGAATTGGTAGACACGCTAGCTTGAGGGGTTAGTGCCGAAAGGCGTGAGAGTTCGAGTCTCTCCATCCGCACCAGAACGAACGAGGCGAGCCAAGGCTCGCCTTTTTCATTTGCGCTCCTACTGCGCTGCAATCTGTGCTGCTAGAATTGTGGGCTAGTCGCACCCGCTTCGACGCTGCCCTTCGAGATGCTCGCGCAATACCTGCCGATCCTGATTTTTCTAGCAGTTGCAGGCGCCATCGGCGTGCTCCTGCTCGTGCTCGGTCGTCTCTTCGCGCCGAGCCGGCCCGACACCGCGAAGCTCTCGCCCTACGAGTGCGGCTTCGAAGCGTTCGAGGACTCGCGCATGAAATTCGACGTGCGCTATTACCTCGTCGCCATCCTCTTCATCGTGTTCGATCTCGAGATCGCCTTCCTGTTCCCGTGGGCCGTCGCGCTCGATTCGGTCGGTATCGTCGCGCTCGCCGCGATGGGCGTGTTCCTGCTGGTGCTCGTGGTCGGCTTCGTCTACGAGTGGAAAAAAGGGGCGCTCGAATGGGACTAGAGGCACCGAGCAGCAGCGACGCGCCGGACCGCGGCGTGTTCACCACCTCGGTGGATGCGCTCATGAACTGGGCGCGCACCGGTTCGATGTGGCCGATGACCTTCGGCCTCGCGTGCTGCGCAGTCGAGATGATGCATGCGGGCGCCGCGCGCTACGACCTGGACCGGTTCGGCATCGTCTTCCGCCCGAGCCCGCGCCAGTCCGACGTGATGATCGTGGCCGGCACGCTGGTCAACAAGATGGCGCCGGCGCTGCGCAAGGTCTACGACCAGATGCCCGAGCCACGCTGGGTCATCTCGATGGGCTCGTGCGCGAACGGTGGCGGCTACTACCACTACTCGTATGCCGTGGTCCGCGGTTGCGACCGCATCGTCCCCGTCGACGTGTACGTGCCGGGTTGTCCGCCGTCCGCCGAGGCGCTGATCTACGGCCTCATCCAGCTGCAGAAGAAAATCCACCGCACGCAGACGATTGCGCGCTGAGAGCACTCGGGCAGATTCATGAACCAGGCGTTGGAACAACTCGCCGAGACGATCTCGGGCCGCTGCGCCGGGCAGGTTGCGCGCGTCGAATCGCGCTGCGGCGAGCTGACGTTCGAAGTCGCGCCGGCCGGGTTGCTCTCAGTCTGCCAGGCCCTGCGAGACGAGGCCGACTGGAACTTCGAGCAGCTCATCGACCTGTGCGGCGTCGACTACGCGACGTACGGCCAGGACGAATGGAACACCGATACCGCGACGTTCAGGGGTTTCAGTCGCGGGCGCGAGACTCCCGCCGAGCCTGCGGCCGGCCTCGCCCGGCAAGCCGGGGGCGGTGAGCAGGCGCGTTTCGCCGTCGTGTACCACCTGCTTTCGGTGAAGCACAACCGCCGCCTGCGGCTGCGCACGTGGTGCGAACCCGGCGAACCGCCGATGGTCGACTCGGTCATCGAGATCTGGAAGGCGGCCGACTGGTTCGAGCGCGAGGCGTTCGACCTGTTCGGCATCCTGTTCCGCGGCCACCCGGACCTGCGGCGACTGTTGACGGATTACGGCTTCATCGGCCATCCATTCCGCAAGGATTTCCCGCTTTCGGGCAACGTCGAAGTCCGCTACGACCCGGCAAAAGGCCGCGTGGTCTATGAACCCGTCAGCATCGAGCCCCGCACGCTCGTGCCTCGCGTGATCCGCTCGGACCACCGCTATGAGCCAGCCCTGAAAGATGCGCCCGGGAATGGCCCCGGAACATGGCTGAGATCCGCAGCTATACGATGAATTTCGGCCCGCAGCATCCCGCGGCCCACGGCGTATTGCGCCTGGTGCTCGAGATGGACGGCGAAGTCGTGCAGAAGGCAGATCCGCACATCGGCCTGCTGCATCGCGCGACCGAGAAGCTCGCCGAGAGCAAGCCGTACAACCAGTCGATCGGTTACATGGACCGGCTCGACTACGTCTCGATGATGTGCAACGAGCACGCGTACTGCCTGGCGATCGAGAAGCTGCTCGGCGTGCAGGTGCCCGAACGTGCGCAGTACATCCGCGTCATGTTCGACGAGATCACGCGCATCCTGAACCACCTGATGTGGCTAGGCGCGCACGGCCTCGACATCGGCGCGATGACGATGTTCCTGTATTGCTTCCGCGAGCGCGAAGACCTGATGGACTGCTACGAAGCCGTCTCGGGCACGCGCATGCACGCGACGTATTACCGTCCGGGCGGCGTCTATCGCGACCTGCCGGACACGCTGCCGAAATACCAGCCGTCGCGTTTCCGCAGCGCAAAGGAAATCAACCGCTTGAACGAGGCGCGCTCCGGCTCGCTGCTCGATTTCATCGACGATTTCACCGCGCGTTTCCCGGCGGCGATCGACGAATACGAGACGCTGCTCACCGACAACCGCATCTGGAAGCAGCGTACCGTCAACATCGGCGTCGTGACACCCGAGCGCGCGCTCAACCTGGGCTTCACCGGTCCCGTGCTGCGCGGCTCCGGCATCGCGTGGGACCTGCGCAAGAAGCAGCCGTACGAAGTGTACGACCGCATGGATTTCGACATTCCCGTCGGCATGAACGGCGACTGCTACGACCGCTACCTGGTCCGCGTCGAAGAGCTGCGCCAGTCGAACCGGATCGTCAAGCAGTGCGTCGACTGGCTGCAGCAGAACCCGGGTCCGGTGATGATCGACGATCACAAGGTGGTGCCGCCGCGCCGCGAGGAAATGAAGGGCGACATGGAATCGCTCATTCACCATTTCAAGCTGTTCACCGAAGGCTATTGCGTGCCGGCGGGCGAGTCCTACGCCGCGGTCGAGGCGCCGAAAGGCGAATTCGGCATCTACCTCGTGTCGGACGGCGCCAACAAGCCGTACCGCCTCAAGTGCCGCGCGCCGGGCTTCCCGCACCTTGCGGCGCTCGAGGAAATGACCACGGGCCACATGCTGGCGGACGTGGTTGCGGTGATCGGCACCCTCGACATCGTGTTCGGAGAGATCGACCGATGAGTGACTCCCACGCTCACGCAGACACCGGCGAGGCGCTCTCGGCGCACGTGCGCGCAGAGATCGATCACTGGCTCGCCAAGTTCCCGGTCGACCGGAAGCGCTCGGCGGTGATTGCCGCGTTGCACGCCGTGCAGCACGAGAAGGGGCACCTGCCGCAGGCATCGATGGACGCGGTGGCCGAGTACCTCGGCATCCCGCCGATCCAGGTCTACGAAGTCGCGTCGTTCTATTCGATGTTCGAGACCAGGCCCTGCGGCCGTCACCACATCTCGGTGTGCACCAATATCTCGTGCATGCTCTGTGGCGGCGAAGACATCCTCTCTCACCTCGAGAAGCGCCTCGGCATCAAGGTCGGTGAAAGCACGGCCGATGGCCGCTTCTACCTCAAGCAGGAAGAAGAATGCCTGGCGGCGTGCGACGGCGAGCCGATGATGATGGTCAACCACGTGTACTTCGAGCACCTGACGCCTGCGAAGGTCGATCAGATCCTCGACGACCACAAGTAAGCCGGAGTCCAACGAGTGACCGACTGGACCGACCGGATGAACCTCGTCTGCTTCGAGCCGCTCAAGCACGAGCGCTCGTGGGAGCTCGAGACGTACCTGAAGATCGGGGGGTACGACGCCTGGAAGAAGATCCTGGCGGAGAAGCCGCCGCGCGAGCAGGTCATCGAAGCGGTGAAGGCCTCGGGCCTGCGCGGCCGCGGTGGCGCGGGCTTCCCGACGGGCCTCAAGTGGTCGTTCATGCCGCGCAACGCGCCGATGCAGAAGTACATGGTCTGCAACTCCGACGAGAGCGAGCCCGGGACCTGCCACGACCGCGACATCCTCCGCTACAACCCGCACGCTCTGATCGAAGGCATGGCCATCGGCGGCTATTGCACGAACTCGTCGGTCGGCTACAACTACATCCGCGGCGAGTTCATGGCCGAACCGTTCCCGCGCTTCGAAGCCGCGCTCCAGGAAGCCTATGCCGCGGGCCTGCTGGGCAGGAACATCCAGGGATCGGGCGTCGATTTCGACCTGTACTCGTTCATGGGGGCGGGCGCCTACATCTGCGGCGAAGAAACGGCGCTGCTCGAATCGCTCGAAGGCAAACAGGGGCGACCGCGCTTCAAGCCGCCGTTTCCGGCCAATTTCGGTCTCTACGGCAAGCCGACGACGATCAACAACGCGCAGAGCTATGCCTCGGTGCCGACGATCCTGCGCAAGGGTCCCGAATGGTTTGCCGACCTCGGCCCGCCCAACTCAGGCGGCACGGTGATCTTCTCGGTCTCGGGACACGTTGCGAAGCCTGGCAACTTCGAAGTGCCGCTCGGCATTCCTTTCTCCGACCTGCTCGAAATCGCGGGCGGCGTCTGGAAAGGCCGCAGCCTCAAGGCCGTGATTCCGGGCGGCTCGTCCGTGCCGGTGCTCAAGGCCGAAGCCATCATGGCGGCGAACATGGATTACGACTCGCTCAAGAAAGCGGGCTCGTCGCTCGGTTCGGCTGCCGTCATCGTCATGGACGAAACGACGTGCATGGTCCGCGTGCTCGAGCGTCTTTCGCGCTTCTATTACTCCGAGTCGTGCGGCCAGTGCACGCCGTGCCGCGAAGGCACCGGCTGGCTCAACCGCACGTTGCGGCGGATCCTGGCGGGGCAGGGCAGGCAGGCCGACATCGACATGCTCGTCGACGTCGCCAACAAGATCGAGGGCCACACCATCTGCGCGCTTGGCGACGCGGCCGCGTGGCCGGTGCAGAGCTTCGTCCGTCATTTCCGGCACGAGTTCGAGTATTTCGTCGAGCACGGCCACAGCCTCGTCGAGGCGCGCGGTCGCGCAGCGTGATCAGGTCACCATGAGCGAAGAGCTGGTCAATATCGAAGTCGACGGTGTGCCGATGAAGGCGCGCAGGAACGCCATGGTCATCCAGGTCACGGATGCCAGCGGCGTCTACGTTCCGCGTTTCTGCTACCACGAGAAGCTGAGCATCGCGGCCAACTGCCGCATGTGCCTGGTCGAAGTCGAGAAGGCGCCGAAGCCGCTGCCGGCCTGCGCGACGCCGGTCGCCGAGGGCATGAAGATCTTCACGAAATCGCCCAGGGCGATCTCGGCGCAGAAGGCGGCGATGGAGTTCCTGCTGATCAACCACCCGCTCGACTGCCCGATCTGCGACCAGGGCGGCGAGTGCGAGCTGCAGGACCTCGCGATGGGCTTCGGGCGCGACGTGTCCCGCTATGCCGAGCGCAAGCGCGTGTTCAAGGACGAGAACCTCGGCCCGCTCGTCTCGACCGACATGACCCGCTGCATCCACTGCACGCGCTGCGTGCGGTTCGGCCAGGAAATAGCGGGCGTCCCGGTGCTCGGCACGATCGGCCGCGGCGAACAGACGATGATCTCGACGTTCATCGAGCAGAGCATCGACCACGAGCTGTCGGCGAACATCATCGACCTGTGCCCGGTGGGCGCGTTGAACAACAAGCCGTACCGGTACCGCGCCCGCGCCTGGGAAATGACGCAGGTGCCGCTCGTGTCGCCGCACGATTGCGTCGGCACCAACTTGAGCGCACACGTGCTGCGCGGCCGGGTCATGCGCATCGTGCCCCGCGCGAACGAAGCGATCAACGAGTCCTGGATTGCCGACCGCGACCGCTTCAGCTACGAGGGCTTTTACTCGGCCGACCGTGCCGTGAAGCCGATGGTCAGGCAAGGCGGTGACTGGCGCGCGTCGACTGGGAGACCGCGCTCGGCGGCGGCCAGGGCCTGCGCAGGTCGCCGCGCAGGCGGGCCCGGCCAGGTCGGCGTGCTGGCGTCGCCGATTGCGTCTCTGGAAGAGCTCGCGCTCACGGCGAAGATCGCGCGTGCGATCGGCACCAACAACCTCGACCATCGCCTGCGCCGCGTCGATTTCCGTGACCAGGCGAACGATCCGGTCGCGCCGATGCTCGGCTGCGCCATCACCGACATTGAACAGGCCACGGGCGTGCTGGTCGTCGGCTCAAACCTGCGCAAGGAAGTGCCGCTGATCGCGCACCGCGTCCGCCAGGGCGCCGTGCACCGCGGCGCGAAGGTCTCGTTCATCAACCCGCGCTCGTACGACGTGCGGTTTCCGGTCACGGCCAGCCTCACCAGCAACGGGCTCGGCATGGCGCAGCACCTGGCTGCCGTGCTCGTTGCATCGCTCAATGCGCAGGGCAAAGCGCAGGCCATCGAACCTGGCCGCCGCGCTCGAAGGCGTCACGCGGCTGGCGCGCGCACGAAGCCGTGGCGGCCACGCTGGCTGCGGGGAACTGCGCGTGATCCTGCTCGGCGCGCTCGCCCAGCATCACGCTGCGTACTCTGAACTCCGCCGACTCGCGGCGGCGCTTGCCGACGCCACCGGCGCGCAGCTCGGTTCCTGCCCGAGGGCGGCAACGCGGTCGGCGCGGCCCTGGCGGGCGTCTGCCGCATCGCGCGGCAGGCGGTCGGCGGTCACTGCGCCTGGCCTCAACGCCGTCGAGATGCTCGCCGCGCGGCTCAAGGCTTACGTGCTGGTAGGCGGCATCGAATCGGCCGACCTCGTGCCGTCGTCGGCCGTCGACGCTTCCCTGCGCGGTGCGGACTGCGTCGTTGCCATTACGCCGTATGCCAGCGCGAGGTGCTGGCCAACGCCAACGTGATCCTGCCGAGCGCCGTGTTCGCCGAAACCTCGGGTACCTGGGTCAACGCCGAAGGGCGCTGGCAGAGCGTCGCGGGAGCGGCGAAGCCCGCGGGAGAGGCGCGGCCCGCGTGGAAGATCCTGCGCGTGCTCGGCAACCTGCTCGGCCTGGCCGGTTTCGAGTACGTCAGCTCCGGAGGAAGTGCGTGACGAACTCCGTCAGGAGGTCGACGGCGCACGGGCGGGGTAGCCGGTCCGGCGCGTTCGCGCCGGGTCGCCTGGCGGCAATGGACGTGACGCGCGAGGTCGCCATTTACGACGTCGACGCCATCGTGCGCCGCTCGGCGCCGCTGCAGGCCACGGTAGACGGCAGCGGGCGCAGCGGGGTGCGAGCGTGATCGGCGCGATCGTCGCGCTCTGGCTGTCGCAGCCCGAATGGCTGCGGACCACGCTGATCAGCGCTGGCCAGATCCTCGGCGGTCATGATCACGGTGATCCTGTGCGTGGCCTACACGACGCTGGCCGAGCGCAAGGTCATCGGCTACATGCAGGTGCGGATCGGCCCGAACCGGGTGGGGCCGTTCGGCCTGCTGCAGCCGTTCGCCGACGTCATCAAGCTGCTGCTGAAGGAAGTCGTCGTCCCGTCGCGCTCGAACCGCTACCTGTTCGTCGTCGCGCCGCTGTTGACGCTCACGCCTGCCTTCGCGGCCTGGGCGGTGATGTCGCTTTGGCCCGGATTTGCGATCGCGCACATCGATGCGGGCGTGCTCTACATCCTGGCGCTCGCGGGTTTCGGCGCCTACGGCATCATCCTCGCTGGCTGGGCTGCGAACTCGAAGTACGCGTTCCTGGGCGCCATGCGCTCGGCGGCGCAGATCGTCGCGTACGAGATCGCGATGGGTTTCGCGCTGGTCGGCGTGGTGATGGCGGCGGGCAGCCTGAACCTCGGCGACATCGTGCGCGCAGGCGGGCGGGCCCGGCTGGTTCTGGTTCTGGCTGTTCACGCTGTTCGTCGTCTACTTCATCTCGGGCGTTGCCGAGACGAATCGCGCGCCGTTCGACGTCGCCGAAGGCGAGTCCGAGATCGTCGCCGGCTTCCACGTCGAGTATTCCGGCATCGCGTTCGCGCTGTTCTTCCTCGCCGAATACGCCAACATGATCCTGATCTCGGCGCTGTCGGCCACGTTCTTCCTCGGCGGCTGGCTGTCGCCGTTCGAAGGCTATCCGCTGCTCGGCGACGTCGCGTTGCTCGCGGCGCCCGGCCTGCACTGGTTCATCCTCAAGACCTGCTTCTTCCTGTTCTGCTTCCTGTGGTTCCGCGCGACCTTCCCGCGGTACCGCTACGACCAGATCATGCGGCTCGGCTGGAAGGTGTTCATCCCGATCACGCTGGTCTGGCTCTGTGCCGAGGCCGCGATGTGGGTATTCAAGATCGGTCCCTGGGCGGCCTGAGGTAGCGAGAGCGTGCGCAGCTTCATCAAGACCTTCTTCCTCTGGGAACTGCTGCAGGGCCTGCGGGTGACGCTGCGCGCGTTCTTCGCGCCGAAGTTCACCATCCAGTACCCGGAGGAGAAGACCCCGCAGTCGCCGCGCTATCGCGGCCTGCATGCGCTGCGCCGTTACGCCAACGGCCAGGAGCGTTGCATCGCCTGCAAGCTCTGCGAGGCGGTGTGCCCGGCGCTCGCCATTACGATCGAGTCCGACGTCAGCGCCGACGGCACGCGCCGCACGACGCGTTACGACATCGACCTGTTCAAGTGCATCTACTGCGGCTTCTGCGAGGAAGCCTGCCCGGTCGATGCGATCGTGGAGACCCGCATCCACGAGTACCACATGGAGCACCGCGGCGAGAACATCATGACCAAGGACAAGCTGCTCGCGGTGGGGGACCGCTACGAGGCCATGATCGCGGCCGACAAGGCCGCCGACGCGCGCTACCGCTGACCGAGGCGACCCCGCACATGATCGTCAACGTCCTCTTCTACGTTTTCGGCGCGATCCTGGTGCTGACCGCGCTGGGCGTCATCACGGCGCGCAACCCCGTGCACTGCGCCCTGTTCCTGGTCGCGGCCTTCCTGAACAGTGCCGTGATCTGGCTGCTGCTCCAGGCAGAGTTCCTCGCGCTGACGCTGATCGTCGTCTACGTCGGGGCGGTGATGGTGCTGTGGCTGTTCGTGGTGATGATGCTCGACGTCGACGTCGAGAAGCTGCGTCAGGGCTTTACCCGCTATGCGCCGCTGGGCGCGCTGATTGCCCTGATCGTGGCGGCGCAGATCGGCCTCGTGGTCTACGTGCGCAAGCTGGGCCTGGACGAAACGGCCGCGGCTGTCGTCGACCGGCCCGCCGATTATTCGAACACGCAGGAACTCGGGCACCTGCTCTACACGCAGTACCTGTACCCGTTCGAGATCGCCGCCGTCATCCTGCTGGTCGCGATCGTGGCGGCCATCACGCTCACCATGCGTGACCGTCCGGGGCAGAAAGTGCAGGACATCGGCAAGCAGGTCGCGGCGCGCGCGAAGGACCGCGTGCGCATCGTCAAGATGGACGCGGAGGCGAAGCAATGATCCCGCTGTCCCACGTCCTGCTGCTGTCCGGCATCCTGTTCAGCCTTTCGGTTGCAGGCATTTTCATCAACCGCAAGAACGTGCTGCTGCTGCTCATGTGCATCGAGCTCATGCTGCTGTCGGTCAACTTCAACTTCATCGCCTTCTCGCATCACCTCGGCGACCTGGCCGGGCAGGTGTTCGTGTTCTTCATCCTGACGGTCGCTGCCGCCGAATCCGCGATCGGCCTGGCCATCCTGGTCGTGCTGTTCCGCGAGCGGCGCAGCATCAACGTCGAAGACCTCGACGCAATGCGGGGCTGAGCCGTGGAACAGACGCTGCTCATCATCGTGCTCGCGCCGCTGGCTGCGTCGATCATTGCCGGATTCTTCGGCAGGCAGATCGGCCGGGCTGCGACGCACAGCATCACCATCGCCGGCGTGGCGATTGCGTGTGCGCTCTCCGTCAAGGTCCTGCTCGGGCTGCTCGACGGCGCGCCGGTCTTCGACGGTCCGGTCTACACCTGGCTGGTCAGCGACGGCATCCGGATGGAGGTCGGTTTCCTGGTCGACAAGCTCACGGCCCTGATGATGGTCGTGGTGACCTTCATCTCGCTGATGGTGCACATCTACACCATCGGCTACATGCGCGACGACCCGGGCTACACCCGGTTCTTCAGCTACATCTCGCTGTTCACCTTCGCGATGCTCATGCTCGTGATGTCGAACAACCTGATGCAGTTGTTCTTCGGCTGGGAGGCGGTGGGCGTGGTGTCCTACCTGCTGATCGGCTTCTGGTACACGAAGCCGACGGCGATATTCGCCAACATGAAGGCCTTCCTGGTCAACCGCGTCGGCGACTTCGGCTTCCTGCTCGGCATCGCCGGCGTGGTTCACCTGACCGGTTCGCTGCACTACTCGGAGATCTTCGCGCAGGCCGGCAGATCGCCGGCAGCACCTTCGAATTGCTGCCGGGTCAGCCTGGCGGCGGCCACACGGTGATCTGCATCGCCTTGTTCATCGGCGCGATGGGCAAGTCCGCCCAGGTGCCGCTGCACGTCTGGCTGCCCGATTCCATGGAAGGCCCCACGCCGATTTCGGCATTGATCCACGCGGCCACGATGGTGACGGCCGGCATCTTCATGGTCGCGCGGATGTCGCCTTTGTTCGAACTGTCGGAGACCGCGCTCAACTTCGTGCTGGTGATCGGCGCGACGACGGCCCTGTTCATGGGGTTCCTCGGCATCGTCAACAACGACATCAAGCGGGTCGTGGCGTACTCGACGCTGTCCCAGCTCGGCTACATGACCGCGGATCTCGGCGTCTCCGCGTACGCAGGCTCGATCTTCCACCTGATGACGCACGCATTCTTCAAGGCGCTGCTGTTCCTCGCCGCCGGCTCGGTCATCATCGCGATGCACCACGAGCAGGACATGCGCAAGATGGGCGGCCTCAGGAAGTACATGCCCATCACCTACGCCACGGCGCTGATCGGTTCGCTGGCGCTGATCGGGTTCCCCGGCTTTTCCGGATTCTTCTCCAAGGACGCGGTGATCGAGGCGGTGCACGCCTCGCACCTGCCGGGCGCGACGTACGCCTACTGGTGCCTGCTGATCGGCGTGTTCGTCACGGCGTTCTACTCGTTCCGGCTCGTGTTCATGACGTTCCACGGCGAGGAGCGCATGGACCACCACACGAAGGAGCACCTGCACGAGAGCCCCTGGGTCGTGACGCTGCCGTTGATCCTGCTCGCAATTCCGTCGGTGATGATCGGCTGGCCGGGAATCGGGCCGCTGCTGTTCGGCGACTATTTCCAGGGGGCAATCGTCGTCGCGCCAGCGCACGACGTGCTCGGCGAACTGGGGCGCGAATACCACGGGCCCGCGGCGTTCGTCCTGCACGGGCTCACCGGACCGGCAGTCTGGCTCGCAGCGGCGGGCGTGCTGGCGGCGTGGTTCCTGTACCTGCAGCGGCCGGCGCTTGCCGCCGTGCTGCGCGAGAAGGCGGGCGGTCTCTACACGCTGCTCGAGAACAAGTACTACTTCGACTGGTTCAACGAGAACGTCATCGCGGCCGGCAGTCGCAGACTCGGCATGGCGCTCTGGAAGGGCGGCGACGTCGCCGTGATCGACGGCGCGGCGGTCAATGGTTCGGCCCGCCTGGTGGCGTGGGTGGCACAGACCGCCCGCGGCCTGCAGTCTGGTTACCTCTATCACTACGCTTTCGCGACGATCATCGGGCTCTCGGTCCTGCTCGCGTGGCTCCTCTGGCGAAGCTGAGCACCAAGAATCATGCAACTCGACTGGCCCATCCTGAGCGTCCTCGTCTGGCTGCCCATCGCCGCCGGGGTGCTGCTGCTACTGGTCGGCGAGCGCGGCCTGGCGGTCGGCCGCTGGCTTGCGCTCGCGGCGAGCCTCGCGACGTTTGCCATCAGCGTGCTGCTCTGGCGGGAGTTCGACCCCTCGACCGCCTCGATGCAGTTCTTCGAGCAGCAACCGTGGATCGGCGCCTTCAACGCCTGGTACTCGCTCGGCGTGGACGGCATCTCCATGCCGCTGATCGTGCTGACGACCTTCATCACGCCGCTGGTCGTCATTGCCGGTTGGACCGTGATCGAAAGGCGTCCGGCGCAGTACTTCGCCGCCTTCCTGATCCTCGAAGGCCTGATGATCGGCGTGTTCGCAGCGCTCGATGCGATGCTGTTCTACGTGCTCTGGGAGGCCATGCTGATCCCGATGTTCGTGATCATCGGCGTCTGGGGCGGTACCCGGCGCGTGTATGCCACGGTCAAGTTCTTCCTCTACACCTTCCTGGGCTCGGTGCTCATGCTGGTGGCGCTCATCTACATGTACCTGGAGGGCGGCAGCTACTCGATCGCCGACCTGCAGGCGCTGCCGCTCTCGATGCGTGAACAGGTGCTGATCTTCAGCGCGTTCCTGGTGGCCTTCGCGGTCAAGGTGCCGATGTGGCCGGTCCACACGTGGTTGCCCGACGCGCACGTCGAGGCGCCGACCGGCGGCTCGGTGATCCTGGCCGCGATCATGCTGAAGATGGGTGGTTACGGCTTCCTGCGCTTCAGTCTGCCGATGACGCCCGGACGCCAGCGCGGGAACTCGACTGGCTGATCATCACGTTGTCGCTCACGGCCGTGGTCTACATCGGCTTCGTCGCGCTCGTGCAGCAGGACATGAAGAAGCTGATCGCGTACTCGTCGATCGCGCACATGGGCTTCGTCACGCTGGGCGCCTTCATCGCCTTCGATATCGTCCGTGCCACCGGTCAGGTCCAGGGTGCGGCGATGGGGCTCGACGGCGCGATGGTGCAGATGATTTCGCACGGGCTGGTGTCCGGCGCGCTGTTCCTCTGCATCGGCGTGCTGTACGACCGGATGCACAGCCGCCAGATCGCGGATTACGGCGGCGTGATCAACACGATGCCGATCTTCGGCGCGTTCATGGTGCTGTTCGCCATGGCCAACGCGGGACTGCCAGGCACGTCCGGGTTCGTCGGCGAGTTCCTGGTGATCCTTGCCGCCTTCAAGGCCAACTTCTGGTACGCGTTCCTCGCGGCAACCACGCTGATCCTCGGCGCGGCCTACACGCTGTGGCTGGTCAAGCGGGTCGTGTTCGGGCCGGTCGGCAACGACCACGTCGCGCAATTGCAGGACCTGAACGGCCGCGAATTCCTCGTGCTCGGCGTGCTCGCCGTCGCCGTGCTCGCGCTGGGCCTGTGGCCGGCGCCGCTCCTCGACGTGATGCGGCCGACCCTCGAGCAACTGGTGCAGCAGATGATGATGACAAAGGTCGGACCATGAGCCTGGCATCCATCACACGGCTGGACCTTGTCCTCGCGGCGCCCGAGATGTTCGTGCTCGCGGCGACCTGCGTCGTGCTGCTCGTCGACCTGTTCCTGACCGAGCGGACGCGCTGGGTCACCTTCGTGCTGTCGCTGCTGACGCTGGCCGGCGCGTCCTGGATCACGACCGCGACCGGGTTCCTGGCGCGAACCGTGGGCTGGCACGGGACGTACGTGGCTGATCCCTGTCGAGCCTGCTCAAGATGTTGGCCTATGGCGCCGTCGCGGTCGCGTTCCTGTACGCGCACAGCTACCTGCAGGTACGGCGCATCCTCAAGGGCGAGTACTACGTGCTCGGTCTCTTCGCGCTGCTCGGCATCATGGTGCTGGTCTCGGCCAACAGCCTGGTGACGCTGTACCTCGGCGTGGAACTGCTGGCACTGTCGCTGTACGCGCTCGTCGCGTTCAATCGCGATTCCGGCATCGCAGCCGAGGCGGCCATCAAGTACTTCGTGCTGGGATCGATCGCCTCCGGCGCGCTGCTCTACGGCATGTCGATCATCTATGGCGTCACGGGGTCGCTCGAACTCGGCGTGATCGGCAATGCGGCGCTGCAGATGCCGGCAGGGCAGATCGGCTTGCTGTTCGGCCTGGCCTTCATCGTCGTCGGCGTCGCCTTCAAGTTCGGCGCCGTGCCATTCCACACGTGGGTGCCGGACGTCTATCATGGCGCCCCGACGCCGGTGACGCTGTTCCTGGCGGCCGCGCCGAAGCTCGGCTCGTTTGCGCTGGCGTTCCGACTGCTCGCCGAGGGCCTGGGCGCCGTGCATGCGACGGGCTGGCAGGACATGATCACGATGGTTGCGGTGCTGTCGATCATTGTCGGCAACGTCGTCGCGATCGCGCAGACCAACATCAAGCGCATGCTGGCGTATTCGACGATCTCGCACGTCGGCTTCATCCTGCTCGGCATCCTGGCCGGCACCAGCCAGGGTTACGAGGCCGCGCTGTACTACACGATCACGTACGTGATCATGTCGGTCGGCGGCTTCGGCATGATCATCCTGCTCTCGCGCAAGGGCTTCGAAGCCGACAGCCTCGAGGACTTCAAGGGTCTCAACGCGCGCAGCCCGTGGTTCGCGGCGGTCATGCTGATGCTGATGTTCAGCATGGCGGGCGTGCCGCCGTTCGTCGGCTTCTGGGCCAAGCTGGCCGTGATCCAGGCCGTGCTGGACATCGGCAGCCTTTGGTTGGCGATCCTTGCCGTCGCGCTGTCGGTGGTCGGCGCTTACTACTACCTGCGCGTCGTGAAGCTGATGTACTTCGACGAGCCGACGGACAAGGCGGCGCTGGAGGGCGGCGGCGGGGCGATGCGCTTCGTGCTCAGCCTGAACGGGCTGGCGGTGCTGGCACTCGGGCTGTATCCGGGCCTGCTGCTTGCGCTCTGTGCCCGGGTCATCCCGTAGCTGGCGTCGGCCGTGCGGGTCAGCCGCAACCGAATGATTTGATAAGAGAAGCCGTCTATGTATAATAGGCGGCTCGATTGCGGGGTGGAGCAGTCTGGCAGCTCGTCGGGCTCATAACCCGAAGGTCGCAGGTTCAAATCCTGCCCCCGCTACCAACGCATTCGAAGCGAACGGCCCCTCTGGGGCCGTTTTGCTTTGCGCGCAGCCAGATGCGTCCACCGCGGCCTCACCGTACCCGCGACCGGCCTAGGGACGCGACGCTGCTAGGTCCTCCTCGGCGTAGCGCAGCAGAATTTCCAGAAGAGCCTCGCGCGAGTGGCGCCGACCTCAATCCGCGGTGCGGGACCTGCGTGCAACGACGAACGAGCGGGTCATCATCGCCAGCAGCGCGGCGCTCAGCGCGAGCATGCCGACGTTGACGCTGAGCGCGAGCGGGCTCATCTGCGCTGCGCGGATCGCCAGCGCGGCGGCCGGCGCCAGCGCCCCGAGCAGCGCTACGACCGCGGCGACATGCATCAGATGTCGGCGCGCGCCCGGCGTAGGCCAATGCGAGTCCGGCCAGCACGGCCAACGCGCCGCCGAAGTAGGCGGGCAGCAGCGCCGTCCGGCTGCCGGAGAGCGCAAACGCACCCAATCCGAGTCCGAGCAGCAGGGCGGCGAACACGAGGGTCGGCTTCGGCATGCCGATACTCCGGAGGTGACGGCCCTTAGACGGGGTTCAGTTGCGCCAGCGGGTCGTGCCGCCGCAGCGTGCGGCGGCGCGCGCGGTTCATGCGCCGGCTGCGCAGCACCTTCTCGAACGCGGCCGGCACCGAGCGGTACAGGTCCGCGTCCACGTCGCTGCCGACGATCGAGGTGCCGTCGGTGAACTGGGCGTGCACCAGGCAGCCCTTGTCCGGGCCCCCGCGCAGGCCATTCACGTCGAACAGGCGTACCGACACCTGGGTGATGCCGGCGCCGAGCGCCTGGACCAGTTGCGCGATCTCGCGATGGACTGCATGGCGCAGCGACTCAGTCAGCTTGAAGCGGCGGGCATGTACGTCGACCTTCATGACGGTTCCTCCGTTGAGTTGCCGGTCGATCTTACGAGCGACAAGAACCAGAATAAATGAGAATATTCATGCGCTATTCTTCGAGAAAACCTGATGATCAAGCTATCTTCTGTGCGCATCAATCTAAAGCACCTGCACTACTTCAATGAAGTGGCGCGTGAGGGCTCGCTGACGGGCGCGGCGCGGCGCTTGCACCTCGCCCCGCAGACCTTGAGCTCGCAGGTGCGCGAGCTGGAGCGGTCGCTGGGCCGGACGCTGCTGGAGCGGTCCGGCCGGCGCCTGGTGCTGACGCCTGACGGCGAGGTGGCGCGTGACTACGCGGAGTCGATCTTCGCCCTCGGGACGGAACTGGGTCGCGTGATGGCGGGTCGCGCCGAACCGCGCCGCCTGGGGCTGCGCCTCGGGGTCACGGACAGCGTGCCGAAGCTGCTGACCGCGCGCGTGCTGGCGCCGCTGCTCAAGCGCCATCGCGACCGGATCGAGCTCGACTGCGTCGAGGGCACGGTCACCGGGCTGCTCGGACGGCTCGCTGCGCGCCAACTCGACGCGGTGCTGGCGGACCAGCCTGTACCGCCGTCCCTGGCGCGCTCGATGCGTGGGCGACTGCTGCTGAAGTCCGGCATGAGCTTCGTCGCGTCGCCGCAGGTGCGCCTGGCGCTGAGCGGCAACTTCCCCGCTTGCCTGGAAGGCGCACCGCTGATCGCCGGGTCTGCCGGGTCGCCGCTCAGCATCGCGACAGATGCCTGGCTCGCCCAGCGCGGAGTCACGCCGCGTGTCGTCGCGCGCTGCGACGATAGTGCGTTGACAAAGGTGCTGGCACAGCGCGGCTTCGGCATAGCCTGCGTGCCGACCGTGATCGAATCCGACGTCACCAAGCAGTTCGGGCTGCGACGCGTCGGCCGCGTGCAGGAGCTGAGCGAGTTGCTGTATCTGATCCACCCGGCCGGCCGCCACGTGCATTCGCTGCTCGAGGAGATCGAGGCGGACGCAGCCGGGGGCGCGCCGTAGTGCCTCAATCGCCTCCAGCCGCGATCTGCGAAGACGCGAGTTTATCGATCGGCACCAGAGATCCTGTCAGTTCGCGGCCGCGATACCCACGGAGGGCGCCGCAAGCAAGGACGCGCGACGGCGCAGCTCGGTGATAAATCGGCTGCACACCAGGCCCAGTATCACTATCAGGGTGCTGCCGATTCCCCAAACCACCCAGACTGCCGCCGAGAGCCCGTCCGCCAAGGCGGGGGCCTGGCCGAGAGCGGCTTCAATGGCCGGATTCAAAGCGGATAGCGTGGAACTGACCGCGAGAGTGAGCTCCGGTGGAATCCAGGGCGCGAGCCACCCCGGCGCACGCAAGCCCTCGATCGCCCCCGAACCTTCAGCCAGCACGCCCGCATTCGAGACCGTCCACGCGGCGATCGAGTGGAACGTCCAGACTGTGAGCGACCAAAGCACGAGAACGACGAACATCACGGACCAGCTGAGGGCGTAGAACACGATCGTTTCCCTGTTTATGGAGTGGCAATCCGGATCATCCGGTCTTTTGACATTCGAATAAAGCAGGCATAAACAGAAGATGACATCGAGTTTTTCGAAGTATGAGCAACTCTCTGAATTTCTGCGATCTACACCCTTTCCGGGTCGTCACTCGTGGACGAAGTGCTGGCGGCTGAAGATGCGGCCGGGAAGTTCTTGGTCAGGGGAATTTGATGACTTCCTTGCCTGCGCGCGCCGCCGTCTCCCGCGCCAGGAGTCGACTGGGTGCCGCCTGGCCGCTGCGCAACGCCGCGCAGGTGTCGCCCAAAGCGCCGATAGCGCGATTCATGATTGACGCACTGATCGACGGCGATCCGTTTCCGGCCGGACGCGTGGTCCTCGGCTGGGACGTCTACGCTTGATCCATACACTTTTACTGGCCGAAATTATTCGCGTATTCGACCCGAGCAACGGAATTGCTGGGATCGGTAGCAGGCCCCCGCGACCATCGAATCGAAGCGAACGGCCTCTCTGGGGCAGTCTTGCTTCGACGATTTCATTGCCGCGGAAGGCAAGCGATTCGTACGGTTGCGCGAGGCACGGGTCGCGGCACATGCTGCGTCGGCCAACCCAGGCCGGAAAACGAGTAGTCAAGTGAAACGACCAGATCAGGTCTGCGAGAGTTGCTGGCGCGTGAGCAGGGCATCGCCGGTTCCGGTGACCGAGATCGCCTGCCACCACAACAAGGTGCTCGCGACGTGGCACGCCGATACGGACGAGTGGACATACCAGCACCGCGTCGCCCGTAAGCGTCCGACCCAGAAGCAGAGCGAGCAACTGGCGCAGATGTTCGACCAGGCAAGCTCCGCGACCCGACGACGGGACGAGCGGTGACGGCGGCTCGGGATTTCTACGCCGTCACCTGAGGCTGTTCGCCGAAGTCGTGCGGAGAAGGCGATAGCTGCAGGCGTGTTTCACGTCGCGCTTCCGGGCCGAGCGGTACCCGTTCTGCATACAGACGCGGGCCTGCGGGCTGTGGGCAAGGATCGGAAGCCGGCGGATTCTCAGCCGTTTTTGATGGTCCCCGACCCGTTGCCCAGCTCCGGCGCGGTGGTGGTGTATGCGAAGGAGTAACCGCCGTCCGGAATGGCCGTCCCGTCGTAAGAGTAGGGAAACGCTCGCGCCGACGCCGTTGCTGGGAGTCTTGTTCGAGAAGCCCGGCGGGCAGTACGGATTACCCGAGCCATCCGTGAAGTTGAAGCCGGTGAACGTGCAGCGCCCACTGGTCTCGAACGTGATGGTGTCGGCTTCCTTCTTGATCGTCTTGTTGCCGCCGCTGCCATTGCAGGGCAGGTTGATCTTCTTTGTCATCGAATGACTCCCCTGTTGATCTCGTGCGGGCAGGCCGCGAGGAACATCCCCCGGGCCGCGCACGGACGCTGCGAGCTTAATGGATTCTTCCCGCACTGGCGGAGAGGGACTTGCCATTCCCACAGCGCATTCCGGACGGCGTCACGAGGTGAGCCATGTTCGTCGCGGCGAGCACGGCCGCGAAATCGGGCGTGTAGTAACCCATCGCCACGAGTTGGTCGATCGCGGGCCGCGCGGCGCCTGCCTCCCCGAGCAGCAGCAGGGCGCTTGCCCGGACGGAGAGGAAGTTCGGGTTCGCGCCGACGCGCACGTCGTTCGCGATCACCTCTCGCGCCTGAGTCCAGTGCTCGCGCGCCGCGGCCCGTTCGTTGCGGCGTGCGGCGAGCTGGCCTCGCACGACATGCGCTTGCGCCTCGAGCAGCCGCAAGTTGCGGTCACCCCGCCGCGGCATTGCCCTCCCGGGCCAGCGTCGCGAGCGCGGCCTCGAGCAGTTGCTCGGCCGAGGCCGATTCGCCCAAGGCGAGCCGCAGCCGCGCCGACTCCACCTGCGCGCTCGCCAACTCGCGCTGCCAGGCGCTGTTGGTCTCGTCGGTCGCGACGAGATCAGCGAGCACCCGAACGGCTTCGGCGTCGTGGCCTGCGGCGTCGTGCAGGCGGCCTGCGCCGCGCGCAATGCCGCCGAGCTGGAGGCCGTACTTGCCCAGCCAGAATCGCCAGTCGGCCTGCTTTGCGTCGAAGGCCACGAGGGTCCTCGCCGCGCCGACGGCCTCGCGAACGTGTTGCGTCGCCTCGACTTCGGCGCCGCACAGGGCCAGCGTGCGGCCGAGGATGCCATTGCTGATGAGCAGGCGTTCGACCGCGTCGCGGTCGTCCGGGCTGCGGGACAACAGCTCCGACTTGATGCGGTGCACGTCGCGATAAGCCGCGATGGCCTGCGCGAGTTGCCCCTGCTCGAGTGCGATCTTGCCGAGGCTGTCGTGGGCATCCGCGAGGTCGGCCTGGCGCCGGACATCGGCCGGCTGGC
This sequence comes from Pseudomonadota bacterium, assembly GCA_016713725.1. Lineage (GTDB taxonomy): Bacteria > Pseudomonadota > Gammaproteobacteria > Steroidobacterales > Steroidobacteraceae > RPQJ01. The sequence continues at coordinate 71,247 of JADJOO010000009.1, read as the reverse complement.
GCGTCGCCAGCATCGTGACGGTCACGAGGACGGACTCATAGAGCTTCCTCGCGGCCTCGAACTCCCCTCGCGTCTCGAGCACCCGTCCCGCGTTGGTGCGGGCCGAGGACAGGACCTCCAGCCAGTCGTCCTGCGGGCGCGTGGCCGTGGCTCGCGTGAGCAGTGCCGCCGCGCGAGTGAAGCTTTCGAGGGCACGGTCGCGATCGCCCTGGAAGTACTGGGCGTTGCCCAGGTGGTTCAGCGTCTCGGCGTAGGCGGCTTCGCGCTCGGGGTCATCAGGCGAGCGTCGCAGGAGTTCCGCGCCCAGTTGCGAGGCCGCGAGATACGACTCCATGGCCGCGGCGAGCTGGCCCTCGTCCTGGCGCACGTTGCCGATCTTCTGCAGCGCCTTGCTGCGCAACGCAAGCGTCTGGTCGGTGACGTCGTGCACCGGCAGCGCCGAGAAGTAAGCCATTGCCTGATTGTCCACCGCCACGAGTATGTCGAGCCTCTGCACCTCCCGCAGCCGGTCGTTCAGGTCGGTCAGCATGAAGGCGACGAGGTCCTCGGCCTGCTTCTGCCTCTGCCCCGCGGCCTTGCGCGCGATGCGGGCTTCGATCGCGAGCGCCGTCACGACGCCGGTCAATACGAGCGCGAACGCAGTGACCAGGACCAGCCGCCGATTGCGTCGCCGCAGGTCGCGCTGCTTGAGCACGTCGAAGCCCACGCCGAGCAGTCCCGCGATGATCTTGAGCCGTGCGTTGGACTTGCCGTCGCGCCCCGGCCGCGCATCGGCCGCGATCGGCTCGAGGCGCGACCCGGTCGAGGGGCCGTCCGCGCCGTCGAGGAAGCGCAGGGCGGGTGGGAAGCATTCGTGCGACTCCCGTCCTGGAACGCTGCTCGCGTTGGGCTCGCCGTCCACGATCAGGCAGAAGGTGCGATCGCCGCGGCCGAGACTCCTGAAGAAGCGGATCTCCTCGTTGACCCACCGCGACGCGCTTGCGCCGGGCGAGCAGATGACGATGAGGCTGGCCGAATCCTGCAGCGCCTGGCGGATGTGGGCGCCCAGGTCGGTCGCGCTGGGCAGGTCGCTGCGATCGCGGAACACCGGAGACAGCCGCCGCGAAGCCACGCCCCATTGCGGGTGCGCGAGGTGCGAGGGTACGCGGTAGGTTTCCAGCGCTTTCTGCAGCCAGCGTGCCCACCGCTCGTCACCATGGCTGTAGCTGATGAAGGCGCTGTACCGGAAAGCGGCTTCGGGGATTGGGGCCGACATCGACGGGGAGATTATCACTCCGGACGCGGCTGCCGGACGTCGCTCACGACCGTTCTGATCTCGGCAGAAACCGATACGACGTCGAGTCCTTCATTGTATGGGACTGCTACCCGCGCGCAGCCGAACCGGTTCGTCCAGGCGATTCCACCGAACTTTCCAGGCGGGAACCATGTCGACGCATTGACTCCATCCGTGCGTTCCACCTTGGATCCTGGTGCAACGACTTCAGGAAGGGCGAGTACCGGATTCGCGACTGATCGAAGTCAGAACTGGGCGCGGCCTGTAGCCACTCGAAGGCGTCGTCGGATTCGCCTCGATAGGCATGCACCTCGGCGATGCGGATCGGATCGCTTGCCGGCACGGATTCGTTCAGCGCGCGCAGGGCCGCGTCTGAGTCCGAACTGCGGCCAAGCCCATGGTAGGCAAGCGCCCGGGCCAGCAGGCGATCCGCCTCGTCCTGCACACTGGCAGACAGTTCCAGCGCCTCGTTGAACCGTCCCTGCAGGATCAGCACCTGTGCCAGGTCTTTGACGCTATTCCGCGGCGCCGGACTCAATTCCTGCAGACTGCGCAAAGCAGCCTCGGCCTCGTCGAGGCGCCCAGCCATGACCAGCCACGCTACGAGATTGTCGCGATGTGCCAGCGACAACGGCTCGGCCTCCACCGCGCGCCGCTGCAGTTCGATCGCTGCTTCGAACCGTCCGGTCGATGCGGCTTTGCCGGCGGCGATACCGAGTACCAGCGGATCGCCTGGTTCAAGTTCGACCGCCAGGCGAAAGTGCTTGTCTCCCGCGAGGCGGTCGCCGACACGCCATCGATAGTACGCGAGCCGCACGTGCGCTTCGGCAAGTCCCGGATCGATCGCCAGGCCCCTTTCGGCAGCTTGTCGAACTCTCGACAATCCCTGCTGTTGCGGCAGGCGACCCTCCATCGTGTCGATCCAGCACGCACTCGCCAGGCCCGCCCATGCGCGTGCAAAGCCGGGATCGATCGCGAGCGACTCCGCGAAATACTGCCGTGCGCGCTCGACATCGCCCGGCGTGCGGCGCTGCAGGAAATGCCGGGCACGAAGGTGTCGCTCCTGCGCCTGCGGGTTGGCGGACACGCTGGACGGGGCCCGACCCGCACGATCGTCAACTGGTTGCGGCCAGTGAGTTGCCGCCACAGTCGCCAGGACCAGCAGTGATGCGGCCACGACCGGCCACCGTCGCCTGTGCCAGCGCGTCGGTACGATGGACGGGACAGGGACGTCGACGGCAACGGCGTCGACGGCGTGTCGCGTATCCACCGTACCGATGAAGCGATAACCGCGGCGCGGAATCGTCTCGATGTAGCGCGGCGTGTCGGCATGGTCGCCGAGAACCGCCCGCAGCCTGCGCACGACGCTGTTCAGGCCCATGCTGAAGTCAACGACTCGATTGGGCCAGAGCCGCGCGATGAGTTGTTCGCGTGTCACCAGCTCACCGGGGTGCGCCAGCAACTCTTCCAGGACTTGCGCCTGCTGCGGCCGCAGCTGGACCCGCGTACCGGCATTCAGGAGTTCGCCTGTCAGCGTGCGCAGCGTCCAGACGTCGAAGCGGATTTCGGGAGATGGATCCATCCGACCTCCTGCTGAATTCACCGAGTCCTCGGGCGATCCCTGGCACCTGGCTCCGACAACGGGGCCAAAGATACACCCGGGACGTCCAGTCAGAAACATGTCAGACACAGATCAGCTGCGGCCCATGGCCCTGCGGTCGCCCGAGCGGTATAGCTCGACGGCTGCGATCCGGTGACACCGGTCGACGAGCCGACGATCAACCAACGACAAGCCAACGAACGGGTACCAAGGAGGAAGAACGACCATGATCAAGCGAGGATGCATTGCAGCAATTTCGCTGTGCTTCGCACTCATTCCATGGGCGGTTACTCACGCGGATGTCGTGACCGACTGGAATGAGATCGCCGCCGCCGCAGTTGCCACCGGACGCCCGGGGCCAGTCGGCCAGGCCGACCTGGCACTGGTCCAGGTGGCCGTGCACGACGCAATCCAGGCGTACGAGAAGCGCTTCGAGCCCTACTTTGCCGAGGTCAAGCCCAAGGGCCGCAAGGTGGCAGCGGCCGTCGCGGCGCACGGCGTCCTGGTGGGCTTCTACCCGGCACAGGCTGCGACGCTGGACGCAACCTATGCCACTTACCTTGCCGACAACGGCCTGACCGGCAACGACGGCCTCGCCGTTGGCGAGGCGGTCGCGGCCATGATCCTGCCGTTGCGGCGCCTGGACCCCAATCCGCTGCCGGCGCCTTTCACTGGCGGCACCGAGATCGGACAGTGGCGCCCGACCGAGTCGTTCCTCCCTGCGCCGCCACCGACACTCGCGCCGATGGCCGTGCCGTGGATGGCATCCTTCGACCCCTTCACGTTGACCTGGCCCGGCCCGGTTCCGGGCACCGCCACCACCGGAATTGACCAGCGCTCGCTATACCGCCGACTACGACGAAGTCAAAGCGAAGGGAGCGCTCAACAGCACGCGCACTGCGGAACAGACGGACATCGCCTACTTCTGGACCGACAACTTTGCAGTGCAGTGGAACCGGGCCATCCGGGAAATCGCGCTGCAGCACGTGCCGCACATCGGTGACCGCGCGCGCCTCTTCGCGCTTGCCAATCTCGCGGGCGCGGATGCACTCATCACGGCCTGGGACAGCAAAAAGCACTACTTCTTCTGGCGCCCCGTGACGGCCATTCGCAACGGTGAACTGGATGGCAACCCGGACACGGCCGGCGACAGTGAGTGGCAGTCGCTGGTCAACAATCCAAATTATCCGGACTACACGTCGGGAGCGAACAACATCACGGGTGCCATGTCGCGCACTCTTGCCTTGTTTTTCGGCACCGACCAGATGACATTCCAGTTGACCAGCCTCGCGCCATTGGCCGTGAAGAAGACGCGTACCTACACGCGATTCTCGGCGGCTGCCCAACAGTGCGTGAACGCGCGCGTCTACCTGGGCATTCACTTCCGGTTCGCAGACTCAGCGGCAAGGAAGCAGGGCGAGAAGGTGGCTGAATTCGTCCACGATCACTTCCTGCTGCCGGTGGTCAATTGACCGCCAGGACCTGAACCAATCGCCTTGACTCACGCAGATGAAGGCCTCGCATCGTAAGGATGTCGAGGCCTTCCTTGCGCGCGCTCCCTGCTCGACAGGCGCCGTTGTCCCGACAACGCATCGCGACTTGTTGCCGAACGTCGACAGGAGCAGGATCGCGCCCCAGGCCGTCTGAATCCCCAGGCCGTGCGACTGCGGCACCGACGCATGAACCAACCGGCCGGCTTCCGGCTTGAGACCAGCGACCAAGGCAAGGTTGCCGTGCTGACCGGCGACTGGACGGCCGTGCGCATGGGCTCGGCCAACGAGCTTCTCGGCGCCGCGCTGAAGGGTTCGCGCGACATCGCCATCGACGCGAACGGGATCGATCGCTGCGACACCTCCGGTGCCTACGGCATCCTGAAGGCAGTCGAACAGGCAGCCGAAAAGGGCAGGATAAGCGCGCGCGTGAGATCCTGCGGCTGCTTGACCTGGTCGCCCGTGCAACCGCGGCACCGAGGACTCCGGTCGTGGAGCGGCGCCGTTGTACGAGCTGTTCGGAACGTTTCGGCCGCAGCGTCGTCAGCGTCGGCCTGGATGTCTACGACCTTAACGTCTTCACCGGTAACCTGCTGTTCGCCATCGGTCGGGCGATCCGTCGGCCGGCCAAGGTGCGCTGGGCCGCCGTCTTCGCCCTGGCAGAGAGGGCCGGGCTGGATGCGATACCGATCGTCGCCACCACGACCTTCTTCATTGGCGCGGTGGTGGCCTTGCTGGGCGCCAACATACTCAGTGATTTCGGCGCCCAGGTTTTCGTCGTCGACCTTATCGGCATCGCGGTTCTCCGCGAGTTCAATGTCGTGGTTACCGCGCTGCTCCTGGCCGGTCGCTCGGCCTCGGCTTTCGCGGCCGAGATCGGCGCGATGAAGATGAAGCAGGAAATCGACGCCATGCAGGTGCTGGGAGTCGATCCTTTCGATGCCCTGGTGCTCCCGCGGTTCATGGCGCTGTTGTTCATCACTCCGTTGCTCACCTTCGTCGCCACCCTGGCGGGACTCGCTGGCGGCCTGGTCGTCACCTGGGGGGTGCTGGACCTGGGTCCCACGCTGTTCCTGCAACGCATGATCGACGACGTCGGCGTGATGCACTTCTGGGTCGGCCTCTCGAAAGCACCGGTGCTGGCAGGGGTGATCGCCGCTATCGGCTGCCGGCAGGGCATGGAAGTGGGTGGAGATGTCGAGTCCCTCGGCCGCGGCGTCACCTCGGCGGTCGTGCAGGCGATCTTCGCCACCATCCTGATCGATGCGATCTTCGCCCTGATCTACATGAAGCTCGACATATGACGGAATACGACGAAGCGCCCCTGGACAGGGAGGCCCCGCCCATCGAGGTGCGTGGACTGATCTCGCGCATCGGCGATCGTACGATCCACGACCAGCTCGACCTGGTGGTGAATCGGGGCGATGTCGTGGGTGTTGTCGGCGCCTCGGGTACCGGCAAGTCGGTGCTGCTGAACACGATCATCGGCCTGAGAAGCGCCGAAGGCGGATCGGTCCGGATTTTCGGCCAGGACATCCGTTATGCCCGGCGGCGACAATGGACGGCGATCAACCGTCGCTGGGGCGTCCTGTTCCAGCAGGGCGCCCTGTGGTCGAACCTCACGGTGAAGGAGAACGTGGCCGCTCCACTCTTCGAGCACACCGACATGCTCAAGGACGAAATCGACGAGCTGGCGGACCTGAAGATCGCGCTGGCCGGCCTGCCACCCTGGTGCCGGGGCCTTGAAGCCCGCCGAGCTTTCCGGAGGCATGATCAAACGCGCCAGCCTGGCGCGCCCTGGCGCTGGACCCGGAACTGTTGTTCCTGGATGAGCCGACTTCGGGACTCGACCCGATCAGTGCAGCGGCCTTCGATGAACTGATCCGCGATCTTGCCGACAGCCTGGACCTGACCGTCTTCATGATCACCCACGATCTCGACAGCCTCTATACCATCACCGACCAGGTGGCCGTCCTCGCGGACAAGAAGGTGGTTGCCATGGCGCCCGTGCGCGAACTCGAAAAGTCCGACCATCCGTGGATCCAGGAGTATTTTGGCGGTCCACGTGGACGCATGGCGTCCGGTTTGCGCGCTGCACGAGGAGCACGCTGATGGAGCGCAACGCCAACTACGCCCTCGTGGGCCTCACTTCGACCCTGCTGGTGATCGGCATGGTCGTCTTCAGCGTCTGGCTGGCGGCGTACAAGTTCAACCAGGACTACGACTACTACGACATCGTCTTCGCAGGGCCGGTGCGCGGCTTGTCGCAGGGCGGCGAGGTTCATTTCAATGGCATCAAGGTCGGGGAGGTCACCGGGATCTCGCTCGACACCGTCGATCCCACACAGGTGATCGCCCGGGCCAAGGTGAACGCTGACGTGCCGATCCGTGTCGACAGTTTCGCGACGCTGGAACCGCAGGGCATCACCGGCGTGAACTACGTGCAGATCACCGCGGAACACCCGCCAAGCGGCTGTTGAAACGGGCGGTCGCCAAGGGCACCGTGCCGCGCATCCGCTCCGAGCGCGGCATGCTCTCCGACTTGCTGGCCAGCGGCGGCAGCGTCCTGGCGCGCGCAGTCGAGGCTCTCGACCGGGTCAACCGCGTCCTGTCGGAAGAGAACATCAAGCGTCTCAGCGGTATGCTGGACGATGTGCAGGCCGTGACCGCCGAGCTGCACGAACGCAAGGCGATCATTGCCGACGCGCAACGCGCATTGCAGAGCGCGGACCATGCGGCGCAGCAGATCGGCGAGCTGGCTGCGTCGAGCAACGCCCTGGTCAATGGCGATGGTCGTCACATCGTGGCAAAGCTGGGTAGCGCAGCGACCGACATCGAGGCCGCAGCCAGGGACCTGCGCACGATGATGGGCAGGCTGGAGGGTCCAACGGGCGACTTCGCCACCACCGGTTTGCAGCAGATCACATCGGCCAGCGCCAGCCTGCAACTCGCTGCCGAGAGCTTTGACCGGGTACTGGGCGAGATGCAACAAAGTCCTCACGGACTGCTTACGAAACCGCCAGCGCAGGAAATCGAGGTCGAGCCATGATCGCCCCGTGGTCCACTGTCTTGCAGTCCATGACCCGCGGCGCAATGCTGGTCGCCGCGACGAGCCTGCTGGCTGGCTGCATTTCGCTCTTCCCGAAGACGGACCCGGCCCAGCTCTATCGCTTCGGCGCCACGACGCCGCAGTTGCAGGAGGTGGCGTCAGGCGAGCCAGGCTTCGGCGTCCTGCTGGTGGCTACGGGCTTCGATCGCGCGGCCGCCGGTGACCGCATCCTGACCGTCACCGGCACGCAAGCGGCCTACATCAAGGACGCGCGCTGGGTGACCTCGTCGGTGGCCCTGTTCGACTCGGCCCTGCAACGCACCTTCGATGCAGACCACGGTCCGGCTCGCCTGGTCGACCGCGCAGAGATTGCGCGCAGCGACTATGTGCTCAAGCTCGACGTGCGAACGTTCGAAGTTCGCTACGACCGTGGCCAGGCCGTCGCGCCGACGATCGTGGTGGAGGTGCATGCAGCACTGGATCGCACACAGGATCGGGTCGTCGTAAGTGACCGCAGCTTCACGGCGGCCGTTACCGCCAGCGAGAATCGTGTGGGCGCCAGCGCCGAGGCGTTCGATCAAGCCGTTGCCGAGGTCCGGGGCGAGTTGGTGGCATGGGTGAACGCGCGGGGGGAAGGCTGAGTCGTCCGGTGCCGGAAAGCTGACGACGTCGTGGAATCGCGCGGTCTTATGCCGCGCACCGGTTCAGTCATCGTCCACGATGATGACGGTGATCTGTGTGATGTTGCCGAGCGTTGCGCCAGCGGTCGGGTCCTCGATGACAACGTCGAACAGTTCGGTCGACTCCCTGACCGCGTCGGAAACGATCGGAATGAGGAGTGTCTTGCTCGTCTCACCGGGTCCGATGGATCCCTGGACCGTGCCGAGTCCGGCATAGTCGCGGTCGGCCACCGCGCTGTCGTCGATGGTTCTCCAGCCGAACGAGACCGTGCCCGCGGCGCCGCCGCGGCGCACCACGCGCAACGGCACCACCCCTGCAGACTCGCTGACCGTGATCGTGTCCGCTTCGAACCCCAGCCGCCCGGGACCAGTCGCGGTCGCGATGACCGGTGTCGGCGCCACCGTCCGCGCAATGGCTGCGGCGAAGTCCGGTGGAACAAGATCCTCGGCGGTCACCAGGAATCGGAGAGTTCGGGCTCGGCCGGCGTGGATTCCACGGCAGTGGAATCGGCTGCTGCAGCGATTGCCTGCGGCGGTTCCTCGCGCGGCGACGGGCGCGCAATTTCATCGGGCAGTATTCCAGGAACGCTGTCAGGTGCCAGCCGCCCCCAGGCGACATAGAGCCCGACCGCGAGGATGCCGAGGCCCACGACCGCCAGCCACCAGCGCGGAAATGCCGTGTCGCACGGGTTGCCGCTCGAACCTTTGCCTCGGATGGGCAGGCTGCGGTGTTGCCACGAGGCCGAGCCCGTCGAGCAGATCGGCGACGCTGCGTGGCCGATCGCCCCTGGTCCAGGCGAGGCCCTGGCGGAGCGCCCGCCACTCCCTCCGCGACAGGCCGCGAATACGGCGCGGCCGCTGGCCCTGGTCGCGCGCTTCCCGGGCTGAACATCGTCCGAACGGGTGCTCTCCACTCAAGAGCTCGTATGCGACGCAGGCCAGGCTGAATACATCGTCGCGGGACATCCGGAGCGGCACCGTCCAACTGTTCGCAGCTCGCATACGTCGGTGTGGCCGCATGGAACGGAGGCGGGTGATCCGATATCCATGGCTCCGTCACGTGCGGATGCGCGAGGCCAAAATCCAGCACGCGTACGTCACCCTGCGTCGTGATCATCACGTTGCCGGGCTTGAGATCCATGTGCAGTACACCGCGCGAGTGCGCGTACGCGACTGCGTTGCCGAGGTCGCGCAGGATGTCGGTCGCCGCCTGGCGCGTCAGCTTGCCGGGCCGCATACGCTGGATCAGATCGCTCAGCAGCTCGCCCTCGAGCAGCTCCATCGTGATGAAGTACACGTCGCCGTCGCGATCGAAGTCGAAGACGTTGACGATGCCTGGATGGGACAGCGCCTGCGACTGGTGCGCCTCGCGACGCAGTGCCTGCAGCGCATCCGGACGATGCGCGAACTCTTCGCGCAACACTTTGACGGCCACGTAACGATGCGGCGGCGGGAGGTCTTCCTTGTTGCGGTCCAGCGCCCGGTACACGGTGCCCATGCCACCGCTGCCAAGCTCCTGCTCGAGCACATAGCGCTGACGCAGCACGGTTCCAGGGCCTGCAGCGGGCCCGGTAGAAACCCGGGCGACCGGGTCGGAATGCCACGACGCCGTCTTCAGCGACGGCAATGCAGCGCTCGAGGCGTGGTCGGTCAGCTCAGGCGGCAGCGGACTTGTGATGTCACGGTCCGGCTCGGCCATTGCACTGGTCTCGCCTTTGAATAACTGCAAACCCATGGTGTCGGTGCAATGTGTGCCGCAAGGCAGGAACATCTTTGTAGGCCATGAGTCCGTGCAGGTCCAGCAGATATCTCGATCGGTTCGATCAAGCCTGAGCGCAGTCCTGGAGATATCCTGCAGGTTGGTCGAGTTCTGATCTGTAAGCTACGGAAAGGATGCAACAAACCGTGGCGCCGCCGATCTGCTCGGTCAGCATCATCGCATTGCATGGATCGCAGAATGCAGAAGGCGGTGTCCCATCGCTGGAACACCGCCTTCACTGCTGACTCGCTCGAGATCGCTGGCGGCAAATCGCAGCTGATCTGCAAATCGACTACTTGTGCGGCTGGTCGTAGTGAGCCTGCAGGTTGCCTCCCGTCAACTGCTGCAGCGGAATGTCCAGCACGACGTTGCCCGGATTGGACGTCTGGAAGATCTTCATTGCCGCCTGGTCGGACCCGCCTGGCTCGCCGGCATCCACCAGCGTGAACTCGATCGTGTAGCCGGCGACGCCGTTATATCGGCCAGTACCGACGCCGACCATCGTGTCCAGCGGTGCCGGCGGCGGGGCCTGGATGATGTTCGGATCGTCCGTGCACGAAACCGTCTGCAGGTGCTCGGTCATGTGGAACTTGTTTCCCAGCCAGTTGACCTGCAGGTTGTTCGACAACAGCAGGTCGCAGTGGAGGGTGAGGCCACGGGTCACCTTGACTTGATCGGTGATCCTGATCTGGTGACCGCCACCCGTGAAGCGGCCGAGACTCGGCTGCGTGCAGGCTTCTGTCGGGTAGGTCACCGTGACTGACGATGACTGTCCTCCTGCGAACCCATCGCCCCACACACCCACGGCCAGCGCGGTCACGGTCGCCGATGACCCGGCAGGCGCGGCGACGGAGCCGGAAAAAGAGTAGGCCGGGTCCGCGTATGCGCCCTGACTGACCTTCACGTTATTGACGAGAATGTCGATCTGAGGATTCGTTCGTTTTGCGGGGTTAGAAGACGCCCACGCAGTGGACGTGTACTGGATCACGAGATCGTTATTCTGGTCGCACACGGCGACCGCCGAGATCTCGGGATGATGTGCCTGGGCTGTGCCAGCCAACAGAAGTTGCGCGGCGACTAGCGTCACGCCAGCCAACGCAAGAGATCCATTAGTACGTTTCATTTTGCACCCCGTTTCCCCTGTTGTTCGTTGATCATCGATCCGGTTGCGACCGTCTCTTGATCGTACTCGCCGCTTCAATGGGCCTGCGGGGGATGCGACATAATCCTGTCCTCTGCTGGAATTGGTCCATGACAAAGACCCCCGCCGATCCTGGGGTTTTGGTTCCTGCCCGCATTGGCACTCCCTCCCGATGTGACGGCCGTCGCAGCCGCGGTTGGCGTGCGGGCCTATTCTTTTGCGAGTACGGGAGGGTGAGCGCAGTGCCCAGGCAGAAGAAGTTCAAAGAACCGACTTGCGACGCACCGGTCGAGCGGCGCGGGCAACCGCGAGGGGACGTGGGATCCACGGACTGGGAGACCATCGTGCTCAAGCGGGTCGAGCGCCATGTCGAATCCCTGTCAGTCGACACCAAGTCTAGTGTGGACGCACCGAACCAGTCCGGCTGGGAGGAGGCTGCGCTCCTCGCACTGCGGCGCCGAATTCGGGGCCTCAAGGCCGAGTAGGACCGGGGTCGTCGCGCCGCGTTGCTGATCCGCGGCAGCGACGACATCGTCGGCGTCGAGATCCTGCCGTCACGCTTCGTATTTGAAGGACAGCGAAACTCGCGCTCGGTACGCGACGACCTTGCCGTCCTCGACTTTCATGTCGAGCTTGCTGACCTCGGCAACGCGCAGGTCACGTAGCGATTTCGCTGCCGTCTCCACGGCACTGGTCGCCGCGTCCTCCCAGGACACCGTGCTCGTGCCGATGATCTCGGTGACGCGATACACGCCACTGTCTGATTTCTTCTTCGCCATCGTGCTCACTCCCCTGTGTTACGACGTGCAGGCCGCAGGAGCGCGGCTCGCTGCCGTCAGCATACGCCTGCGGCAGTGCAGGAGACGACCTGCTGCTTGTTGCGCACGATCAAGGAGAGCAAGATCGCGCCTCGGGCCGTCATCGTCGAAAGGGGGAAGCGATCATGGACCTCAGCAAGCAGATTGCACGCGTCAAGGCCATCCTGGGAACGCCGCGCACCGAGTGGCCCGTCATCGCCGCCGACCCTGCGACGATCGGGGGCATCTACAAGGACTACGTGCTGTTCCTGGCCGCGATTCCCGCGGTGTTCGGCTTCCTGAAATACAGCGTCATCGGTATCAACCTGCCGTTCCTCGGGACGTATCGCGCCGGCATCGGTGCGGGACTCAGCGGCATGATCATGAGCTACGTGCTGGGGCTTGCGTCCGTGTACGTCCTGTCACTGATCGTCGACGCACTGGCTCCCAAGTTCGGTGGCCAGAAGAACAGCGTGCAGGCCTTCAAGGCAGTGGTCTACGCCTCGACGGCCAGTTGGATTGCCGGTATCGGCCAGGTCCTGCCTTGGGTTTCGATGCTTGTTTTGCTGGCAGGCGGCGTCTACGGCATCTATCTGCTCTATCTCGGCCTGCCGCAGACCATGAAATGTCCGCCTGAGAAGGCCGCTGGCTACACCGCAGTCACTTTCGTCATCGCGATCGTCCTGAGCTGGCTGATCAGCTTCGCGGTGGGCGGCATCGTTGGCGTTGGCGGCGCCATGCGCGGTGCAGGTTCGCCCGGCGTCAGCGACTCCCGTGACGGTGGTGGCTTCGACGAGGACAGTCCCATGGGTAAGCTGGAGTCCATCGCGCGGCAGGCGGAGGAGGCGGGCAAGAAGATGGAAGCCGCGCAGAAGTCCGGCGACGTGAATGCGCAGCGCGAGGCGGCCGGAGAGATCCTGTCGGCGGTGGCGGGCGGGGGCGACCAGGTCGAATCGCTGGCACCCGATCGGATCAAGCCCTTCGTGCCGGAGTCCCTTGCCGGTCTCAAGCGGACGGAGATATCGGCCGAACGTAACAATGCCATGGGGATGCAGGTCAGCGAGGCACGCGGGACGTACGCGGACGATTCGGGGCGTTCACTGCGCCTCGAGATCGTCGATATGGGCAGCATGAAAGGAATGATGGCGTTTGCCGGCTGGGCTGCCGGCGAGCAGGAGCGGGAAACGGACCAGGGCTACGAGAAGACCTACAAGCAGGACGGACGGCTCGTCCACGAGGAGTGGGACAGGGAGCGGAAGAGCGGCGAATACTCGACCGTGCTGGGCGAGCGGTTCTCGGTCAAGTTAAGCGGCGAGGCCTCGAGCATCGCTGAGCTCAAGACAGCCGTTGCAAGCCTCGACCTGGCGGGGCTCGAGGCCCTGAAGAACGAGGGCGTGAAACGGAACTGACGTGGTCCTCCGTTGGGCCGTGTCGCCGGGCCCGGCCCAACCCGCTTTGCGTCAATTGTTCTTTGCGCCTTGCTCGACCCACTGCCGGATGGTCGCAACCTCCGCCGGCTCGAGTGGCTTAGCCTCGCCATGCGGCATCTTCAGCGACGGGTCCGCGCGCCCCTCGATCAGCATGACGAGCACGCTTGTCAGAGGATCTCCAGGTAGGACCACGGGTCCGTATTGCGTGCCCTTCATCAACGTCTCGTAGCTCTCGAGTTCGAAACCGCTCACGACGTAGCCGGCCTGTCCGGCAACGTGGCAGCTCTTGCAGTGTTTGTCGAGAATGGGCGCCACATCCTTGGCATAGCTGATCTGGTCGACCGCTGGCAGCCAGCCAGCAGCGGCAGGGTGACGGAAGCAGCGGCGACAAAACACAGGAATTTCGTGTTCATGACGACTCCGCGAATTGATCGTTGTTGCACGCGAAGTTCCCCCTCAAATCGGGAGCCCGCAATTCGCTGATCTACCTAGTGAGGCGGCCGGTCGCGCCCGAACGCCTTGCCAGTGCCGCCGCGGAGGGCGCGCCGGTCAGATGACATAAGCGAGCGATCGCTGCAGGCGGCCTGACGCTATGTCATCAATATATTGCGACGCGTAACGCAAAAATGATCTAAAGAACCCCTACCAGCCACCTGTCTGCGTCCAGAATAGCAGGGGATGGGAAGCTCCGATTCACAGGCACTGACCGGCGTCGACAAGCAACGCCACTTCATCCGGGCGATGTGCAAGTCGGCGGACGCCGAGTCTGCAACGCAGGACGAGCGTGAACTGCTCGAAGCCGTGCTTGCGGCGCTGCTGCACGGCAAGGACGTTTCCGACCTGATCGGCACCCGGCGGTCCCATGCCCGCCGACCTTCCGACCCGATTCGAATCGCGATTCACTACCTGTGTCTGACGCGACTCATGCACGTGAAGGCCGTGGAGGCGTGGCGCACGGTTGGCGAAGCCTGGGGACTGAAGAAGCGCGAGGTACAACGGATCATCGCCGACAACGGGGCGACGGCCCTGGCATTGCTGCCGAAATTTGAAGTTACCCCGGAGGCGCTGCTCCGTAACTGCGAGCGGCACGCTCGCGGTGTTCGCCCCGACCGTCGGCGGGCCTACCGTACGGGTCTGGCACCTGGCGCGAGCGAGCCGCCGTCCCACAGGTGATTCGGGTCCGGGTAGAAAGTTAGCGAGCCGCTCTCGCGGCCGTGGGGTTCGTGAAAGAGGACGAACCAGCCGCCAGGCACCCTGGCGCGCAGCAGGACGCAGTCCGAGTGCCCGGATAACCCGTGCTGGCTGAGGGGCTCCCAGGTAACCGTCGGCTTGCCCGGCATTCTTTCTCCGTCAGGTTCGAGGACCAGAAGTCGCGGCCGCGGTGACAATTTGCACCTTTATGGCGGCAACGTGCAAGCCGCGCACGGATTGTCGCGAGCGGGCCGGGCCTCGAGCCGGCATCTTCGTCCTGGACCGAGCGTCAAAAATGAGACGCGCTTTGCACATGTCGGGTCACAAGGAGGGGCCTCACTGGTATTTTGACGCCCTGTGACTGAGATGAAATGACTGTGACGTCCCAAGAAGACCGGCCCCCCTGGATATATCGAGTTGTCCCGGCGTTCGATGCGCTGCGCCACTATCGATTGACCGACGCGCGAGCGGACCTGCTCGCCGGCATCACGGTCGCTGCCGTGGCGGTTCCCCAGGCAATGGCCTACGCGCTGGCCGCGGGACTGCCGGCGCAATACGGCCTCTACACCGCGATCATCATGACCGCTGTTGGCGCACTTTTCGCGTCGTCCAGGCAACTCATCAACGGTCCGACCAACGCGATCTCGATCGCGGTGCTGAGCGTCATCAGTATCGTTCCCAGCGTGGACGAGAAGATCCAGGCCGCCGTGCTGCTCGCATTCATGGTGGGCATCATCCAGCTCGTCATCACCTCGATGCGTCTCGGCGATCTCACCCGGTACATCTCGCACTCGGTCATCATCGGCTTCACCCTTGGCGCCTCCGCGCTGCTCGTTCTCGACCAGATGAAGAACCTGCTGGGACTGGCATCGATGGGCGGGGTGCATGACACCTTTCTTTATCGATTCTGGCTGACGATGACCCAGGGCGGCGACGTCAACGCGGCGACGCTGTCGATCGGCCTCGCCACGATGGCGATGGTGCTTGGGCTGCGCTGGCTCAAGAACCTTCTCGGGTTGCGCCTGCTGCCCGAGTTGCTCATCACGGTGCTGGCCATGGCTGCCGTCGTCGCGTGGTTCGGGCTCGAGGCCAACGGCGTGCGGGTCGTGGGCGAAATCCCGGCGAGGTTGCCGACACCTACGCTCCCGACGATCGACTACGAGCTGATTCGTGAGCTCTCGGGCGGAGCACTTGCGATCGCCATCCTCGGCCTGCTGGAGGCCATCGCGATGTCCAAGGCGATTGCCGCGCAGACACGGCAACGGTTCAACGTGAACCAGCTGTGCCTCAGCGAAGGGCTTGCCAACTTCACCGGCAGCTTCTTCCAGTGCATGCCGGGGTCGGGCTCGCTGACGCGCTCGGCGATCAACCACCAGGCAGGCGCAGTGTCGCAGTGGTCGGGCGTCGTGTCCGCCGTGGCGGTTGCGCTGATCATGGTGGCTTTCGCACCGTACGCCCGCTTGATTCCCCGGGCAGCGCTGGCCGGGATACTGATCGTCTCGGCGTGGAAAATGATCGATTGGGGCGGACTTTTTTATCATCTCCGCGTGACGCGTTTCGATTCGGTGATCATCGGGGTGACGGCCTTTCGGCTGTCGCCATCTCGATCGAGTTCTGCATCCTGATTGGCGTCGTGATGTCGTCGTTGCTGACGGTGCGGCGCGCAGGACGCATGTTGCTGACCGAGTTCACCATCACGCCGGACGGCATGATCCGGGAGCGCTTTCCGGACGACGTGCGCTGCAACCGACTCCTGGTCTACGGGCTCGAGGGCGAATTGTTCTTTGGTGCATCGGCTGCACTCGAAAGCCACTTCGAGCGGATCGAGCAACGGATCGATGGGCGCACGCGCGCGGTCATCCTGCGGCTCAAGCGCGCTCGCAATGCGGATGCGGCCGGGATGATCCAGCTCAAGGAGTTCGTCGAACGTGTCCGGGCTCGCGACGTGGACGTGATCTTGTGCGGGGTGCGTGCAGACCTCGCGCAACGGTTGGAGACCACCAAACTCAGCGAACGAACCGGTGCAACGATTTTCCGCGAGGAGAGGGTCCCGCTCACCAGCACGATCCTGGCAATCCGGCACGCCAATCAGCTCATCGGCGATCCTTGCTCGACCTGTCCGCGCCGCGGCTCCGGCGAGAGCAGCCCCACGCTGCGCTACGTTGTCTGAGCGCCCGCCGGGCGAAAACCGGGCAAAATCAGCTCGATCGGTGTATTCTACGGCCCGAAGTTTGGGACTATCCGCAGGTTGGGCGAGCTGGCACAGGGTTGCCGGCACCTGTCGCCGCTACAGAACATAGGCCGGTCGCTTCGAAAGGGGCGGCCGGCTTTCTGGTTTATGGACCGGAGCCAGCGCATTTTTCGTGTGCGGTTCGATTTCGAGTGGGATGTCACCCACCGTGCCCGATGCCTGCATTTTCGGTCCCGCGTGAGAACCAGATGCAAAGCAACCCCACTGACGAGCAACCCGTCCTGACGTTTGCCGAACTCGGCCTGTCCGCGCCCCTCGTCGCGGCGTTGAAGGACGTTGGCTACGAAGCTCCATCCCCGATCCAGGCAGCCACGATCCCGGTGCTGCTCGCCGGGCACGACCTCATCGGCCAGGCGCAGACGGGTACGGGCAAGACGGCGGCGTTCGCGCTGCCTTTCCTGTCGATGCTGGACGTCTCGCGCCGTGAGCCGCAGGTGCTCGTGCTGGTTCCTACGCGCGAACTCGCGATCCAGGTCGCTGAGGCGTTCCAGAAGTACGCGCACCACATGCCGGGTCTGCACGTGTTGCCGATCTATGGCGGGCAGAGCTACACGCCGCAGCTGAATGCGCTCAAGCGCGGCACGCACGTCATCGTCGCCACCCCGGGCCGCGTGATGGACCATCTCCAGCGCGGCACGCTGAGCCTGGCGACGCTGAAGTACGTCGTGCTCGACGAGGCCGACGAGATGCTGCAGATGGGCTTCGTCGATGCGATCGACGAGATCCTCGGCATGGCGCCGAAAGAGCGCCAGGTTGCGCTGTTCTCCGCCACGCTGCCAAAGCCGATCCGCAACATCGCGCAAAAGCACCTGCGTTCGCCGCGCGAAGTCACGATCCGCTCGAAGACCACGACGGCGACGAACATCCGGCAGCGCTACTGGGTCGTCTCGGGCATGCACAAGCTCGATGCGCTCACCCGTATCCTCGAAGTCGAGGCTTTCGACGCGATGCTGGTGTTTGCGCGCACCAAGCAGGCGACGGTCGAACTCGTCGAAAAGCTCGAAGCCCGCGGTTTCGCGTCGGCGGCGCTGAATGGCGACATCCTGCAGGCGCAGCGTGAGCGCACGGTCGCCGCGCTGAAGGCCGGCAAGGTCGACATCGTCGTCGCGACGGACGTTGCGGCGCGCGGGCTCGACGTGGACCGCATCACCCACGTCGTCAACTTCGACGTGCCTTACGACAGCGAATCGTACGTGCACCGCATCGGCCGCACCGGCCGGGCAGGGCGCAGTGGCGAAGCGATCCTGTTCATTTCGCCCCGCGAGCGGAACATGCTGCGAATCATCGAGCGGGCCACGCGCCAGCCGATCGAGGCCATGAGCCTGCCGACGCTCGAGGACGTGAACGAGCGGCGCGCGACCAAATTCAAGCAGGAAATCGCCGACGCCGTCGAATCCAAGGCCGGCGACGCCTATCGAGGAGTCCTGGAAGACTACCTGCGCGAGACCGACGCCGACCTGCTCGACGTGGCGGCGGCACTGGCCTCCATGGCGCGGGGCGGCAAGTCACTCGCCGTGACGAAGCGCCGCGAGCCGAAAGGCGAGTCGGCAGCGCCGCGCGAAGCAGGCTTTTCCGACAAGGGCGGCGACGACGAAGGCGCGCCGCGCCGCGGTGGCCCGCGCCAGCGCGGCAAGAATGAAGCGCCGCAAGCGACGTTCCGGCTCGAAGTCGGGCGCAAGCACGGCGTACTGCCGGGCAACATCGTCGGCGCGCTGGCGCACGAGGGTGATCTGCATGGAACCGAGATCAACGGTCTCAGCATCCGCGACGATCACACGCTGGTCCGGCTGCCTGCCGAGATTTCCGAGAAAACGCTTGCGCACCTGCGCACGGTCGAGGTCCGCGGCCGTCCGCTCGAGATCAGCCGCTACAAGGGCCGCAAGGGTTCGGAGTCAGACGGCTGACGCGGGCCCGGTCGGTTGCCGCGCAGCGCGGACCTCAGGTGCGGCGATTGCGCCGACCCTCGCCACCGATCCTGTGCCCGCCTTTGGCTCCGGGCGCCTGCAACGGGCCAAGCTCGGCAACCACCTTTGCTTCGTCCGGCTTCGTGCCGGCGTGATGGTGGTGCAACGCTTCGTGCATGGCCGAGAGGTGGCCGAACGTCGTGCCACAGCAACCGCCGATGATGCGCGCACCGGAATCCGCGGCCAGGCCCACGTAGGTGGCCATGAGTTCGGGCGTGCCCGAGTAGTGGACCTCGGCACCGATGAATTTCGGCACGCCGGCATTGGCCTTGGCGATGATCGGGATACCGGCTTCCTTCGCCGCCATGCCGAGGATGCTGACGACCAGGTCCGACGCACCGACCCCGCAGTTCGCGCCGATTGCGAGCGGCGGCGGATTCAGTGACTGCGCGAACTCGACGAGCGCGGCGGGCGTGATGCCCATCATCGTGCGTCCGGCAGTGTCGAAGCTCGCCGTGAACGTGTATGGCATGCCGACGTTGGCGGCGGCCATCGCCGCGGCCTTGATCTCTTCGAGCGACGACATCGTCTCGATCCATGCCACGTCGGCGCCGCCTTCCTTGAGGCCGCGGATCTGTTCTTCGAAGACTTCGATGGCCATCGCTTCGGTCAGCACGCCGAGCGGTTCGAAGAGGTCGCCTGTCGGTCCCACCGAGCCTGCGACCACGACCGGGCGTCCGGCCTTGTCGGCGACCGAACGCGCGTGCTGGGCGGCGAGACGGTTGATCTCGCGCACCCGGTCCTGCATGCCGTGCAGCATCAACCGTCGTGCGTTACCACCGAAGCTGTTGGTCAGGATGATGTCGGATCCCGCGTCGACGAAACCCTGGTGCAGCGCCCGCACGCGATCCGGGTGCTCGAGGTTCCACATTTCCGGCGCGTCGCCTGACGTGAGACCCATGGCAAACAAATTCGTGCCGGTGGCGCCGTCGGCAAGCAGGGTGCGGCCAGACGCGAGCAGGGTAGCGAGCATGGAGTACCAGCAGGTGTGAACGGATGTTCGGGCGCCCGATTTTAACCGGCGTCGGGCACCGACGACAGGTTGATTCAGCGCGGCGGTGGGGGCGTCGGCTTCCAGTCGCCGAAGAGGAAGGTCAGGGCGCCGGGCAAGCGCTTTTCCCAGGCAGCCTCGGTGTGCACGGCATCCGGATCAACCACGAAGCGGAAATTCGAATCGTCGTAGCCGGCGGCGTGGAAATTCGTCTCGACCTGGCGGATCAACCCGATCATTTTTTCGCTGATCACCGGATCGGGGGTTTCCTTGCCGCCGATTGCCACGAACACCCTCACGGGCAGGGCCACGAGCGGGCTGGTGTCGCGCACGAGCTGGCCCATGCCGATCCACATCACGGGGCTCTCGACCAGTCCGTAACCGAAGGTGTTGGGTCTTGCGAGCAACGCATACAGGGCCGCGACACCCCCGTAGGACGAGCCGCCAATGCCGGTGTTCGGTCGCCCCGGCAGCGTGCGGTAGTGGCTGTCGACCAGCGGCATGACTTCCCTGGTCATGAAATCGGGGAAGTACCTGCCGGCGGGCTCGTCCATCTCGGCGTTGCCGACGAAGTCCTTGTACGGCAGGTACTCGCGTGCACGGTCCTTGCCGGCGTGATCGATGCCGACCACGATCAGGGCGGGGATCTTCTTCTCGGCGATCAGTTGCTGGACCGTCTCGTCGACGCTCCACTCATGGTGACTGACGTCGCTCAGGCACGCGTCGAATACGTTCTGGCCGTCGAGCATGTACAGGACCGGGTAGCGGCGATCCTCGTTCGCGGTATCGCCATACCCTGGAGGCAGCAGCACCCGGATCGTTCGCTCGTTGCCGAAGATCGCGCTCTTGAGCGTGTGCAGGCGGAGGTCGCCGCTGACCGTCGATTTGCAGGCGGCCGCAGCCGGGGCGTTCTCGGCCAGGATCGGACCAGCGATAATCGCACCCGCGATGCCGAGGCCGGCACGGAGCGCGAGGCTGAGGATTGTTGTGCGCATGGGATTTCTCCGGGTGGGGCATTCTAGCGCGCTGTACCATTCGCAGACGATGACGATCAGATCCACGTTGCTGCTGGCCTGCGCCTGTGCGTTCACCCTGCTGCACCCGCGAGTCTGCGACGCCCAGGCAGTGCAGCCGCGCGAGGCGCTGGAGGACGCCAGGCTGTACTTCACCGCGCCGCTGCGCTGGGATGGCCGCGACTGGCTCGAATTCGGCGGCACGCTGATTGCCATCGGCGTCATCCATGAATTCGACGACGACGTCCGTGACCACTTTGTGGATGCCAGCGCACCGCTGGATGGCGACGACCCGAACAACCTCGACGACGCCTTGCCTGCCGCCGTCATGCTGGCGGGAACATGGCTTCTTGCCGGTATCGTCGACCAACCCGTTGCCTGGCGCGAGGTCGGCTCGATGATCCAGGCGACGGCCTTTACCGCGGTGAGCACGGAAATCCTGAAGCTGTCGTTTGGTCGCCAGCGTCCGAACGAGACGACCGATCCCGACCAGTGGTTCGAAAGCGGAGACTCGTTTCCGTCGCGCCACGTCGGCGTCGCATTTGCGATCGGTACGGTGCTTGCGGAATCGGGTGACGACCGCTATCGCTGGGCACGCAGGTTCCTGGGCTATGGCCTGGCCGGCGCGACAGCTTACCTGCGCATGGACAATAACCAGCACTGGGCCTCGGACGTGGCGGCGGGCGCGGCACTCGGCCTGTCGACCGCGCGATTCGTGATGAACCGGCGCGAAGTCAACCCGGACAAGACAACGTTTGCAATTGCAGCCGGCGACGAGGGTGGGGTCATGCTCACGTTCCAGATGCCGTTGCACTGAGGGGCGCCTGCCGCGAAGCATGCAGATCCAGATCCTGGGCATTCCGACGGACGTCAATTCGTCGTACCGACGCGGCGCAGCGACTGCGCCTGCGGTCATCCGGCAGGCATGGCGTCGCTATGCGGAGTTCGGCAACGCCGCTACGGAGAGCGGTCTCGAGATCGGCAGCGACTTGACCATCGTCGACCTGGGTGACGTTGCCGTTCACGAAGTCGAGTCGGACCATGCCGCCATCGCGGCGGCGGCCGAGAAGGCCGCGCGGGTCGGGCCGCTGTTGTCGGTGGGTGGTGATCATTCGGTCACGTTTCCGCTCGTCGCGGGACTGGCCGCGGTGCATGGGCCGCTCAACCTGCTGCACTTCGATGCGCATCCCGACCTGTATCACGACTACGAGGGCAATCCGCGTTCACACGCGAGTCCTTTCGCCCGGATCATGGAGCAGGGCCTCGCCGGGAGGCTCGTGCAAGTGGGTGTGCGCACATGGAACAAGCACAACCGCGAGCAGGCGCAGAGGTTCGGTGTCGAAATCGTCGAATGGGCCGATTTCACGCCGGCGACGGTGCCGATTCCCACGCGGCCGCTGTACGTCACGATCGATCTCGATGCGCTCGATCCGGCATTCGCGCCAGGCGTGTCGCATCCGGAGCCCGGGGGCTTGAGTGTGCGCGACATTGTTGCGGTGATTGCCCGTATCCGCACGCAGGTCGTCGGCGCCGACGTCGTCGAATTGAACCCGACGCAGGACACTGGCGATGCAACCGCCATTGCCGCGGTCAAGTTGATCAAGGAATTGATGGGCGCGATGGCGCGTCGTTGAGCGGGTGCTGCCGCCGATTCGGTTCAGGTGCCGCAGAAGGTGTTCTGCACTCGCTCGTGCGGCAGGGGAGGCGTGCGGTAGGACGCATGGCCCGGCTGCGACTGGAAGGGCGTGGCCAGCACGGCGTGCAGCGCGTGGAAAGGCCCAAAGTTTCCATCCTGCACGGCCGCCTCGATGCTCTCCTCGATGCGGTGATTGCGCGGAATGTAGGCCAGGTTCGCTCGCTGCAGCGTTGCGTTGCAACTCGCGATACCGCCTGGCTCGCGCGCCAGGCGTGCGCGCCATCGATGCGTCCAGGCCAGGAATGAATCGGGCAGCATGACGTCGTCCGCCGCAACGTCGGCGAGCGCACGATACGTGTTGGTGAAGTCGGCAGCCTCGGCGTGCATGACTGCAAGCAGGTCC
Source organism: Pseudomonadota bacterium (assembly GCA_016713725.1). Classification (GTDB taxonomy): domain Bacteria; phylum Pseudomonadota; class Gammaproteobacteria; order Steroidobacterales; family Steroidobacteraceae; genus RPQJ01. The sequence goes on along the minus strand of JADJOO010000009.1, from coordinate 48,579 downwards.
GCCACCAGCGCGCGGTCGACGTCCTCGTGCACGCTCAGGCCCAGTTTGCGCCGGAATCCTGCGAGCCAATGCCGGTCGAAGCGAGCAGGCACGCCCTGCAACGACGCAGTGGCGCGTTCGATCGCCCGGCCTTCGTCGGCATCGATCAGTGGCAGCAGCGTTTCGGCGAGCCGGGCGAGATTCCACTGCAGGATGTCGGGTTGGTTGCCGTAGGCATACCGCCCGCGACGGTCGATGAAGCTGTAGACGGTCGCCGGATCGTACTCGTCCATGAATGCGCACGGCCCGAAATCGATCGTCTCGCCCGAGACGGTCATGTTGTCCGTGTTCATCACACCGTGGATGAAGCCGACCTGCATCCAGCGCGCGACGAGCGAGCTCTGCCGCTCGGCGACGGCTTCGAACAGGGCGAAGTAACGGTCCGGGTCGTCGCGCAGCTGCGGGTAGTGTCGTGCAATGGTGTGGTCGGCGAGCGCGCGGACCCCGTCCAGGTCGCCACGCGCAGCGAAGTATTCAAACGTGCCGATGCGGATGTGACTGGCGGCGACGCGGACCAGCACGCCTCCCGGTAGCGGGCCGTCGTCACGGAGTACGCGCTCACCCGTGGTGACTGCCGACAACGCACGAGTCGTGGGTAACGCGAGCGCGTGCATCGCCTCGCTGACCAGGTATTCGCGCAGGACGGGTCCGAGTGCCGCTCGGCCATCGCCGCGCCGCGAGAACGGCGTGGGGCCTGCGCCTTTCCACTGCAGGTCGCGGCGCTGGCCCTGCGCATCAACCACTTCGCCGATCAGCAGCGCCCGCCCGTCGCCGAGTTGCGGGACAAACGAGCCGAATTGATGACCCGCGTAGGCCATGGCGAGTGGCAGCGCACCCGCCGGCACGTGGTTGCCGGCGCAGATGGCCGCGAGTTGCGCGTCGGACAGTTGGCTTCGGTCGACCCCAATCTCGCCGGCCAGGTTGTCGTTGAATGCGACCAACGCGGGTGCAGCGACCGCCGTCGGCGGCACCCGTGCGTAGAAGCGCTCCGGCAGCGCCGCATACGTGTGGGAAAACTCGGCGAATACGCCACGCGAGGCCATCGTGCGGCGTCAGCCGAAGACCGCAACGGTCTGATGACTGACCGAGTACGCGTGTCCGTCGGCGCCGTACAGCACGGACGTCTGGCTGAGGTATCCCGCCGTGCCGGCGCGTACCTCCGTATCGATCAGCACCCACTCGTGCAGGTCGAGGTACGCCGGATCGCGCAGCACCTCGAGCATCCAGTTCACGGAACTCGCGGGCGCCGGCTCGGTGAGCATCGACAGCACCGGCGTGGGGATGACGTCTGCCAGCGCGAGTAGCGCGTCCTCCGAGCCGCAGTCCAGATCGCGCAACCGGGCATAGATCAGCGACTTCGGCTCGGTGTAACCGGAGTAAGGCTTGGCTCCCCGCGCCACACGGACTTCGAAGTGCCGCAGGAATTCCGGCGTGGGTGGCCCAGGGACGCCACTGCTGGCGTTCTCCGCCGACACGCCGGGCTCCGGGCGCGGCATTTCCTTCACGAACCGTGATTCGCGCGGTCCGCCAAAGATGCCAACGACCGTGCAGGCCACCTTGCCATCGTCGTGCATGAGGTCGCACCGGGCGTGGACGGTCGATTTTCCAGCGCGCAGGGTTTCGGCCTTCATCCTGATCGGCGCGCCGCCGAGCAGGGGTCCGACGAAAGTCATCTGTGCGCTGCGCAAGGGCATCGCAGCCGCCTGCAGGGGCAACACCGCCCGCATTGCCCTGCCACCCAGGGCCATCTGCATTCCACCGAAGACAGTGCGGCCCTGCAGCCAGTCTGGCGGGACGGTCACTGAAAAACCGGGCCCGGCGCTAGGTTCGATGGATGCGAGAACCTGTGAGAATCCGGTGGGCATGGGGCAATTCTACCCGGAACCTGATCGCCCACCGCTTGAGCGGTCCATGTGCTTGACGACCTGCACGACGAGCCCTTCGCCGAAAGCCCAGCCCAGTAGTCGGCCCAGCAGTTCGCCGAGTGTCGCGGCATCCGTCGCGGCAGCTTCGGCGGCGTCTCCCAGCGACATGCCCGCGCACAGGTGCTGCAGCATTCGATGATCACCCGCTTCGAGCCTGTACACGGCCACCCGGTCTGCGATGCAGGCGACCGCGCAATGTTCGGCACCCGCAGCGAGGTCGACAGGGGCGGCCGCGTCTGCAAGCTGGTTGGCTTGCCACACGCTCCAGATCGGAAACGGTGAAGTCACCAGCCGCAGCGAAGGTTGCAATTCCAGCACCAGGTGCGGCAGCACGTCCGCATCGAAGCGGCCGAGCGCATCCAGACCGACTGGATCGCGCCGAGCCGCGGTGACGGACGCTTCGCAGGCCCATTCGAGGTGCGCGAGGTCGCCCAGCCATTCGTAGCCCGTGCCGGCCATGCGGCCGGCGAGCCACGCTGGGAAGGCCTCGCCGATCCAGTGCAGGTCACCGTGTTGCGATGGATGCTGGGCACGGTAGTCGCGTGCGAGCTGGCGAAAGAAATCGGCGCCTACGCGGCGCTGGGTCACCGGGTAGGTGCGCTCGAGGGCAGCAAGAAAGAACTGCCACGCGTTGTTTCGATAGACGTCAATCCGTTGGCCGAAGGCGGTGGCGTCGTCGCTGCCGGCGAGCAACTGCAGGTCCGCAGTGTGCGCAGTCGTCGAGCGCACGCTGCGGCCGAACGCTGCCTGCAGTGCCTTCAGGTCTGGAGCGGAATCAGGCGGCCGCTGCATGGCACCGCTCCAGCCGTTGATCGGCGCGCGTCACCTCCGCCAGCAGCGTTTCGAGTGGCGGCACGTCGTTGTCCCATTCGATCAGGGTCGGTACCGGACCGAAGCGTCGCAACGCGTCTTCGTACAAGGCCCACACGTCGTCGCAGACGGCGCTGCCGTGATCATCGATCAGCAGTTCGCGCGCTCCCGACCCGGCGTCGGCTGTGGCCGGCGAGGTGAATTTCCTGGATGGCGTGCCGCGGCAGTGCCGCGAAGAACGCATCGAGGTCGAGACCGAGGTTCGATGCATTCACGTACGCATTGTTGACGTCGAGCAGGAGGCCACAGCCGCTGCGCTCCACGACAGCCGCGAGGAACTCACCTTCGCTCAGCCGCGAGAAGGCGAAACTCACGTAGGCACTCAGGTTCTCGACCAGGATCTGGCGACCAAGGAAATCCTGCACTTCCCGCACTCGGGCGGCGAGGTGCTCGACGGCTTCCTCGGTGTAGGGCAGCGGCAGCAGGTCGTTGAAATGCTCACCGTCGACGTGGCCCCAGCAGGCGTGCTCGCTCACCAGGCCCGGTTCATAACGCTGCACGGCGTCGCGCACGCGTTCGAGGTGACCACGGTCGATGGGGTCGGCCGAGCCGAGCCCGAGCCCGACGCCGTGCAGGCTCAGCGGATACCGTGAGCGCGCGCGCTCCAGGGCACGGGCGGCGAGGCCGCCTGCATGAAAATAGTTCTCGGTGTGGGCCTCGATCCACGCTGGCGGCGATGCCGTCTCCAGTATGGCCTCATGGTGCTGCGAGCGAAGCCCGATCCCGGCTCGCGCAGGGATCGGTCCGCGGGCAGGCGCTGGCAATGGACCGCCCGTCACGATCGGCTACATCGGCTTCTTGTCGCCGCTACCGACCTTGCCGCCGGCCTTTTCGCACTCGGCCCGCGGCATGTACTTCCACTCGTTGGGATCATTGTCTTTCTTCGCCGAGCCGGCACAGCCGTGGCTTGCCGTCGCGCAGTCATTCTTGCCGGCTTTGGCCACGCCGTAGCACATCACCTTGTCGTCTTTGCCTGCGTCCTGACCGGCATTGGCGCCACCCACAGCGAGCAGGCTGCCGATGGCAGTTGCGATCGTCACGTTCTTGAAATTCATGATGGTCGAAGTCCTCTTGCGTCGCTGCGTCATTATGAACAGGCGCTGTCGTGCGTGCGAGCGGGTTGGCTTAGGGGGGCGAGCAGTGGCAGCATGCGCAAACCCTCCTCGACGAACAGAACACAGACATGGGCTTGAGAGAATGGATCACGCAGTACCTGCCGGGCGGTGCTGGCGGTTCGGCCACCGGTTCGACGGAGGTGGGATCGAATCTTGCGGTGGCGGCCTTGCTGGTGGAAGTGCTGCGGGCGGATTTTGACGTTACCCCGACCGAACGCCAGCAGGTCATGGCCTCGGTGTCGGCGCTGCTTGGCCTTGGGCCAGCGGAAACCCTGGCGCTGGTCGAGGAGGCCGAGCGTCATATCGACAAATCACACGACCTGTACCAGTTCACCTCGCAGATCAACCGCACGTTTTCCGAGGCGGAGAAGGTCGGATTGCTCGAAGCGTTGTGGCGTGTGGCGGATGCCGACCTGACGGTGCACAAGTACGAGGAGCACCTGATTCGTCGCGTCGCGGATCTGTTGCACGTGCCGCATTCCGGCTTCATCGCGGCCAAGCTCCGGGCCACCGGTGCGACGAACCGAGAGTGAAGAGTCCCGCGGACCAAAGCATTTTTTGCACATCGGCTTGCGGCCGGACCCGGCGGTCGGGTACGTTCGTGGCAGGAACTACCGATCGTTGAACATGGAACAGTCCGCCCCATCCAGCTTTCGCAAAATCGTCGTCCTGAACCCCAAGGGTGGGTCGGGCAAGTCGACCATCGCCACCAACCTGGCCGCGTATTACGCATGGTCCGGTCGATCCGTTGCGTTGATGGATCACGACTCCCAGGGCTCGAGCATGCGCTGGCTGCGGCAACGTCCCGCGGAACTGCCGGCCATCCACGGCATTGCTGCCTTCGAAAAGAAGCTTGGCGTGACGCGTTCGTTTGCCCTGCGCACGCCGCTTGGCACCCAGAAGCTGATCGTTGACACGCCCGCGGCGGTCACCCCGTTCCAGTTGCCCGAACTCACCCAGGGTGCACACGCCATCATCGTGCCGGTGCTGCCTTCGGATATCGATATCCACGCCGCATCGCGCGCAATTGCCGACCTGCTGCTGGCGGGTCGCGTGCATCGTTCCGAGCGGCGGCTCGTCATCGTGGCCAACCGTGCCCGGCGCTATACCAAGGCGTTCTCGACGCTGATGCGATTCCTGGAAAGCCTGGGCATCCCGGTCGCCGCCGTGTTGCGGGACTCACAGGCGTACGTGCGCTCAGCCGAATGCGGCATGGGCATCCATGAAATGAAGGGTGCCCTGCTGCAGGAAGACCTCGATACCTGGAAGCCGCTGGTCGACTGGCTCGAGCACCGCGCAGGCAGCGCAGCGACGGGCGAAGGCTTCAGCCTGACTCCGCCCCCGGCCGTCGAAGTGGGCGAGGGCGCGCGCGGCTGATTATTTGCCGGCCGGCTTGTTCGACACCTTGTCGGCGTCCTTCGCAAACAGCGAAGCTTCATCCGCGACCGAGAACGCAACCAGGTTGGGTGCGCCGTCCTCGCCGTTGGCGCTGCTCACGACGGCGATGATCGGAGCATCCTTCAGCCACAGCATGAAGGTGTATTTGGACTGGATCGCGGCTTCGTCACGTTTCACGGCGTCGAAGTCACCGAACATCGTGCGCGAACGATTCACCACCGCCAGCAGCGAGGGCAGGCTCGGTTCGAGGCGTGCGGTGGCGGCGCCCATTGTCTTGTCGGCGCCCATCAGGAAGCAAAGTTCCCTGGTCTGGTGCTGTGCCGGCAGCTTGAGCAGCACCTGCCTGCTGGGGGCGCAATATCGGTCGGTGCCGACCAGTTCATCCTTGTCCCACTTGCCGCCCGGGTACTTGGCCTGGATGGCGGTCTTGTCGGCACTCCACGGCAGGCCGAAGGCGCCACCGCGGAACTGGTTCGCGACGTTGCCGGCAAAGGCCGCGCCCGTGCAGGCGAGGAGCGTCAAACCGGTGACGAGGGGCAGGAAACGGCTGCGGGTCATGCGTTCGACTCCACGAAGGAATAGTGACTGCTGCAGGGCGAGGATAGAGCGCTCCGGGCACGTCTCGCGGAGCACGCTACGAAAGCACGACACGCCTCTCAGGGCCGCCCTCGTTGGCTTGACATAATAACTCAGGACAGGTCGGATGCGCCGCGAGCCTGCGCAGCGTCGATCGACAACAGGTCGTCCGGCGTGTCGAGGTCGATCCCGGCATTGCTCATCGGCACCCGGACCACGCGGTCGATGTTGCGTCTCAATACGTTGCGCGCGTCGCGGTCACCGCGCAGTGAGAGCAAGTCGGTAAACGCCCAGCGCGGAAAAATCGCGGGGAGCCCGGGCGCGCCCTGATACAACGCGGCGGCGATCAGGACCGGGTGACGCTTCCAGCTCGCATGCAGCCGGCGCAGGTCGTCCGCCGTGACCGCCACCTGGTCTGCCAGCATCAGCAACAGGGCTCCCGAACCGGGTGGCGCCGAATTCACCGCGACGCGAATCGAACTGGCAACACCTTCTTCCCAGCCGCGGTTCAGCGCGATCGAGATCGCACGCGCCCGCAGCGAAGGTGCGATCTCGCGGGCGTAGGCCCCGATCACGACAGAGACCGATTGCCCTGCCACGCAAGCCGCGCTGGCAGCCAGTTCGTGCAACACGGGCTCGCCCCGCAGCCGGACGAGCGGCTTGATGCCGCCGAAGCGGGTGGCGGGTCCGGCAGCGAGGATTGCCGCGTGCAATGCGGAGTCCTGATCGTCCATGGCCCGTAGTTTGCCTGCCGCGCTGCAAGAAGATAGAGTTTCGAGGTTCGAATCGACGAATTTTCCCGTGCGCTGCCGCCGTCAGTCCACCGCTTGGAGCGGCGGGCTGGGTGGCACGGCGGGCGACTGAAAAAGCGAGTCCGAAGCGTGCAAGCCTGGAAAGTCCATAAGTTCGGCGGATCGAGCGTCGCGGATGCCGCGTGCATGCAGCGCGTGGCGAAAATCATCGAGAACGACCCGGCGCCGCGCAAGGCGGTGGTGCTCTCGGCCTGCCGTGGCGTGACCGATGCCCTGCTCACGCTGATCAGCCTCGCCGAGCAGGATTCACCCACGCTCGACGATCGGCTGCAGGAGTTGCGTCAGCGCCACATAGGGATCGCGCGCGAACTGCTGGCAGGCGAACTGTGCGACGAATACCTCGCTGCTCTCGACGTCGACTTTCGCGACATCGCGGGCATCCTGCAGACGGTCCGCCTGGTCCGGAATGCATCGACCACGATGCGCGACCTCATCTCGGGCTACGGCGAGATCTGGTCGACGCGCCTGTTCGAGCGTCTGCTGCGCCGCCGTGCAGCGGGTCACGTGCAGTGGCTGGACGCTCGCCAGGCGCTGCTGGTGGAGTGGGGCCCGATGGGGCCCGGTGTGCGCTGGGATCAGTCCCGGGCGCAGATGGCCGCGCTGGTGTCGCCCGAGTTCGTCGGCACGCTCGTCGTTACCGGCTTCATTGCAACCGACACGCAGGGCCTGCAGACGACGCTGGGCCGCAACGGCAGCGACTACTCGGCGTCGATCTTCGGCTCGCTGCTCGATGCCGCCGAGATCGTGATCTGGACGGATGTCGACGGCGTCCTGAGCGCCGACCCGCGCCTCGTGCCCGAGGCACAGGTGATCGATACCCTCTCTTACAACGAGGCGATGGAACTCGCGTACTTCGGCGCGAAGGTCATCCATCCTTCGACGATGGCGCCGGCGGTCCAGAAGCGCATCCCGATCTGGATCAAGAACACGTTCGCGGCCGACAAGCCCGGCACCCTGATCCACGACCATTCGGATCCCGATCCGCTCGTGAAGGGCATCACGACGATCGACCGCATCGCGCTCGTGAACCTCGAGGGCGCCGGCATGATCGGCGTCCCCGGCACTGCGCACCGCCTGTTCGGTGCGCTGCGCGAGGAAGGCATTTCGGTCATCCTCATTTCGCAGGGCAGCTCCGAGCATTCGATCTGCTTTGCCGTGCCGGAAGCCGAAGCCGAACGTGCCGAGCGCGTGGTGCGGCGTGCGTTCGACCCCGAGTTGCGCGAAGGGCAGATCCACAGCATCGAGATCGACCACGGCTGCAGCATCCTGGCCGTCGTGGGCGACGGCATGGCCGGCGCGCACGGTGTCGCTGCCAAGGTGTTCACGGCACTGGGCCAGGCAGGTGTCAACGTCCGGGCCATTGCCCAGGGCGCCTCCGAGCGCAACATTTCCGTCGTGATCGATGGCCGCGGCAGTGCGCGAGCGCTGCGCGCGGTGCATTCCGCGTTCTATCTCTCGGCGCACACGGTGTCGATCGGCCTGATCGGGCCGGGACTCGTGGGCAGCGCGCTGCTCGAGCAGATCGCGAGCCAGATGCAGCGGCTGGCTCGCGATTTCAAGCTCGACCTGCGGGTGCGTGCCATCGCGGGTTCCAGGTCGATGCGGCTCGCCGCCGGCGCCATCGACCTGGCGCGCTGGCGCGATGAATACAAGGCGGGCGGCGACCCGCTCGATCTCGACCGGTTTGCGGACCACGTGCATGCCGATCATTTCCCGCACGCCGTGATCATCGACTGCACGGCCAGCGCCGACGTGGCGAAGCACTATGCGCACTGGCTGTCGGAAGGCATCCACATCGTCACGCCGAACAAGAAAGCGAACAGCGCGCCTTACGCCGACTACCAGCGCGTCAAGGATGCGCGGCGCACGGCCGGTTCGCACTATCTCTACGAGGCGACTGTCGGCGCGGGCTTGCCGGTGATCCAGACACTGCGTGACCTGCGCGAGACGGGGGATGAGATCCGCCGCATCGAAGGCATGTTCTCCGGTACGTTGGCCTATCTGTTCAACACCTGGAACGGATCGCAGCCTTTCTCGGAGGTCGTGCAGCACGCGAAGTCGCTGGGCTACACCGAGCCCGACCCGCGCGACGACCTGTCAGGCATGGACGTGGCGCGCAAGCTGATCATCCTCGCGCGCGAGATGGGCCTGCGCACGGAGATGGCCGAAGTGAAGGTCGAGAGCCTCGTGCCGGCGGCGCTCAATGAATGCGGAGTCGACTCGTTCCTCGAGCGACTGCCGGAATTCGACCAGACCATGCTCGAGCGCCTGCGCGCAGCCACCGCGTGCGGACACGTGCTGCGCTACGTCGGCTCGGTCGACGCGCAGGGCCAGGCCGAGGTCGGGCTCGTCGAACTGCCGCAGTCGCACCCGTTCGCCAACATCGCGCTCACGGACAATATCGTCCGTTTCGAGACTGCGCGTTACGACAAGAATCCGCTCATCGTGCAGGGTCCCGGGGCGGGCCCGGCCGTCACGGCGGCCGGCGTCTTCGCCGACCTGCTGCGCGTCTGCGCCTACCTTGGAGCCAAGCTGTGACCGGCGACTCCACCCGCCGATCTGCCACTGCGTTTGCTCCGGCAAGTGTCGGCAATGTCGGCGTCGGCTTCGACATTCTCGGCCACACGGTGGCTGCGCTCGGCGACAAGGTGCGAGCCACGCGTCGGGCGGAACCCGGCGTCTCGATCCGCGCCATCACCGGCACGGTCGAAAACCTGCCGCTCGCGGCCGAGAAGAACACCGCCGGCATGGCGGTGCTCGCGATGTGGCGCGAACTGAGCCTGCCGTACGGCTTCGACCTCGAGATCGAGAAGGGCATCCCGCTCGGTTCCGGTCTCGGCGGTTCGGCCGCCTCGGCCGTTGCGGGCATCGTCGCTGCGGCCGCGCTCGTCGATGAGCCGCTGCAGCGCACGGAGCTGCTCAAGTTCGCGATGCAGGGCGAGGCGGTCGCGAGTGGTTCGGTGCACGTCGACAACATCGCGCCGTCGCTTTATGGCGGACTCGTCCTCACGGTCGGCATCGACAATCCGTTCGTGAAGCAGATCCCGGTGCCGGACACGATCCGCTGCGTTCTGGTTCATCCGCACATGGTGCTGCCGACGCGCGAGGCGCGCGCAATCCTGAGCAAATCCGTGCCGTTGTCGGACGTGATCTGGCAGCAGGCCAACCTGGCGGGTTTCCTTGCCGGCTGCTTCACCAACGACATCGCGCTGATTCGCGAATCGCTGCTCGACGTGGTGATCGAGCCGCAGCGGCAGGTGCTGATTCCCGGGTTCGCCGCAGTGAAGCAGGCGGCACTCGCGGCCGGCGCGCTTGGCGCATCCATCTCCGGCGCGGGTCCGACCGTGTTCGCGTGGGTCGATGCAGCCGACGCGGAGAAGGTGCGGATCGGGATGGTGGAAGCGTTCGCGCGCCACGGCCTCGAGGCCGACAGCTGGGTGTCGACGTTCGATCGCGCGGGCGCGCGCGTGGTGGGTGATTGACCGTGCAGTTCCAGAGCACGCGCAACCCGGAGCACCGTGTCGGCCTGAGCGACGCGATCGCGCGCGGTCTGGCTCCGGACGGCGGACTCTATGTCCCGACCGAACTGCCGGGCATCGATCGCAGGGCGTTCGACGGCGTCCAGACGATGCCGGAGGTGGCGGAAGTCCTGCTGCGGCCCTTTGCGGCAGGTGACGCGATCGCAGCCCAGGTGCCGGCCATCGTCCGGGACGCCTTCAACTTCCCGGCGCCGGTCGTGGAAGTGGCGGGGGCGGCGGGACCGTTGTCAGTGCTCGAACTGTTCCACGGCCCGACCGCGGCATTCAAGGATTTCGGCGCGCGGTTTCTCGCGGCCTCGCTCGAGCGCATTCCCCGCAACGATCCGCGCAGGCTGACGATCCTGGTCGCGACTTCCGGTGACACGGGGGGCGCCGTGGCAGCGGCGTTCTACCAGCGGCCCTGGGTCGACGTCGTGGTGCTCTATCCGAAGGGCCTCGTCTCCGCCCGCCAGGAAAAGCAGCTCGCCTGCTGGGGCAGGAACGTGCGCACGCTGGCGGTTGCGGGCACCTTCGATGACTGCCAGCGCATGGTGAAGGAGGCGTTCGTCGATCCCGCACTGGGGCGCGACCTGCTGCTGTCCTCGGCCAACAGCATCAACGTCGGCCGCTTGCTGCCGCAGATGGTTTATTACGCGTGCGCAAGCCTCGAGCTGTTCCGCCGCGACGGTCGCGCGCCCAACTACATCGTGCCGTCGGGCAACCTGGGCAACGTTGCCGCCTGCCTCTGGGCGCGCAGGGTGGGCCTGCCCATTGGCGAAGTGATGCTGGCCACGAACGCCAACCTGACCGTGCCGGACTACCTGCGCACGGGCGAGTGGCAACCGCGGCCGAGCCTCGCTACGCTCGCGTCTGCCATGGACGTAGGCAACCCGAGCAACATGGAACGACTGCGCTGGCTGTTTCCCGACCTGCACGATCTGCGCGGCGCGTTCTCCGCGTACTCCGTGAGCGACGCTGAGATTCGCGCCTCGATCCGGCGCGACTACGCCGATTACGGGCAGACGTGGTGCCCGCACACCGCGACCGCGGCGCACTTGTACCGGCAGCTCCCGGCAGAGCGGCGCAGGGAACGCTGGGTGCTGGTCGGCACCGCGCATCCCGCCAAGTTCAATGACGTCGTCGAGCCGCTCATCGGTGCAGCAGTGCCGGTGCCGGCAGCGCTCGCTGACCTGTTGTCGCTGCCGTCCCTGCAGCAGGACGTGGCGCCTCGCCTCGATGACCTGCGCAACGTGCTCAAGGGGAATCCGGCTTGAAGACCTTCCTTGGATTGCCGCTCTGGTTGTGGGTGATCTTCGCGGTGGCGTTGATCGGCGCCGCGGGCTATTTCATCCGCGAGAAAGTGCGCCAGGTACGCGCGCGTCGTGCGATCGACAACGTGATCTCGTCGGTCGCGTTCGACGAATTGCGCAACGTGCTGCTGCCGACCGGCACGGGTGACCAGATTCACATCAACTACCTGCTGCTCACCCAGAATGGGTTGCTGGCGCTCGACCTGTTCGATGCGCACGGCATGGTTTTCGCAGGTGAGAAGATGGAGCAGTGGTCCATCTTCGGTCCCAAGCGGCATTTCATGATCACGAACCCGTTGCCGATGCTGTACGACCGGGTGGCCGTGGTCCGGCAGTTCGCCGGCGACGACGTGCCGGTCGAAGGACGCATCGTGTTCTCGATGCGCGGCGAATTCCCGAAAGGCCGCCCGGATACCGTGATCCGGCTCGACGAGTTGCAGGACCAGTTCCCCGCGGTCGAACGCGCGGCTGGCGGGGCAGCGGCCGCATTCGCGGGCGTGTGGGAACGCATCAAGCAGGCTTCTCAACCCAACCCGCTCGCAAGCTGAGTCCCCGCGGCCAACGGGCTGCTGATACACATTCGCGTGTCATTCCCGCTAGACTCCGTTCAAACAAGAAGGGGGGAGTCAGGGCCATGACCTCGAAAGGCTGCGACCCGGAGCAGGCGCGCTGATGGGTGCGGCGGCATTGGCGCGCGAAAGCGACAACCTGCGTGGCTTCGACGAAGACGCCTGGGACGATCTCCTCAATTACATCGAGGAGCGCCGCGTCATTCCCATCGTCGGGCCGGACCTCCTGCGCGTGGAAACCGACCAGGGTCCGCGGCTGCTGTACGAATGGCTGGCCGAGAAGCTGGCGGTCAAGCTGTCGGTCGATACCACCGGGCTGCCGCAACCGCTCACGCTCAACGACGTCGTCTGCAGCTACCTCGGCCAGCGCGGCCGCCGCGAAGAGGCCTACACGCGCTTACGGTCGATCATGCGCGAAGTGACGATCGCACCGCCCATGGCGCTGCGGCAACTGGCGCAGATCACGGACTTCGAACTTTTCATCACGACGACGTTCGACCCGCTGCTCGAGCAGGCCGTGAACCTCGAACGGTTCGGTGGCCAGCCGCACGCGGAAGTCATCGCCTACGCGCCGAACCGCGTGTCCGACCTGCCTGCCGAACGCAGTCAACTGCAGCGGCCGGTCGTCTATCACATGCTCGGCAAGCTTTCGGCCTCACCCACGTATGTCGTCTCGGACGAGGACATGCTCGAGTTCATCTGCGCACTGCAGTCCGAGCACCTCACGCCCGAGAAGCTGTTCCACGAGCTGGAGCACAGTCACCTGCTGCTGATCGGCAGCGATTTTTCCAACTGGCTGGCGCGCCTGTTCCTGCGCATGGCCAAGCGCAAGCGCCTGTCGGACCCGCGCGATTTCGGCGAGATCCTTGCCGACGACCACACCTCGAAGGATGAGCGGCTGCTCGCTTTCCTGCAGCAGGTGAGCGTGCGCACGCGCGTGTTCAGCGGCGCCGAGTCGTTCGTTGCGGAATTGCACCAGCGCTGGCTGAGCCGGCAGCAGCCGGCCTCAGCGACGTCGAACCTGGGGCTTGCGCCCCAGCGGTTCCTGCCGCCGGCGCGCGAAATGCCCGAGAACGCTATCTTCATCAGCTACGCGCGGGAAGACCTGGCCGCCGTGCAACGGCTGAAGGCGGCGCTGGACGGGGCAGGCCTCGTCACGTGGTTCGACCTCGATCGCCTCGAAGGCGGCGACGATTACGATCGCAAGATCCGCGCCAACATCGGGCGTTGCAGCTTCTTCCTGCCGGTGATTTCGGGTTCGACGCAACGGCGGCACGAAGCGTATTTCCGGCGTGAATGGAGCTACGCCGTCGATCGTTCGCGCAACATCGCGGAAGGCGCGGTGTTCATCCTGCCCGTCTGCATCGATGACACCACCGAAGCGGACGCGCTGGTGCCGGAGAAGTTCAAGGCGGTGCACATCTCGCGGCTGCCGGGTGGCGAACCATCGCCCGACTTCATCCGTCGTTTGCAGGAACTCTCGAGCGGCCGCCGTTCATGAAGACCGTGCAGCCTGATATCGCCACCGAGACCACGATCGATCCCGAGAACCCGTGGCTGGGTCTGTCGAGTTATTCGGAGGAGACGCGAACCTATTTCCACGGCCGCGACGAGGAGGCCGCCGAACTCGGCCGCCGCGTGCAGCGCAAGCTGCTCACCGTGCTGTTCGGCCAGTCGGGCCTCGGCAAGACGTCGCTGCTGCGCGCGGGCCTGGTGCCGCGTTTGCGCGGGGCGGGGTTTTGCCCCGTCTACGTGCGTATCGATTACGCCGCGGAGTCGCCGTCGCCGGCGGAACAGATCAAGCAGGCAATTTTCCGCGCAACGTCCGAGGCCGGGCACTGGACCGAGGCCGGTTCGGCGGTCGAGGGCGAATCGCTGTGGGAGTTCCTGCACCACCGTGGCGACCTGTTGCGCGATGCCGACGGCAACACCGTACTGCCGCTGTTGATCTTCGACCAGTTCGAGGAGATCTTCACGCTGGCTCAGGCCGACGACGCGGGCCGGCGGCGTGCACAGCGCTTCATCGACGAGCTCTCCGACCTGGTCGAGAACCGGCCGCCAGCCGAACTCGAGGCACGCATCGACCGCGACGAAGTCGCCGCGGAGGACTTCGACTTCGCGCGCGCCGATTACCGCATCCTGATTGCGCTGCGCGAGGAATACCTGGCCCACCTCGAGGCCGTGAAGGGCAAGATGCCCTCGATCACCCAGAACCGCATGCGGCTCGCGCGCATGAATGGTCAGCAGGCGTTGAGTGCGGTGATGCAGCCGGGTGGCAAGCTCGTCTCGCAGGAAGTGGCCGAATCGATCGTGCGGTTCGTGGCGGGTGGCTCGGAGCTGCCGAACGCGGAAGTCGAACCGTCGCTGCTCAGCCTGATCTGCCGCGAACTCAACACGGTGCGGCAGGCGCAGGGCAAGGCGGAGATTTCCGCGGACCTGCTGGCCGGCTCACGCGACACGATCCTGACGGAGTTCTACGAGCGCGCGCTGGCGGACCAGCCGGCCGGCGTCCGGCGCGTCATCGAGGACGAGCTGCTCACCGAGTCCGGCTATCGCGAGAGCCTGGCGGAGGAGCGCGTGGCCAAGGCGTTGGCCGCCGCAGGCGCCGAGCCCGATGCGCTGGCGAAGCTCGTCGACCGCCGCCTGCTGCGCATCGAGGAACGCCTCGACATGCGTCGGGTGGAACTCACGCACGACGTTCTGTGCAGCGTGGTGCGCTCCAGCCGCAACCTGCGCCATGCACGCGAAGCGCGTGACGAGGCCGAGCGACAACTGGCGGAGCAGCAGGAACGGGCGGCCGAGACCCGGCGCACGCTGCACAAGACCCGTCGCTTCGCGATGATCGCTGCGGGCTTGATGCTCGTGGCGCTCGTGAGCGCGGTATTCGGCTGGATCAACTGGACCCGTGCCAAGGCGGCGGATCAGCAGGCGCAGAAGGCGCGTGCCGATGCCGAAAAGCTGGTCGGCTTCCTGATCGAAGACTTCTATGCCGAACTCGAACCCACCGGGCGGCTCGAGACCATGGGCAAGCTCGCGCACATGGCGGTCAGCTACTACGACGACTTGCCGGAAGAACTGCTGACGCCGCAGACGCAGGTCTATCGCGGCATGGCGCTGATCCGGGAAGCTGGCGCGCTGTTTGCGCGTGGTGACTTCAAGACCGCCAATCCCAAGCTCGACGAAGCCTGGCGGATTTTCGACAAGCTGCGCGCGCAGGGCGTCGTGACCGAGGACGTGGTCGCGGGACTCGCGCTGGCCAAGTTCACGCGCTTCTCGTCCTGGGGCGTGTCGGGCGCGCCGGGCTCCAAAGTGTCGGACCTTCAGAAAACGGCCGACCTGCTGCGGCCCTGGATCAAGAAGCCAGGGACATCGGCGCAGACCCGGATGCTCTACGGCGACGTGCTCAACTACCTCAGTCACACGCTGCCGGAGGGCCAAGACGTGGCGGCGTGCGAGGAGTCTCGCGCGATCCTGCTCGACGCCGGCGCCCGCAACCTGGCCGATCTGCGTGCGGCATCGATCTATGCCGACACGACGGATTCGCAGGCCCGCCATCTGCTGCGGATGGGTAAGGTCGCCGAGGCTGAACGACTCGAGACCGAGGTTTATTCCTATGCCGAGAAGGTGCTGGCCAAGCGTCCCGGCGACCTGCGGTCGATGGCGAATCGGGCGCTGGCCGCGGACCTGCTCGGACGCCTGGCCATGCGTCGGCACGACTACGCGGTCGCCACGGACTATGCAGCGAAGGCGGCCGAAGCCGGCGAAAGCTACGTCCGCTTCAACCCCTCCGACCTCAACTCATGGGTCTACTGGGTCCGCGGCCTCGACCAACAGGCCAGCGTGCTGGTGGAACAGGGCCGGATAGACGAAGCGATCGACGGCTACCGGAAGCTGGTGGCGCTCGAGCGGGATTCGCGCAAACCTGCGAGCCTGGCGCCACTGCTCTGGAACAACTGGGGCCAGTTGATGATCAACGAGGGACGCGCCGGTCAGTTCGAGGCGGCCCGGAAAACGCAACGGGTGGCCGCGGCGGCCGCGAGGGAGACGGCGGCCCTGGAAGAAGAGCCGGGAAGTGCGCGACAGGCCCTGTTCGACAGCATTGGCGATGCCCTGCAGTCGCGACTCGACCTGGACCAGGGCAACAACCAGGCCGCATTCGACCAGGCAACGCAGTTGGCGGCGCGCTTGCGCGCCCTCGATGTTTCCGAGGGGGAGGGCGGTGGCAACACGAGCAACACCGAGGCGTTCCGCGACAATGTCCTGCGCAACACGCTCGCAACCCTGACCCTGGCGGCGCTGCGCACCGGACGCTATGGCGAAGCCGAAGCTGCTGCGCGCGCGCGCGCGGCATTGCCGCCGAACCGGTTCTCGGAACTGGACCCGCAGGACGAGAAATCCCGAGCGCAAGTGACGCTGGCGCATGCCCTGGTGCTCCAGGGACGCTCGAACGAAGCACGCGCTATCACGGACGTGGAGATTCCCCGTTATCAGGCCGAACTCAAGGACGGGGCCGGCGGTGTTGCTTTTGCCAAGGATCACGCCTACGCGTTGTACGTTGACGCGCTGGCACGTTCGGCCGGTGATCCGCGCCGAACGTCGAACCTGGCGGCGGCGCTGCGGCTGCTGGATGGGATGGGTAGCGAAGTGAGCCGTCTCGTCGACATCCGCGAACTGCGCAGGCCGTATCGAGACCGCCCGCTCCGGCTAGTCCTGCAACGGCGGCGTTCGCCGACGGAAATAGGGGACCTCCCCCGGAATAGGTGAGCGTCCCCTATTTCCAGGCCAGGCGGCCCGCCGGTCAGGCTGCGACCTTCTGCCCCTGCCGTGCCGCGTGATCGGCCAGCACCTGCGAAACGCAGCCCGTCACTTTGCGGGCCGTGTCGATATGCAGGAACTCGTTCGGCCCGTGCGCGTTCGAATTCGGGCCGAGCACGCCCGTGATCAGGAACTGCGTACCCGGGAATTTCTCGCCGAGCATGCCCATGAACGGGATGCTGCCGCCCGTGCCCATGTACATCGAGTCCTGGCCGAAGAACGCGCGTGACGCACGCTGCATTGATTGCTCGAGCCACGGCGCAAACGACGGCGCATTCCAACCAGCCATCGCGGACTCCACGTTGAAGCTGACTTTGGCGCCGTATGGCGGATCAAGCTCCAGCGCGCGCTTGAGGGTACTGGTTGCGACCTTCGGGTCCATCGTCGGCGTGAGCCGGAACGACAACTTGAGACTCGTGTAGGGCCGCAGGACGTTGCCGGCGCTGCGGAAGGGCGGAATCCCCTCGGCGCCCGTCACGCTCAGCGTCGGGCGCCACGTGCTGTTGAGCGTCAATTCCAGCGGGTCGTTGCACATGGGGCGCATGCCGTGGACGAACGGGATACGGCCAGCGACGATCGGGCCCAGCACCCTGGCAGCGGCTTCAGCCTGCGCACGGCGGTCGGCCGGGATCGGCGTGTTCAGTTCATCGACGAGGATGGCGCCGGAGTGCATGTCCTCGACGCGCGCGAGCAGTTCGCGCAGCACGCGCATGCTCGACGGCACGATGCCGCTGGCCATGCCGGAGTGCACGCCTTCGGTCAGGACGTCCGCGCGCAGCGTGCCGATCAGGTTGCCGCGCAAAGACGTGGTGCACCACAGCTGCTCGTAGTTGCCGCACTCGGCGTCGAGACAGACCACCAGGCTCGGCGTGCCCAGGCGCGCGCCCAGTGCCTCGATGTGGGCGGGAAGGTCGGGGCTGCCGCTTTCTTCGCTCGCTTCGATCAGGACGACACAGCGGGCGTGGGGCAGCTGCTGCTCGCGCAGCGCGCGGATCGCTGCCAGGGACGCGAACAACGCGTAGCCGTCGTCGGCACCGCCGCGGCCATACAACTTCCCGTCGCGAATCACCGGCGTCCACGGGTCGAGACCGTCGGACCAGCCGGTGAACTCCGGTTGCTTGTCCAGGTGGCCGTACATCAGCACGCAATCGTCCACGTCGCCCGGAACGTCGACCAGCAACACTGGCGTGCGACCCTTCAGCCTGAGCACCTCGACTTTGGAGCCGGCGGGCGCGTGCGCCGTGGCCCAGCGCGACATCAACTGGACGGCAGCTTCCATGTGGCCGTGCGCTTCCCAGTCCGGGTCGAACAGCGGGGACTTGTTCGGGATGCGTACGTAGTCGATCAGCTGCGGCAGGATCGAGTCCGACCAGGTCGCGTCGATGTAGTGCTTTGCCTTTGAAATATCCATATTAAACAGATGATTAGTGAGTAGTGATTAGTGATTGCTTTGAGTTTCAGTGGCGTCCGGGAAGCCGAAGAACTTTAGCGCATTGCGGGTCGTCGCAGCGGCAACGGTCGAAAAGTCTTCGCCCCGGCAGGCAGCGATCACCTTGACCACGTGGGGCAGGAACTTGGGCTCGTTGCGGCGATGAGCGGGCCTGGGCTGCAGGTCGCGTGGAAGGAGGTATGGGGCATCGGTCTCCACCAGCAGCTGGTCGAGCGGGATTTCGCGCACCAGGTCGCGCAGGTGCTGGCCCCTTCGTTCATCGCAGATCCAACCCGTGATCCCGATCGAAAGCCCCAGCTCGAGGTAGTCGCGCAGCTCACGACCGTCGCCGGTAAAGCAATGAGCGACGCCGCCCGCCAGCCGGGGCAGGTAGTCCTTGAGTATGGCGACAAAGGCGTCGTGACCGTCGCGCTGGTGCAGGAAGACCGGCTTGCCGCTGTCCACGGCCAGCTCCAGCTGCCAGCGGAAGGCTCGCTCCTGGTCTGCGTGCGAGGAGAAGTTGCGGAAGTAGTCGAGTCCGCACTCACCGGCGGCGCCAACCTCCGGTGCAGCCAGCAGCTCGCGCAGCCGCGGCAGGTCGTCGGTGCGGAGTTCACTCGCATGGTGGGGATGGACGCCCGCCGTGGCTCGAAACACCGCAGGACTCGTACGCACGAGGTCGATCGCGCGTCGGGTGCTGTCGAGCGAGCTGCCCGTGATCACCATGTGTCGAACGCCGGCAGCCACCGCGGCGGCCACGACGTCGGCACGGTCGTGGTCGAAGCTGTCATGCGCGAGATTGACGCCGATGTCAACGAGGGTGGGGGCCGGGGTCATGCAGTGTCAGCTGTGGTAGATTGCGCCGCTTTCCCAGACTAGCGAGTAGGCATGGCACTGGACAAGGCAGCGCTCGAGAGCCTGCGCCTCGAGCGCGATCCTGACGCAGGAAAGTACCGGCAGCGCGGCGGTTCGCGTCGCAAGCTATGGGCCGTGCTGGCCGCGGTCGCCGTGGTCGCGGCCGTGCTGGCCTGGCGCTCGTTCAACAGCGCCGTGCCGGTGCAGACGGTGACCGTCGAATCGCCAACGTCGGCCAGTGGTGCCGTCCTCAACGCGTCGGGGTACGTCGTTGCGCGGCGGTTGGCGACGGTCAGTTCGAAAGTCACCGGCCAGGTTGCCGAGGTGCTCTTCGAAGAGGGTGCCGCAGTCGAGGCGGGCCAGGTGCTCGCACGCCTCGATCGCTCCACGGTCGAGGCCCAGCTGAACGTGTCTTCCAGCAATGCCGAAGCCGCCCGTCGCAACCTGCGCGAAATCGAGGTACGGCTGGCCGATGCGCGCCGGACGCTCGAACGCAATCGCTCGCTGGTCGAGCGCAAGCTGGTATCGCAGAGCGTGCTCGACAGCTCCGAAGCCGAAGTGGCCGCGCTCGGCGCACGTCTTGCTGCCGCGCGCGCCGAGGTCGACGTCGCCATCGCACAGGTGGGCCTGGGCAAGCAGGAACTCGCCGACCTCGAGATTCGTGCGCCCTTCAAGGGCGTCGTGATCTCGAAGGACGCGCAGCCCGGCGAGATGGTTTCGCCGATGTCGGCCGGCGGTGGTTTCACCCGCACGGGCGTGGCGACGATCGTCGACATGGACTCGCGCGAAGTCGAAGTGGACGTCAACGAGTCGTACATCAATCGCGTCAGCGCGGGCCAGAAGGTCGAGTGCGTGCTCGATGCCTATCCCGACCTGGAAGATTCCTGCGCACGTCATCAGCATCGTGCCGACGGCCGACCGGCAGAAGGCGACCGTGCGCGTGCGCATCGGCCTCGATCAGCTCGATCCGCGCATCCTGCCGGACATGGGCATCAAGGTCAGCTTCCTCGAGGACGGTTCGCAACCCGCGATGCAGAACGCGCTGCTCGTGCCCGCGAATGCGATCGTCACGGAAGGCGAGGCGAACTTTGCCTGGGTCGTGCGCGACGGCAAGGTCGAGAAGCGCGCGGTCAAGACCGGTGCAACCTCGGACGGACAGGTGCCGGTCACGGACGGCCTCTCGGATGGCGAATCGATCGTCGTCGACGCGCCGAAGCGCCTGCGGGACGGCGCGGCCGTGGAGCTGAAGGCAGCGACATGAACGCAGTGCCGGCCGAGGCAGCGGCGGGAACGTCGATTGTCCGCATCCGCGACCTGGTGAAGGATTACCGTCGCGGCGCCGAGACCGTGCGAGTCCTCGACGGACTCTCGCTCGACATCCGGCAGGGCGATTTCGTCGCGCTGATGGGGCCATCGGGCTCAGGCAAGTCGACGCTGCTCAACCTCATCGGCGGCCTCGATCGTCCGACCTCGGGCACGCTCGAGGTCGACGGCCTGCGCGTCGACGAGCTGTCGGAAGGTTCGCTCGGCCGCTGGCGCGCCGACCACGTCGGTTTCATTTTCCAGATGTACAACCTGTTGCCGGTGCTGACCGCCGAGCGCAACGTCGAACTGCCGCTGCTGCTCACGAATCTCGATCGCGAGCAGCGCATGCGTCGCGTGGCCGCCGCGCTCAAGCTGGTGGGTCTCGAGCATCGTGCTAAGCATCGTCCGCGCGAGCTTTCGGGTGGCCAGGAACAGCGCGTCGGCATCGCGCGTGCAATCGTCACCGACCCGACGCTGCTGTTGTGCGACGAACCCACCGGCGACCTCGACCGCAAGTCGGGCGACGAGATCCTGACCCTGCTCGAGGCGCTCAACGACGAGTACGGCAAGACCATCATCATGGTCACGCACGATCCGCACGCCGCCGAGCGCTCGCACCGCGTCATCCATCTCGACAAGGGCATGCTGAGCGAAGGGGCGGGATGATCGGCAAGTACCTGCCGTTGCTGGCGTCGAGCCTGCGCCGCAAGCGACTGCGCACGTTCTTCACGGTCGCCTCGATCCTGATCGCGTTCCTGTTGTACGGGCTCGCGGCGTCGATGCAGTTTGCGCTGAAGTCGGGCGTCGACGTCGCCGGCGCCGATCGCCTGCTGACCATGCACAAGGTTTCGTTCACCCAGCTGCTCCCGGCAAGCTACGAGAGCCGCATCAAGGCCGTCGACGGTGTCGTGGCCGTATCGCCGCAGACCTGGTTCGGCGCGTGGTTCCAGGACGAGCGCAACCAGTTCCCCACGTTTCCGAGCGATCCCGAGGCCTACCTCCGCATCTATCCGGAGATCAAGCTCGCCGAAGAGCAGCGACAGGCGTGGTTTGCCGATCGCGCAGGCGCGCTCGTCGGGCGCGCCATCGCCGACCTCTACGGCTGGAAGGTCGGTGACCAGGTGCCGTTGCGGTCGGCCATCTGGCGCCGGCTGGACGGCTCCGATACGTGGGACGTCACGGTGCGTGCGATCTACGACCTGCCCGACGGGGGCGACACCCGGCAGATCGTGCTGCACCAGGACTATTTCGAGGAAGCCAAGCAGCAGGCCAAGGGCCTGATCGGCTGGTACGTCATCAAGATCAGCGACGTGAACCGCGCGCAGGCGATCAGCAGGCAGATCGACGTGATGTTCGCGAATTCACCAGCGGAGACCAAGACGTCGTCGGAGCGCGCGATGGCGCAGTCGTTCGTCAACCAGATCGGCAACATCGGTGCGATCCTGTCGGCGATCGTCGCGGCCGTGTTTTTTACTATGCTGCTGGTGACGGCCAACACCATGGCGCAGTCCGTGCGTGAGCGCACGAACGAACTCGCCGTGCTGAAGACGCTGGGCTTCAGCAATGGCGGCGTGCTCGGCATGGTGCTCGCGGAGTCGGTGCTGGTGACGACGCTCGGCGGCCTGCTGGGCATGTTCTTCGCCTGGTGGATCGGCGTGCAGTTCGGGCCGACCCTCGACCAGTACCTCCCTGGCTTCCGCGTGCCGCCCGATGCAATCGTGAAATCGCTGCTGTACATGCTGGCGCTCGGCGTGGTCGCGGGCGCAGTGCCGGCCTGGCAGGCGATGCGCCTGCGCATCGTCGAAGCGCTGCGCAGGGATTGAAGCAGGCATGAGTCTTCGCTCCGCCTTCAACCAGCTGGTCACGGTCACCGCGATGAACCTGCGGAACCTGCCGTCGCGGGTCGGCACCTCGCTGGTCGCCGTCATCGGCATCGGCGGCGTGGTGGCGGTGCTGGTCTCGTTGCTGTCGATGGGGGAGGGCTTTCGCGCCGCACTCGATCTCTCCGGCCGCGAGGACGTCGCCATGATCCTGCGCGGCGGCTCGCCGGATGAACTCTCCAGTTCCATCGGGCGCGAGGAGTACAACGCCATCGTCATTGCGCCCGGCATTGCGCGGGACGCGCGCGGCCCGATCGTCTCGGGCGAACTGTATTCGATCGTGGACCTGCCGATGCGCAGCACCGGCACCGGCGCCAACGTGCCGCTCCGCGGCGTCGGGGAACGCGGCACGGAACTGCGCGACGGGTTCCGCATCGTCGCCGGCCGCATGTTCCAGCCCGGGCAGAACGAAGTGATCGTCGGGCGCGGCGCCTTCTCGCAGTTCGAGAACGTCGACCTCGGACGCGAGGTGAAATGGGGCTCGCAGAAATGGCGCGTCGTTGGCGTCTTCGAGGCGGGCGGCAGTGTCTCCGAATCCGAAGTCTGGACCGATGCGGTGGTCCTGCGCGGGATCTACCGGCGCGGCAACACCGTGCAGATCGTCCGCGCCCAGCTCACTTCGCCGGAGGCATTGCCTGTGGTTCGCGCGGCCCTCGAACAGGATCCGCGACTCAATGTCTCGGTGCGCAGCGAGAAGGCTTTTTATTCGGACCAGTCGCGCATCCTGCTCGCCCTGATCAAGTACGTCGGCACCACCATTGCGGTGCTGATGGGCGTGGGCGCGGTATTCGCTGCGCTCAACACGATGTATTCGGCAGTCTCCTCCCGCACCCGCGAAATCGCAACGTTGCGCGCGCTCGGCTTCGGCGCGGCGCCGGTCGTCACTTCCGTGCTGATCGAGTCGGCGGTGCTCGGCTTGCTGGGCGGTATCGTGGGCGGATTGCTGGTGTACTTTGGCCTGAACGGCTACCAGGCGACGACGCTGAATTTCGGCAGCTTCAGCCAGCTCACGTTCGCTTTCACCGTTACGCCGCGACTGCTGGTGACCGGGCTCTGGTACTCGCTCATACTCGGCATCGTCGGCGGCCTGCTGCCGGGAATCCGGGCCGCGAGAATGCCGGTGACGACCGGCCTGAGGGAACTGTAGCCGATGCCAAGCCTGGGTCGCGGCGCCGCCGGGAATTCACCCGGCGCGCACCCGCTGCAAATGACGCTATGGACCGACCGTGAGGTTGGCGTCGCGTGGAACGTGCGCATCAGCCGTCGCGCGCGCCGTATGTCGATGCGCGTGTTTCCGGGCGGCCGCGTCGAAGTCGTCGTGCCGCAGGGTGCCGGACTGCCCGCGGTCGAGCGTTTCGTCGCCCGGCACCGCGACTGGGCGGAGCGCCGCTCGAAGGAGCTGTTGCAGCTGGCGCCGAAGGCGGCCGAGCGCCAGCCCAAGGCGGTGGAAATCTGCTTGCTCGATCGGCGGTGGTCCATCGACTACGTGCCGGGTCGGCGCGTGCGGACCGAGCAGGTGGGCGATTCGATGTTGCGTGTGCACTCACCCGCGGTCACTGACCGTTATGCGAGCCAGGCACTCGTGCCGTGGCTTACGGATCTTGCGCGCCACGAACTGTCGCATCGCCTGCGACCGCTCGCGACCGAGGTCGGCATCGACTACTCGCGCATGACCGTGCGTCGCCAGCGTACGCGGTGGGGCAGTTGTTCGACACGGGGTACCATCAGCCTCAATGTCTGCCTGTTGTTCCTGCGCCCGGAGGTCGTCCGCTACCTCATGATCCACGAACTCTGCCACCGCCGGCACATGAACCACTCGAAGCGGTTCTGGTCGCTCGTCGCCGCGCTGGAACCGGGCTGGAAGCCGCTCGACGTCGAACTGCTGCAGGGCTGGCGGCACGTGCCGGCCTGGGTGTTCCCGTGAGCGAGTCGCGCGACGATAACGGCGGTTCGCGCAAACCCTCCCTCGGCTCCTACGTCGAGCTCGAAGGCGAGCGCATTCACTGGGACCTCGGCGACTCGCTGAGCTATGGCGAGTACCTCCACCTCGACAAGTTGCTCGGCGCGCAGCAGCCGCTGTCTGGCCAGCACGACGAAATGCTGTTCATCGTGATGCACCAGGCCTCGGAGCTGTGGATGAAGCTCTGCGTGCATGAACTGCAGGCGGCAATCACCCAGATCCGCGGCGACGACCTCGGTCCGGCCTTCAAGATGCTGGCGCGCGTCTCGCGAGTGCAACAGCAGCTCGCGCAGTCCTGGGACGTGCTCAGCACGATGACGCCGGCCGACTATTCCGCATTCCGCGACACGCTCGGCAAGTCGTCAGGCTTCCAGAGCTTCCAGTACCGGACGCTCGAGTACCTGATCGGCAACAAGAATTCGGCGATGATCGAAGTCCACCGGCGGACACCCGTGATCTATGCGCAACTGCACGAGGCGTTGCACAGTCCCAGCCTGTACGACGAGGCGCTGCGGCTGCTGGGACGCCGTGGCTTCGCGATTCCCGCCGCGTTGCTGGAGCGCGACTGGAGCCTGCCGTACGCAGCGCATCCCGACGTCACCGCCGCGTGGCTCGCGGTCTATCGCAACATCGAAGAGCATTGGGACCTGTATGAGCTCGCGGAGAAACTGGTGGACCTGGACCAGCGCTTTCAGTTGTGGCGGTTCGCCCACCTGAAGACCGTCGAGCGCATCATCGGCTACAAGCGCGGGACGGGCGGCACCAGCGGCGTCGCCTACCTGGCCAAGGCGCTCGAGCTGCGGTTCTTCCCGGAGCTGTGGAGCGTCCGATCTTCGATCTGACGCGTGTAGAATGCGTTGGTTTCGAGCCATGCCGGCTCCACCAGGCGCGCGTCAATGCAGGAAAGACTCCAGAACATCAACGTCGTTTCGAGCGAGCTGCTCGCCACGCCGGAGGCGATCAAGCGCGATCTGCCCCTGACGCAGGCGGCCGAGGACTTCGTGTATCGCAGCCGCCAGGCCGTGCGCAGGATCCTCGACCGTGACGATCCGCGACTGTTCATCGTCGTCGGCCCGTGCTCGATCCACGATCCGGTCGCTGCGCGCGAGTACGCGCAGCGCCTCAGCGGGCTGGCCGCGAAGGTCGACAAGACGATGCTGCTCGTCATGCGCGTCTACTTCGAGAAGCCGCGGACGACGGTGGGCTGGAAAGGCCTCATCAACGATCCCGACATGGACGACTCCTTCCACATCGAGAAGGGCATCCGCGTTGCGCGCGAGCTGCTGCTGTTCCTCGCAGACCTCGGCGTGCCGGCGGCCACCGAAGCGCTCGACCCGATCATGCCCCAGTACCTGTCCGAACTGATCACGTGGACGGCGATCGGCGCGCGCACGACGGAATCGCAGACGCATCGCGAAATGGCGAGCGGACTCTCGACGCCCGTGGGATTCAAGAACGGCACGGACGGCTCGTTGACGGTCGCGATCAACGCGCTGCAGTCGGTGCGCCACCCGCACCACTTCCTGGGCATCACCCAGCAGGGCCAGTCCGCCGTGTTCCGCACGCGCGGCAACAAGTACGGCCACATCGTCTTGCGCGGCGGCGGTTCGCGCACGAACTACGATTCGGTGAGCCTGGCGCTGGCCGAGCGTGAGCTCGACAAGGCCGGCCTGCCGGCCAACATCGTCGTCGACTGCAGCCATGGCAATTCCAGCAAGGATCCCGGCCTGCAGCCGCTGGTCGCCGAAAACCTGGCCAACCAGATCCTCGAGGGCAATCGCTCGCTGGTGGGGTTCATGCTCGAGAGCAACCTGCACTGGGGCAGCCAGCCGCTCAGTGGCGATCGCAGCCAGCTGCAGTATGGAGTCTCGGTGACGGACGCCTGCGTGGACTGGGATACGACCGAAAAACTGCTGGTGGGGCTGGACGAGCGGCTGCGTTCAGCGCCTCGATTTGCCGGAAAATAGGGGACGCTCACCTATTTAAAATAGGGGACGCTCACCTATTAATCACCTGTTTTTTCGGCCGGCCCCGCGGACGAGCGGAGTTGTCAAAGCCTTGGCATTCGGGCGCGGCCTGAATCCATTCGTCGGTACCGAATGGTCGCTGTCGATTGACGCAAGCACGCAGTGCCTCGGCTTCCTGCGTGGTGCACGGCTTATCCAGAAAGTCGTCCCAGTTTGCGGGAAGTTTCACTGGGGCCTGAGTCAGCAGCCTGTTCAGGTGGCTCGGCCCATGACGCCAAGCAGCGCTGCCCCAGTTCCAGTCGCGGGATCGCGTCACCAATCCGGCCCTCACCGCGTTTCGCTCGACATACCGCAGCACAGTAAGCAGGTGACCGTCCTGTTCAATCGGGAAGGCCTTGTACGGCCCTTGCCAGACCCGACCGGTGGTGTCATGGCGAAGATGGTAGCGATGCGAGTGTGTTGTTAGCAGCCAGTGTATCCAACGACCTAAGTCGTCGCGGCCGGTAGGACGCACGACGACGTGGAAGTGATTGGGCATCAGGCAAGCCGCGAAAAGCTCTAGCGGTATTCGCTCCTGAGCATCACGGATCAGACCGATGAAGGCGGCGTACTCCGCGTTGACATGGAATACGGTGGCGCGATTGTTGCCACGATTGATGACGTGATAACAGCCACCCGCAACGATCGACCTGGCGCTCCGCGGCATGCAGACAATATGCGAAGTTTCGCGGGGAACCGGCGCAGTCAAATCGGGCGGGTACTACAGAAACACAAGAGAAATAGCGGAAATAGGGGACGCTCACCTATTTCCAACTATTTGGGGAAATAGGTGAGCGTCCCCTATTTTTATTTCCTACCAGATCAGGTCGTCGGGAACGACGAAGTCCTTGTAAGCCTCGTCGACCGGTGTTGATTCCACCTTGTCCGAGGTGTTCACGACGGCGCGCGGTTCACGTTCCTTGACGCGCTCAGCCGTTTCCGCCGGCACCAGTTCGTAGTGCCCGTCGCAGCGGACAATCGCGATCTCGCCGCGAACGATGCGCTCACGCAACGACGCATCCACCGGGATGCGGCCCACCTTGCCGTTGATCACGAAGTTGAAGTAGTCGTCGCTTTCGGGCTTGGCGATCCGGTTCTGCTCGACGAGCTGGCGAATCTCCGCCCAGCGCGCCTTGGCCGCGGCCTTTTCCTCACGCTTGCGGTTGAGCTCTGCGTCTTTTGCGGCCTTGGCCGCCGCCTGCTTCTGCAATTCGGCCTGGCGCTGTTCCTCGCGGAAGTTGCGGTCCTTCTTGCCGACTTGCTTGCGGTCGGTGAAGGTCTGGCGCTTCTGGCTTTGCTCGGCCTGCTTGACCTGCTTTTCGCTGACCAGGCCGGCCTGCAGCAACTGCTCACGCAACGACAAGCCAGTCATGCTCAAAACTCCAGGGTCGCGGGGGTAGTCAGGGCCGGGTATGTTACGCAGTGAGGGCCGTGTTGCGAAGCGCAAAGTCGGCCATGTTCGGGCGACGCGTGCATCCCCGCCTCCACTGCCCCCGCCCATCGCTTCCCGTCAGAGGACCCTGTGCCGGTCGGGCTTGGCAGTCGTCCGTCCTGCGGGCTTGCCATCAAAGTCCTGGCCGACACGTGCAGGCGTCGCCTGGGGGTGCCTGCGGCCGCCCTGGGCCCGTCGCGGTGGGTCATGCCTCTTCCGGACGCGGTCATGGCCGGCCTGAACGGTCCGCAGCGATCCCTTTCCAGCTACCGCGGTCGCCCGCTGATCATCAACGTCTGGGCCAGCTGGTGCAGCCCTTGTCGCGAGGAAGCTGCGTCGCTTGAACGGCTTACCTGGAGTGAGGCCGGCGCCCGGTACACCGTCATCGGCATCTCGACCGACGACGACCGGAACGCAGCGCTGGCCTGGCTCAAGCAGTCGAACGCCACGGTGACTCACTACATCGATTCCGGGCCGCGTTGGACATTGGAGCACATGCTCGGCGCCTCGAGGATCCCGGTCACGGTGCTCGTCGACGCGAGCGGTCGTGTGGTCGCGCGGTTCCCGGGCGCCCGCGACTGGAACAGCGCCGAGTCGATCAAGTTGATCGAGCGCGCGTTCGCCAGCGCAGCGGGCCGCCCGGCGTCGGCACGCTAGCCCGGCGGGTCCATGGCAGCTCCGAGGTACTGGTAAGATTCAGTCCATCCACCAGCCACATCCGGTCGTCGAACCGGGGGAGCAGCCAACCATGACGATCAAAGTGGGCGACAAGATGCCCGTCGGCACGTTCAAGACGATGACCAAGGACGGACCGCAGAACCTGACCACTGACCAGCTCTTCGCTGGCAAGACGGTCGTGCTGTTTTCCGTTCCGGGCGCATTCACGCCCACCTGCGATGCCAAGCACCTGCCCGGGTTCGTCGAGAAGGCCGGTGAATTCAAGGCCAAGGGTGTGGACACGGTCGCCTGCATGGCGGTCAATGACGTGTTCGTGATGAACGCCTGGGGCAAGCACTCGAACGTCGGCGACGGCGTGCTGATGCTGGCGGACGGCAATGCCGAGTACGCCAAGGCCCTCGGGCTGGAACTCAACGCCAGTGGCTTCGGCATGGGTATCCGCGGCCAGCGTTTCGCGCTCATCGCGAAGAATGGCGCGATCACGGGACTCTTCGTCGAAGGCCCGGGCGAGTTCAAGGTGTCGAGCGCTGACCACGTCCTGGGCCAGCTGTAGCTCTTCCGGCCCACCAACGACCTGCGCAGCGGCGTGCTTTCCGGCACGCCGTTCGCGCATTGGAGCCTTGCCAATGAACTTCAATGCCCCCGTCGTGACGATGCTCTATGCCGCGCTCTGCGGCGTGCTGCTCATCGTGCTTGCACTCAACATCGTGCGCCTGCGTCGCGGGCACAGGATTTCGCTCGGCATGGGCGAGGGCTCGGCGCTCGAGCAGCCGGTGCGAGTGCACGGTAATTTCACCGAGTACACCCCGACGTTCCTGATCCTGCTGCTGCTCGCGGAACTTGGCGGCGCGGTGTTCTGGTTTCTGCACCTGCTGGGCGCGGCGTTCGTGGCCGGGCGCCTGTTGCATGCGTACGGACTCAGCACCGCGCGTGCGACGTCGTTCGGCCGGTTCTACGGCTCGGTGACTTCGTGGACCTCGATCCTGGTGCTCAGCGGCTACCTGCTGGTGCGTTCCTTCGGCTGAGCCGGCCGACCAGGCCGCACCCTGACCCGCAGTCATGCATACGCTCGAACCGGAACTTCGGGCCCTGCAAACTGAAGGCATCCTCGACGACGCGACGGC
The DNA here is from genome assembly GCA_016713725.1 of Pseudomonadota bacterium. GTDB lineage: Bacteria > Pseudomonadota > Gammaproteobacteria > Steroidobacterales > Steroidobacteraceae > RPQJ01. The sequence goes on along the minus strand of JADJOO010000009.1, from coordinate 18,963 downwards.
GTCCAGCGCCCTGGCCCTGGATCGCGGGGAGGTGTTTTCCCTGCACCTCGAACTGCGCGCAACGCTGTACGCGGGTGTGCTGCTGGTGATGGCCGGCGTGGGCATCGTGCTCGCGCGCAATTTCGACAGGATCGGTCCCGTGGCCATTCTGCTGGTGATTGCGCTCGCCGCGGCCGCGTGCGGCGTGCCCGCCATTCGCTCGAAACTCGCGGGCCGGGCACTCACCATCGCGAACGACTACCTGCTGCTCCTCGCGGCGCTTCTCAGCAGCGCGGCTCTCGCCTACGCCGAGCACCATTTCACGCTGCTCGGTTCCTGGTGGTCGTGGCACCTGCTGCTGCTCGCGGTCGTCCACGCGGCCATCGCTTATCGCTTCGCCTCGGCGCTCGTGCTCGCCGCATCGCTCACGTCGCTCGCCGGCTGGTTCGGCGTGGACGGCACGCTCGGCGACGTGCTGCATTCCTCGCACTCGACGCCGTGGCTCGGCGCCCGTGCCCTCGCGTGCGCCGCGGTGATCGCCGCCTGGCGCCATGCCGACCGTCGTGCGCGTCCGGACACGTCCTTCAGCGACGTGTTTGATCACTTTGCGGCGAACCTGGCGTTCTGGGGCACGCTCGCGTGGTGCCTCGAGTGGCCGTGGCTCGCGGCCGGGCTGCCGTTGTTGGCGGTGCTCGCCTACGCGTCGGTTCGTCGCGGGCTCGACACCGGCCGTGAGGCGTTCCTGGTCTACGGCATCGTGTATGCGGCGATCGGCATCTGTGCCGTGTCGGTACCGCGTCTGCATGGCATGACCGCGTCGTTCGGTTTCGTGCTGATCGTCGTGTGTGTCGCGGCAGCCACGCTATGGCAGCTGCGCCGGCGACTGCAGGAACCCGGCCCATGAGGGGCCGTTGGCGTCCGTCGCCGGACGAGGAACGCTGGCTTGAGGCGGAATCCAGGCTTGGCGCTACGCTTCCGAGTGCCGTGATGACCGAGCGTACCGGCGGCTGGCGCAGCACCGGTCCGCTCGCGCGCATCGCGCTCTTCCTGCTGGGTCTCGTCGCGGCCGCGCTGCTGCTCGGGATCCTCGGTTTTCGCGACGAGACCACGTTGCTCATCGCGGGGTTCGGCGCCGCACTCGCTGCCGAATGGCTCACCGTAGAGCGGCGCCTGCACGCATCCGGTGTCGAGGAGGGTCTCTGCGTTGCCGGGTTCCTCATGATCGGCGCCTGGATCACCACGCTCATCGCGCCGCCGTCTGGCTTCGCTGGGGGCAACGTCGAGGCACTGGTGCTGATCGCGGCCGTGGGCGCCGCCGGGCTGCGGCTCCTGAACCCCCTCGTCACCACCTGCGCCGTGATTGGGCTGGTTTACTGGGTCGAGTCAACGTCGACGGCGCGTGCGCTCGATCAAACGATCGGCGGCGGCTTGACGACGGTCATTGTCGGTTGCGCGCTCGCGTTGCTTGCGCTCGTGCTGGGCGCGCGCGAGTACCGCCGTCCATCGCATGACCGGATGCTCGACTGGCTGGTCGCGACGCTCCCGGTCGCGGGCTACGCGCACCCCGCAACCTGGAACGCATACGGAGCCTTGCACGTTCCGGGCGGTGGCGTCGGGCCGACTGGTCACCTGCGCTGTGTTGATCGTCCTTGGCGCCGCGTTGTTGATCATCGGCCTTCGCCGGCGACGGCACGCGCCGATCCTGGGCTTCCTGGGCTGTGTCGCCTGTCTTGCGGTGGAGTTGCGTCTTGCCACTGCGCTTGCGACCGAGACCTGGCTCATCGTCTACGGGCTCGCAGCGCTGGCTGCCGGTGTGGCGTTGGACCGTTACTTGCGCCAGCCGCGCGATGGAATCACGTCGGCGGCGCTGTCCAGCGCGCGAAGGTCCGCTGGACGTGCTGCAGACAGTTGGCGCGGCCGCGCTCGCGCAACGCACGGTCGGCGACTCCCCGGACACGAATGCCTCCGTGACCGGAGGCGGCGGGCGATTCGGTGGTGGTGGCGCCAGCGGCAGCTTCTGAAGGATGCCGGTCAGCCCAGTGCTTTCTCGAGCTCAGGCACGATCGTGAACAGGTCGCCGACGAGGCCGATGTCCGCGCTCTCGAAGATCGGCGCTTCGCCGTCCTTGTTGATCGCCACGATCGTGCGCGCGTCCTTGATGCCGGTCATGTGCTGGATCGCGCCCGAAATGCCGATCGCGAAGTACACCTGCGGCGCAATGATCTTGCCGGTCTGGCCGACCTGCAGGTCGTTCGGGACGTAGCCCGCATCGACTGCAGCGCGCGACGCGCCGACCGCCGCACCGAGTTTGTCGGCGAGCGAATAGATCAGCTTGAAGTTCTCGGCGCTGCCGAGTGCACGACCCCCGGAGACGACCTTGGCGGCCGACTGCAGGTCCGGACGACCCGTCGATGCGCCCGAACGCGACACGAAGCGAGTGTGCGAGGGCAGGGCGGCACCGGTGTCGACCTTCTCGATGGACGCGCTGCCGCCCGCTGCCGCCGCTTCGAACGAAGCGACGCGCACGGTGGCGACGACCGGGGCACCCGCGGGTGCTTCGACGGTAAGGATCGCGTTGCCCGCGTAGATCGGTCGCTTGAACGTGTGCGAGCCATCCACCGCCATGATGTCGGAGACCTGGCTCACGCCGAGCAACGCCGCGACGCGCGGCATGACGTCCTTGCCGAACGTCGTCGACGGACCGAACACGTGCGTGTAGCCGGCAGCGAGCTTCGCAATCTGCGGCGCCAGGACCGCCGCGAGCGGCTCCTTGTTGGCCGGGTTCTCGACCACGAGCACCTTGCTGACGCCCGCGAGCGCAGCCGCTTCAGCTGCAATGGCCGCGGCATCGGCCGCAAGCACGGCGACGTCGATGGTGGCCCCCGCGATCCGGGCGGCGCAGGTGACGCTCTTCGCCGTGCTGGCGTTCAGCTTCCCGCCGTCGTGTTCGGCGATGATCAGGATCTTGCTCATCAGATCAACCCCTTCTGCTTCAGCACGCCGACGAGTTCGGCGACGTCCTTGACGATGATGCCTTTCTGCCGGCTCGGCGGCGGATCGACCTTGACGGTCTTGAACGCCGCGCCTTCGGTCACGCCGTAATCGGCGACGGTCTTGATGTCGAGCGGTTTCTTCTTCGCTTTCATGATGTCCGGCAGTTTCACGTAGCGCGGCTCGTTGAGGCGAAGGTCGACGGACAGCACGGCCGGCAGGTCGACCTCGAGGGTCTCGAGGCCGCTGTCGACTTCACGCGTGACCGTGGCCTTGCCATCGGTGATATCGACCTTGGAGCAGGACATAGCCTGCGGGCGGTCGAGCAGGGCGGCGAGCATCTGGGCGGTCTGGCCGTTGTCATCGTCGATGGCCTGCTTGCCCAGCAGCGTCAGGAACGGCTGCTCGGCTTCGGCGATCTTCTGGAGGATCTTCGCAATCGTCAGCGGTGCCACGGCGGCGTCGGTCTGCACCAGGATCGCGCGGTCGGCGCCCATCGCGAGCGCGGTGCGCAGCTGCTGCTGGGTGTCCCCGGGGCCGATGCTGACGGCCAGCACCTCGTCGGCCAGGCCCTGTTCCTTGATGCGCAGCGCCTGTTCCAGCGCGATCTCATCGAAGGGGTTGATGCTCATCTTGACGCCTTCGGTGATGACGCCAGTGTTGTCCGGTTTGACACGGATGCGGACGTTGTAGTCCACGACGCGTTTGACACCGACCATGATTCTGCGCACGCGCTCACTCCTGTTCAGCTGGGTCTTTGCAACGCAACATCATACCAGTCCGACCGCCTGCGGCGACCTGCCGACCCGGCCGGGTCGCATCGGCAATCGGCCGCTACCAGCCCCGTTTTTCGTCGAGCTGGCGGGTCAGGTTGACGAGTCGCCGGTAGCTTTCGAGCCGTCGGGGGTCGATCTCTCCGGCTTCGACCGCCGCCTGGACTGCGCACTGCGGCTCCCGCAGGTGCAGGCAATTCTGGAACCGGCACCCGGGCGCCCGCTGGATAATCTCCAGGTAGCCCCTCTGGACGTCTGGCAGGGGCGCGACCGGGGGTGCGTAGTCCCGGACACCCGGGGAGTCCGTCAGCTCGCCCCAGGGCAGCTGCACGATCACGGACGATACGGTGGTGTGCTTGCCCTGGCCCGACCCGACCGAGAGGTCCGAAGTGGCCCGGTAGGCGCCCTCGCAGAGCGCGTTGGTCAACGACGACTTCCCGACCCCCGACTGGCCGGCCAGGAGCGTACGGCGACCGTGCAGCCGCTCCTTGAGCGCATCGAGGCCAGTGCCGCGCTTGGCAGAGACCGTGACCACCGGTATCCCGATCCGCCGGTAGGTTTCGATGAAGGCGAATTCCGCCGGGCCGAACTCGCCGGCACCGATCAAGTCCTGCTTGTTCAGGATCAGCAGGGCGTCGATTCCCGCATAACCCGCCCCGGCCAGGTAGCGATCGATGATGAACGGGTCGCAGGTCGGCCGAGGCGCCACGACGATGCCGAGCTGGTCCAGGTTGGACGCAATGTCCTCGACGCCACCCCGGCTGTCCGTCCGCTGCAGGACGTTGCGGCGGGGCAGGCGCTCCGCCACTACCCAGTGCCCGTCGGCGGCCGCCGATTCGGGCTCGAGGCGGACCAGGTCACCCGCGACAACCTCGGTTCGGCGGCCGCGGATCTTGCAGGGCAAGCGCTCGGCCTTGTCCGACGACAAGACCACGACGCGGCGGCCATAGGACTCGACCACGCAGCCCGTCCTGCTCTCCGTTGCCGACGTCGGCTTGGAGCTGCCGCCGGTGCGGCTGGACGGTCGTTCGTTGCGGCGCCGAATGCTCACGAGGACGAGAACGCCGGCCCGGTGGTGAGCGAGCCTTGGGCGCTGCCGGGATTGACGAGCCGCGAGATCCGCACGACCGGCGGTGGGTGTGAGTCGTAGAACGCGGAATGCAACGGGTCGGGCGTGAGCGTGCTCGCGTTCTCGCGATACAGGCTGACCAGCGCTCGGCCCAATTCTGGACCGTCGCTGAAACGGGCTGCGAAGGCGTCGGCCTGGAATTCGTGGCGCCGCGACCACGCGGCACCCAGCGGCGTGAGGATCCACGTGAACGCGGGCAGAACCAGGATAAACAAGAGCAGTGCGGCCGAGCTGCTGCGCTGATCGACGCCGAGCGCAGCGTAGAACCAGTCCTGCGCCGACAACCATCCCAGCAGGGCGAAGCCTGCGAGCGACATGGCGGCGCTCACGAGCAACCGCTGCGGGATGTGCCTGAGCTTGAAGTGTGCGAGCTCGTGGGCAAGCACGGCTTCGACCTGCACCGGCGAGAGCGACTGCAGCAGTGTGTCGTAGAAGACGATGCGCTTCTCGCGGCCGAGCCCGGTGAAATAGGCATTGCCGTGTGCGGATCGCTTCGAACCGTCCATGACGTACACGTCGCGCGCGTGGAAGTCACAACGGGCCAGCAGGGCATCGATGCGCTCGCGCAAGGCTGCGTCCGTGAGTGGCGTGAACTTGTTGAAGAATCCCGCAATCCAGCGCGGCCAGGCCCAGAGCAGCAGTAGCGAGATCGCCATCCACACGGCCCATGCCACCAGCCACCAACGCACGCCGCTGGCTTCCATGGTCCAGAGCACGAGCGCGACGACGCCCCCGCCCAGCAACGCGCCGAGTGCCGCAGCCTTCAGCAGGTCGGCCACGAAGACGGCTGCAGTCGTTCGATTGAAGCCAAAGCGAGCCTCGAGCACGAACGTCCGCCAGACCGAGAATGGCAGGGTGGCCAGGCTCATCGCCAACAACACCAGCAGCACGTGCAGCGTTCCGCAGCCGATCGGATTCTGGCCCGCGATTGCAGTGGCGAGTCGACCGAGGGCAGCGATCCCGCCGCCCAGCGTCAGGACCAGCAGCACGACGGCGTCGACGACCAGTTCGAGTCGGCCAAAGCGCTGCCTGGCGACCGTGTAATCGGCGGCTTTCGAGTGCTCCGCTGCGCTCACTGCATCGGCAAAGGCGGGCGGCACTTCGTGGCGGTGGGCTGCGACGTGGCGGGTTTGCCGAAGGGTCAGCCACAACTGCACGAGAAGGTGCATGGCAAGGGCCGCCAGGAAGGCAGTGGTCATCCAATGTGGCATCAAGGTGACGGAATTGACACTGGTGTGGGTTCCATGAAGGGTGCGGAGCTTAGCCTTTGCTAGAATCCCTCACAATCGACCGCCTGGGGCGCCGTGGAGCTTCCCGGGTCCCAGTCTTAAACCTTGCCCGATTCGCTGCCTGGTTACACCTTGAACTCTGACAATCTGATCTGGATCGACCTCGAGATGACGGGCCTGGACACCAAGGCCGATCGCATCATCGAGATCGCGACGATCGTCACCGACTCGTCTCTCCGCATATTGGCGGAAGGCCCCGTGGTTGCGATCCACCAGGACGAGTCGGTGCTGGGTGCGATGGACGAATGGAACAGGACCACGCACGGCGGCACCGGTCTGCTGCAGAGGGTCCGTGACAGCCGGATAACCGCGAGGGACGCTGAGATGCGGACGTTGGATTTCCTGGAGCAGCACGCAGTGGCCGGAGCCTCGCCGATGTGTGGCAACAGCATTTGTCAGGATCGCAGGTTTCTCGCGCGCGAGATGCCCGCTCTCGAGCGATTTTTCCATTACCGGAATCTCGACGTCAGCACCGTCAAGGAACTTGCGCGGCGTTGGGCACCAGACGTTCTGGCCGGAGTGCAAAAGGCGTCGACACACCTTGCCCTTGACGATATCCGCGAGTCGATCAGTGAGTTGGAACATTATCGTCGGCACTTCTTGAGGGTGGCGTGAGCAACTCGGTTCCTAGGCAATCGGCGATATGTTGAATAGTGACCTTCAAGAACGTCTTCTAGACGCAGTCACCTGCTGTATGCGGCCGATTGCACGCATGCTTTTAGGTGCGGGCATCACTTATTCGCAGTTCGAGGAAATTGCGAAAAGAACCTTTATCGAACAGGCCATCGGGAAACCAGACGCAAAGGGCCGCACGACCAATGTTTCCAGGGTCGCAGTTCGCACAGGTCTTTCACGCAAGGAAGTATCGCGGGTAAGACGGGTGCTAGCGGCACCTGTTTATAGTGACGATTCGACGATTCAATTTGGGAGACCGGCTCGCGCGCTGCAGCTTTGGCATGCAGAGCCAGCATTTCTCGACGAAAGTGGATCGCCGATAGACCTGCCATTCGATGGAGATGTGCAGTCTTTCTCTAGCCTTGTGAAGCTTGTTGGAGGCGACGTTCCGGCGGGTGCGGTCAGAGCTGAGTTACTTGCGGCAGGTGGTATGGTGGAACTTCCAAATGGCAAGTTTCGCGTTAAGAAGCGCTTCTTTGTGCCGTCGGCCTTAGATGAAGAATTGATTGTCGGCTTTACGTTCATCGTCGCACCTCTATTGGAGTCGTTAAGCCATAACCTCGACGAACCATCTACAGCTTTTATCCAGCGCGTTGCCTACTCGGATCATCTCCCACAAGGTGCATTGGCTGATTTCCGTAGCGTCAGCCATATGGAGGCAGAAGGCCTCATGAATTCGATCGATGAATGGATATCGACGCGCGAGGACCCGAGCAGCGCATCGGGACGGCAGCCCATTCGTGTCGGTGTCGGTGTCTTCTACTTTGAAGGTAGCAAGACTTCGAATGAATAAAAAAGGTCGCGCCTTATGGCGCGACCTTCTGTTCCGTCCGGGCCTGTTGATCAGCGAATAGCGTCAGCGAGTATCAAGCCCTTAGCAAGCGGTTGCGTTCCAACAACAGTAACCAGCGTGCCGATCGATATGACAACGTCGTCTTTCGATAGCACACTTGAGTAATCGACGATTTGTTTTCCAATGGCGAGTTTCCCAGACGCGCTATCAACACTCGTTACGTTGCCTTTCAATAGTACTTTCGTCGCGCCAGGAACGTATGACGCGTTCAGCACAACCATCGATTTGGTTGCCAACCTTCCATCTTTCTGCGCGGTGCCGAGCACGACCACCATTGGCAGGCTACCGCTGCTAATTTTATTGGCGAAAGCTGATGCGTGATCGGCGCCTGTTTTGAAGGTTCGACCGAGCGCAGAAATCGTGCCGGCGTGTAAGTCCACTGATTCGATTGGGCCAACTAGCAATGCATTCTTCGGCGCCCGGATGTCGCCGCCGACAATGGCGTCGCCGCCAGTGATGACACCGGGGCGCTTCGCCTTGGCACGGTCACCACCAACGATCGCATCACCGCCGCGACGCCGCTCAGGTCCCAACGATCGCATCACCGCCGACGATGGCACCGGCACGCTTCACCTGAAAGGTCGCCGCCGACAATGGCGTCGCCGCCAGTGATGACACCGGGACGCTTGGCCTTGGCACGGTCACCGCCGACAATGGCGTCGCCGCCAGTGATGACACCGGGGCGCTTGGCCTTGGCACGGTCACCACCAACGATCGCATCACCGCCGACGATGGCATCGGCACGCTTCACCCTGGAAAGGTCGCCGCCGACAATGGCGTCGCCGCCAGTGATGACACCGGGACGCTTGGCCTTGGCACGGTCACCACCAACGATGGCGTCGCCGCCGACGATGGCAGCCCGCGGACCCCTCACGTCGCCGCGACATGGCGCGCCGCCAGGGACACCGGGCCCACACATGCATCGCCGCCAGCGATGACACCGGGACGCTTGGCCTTGGCACGGTCACCGCCAACGATTGCATCACCGCCGACGATGGCATCGGCACGCTTCGCCGAAGGTCGCCGCCGACAATGGCGTCGCCGCCGGTGATGACACCGGGACGCTTGACCTTGGCACGGTCACCGCCAACGATCGCATCGCCGCCGACGATGGCATCGGCGTGCTTCACGCTGGAAAGGTCACCTCCAACGATCGCATCACCGCCGGCGATGGCATCGGCACGCTTCACCCTGGAAAGGTCGCCGGCGACAATGGCGTCGCCGCCAGTGATGACACCTGGACGCTTGTGCCCGCACACGCCGGTCACCGCCAACGATCGCATCACCGCCGACGATGGCATCGGCACGCTTAACCCGGAAAGGTCGCCGCCGACAATGGCGTCGCCGCCGGTGATGACACCGGACGCTTAGCCTGCACGGTCACCGCCAACGATCGCATCGCCGCCGACGATGACATCGGCGCGCTTAACCTTGGAAAGGTCACCTCCAACGATCGCATCACCGCCGACGATGGCATCGGCCTCACCGCGCCGCCGACAATGGCGTCGCCGCCGGTGATGACGCCGGCGCTTGGCCTGGCACGGTCACCGCCAACGATCGCATCACCGCCGACGATGGCATCGGCACGCTTCACCCTGGAAAGGTCGCCGCCGACAATGGCATCACCGCCGGTGATGACACCGGGACGCTTGGCCTTGGCACGGTCACCGCCAACGATCGCATCACCGCCGACGATGGCATCGGCGTGCTTCACGCTGGAAAGGTCACCACCAACGATCGCATCACCGCCGACGATGGCATCGGCACGCTTCACCCTGGAAAGGTCGCCGCCGACAATTGCATCACCGCCAGTGATGACACCGACGCTTCGCCTTGGCACGGTCACCGCCAACGATTGCATCACCGCCGACGATGGCATCGGCGCGCTTCACCTTGGAACGGTCGCCGCCGACGATGGCATCACCGCCGGTGAGACACCGACGACGCCTGGCGGCCCCAACGATCCCACCGCCGAGGCACGGCACGCTTCACCCGGAAAGGTCGCCGCCGACAATGGCGTCGCCGCCAGTGATGACACCGGGACGCTTGGCCTTGGCACGGTCACCGCCAACGATCGCGTCACCGCCGACGATGGCATCGGCGCTTCCCGGAGTCGCCGCCGACATGCACCGCCGGTGATGACACCGGGGCGCTTCGCCTTGGCACGGTCACCACCAACGATCGCATCACCGCCGACGATGGCATCGGCACGCTTCACCCTGGAAAGGTCGCCTCCAACGATCGCATCACCGCCGACGATGGCATCGGCACGCTTCACCCTGGAAAGGTCGCCGCCGAAATGGCTCGCGTGACGCCCCACCACCAACGATCGCATCACCGCCGACGATGGCATCGGCACGCTTCCCCCTGGAAAGGTCGCCGCCGACAATGGCGTCGCCGCCAGTGATGACACCGGGACGCTTGGCCTTGGCTCGGTCACCGCCAACGATGGCGTCGCCGCCGGTAATTACGCCGGAATAGTACAGTTGCTCACCAACGACCGAGGCATTGTTGCCTGCGGTCTTCGCACCGGTTGTTGCGCTAGCCAGAGCCAAGGCAGCGGCAATAACGAAACGAAGATTCTGACCATTCCCGTTCATATTCCTTTCCCTTTTGGCGCACTGGCTGCGCGCACTTTTAATTTTCAAAGTCACTTTGCTCGTCCTTAGGAGGCGAGGGGGACTTCTCAATGAAGTGGAAAATTCCAACGCCTGTCTTGATCGCTTCCGACGCGGGCAACTTGTGCCCGCCCTTTGTTTCGTACTGGCCTAGCCAGTCGTCGAGAACCTCAAGTAGTTCCTGACCTTTTTCCCTGATAAGCGCGTCGAATTTTTGGAATGCCTCAGGTGAAAGGCCTTCCAGAGTAAACGCGTATCTTTCGAAACGTCCCTCTCCTTGGCGTTTCTTCTGCAAATGAAATCGACGGTATCGATAAAGTAATTGACGACATTGCCAAGCCGCTCGAGCCCAACAGGGTCAAGAGGGGCGGGCAGGTAAGTCCTGTTGAGCAAACGCACGTAGCCATCGTCCGTTTCGACAGCTGCTTTCACACGAACTAACTCTTCAAGCAATGCGCGCGCAGAAACGTCGTCAGCGTATTTCTTGACGAGGTTCTCAAACGACATCGCCGCGCCTTCGAACGGCACCTCAAGTGCCAGACCGTATGGCCCAAGATATTGCGGATCTTGGCTCCATCCCTGAAGGACTCGAGCAATACGATTCGAGCCCACGCCATCGTCGTTTTCGTCGTCCAAATTTTGAATACGAGCGACGTCTCGCTTTGTCAGTCCAGTGAGAATCGCGATCCGAGCTTCCGTCTGTGGTCGGTTGGCCGGCACCAATTCATTCTTTGCGATGTCGATATACGCGCCGCGAACTGAATCGGAGAATTCCCCATACGACACACCGTGGCGCAACAGAATCCGCACCAACGGATGAAGCAAATGTCGACACGCCGCGAGGAGCGGCTTCTTAACGTTTTCGCTCATTCCTAGCCCGGGAAAGGGCAGCTCCGAACTGAGTGCTATTGCGGCTGACATGGTGGGTTATTGTTAACTGCGCGAGTTAACTATATCCGGCGACCCCCACCGGTCAAGACTTCAACATATTCGGGGAGTTACGCGAGCGTCTTGAGCGGGGCTCTGGAAGGGGATCGGGACGGCGATACTGGTTAAATTTCAACCAGATCAGGGGGGTGGGAGAGAACCCTCAATTGGTCCGGAGGTGCCGCTCAGGGCCGGCGAAAGCGCACACGGCTGGCATATGTGAACTCAACCTGGCTGGAATTGGACCTAAACGCACCAAAACCAGGAATCTGTGAAATTCGTCACACTTTACAATCTAATAAATAAAAACAAATAGATAGAATTCTTTCTTAAAGTGATGAGGTTAATTCCGTCGCACGCTGCTTCAGGCACCCGGAAAGCATTCACCCGGAACCTGCGTCGAACTGGTTCCGTAGCCACCTGATCTGCAGTTGCGTCTTGTTGATGACGTCCCGACGGCGCCAATGAAAACGGCCGGTTCCCCTCGCAGGGAAACCGGCCGTGGGCCGCAAAAAAAAAACTTGACCGTCAATCGGTCTTCTGAATCTTTGCAGTCTTGCGAAGATCGTCGAGGTAGGCCTGCAGCTTCTTCCGCTGGGCGAACATCTTCACCTGTTCCTTGACGTCCTCGAACCCCGGGGCGCTTGGAGCGCGCACGTCTTCAAGCTGGATGACGTGAAAGCCGTACTCCGTCTGCACGGGCTCGGTGGTCGTCTTGCCCTTCTCGAGTTTCGCGAGGGCGTCGGCGAACGGCTTCACCATCGTCTGCGCCGAGAACCAACCGAGATCGCCGCCCTTGGCCGCGCTGCCCGGATCCTTCGACTGCGCCTTCGCAATCTTCGCGAAGTCACCGCCAGCCTGCAGTTCCTTGATGATGGCGTCAGCGGCTTCCTTTTTCTCGACCAGGATGTGCCGCGCGTTGTATTCCTTGGGCATGTTCGCCACTTCGGTATCGTAGGCCGCCTTCACTTCGTCATCCGACACCGGATGCGACTTCACGTACTTCTCACTCGCGGCTTCGGCGAGGATCTGCATCTGCAGCAGGTCGAGTCGAGACTGCACTTCCGGGGTAGCGGCCAGGCCGTCCTTCTCGGCGGACTGCGCGGCAAGCGTCATGTTCACGAGCTGCTCGAGCAGCGCGTCCTTCTGTTCCGCGGTCGCTTCGGCAGCGGGCTTGCCGGTGACGGCCTGCAGGAACGTGTCGAGCAGTTGCGCGTTGATCACCTTGCCGTTGACGGTGACGATTGTCGGCGAGGCCTTCTCGGCGGCCGCAGACGCCGGGCTTGCAGGCTTGGCTGCATCTTCTGCGGGCTTGGTGCACGCGGTGGTGCCTAGCGCGATGGTGGCGCCGAGCAGGAGGGCGGTCTTCAGGTTTCGCATCGATGAGCCTCTATGGATGGTGCGTCGGGGCGTCCAGGTGGACGCGTTAATGGGGCAGCGTTGTCGTCAGGCCAGCGAGCCTTCGCCGGGCGCCAGGGCCTGGATCGACAACGCGTGGATATCGGTGGTCATCATGTCGCCGACTGCTTCGTACACGAGCCGGTGCCGCCGTACGACCGGCAGCCCGGTGAATCGTTCCGCAACGAGCTGGACGGTGAAGTGGCCGAGCCCGCCCGCCGCGCCCGCATGGCCGGCGTGCAGATGGCTGTCGTCCAGGACGCGCAGTTCCGACGGCTGCAATGCAGTGCGCAGCCGGGCCTCCAGTCTTTCAGCGCGACCAGGCGAATGCATTTGCGTCACGGCAGCGACTTCACGAATGGACGGACTTCATGCGATTCGAACACGCCTTCCGTCACGTATGGATCGGCCGCCACCCACGCCTTGGCGTCGGCGAGGAGGCGAATTCCGCAATGATCACGCTGCCGGTGAAGCCGGCAGGACCCGGGTCCGGCGAATCGATCGCAGGGCAGGGACCGGCGACGAGGATGCGTCCTTCGTTGAGGAGACTCCGCGCGCGTTCGAGGTGCGCAGGTCGCACTCGCTTGCGGATCTCGAGCGCGTTGGGACTGTCCTGGCCGATGATTACGTACCACATCGCTGGAACTCGGCTCACTCCGTCCGTGCCGCGCCGGCTTCCACCTGGTCGAGCTTGCGCCCAAGCCAGTAGCCCTGCGCAAGCGCAAAGACGATCGTCAGCCCCATGAGCCCGAACAGCTTGAAGTTCACCCACGTGTTTTCGCTGAAGTTGTACGCGACGTACAGGTTCAGCACGGCGCAGAGGATGAAGTAGCCGACCCACATCAGGTTGAGGCGGGTCCAGAGGGATGCGGGTTCGAGCTTGATCTTCTCGCCCATCAGGCGCTGGACGATGGTCGGTCCCTGCATGAACTGGCTGGCGAGGAACGCGCCGGCGAACAGCAGGTTCACGATCGTCGGCTTCCACTTGATGAAGGTCGCGTCGTGGATGAGCAGCGTCAGGCCGCCGAACACGAGCACCAGGATGGCCGAGGTGAGCAGCATCGGGCTCACCTTCCTGTGCTTGAACCAGCTGATTGCGGTCTGCACCAGCACTCCGACGATGAGGACCGCCGTCGCAACGTAGATGCCCGCCATCTTGTAAGCGATAAAGAAAAACACGACCGGCAGCAGGTCGAACAGCATTTGCATCTGGCTGGGGTGCGCTCGGGGCAGGTCGGCGAAGGGGCGCGTATCATACCAATTTGGCCGTGACACCCGCGGCTGGGCGAGTTTCATGGCGTTCCTGATCTCCATTCACCCGCAGAATCCGCAGCCGCGCCTGGTGCGCCAGGCCATTGCCGCCATCCGCGACGGCAGCGTCGTGGTCTATCCGACGGACTCGAGCTACGCACTCGGCTGCCTGATCGGCGACAAGGAGGCCATGGAGCGCATACGGCGCATCCGCAACGTGGACGTGAAACAGCACAACTTCACGCTGGTCTGTCGCGACCTGTCGGAGATCGCGAAATATGCCCGGGTCGACAACAGCCAGTACCGCACCTTGAAAGCTTTCACGCCGGGTCCTTACACCTTCCTGCTCGAGGCCACGCGAGAGGTGCCCAAACGGCTGCAGAACCCGAAGCGTCGCACCATCGGCATCCGTGTGCCGGACAACGCGATCGTGAGCATGCTGCTGGCCGAACTGGGTGAGCCGATCATGAGTTCGACCTTGCTGCTGCCAGGCGAGTCGGAAACACCGACCGACCCGCAGGAGATCAAGGAGAAGCTCGACCACCTGGTCGACCTGGTGATCGACGGCGGCAGCGGTGGCATCGAGCCCAGCAGCGTCGTGGACCTGTCGAGCGGCGCTCCGGTCGTCGTGCGTCGCGGCAAGGGCGATGTCTCCGCGTTCGAGTGAACGCGGCCGGGGCGGCTGCGTATAATCGCGGCTTGCCGCTGGCTTGGTGGGTCGACACGGGTTCATCCAATACCCGATGTTTGTTCCGCAAGTCCATGAAATTTAAAAACTCTACCGCGACAAGGTCGCAGGGAACCCGTTTGAGTTCTACCGTCACGACCCCGCGTCGAGTGCTTTCCGGAATGCGCCCGACCGGCAGCCTGCACCTCGGCAACTACCACGGCGCACTGAAGAACTGGACCGAACTCCAGTACCAGTACGACTGCTATTTCTTCATTGCCGACTACCACGCTCTCACGACCGGGTACGAAGACACCCGGCATCTCGAGGACTTCGCGTGGCAGATGGTCGTCGACTGGCTGGCCGCGGGGCTCAACCCGGCGGTCTGCACGATGTTCGTGCAGTCGCACGTGCCGGAACACGCGGAGCTGCACCTCCTCCTGTCCATGATCACGCCGCTCGGCTGGCTCGAGCGCGTGCCGACGTAAGGACCAGCAGGAACAGCTCAAGGAAAAGGACCTCGCCACCTACGGGTTCCCTGGGGTATCCGCTGCTGCAGAGTGCCGACATCCTGCTGTACCGCCCGGCTGGCGTGCCGGTCGGTGAAGACCAGGTCGCTCATGTGGAAATCACGCGCGAGATCGCCCGCCGCTTCAATTCCATTTTCGGCCGCGAGCAGGACTTCGAAGCCAAGGCCGAGCGCGCCATCAAGAACCTTGGCGCCAAGAACGCAGCAATTTATCGTGACCTGCGCAAGGGCTACCAGGAGCGGGGCCAGGACGACGCGCTGGTACGAGCGCACGCGTTGCTCGATGGCAATTCGCGCCTCACCCTGGCCGACCGCGAACGCCTGCTCGGTTACCTCGAGGGCACGGGCCGCACGATCCTCAACGAGCCCGAGGCACTGCTGACCGCGACGCCGAAAGTCACGGGTCTCGACGGCCGCAAGATGTCGAAGTCGTACGGCAACACGATCGGCATGCGCGAGGATCCGGACGAAGTCGCGAAGAAGCTCAAGACGATGCAGACCGATCCGGCGCGCGTGCGGCGCACCGATCCGGGCAATCCCGAGAAGTGCCCGGTGTGGGACCTGCACAAGCTGTATTCCGATGCGCAGACGCAGCGCTGGGTCGACCAGGGCTGCCGTTCGGCGGGCATCGGTTGCCTGGAATGCAAGAAGCCGGTGATCGACAGGATCGTCGAGGAAGTCACGGGCATGCGCCAGCGTGCACAGGAATACGAGGACAACCCGGACCTGGTGCACGGCATCATCGCGGAAGGCTGCGAAAAGGCGCGCGCGGTCGCGGGCCAGACCCTCGACGACGTCAAGCAGGCGATGGGCCTGGCATACCGCTGAGGCAGCACGACGCATGACGAAACCCGACCTCACGTTGATCGAAGGCGGGCTGGGGCACCAGCCGGCGGCCGAGCCGCACGTGCCGGAGCCGCACGAGCAGGGTGAGATGCCGTTCGCGGTGGTCGATGGCGAGCCAGTCACGCAGATGCCGAAGGACCTGTACATCCCACCGGATGCGCTGCAGGTGTTCCTCGAGGCCTTTGAAGGTCCGCTCGACCTGCTGCTCTACCTGATCCGCCGGCAGAACCTCGACATCCTCGACATCCCGATCGCCGAGATCACGCGGCAGTACATGTCGTATATCGACGTGATGCGCGGCATGCAGCTGGAACTCGCGGGCGAATACCTCGTGATGGCCGCGACGCTGGCCGAGATCAAGTCGCGCATGCTGCTGCCGCGACCGGCTGCCGCGGGCGACGAAGAAGCCGACCCGCGCGCGGAACTCGTGCGCCGGCTGCAGGAATACGAGCGCTTCAAGCGCGCTGCGATCGACATCGAGGAACTGCACCGCGTCGACCGCGACACGTTCCCGGCTTCGGCCGAACTCGTCGAGCTGCGCGTCGTCCGGCTGCAGCCGAACGTGTCGCTGCAGGAGATGCTGGTCGCGCTCAAGGACGTGATGGGACGCGCCGAGATGTTCGCGCACCATCGCATCAGCCGCGAACGGCTCTCGGTACGCCAGCGCATGTCCGAAGTGCTGGACACGCTGCGCTCGCAGGCGTTCGTCGAGTTCGTCACGCTGTTCCGCGCCGAGGAAGGGCGCATGGGCGTCACCGTTACTTTCATCGCGATCCTCGAACTGCTCCGCGAGGGGCTGGTCGAGATCGTGCAGTCCGAACCGTATGCGCCGATCCACGTGCGCGCTGGCACTCCCCGCCCGCCGGAACAGATCGACGGCATGGATGACCGGGCCCCGCCAGGCCCGCAAGGCACCGAATCATGACCCAACACCCCCTGAGCGGCGTCGTCGAAGCGGTGCTGCTCGCCGCCGGCCGGCCGGTTTCGGTCGAGCAGCTGCTCGAACTGTTCGACGAAGGACAACGTCCGCCGGCCGAAGAAGTAACGGCCGCGCTTGCCGAGCTGCAGCAGAGCTATGCCAGCCGTGGCGTCGAACTGCGCCAGGTGGCGAGCGGCTGGCGCGTGCAGATCCGCCCGCAGCACGCAGATGTCGTCTCACGCCTGTGGCAGGAACGGCCAAGCCGCTATTCGCGTGCGCTGCTCGAGACGCTGGCGCTGATTGCGTATCGACAGCCGATCACGCGCGGCGAGATCGAGGACATCCGCGGCGTCACGGTCGCGACGACGATCATGCGGACGCTGCACGAGCGCAACTGGATCCGGGTCGTTGGCCACCGTGAAGTGCCGGGACACCCTGAACTGCTTGGGACGACGCGCGAGTTTCTCGACTACTTCGGCTTGGAAGAGCCTCGACGACCTGCCGACGCTCGCCGAACTGCGCGACCTCGAAGACATCAAGGAGCAGCTCGACCTGCCGGCCGCCATCGCGACGGCTGAGGCGGCCATGGCCGAGGAGGCCGGCGCGGAAGGCGACGAGTCCCGTTGAGCGAACGCCTCCATAAGCTGCTGGCACAGCACGGCATCGGTTCACGCCGCCAGGTCGAGGCCTGGATTCGCGAAGGCCGCGTGCTGGTCAACGGCCGGCCCGCCGGGATCGGACATGCGCTGCAGGAAGGCGAACGCGTCATCGTGGATGGCAAGGACGTGACGCGCCTGCTTGCGGTGGACCGCAAGCTGCAGGTCATCCTGTATCACAAGCCCACGGGCGAGATGCTGCGCAGCCGTGCGGGCGACGATCGTGAGAGCGTCGAGATGAACCTGCCGGCGTTGCATGCCGGCCGCTGGGTGGCGGTCAACGCCCTCGGCTTTGGCGAGGACGGCTTGCTGATCCTGTCCAGCGAAGGAAAGTTTGCGCTGGCGATCGCCCGTCACAATCACGAGATTCCGGTCGAGTACCGCGTGCGCGTTGCGACTGAGCCGTGGAAGAGGCGTGGCCCGAGATGCCGACGGCAGTCGACGTCGAAGGCCAGACGGCCACGTTCAGTGCAGTGCAGCCCGCAGGTGCCAGCGGCACCAACATGTGGTTCAAGGTGACGAGCGAACGCACGTTGCCGCGTGGTGCGATCCGCGCGCTGTTCGATTCCGCGGGCCTCAAGATCAGCCGCACCATGCTGGTGAAGTGGGGCCCGATCGCCCTGCCACGCGATTTGCCGCGGGGCCGTTCGCGTGCGCTCGAAGGCGTGGACCTCGATCCTCTCTATGCGCTGGCGGGTCGCGATCGCAGCGACACCGGTCTCAAGCCGCGTCCGCGACCCCGGCCAGCCCCGGACCGTCGCCACAAGAAATCTACTTCGCGTCGAAGCGGCAACCGGTGACTCCCCGGCTGTCCGGGCCCAGCAGGTAGAGGAACGGCGCGAGCACGGCTTCGGGACGTGTCAGTTTCGCGGCGTCCTCGGCGGGGTATGCCTTGGCACGCATCGGTGAGCGCACGGCGCCGGGGTTGACACTGTTCGAGCGGATCGGCGATTCCGTCGCCAGCTCGTCCGCCAGCACCTGCATCATTCCTTCGTTCGCAAACTTCGACACGGCATACGCGCCCCAGTACGCGCGTCCCTTGATCGATACGCCACTGGTCGTGAACACGATCGAAGGGTCCGCCGACTTGCCGAGCAGCGGCAGCAGGATCTTCGTCAGGATGAACGGCGCGTTGACGTTGACGTGCATCACCTTCAGCCACGTCGGCACGTCGTAATGCGCGATCGGCGAGCGATCGCCGAGGACGCCTCCCACGTGGGCGAGGCCGTCGAGCCGGCCGAACTCGCCGCCAATGGCCTCGGCCATCGCGTCGTACGCGGCTGCGTCCGCTTTCTCGAAGTCGATCGGTGCGATGGATGGCCGCGGACCGCCCTGCGCGACGATCGAGTCGTGAGACGTTTTCCAGTTTCCTGACCGAGCGGCCGCTCCGGATCACGCGTGGGCCCAGTCGCGCACAAGCCTGTGCGAGTGCGCCGCCGATGCTGCCGCTCGCACCGGTGACC
>JADJOO010000008.1 GCA_016713725.1 Pseudomonadota bacterium | reverse complement strand
CAGCTACCATGCGCGCCTACAGTTTCATTCGTAACTAACTTGCGGGAGGGCTGCCATGGCCGACCTCTTCGAAAATCCGATGGGTACCGACGGTTTCGAGTTCGTCGAATACACCGCGCCCGACCCGGAACTGCTGCGTTCGCTGTTCGAGCGCATGGGTTTTCCGGTCACTGCACGCCATAGGAGCAAGAACGTCACGCTGCACAGGCAGGGCGACGTCAACTTCATCATCAACGCCGAGCCGGGCAGTTTCGGCCAGCGCTTCGCGCAGCAACACGGGCCGTCCGCGTGCGCGATGGCATTTCGTGTGAAAGATGCCGCGCAGGCGTTCAAGCGCGCGGTGGACCTCGGCGCGAAGCCGGTGCAGAACGCCGTGGGACCGATGGAACTCAACATCCCGGCCATCGAAGGCATTGGCGGCAGCCAGGTGTACCTTGTGGATCGCTACGGCGAGAACACGATCTACGACGTCGACTTCGTCCCCGTGCAGGACCGCGGTTCGCGGCGTTCGACGGGCCTGTCGGTGATCGATCACCTTACTCACAACGTGCATCGCGGCAACATGGCCAAGTGGGCGGGCTTCTACGAGAAGCTGTTCAACTTCCGTGAAATCCGTTATTTCGACATCGAGGGCAAGAAGACCGGCCTGTTCAGCAAGGCAATGACCAGTCCCTGCGGCAAGATCCGCATCCCGATCAACGAATCGCAGGACGACAAGTCGCAGATCGAGGAATACCTGCGCGAGTACCAGGGTGAGGGCATCCAGCACATAGCGCTGCACACGTCGGACATTTATGCAACGGTAGACGTGTTGCGGGCCAACGGCGTCCAGTTCCAGGACACGCCCGCGACCTACTACGAAGGCGTGCCGGCGCGCGTCGACGGACACCGCGAGAAACTCGAAGAACTTTCGAAGCGCAACATCCTGATCGACGGCAGCGCCAAGGACGGAATCCTGTTGCAGATTTTCACGACCAACGTCATCGGCCCGATCTTCTTCGAGATCATCCAGCGCAAGGGCAATGATGGCTTTGGCGAAGGCAACTTCCGCGCCTTGTTCGAGTCGATCGAGCTCGACCAGGAACGGCGCGGCGTCATTTGAAGGGGTTAGGGGGTGGGGAAATTGGGGACGCTCACCTATTAAAAATTGGGGCGCTTACGTCCGTTAGGTGAGCTAGGTGAGCGTCCCCAATTGACCCCCAACCCCTAACCCCTCGTTGGAGGTGGCTGTGAAGAACTACATACCATTGTCGCGCGTCGAAGGAACAGCCTCACGGCAGGCACACTGCGACCTGCCGGACGGTACCTACGAACGCGAGATGAGCAAGGAAGGGTTCTTCGGCCCGGCCGCGTTCTTCCACCATCGACACCCGCCGACGGGCTGGACCGGGTTCGAGGGTCCTATGCGGCCGCGTGCGCTCGACCTGACGCAGTTGCCGGTCGGGGCGACCAGTCCCTGGTCGGCCGCCGAGGTGCTGGCGAACGCCTCATGCCGCGTGCGCTTCTGGCGCCTGCCGCAGAGCATGGACAAGCTCGCGCGCAATGCGGACGGCGACGACCTGCTGTTCGTGCACAACGGCGAGGCCGATCTCTTCTGCGATTTCGGGCACCTGAGCCTGTGTGCCGGCGACTACGTAATGCTGCCGCGCGGGACGATGTGGCGGCTCGAGATCGCTGCAGCGATAGACGTGCTGCTGATCGAGTCCACCAACGCGAGCTACATGCTGCCCGACAAGGGCCTCGTCGGTCCGCACGCGATCTTCGATCCGGCGATCCTCGATACGCCACGCATCGACGCAGCGTTCAAGGCGCAACAGTCGTCCATCCAGGGCTGGCAGGTCGAGGTGAATCGCCGCGGCGCGATCTCGCGCATCACTTACCCGTTCAATCCGCTGGATGCCATCGGCTGGCACGGCGAACTCGCGCCGGTGCGGCTCAACGTGCGTGACATCCGGCCGCTGATGAGCCACCGCTACCACCTGCCGCCTTCGGCGCACACGACGTTCCTGTCGTCGCGCTTCGTCGTCTGCACGTTCGTGCCGCGGCCGTTCGAGACGGACCCGAAAGCGCTGAAGGTGCCGTTCTTCCACAACAACGACGACTACGACGAAGTCATCTTCTATCACGCGGGCGACTTCTTCAGCCGCGACAATATCCACCCGGGCATGCTCACGTATCATCCCGCGGGATTCACGCACGGGCCGCATCCGAAGGCGCTCACACGGATGTTCGAACAGACCAAACCCGCGACCGATGAATACGCGGTGATGATCGATACGCGCGACCCGATCGATGTCAGTGCCGGCGGACTCGCGGTGGAATGGGCCGGCTACGTGGACAGCTGGAAGAACAAGTGAAGCTCGCCACCCTGCGCAACGGCACCCGTGACGGCCAACTGGTCGTCGTCAGCCGTGATCTCAAGCGAGCGATACCCGCTTCTTCGATTGCGCCGACGCTGCAGGCTGCCCTGGACGACTGGTCTCGCATCGCGCCGCAGCTGCTCGAGCTGTCTGCACGCCTCGCCGCCGGCGATGTCAGCGGCGCGCTGCCGTTCGACCCGCATGCCGCGCTGGCGCCGCTGCCGCGTTCTCATCACTGGGTCGATGGCTCGGCCTACGTCAACCATGTCGAGCTCGTGCGCAGGGCGCGCAATGCCGACATGCCGCCGAGCTTCTGGACGGACCCGCTCGTGTACCAGGGCGGCTCGGACGATTTCATCCCGCCAACTGCTGACGTGCCGGTACCGGGCGAAGAATACGGCATCGACCTCGAGGGCGAGCTCGCCGTGATCACGGACGACGTGCCGATGTTGACCACGGTCGAGGAGGCTGCCGGTCACGTCAAGCTGATCATGCTCGTCAACGACTGGTCGCTGCGCAACCTGATCCCGGCCGAACTCGCCAAGGGGTTCGGCTTCTACCAGTCGAAACCGGCCACGTCGTTTGGTCCGTGCGCGATCACGCCCGATGAACTCGGCGAGGCCTGGCAGGGATGCAAGGTGCACTTGCCGCTGGTGTCGCACATCAACGGCACGCTGTTTGGCCAGCCGAACGCCGGCGTCGACATGACGTTCGATTTCGCGCAACTGATTGCGCACGTGACCAGGACGCGACGGCTTGGCGCCGGGGCGGTCATCGGTTCGGGGACGGTTTCCAATTACGATCGCACCAGCGGGTCATCCTGCCTCGCGGAAAACCGCGCACTCGAGCAGATTGCCCACGGCAAGGCGACCACGCCGTTCCTGCGCTTCGGCGATCGTGTGCGAATTGAAATGTTCGGCCACGACGGCGCGAGCCTGTTCGGCGCGATCGATCAGCGGGTGATCGCGGCCCTGGCCCGCTCCACCGGCGGCTGACTCGAGGCGCCAGACTCGGGCATCATGCGATCGCCCGTCCGCACAGGTGTTGCCATGTTCGAAACGCTGGAACCGCTCGCGCCCGACTCCATCCTCGGCGTGACCATCGCCTACCGTCGCGATACTTCGCCGCTGAAGGTGGACCTGGGAGTCGGCGTCTACCGCGACGATTCCGGCAATACGCCGGTACCTGCCGCCGTGCGCGAGGCCGAGCGCGCGCTGATCGGCGCGCAGACCACCAAGAGTTACGTGGGTCCGGCTGGCAACCTCGAATTCAACGAACGAATCATTGCCCTTGCGCTCGGGCCGCTCGCAGCCGGCCTTGCGGACCGCACCTCGACGATCCAGACCGTCGGCGGCTGCGGCGCGCTCAGGCTCGGTGCCGAACTCGTCAAGGTCGGCCGGCCGGACACCGTCGTGCACGTGAGCGATCCGACCTGGGCCAACCACGAACCGCTCGTCGGCAGCTCGGGCATGCGGCTCGTACGCTATCCGTACTTCGACGCTGCGCGTCGCGCGGTGGCGTTCGACGCCATGCTCTCCCATATCGACAAGCTGCCGACGGCTTCGCTGGTACTGCTGCATGCGTGCTGCCACAACCCGACGGGAGCCGACCTGTCGCCGGACCAGTGGCAGGCGCTCGCCGCAGTAATCGAGCACCGGGGGCTCGTGCCCTTTGTCGACCTCGCGTACCAGGGGTTCGGCGACAATCTCGAGACCGACGCCGTCGGGGTGCGAACGCTTGCAGCACGGGTGCCAGAACTCCTGCTCGCGGTGTCTTGCTCCAAGAACTTTGGCCTCTACCGTGAGCGGACAGGTGCCCTGGCGGTCATTTCGGCCACCAGCGTGGCCAGGAATGCCGTTGCCACGCACCAGGCCCGGCTGGCCCGGCGCATGTATTCCATGCCCCCGGATCACGGCGCGGCTATCGTCGCCAGCGTGCTGGCCGATGCGTCCCTGCGGCAGCACTGGGAGGAGGAGGTCGGCTCCATGGTGGCCCGCATGAAGTCATTGCGCGCGCTGTTCGCGGCCCGCCTTGCCGCCCGGCTGCCGGGCCATGACTTCGGCTGGGTCTCACGGCAACGCGGCATGTTCTCGTTGCTCGGACTACCGGAGGCGGACATTGCGCGGCTGCGGGACGAGCACCACATCTACATGCCCCCCGACGGCCGCGTCAACGTGGCTGGCATCAGCGATGCCAACGTCGACTACGTGGCCGACGCCGTCGCGAACCTGCTCGCCTGATTCAATGTTCAATCGGGGGGATGGGGAGCCCTCCGGACGCGACTAGCCGGCGCAGGCGGCTTTACTATAGAATCAGCGGTCCGAGGTATCCGTGTTGCCCGTCGGGCGGGGCGGACCTTGGCCGGTTCATGGCACCTCGCGGCGCTTTGAGGCGGCGGGTGATTCGCCAGAGAGGTCCCCGCAAGCGGGGATTTTTCTTTTGCGACAGTCGGTGCGACCGGTTGCAGGAAGGAGAAATGGGCCGCGGGCCCATTTTTCGTTTATGGGGTTCGTGCGAGGACGGAGCGATGCTCAGGGACAAGCTGACGGCGCTGCTGCAGCCGGTCATCGCCGGGCTCGGGTACGACCTTTGGGAACTCGAGTACTTGCCGGGCCGTGGCAACGCCTTGCTGCGCATCTACCTCGACACGGACGCCCAGGAGGGCATCACGGTCGCAGACTGCGAGCAGGCGAGCCGGGCGGTCAGCGACACACTCGACGCGGCGGATCCGATTCCGGGGAACTACACCCTCGAGGTGTCGTCGCCAGGCGTCGAGCGGCCGCTGCGCGTGGCGCGGCATTTCGCGCCGTACGCGGGCGAACAGGTTTTCGTGGAGATGGTGCATCCCGTCGAGGAGCGCCGCCGGTTCAAGGGCCGGATGGTCGCCGCCGGGGTCGACACGATCGAGGTTGAGGTGGACGGCCGGATTTACCGGCTGCCGATTGCGGGAATCAGGAAGGCGCACCTTGCGCCCGACTTCTGACCGCAGACGATTCAGAGGACGACGAGCGATGAACAAAGAGATCCTGATGGTCGTGGATGCCGTCTCGAACGAGAAGGGCGTCGAGAAGGACATCATCTTCGAGGCACTCGAAGCCGCGCTCGCGTCCGCAACGCGCAAGAAGTACGGCGAAGAAATCGACGTCCGAGTGTCGATCAACCGCAAGACGGGCGACTACGACACGTTCCAGCGCTGGAAGGTCTTTGCCGACGACTCGACCGAACTCGAGTTCCCGGACAAGGAACTGCGCCTCGAGGACGCCCTCGACGTTTCGCCGGAAGCCGAGCCGGGTGGTTACGTCGAAGTGCCGCTCGAGTCGGTTGCGTTCGGCCGCATCGCGGCGCAGACCGCGAAGCAGGTCATCGTGCAGAAAGTGCGCGAGGCAGAACGCGCGCAGGTCGTCGAACTCTACAAGGCCCGTATCGGCACGCTGGTGTCCGGCCTGGTGAAGCGCGTCGACCGCAACGGTATTTTTGTCGACCTCGGCGGCAATGCCGAAGGCTTCATCCCGCGCGACCAGATGATCCCGCGCGAGCCGGTCCGCACGCAGGACCGCATCAAGGCTTTCCTGAAGGACGTGCGCTCCGAGCCGCGCGGTCCGCAGCTGTTCCTGAGCCGCACGGCGCCGGAGTTCCTGATCGAGCTGTTCAAGCTCGAGGTGCCGGAGGTGGGCCAGGGCCTGATCAACATCCTCGGTGCCGCGCGCGATTCGGGCGCCCGCGCCAAGATTGCCGTCCGCAGCAACGATCCACGCATCGATCCGGTTGGTGCCTGCGTCGGCATGCGCGGTTCGCGCGTGCAGGCCGTCTCGAACGAGATCGCCGGCGAGCGTGTCGACATCATCCCGTTCGATGACAATCCCGCGCAATTCGTGATCAACGCGATGCAGCCGGCGGAAGTCAGCTCGATCGTCATGGACGAAGAGTCGCATTCGATGGACATCGCCGTGGCGGAAGAGAAACTGTCGCAGGCCATCGGCCGCGGCGGCCAGAACATCCGTCTCGCGAGCGAACTCACGGGCTGGAAGCTCAACATCATGAGCGAGCAGGCGGCCGAGGAAAAAAGCGAGTCCGAGCAGAAGGTGCTGCGCGAATTGTTCATGCAGCAGCTCGACGTCGACGAAGACGTCGCGGCGATCCTGGTGCAGGAAGGCTTCTCGAGCATCGAGGAAATCGCCTACGTGCCGCAGTCCGAGATCGCGTCGATCGAGGAATTCGACGAAGCGATCGTGCAGGAACTGCGCAACCGCGCCCGCGACGTGCTGCTGACGCAGGCGATCGCCAGCGAAGAGACGGTCGCCGCCCCGGCGGCCGACCTGCTCGAAGTCGAAGGCATGGACGGCATCCTGGCCGTGGAACTTGCGCGCCACGGCATCGTGACCCGCGAGGACCTGGCAGAGCAGGCGATAGACGACCTCGCCGAGATCCCGAATCTCGACGGGAAGCGCGCCGGCGAGTTGATTCTTGCTGCGCGCAAGCACTGGTTCGAACAGGGCCAGCAGGCGTGAGCGGAGGTCTGATTACATGGCAGAAGTAACGGTCACGCAGTTTGCGGAGGTCCTGAAGGTCCCCGTCGACCGGCTGCTCACGCAGCTGGGTGAGGCGGGCATCAAGGTCGGTGGCGCTGACGACATCATCAGCGAGGAAGCCAAGATGGAGCTCCTGACGCACCTGCGCCGCGCGCACGGGCGTCATGGCGAGGACGCTGCGGCCCCGCGCAAGATCACCTTGCAGCGCAAGTCGCAGCAGGAGATCAAACTCGCGTCCACGCTGGGCCGCGCCCGCACTGTCGCAGTCGAAGTCCGGCGCAAGAAGACCTACCTGAACCGGTCGGTCATCGAGGAAGAGCAGCGCCAGCGTCTGGAGGAAGTCGACAAGCAGCGTCCCGTCGAGGACGTCACGAGCCAGGAGCGGGAACGCGCGGAAAGCGACCGTCGCGCGGCCGAGCAGCTCGAGCGCGATCGAATCGAAGCTGACGAGCGGCGTGTGCTGGAAGAAGCCGCGCGAGCGCGCGCCGAAGCCGATGCCCGTGATGCCGCCGAACAGCAGGCCCGCGACCGCACCGAGCGCGAGCGCGAGCGAGCCGACGCCGAGCGCCGCGCGGCTGAGCCGCCGCGTCCGTCGAAGCCCGCTCGTGCGCCGGAGTCGGCGCCCGGCCGTGCACCGGCAGCGGGCGCCCCGACCAAGTACGGGCGTCAGGAACTCCACGTTTCGGCGAACGCCAAGGCGAGCTTCAAGAAAAAGCAGCAGCCTGCCGGCCGCTACCGCCGTTCGGGCCAGGTGCAGGTCGAGGCGCGCCACGGTTTCGTGGAGCCCACGGCGCCGGTCAAGCGTGACGTGCAGATTCCGGAGACGATCACGGTCGGCGAGCTCGCCAACCGCATGGCGATCAAGGCCAACGAAGTCATCAAGACGATGATGAAGATGGGCGTGATGGCCACGATCAACCAGCCCATCGACCAGGACACCGCGACGCTGGTCGTCGAGGAATTCGGCCACACGGCGATCGCGCTGAAGGAAGACCAGCTCGAAGAACAGCTGCTGGCGACGTCGGCCGACATCGAAGTGCTGCCGCGTCCACCGGTCGTGACCATCATGGGCCACGTCGACCACGGCAAGACGTCACTGCTCGACTACATCCGCACCACCAAGGTGGCGGCGGGCGAGGCGGGCGGCATCACGCAGCATATCGGCGCCTACCAGGTGCAGACGCCGAAGGGACTGATCACGTTTATCGACACCCCGGGACACGCGGCATTCACCGCCATGCGCGCCCGTGGTGCAAACGTCACCGACATCGTCATCCTTGTGGTGGCGGCGGACGACGGCGTCATGCCGCAGACGATCGAAGCGATCCAGCACGCACGCGCAGCGGAGGTGCCGATCGTCGTCGCCGTCAACAAGATCGACAAGCACGGTGCGGATCCCGACCGCGTGCGCAACGACCTCGGCAAGCAGAACGTCATCCCCGAGGAATGGGGCGGCGACGTGATGTTCGTCAACGTATCGGCGCGCACGGGCGATGGCATCGACAAGCTGCTCGAATCCATTCTGTTGCAGGCCGAAGTGCTCGATCTCAAGGCGCCGACCACTGGCCTCGCCGTGGGCGTCGTGCTCGAGTCCAGCATCGAGAAGGGCCGCGGTCCGGTCGCGACCGTGCTGGTGAAGCGCGGCACGCTCAAGACCGGCGACCCGATCATTGCGGGCCAGGAATTCGGCCGCGTGCGTGCGTTGTTCGACGCGCTGGGCAAGCAGGTGCAGACGGCCGGCCCGGCCCAGCCCGTGCAGGTACTCGGGCTTTCGGATGCGCCAGGCGCCGGCGACGACCTGCTGGTCGTCGAGAGCGAGCGCAAGGCACGTGAAGTTGCCTTGTATCGACAGGGCAAGTACCGCGACGTGCGTCTTGCCGGTGCGACGAAGAAGGTCGAGGACGTCTTCTCGCAGCTGGGCGAGAACGCGGGCCAGTTCGTCAACCTCATCGTCAAGGCCGACGTGCAGGGCAGCGCCGAAGCATTGCGCGATTCGCTGTCGAAGATCGGCACCGACGAGGCGTCGGTCAAGGTCATCGCGAGCGGCGTGGGTGGCATCACCGAGTCCGACGTTTCGCTTGCTGCGGCCTCGCGCGCGCGCATCATCGGCTTCAACGTCCGTGCGGACGGCGCGGCCCGCAGCGCCATGAAGGACCAGGGCGTCGAGGTCAACTACTACAGCATCATCTACGAGGCGCTCGACGACGTGCGCAGCTGGGTGGCCGGCATGCTCAAGCCGGAGATCAAGGAGCAGATCGTCGGTCTCGCCGAGGTGCGCGAAGTGTTCCGATCGAGCAAGTTCGGCACCGTGGCGGGATGCCTCGTCACCGAAGGCGTCATCAAGCGCGGCAACCCGGTGCGCGTGCTGCGCGAGAACGTGGTCATCCACCAGGGCGAGCTCGACTCGCTGCGGCGGTTCAAGGACGACGTCGGCGAAGTCCGCGGCGGCACCGAGTGCGGCATCGGCGTGGTCAAGTACAACGACATCCGCGTCGGTGACCAGATCGAGTGCTTCTCCCGGTTCGAGGTCGCGCGCAGCGCGTAAGGCAGATGCCACGCGAGGTACCACGCGCCCGACGCATCGCCGAGCAGGTCCAGCGCGTCCTCTCGCAGCTGTTGCTGCGGGAGGTGCGCGATCCGCGCCTGAAGCCGATGACGGTCACGCACGTCAAGGTCTCGCCGGACCTTACGCACATGTGGGTGATGTACACATTGCTCTCCGGCGATACGCACGACGAACTGCAGAAGGAAATCCTGGACGAGGCGGCGGTGTACCTGCGTGGTCCACTGGGGCGCGCTCTGAAGCTGCGCCTGGCGCCCCAGCTGCATTTCGCGCCCGACGAGGAACTCGAACGCGGCAACCGCCTCGGCGACCTGATCGGCCAGGCCGTTCGTGACGACAAGGCGCGTCACGTTGACGAAGCAGCGGCGGACGCTGCCCCCGCGGCGGCCGGCGAAGACGACGACCTCGCGCATTACGACAGCAGTCGCGACGACGAAGCCGACGACGAACGCCCGTGAGCGGGAAGACGGGAGGCTCCCAGTTTGACCCGTCAAAATCGGGTAGCCCCCCCCGGGCGCTGGCGAGCGGTGGACGGCATCGTCCTGCTCGATAAGCCGCAGGGCCTCACTTCGACCCAGGCGCTGCAACGCGTGCGCCGACATCTGCAGGCCGAGAAGGCCGGCCACGCCGGCACGCTCGATCCCATGGCCACAGGCATGCTTCCGCTCTGTTTCGGTCAGGCCACCAAGGCCTGCGGCACGCTGCTCGGCCGGCGCAAGGCGTACCGCGCCACCGTGCGGCTCGGTGTCGCGACAGACACGGGCGATGCGGAAGGGCAGCCGGTCGCCGAGGTCGACGTGCCCGTGTTTGACGCCGACCGACTCGAACAGGCGCTTGCAGCCCTGCGCGGCGAGCGGCTGCAGGTCCCGCCGATGTATTCGGCCCTGAAGCGCGACGGACGGCCGCTCTATGAGCTCGCCCGGCAGGGCATCGAAGTCGAACGCGAGGCGCGCCCGATCACGATCAAGTCGCTGGTCGTGACCGGGCAGGGCGACCGGACGATTGACATCGAGGTGGTCTGCTCCAAGGGAACCTATGTGCGGGTCCTGGCAGACGAGATTGCCGCGGGCCTCGGCACGCGCGCCCACCTGCTGGCCTTGCGGCGGCGCTGGGTCGAACCGTTCGAGGCCGCAGCCATGGCCACACTGGCGGAGATCGAGGCGACCCCTATGGCCGAGGCTGCTCACGCGCCCTGGCTGGCCGCGGTGGACACAGCTTTTCCGGACCTGCCCGTCCTGGCGCTGAACGCCGGCCAGACGCTGCGGCTATGCCAGGGACGCACGCTGGCGCGCCCCGCAGGCCTGCCGAGCGCCGCACATTATCGCGCTTACGACCCTGCTGGACGCTTCCTCGGCTTGGTCGAACCGGGCGCGGCGGGGCTGCTGCAGGTGCAGCGACTTTTCGTGCCGGGGGCCGGTACGAACGGAATCGGTCCAAAAACTTGAGTAAAAGGGTGCTGTGCGGCTAAAATGCGCGGCTCACAAAGGCGAAAATTTTCTTCAGGTTTCGAGGTTTTATCACCGATGGCACTGTCCACCGAGCGCAAGTCTGAGATCGTAGGCGGCTTCAAGCGCGGCGCAGCCGACACGGGCTCCCCCGAGGTCCAGATTGCATTGCTCTCCGCCCGCATCAATGGTCTGGGCGAACATTTCAACGCGCACAAGCGCGACCATTCATCGCGCCGCGGGCTGCTGAAGCTCGTCACGCAGCGACGCAAACTCCTCGACTACCTGAAAGACAGCGACCCGTCGCGCTATCAGGAAGTCGTCGCACGGCTCGGCCTGCGCCGCTGACCGTCGCCCTCGTGTCCGGCCCGCTTTGCGGGCCGGATTCGTTTTCGCCCCTCGTCGGGCCACCGCAATAATTCGGACACCTCCAACCGTGAACGTCCACAAGACCAGCTTCCAGTACGGTCCTCACACCGTCTCGATCGAAACCGGCCGTCTCGCCCGCCAGGCCGACGGTTCCGTCCTCGTCTCCATGGGCGACACCGTGGTGCTCGTCACTGCGGTCGGCCGCCGTGAAGCGCAGCCGGGCAAGGATTTCTTCCCGCTCACCGTCAATTACATCGAGAAGACGTACGCCGCAGGCCGTATCCCGGGCGGCTTCTTCAAGCGCGAAGGCCGTCCTTCCGAGAAGGAGACGCTGATCTCGCGCCTGATCGACCGCCCGATCCGTCCGCTTTTCCCCGAGTTCTTCTTCAACGAAGTGCAGGTGGTGGCGACGGTCGTCTCGCTCGATCCGGAGATCGACTCCGACATCCCCGCGATGCTCGGCGCATCCGCTGCGCTCGCCATTTCCGGTATCCCGTTCAAGGGCCCGATCGGCGCCGCGCGCGTGGGCTACATCGAAGGCAAGTACCAGCTGAACCCTTCGACCAAGGACATGAAAGTCTCGGACCTGGACCTCGTCGTGGCCGGCACTGCCGACGCGGTGCTGATGGTCGAATCCGAAGCCGAACTCCTGTCCGAGTCCGTGATGCTCGGCGCCGTGGTCTATGGCCACGAGCAGATGCAGGTCGCCATCAACGCGATTCGCGAACTCGCCGCCAAGGCCGCCAAGCCGGCCTGGGACTGGAAGGCGCCAGCGCTCGACGCCGATCTCGCCAAGGCTGTCGCCGCGCAGGCGGAAGCCGAACTGGTCAAGGCCTATCAGGTCACCGAGAAGCAGGCGCGCCACACGCGCGTCGGCGAGATCAAGAAGGCCCTGGTCGAATTGCTCGCCACCGGCGACGGCGCCAGGTACCAGCCGCGCCAGGTCACCGACGAACTCGGCCGTCTCGAATACAACATCGTCCGTCGCCGCATCATCGCCGGCGAGCCGCGCATCGACGGCCGTGACATGCACACCGTGCGCAAGATCACCGTCGAGACAGGCGTGCTGCCCCGCACGCACGGTTCGGCGCTCTTCACGCGCGGCGAAACGCAGGCGCTGGTCACGACGACGCTCGGCACTGGACGCGACGCGCAGATCATCGACGCCCTGGCGGGCGAGCGCAAAGAGCCGTTCATGCTCCACTACAACTTTCCGCCGTTCTCGGTGGGCGAGACGGGCATGATGGGTTCGCCGAAGCGCCGCGAAATCGGCCATGGCAACCTGGCCCGCCGCGGCGTGGCGGCAGTGATGCCGGACATGACAACGTTCCCGTACATCATCCGCATCGTCTCCGAGATTACCGAATCGAACGGTTCGAGCTCGATGGCGTCGGTCTGCGGCACCAGCCTCTCGCTGATGGACGCGGGCGTGCCGCTCAAGGCGCCGGTGGCCGGCGTCGCGATGGGCCTCGTGCTCGAAGACGGCAAGTTCCAGGTCCTTACCGACATCCTCGGTGACGAAGACCACCTTGGCGACATGGACTTCAAGGTAGCCGGTTCTGCCGGTGGCATCACCGCCCTGCAGATGGACATCAAGATCGAGGGCATCACCAGGGAAATCATGCAGGTTGCGCTGGATTCGGCGCACAAGGCCCGCTTGCACATCCTCGGCGAGATGAACAAGGTTTTGTCGAGCGCGCGTCCGCAGATGTCGGAATGGGCGCCTACGATCATCACGATGAAGATCGACCCGGAGAAGATCCGCGAGGTCATCGGCAAGGGTGGCGCCGTCATCCGTGCGATCACGGAAGAGACGGGCACTACGATCGACATCGAGAACGATGGTACGGTCAAGATCGCGTCGGTCAGCGGTGCGGCTGGCCGCGAAGCGCTGCGTCGCATCGAGCTGATCACTTCCGAAGTGGAAGTCGGCTCGGTCTACGAAGGCAAGGTCGTGCGCCTGATGGACTTCGGCGCGTTCGTGCAGATCCTGCCGGGCAAGGACGGCCTCGTCCACATCTCGCAGATCAGCGAAGAGCGCGTCGAGCGTGTCAGCGACAAGCTGAAGGAAGGTGACGTGGTGCGCGTAAAGGTGCTCGAAGTCGATCGCCAGGGCCGCGTACGGCTCTCGATGCGCAACGTCGACGGCCCCCCCCCCCCCCCCCCCTCCCGAGCCGTAACGCCGCGCGTTTCGCGGTAGCGAGGGCCGGGCGTGACGGGGACGCTCACCTATTTCGCGGGACGCCCCAATAGGTGAGCGTCCCCCTATTTCCCGACCCCTATCCCCTTTTTCTACTCCCGGTCATCTCGGCCGAACGGCCGCGGCAGGCGCGAGAAGACCTCTTCCTGCAGCGCCTTCCAGCGCTGGTAATTTTTCTGCGCCACCTGGGTCACGGTCTCGAGCGGATCGATGCCCACCACGTTCTTGAAGCGGTCGCGCAGCTCGCGCTGCTCCTTCGCGAAGAGCTGGATGCTCTCGTCGAGGTAACGCCCCACGAAATCCTGCAGGCCGCTGCCGTAACTGCGGATCACGTGCGACAGGAAGTCGCGGCTCATCAGCGACTCACCGCCGCCTTCCTGCTCGGCAATCACCTGCAGCAGGATGCTGCGCGTGATGTCCTGTTGCGACTTGCGGTCGAGCACGACGAAGTCGATGCGCTCGACGACCAGCCGGCGGATGTCTGCCAGCGTGACGTAGCGGCTTTCGACCGTGTCGTAGAGCCGGCGGTTCGGATACTTGCGGATGACGCGCGGTCCCTTGCCGCTGTTCCCGCCACCTCCGGTACCGCCGCCTTTCGACTTTTTAGTTCTGGTTTTCGTAGCTGCAGTCGTCGCCATCGTGCTGTGTCCTCGGCCGGCAGTGCCGGCGCTAGCAAGCCACTTGCGGAGCCGCGCGCGCCGCGCAACCCGCAAAACCCTCCACGCGCCAGTGCTCGTGTGCCCAGTCCCAGATCGCGCGCGTCGGCGCGCGCGCCAGCGCCGCCGGCGGCGATTGTCCGAGAAATTCGAGCACCGCGACGAGTTGCCTGGCCATCCCACCCCGACCCCCGATGGCTGCTGCAGCTCCCGACTTGGAGAGCTTAAGGCCTCGGTCGTCCACGGCAAGTGGCAAATGCAGGTATCGCACCGACGGCAAGCCGAGCGCATGCTGCAGCAGGACCTGCCGGGCCGTGCTCGACAGCAGGTCGCTGCCGCGGACCACGTCCGAGATACCTTGAGCCGCGTCGTCGACGACGACTGCCAGTTGGTAGGCATAGAGGCCGTCCCGACGCCGCAGCACGAAGTCGCCTGCGCTGGCCGCGACGTCGATGGATTGCGGGCCGAGGCTGCGGTCGTCGAAGGCGATCACGCCGGCCGGAACACGCAGCCGCAGGGCGTGTCCCGGGCTCAGAGCACCGTCGACTGCCAGGCATTCCGCGGGATGAAACAATTCCTCGCCAGTGCCGGTCGGACGAGACTGATTCTCGGGCAGGCGGGCGAGGGCGGATCGACTGCAGCAGCACTCGCGCAGGCTTTTCGACCGGGTGAGCTGGTCGATGGCTTCGGCGTAGACGTCAAACCGGAGGCTCTGCTGCAGGACCGGCCCGTCCCACTCCAGGCCGTAGGCCTCGAGTTCGGCCAGAATCTGCCCGGCGGCGCCGGGGCGAGTACGCGGCGGGTCGAGGTCCTCTATGCGCACGAGCCACTGGCCGGCATGAGCGCGCGCGTCGAGGTAACTGCCTACCGCAGCCACCAGGGAGCCAAAATGCAGGGCACCGCTGGGTGACGGAGCGAAACGCCCGCGGTAGGGGATCACAGTGGACGGAACGGCAGGAAGGCCCGGCAGATCAGGCAGGCGAGACAGGATCAGCGGTAGAAGTCGTCCCGGTCGCCAAACTGCTTTTCGCGGCGCTCGCGGCGCTCCTGCGCCTCGACGCTGAGCGTCGCCACCGGGCGGGCTTCGAGGCGCTTCACGCCGATCGGCTCGCCGGTCTCGAGGCAGTAGCCATAGCTGCCATCCTCGATGCGCTTCAGCGCTTCGTCGATCTTGCGGATCAGCTTGCGCTCGCGGTCGCGCGTGCGCAGTTCGAGGCTGAATTCGGACTCCTGCGTGGCGCGGTCGTTGGGGTCGGGGAAGTTGGCGGCTTCATCCTTCATGTGGAGCACGGTGCGATCCACTTCCTGCATCAAGTCCTGCTTCCAGCTGGAGAGGATGGTGCGGAAGTGCTCGAGCTGCTCCTTGCTCATGTACTCCTCGCCCTTGCTGACCTGGTAGGGCTGGACGTTGCGCGGGCCGGAAAGCAGGCTGGGGTTCATTTCGAAATCAGCATCCTCGGCGCGCGTGGCGCCGGTGACCGGTTCCGGCGCACGCACCGGCTTGGTCTTCGCAGGGGCGGGCTTGGGCACTGGCTTGGCAGCGGCGGTAACGGTCTTGCGTGGCACGGCCTTTTCCTTGGCAGTCACGGACTTGGAAGCCGCCTTCGCGGCGGGCTTGGCCACCGGCTTGGCAGCCTTCGCAGAAACAGTCTTCTGGGCCTTCGACGGCTTGGCAGACGGTTTCTTGACGGGCATCGACGAACTCCCCACTCCGGTTGGAGGCGCGCGATTATACAGGCGGAACCGCACGCGTCCACCCCGAAAAAAACAGCCTGCCCGGACCCCAGACCCGGCTGGACCCGGGGACCGGAAATGCTGTGAGGCGAGTCCGATTCTTTTAGAATTCTTCCATGGCTGCGCCTTGCAGTCTTCCTGGGTGAATGATGCGTCTGACCAAGATCAAGCTGGCCGGTTTCAAGTCGTTCGTGGACCCGACCTCGGTCGGTTTCCCGACGAACCTGGTCGGCGTGGTCGGCCCGAACGGCTGCGGCAAGTCGAACATCATCGACGCCGTGCGCTGGGTCATGGGCGAGATCTCGGCGAAGCACCTGCGCGGCGATTCGATGGCCGACGTCATCTTCAACGGTTCCGGCACGCGCAAGCCCGTGGGCACGGCGTCGGTCGAGCTGGTCTTTGACAACAGCGACGGCAAGCTCGGCGGCGAGTACGCCAGCTATTCCGAGGTCTCCCTGAAGCGCGTGGTTTCGCGCGACGGCCAGTCGTCGTATTTCCTGAATGGCGTGCGCTGCCGTCGCAAGGACATCACGCAGCTGTTCCTCGGCACCGGCCTCGGTTCGCGCAGCTACGCGATCATCGAGCAGAACATGATCTCGCGCGTGATCGAAGCGAAAGCCGACGACATGCGCGCTTTCCTCGAGGAAGCCGCGGGCATCTCGCGCTACAAGGAGCGCCGCAAGGAGACGGAAAGCCGCATCGCGCAGACGCGCGAGAACCTGGCGCGCCTGTCCGACCTGCGCGACGAAGTGGAAAAGCAGCTGCGTCACCTGCAGCGCCAGGCCGCCACCGCGCGCCGTTACCAGGCGCTGAAGCAGGAAGAGCGCCAGACGCACGCGGAACTGCTTGCGCTCAAGCTGCGCGAGGTCGAAAGTGAATCGAGCGCGCGGCAGGCGATCCTGAGCGAGCGCGACCTCGCACTGCAGGCCGCTCTGGCGGAGCAGCGGTCCATCGAGGCCGCCATCGAGCGCGCGCGGCAGGACCACGACGTGCAGGCTGCCGTGCTGTCCGAAGTGCAGGGGCGGTACTACCAGGTCGGCGCCGACATCTCGCGCACCGAACAGGCCATCGACCACGCGCGTGAAATCCGCGCGCGCCAGAAACAGGAACTCGATCAGATCGCGCAGGGCATCCAGGACGCGGACCTGCACCGGGTGCGCGATCGCCAGCTTGCTGCCGAACTCCATGCGGCGCTCGCCGAAATGGGGCCGGGGCTCGAGCAGGCACGCGCCACCGAACAGGCCACCGCAGCCGAGCTGGCCGCGGCCGAAGCCGCGATGTCGGGCTGGCAGGAAAACTGGGAAGGCTTCAACCAGTCGCTGCGGCAAGCCTCATCGGCCGCAGGCGCCGAGCGTGCCCGTCTCGAAGTGATGGAGAACCAGTTGCGCGGGCTGCTGAACCAGCGGGACCGCGCGACCCAGGAACACGGCACGTTGTCGGCGGCCGACGTCGCCGCCACGCTCGCAACCCTGGCAGGCCAGGAAGCCGAAGCGCGCGCAGCACGAGGCTGCGCGCCAGCAGATGGACCAACTCGTCGCCACGCTGCAGACCGAACGCGGCCGCGAGCGCGAACTCGCCCAGGACGCGCAAGCCGCGCGTCGCGAAACGCAGGAAGTCGAAGGCCGCATCGTCTCGCTCGAGGCGTTGCAGCGAGCTGCGCTGGGGCAGGGGCAGGGCAAGGTCGTCGACTGGCTCAAGTCGCGCGGTCTCGAGCACAGTCCGCGTCTTGCGCAGCAGCTCTCGGTCGACAAGGGGTGGGATCGTGCGGTGGAAACCGTTCTTGGCGGCTACCTCGAGGCCGTCTGCGTCGACTCATTGGACGACGTGGCCGCCACGCTCGAGAGCCTCACGGCCGGCACCGTCACGTTCTTCGCCGGGGCCCAGGGCCCGGCCTCCGCCGGTCACTCCGAGCGCACGCTGCGCTCGCGTGTACGCGGTCCCGCGGGTCTCGACGCTCTGTTCGAAGGCATCGTCGCCACCGAGACCCTGCACGATGCGCTGCGCCTGCGGCCCGAACTGCGCGCGGGCCAGTCGGTCATCACGCGCGACGGCATCTGGATCGGCCCGGACTGGCTGCGCGTCAGCCGCGACAAGGATGCCCACGAGGGCGTCATCGAACGCGAAGAACGCCTGCGTGCCGAACGTTCCGCGCTCGATGCGCAACAGGCGAAGCACCGCACCGCCGAGTCCGACCTCGAGGCGCTGCGCAGCCGCGTGCGCGACCTCGAAGATCGCCTCGCGAGCCATCAGGCGGTGGTGTCGCGCAGCGGATCGAGCCACATGAGCCTGCGCTCGCAGATCGACAGCCTGCGCGCTCGTGCCGAACAGCGCAGCCAGCGCATGCAGCAGCTCGCGTTCGAGATGACGGAAGTCGAAGGCGCGCTCGAGACCGCCAACGCCGGCAACCGCGCCTCGCGGGGTCGCCTCGAGGAAGCCGTCAACGCGATGGGCGACCTCGAAAAGCGTCGCATCGCGCTTGAAGCCGAGCGCGAAGTCCTGCGTGGCCGGCTGATCGAGGCGCGCGAAACGGCGCAGGCGGCGCGCACCGCGGCCAACGAGGCCGCGATCCGCGTCGAATCCCGCCGTACCAGCCATCAGTCCCTGCTTGCGGGCCTCGAGCGCCTCGACGCGCAGGTTGGCCAGTTCGAAACGCGCCGGCAGGATCTCGATACGCAGCTCGCCAGCGGCGAGGAAAGTGAGGCCCGGCTCAAGGTAACGCTCGAAGAGGCGCTGCAGCGTCGTATCGCGGTCGAGGCCGAGCTCTCCGCCGCACGCCACGCGATGGAAGAGGTCGATGCCAACCTGCGCGGGTTGGATGAACGTCGGCTCGCGGCCGAAGGCACGGTCGAGGCAGCGCGGTCCTCCCTCGAGAACGTTCGCTTCTCCGTGCAGGAACTCAAGCTACGCCGCGAGACCTACATGGAGCAGTTCACGCAGACTCGCCTCGAATTGCAGGCCGTGGTCGCTGCCCTGGTCGACGACGCCAGCGTTCCAGTGTGGGAGCAGCGACTGGCCGAGACCGGCGAGAAGATCGAGCGGCTTGGCGCGGTGAACCTCGCGGCGATCGACGAGTTCGCCGAACAGACCGAACGCAAGGAATACCTCGATCGCCAGTTCGCCGACCTGAACGACGCCCTCAACACGCTCGAGGACGCGATCCGCAAGATCGACCGTGAGACGAAGTCGCGCTTCCAGGACACCTTCGATCGCGTGAACGCAGGCCTGAGCCAGAAGTTTCCGCGCCTGTTCGGCGGTGGCCAGGCCTATCTCGAGCTAGTCGGCGACGACGTGCTCGAGGCCGGTGTCGCGATCATGGCGCGTCCGCCAGGCAAGCGAAACAGCTCGATCAGCATGCTGTCCGGCGGCGAGAAGGCGCTCACGGCCGTTGCGCTCGTGTTCTCGATCTTCGAACTCAACCCCGCGCCGTTCTGCCTGCTCGACGAAGTCGATGCGCCGCTCGACGAAAACAACGTCGGCCGGTTCTGCGACATCGTCCGCGAAATGTCCGACCAGGTGCAGTTCATTTTCGTCACGCACAACAAGACGACGATGGAACTGGCCAACCAGT
The DNA here is from genome assembly GCA_016713725.1 of Pseudomonadota bacterium. Lineage (GTDB taxonomy): Bacteria > Pseudomonadota > Gammaproteobacteria > Steroidobacterales > Steroidobacteraceae > RPQJ01. The sequence continues at coordinate 189,282 of JADJOO010000008.1, read as the reverse complement.
TGCTAGGCGTTACCATGAACGAGCCCGGCTGCTCGCGCCTCGTTGCGGTCGACGTCGACGAAGCCGTGCGCATGGCGGCAATGTGAGTCACGCAAGGAAGCCTGCGAATCGATGAACGAACTGCGCTGGATCCTGCTCGTTGCCGGGGCATTGCTCATTGCCGGCCTGTACCTTTGGGGTACGCGCACCCGCTGGCAAGGGCGGGGCGAGACCGAAGCCTCGCGGCGTCCCGCCGTCTTCACGGGCGGCGCGAAAGGCTTCGAGACCGAAGTTGCGGTCCCGCCGGACGATGGCGATTTCGATTTGCGCCCGCTGTTTTGTCGTGAAGGAACCGGCGTTCCGCGTCGAACCCCGTGCGGAGCGCCGCATCGAGCCTGGCTTCGACCAGGACGAAGTCGACGCCCTCGACGCGCCGGAACCTCGGCGCGTCGATTTCGACGACGAGAGCGACTTCGAATCTCCCGCGATCGGGCGGCGCGAACCCACCCTGACCTCGACTCGAACCGATTCTGTCCCGACACTGCGGCCGGAACCGCCGACGCGCGTCGAGCCGACGCTGAGCGCGCACCCACCGCGGCGGCCGAGCCGCCGCAGCCCGTGCCCGTCGCGGCGCCGGCGCCCGGCACCAAAACGTCCGCAGAAGATACTCGCGATCCGCGTGACGGCTTCGGCACCGGCTCGCTTCGACGGCGCGCAGCTGCTCGCCGCGCTGCGCGCTGAGGGCCTGGGATTTGGTCGCTACGAGATCTTCCACTGCCTGCATGAGGATGGCCGGCCGGTCTACAGCGTCGCCAGCCTGCGCGAACCGGGCACGTTCGACATCGATGCGATGCCGACCACGTATTACCCTGGCATTGCCATGTTTGCGGTGCTGCCCGGTCCGGTGCCCGCTGCCGAAGCATTCGACGAAATGATTTTTTCGGCCCGCGCCCTGGCGACGCACCTGAGCGGTTCGCTGACCGACGAGCGCGGAGCGCCGCTCACGACATTGCGCGTGGGCAAGCTGCGCGAGGAAGCGCTCGAGTTCGAGCGCGGCGCCGGTCCGGCCTGAGGCCTGGTCATGGCGACGTCCCGCGACGTGGCGAGACGGGCCCGCGAACTGCGCGAGCTGATCGAAAATCACAACTATCGCTATTACGTCCTCGACGATCCGGCAATCCCGGATGCGCAGTTCGACGCATTGATGCGAGAACTGCAGCAGATCGAGTCCGCCCATCCCGAACTGGCCGATGCCGATTCGCCCACGCAACGTGTGGGCGGGCAGGCCTCGCGCGAATTCCGCGAAGTCGTGCACGCGATGCCCATGCTTTCGCTCGACAACGCCTTCAGCGAACAGGACATCGTCGACTTCGACCGCCGCGCCCGCGAGCGCCTCGACGTCGAACGCGTCGCTTACTCGGCGGAGCCAAAGATCGACGGCCTCGCGATCACGCTGCGTTACGAGCAGGGCCGGCTCGTCCAGGCGGCGACGCGCGGGGACGGGTCCCGCGGCGAGGACGTGACCGTCAACGTGCGCGCAATCCGTTCGGTGCCGCTGCAGTTGCGCGGCAGCAAGTTGCCGCCGGTACTCGAGGCGCGCGGCGAAGTCTTCATGACCCGCAAGTCGTTCGAGGCGCTGAACCTGCGCCAGTCTGCGCGCGGCGACAAGACGTTCGCCAATCCGCGCAATGCCGCGGCCGGCAGTCTGCGGCAGCTCGATCCGTCGATCACGGCCGAGCGCTCGCTCGACCTGTTCTTCTACGGCGTGGGTGCGATCGAAGGCTGGACTGCGCCGCAGCGTCACAGCGAAATACTCACCGCCCTGCGCGAGTTCGGCCTGCGTACCTGCCCGGAAATTGCCGTGGTGGACGGTGTCGACGGGTGCCTCGCGTACTACGACCGGATCGGCAAGCGCCGCGACGCGCTCGCATACGACATCGACGGCGTCGTCTACAAGGTCGATCGCCTCGACTGGCAGCGCGAACTCGGTTTCGTCGCCCGCGCGCCGCGTTGGGCCGTCGCGCACAAGTTTCCGGCGCAGGAAGAAACCACCGTCGTGCACGACGTGAAGTTCTACGTCGGTCGCACCGGTGCGCTCACACCCGTGGCGCACGTGGTGCCCGTGTTCGTCGGTGGCGTGACGGTGAGCAACGTCACGCTCCACAACATGGACGACGTCGCACGCAAGGACGTACGCATCGGCGATACCGTGATCGTGCGCCGGGCCGGGGACGTCATTCCCGAGATCGTGCGTGTGGTTCCGGCGCAGCGGCCAGCCAACGCGCGCGTCGTTGAATTGCCGGCGCGGTGTCCGGTCTGCAATTCCCATGTCGACCGGACCGAAGGCGAGGCGGTCGCACGCTGTTCTGGCGGACTCGTCTGCGCGGCGCAACGTCTTGGCGCAATCCGTCATTTCGCGTCGCGCCGCGCGATGGACGTGGACGGCCTAGGCGAACGCGTGGTCGAGCAGTTGATAGAGAGCGGGCGCGTCACGACGCCGGCCGACCTCTACACGCTGACGGCGACAGAGGTCGCCGAGCTGGACCGCATGGGTCCAAAGTCGGCGGCTAACCTGGTTGCCGCGCTCGAGCAGAGCAAGCAGACGACGCTGCCGCGATTCCTGTACGCGCTCGGCATCCGCGACGTGGGTGAGTCGACTGCGCTCGCGCTTGCCGAGCATTTTGGCGACCTCGAGCCGCTGCAGGCCGCGACCTTCGAGGAGATTCAGCAGGTGCATGACGTCGGTCCCGTGGTCGCGGGGCACGTGCGTGAATTCTTCGACGAGGAGCGCAATCGACTCGTGATCCGGAACCTGCGCGCGGCGGGCGTGCGCTGGCCAGTCATCGAGCGCGCGGCGGCTGCCACCGAAGGTCCACTGACCGGCCAGGTCCTCGTGGTCACCGGCACGCTGTTGACGATGTCGCGTGAAGAGGCCCGGGAAGCCGCGCGGGCGGCAGGTGCGACCGTCACCGATTCCGTGTCAAAGAAGACGACGCTGCTGGTCGTGGGCGCGGAGGCCGGCTCGAAGCTAAAGAAGGCGCAGGACCTCGGTGTCCGCATCGTCGACGAAACTGAGTTCCGGCAGCTGCTCGCTTGCAGCGGGCCGGCGCGATGACGCCGGGCGCGGGCTGACGTCATGTTGCGTTACGCCTTCGGGCGCCTGCTCGGCATCGTTCCGACCCTGCTGGTCATCGTGACGGCGGCATTCTTCGTGATGCGGCTGGCGCCGGGTGGGCCCTTCGACGAGGAGCAGGCGATCCCGCCCGAAATCGAGGCGAACCTGCAGGCGGCCTATGGTCTCGATCAGCCGGTCCTGGTGCAATATGGCCGCTACCTGCAAGGGCTGGCGCACGGCGATCTTGGTCCGTCGTTCAAGTACAAGGATTACCGCGTCTCGGAACTGATCGCGCGCGGCCTGCCGGTCACGCTGGCAATCGGGTCGCTCGCGCTGGTGCTCGCGCTCGCACTGGGCGTGCCGCTGGGGATGGCTGCGGCGTTGCGTCACGACAAGGCGCTGGATCACGCCGTCATGACCGTCGCGCTCGCAGGCATTGCCATTCCGGGATTCGTGCTCGCGCCCGTGCTGGCGCTTCTTTTCGGCGTCAAGCTCGGCTGGCTGCCGGTCGCGGGCTGGGAGCCGGGCAGCGTCCGCCACATGATCCTGCCGGTCGTCACGCTCGCGCTGCCATTCGTCGCCTACATCGCAAGACTGACGCGTGGCAGCCTGCTCGAAGTGCTGCAGGCACCGTATCTGCGCGCCGCGCGCGCCAAGGGGCTCGCCGGCGTCGCACTGATTCGTCGCCACGCGCTGAAGCCGATGCTGCTGCCGGTCGTGAGTTTCCTGGGGCCTGCTGCCGCCGCGCTCCTGACCGGCTCACTCGTCGTCGAACAAGTGTTCGGCCTGCCGGGCGTGGGCCGCTATTTCGTGCAGGGCGCCATCAACCGCGACTACACGCTCGTGATGGGAATGGTGATTTTCTACGCGGCATTGATCCTGCTGCTCAACCTCGCCGTCGACCTGGTGTATGGCTGGCTCGATCCGAGAATCCGGCATGGTTGAGGTCGTGCTCGCCGCCGCGCGCCGACAGAGCCTGTGGGGCGATGCCTGGCAGCGTCTGAAAGGCAGCCGCGCGGCGATCGTGGCGGCGTCGCTGCTGTTGCTCGTTTGCACGCTCGCCCTCGTCGGCCCGTGGCTCAGTGCCTACACGGTCGAGCAGGTCGACTGGTCGCAGGCGACGCTCGCAACCCCGCCTTCGCTTGCGAACGGCCACTGGTTCGGCACCGACGCCAACGGCCGCGACCTGTTCGTGCGAGTCTGGATCGGCACGCGCATGTCGCTGCTGGTTGCAGTGCTCGCGACGCTCGTCAGCGTCGTCATCGGCGTCGCGTGGGGCGCCACGGCGGGTTACCTGGGTGGTCGCGTCGACGGCTGGATGATGCGGTTCGTCGACGTGCTCTACGCGCTGCCCTACATGTTCTTCGTGATCATCCTGACCGTCGTTTTCGGCCGCAGTCTCGTCCTGATCTTCCTCGCGATCGGAGCCGTCGGCTGGCTCACGATGGCGCGCATCGTGCGCGGCCAGGCGCTCGCATTGCGGCAGCGCGAGTTCGTCGAGGCCGCCATTGCACTTGGCTTGTCGCCCGCCACGATCATCGCCCGGCACATCGTGCCGAACCTGCTTGGCACGGTTATCGTGTACGCGACGCTCACGGTGCCGCAGGTGATTCTCTTCGAGAGTTTCCTGAGCTTCCTCGGCCTCGGCGTGCAGGAGCCGCTCACCAGCCTGGGCCGGCTCGTGGCCGAGGGTGCGCTCGAAATGGAATCGTCGCCATGGCTCCTGCTCGTGCCCTCGACCGTGCTCGCCATCGTGCTGTTGTGCCTGAATTTCCTGGGTGACGGGCTGCGCGACGCGCTGGACCCGAGACAGCGCCGATGATCGCCGAGGCCCGTGCTGCAGGTACGTAACCTTGACGTGAATTTCGCCACGTCGCAGGGTGAGGTGCAGGCGGTGTCCGGGGTTTCCTTCGACCTCCGCGCCGGTGAATGCCTCGCCGTCGTCGGTGAGTCGGGCTCCGGCAAGACGCAGGTGCTGATGGCGTGCCTTGGGCTTGCTCGCGTCGAATGGCTTCGCACGTGGTTCGGCGCGGTTTGCAGGTCAGGAATTGATCGGTGCGAACGAACGCACGCTCAACAAGGTGCGCGGTACCGGCATCGGCCTGCTGTCGCAGGACCCGCTGAGTTCGCTCACGCCGCACCTGCGGGTCGAGACGTTGCTGACCGAAGGCCTCCTCGACCGCGGCCTGGCCAACCGCGCCGAAGCCCATGAGCGTGCGCTGCAGGCGCTGGTAGAGGTCGGGATCGCGGAGCCAGCGGCGCGGTTGCGTCAGTACCCGCACGAGCTCTCGGGCGGGATGCGCCAGCGCGTCGCACTCGCGGCTGCACTCATGTGCGCGCCAGAGCTGTTGTTCGCTGACGAGCCGACCACTGCGCTCGACGTCAGCGTGCAGGCGCGCGTCCTCGAGCTGCTCGCGGGAGTGCGTGACCGGGGCGTGGGTGTGCTGCTTATCACTCACGATCTCGGCGTGGTGGCTGGCCTCGCCGACCGGGTCGCCGTCATGTATGCGGGCCGGATCGTCGAGACCGCGCCGACGGACGAGTTGTTTTCCGCGCCGCAGCATCCTTACACGGCGGCATTGCTGGCGGCCGTGCCGCGCCTGCACGGTGACGCCCAGTCGCAACTCGTCGGGATCCCGGGCGATCCGCCACAACCCTCCGCGCGTCCGCCCGGATGTGCATTTGCGGCACGCTGCGTGCGTGCCGTGGCGGTCTGCAGCGAGTCGCGCCCGGAGCTGACGCAATGCGCCGGCCGCAATCAGGTCAGCAGCCTCGCAAGGCGAAGCTCGGGCGCTGATTGCAGCGCGGGGAGCGCCGATCACCACGGTCGCCTGTCATCGGTCGTTGCACGCACCGGCTGAGATCGCATGAGTGCGACCTTGCCTTTGCTGCAAGTGGAGCGCGCGAGCGTGCGCTACGCGCTACGGCGCGCCGGGCTGCTGGCGCCGACGCGCACGCTCGACGCGTTGTCCGACGTGTCCATTACGATTCGTGAAGGTGGCCGGCTCGGTGTCGTCGGTGAGTCCGGGTCGGGCAAGTCGACGCTCGCGCGCGTCGTGCTCGGGCTCGTGCGTGCGCGAGCAGGGCGAGTGGAGTGGGAAGGCCGCGCCGTCGATTACGATGACGCGACGGCGATGCGTTCCCTGCGGCGCGAGATGCAGGTGGTCTTCCAGGACCCGTTCGGCAGCCTCGACCCACGCATGACGGCGGGGCAGGCAGTCGGCGAGGCGTTGCAGGCGCTGGCCGGTCCCGTGGCTTCCGTGGCTGCGCAGGACCGCATCCGTGCGGCATTGTCAGAGGTCGGACTCGGATTGGCCTTCGCCAACCGCTACCCGCACGAATTGAGCGGTGGCCAGTGCCAGCGTGTCGCGATCGCGCGTGCGATCGTTGCCCGGCCGCGCCTGCTCGTCTGCGACGAGGCCGTGAGCGCGCTGGACGTGTCGGTGCAGGCGCAGATCGTCAATCTGCTGCACGAAATCAGCGAGCGGTACCAGATGTCGCTGCTCTTCATCAGTCACAATCTCGCGGTGGTGCGACACCTCTGCGATGACGTCGCCGTGCTGTGCGGCAGTGGACGGCTGGTCGGAGCGATCTTCAGCATCGGCGATGCGACCTCTGTCAGCCGGACCCCGTCTTGCGGCTCGAGGCCGCAGCGCAAGCCTTGCGGCGGCCGGTAGTCGCAGGCGTCGTGTCCGGTGGCTTTTCTTGCCCGGTGCGGGCAGCGCGCGGTATCGCGTCGGCGCGTTCTCGAAGGGGCGAGCAGGACGTGCGTCGACATCCCGACCGGATACGGCGAACAACCAGGGCGTCACGGTGGCCTGCGGGTGAACGTCACCGTGCGCTGACCGTTGGTTCGTGCGATCAACTCGGTCCGCCGAAAACGTGCTCAGGCGCGGCCCCGCAAGCGGGTGATCCGGTCGTTCTTCCCCCCCCGCTATCTGCCTTTCTTGCTCGGGAAGAACGACACGCGCGCCCCCATTCCGTACCCACCCGCTTCGCAAGGCGAAGATGTCCGAGCGGTCCCTGGTTGGATCTGAGCTCTGTGGTTATCTGCGACCTTGTTTGCTGCGTCATCACGGCGCAGCGACGAGGCAACGCATGAACATGGAACTTGGCCTGCTGGTGCTGACAGCCGTATCGATCGGCTTTATCCACACCGTCGTCGGGCCCGACCATTACCCCCTCGCGCAATGTCGGCGGCGCGCTGGACGCGCCGCAAGACCCTGCTCGTGCCGCGTTCGGCGTCGGCCACGTCAACGGGTTCCGTCCGTCATCGGCTTCGTCGGCATCGCGTCGGCGTCCTGCACCGCCGCGTGGCTCGAGGGCCTGCGGCGACTTTCCACCCCAGGCATTGATCGCCTTCGGCCGTCTACATGGCCGGGGACTCAAGCGGTGGCGCGCCAAGCACTCCAACACCTCCCTCCGGCGCCCGCTGGCCTCGGACGAGCACGCCAGTTCATATCCAGCTCGACACCGACAACGTCCAGCGTCCGCCGTGGGCGCTGTTCGTGATCTTCATCCCGGGCCCCTGCGAGGCGTTGTCCTGTGGTCCGGCGTCCCAGCACAGCTGGTGGGGGCTCTCCGTGTGGTCCTTGCGTTCGCGACGGCGAAATCGCGACGATGACCGTGATCGTCTACCTCGCAACCCGCGGTCTGGGGCATTCCCGCTGGCCTCGGCAGCGGTACGCCCCGACGGCCGGCTGCCGTCAGCCTTTGTGGAGTGGGCATCGTCCTCGGCCTCTGACTGGTGCGATAATTGGCAGACGCTCGTCCCGCCAGGCATCGCGACCATGTCCACCCGTTCCGTCCGGCCGAGTCCCGGCCTAGCCAACGTCCGCTACGAGATCCGCGGCAAGCTCGCCCGTCGTGCCCAGGAAATGGAGCGCATGGGTTACGACATCGTTTCGCTCAACATCGGCAACCCCGGTGCTTTCGGTTTCCGCACGCCCGAAACCATGCGCCTCGCCATGATCGAGAACCTGCGCGCGGCCGAGGGCTACTGCCACCAGAAGGGCATCTTCCCGGCACGCGAGGCCGTGGTGATGCAGCAGCAGGAGCGGGGCGTCCGCGGCGTCACGGCCGACGACGTCTTCATCGGCAACGGGGTCAGCGAACTGATCGATCTCACGCTCCGGGCACTGCTCGCGGCGGACGAGGAGGTGCTGGTTCCGAGTCCTGACTATCCCCTCTGGACTGCGGCGGTAAACCTGAATCGCGGACGCGCCGTCCACTATCCGTGTCGCCCCGGGCGCGCATTCGTGCCGGACCCGGAAGAAATCGAATCATTGATCACGAAGCGCACGCGCGCCATCGTCGTGATCAACCCGAACAACCCCACCGGCGCCGTGTACCCCCGGGAAGTGCTCGAGGCCATCGCGCGCATCGCCGAAAAGCACCACCTGGTGATCTTTGCGGATGAAATCTACGACCAGATGACCTACGACGGCGCCGAGTTCGTGCCGATGGCCACGCTGGCGCATCACACGCTCTGCTGCACCATGAGCGGGCTGTCGAAGGTCTACCGGGCCTGCGGTTATCGCGTGGGCTGGGCCGTGTTCTCTGGCGACCTCGAGAACGCCCGTGAATACCTGTCGGCGCTCGAACTCCTGTCGTCACTGCGGCTCTGCAGTAACGTCGCGGGCCAGTGGGCCGTGCAGACGGCGCTCGGCGGCTACCAGAGCGTCAAGGAACTGATTCGTCCCGGCGGGCGCCTGTACGAGTCCCGCAAGTCCATCGTCGACGCCGTGGCGCGCAGCAAGTACCTCACGCTCACTGTGCCGCGCGGTGCGTTGTATGCCTTCGTAGGCGTCGATACGCAGCGCCTGCCGGGATTCGACGACCGTCGGTTCGCGATGGACCTGCTCGACCACAAGCACGTGCTGGTCGCCCCTGGCACCAGCTTCAACGTGGCGTACAACACCCATTTCCGGGTCACGAACCTGCCGGAACCCGAGGTGCTTTCCGACGTGTTCGGCCGGGTGGAAGAACTGCTCGACAACTACGCGGCCGGCGACGAACCGGTTTCGCGGCCGACGCCGTTGCGGGCAGTCGAAGCCTGATCTCACTCAGGTTATAATATATACGCGGTAACTCCCTGATATATAAAGGGAAAATAATCGTAATCGCCGAAGAACTGCAACTCGGCACGACGTATGTCGCGCCCACCCGTCGCCTCGCCCATTTTCTGCGCGCACGCCATGACGCGGCCTGCCAGGCCCGAGACCTGCGTGTCTGGGAGACGCCGGACGTGGTCACGTGGCCAGAACTGATTCGTCGCCAGTTCGAACTCGACCGGGCGGCGGGCCGGACAACAGCCCGTTGGCTTGACACGGGCCACGGGCTGATCGTCTGGGAGCAGATCGTCCGCCGCGACGTGGACTTGCAGCCGGTCCTGCTGCCGTCCGGACTGGGTGCCGTGGCGCAACGTTCTTGGGAACTGCTCCATGCCTACCGTATCCCCGTCCGGGCGCTGGTCGAGGACGCCAGCCCGGAGGTCCAATCGTTTGCCCGATGGGCGGCCGAATTCGGCCGGTGGCTGGATCGGGGCGGTTGGCTGGACCCCGCCCAGGCATCGCTGATGGTCGGCCCGCCAGCCCGCGACACGTCGGTCGAGTTCGTCGGCTTCGACCGTTGGACGCCAGCGCAGGAGGATTTCGTCGAGCGGATCTCAGGGCAAGGCGCACGTGTCGCCGTGCGCGCGGCCGTGTCCGAGGACGGGACGCTCGACGCTCACGTCGTCGAATGCAACGAATTCGACGCCGAGATCGAAACCGCTGCACGCTGGGCTGCGCAACGGTTGCAGGAGCGGCCGGACGAGCGACTTGCCCTGATCGTGCCTGAGCTCGCTCGCAAGCGTGGCAAGGTCCGCCGCGCGCTTGACCGCGTGCTCGTTCCGGGTGCGGCCTTCACCGGTGGGCCCGCGCCCGAATCGATGGCGTACGAACTGGCAGCCGCGCGACCGTTGCTGGAGCGACCAGTGGTGTCTGCAGCCCTCGATTGGCTCGCTGCCTGCATCAGTCCGCCCGACCTGTCGGCCGCCAGTGCGCTGCTGCGCGGTGCGCACGATGGTGCTGCCAGCAACGAGGCGTACGCGCGCGCCGAACTCGACGTGACGCTGCGCAAGGCCGGGGTGCCGCAAGCCGGACTCGATTACCTGGCACGCGAGGCTCGCGCCCACGGTTGCGCAGCGACCGCCGCGCTATTGCAGGCGGCCGCAGCGCGGGCGGGAACGTGGACGGCTTCGCGCCTGCCGAGCCAGTGGGCACCCGAGTTCTTCGATTTGCTGCGCGCCGTCGGCTGGCCTGGTCCCGGCCCCAGCAGCGCGGAGCATCAGGCCGTGCAGCGCCTGCAATCGCTGCTCGGCGAATTTGGCGCGAGCGACGATGTCGCCGGTCCACTGCGCGCGTCGGTCGCTCTTGCGTACCTGCGCGACCTCGCTGCCGTGACTGCGTTCGAACCGCAGGAAATTGCGGCGCCGCTGCTCGTGATCGATCCCGACACGGCGCTAGGCATGCATTTCGACGCGATCTGGGTGTGCGGACTCGATGCTGCGCGCTGGCCGTCGCCGGCGCATCCGGATCCGTTTCTGCCGCGCGAATGGCAGGCGCGGCAAGGCGTGCCTGGCGCGACCGCCGAGTTGTCCGAGCAGCAGGCGCGCCGGACCCTGCAACGGCTCCTGGCCTCGGCGGCCACCGCACTCTGCAGCGTGTCGCGCTTCGAGGACGAAGCACCGCTGCTGTCGAGTGCATTGGTCGCCGACCTGCCGCGACTCGCGGCCGTTGCATTGTGGCGCGGAACGCAGGCGTCGTCGGCGCAATTCGCGGCGCGTCCTGCGCTCGACACGTTGATCGACGGCTCGCTCCCCGCGTTTGCCCAGCATGAAGTCGTGAAGGGCGGTTCAGCGGCTGCTCGAACTGCAGAGCGCGTGCCCGTTCCGCGCCGCCGTCGAACTGCGCCTGGGTGGCGTCGAACTCGAGCACCCGGCCGCGGGCATTGCGGCCACCGAACGCGGCAAGCTCGCGCATGCCGTGCTGCAGGCCTTCTGGGACAAGGTGCGCGAGCAGTCGGCGCTGCTGGCCATGACCGCCGATCAGCGTGTCCCGATCGTGCGCACGCACGTGCATTCGGTGCTGGCGCCGTTGCGCGCGACGGCCGACGAAGTCGGCGTGCGCCTGCTGGCTCTCGAGGCGCGCTGGCTCGAAGCGCGGGTGCTCGAGCTGCTGCAGCAGGATGCGGAGCGCGCGCCGTTTTCGGTCGAGTTCGTCGAAGACTCGCGCGTCATCGACGTCGGCGGCGTGCAGACACGCATCGTCCTGGACCGGGTGGATCGGCTGGCGGACGGCTCGTTTGCCGTCATCGATTACAAGACCGGGCAGAGCACGCAACCGGCCGCATGGATGGGTGAGCGCCCGGAGCTGCCCCAGCTGCCGCTGTACGTGCGCGCGATCGGGCAGGATCAGGTCAGCGCGGTGGCGTTCGGTGTCGTCTCCACGGGCAGCACCGAGTACCGTGGCTTCGCGCGCGATGGCGCGGTGTTCCCGCAACTCAAGCCGTTCGACGCCACCAAGGCACCGTTCAAGGAATACGCCAGCTGGGGCGACCTGCTGCTGGCCTGGAGCCGGCGCCTCGAGTCGCTGGCGCAAGAACACGCGCAGGGCGATGCGCGACTGGCACCGAATCCAGCCAAAGCCTGCCGATATTGCCATCTGTCCGGAGTCTGCCGCTCGGTACAGGCGCTGCTGGAGCCGGAGGAGGGCGACGATGCAACCGGCTGACCTGCTGCAGGCCGACCAGGAGGCTCGGGCGACAGCGCTGCAGGTCGACCGCAGCTTCATCGTCCAGGCGCCGGCGGGTTCGGGCAAGACCGAACTGCTCACGCAGCGGTTTCTTGCGCTGCTCGTCGCGGTCGACCGGCCCGAAGCGCTGCTCGCAATCACGTTTACGCGCAAGGCCGCGGCTGAGATGCGCAACCGCATCCTCGAGTCGCTGCGACGGTGCACGGACCCGCAGTCGATGCTGCGTGACGACACGCGTGCGCTGGCGCGACGCGTGCTCGAAGTCGATATCCGCAACGACTGGGGCCTGCTGCGCAATCCCAGCCGCCTGCGTGTACTGACCATCGACTCGCTCAACCAGTCGCTCGCGCGACGCCTGCCGGTGCTCTCGGGTCTCGGCGCCGGGCTCGACATCGACGAGGATGGCCGCGAGCTGTACGAGGAAGCAGCCAAACGACTGCTCACGCACCTGCCGTCGGAGGATCCACGTGTCGCAGAAGCGGTCGCGATCCTGCTCGGGCACCTCGACAACAACGTCGGCAGGCTCATCGGGCTGGTCGGCAGCATGCTCGCGCGACGCGAGGCATGGTTGCCGGTGCTGCCCGCGAGCGTCGACGACTACGGGCAGGAGGGTCTGGTCGAAGTCTTTCCGCCAGCGTTGCTCGCAGAGGCCTGCGCCTTCGCGCAAGGCGCAGCGGGTGTGCTGCTCCAGGAGGGCAAGGACTCGCCGATACTCGCGTGCGGACCGGGAGTGCCGGGTGCGGAAGTCGGCGATGCGGCGCATTGGCAGGGCCTCGCTACGTTGCTGCTCACCGCGGATGGTCAGTCGCGCAGGAGTTTTGACATCAAGGTCGGCGTGCTGCCGCAGAACAGCAAGCGTCCCGAACTCGCCGAGCACAAGGCGCGCGTGCTGGCCATGGCCGATGAATTCGCGACGCACGAGGAACTCTTCGAGCCGCTGCATGCTACGCGCACGCTGCCCCCGTGCGAGTACCAGGATGCCGAGTGGACAGTGCTCAAGTCATTGCTGCTCGTCGTGCGGCTGGCAGCCGCCGAGCTGAAGTTCGTCTTCGCCGAGCGCAAGGCCGCCGACTATCCGGAGTTCGCAGCGGCTGCGCGACAGGCCCTGGGAACGGCGGACGAGCCGACGGACTCCGCTCTTGCCCTGGATGCGCGACTGCGCCATGTCCTGGTCGACGAGTTCCAGGACACGTCGGAAGCCCAGGTGCAGTTGCTGCGTAGCCTGACGGCGGGCTGGGAGCGCGGCGATGGCCGCACGCTGTTTCTCGTCGGCGATCCGATGCAGTCGATCTACCGATTTCGCAATGCCGAGGTCGGGCTGTTCCTCGACGTGCGTGATCACGGCCTCGGCGACATCGAGCTCGAACCGCTGACCCTGCGCGTGAATTTCCGTTCGACGCAGCCGATCGTGCAGTGGGTCAACCAGGCTTTCGCCCGCGTGCTGCCTCCGCATGACGACGTGCTGCGCGGGGCCGTGAAGTACTCAGAGAGCGTTGCGGCGCCGCAGGCAACCGACGCAGGCGGCGTGCACGTCCACGCCTTCCTGCGCAGCAGCCGGCGATTTGAGGCCCAGACCGTGGCCGACATCATCGAGCGGCGTCACGCGGCCAGGTCCGACGCGCGCATCGCGATCCTCGTGCAGGGTCGCAACCACCTGCTCGACATCGTGGTCGAGCTCGCGCGGCGTGGCATCCGCTTCCAGGCAACCGACATCGACCCGCTGGGCGCGCGTCCTGCCGTGCTCGACCTGCTGGCGCTGACTCGCGCGCTGGCCCATCTCGGCGACCGCGCCGCGTGGATCGGTGTGCTGCGCGCACCGTGGTGCGGCCTGACGCTGGCCGATTGCCTCGCGCTGCTCGGCGGCGACCGGCATGCGTCGGTCCCGCGCCTGCTGCGTGAGGAGCCGCTGCGGCAGCGGCTGGGAACCGCGGCACGTCGGCGGCTCGAGCGATGTCAGCCGGTGTTGGAGCAGGCCCTCGATGAAAGACGACGGTTTGGATTGCGCGACTCCGTCGAACGCTGCTGGCATGCCCTCGGCGGCCCTGCGACGCTCGGCAACGAACGGGAACTGGACGAAGCACTGGCCTATCTCGATGCCCTCGGCGACGTTGAGGACGAAGCACCCGGCGCGCCGGTGGATCTTGCCCGGCTCGTCGAAGCGTTGCTCAAGTTGTACGCACCCGCGCGGCCGCAGCCCGATACGTACGTCGAGCTGCTGACCATCCACAAGTCGAAGGGCCTGCAGTTCGACACGGTGATCGTGCCGGGCCTGGAGCGGGTCGGTGCGTCCGATGCGCCGCCGCTGCTGCGCTGGCTCAAGGTGCCGCGCAGCGACGGGCAGCAGTTGATCATCGCGCCCGTCGCGGCGACCGGCGCGGATGAGGCGAATCCACTGTTCCGCTGGCTCGGCCGGCTCGAGCGCGAAAAGCTGCTGCAGGAGAAGCGGCGGCTGCTCTACGTGGCGGCGACCCGTGCAGAGCAGTCGCTGCACCTGCTCGGCTCGTGTGATGTCATCGCCGACAAGAAGACCGGTGAATTGAGCGTGCGGGCGCCGAAGCAGGTTTCGGCGCTGGGCCTGCTGTGGGCCGAGCCGTCGCTGAGCGGCGAGTTCGAACGCCGACTCGCGGAGTCGGGTGACTTCCAGGGCGAGCAGGGGCGCGTCATCCCGCGCGACCCCGTGCTGCTGCGTCTGCCCGGCGGCTGGCAACCTCCCGCGGCGCCGGTGGCGCCGTCCATTCTGGTTCGCAGCCTGGTGCGTGCGACCACGGCCGCAGCGGTCGAGTTCAACTGGGTGACGGAGACGGCGCGCCACGTCGGTACAGTGGTGCATCGTGAGTTGCAGCGCTTCGCTCGCGAAGGTGGCGCTCCACCCGGCGACGCGGTGGAGCGCACTGCCGTGCAGCGACGCTTTGCGGCCGAACTTGCCGAACTGGGCGTGCCGTACGAGCGCCGCAACGCCGCAGTTGCGAAAGCGCTGGAGGCCGTGAGTCGCACGCTCGTGGACGAGCGCGGGCGGTGGCTGCTCGACGCGTCACACGGGTCATCGCGATCGGAGCTGGCGCTGACCGGCGTCGTCGACAGTGGCCTCGTCAGCATCGTTGTCGACCGGACCTTCGTGGACGCGACAGGGTTGCGCTGGATCGTCGACTACAAGACCAGCAGCCACGAGGGCGCGGGGCTCGATGAATTCCTGGACAACGAACGCGAGCGCTATCGCGGGCAGCTCGAGCGCTACGCGCAACTCATGCAGGCTCTTGGCGACGAGCCGATCCGTCTCGGACTGTATTTTCCGCTGCTGTCGGGGTGGCGCGAGTGGACGGCGGACGCGGCGTGATCAGAGCGTGCCTCCGACGCTGAACTCGCGCCGGCCCGTCGCATCGGCCGGACCCAGCAGTTGCAGCGAATGCTCCATCGCCGGCGGCACCGGACCGCGCGGCGCGAGCGTGCCTTCGAACGCGAAATTGCGCGTGCGGCTCAGCGTGAGTTGCGCGTCGACCGAAAAAGGGCCGTTCTTGTCCTTGACCTGTGCCGTCAGGTTCGAGGGATCCTGCGGTACCGAGAGCGATGCCTTTGGCTGTGCCGCCGGAAACACGGCATGAAAACTGCCCACGGGTGCGTTGCGCGGCGGCGGCGCCACCAGTTCGTCGAGATCGAGCGAGCCATTGAGACTCGTGGGCCAGCCCCGCTGCAGATCAATCGCATCGAACAGCCCTGTCACGCGTCCTTGCCAGCCCTTCGGCATGCCGAGCGGCAGTGCGTTCAAAGCGGCGAGCGGAAGCTCGAGTCGGGTCATTCGCAGTCTTACGTCCCGACCGGTCAACGACAGATCGAAGGTCGTTTCGACTGAACCGTCCGTGCGCGTGAGCCTGGCGTGACCGGCGATGCGACCTGTCAGCAGCCGCGCCGGCGCAATCTTCCATTCCGCATCGCCGACCGCAGCGCCGCGCCAGGACATTCCGGTAGCTCGTCCCGACCAGAGCGAACCACCAAATGCGGCTGCGTCGATGCCGGCCTTGCGCAGCGGGCCGGCCGCCACGCCTGCCGGCAGCGTGGCGAGCGCAAAGGCGAGCAGGGCAAGCATGCCGAGCGCGAGCAGCCAGCCAGTGCGTTTTGTCACGGGAAGACGTGCCGTGGGAAAGGAGCGCAATCAGCCCGCTGCGCCGGCGTGCTTCAGGCTCAGCGTCGCGTTGACGAAGCCGGGTGCGGCGGCAGCGCCGACGGTGGCGGATTCAATGCTCACGCCGTACTGCTGCTGCAGGCTGGCGAGCCAGGTGACCAGCGTATCGAACGACGCGGCTTCGATGCGCAGTCGCAGGCCGTTGTTGCCGTCCGGACTCTGGTCGCGCAGCGAGGCGCCGAGCCCGGCTTCACGCGCCGTGCGGTCGACCAGCACGACCAGTGAATCGCCGCCGCCTCCAGCCTGCGCCACGCCCGCCGCCGCCATGGCCTGCGGCGCCGACGCCTGCATCCAGGCGAGGTCCGCTGTCTTCTGTGCGACGCGCGCAGCCATCCGCTTGCCGGACGCCTGAAATGGCAGCACGAGCACGAGGTAGACGAGCGCGACGCCGACGAGCGCGCCGGCGGCATAGACGAGGTTGCGTTCACGTTCGCTCAGGTTGTCGAACCAGTCACGGACGTTCATGCGGCCCCCAGCCGGACTTGCATGCGGCCCTCGACCAGTTGATCACGCGGGTTCGCGGATTGCAGTTCGACCGTCGCGCCATCGCGGCTCATGGCCTGCTTGATGCCGTCGAGCGCCTCCACGCTCGGTGCGACGAGATGCAGCTCGAGCACGCCCGCCCGGTAGCTGATTGCCTCGACGCGCGTTGCCGGCGTCTGTGCGATGGCCTGCGCCAGCAACGACATTGCCGGCAGCAGGGCGCTGCTGCCGCCGCCGGCGCGAGCCAGCACGCCCTGGATCTGCGCGCGCGGATCGACGATCGGTTGCCCGGGCAGGATCTGGTTGAAGGTCTGGGTGATCTGCGCGTCGAGTTGCTGCTCGGCCTTGTGCAGCTGCCAGAGCTTGAGGCCCTGCGCGCCGAGGAATGCCACCAGCGTAGCAGCTGCCAGTGCGGCGGGCAGCCGCCACTGCTTCAGTTGCGAGCCGAACGACGTTGGCGCCGCGTAGGCGCCCTGCAGCAGGTTGATCGGCCTGGCGACCGGTACCTGCGAGGCCAGCAGCGGCAGCGTGCCATCGGGCAGCAGCTTGACCTGCAGCGTGGCGGTGCGCGCCCGCAGGCCTTCGATGGCGTCCTTGTGTGCCGAGTAGTCGGCCGTCGACACATAGAACGTCACGTGCTCGCCGGCTTCGGTCTGCTCGCCCAGCGCGAGATCGAACGCGACCTGCATCGATCCTGCGTCGAGGGCGTAGGCGGATCGATCAGGCCGGCTCACGTGCAGCGTGCCTTCGTCGAGCACGAGCACTAACGCATTCGGTGCGGACGGGATCAGCGAGGATTCGGCATAAGCCGCGTCCGGGCGGATGCCCGCGGCGTCCCACATCGCTTGCCAGCGGTCGAGCGTCGAACGGGCGACGATCGCGACCGGCATGCCGCTCGACGACGCAGCGCGATGGCCGATGGCGAAGTGCAGGTTTTCGAGATCGGATGCGAGGTGCTCCTCGAGTGCGAACGGCACCGCTTGTGCGATGCGGGCCGCACCGCGCACCGGAGGCAGGTCCGGACGGGCGAGCGTTACGTCAGCGGCAGGCAGGACCACGACGGTGCGGCGGCCCTGGGACAGCGCGAGCGCGTCGGCGATCGGGCCGCTCTGCACGTTGCCCGAACGGGCGCCGGTGGCGTCGACGATCAGCCAGGACGCTGGCGCGTCCTCCGACGCCCGGAGACGGATCACCAGGGTTTCAGTCATACGGTCATTCGGCTCCGAAACTGCGCAGGACAGGCCGCACCGTTCCGGCCCCACCGCGCGCGAGGAGACTGTACAGGGTGAACTGGGTAGTGCCAATAGTGACCCATACCGTGGCGCGGAAGTAAGTGCTTGATTCCGAAAGTGTGTCCTTGATCTGGTCGTAGTCCGCCTGGCCGAGCGTGCCGCGCAGTTCGTCGAGCGTCGGGAAGCATGCGTCCTTGCGCCGCTTGGCCAGGTCCTCGGGATCCAGGCCGAACTGCCGCTGCGACTCCGAGAGCGAGTCGAGAACGATTCCGGGCGCCGTGCAGACGTTCAGCCTGCTGCCGACCGGCAGGGCAGCGACGTATGGCTGCAGGCGGCCAAATCGCTCGGCGCCGAATTCCGGCAGCACCATGATTTCGCTGGCGCGGGTGATTGGCATGTTGGCCGCGAGGTGCGGTGGATCGAGCCCCGTGTAGACCGAGTCCTCGGCGCCATCCGGAAAGCCTGGCTGGGTGTCGGTGTCGATCCAGTCCGCCATGGCGGCGGCCCACGCCGGCTCGATCTCGAGCATGCCGAGAATGCGCTCGAGTTGCTTGACCGCTGTGTCGTTGGTCGTGCCGTCGCTGAACACGAGGTTGTTCAGGTTGAAGCGGCCCTGCATGTCTTCGATGCGCCCTTCGACCGTGCCGACGCCTTCGTCGATCGGCAGGGCCGACATCGACTGGGCCCAGATCTCACCGAGATGGTCCGTCTGCGAGTCCTGTGCGTCCTTGCGCAGGATGTCGGCGGCCCAGCCTTCCGCGCCGAGCGCAACTTCGAAACCCTGGTCGAGTGCAAACAGGTTGGCGCTGCGACGCTGGTCGACCATGCCGCGGAACGTCACGTTGACCGCGAGGATCGTCGCGAGCGCGACGATCAGCACCGCCATGATCAGCGCGACGCCACGCTGGCGTGCCGGGAACGATGCGTCCTGCTGCCGTCGCATCAGCCCGCCACCTCGACGATGCGCTTGATCTCGCCCCAGTCCTCGAGGTCGAGCGTGACTTCGACCGCGGCGGGTCGCAGCCGTTCCTGTTCGACGGGATTGCCGCCCAGCTGTGGCCAGCGGTCGACCCATTCCAGCGATGGCGACATGAAGCGGAAGGTGACCGAGCGCACGCCGCCCAGGAGCCGCACGCGCACGGGTTCGGCGGCTTGCGTGCGATCGAGCACGCGCCAGTGATCGCGCCAAAGGCCGTCCTGGTCCAGCCGATAACCCACGCGTTGCAGTGTTGGTCGCGGCAGGCCCGCCGTGTTCAGCCAGCCGGACCGCGTGAACTCAAGCCTGTATTCGACCGACTCGCCGGCCAGCACTGCGGGGACCCGCTGGTCGCCGATTGGCTCCCGGATCGGGCGCGGCTCGATCTGCGTGAGGTCCTGTGCCAGTGTCTGCACGGCGCGCTGTACCTCGCGCACGCGTTCGAGACGCATCTGCTGGTACTCGGTCTGCTGCTGCAGCTGCGTGTACCCCGACAGCGCCATTACGCCGACGAACGCGAAAATTGCGATCGCCACCAGTACTTCGAGCAGCGTGAAGCCGCGCGTACGGGCTGCAGGACCCGCAGGCCGGTGCTGGAATGCGCGGAGGCTCATTCTTCCGGGTCCGTCGGCAAGGCCGGCCGCGGCTGGCCCGGGGCCGCTGCGGCGCCGGCACGGACCCATCCGTGTCTTCGTCTTCGTCTTCGTCTTCGTCACCGGTGCCGGGCGCGCCCGTGCCTGCCCACTGCGTGCTGCCGCCGCCGCCGCCGGCGCCGCCGACGGCTTCGCTATAGAAACCGGAGACGTTGGCGAGTGGCGTGCCGTCGGGCGTCTCTGCGCGGTGCACGGCGATGTCGATGCGCCGCAGGCTGGCGACCTGGGTCTGCGTGACCTTCATCGACCACTGCCAGCGCTGGTCCGCGAATTCGACGCGTCCCGTCGATTCGGCAATGTCAGGTGCCGATGCCTGCAGGCGTTGCTCGGTCAGCACATTCATGCCGATCCAATGCGCCAGGGTCTTGTCGCGCAGGTAAGTTCCGTTGCGTGCCGACTGCGTCACGGCCTGGATCGCCGCGATCATGCCGAGCGCGACGATGACGAGCGCGGCGAGCACTTCGATCAGCGTGAAACCATGCTGGGCCAACGAGCGAGTGGCGGAGCGGCGCATCGTCAACGTTTGTCGCGGGTGTCGTCGTGCACTTCGATCCTGCCTTCGACCGTGCCGCTCACGCGGCGCTGCTCGTCGGTGCCGTCGCGCGCGAAGCCGACGTCGAACGGAACCTGTTCGCCCGACGCCTGCAGGATTACCTGCGGCTGGATGAGGTCGCGCTCGGTCGCTGGCTGGCGTTGCTTCAACTGCACGTCGCGGTCCTCGAGCCGCAGCGAGAGCCGCAGGCCATCGGGCATCGAGCGAGCGCGCAGCAGGGGGTCGTCTTCGACCGCGTTCCAGCGCTGGACGCGGCCGTCATACGCGAGAAACTCGTAACCCGTTGCGTCGAGCCGCATGCCGATGTCGCGGCTCTGCAGGATGGCGTCCTCACGCGTTTGCAGCAGGATGGCCTGCAGGCGCTCGGCTTCCTGCTGCATCTCGTGATCGCCGCCGAGCACGTTGACCGAGATCACTGCCATCGAGGTGAGAATGCCGATGATGACGACGACGACGAGCACCTCGAGCAGGGTGAACCCCGAGGTGCGGCGTGCGGCTGCGAGCCGCGTCACGGGACTATTCGATGTTCCAGTTGCCGATGTCGGCATCGGGACCCTCGCCACCGGGCTGGCCATCGGCGCCCAGCGTGTAGAGGTCGAACTCGCCACGCGTGCCGGGCGCGATGTAAGCGTAGTCGTTGCCCCAGGGGTCCTTCTTCATGCCGTCGATGTAGCCGCCTTCCTTCCAGTTCTTGATGTTCGGGTCGGCAGGGCGCGTGACGAGCGACTGCAGGCCCTGTTCCGTGGTCGGGTAGCGGAAGTTGTCCATCCGGTACAGGTTGAGCGCCGTTTCGTACGCGCGGATGTCCTGCTTGGCCTTGGTGACGCGCGCATCGTCGATGCGACGGATCACGTTCGGTGCGACCAGCGCGGCAAGGATGCCGAGGATCACGACGACGACCATGATCTCGATCAGCGTAAAGCCGCGACTGCGGCGCAATCCGGTAAATGTCATGTGGAGTGCCGTGGTTGACGGTAGATTTCAGTGATCATAGCAAACCCATGCCGTTGGATCCGGCGCACGCATGAACCTGGGACGTCTCTCGCAACTGCTGCACCTGGCGCAACTCGGCGCACGCGCATGGCGCGCACCGGTCGTGGTCGCGCTCGTGCTCGTCGCGGCCCAGCTGCTCGGCGCGCCGGCGTGGGAGACCCTGCCCTACGATCGTGCCGCCATCCTGGCCGGCGGCGAATACGCGCGGCTCGTCACCGCCCATTTTTTCCATTACGACCTGACGCATCTCGCCTGGAACCTCGTCGGACTCGCGCTCGTCGCCGCGCTCTTCGCACGCGAATTCGATCTCCGCGGCTGGATCGCCATCCTCGTCGCTTCGACCGTCGCGGTCGATCTCGGGTTCCTCGTATTCGAGCCGCAACTCGAGTGGTACGTGGGGTTTTCCGGCGCGCTGCACGGCCTGATGGCAGCGGGGATCTGTGCCTGGTTGTGGCGCACGCCCGATGCCATCACCGCGCTGGTGGCGGGGCTGTTTGCGTTCAAGCTCGGCTGGGAGCACCTGGTGGGCCCGCTGCCGTTCACGGCTTTGACGCTGGCAGTGCCGGTCATCCACCAGGCCCATACCTACGGCGCGATCGGGGGTGCGGCGGCGGCGCTCTGGATGCTGTGGCGGCAGCGATCTGCGGCTGCATCGCTATAATCGCGCCCTGGCGTCAAGATTGGCCGCCGGACGGTCACCAGGGGAACACTGCCGATGTCACTCGCTTTCGTCTTTCCGGGGCAGGGGTCCCAGTCCGTCGGCATGCTCGCCGAACTCGGCGCGGCGGAGCCCGTCGTGCGCGCAACGTTTGCCGAAGCGAGCGACGTGCTCGGTTACGACCTCTGGGCACTCTGCCAGCACGGGCCCGAGTCCGATCTCGTCTCCACGGAGTGCACGCAGCCGGCGATGCTGGCTGCCGGAGTCGCGACGTGGCGTGTCTGGATTGGTCGCGGTGGGCCGCGGCCCGTAGCCATGGCGGGACACAGCCTCGGTGAATACACCGCGCTGGTGTGCTCGGACGCGATGGACTTCAAGACGGCCATCGACGTGGTCCGCTTCCGCGGTCAGGTGATGCAGCAGGCCGTGCCGGTAGGGCAGGGAGCGATGGCGGCAATCCTCGGGCTCGAGGACGCGGATCTCGACGCAGCCTGCAGGGAAGCAGCGCAGGGTGAGGTGGTCGAACCCGTGAATTTCAATGCTCCCGGCCAGACCGTCATCGCGGGCAATGCGACGGCGGTTGCGCGAACGATCGATGCCGCGAAGGCCCGCGGTGCCAAGCGCGCAGTGCTGCTGCCCGTAAGTGGCCCTTGGCACAGCAGCCTGATGGTGGGCGCGGCTGAGCGGCTCGCGGCAAAGCTCGCGACCGTGGACGTGCGACTGCCGAACGTCGCCGACGTCTACACCGTGGACGTGCGCAAACACAGTTCGCCCGCTGGCATCCGCCAGTCCCTCAAGGAACAGTTGTTCAAGCCCGTGCGCTGGGCCGACACCGTTCGCGCCATGCTCGCAGGCGGAGCCACCACGTTCGTCGAATGCGGGCCGGGCAAGGTATTGACGTCGCTCAACCGCCGCATCGAGCGCAGGCCCGACCTCAAGATGTTCGCGCTCGAAGATCCGGCATCGATCGCGGCCGCGCTGGCCGCCTGTGGAGAAAACGCATGAGCAGCCTCGCCGGCGAATTCGCACTGATCACTGGCGCCACGCGCGGCATCGGCCGCGCCATCGCGCTGGAGCTCGGTAAGCGCGGTGCACGCGTCGTGGGCACCGCCACGACGGCCGCCGGTGCCCGGACGATCGACACGTACCTCAAGGAGGCGGGCATCACGGGGCGTGGCGTGGTGCTGAACGTCGCCGAGGCGGGTGCCGTCGAGGCGTGTTTCAAGGCTGTGGAAGCCGTGGAAGGCACGCCGTCGGTCCTCGTCAACAACGCCGGCATCACGCGCGACGGCCTGCTCATGCGCATGAGCGCGGACGACTGGCAGGCGGTGCTCGATACCGACCTGAGCGCCGTGTACCGTACCTGCAAGGCCGTCATGCGCGGAATGATGAAGGCGCGCAAAGGCCGGATCGTGAACATCGCATCCGTCATCGGCGTCATGGGTAACGCCGGCCAGACCAACTACGCGGCGGCCAAGGCCGGCATGATCGGCTTCAGCAAGAGCCTTGCGCGCGAAGTCGGCTCGCGCAACATCACAGTCAACGTGGTGGCTCCAGGGTTCATCGTCACGGACATGACCGATGCCCTCGGCGAGGGCCAGAAAACGGCGCTGCTGACGCAGGTTCCGCTCGGCCGCCTGGGTTCGCCGGGCGACAGTGCGGCAGCCGTTGCCTTCCTGGCGGGGCCCGAAGCAGCCTACATCACCGGCGAAACCCTGCACGTAAACGGCGGTATGTACATGATCTGATTGGCTTTTCTGGCCAATTGGACCCTTGCCACGGCCTTAACATAGAATACGCGCCCCATGCCGGTCCCTTGCAGGCCCGGATCGGCATATTTTGTTTCCTTCCAAAGGATCCCTACGACAATGAGCAGTATTGAACAGCGGGTGAAGGCGATCGTCGCCGAGCAACTGGGCGTCAAGGAAGAGGAAGTCACCAACGAGTCCTCCTTCGTCGACGACCTCGGTGCAGACTCGCTCGACACTGTCGAACTCGTGATGGCGCTCGAAGAGGAATTCGAGACCGAAATTCCCGACGAGGACGCCGAGAAGATCACGACCGTGCAGCAGGCTATCGACTACATCAACGAGCGCCGCACCCAGGCCTGAGCAGCGCCTCGTGCCGGACCGCCACGGAAGGCGGTCCTGCAACATCGTTCCAGTGAATATTCGGGGGGACCCAGCTTGTCCAGGCGCAGAGTCGTCGTCACAGGTTTAGGCATCGTTTCCCCGCTCGGCAGCACCGTCGCAACCGCCTGGGAAGGCATCGTCAACGGTCGCAGCGGCATTGGCCACATCGACAAGATGGACCTGAGCGCCTTCCCGGTCCGCATTGGCGGGCAGGCACAGGGCTTCAATGCCGAGGAGTACATGGCGCCCAAGGACCTGCGGAAATTCGATCCGTTCGTTCCGTTCGGCGTTGCCTCCGCTACGCAAGCCATCAAGGATTGCGGCTTCGAGGTCACCGAGGCGAACTGCGCGCGCATCGGCGTCGCCATGGGCGCCGGCATCGGCGGACTCTCGACCATCGAAGAGAACACGGCGAAGTGGCTCGAGGCAAGGACGCCGCGCAAGATTTCTCCGTTCTTTATCCCCGGCAGCATCATCAACGCAGCCGCCGGACAGGTGTCGATCCATCACGGCCTGCGCGGACCTAACATTGCGCTGGTCACGGCATGCACGACGTCGACGCATTCGATCGGCCTGGCATGCCGCCTGATCCAGTACGGCGACGCCGACGTCATGGTTGCAGGCGGTTCCGAGATGGCGTTCACGCCGCTCGGCGTCGGCAGCTTCTGCCAGGCGCGCGCACTCTCGCTGCGCAATGGCGAGCCCGCGCGCGCAAGCCGTCCCTGGGACAAGGACCGCGATGGTTTCGTGATGGCGGAGGGCGGCGGAGCCGTCGTCCTCGAAGAGTACGAGCACGCGAAGGCACGCGGCGCGCAGATTTACGCGGAGCTCGTCGGCTTCGGCATGAGCGGCGACGCGCATCACATCACGTCGCCGCCGGACGACGGCGAGGGTGCGCGGCTCGCGATGACCGCAGCCATCCGCGATGCCGAGATCAACGTCGAAGCGGTCGACTACATCAACGCGCACGCCACGTCGACCGAACTCGGCGACCGCGCCGAGACGATCGCGATCAAGCGTGCGCTCGGCGACCACGCGCGCAAGGTCGCGGTGAGCTCGACCAAGTCGATGACCGGGCACCTGCTCGGTGCAGCCGGTGTCGTCGAAGCGATCTTCTCGATCCTTGCGATTCGCGACGGCGTGCTGCCGCCGACGATCAACCTCGAGAACCCGGATCCGGAATGCGACCTCGATTACGTGCCGGGTACCGCACGCCAGGCGCCGGTCCGCATCGCGCTGTCGAATTCGTTCGGCTTTGGTGGCACGAACGGCAGCCTGGTCTTCCGCGCGCTCAGCTGAGCGCGCGAGCCACGGCCAGCCATGCGCGAAGCCGACCTGCTCGCGCTGCACGAGCGCTTTCCCGCCCGTTATCCCGTCCTGCTCGAGAGCGTCAGCGGTGCAGAGCCACTCGGGCGTCACGACGTCCTGTTCGCGCTGCCTGGCGAGCGGCTCTCGCAGTTGCCTGACGGCAGTCTGGCGGGAGATGTCCGCGAAGCGGCCGCCGGCGGCCGGTTCCTGGATGCGCTGGACCGCTGGGTCGCCCGGGAACGCGGCGCGGACGCCCTGGTCTCGAGCGGGGCCGTGTTCGCCGACGGTTGGTTTCTCTACCTCGGCTACGAACTTGCAGGCGAGATCGAACCGACGCTGCGTTTGCCTGCCTCGCGCCTGCCGCGTGCGGTGGCGTGGCGCATGCGTGGCGCGTTGATGCACGACCGGCGGACCCGCGAGGTTCGCATCGTTGCGCGCGACGCCGGGGTCCTCGAGCAGCTGCGGGAACAGGTCCGTGCCGATTTCGCCGTCGTCGCCAGCGCGGACAAGCGGATAGCGCCCGCCGTACTGGCCACGGAGGTCGAAGAGCAGGAACCGCAGGTGTTCCTCGAGGGCATGCACGAGGTGCTCGAGGCGATCGCGCGTGGCGACGTCTACCAGGCCAATCTCTCGCGTTCCTGGCGCGCCCGCCTGGCGCCAGGCGCCACGGTGCCGGACCTTTACCGAGCCCTGCGGCTCGCGAACCCGGCACCTTTCGCGGCGCTTGCACAGTTCGGCGACTTCGCGCTGCTGAGTTCATCGCCCGAGCGCCTGCTGCAACTGCAGGACGGCATCGCGAGCACCCGGCCCATCGCCGGCACGCGTCCGCGCGGGCGGGACCGTGTCGCCGACGCGGCGCTCAAGAGCGAGCTCAGGCTCAACGAAAAGGAACGCGCCGAGCACGTCATGCTGGTGGACCTCGAACGCAACGACCTGGGTCGTATCTGCCGCGGCGGCACCGTCGAGGTCGACGAGTTCATGACCATCGAAACGTATGCGACGGTGCACCACATCGTCTCGAACGTGCGCGGCGTCCTGCGCGATGACGTCACGCCGGGCCAGGCGATCGCTGCCGTGTTTCCGGGTGGGACGATCACCGGCTGCCCCAAGGTGCGGTGCATAAGCCTGCTCGCCGGGCTCGAGGGCGAGCCGCGTGACGCGTACACCGGGTCCCTCGGGTACCTCGACTTGAACGGCGCGATGGATCTGAACATCCTGATCCGGACACTGACCGTACGCGACGGTGAGATTGGATTTCGGACCGGGGCCGGCATCGTGGCAGACTCCGTACCCGAGGCTGAACTGGCCGAAACCCGCGCGAAGGCACACGGAATCCTGCGCGCGCTGGGAGAACGACGATGATGGGTCGGAAGTTCGTGAATGGCGTCGAAGGCGGCAGCGTGTCGGTGGACGATCGCGGGCTGCAGTACGGCGATGGCCTGTTCGAGACGATGGGCGCGACGAACGGGGGGGTGCGACGCTTTCGGAGCCACATGGCGCGTCTCACGGAAGGCTGTCACCGCCTGGGTATGCCGCCGCCGCCGGTCGACCTCATCGAAACGGATTGCCTGCGTGCCCTTGAAGGCTTCGGCGCAGCCGTGGTCAAGCTCACGCTGACGCGGGGTCCGGGTCCGCGCGCCTATCCGCCCCCGGCCGAGCCGAGCCTGACGCGCATCGTCGTCTCGACGGCACAGCAGGTGTCCGGATCCGAGGCAGCGCGGCCGCTCACCTTGCGCGTGTGCGAGACCCGGCTGGGCCGCAATCCCCGGCTCGCGGGAATCAAGCACCTCAATCGACTCGAACAGGTGCTCGCCGGCGCGGAGCTGCGCGAACCCGCGGTGGACGAGGGCCTCATGCGCTCGACCGACGATCGTATCGTGTGTGCCACGGCGGCCAATGTGTTCCTGGTCCGCAGCGGTGAAATGCTGACGCCGCAGATCAGCGACTGCGGTGTTGCCGGCGTGATGCGCGAAGTCGTGCTGCGCCTGGCGCAGTCGCTCGGCATTCACGTCGAGATTGGCGACTACACGCTGGACGACCTGGCCCAGGCTGACGAATGCTTCCTGACCAACTCCGTGCGTGGCATCCGGCCTGTCGGTTTCATCGAGGGCATGAACGACTTCGGGCCGGGTGAGATGACTGCTCGGCTGCGCGAAGCGGTCGAGACTGCTGACGAATGATGCAGCTGCGGCGCACGCTGCTCGCGCTGCTGGCGGTCGCCGTGCTCGTCGTCGCAGCCGGCGCGCTGTACGTGCGTCACTGGTTGGCGCAGCCTCTTGCGATCAAATCCGAACCCGCCATCGTCGAGGTCCAGCCCGGGCAAACGCTCACGGCTGTCTCGCGTGAACTCGCCGCCAGGGGTTTGCTCACCCACCCACGGCTGCTCGCGCTCTACGGCCGGTACATCGGCGCCGACTCGCGGATGCACGCGGGAGAGTTTTCGATCCCGCCGGGCACTTCGCCCCGCGGCCTGCTGCAGGCCCTGGTAAGCGGGGCCGTCGTCCAGCATTCGGTCACGATCGTCGAGGGCTGGACTTTCCGCGAGTTGCGCAGGGCGCTCGCGGCCGTCCCGACCCTGGAGCACACGACAGGCGGCATGCAGGACGATGCAGTCATGCGTGCGCTCGGAGAGGACGGCAAGCCCCCCGAAGGCCTGTTTTTTCCAGACACGTACCTGTTCGGCAAAGGCACCAGCGACATCGACCTGCTGCGCCAGTCGCGGGACCGCATGCGCAAGGAACTGGCCGCGGCCTGGCCTCGCGGCACGAAAACCTGCCGCTCACGAACGACTACGACGCGCTGATCCTGGCCTCGATCATCGAGCGCGAAACAGGGCACCCGGACGAGCGTGCGCGCATCGCTGGAGTATTCGTCGAGCGACTGCGCCGGGGCATGCGTCTGCAGACGGACCCGACCGTCATCTACGGGCTCGGCGAGAAGTTCGACGGCAACCTGCGGCGCACTGATCTCGAGCGCGACGGCCCGTACAATACCTACACTCGGGGAGGCCTGCCGCCGACGCCGATTGCGCTTCCAGGGGCCGCTTCTTTGCGTGCGGCAGTGCAACCCGACGTGCGCGGCGAACTTTTCTTCGTCGCGACGGGCGAGGGCGACGGCAGGCACGCGTTCTCGAAGACGCTGGCCGAGCACGAGGCTGCCGTGCGGCGGTACCTGGTGCGTTACCGTCAACAGCACAGCAAAGGTCGATGAACCACGTGCAAGGCAGGTTCATCACGTTCGAAGGCGGCGAGGGCGTCGGCAAGTCGACGCAGATCAGGCGCGCGTCTGCCTGGCTGGAAGCAGAGGGCGTGGAGGTCGTGCTGACCCGCGAGCCCGGTGGCACACCCAGGGCCGAACAGTTGCGCCGCATCCTGCTCGAGCGCACCGACGAACCCATGCCGCAGTCGTGCGAACTGCTGCTGATGTTCGCGGCGCGCGCGAGCCATCTCGCCAACCTGATCGAACCGGCCGTGGCGCGGGGTGCATGGGTGCTGTGCGACCGCTTCACCGATGCCACCTACGCCTACCAGGGTGGGGGCCGCGGCTTGCCTGCGGCTGACATCGATGCGCTGGTGCATATCGTGCATCCGCAGCGACAGCCAGATCTCACCGTGCTGCTCGACGCACCCGTCGCCGTCGGCATGGCGCGCGCGCGCGCGCGCAACGGCACCGGTGGGCCTGACCGGTTCGAGTCGGAACGTGCAGAGTTCTTTGAACGTGTCCGGCAAATTTATCTGCAGCGTGCCGCGCGGGAATCGACACGATTCCGCGTCGTCGACGCGACGGGCGCACCCGAGTCCGTAGAATTGGCCGTCCGGGCAGCCCTGCAGCCGATGCTCACCACTCGGGCGACGTCCCGATGAGCCCGGACGCGGACGCCGCCGCCACTGGCAGCGCCGGCGACCAGGCCTTTTCGCCGCTGCCGATCGACCTGTTGCCATGGCATGAGTCCGCGTGTGACAGGCTGACGGCGGCGGTCGCCTCGCAGCGCCTGTCGCACGGCTTGCTGCTGCAGGGTCCGGCCGGCGTCGGCAAGGAGCGTTTCGCTTCCGCGCTGGCAGCAGCATTGTTCTGCGCGGGCCGAGGCGCGCGCCTCGTGGCCTGCGGTGAGTGTGCCGAATGCCTGCTCAGCAAGGCCGGGACGCACCCCGACCTGCACTGGTTGGGCATTCCAGACGACAAGAAATCGATCGGCGTCGACCAGGTGCGCGAAGTCTGCGAGAGGCTCTCGATGACGAGTATGCGGCGTGGCTACCGGGTTGCGGTGATTGCGCCGGCCGACAAGATGACGCCGTCGGCGCAGAATGCGTTGCTCAAGACGCTCGAGGAACCTTCGCCACGCACCGTGCTGGTGCTGGTCACTGCGCGGCCGTCTGCTTTGTTGGCGACGCTGCGCAGCCGTTGTCAGCGCGTCGAGGTGGCGCGGCCGGAGAATTCACAGGCGCTGCGCTGGCTCACCGAGATGCTCGGAGCGGTGCCGCCACCGCGCTTGCTGGCCGTCGCGGGAGGTTCGCCGCTCAAGGCACTGGCGCTGGCGCCGCATTTCGCGGGACTCGAGGAACAGATGGCGGGACTGCTCGAAGCGTATCTGGACCGCCGGATCGAGGTCACGCGAGCCGCCAGCGACATGCAGGGTGCAGGGCTGCCGACGCGCCTCGATTGGCTCGAGGCGTGGCTCGTAGCCGCCGTCCAGGTCGCGACTGGGGTCGCCAATGAGAATCCCCTCACGATTCGGGCCGGTTCACCCTTGCAAAGGGCAGCGGCCGAGTTGAACATAACCGCGGCGTTCCAGGTATTGGACCGCTTGCGCGAGGCCCGCCGCCTGCTTGAAGGCTCGGCGTCTGCGCCCCTCGTGGTCGAAACCTTGCTGCTAGAATTGCGAGCCGCAGCCTCGGCCCGCTGATGGAGCACTGAGAACGCCCTGATGAGTCCTGCACCCGTGCGACAACCGAACAAGCCTGGCCTGCTGACGCTCACCATCAAGGACAAGAGCGCGCTGTACCTCGCCTACATGCCATTCGTGAAAAACGGCGGGCTCTTCATTCCGACGAGCAGCAATTACCGCCTCGGTGACGAGGTGTTCATGCTGCTGAACCTGATGGGCGAGGATGAGAAGCTGCCGGTGGCCGGTCGCGTCATCTGGATGACGCCCAAAGGTGCGCAGGGCAAGCGCACTGCGGGCATTGGGGTGCAGTTCAGCGAGCAGGATCGCGGCAACACCCAGCGCAAGATCGAAGCCTATCTCGCCGGCGCACTAGGCGGCGACAAGCCTACCCACACCATGTAGCTCCGGATGGGCCCGAGCCCACCGAACTGCCTGCAGTCAACCCGGTTGGAGTCGTCAATGCATGCCTTGGCACGTTTTCTGTTTGTACTCGTCGCCGTGGGCAGCTACCTGCCTGCGTCCGCCGCAGGACCCGAGCAGGTTGTGGCCAAGCCTGCAACTGCCGCGGCGGAAGTGGCGGCCGCGGTTCCCGAGGCTTCTGCCTCGCCCGTCGTTTCGTCAGTTCAAGCCGCGAAGGCAGCTGACGCCTCCACGACAAAGTCCGGCGATGGCCAGGAGCCGGCTGTGGCGCGTGTCCCGGCGGGCTACAAAGCCAAGGAGATCGACGGCGAGAAGGTCTATTGCCGCAAAAGCACTCCGCTCGGCTCGCGTTTTCCGACGGAAGTCTGCATGACGGTCGCCCAGTACGAGGATTCCGTGCGCCAGCGCGACCAGTTGCGCCAGGAACTCACCGGCAAGCAGAAGAGTTACTCAATCTCACGATAGGATCGACGTCGGCGCAGAAGCCGGAACAAGTGGCCTATTAAGGACTGCTTCGTTCAAGTCAGCGGATCAGCGTATCGGCAAGACCGGTGGCGGCAATGCCTCCGCGCAGCACATGCGTGTCGAAACCCCGTTCGCTCAGGATGTAGGCCGCGGCAGAGCTGCGACGGCCGTTGTCGCAGACCACGACATAGCGGACCGCCGGGTCGAGCGTCTTGATCTTCAGGCGGATGAAATAGAGCGGCACGTTGAGCGACGGCTCGAAGTGCCAGTGCTCGTATTCGCTCGGCAGGCGCACGTCGAGCCACATGCCGCCCTTCGCCACGATCTGCAGGCCCTGGTCGTGGTCGACCCACTGCAGCATCGGCTCGTTCAGCAGGGTGTTGAAGTCGTCCTTGGCGAGGCGCATCAGAACGCCATCGGTCAGCATCGTGACCGTGGCATTGCGCGTGGCGCCGGAGATCAGCGCTTCTTCACCGAAGGTCTCGCCGATGCCCAGTTCCGCCAGCCGGATGCCGTCGCGGTTGAGCGGCGTTTCGCGGCTCACCGAGCAGCGACCCGAGACGATCACGTAGAAGAAGTCGCCTTCCTCGCCCTGGCGGATCACCACGTCACCCGCCGTGTAATTCATCCGCTGCAGTCGCATGAACACGGCCTGCAGGTTGGCCGGCGGTATGCGGTGGAAGGCCCGGCTTTGCAGCAGCATGGTCATCCAGTCGTCCGACGACTCGTTGCTGGCGCCCAGTTCGCCGACCTCGTAGATGCCTGTCTGGTCCCAGGTGATCAGTACGTCGAGCAAGTCGCTGTCGATTGACAGGTATTCGATCCTGTCGGAGGCCACCCGGGCCGTGCAGTGGCGCGGCAGGATCGGCGCGATCGGATGGTGCGCATCCGTCGTGCCCCCGCGGATGGTGGCGATGACCCGGCCACTCGACAGCAGTTCGATCACCCCGCTCGCCAGGTAGTACGTCCGCTTGTCGGTGTCGCCTTCCTTGAACAGGACGCGGCCCTGCGGCAACTCGCGGATGACGGTCTTGCGCGCGAGCGCCCGGAGGTTCTCGTTCTTCAGTCCGTCGAGCGGTGAAAACGCGCGCAGGACGCTCAGTTCGACGTTGGACGGATCGCTGCTCATGAAGGACGGCTGCAAAAGGTGGAGGATGGTATCACGGCTCCCCGGGACCGCCGAAGTTCGCCCAGCCCGGATCCGGCCGGAACCTGTCGCCATGAGTCGACGCCAGCGCCTCGAGACGTGCCACGACTTCCCTCACGCCACGGTCCCGCGCGTAACGCAACGGCCCGCCTCGGAACGGGGCGAAGCCTGAACCGAATATCACACCGGCATCGATGAGGTCGCCGTCCGCCACCAGGCCTTCGCGCAGGACCGCCATGGCTTCGTTGACCATTGCCAGCATGAGGCGATCTTCCAGGTCGGCGGGGGCGCGTGCGGGGGGGGCGACCGGCGGCTTCACCGCCTTGCCATCGCGCCATTCATAGAGGCCCTGGCCGGTCTTCCTGCCCAGCTTGCCGGCCGCGACCAGCGGGGCCACGGCGTCAGGGGCAGGTCCACCGTAGGCCGTCGACAGGATGCGGCCGACGTGCAGGCACACGTCGAGGCCGACGATGTCCGCGAGTTCGATGGGACCCATCGGCATGCCGAACTTCACGGCGACCTCGTCGATCGTGGCGAGGGGCACGCCTGCGCCAGCGGCGAGCATCGCCTCCGTCATGTAGGGCATCAACACCCGGTTCACGAGGAAACCGGGCGCGCTGCGACAAGGCAGCGGCAGCTTGTCGATGGCTCGCGTGAAGGCGAGGGCAGCGGTGTGAGCCTGCGGCTCGGTCGCGGCCGACTCGACCACCTCGACCAGCGGCATCTGTGCGACCGGGTTGAAGAAGTGCAGGCCGACGAGCCGGCCCGGTAGCGCGAGTTGCTCCGCGAGCGGCTCGAGCATGATGCTCGACGTGTTGGTTGCGAGCAGTGCGCCGGGCTTCAACCGGGGTTCGATACGCGCGTACAGTTCGCGCTTCGCCTCGGCGTTTTCGTAGATCGCCTCGATCACCACGTCAGCACGTTCGACGCCGTGACCTGCCACGTCCGCCTGCAATCGCGCCAGCTGCTCGGCGGCCTTGCCGGGAACGCGGCTGCGCTTCTCGAAGAAGGCTCGCGCGCGATCGAGCGCGGGCTGCACGAACTCGGCGCCGCGATCCTGCAGCGTCACGGTGAAACCGCGCAGCGCGCACCACGCAGCGATGTCGCCGCCCATGACGCCGGCGCCGACGACGTGCACATGGCCCGTCGTTGGCAGTTCCTTGCCGCCCAGTCCCTTCAGCCTTTCCTGCAGGAAGAACACGCGCACGAGGTTGCGTGACGTGGTCGTGCAGACGAGCCGTGCGACCGACTGGGCTTCGGCTTCGTAACCCGTGCGTGGACTCGCGCCATGACGACGCCAGAGGTCCACGATCGCATACGGCGCGGGGTAGTGCTCCTTGCGCGCTCGCCGGCGGACCTGGCTCTCGATCCTGCCGGCCACCAGGCCGCGCACGATCGGCAGGTTCAGCACGCGCTGGCCCAGTGGCGCCTTGCGGCGCGCGCGTGGGCGCAGGGCCAGTGCTTTCGCAGCGTCACGCAACTGGCCAGCCGGCACGATCGCGTCGATCAGTCCCGCCTGCAGCGCCTTGTCCGGGCGCAGGTTCTTGCCGGTGAGCATCAGGTCCATCGCCGTCGCCACACCCACCAGCCGCACAGCGCGCACGGTGCCGCCGAAGCCGGGATGAATGCCGAGCATCACTTCCGGCAGGCCCAGTGTGACCTTCGGATCGTCGGCGCAGACGCGGTGACGGCAGGCCATGGCGAGTTCGAGCCCGCCGCCAAGGCAGTAGCCGTTGATTGCAGCGACAGTGGGGAAGGACAGGTCTTCGAGCCGCTGCAGGACGCCATGCGCCGCACGGATCGATGGCACCGCTGCCGACGGGTCGCGCACCTGGCCGAACTCGGACACGTCGGCGCCCGCAATGAAGCCGCTCTTGCCGGATCGGATGACCAGGCCGGCAGGTTGCTGCCGTTCGGTCTCGCGCAGGCGCTCGTCGAGTTCTTCCATCGCGGCCCGCGAGAGCGAGTTGGCGCTGGCGCCGGGCTTGTCGAAGGTGAGCCAGGCGACGCGATCCGCATCGATCTCGAGCGTCCACTGGCGTGATGGCGAGGCAGTCGCGGCAGTGCTCATCCGTCCTCCATGAACGACGCGGACCGGGATCAGCCCGTGACGTGAAAATCGCAGACTAGCGGCCGGTGGTCGGAAAAGGTGACGTCGGGGATCACGAAGGAGTCGATCTCGATACCCTTCGAATACAGGATGAAGTCGAGTTCCATGCGTGGCTTGCGCGCCGGATACGACGGCAGGCCCGCGACGTTGGCGCTGCGCAGTCCGCTCGCTTCCATGAACAGGGACATCTCGTGCTCGCCCCAGAACGTGTTGAAGTCGCCTGCGACGATCACAGGCTTGGCCGAACGTTTCACGAGATCGAAGACCTGTCGCAGCTGTGCGTGCCGGTGCCGGAACTTGAGCGAGAGGTGGACCAGGAAGACGCAGACGTCGTCGAGTTCGAGTTCGATGATCAGGCGCTTGATGCCGGTGTCGAAGTAGTGGAAACGCTCCCCCTCGACGCGCGGTGCGGCCAGGAAAGCGTTGGACTGCTTGTTCAGGATCGGTACGAACGTGTTGAACGAATTCGCGCCGTACTTGCACTGGTAGATCGAGTAATGCCCGAGCGAGTCGGCAATCACCTCGGCCTGGTTGACCTTGCCAGTGCGGATCGAGCCGGTGTCGATTTCGATCAGCCCCACGATGTCCGGGTCCTGCCCCTTGATGAAGCGGGTGATTCGGGCCAGGACGCGTTTGTCGGTGCGGAGGTAGCCGGCGCCCGGGATCGGGAGGTGAAAAGCGGCGCCGGTGCCCGTGGCGTATCGGATGTTATAGAGCAGAAAGCGCATCAGACCTCAATTCTACGGGTCTGGACGCTGATCCGGAACCGAATGCGCTAGGCTAGACTATTGACGCTCGTCCGGGAGCAAGGATGTCGACGGAGGCTCCGTGAATAGCATCACCCAGCAGAACCCGATCCGGTTGTTCGTCGCCCACGTGTGGGTGGAGGACGAGGATTACCACCGGATTTTCGAATACGTCGAAAGCAGTTCCAATTTTTCTATCGCAACACCAGCACGCCGGACGCCCGTCCGTCAGGCGACAAGGAAGCGTTGCGTGAATCGTTGCGCAAGCAGATCGCCGAGGCCGAGGTGATGATCCTTCCGGCTGCGCTATACCGCAGGAACGTGGACTGGGTCGAGTTCCAGATGCACTGCGCCAAGGCGTTCGACAAGCCGATCATCGTGCTGGAGCCGTTCGGCGGCACGGACACGATTGCCCCTGCAGTGCAGGAACTGGCGGACGACGTAGTGCCCTGGGATCAGCGCCAGCTGGTCGATGCGATCAAGCGCGAGGCGCGCCACGAAGAAACGACTCGCTTCGACGTGATCGAATTCAAGCTCGACTGAGGAAGGCCGGGACTTCGAACAAGTCATCGGTAAGGGTGTCGTCGCCGTTCGCGACGATGCGCAGGCGTGGCGCGCTTTCGCTTTCATCCAGCGCCGACAGTATCGTGAACATTTCCAGGATCGCAGCCGCGTGTTCCGCGGCGTCCTTTTCGGACATCTTGCGGGCGGAAGCTTCGGGAGCAGTCATACCACCTGCGGCGGGCGCCTCATGCATGGCTGTCCGCAGCCTGGCGAAGCGATCACGCACCGCGTCCGGCAGGTCCTGCTCTCGCAGCGTGGCGAGGTGGCGCCGGTAGGCATCGACCAGGCGCTGCTTTACCGCGCCTGTGCCAACCAGCACCTGCAGTGCCGCATGAAAGTCGTCCGAATGTGCCGTCATCGCACGCCCCTGACATCAGAAAGCTGTTGTTTTTCAATCCACTAGACTTGACTCTTAATCCTTGGTCTACAAATCAGTGTGATAAGTAAAAACCGTGGAGAATCAGCCGTCTACAGCTCGAATATACGCCAATGTATTAGATCCGCAACAGTTCAGAAATTTCCAGCCCGGGCACTTCAGTCTGTTTCACGGTTCACGGTTCAGCAACGGCGCACCTCGCCGCGGCCGCGCGGGTCGGACGCGGCATCCCAGCCTGCCTGAGTGCGAACGATGAGCTGCACGTCGCCGAGCGGCCATGCATGCGGTTCCACCGTATAACCCCGCTGCCGCAGGGCGGCCAGTCATGCGGAAGTCGACGAAGTCGACCAGAACCTGGAAGACGCCGGTGATGATGGTCGAGCCGCCCATCGAGCCCACGACCATCGAGACGCGGCCATCGCGGTCGAGCAGCATCGTCGGCGACATCGACGACAACATGCGCTTGCCGGGCTGGATGGCATTCGCGTCGCCGCCGAGCAGCCCGTACACGTTCGGCACGCCGGCCTTGGCGCTGAAGTCGTCCATCTCGTTATTGAGCAGAAACCGCGCCGGCACGACCGCGCCCCCGGGGGCCCGGGCCCCCGCCCCAGCCCGGGGGGGTGGCGGCCCGGGCCCCCCCCCCCCCCCCGCCAGCCGGGCGATCGGCACCTCGGCGAATGCCGGGTCGCCCGCATACTCGGCGCGGTCGGCATACACCCGCTTGGCGATCTCAGCCACGAGGTGCACGTACTGGGGTGAGTTGTGCGCGACGCCCTCGAAGTCAACGGCGCGCGCGTCTTTCATTCCCAGGAACTGCAACAGTGCGAAGCCGCCTGAACTCGGCGGCGGCGACGACAGCAGGGTCTGGTCGCGCCAGGAGCTGCGCAGCGGTTCACGCCAAACGGCGCGGTATTTGAGCAGGTCCTGCAGCGTGATCAACCCGCCACCGCGCTGTATCTCGCCGACGATCAGGTCCGCCGTCTCTCCCTCGTAGAAGCCGCCTGGACCGGAACTCTGAATTCGCTTGAGGGTCGCGGCGAGTTCGGGCTGCCGGAACTAGGCACCATTGCGCAGTCCGCTAAAATACTGCGTGAAGTTGGTGCGCTCGAAGCGCGGCTGTTCAGCCGTGGCCCGCTCAGCCAGCAGGGGTGGAACCTGGAACCCACGCTGCGCCAGTTGCACTGCGGGCTCGATCACGTCGCGCCACGGCAGCCTGCCGTAACGCCGATGCGCTTCCCAGAGACCCGCTACGGTCCCCCACACGGCGCGTCCCCCCGGTGGCATCGCGACGGTCCGCCCAAGCCCGTCGACGCGGCCTCGGGTGCGTCGGCCTGTCCCGGCAGGGGTTGCCCCACAAGCGCCGCCCCCCGCGCGCGCGAGGGCCGGGCGCAGTGAGGACGAAGCGGGTTCATGCGGAATCCATCGAGGTGGCCGGGGTCGAAATCCTAGCGCAAACGTTCGGCCGGTTTCGCCCGCTGCAGGTGCCCGCCATCCGCATGTCTATAATCAGGAAAAATGGCCTCGATCCAGCGCTCGATCCCAGAGTACCCGGCTCGAGCGCCGCTCACGCCCCCGCAGGACCAGAGATGACCAAGGCTACTCCTGAATCGACTCCTTGCCGCGGCTATGCCGCAGCCGATGCCGCGAGCCCATTGGCTCCTCATGCCTTCACGCGGCGGGCGCTGCGCGACAACGACGTGCGGATCGACATCCGCTATTGCGGCGTCTGCCACTCGGACTTGCACCAGGCACGCAACGACTGGCGCAACACGATCTATCCCTGCATCCCCGGACACGAGATCGTCGGGCAGGTTGCAGCCGTTGGCCCAGCGGCGAAACGCTACAAATCGGGCGACTGGGTCGCGGTCGGCTGCCTGGTGGACAGTTGCAGGGAATGCGGCGAATGCAAGGCAGGACGCGAAGTATTCTGCCAGAAGGGCTCCACGCTCACCTACAACGGCAAAGATCGCCAGAGCGGTGAGATCACGTTCGGCGGCTATTCTTCGCACATCGTCGTGCGCGAGGAATTTGTGCTGCGAATGCCTGACGGCCTCGACCCGGCGCGTGCGGCGCCCCTGCTCTGTGCCGGCATCACCACCTATTCGCCGCTCAGGCACTGGAAAGTGGGGCCGGGTTCGAAGGTGGCGGTGGCGGGTCTCGGCGGTCTCGGTCACATGGGCGTGAAGCTTGCGCACGCCATGGGTGCTGAAGTGACGGTGCTCACGCGTTCCGCGGCCAAGGCCGGCGAGGCGAAGGCACTTGGCGCGCACCACGTGCTGCTTGCGTCAGACACCGACGCGATGAAACGAGCGACCGGCACGTTCGATTTCGTCCTCGATACGATTCCCGTGGTACACGAACTCGATCCGTACCTGCGGCTCGTCCGCACCCACGGGGCGCTGGTGCTCGTCGGCGTGATCGACACGATTCCGGCGTTCAGCAGCCGTCTCCTGATCGGCGGACGCAAGTCGCTTTCGGGCTCGGCTATCGGTGGCATTGCCGAGACCCAGGAGCTGCTCGATTTCTGTGCCGCGAAGGGCGTCGCCGCCGACTGCGAGATGACCACGATGCCGCGGATCAACGAAGCGTTCGAGCGCATGGCCAGGGGCGACGTGCGTTACCGCTTCGTCATCGACATGCAGACCTTGTGACAGGGCTGAGCCGCCGCAATGATCGTCTCCACGACACTGACGGCCAGCAATGCCG
The DNA here is from genome assembly GCA_016713725.1 of Pseudomonadota bacterium. Classification (GTDB taxonomy): domain Bacteria; phylum Pseudomonadota; class Gammaproteobacteria; order Steroidobacterales; family Steroidobacteraceae; genus RPQJ01. Next base: position 150,809 of record JADJOO010000008.1, on the reverse strand, counting down.
ACATCATCGGCGACGCGCTGGCGTCAGTGCTGCAGCAGGTCGACCGTTGCATCGTGATCGACACGGGTGCGAACGACGACACTGTCGACGTTGCGCGCCGGGTGGCGGGCGACAAGCTGCTGCTCCGCGAGTTTCCCTGGAAGAACGATTTCGCCGCGGCAAGAAATTTCGCACTCGAAGCCGCCGCAGAGGCCGGCGCAACCTGGGCTGTCACGCTCGACACGGACGAGCGACTGCTGTTCGACCGGGACTTCGACCTGGCTCGCGTCCTGGCTCGCACGCCGGCGCAGGTCTGCATGGTGGTCGACGACGTCGGCAGCTACTCGAAAGAACGCATCGTGCGCCTGCCGGCGAAAGTGCGATGGGAGGGCCCGACGCATGAATGCCTCATGGGACGGACCGCTGCCGGGACACTGAGCCTGCGCGGTGTCCGGTTCCACGAACTGCCGAAGGACCCCGCGGCTACCCGTCGCAAGTTCGAACGCGACGTGGCGATTCTCAAGCGCTACACGAAGCAGCATGCGAAGCAGGCACGTTGGTACTACTACCTTGGCGCTTCGCACAAGCACCTGGGCGAGTTCGCGGCGGCGATCGATGCGTTCCGCACCTGTGCCGAACTGCGCGGCTGGGAAGAGGAGGGGGCGTGGGCGTGCTATGGCGCCGCCGAATGCTGCTGCAGCCTGCTGCGCTGGCCCGACGCCGTGCAGTTCTGTGCGGCGGGCCTTGCCATTCGTCCCGCCACGGCCGAACTCGCCTGGCTCGCGGGATTCGCGGCCTACAAGGCCCAGCGCTACGACGATGCCGTGGCCTGGTCGAACGTGGCGATTGCCAACGGGCTGTTCAGGGGCCGTGGCGCGCAGTTCGAGCGCATCGGCTTCCGGCATCCACCCGGTCTGTACGAGGGCCCGTTCGACGTGCTCCATTGGGCGTACAAGGCCTCAGGTAACGAGCAGGCCGCCGCAGAAGCGCTCCGCGACTTCGAGCGCGCGAAGCGGGCGCGCGAGTCCGCGCAGTCAACCTGAGAGCGTATGACAGGACTCAGGGGACTTTGTCGATTCCAGCGGAACCCGAGGTAGTGATCCGGCGCGGTGTGGTCGGCGACGCCGCAGGGCTTGCGGCGTTCGCTGCACGAACATTCGCCGAAGCATTTGGCGACGCTACGAGCGCGGACGACCTGCAGGCCCACGCAGCCGCGACCTATCGGACCGACCTGCAGGCGCGTGAACTCGCGGATCCGACGGTGATTACGCTGCTGGCGCTGCAGGACGCGCGTATCGTCGCCTTTGCGCAAGTCCGCCTGAACGACGCGCCGCCCCCCTGCGTTACGATGCCGGACGCGGTCGAACTCCAGCGGTTCTACGCCGACCGGTCGGTCCGCGGGACCGGCTTGACGTCGCGACTCATGGAACTCGCACTTGATGCGGCGCGCAAGCTCGGCGGCCGGTATGCGTGGCTCGGTGTCTGGGAGCGCAACGCTCGCGCCATGGCCTTTTATCGCAAGGCTGGATTTGACGAGATCGGTTTCACTCATTACATGGTCGGGTCGGATCGGCAGATTGATCGCGTGTTCCTTGCGTCGCTGTCGCCGCTCGACGCGAAGCGAGCGGTGCGCTCGCACGGCCGCAGTCGCACGGGGCAAACATGAAGAAGTACAAGGTCGTGCAGTGGGCTACCGGCGGCATGGGTAAGAACTGCCTGCGCGCGGTGATCGATCATCCGGCGATGGAACTTGTCGGCGTCTACGTCTATGGCGCCGACAAGGACGCCATGGACGCAGGGACCATCGCACGACGTGAACCCACCGGTGTCCTCGCCACGCGCAACGTCGATGAGATCCTCGCGCTGGACGCCGACGTCGTCATTCATGCCGCGCGGCTGGCACCGCCTTACGGTTCGCACGATGCGGACATCCTGCGCCTGCTGGCGGCGGGCAAGAACGTCATCAGCATCAACGGCTACAGCCGGCCGCAGCATTGGGGTGGCGAACGAGTGGCGGCACTGGAGGCTGCATGCCGGAAAGGCGGGGCGTGTCGAAAGCGTGGACTGCCGGGCGGTTCGCAGTCCCGACTACGTCTTCAAGGTTCTCGGGTTCGGCGCGGAACCGAACGCCGTCGACCCGAACGATCCGGCCTGGGGCCCGTCGTCGTCGCTCAATGGGATGTATGCGGAAGTCCTGTCCACCATGGCTGAGCGATTGGGCATGCCGCTCGAGCGCGTGGAGACCGAGCACCGGGTTTTTCCGGCGTCGACGGATCTGCAGATCGGCGCCGGGGTGATCCCGATGGGGCGGGTCAGCCACTTCAACTGGCGGTGGCGCGGAATCGTGCAGGGCTCGCCGCGTCTCACCATGTCCATACACTGGTACATGGAGACGGCACACCTCGACGACCCGCACCCACCGCTGTGGCGAATCCACGTGCAAGGGCAGCCGGGTGTGCGTATCTCGCTCGACATGGAAAAGCGGGCAGGGGACGTCACCGACTTCGGCCGAGCAGATCGCCGTCGCCGGCACGGTCATCAACGCCATTCCCATCGTTTGCGCGGCGCGGCCCGGCATCGTGATGCGGCCACTGGCTACGCCGTTCAATGCCGGTTTCGCTCATCCGCCACTTGATTGAGCGAAGTCGGCACGCAGCGCGCCGGTCAGTACGGACTCCCGTCCTTGTGAAAGTAGCCGCCGCCACCCGTGTAGCGGCCTGGCTTGAAGGCCATGTCGATGTCCGAGTATTCGCCGCCATCCTCGTGGCTGCGGTTGCCGGCGACCAGGAACGTTGCGTCCGCTCGCGACCGATTCTGCAGGCAGTGGCCGTTGCGCACGCCCGCTGGAAAGCCCGCGCTGTCGCCAGCGACCAGCACTTCCTCCCCTTCGTCCGTCACCAGCACGAGTTCACCCGACAGCACGTAGACGAATTCGTCCTCGTGGGTGTGCCAATGTCGCTGGCTCGACCAGGCGCCGGGCGTAAGTCGCACGAGGTTGACGCCCAGGTGCGTCAGTCCGGCTGCGACGCCAAGTCGGTGCCAACTGCGGCCGCGACAGGGTTCGTCGAAGGGTGCCGGGTAGCTGGAGCCAGACCCTGATGGCGCGTTCTTGAGATCGATCTTCAGCACGCTTGTCCTCCTGCATCAGCTTGACTGTCGAACCATACCCACGTCCTCAGCAATGCCCAGATGAGCCATTCGGTCACTGGCCCCGGTGGCCGGTCGATTCGGGGGCCGATTTCGAGATCGCGGCAAGAATGCCGGCCAGGAGGCGCGTCGGGGACGGCGGGCATCCCGGCACCACGACATCCACCGGAATCACGTTTGCGACAGCGCCGCAGCTGGCATAACTGCTGCCGAAGATTCCGCCGCAAGCGCCGCAGTCTCCTACCGCCACCACCAGCTTCGGGTCGGGTGTGGCGTCGTACGTGCGACGGAGCGCGACCTCCATGTGACGCGACACCGGGCCAGTCACCAGCAGCAGGTCTGCATGACGCGGGCTGGCAACGAAGCGGATGCCGAGCGACTCGATGCTGTAGATCGGGTTGTCGAGCGCATGGATCTCGAGTTCGCAGCCATTGCAGGAGCCTGCATCCACTTCGCGGATGCACAGTGCACGCCCGAGCACTGCGCGGATGCGCGATTCCAGCGCTTCGCGCACGCGCAGCTCGTCCGCCGGAGCGGGCGGAGCTTCGGTGACGATACCGGTCTTCAATATCTGTTGCAGTGTCCTGAGCATGGGCGTGGATCAGAGATCGTGACCGCTGTAGGACAAGTTGAACGACTTGTTGATGAGCGGAAAGTCGGGAACGATGTTGCCATGATCGCGTGCTCGAGTGCGGGCCAGTTGTGCCAGGACGGGTCCTGCGGATGGCAGCGCAGGATGCTCCCGTCCGGTCCTGCCTCCAGGCCCACGATGACGGGCCCGCGCCATGCCTCGATGAGCCCGACGCCGACGGTTCCGGGCTCCGGCATGGGTACGGCCACCACATATTCGCCGGACGGCATCGCACGTAAGACTCGCCGGACGATACGCACCGACTCGACCAGTTCGTCGAAACGGATCGTGACTCGCGCGAGCACGTCGCCGTCCTGCTGGGTGCACCGGCGCACGGCGAGCTGATCGTAGGGCGCGCACGCCGTATCCACACGCAGATCGAGCGTCTGTCCGCTGGCGCGCCCGGCAAGGCCGACCAGCCCGAGCCCGGCTGCAAGTTCGGGCAACACGGTGCCGGCACCGGCGAATCGATCCCGCAGGCCGGTGTGCTCTTCGTAGATCCCACGCAACACGGCCACCTCATCGGTGACTTGCATCAGGCACTCGTCCAGCCCCAGGGCACCGGCCGGAGCGAGGTCGTTGCGCGTGCCGCCCGGAACGACCAGGTCGAGCAGGTAGCGTTGTCCGAGCGCTTGCTCCGTTGCGCGCAACACGTGCTCTTTCAGGCGCGAGAACTGCGCGAGCCCGAAGGCGAACCCGGCATCGTTGCCGAGTGCGCCGAGGTCGCCGAGGTGGTTGGCGATGCGCTCGAGTTCCAGCGCCAGCGCACGCAGCCAGGACGCTCGCGCTGGCACAGCGGTCCCCGTCATGCGTTCGAGTGCCTGGCAATAGGACCATGCAAAGGCCACGCCCGAGTCACCGGACACTCGTGCCGCAAGGCGGTGTCCGTCCAGGATCGGCAGTTCGGTGAAGCGTCGCTCGATACCCTTGTGCACGTAACCCAGGCGCTCTTCGAGCCGCAGTACTTTTTCACCCACCACGGAGAAGCGGAAGTGGCCGGGTTCGATGATGCCGGCGTGCACCGGCCCGACCGCAATCTCATGCACGCCGTCGCCCTCGACCCGCACGAACGCGTAGTCGTCGATCGGCGACCGGGGCATCGAGGGCATCGGGTCGGCTGCCAGTGGGAACGCGCCCTCGGGCCAGGCCGCATGGCGCAGCCACGGCCGGGTGTCCCGGTCGGTCGAACGCAGGCCGCAGAGATCGAACACGGCTCGCTGCATGCGGCCGGCCGCTGCGAACACGTCCTCGACGCCGGGGTACTGCCTGGTGCCGTCCGCGATCTGCACTTCGATCAAGAGAACGCGTGGCGGCGCGATGGCAACCGCATGGAGCGTGTCGCACCGCCCGACCCGGTTGGTTCCCCAGAGCGCCAGCAATCGTCCACCGGCGGCTGCAATGTCCTGTGCCAGGTCACGCCACTCACCCGGGTCGAGCACAAGGTGTGAGTCGGCGCCTTCCGCGTGTCGACGTTGCCGGAGTGATCCAGCGCGATAGGCTCACTTCATTGCCCCACGATCATGCTGGCGGCGGCGCGATACCAGTCGGCCGGGTAGGGAGGAAATGTACAGGCCGAGGAGCAACACCAGCGCCAGGTGCGAACACCGGCAACAGCGCAGGCTGATGTGGCAGTCGCTTCCCCGTCGGTTGGCCGAGCACCATCGATTGCACGCGGCTGAAGATTGCGGCGAAAGCCACACCCAGGGCCAGGAGCAGGATAGGGGTGGCCCACGGCTCCTGTTTCATCGCGGTCGTCAGGATAAGGAATTCGCTGGCGAACACGCCGAATGGCGGGAACCCGAGGATCGCGAGTGAGCCGAGCATGAGGCCCCAGCCGATGGTTGGATTGAGCGCCAGCAGTCCGCGGATGTCTTCGATCTTCTGCGAGCCGGCTTTCTGTGCCGCGTGGCCCACCGTGAAGAATATGGCCGACTTCGTCAGCGAGTGCACCGTCATGTGCAGCAGCGCGGCAAAGTTCGCCACCGCACCGCCCATGCCGAAGGCGAAGGCGATGATGCCCATGTGCTCGATCGAGGAGTAGGCGAACAGCCGCTTGATGTCGCGCTGCCGCCACAGGAACAACGCCGACAGCACGACGGAGAGCAGCCCGAAGGCCATCAGGATCTTCGATGGCAGGGTCGACTGCAGCGCGCCTTCGACCAGGATCTTGCAGCGCACCACGGCGTACATGGCCACGTTGAGCAGCAGGCCAGACAGCACGGCGGACACCGGCGTCGGGCCTTCCGCATGCGCATCCGGCAACCAGTTGTGCAAGGGTGCGAGCCCGACCTTCGTGCCGTAGCCAACGAGCAGGAATGCGAACGCCAGCCCGAGCACCGTGGGCTCGAGATCGCCTTTCACCGCTGCGAGGTGCGTCCACAGCAGCGCGCTGACGCCCTCGGCGCCAAGCACTTTTTCCGCGGCGAAATACAGCAGGATCGTCCCGAAAAGCGCCTGTGCGATGCCGACACCGCAAAGAATGAAGTACTTCCAGCCCGCCTCCAGGCTGGCGGGCGTCCGGTACAGCGTCACCAGCAGCACGGTCGACAGCGTCGCCGCCTCGAGCGCCACCCACAGCAGTCCCATGTTGTTCGTCGTCAGCGCCACCAGCATCATCGTCATGAAGAGCTGGTACATCGAGTGGTAAAGCCGCAGCCGCCCCTGGCTGAGGCGTCCATGCTCGGTCTCGATCCGCATGTAGGGCCGCGAGAAGATCGCCGTCGTCAGGCCCACGAATGCGGTCAGCGTCACCAGGAACACGTTGAACGGGTCCAGGAAGAACTGCTCGTTCGCTGCCGTCAGGTTGCCTTCGTTGATCACTCGCGCGGTGACCGCCACTGCGGCGAGGAAGGTGCCGAAGCTGAGTGCGATGTTGATCTCGGCGGCACGAGGACGTGCGCCCCACGCCGCGAGCAACACTGCCCCGAGCAACGGCGTCAACAGGAGCACGGCGAACTCCACCTACTGGTCCTCCTTGAGGGATTCGAGATGATGCAGGTCGAGGCTGTCGAACTGCTCGCGAATCTGGAAGAAAAACACGCCGAGTACCAGCATCGCGACGAGTACGTCGAGGGCCACGCCGAATTCCACGATCATCGGCATGCCGTAGGTGGCGCTCATGGCGCCGAAGAACAAGCCGTTCTCCATGGACAGGAAACCCACCACCTGCGACATGGCCTTGCGGCGTGATCATGGTAATGAACGCCAGCAGGATGACCGCCACCGCGATCCCCAGGGAATTGCGGGTCGCAGTGCTCGCAAGCTGGGCGATCGGTTGCGCCAGGCCAAAGGAAAACACGACGGTCACGAGCCCGATGAGCATCGTGCCCGGCACGTTGAGCAGTGGCTCGCTGTCCCACTGCACCTGCAGGCGCCGGATGAGCGCGTGCAGCAGCCACGGCAAGGCGATGACCTTGAGCCCCAGCGTCAGTGCGGCGGAAACGTAAAGGTGACTCTGTCCCGTGCGCCACGCCAGCAGCAGGGTGGCGATGAACAGCATGGCGCCTTGCAGCGCGAGCAGGTTCACGAGCGCCACGATACGTCGCTGGGCGAGCATGGCGAACGACAGCAGCAACAGGATCGCGGCGCAGGCGTTGAGCAGTTGCAGGTCGAACGGCGTGTGCTGCATGCCTCAGGCCCCCAGCAACAGGTGCACGAGCAGGCCCAGCACCGCGAACATGAACGCGGTGGCCATGAACTCCGGCGCGCGGAACACCCGCAGCTTGGCGGAAACGGTTTCCAGCAGCGCGAGCCACAGGCCGGCGACGGCAAGCTTCGCCAGCAGCGCCGGGAGCGACAGGGCCAGCGCGCCGATCCCGGTCGCGCCGATGGACGCGCCCCACGGCACGAACAGCGCAAAGCCGATGCAGGCGTAATTGAACAGTTTCAGGGCGGCTGCCCACTCCATCAGCGCAAGATGCCGCGCCGAGTATTCGAGCAGCATTGCCTCGTGGATCATGGTGAGTTCGAGGTGTGTCGCCGGATTGTCCACCGGGATGCGGGCATTCTCCGCGAGCAGCACCATGGTGAAGGCGACTGCCGTGAACGCGAGGCTCGGGTACAGGGCGAGCGGCTGGACCACGAGCCGTTCCGCGATCAACGGCAGGGCCGTGGTCGCGGACAGCAGCGAGGCAACGAAGATGACCATCAGCAATGCCGGCTCGGCGAGGAAGCCGATCATCATTTCCCGTCGCGCACCGAGCGTGCCGAACGCGGTGCCGATGTCCATTGCCGCCAGCGACATGAAGACACGCGCGATTGCAAGGAGGCCCACCAGCGCGATTGCGTCGGCCGCGGAACGGAAGGGCAGGCCCGTGCCCATCGATGGAATGACCGCCGCCGCTGCAACCATTGCGCCGAACACGACGTACGGCGCCAGGCGAAACAGCGGCGAGGCGTCCGTCGCGATCACCGCATCCTTGTGGAACAGCTTGCGAATGCCGTGGTACGGCAGCAGCACGCTTGGTGCGCGCCGGTTCTGCAGCCAGGCACGACACGCGTTGACCCAGCCGAGGAACAGCGGGGCGAGGATCAATGCCGCAAGTACCTCCAGCAACTGGGTGAGCCAGGCAACCGCGTTCACAGCATCACCGCGAGCAGCAGCACCAGGGTGATGAAGCTGTACGTCAGGTAGACAGAAATGCGGCCTTGCTGCAACCAGGCCACGGAGTTTGCAGCCCGCTGCAACAGGCCGGCGATCGGCAGGTAGACGCCCTTCCAGAACCGGTCGCTGACCTTGACCCGATAGCGCGGCGACTGGTCGAGCGGCGAGGGCAGCTCACGCTCCATTTCGAAGAACGAGACGAAGATGTGGCGGATCGGCTGGCCGAACCCTTCAGCGGTATCCTGCATGCGTGGATCGAGCCGCCCGAAGCCACAATCCCAGGTCGGCGCCCGGCGTACAGCGCGACGATACACGACGCGCACGATCAGGAAGGTTGCCATGATCACGCCCACAATGACCGCAAGCAGGACCAGCGGGGCGTACGAGACCGCACGCTCGGTCAACGGGGCCAGCATCCACCACGATTGACCGGCAAGGTTTGGAGCGGCACCCACCAACTGCTCGGTGGCCGCGCCAAGCGCGTGAATGACCTGGTTGGGCAGGAGTCCCAGCAGAACGCACCCGATCGCCAGCCAGACGAGACCCGCCTTCTCGAATCCATCCACGTCGTGCGCAACGGCCAGCGAGGATTCGCGAGGTTGCCCCAGGAAGACGATGCCGAAGAACTTCACCATGACGTAGCCGGCGAGTGCAGCCGCGAGCGCCACGATGGCGGCGCCCAACGGCAGCAGCATGTTCACGAACGGCTGCGGCACTTCGTGGGAAAACAGGAATGTCTGCAGCAGCAACCATTCGGACACGAACCCGTTCAGCGGCGGCAGGCCGGCGATTGCGAGGACGCCGACCAGCGTCAGCCAGGCAACCCATGGCATTCGGTGAATCAGCCCGCCAAGCCGGCCGAGATTCCGTTCGCCAGTGGCGTGCAGGACCGCGCCGGTGCCGAGGAACAGCAGGCTCTTCATGAACGCGTGGTTGACGGAGTGATACAGGACCGCGATCAGCGCGAGCGCCGCGAGTTCGGTCATGCCTAAGCCATGAAAAACGATGGCCAGTCCGATGCCGGTGAACAGCACGCCGATGTTTTCGACTGACGAATAGGCCAGCAGGCGCTTCATGTCCGTTTGCACGGCAGCGAAGATCACGCCAAAGATCGCCGTCGCCAATCCCAGCGCGAGCGGGATCAGGCCCCACCACCACAGCGGGTCTCCGATCAGATCGAACGTCACCCGCAGCACGCCGTAGATTGCGGTCTTCAGCATCACCCCGCTCATGAGCGCCGACACGGGCGAAGGCGCGGCCGGGTGTGCCTCCGGGAGCCAGACATGCAGTGGCAGGAGCCCGGCCTTGGCGCCGAAGCCGAACAGCGCGAGCAGGAAGGCGGCGGTTGCCCAGGAGTCGAGAGCGTGCTCTCACGCATGGCATCGAACGAGAACAACCACGTGCCACCTGGAGGATGCCGAAGCTCAGCAGGATGGCGATGGCACCGACGTGTGCCATGAGCAGGTACAGGAATCCAGCGCTGCGAATCTCCGGGATGCCGTGCTGGGCGGTCACCAGGAAATAGGACGACAAGGCCATCGTCTCCCACGCGACCATGAATGCGTAGGCGTCGTCGGCGACCAGCACGAATCCCATGCTGGCAAGAAAGAGGTGGTACTGGAGTCCCAGCACCCCTGGGGCGGTTCCCTCGCCCTTGCGGAAATAGCCAGCCGCGAACAACGACACACCGGCAGATGCGCTGCCCAGAGTGCGAGAAACACGCGCGAAAGATCGTCCAGCCGCACGTGCATGGGCAAATCCGGCAAACCGATGTGCAGGGTTGCCTGCTCCTACCGGGTCGGCGAGGCTGAGGGCAGCCACGATCGCAAGACCGACGCCAATCATCGCGCCGAGCGGAAACAACACTCGACCGACCAGTGCGACGCTGTGGGGCCGCAGCAGTCCGGCAGCGCCCACCACTGCCCAGGACGCGAGAAGAGCCAGGCAAATGGTCAGGGGCGAGTCGATCGGGGCCATGTCGGCATTCTACCCCAATGTGAATTGTATTATAATCACAGGCACATGCCGTGGGCACCGTGAGGAATTCGCTTGCCACTCGAGGACCGCACCGCCCGTCTGACCGTGCTGATCGACCCGCGCAAGAAGGCGTTGCTAGAGCGCATCTGCGCGGAGCAGGACACCACACCCTCACAGGTTGTCAGACAGCTGATCCGGCGGTACATCGAAGACCAGACGGGCACGCCATGGACTCCTGCGGAGTCGGACGCGTTCGAGCGGCCCCGAAAGAGGCGTTGATGACCCGTCGATCCGACCGCTTGCCGCAGCGAAAGCGGATGACGCGATTGAACGTGACCTCGTCGCAACAGGACGGTTGGGGATCGATGAGCCAGAGAAACGAGGACCTGTTGTCGCTGGGCGGGCTCACGACCGACCCCGGCACGCTGGTGCGCGTACTGGAGCCCACGGCAGCGGCGTCGGCAGTGCTGTGCCAGCGACTGATGGCGGGCACCTACGACAAGCCTTTCCTGGTCGAAGACGGCAAGCACCGCGCCATGTGCTTCACGATCGATGGCAGCGTCCAGAGCGAGATGCGGATCGACGATCCCGACGCACTCGTGAACGACTACACGCGCAAGATGATGGCGTTCCTGCTGTTCTGTCCGGAGCCACGACGGATCCTGATGATTGGACTCGGCGGCGGGTCGCTGGTCAAATTCTGCAATCGCCGCCTGCCGTCGACCCACGTCACGGTCGTGGAGATCGATGCGAACGTCATCGCACTGCGGACACATTTCAAGATTCCTCCGGATGGCACCGACCTGCGTGTCATCCACGGCGACGGTGCCCGCTATGTCGCAGGTCTGACTGACGCCAGGGAATTCCCGGACGTGCTGCTGGTCGACGCCTACGATCGGGATGGAATATCGCGATCGATCGCAGAACCTGAGTTCATCGAGAACTCCCGTCGCATACTCGGTGACGGTGGGGTGTTCGTGATGAACCTCGCCGCCCATGAGTCGGACAGCACGCTGCACATGGAGAGAATTCGCAAGGTATTCGGCGACCCCGTCATTCCTGTGACCGTCGGGTGGGGCGGCAACATGGTTGTCTTCGCCGGGGCTGCCTTTGCGCGACCGGCGGCGACTGGAGGCTGCTGCAGAGAACGCCCGTCGCGTCGAGAAAACCTCGACCTCGACTTCCGGATCCTTCCGGGCCTGGTGCGCAAGCATCTGCAGCAGGCGCAGTACGAGCGACCAGCGCAGCTTGATCCGGCGCAGTAACCTGCAACCAGATCCGCCCGCCCGCGGGACGGGCGCACCGTGGGAGCCTCGCCGCTACAAACGCGTCTGAGGGTGGAGCAGTGTTTTGTGCGCTGCTGGTTCTGGCATCAACATGACCGCAGATGCCAACGTGCCGACGGTATTCCTCGTCGACGACGACAGGCCGGTGCTGAAGGCCCAGGCGCGGTTGTTGCGCGAACACGGCCTTCAAACTGTCCTGTTCGAATCGGCGGAAGAATTTCTCGCGCAACATGACGCATCGGTGCCGGGCTGCCTGGTGCTCGACGCCAACCTGCCCGGGCTCGACGGACTGGCGCTGCAACGCCGCCTGGCTGAGGTTGGCCCGTCGTTGCCGACTTTCTGGCCGCAGTGCGAGCCGCCGTGGCCCAGGACGCGCTCGCTCGCCTGGCAAAGGACGACGACGCAGCGCTGCGTCAACGCCACGCGACACTTACGCCAACCTCAACAACCAGTCATTGCACTACGCCAACCTCGGCGTGACGATCAATGAAATTCAGAACGTCTACAAGCTGCCGCCGACCCTGTGGCAGCAATGGCCCGCGCACAGCTATCACGGGTCACAACAGCACAACAGCCGTGGTGTCATCAACCGTTTCCTCGGCTACTGGGACGGCAATCCAGTCAACATCGCGCCGTTGTCGCCGAAGGATTCGGCGCCGCTGTACGTCGAGATGATGGGCGGCGCGGACGAGATCATGGCCAAGGGCCGGGAACTGAATGGCCAGGGCAAGTACAACGAGGCTTCGGAAATCCTGAACAAGCTGGTGTTCGCGCAACCTGGCAACCAGGATGCGAAGAACCTGCTGGCAGATGCCTTCGAGCAGCTTGGCTACCAGAAGGAAAGCCCGACGCTGCGCAACATCTTCCTGCAGGGTGCCTACGAACTGCGCAACGGCCTGCCTGGAGGTACGCCCGTCAGGTCGTCCGGGCCGGACATGATCCGGGCGATGTCGACCGAAAACTGGCTCGACTTCATCGGCATCAGCATGGACTCGCGCAAGGCCGACGGCATGCGCTTCACCATCAACCTGATCACGCCCGACAACGGCGAAGTACACCTGATCGAAATGAGCAACGCGACCCTGACCAATATCAAGGGACAACAGGCGCCGAAAGCCGACCTCACGATCACGCTTGACCGGGCCGATCTCAACCAGGTGATGATGGGCACGGGTTCCTTCGACGACCTGCTCAAGTCCGGCAAGGCGAAGTTCGAAGGTGATCGCACACCCTTCGATCAGCTGCGCGGGCTGATGGTTGCGTTTGCACCTAACTTCGAGATCCTGCCGGGAACGGCCGCAAGAGCACCGTCGCAGCTACCGAGCGAGTTTGAGGTGCCGGAATTGTTGCCCCCGCATTCCGCGGGCGACTGACCACGGCGTGACAACGAGGGCCGCACGTCGGGCTTCCTGTACGGGAAATCCACGTGCGGCCCGCGCTTTACACGCACTCGCTACACGCGATTCAGGGAATCCGGCCCGCCGCCGCAGACGTACTCAGCGGTCATGGGTTCGCGCCATCCACAGGTGGCGTTTCTTGTGATGATCCAGATCACTTACACTGTCCCCGGCAGTTGCAGCGGCCTCTGGCGTCTGCACGACCTTATGCAAAAGGGGATTTCACCGTGTACCGACTTTTTTCCGCAGTCGCCGTGGCCGGCGCAATGGCGTTGTGCGCGCCGACGACCCAGGCGCAGGAAGCCTCCTCCGGTGACTGGAAGCAGACCGTATTCTTCTACGGCATGGGCGCGGCGATTGAGGGTGACGCGCAGATAGGCAACGTCGCGGTGCCGATCGACCTCAGTATTTCCAACCTGTTCGATGCTCTCAAGTTCGGCGCGATGGCGGCGTACCGGATCGAGAATGACGAGTGGTCGTTCACCGGCGACGTCACCTACATGAACCTCGGTTGGAGCGGGCAGACGCAGCAGGGTCGTGCGAGCAGCGGTATCGACGTCGAGCAACTGACACTCATGGGCACAGTCGGGCGGCGCATCTCGCCGCACCTCGAGGGGCTCGTCTCGCTGGGGTATTTCGATCTCTCGACCGACCTGCGGGTGCGGGTGCTCCAGCAGCGCACCGAGGCGAGCCGGGACGCGAGCTGGGTGGATCCGCTGGTCGGCCTGAATTACGTGGTCCCGATCGGTGCGAAGTGGACGTATACCTTGGCGGGGACGTGGGGGGATTCGGCCTCGGCTCCGACCTCACCTGCACATGATCACGACCTTTAGGCGGCAGAATACAGAGCAGTTTGCCCGGTATCTCGGCTACCGCGTGATCGCTTTTGACTACGAAGACGGCAGCGGCCGCAACTACCAGCACTACGACCTGCGGCAGCACGGACCCGGTGCCGGGATCGCGTATCGCTTCTGACGAGCAGCGAACTGGAGATACCCCGATGAAATCGTACCGTCCCCCCGCGATCCTGCTGCCCTCGGCGCCAGTCTTCGTTCACCGCTCGCGTCAGCGATCGAACCCATTCCAGAGACATCCGGGTGGCGCGGATTTGTGGTCGGCGGCGTGGGTTACACCGACATCAAGAGCAATCTCGTCGCCGGCAACAGCGTGATCAATCTCGGCAGTCCGGTTGTCGATTCCGTCAACCAGGGACCGCAGAGCGACGACACTTTTCATCCGGTGATCACCGGCGAAATCAACTACACGTTCGGCAACCGCTGGCAGGCCTTCCTCGGTACGTCGCTCGATGACGCAGTCACGCTGGATGGCGTCACGCAGCTCGGGGTTCGCAAGGACCTGGGCGCGGCCGGCGTCCTGCAGGGCGGCGTCGTGTTCAGCGGCATGCCAACCGTCGTCTGGGAAGACCCCTACGCTGAGGGCGTGCGCCGCGAGGAGACGGATCGCGACTCCACCGGCTTGCGCCTGCAATGGGATCGGATCCTGGGCTCGGCGACCGAATTCACGGTCACTTATCGCGATGTGTCCATCGACACCGAGCGCAGCGGCCTGGGCGTGACGAGCGTGGCCTGTGATAGATCCTGCCAGGACCTGCTGCTGCGCGACGGCGACCAGTTCTTCTTCGATGCGTCCTGCCTGTTCAGGCTGGGCGAGGGTCGTCGCCACCTGTTGCGGCCGATGGTCCGCTACACGGTCGACAATCGCGATGGTGACGCAATCAGCGGCGATGCTTACTGGTTTCAGCTGAGCTACGTCTTCCTGGGCCAGGGTTATACCGTCGCCAGCAACGTCGCCGTGGGCAGTGCCAGCCACGACGCACGCAATCCTATCTTCGGCGTGAAGACCGATTCAGACCGGTTGGCCGTCGATACGACGCTTTTCTACCGGCTGCCGACCGAGAGCGGACGCGGGCAGGCCATGGGCAGCGTGCTCTGGGGTGAGGACGATTCCGAGGTCGCCTTCCATGACAACGAGCTGTTCAGAATCAGCATCGGCGCAATGTATCGCTTCGGCAGCCGCGGACAGCATACATCGGCGAGTCGCGGCCGTGCGATCACCAGCTGGGATCGTTGATCGTGCGTTCCTCGATCGGTCGACCGAGCCCAAGCACGAGCTGCCATTCGCTGGTGGTGGTCGCCGCGAGTGACAGCGACATCGGGCCGAGCGGTGTGCGACCGGTCAGCACGAATGCCCCGGAGTAGGTGGGCTGCGCGTCGACGCCATCGAGTCGGCCGCTCATGTCGGCCGCGGTCAACGTCAGCCCAGCGTAGATCGATTGGCCGAAGATGTAGCTGATGTCGGCGATGCGCTGCAAGTAGGACGCCTGCGCGCTCCAATATGACGAACCGCGCAACTCACCTAGGCTGAGCCCGGGCAGGCTCACGGGGCCGCCGAGACTGAACAGGTCGTACAGCGGCAGCGACGAGTCGAGCGATGACCCGCCGCTGGCTCGCAGGTAACCCACGTTGCGACGGAACGGCAGGACGAAGGTCGCCGTGCCCTCGAATCGATCGTAAGGCGCCACGGCTCCCAGCGCTTCCTCGCTGCGGTAGTAGGTCACGCGGGCGACCGTTCCATGCTGCCAGAGAACGTCGCGGTCGCGCGAGTCGAACGTGTAGCGCAGCGCCAGGCCACCGTAGCCCTCGCTCGAAATCTCCGGCAGTTCCTGCGAGCCGATTTCCCGGTCGGCCGCCCTGGACGCCGGAGCGGATACCCGCGCGCAACTCAGCGCGTTTGCCGAAAGCGTGTCCCGCGTCGAGGTAGCCCCAGCCGGACGAGAAGTCGTAGCGCGTCACGGCGTTACCGTCGTCGAAGAGATCCTCGATGGAACGTTGTGCCGTCAGTCCCGGCTCGATGAACCAGCGATGCGACGTGTCGAGTGGCTGGTAGAAGGAGGTCTCCAGTCCGGAGGTTCGCCCCAGGCGCACCGAACCCCGGAATTCGCCGCCACGGTCGTTGATCCAGGTCTTCAGGTAGTCACCGCCGATCGTAAACGCCGTGTTTGCGTCGGTGCCGATATGGAGCCCGAGGTCGAAGCGCATGATGTGCGGACCCCAGGACTTCTCCTGCAGATGCAGGTCCAGGGTCGATTGAGCCGGGTCCCCGGACAGGGTGTAGGCCACACGCTCGAAATCGGAAAGTCCGAACACGGCGGTGGCGCGGTTTGCGATCTGGCGCGCGTCGACCACGTCTCCGGCCTGCAGTCTGAGCGTCTGCCGGATGAAATCCGGGTTCGCCCGTTCCAGACCGTTCAGGTTCACAGCGGCCAGCGTGACCTTTCCCTCCTGGCCGGGACGCCGATTCCCGCCACGCCAGGTACTCGTCCTCGGTCACCGCATACCGTGCCAGGGCGTCGCGATGCGCCAGCGCTGCCGCTCGCCCCAGCGGGATGGCGTCATTGACCCGGTCGAACGACGCCGAACCGATGTCCCCCATTTCGATCACGATTTTCACGTCGTCGGGACCGAGGGTGTCGAGCTGCTGTCTCTCGTTGGCGCCGATGAGCACGTCGAGCGTGCGCGACATCAGCGTGAGCGGCGAGCGCAGTTCGGCAGCCGTGGGCAGGGGATTTGGCACCGCGACTGCGATGACCACGTCGGCACAGGTCTGGCGGGCGATGTCCACCGGGACGTTGCGCGTGAGCCCCCCGTCCCCGAGGATTCGGCCGTCGATGTTCACCGGCGAGAACACGCCGGGCACGGCCATGCTGGCCCGCATCGCGAGCGCCAGGTCGCCGCGATCGAGGACCACCATCTCACCGTTCTGCATGTCCGTGGCCACGGCCCGGAAGGGAATGGGCAGGCGGTCGAATTCCGCGATGCCGCGACTGCGACCCACGAGGTACTGGATCGTCAGGTCGACGTTCTGCGTGTTGATCAGGCCGGACGGCGCGACGAGGCGACCGTCACGGACGCCGAACTCCAGGCTGTTGCTGTAGGTGTTGCTCGTGAGCTTGCGCCGCATCGGCACCTGCGCACGCAATCCGCGGCGGCCAATGGCCTCCTGCCAGGAGATCGCCCGGATCGCGGTCTCGAGTTCGTCTGCGCTCATTCCGGAGGCGTACGTGCCGCCCACGAGCGCGCCCATGCTCGTGCCGATGATGCAATCGACGGGAATGCGCATTTCGTCGAGCACGCCCAGGACGCCTAAGTGCGCCGCGCCTTTCGCGCCGCCGCCGCCAAGCACGAGTCCGATGCGCGGGCGAGGTTGCGCGGGCGCCTCCACGGCAGTGATCTCGGCCGCATGCGACAGGGCAGGGAACGCGACGCAGGTAACATACGCACACAGGAGAATCGCGGCGAACCCGCGGGTCGACCCGTTGCCGTCCAGGCATTCTCGATTCACCGGCTCACCACATGCTGCAAGGGCGAATGCCCAGGGTCGTATGCTACCGCGCAACAACCAGATCCGACGACAACGGCTGCGGTCGGGCAGGCGGAGAACGTCCGTGAGGAAGCGAAGGACATGAAGAACCCCGTGCGAGTGGCGACCGGCTGGTTGGCAGGGCGGTTACTCGTGTTCCTGGCCATTCTCGCGGCCCTGGTTGCGATGGACGCGTATCGCGAAGAGTCGACACTGCTGGGGGTCATGCTGAAAGGACTGGTTCCGGACAAGGAGCTGGTGCAGCGCCTCGCAGACAGTCGTGCACAGATCGAAGATTTCGCGCGGGACGCGGAAATTCAGGTCAATCAACGCTTGCGTGACGCGCAGTCCTCAGCACCCGATCGAATCGATATCCTGATCGATACATTGCAGGCCGACATCAAGGTGAAGGAGGGCAGGCGTCGGTCGTCGATGGGGAAGGCCATCGGGCTGATGACCGGTACGGGGTTGGAAGAAGACCTCAAGAACGAGGTCGACATTCAATTGTGCAGGGCCGAGCTGGAGGCGTTGAAGCGCATCAAAGGTGAATTCGAGGCGCTGCGCACGGAGTCTCGTGATGCCGCTGTGGATTTCGAAGACAAACGACGGCGCACTCTGCAGACCAACGCAGCCTATCTGCACAAGAAGGAAGAAGTCACTCGATTCGAATGGGACCATCCAATAGCAGTGCGGGTGCCAGGCACCAGCGCGAACGTTCGGCTTGCGGAACTGACGCGGCAACGCAATCGACTCGCACGCGAGTACAACTCTGCGGGCGCGCAGTTCTACGCAGCCAGGGACCGACTCACGAAGGCGAGGGCGCGCGCTCATGCGGATCCCGCGCAGGTGCAATTGGCCAGCACGGCGATCCTGGGTCCGCTCGACGAGCTCATCGCAACCAAGAGGGCGGCAGTTGACGCGACGGAAACGCAGGCCGAGAAAGCCCTGCAGTCCATTCGGAAAGTATTCCTGAAAGCGTTCGGGATCCTGGTCGCGGTGACACTGGTGCCGGTCGGTATCAAGGCGTTCTGGTACTGGTTCGTTGCGCGGTTAGCAGAAAAGCAGAGGCCCGTTCGGCTGCGACCTGCAGCAGCGGCGATGCACGTGGTGGGGACATCACCTGGATCCGGCATTGCTCCAACAAGGAAGATTTCCGCTGTGTCCCAGGAGATCGTACTCAATGCCCGGGAAGAGCTGCTGGTTCACCCTGAATTCCTGCAGAGCTCGGCGAATCGTGGCCGCAAGGGGACCCAATGGCTGCTGAGTTGGAGGTTCTGGCTCACGAGCATCGCCGCGCAGATGGTCGCGCTGGATCGCATCCGGGACGCGGACGGCGAGTCCTTCGTGATTTCGAGCAAGAATGATGCTTTTGCCGAGGTTGGTGTCATCGATTTGCCCGAGGACTCGGCGTTCGTGCTGCAGCCACGAAACCTTGTCGGTGTGGTTCAGTCGATTGACCGGCCGATCAGGATCAGCCGGAAATGGAGCTGGAGCCTCATGGCGTTCATCACGCTGCAGTTTCGATACCTGATCTTCGATGGTCCCGGAAAGCTTCTCGTACAGGGCTGGCGCGGCGTGCGAGTCGAGCAGGCTGGAAGCGGCCGCAGCATCGATCAAGCGGCGACTTTCGGTTTCAGTGCGAACCTCGATTACGCGCCCAGACGCTCGGAGACGTTCGGCGCGTACTTGCTTGGGACGCGGAGCCTGTTCAACGACCGGTTTTCCGGCGGACCAGGTGTGTATGTATACGAAGAGATGCCGTATTTCGGACGCAAGTCCGGGCTGACCGGGCGGGGGTTCGAGGGGCTGACGGACGGGGTGCTGAAGGTTTTCGGGATTTGAGGCGTAGCGAGAAAGGGCCCAGGCCTTACCCGGGCCCCTCGAATCACCTATTTCAGGTTTAGCTCGATCAATTCCATGCTTCCCATCACCGTGCGCATGGGTGCACGAGCGGCGCCTTCTTTTTCAAACTGCTTGCGGTCCTTCGCCATCGACTCACTGACCTTCTTTTCCAGCGCCAGGCCTTCGGCAATCTTGAGGAAGTCCTTGTGAATCGTCACCAGGAAAAGATCTGCCTCACCTTTCCTTGGATTGGAATTGCTGAGGACGTGGTAGCCGACCTCGTTGCCATGCAACGCATTGAGCTTCCTGAACTTGACCCATTCGTCGGCGAGCCATGACATGTAGTTTTCAAACTGCCCATCCAGTACATCAATGCTGGAGACATACCAGATGTTGCCGATGTCATAGCGCGAGTCCTGCGCGGACGCCGGCGCCGCGGCACCAAGCAGCAGGAAGGTGGCGACGAATGCAGTGCCGAGTTTTCGAATCATTAGTTTTTCCCCTGATTGTTCTGAACTTGTCGGACGAAAGTACGTTAGCACGACGTGGTCCGAGCCGACCAATCAGCACGCGACAGCCTGCGATTTGAGCCGGTGAGCCTGCCAATTGGGACTTGCGGCTGCATGACAACGGATCCCTTTGGCGCTCTCCTGGGGCAGTCCAACAGTACGCATAATGTATATTATGTCAAACATAGCCTTAGAAAGCTTGACCAAACGTTATAACTGTAGTTAAACTCTGCTCCACCCACACTAGGAGCCTGGCGCCATGGCAGCCAAGATGAAGGTCCGCAAGATCGGCAACTCGCTGGGCCTGATCCTGCCCAAGGAAGTGGCCGACCAACTGCACGTTGGCGAGGACGACTCGGTTCACTACGTGGTCGACACCGAGGGACTGCACCTGACGCCATTTGACCCGGACTTCGACGCCGCGATGGAAGCCTTCGAGCAGACGCGCCGCAAGTACCGTAACGCGCTGCGCACGCTCGCAAAGTAATTTCGCCAGCCAACCTCCCATGACGGATCCCACCTGGGTCCCGCTGCGCGCTGTAGTCGCGATCCAGCGCGAGTTGATCGCGGAGCACGGCGGGCTCTCCGGTCCACCGCGCCACGGCGACCTCGAATCTGCGCTCGGTCGCCCGGTCAATCTGCACGCGTACTCGCAGATTCCGCCGTCGCTACCGCGCCTTGCGGCGGCGTACGGCTTCGCGTTGGCGCGCGGTCACAGCTTCCCTGACGGTAACAAACGCGTCGCGCTCGCCATCATCGACGTCTTCCTGCGCATGAACGGCTTGGACCTCATGTCCGATGAGCTCGATGCGGTCGATACCATTCAGTCGCTTGCCGCCGGCGACCTGACCGAAGATCAACTCGCCGACTGGATCATCGCCCACGTGGCGCCCATCGCCAGGATTCCGCGTGCGCCCCCGGCCAGCGAATCCCCATGAGCTTTCACGCGCTTGCGATCGTGACCTGCATTGCCGCCGTGTTGCTCGGGGCCGGTTGGCTGTTCGCCGGTCGACTGATGCTGCAGCGCTGGCGCATCGAGCCAAGCGTGGGTGCCCTGCTGGTCGGCCGCCGCATCGGCGCCGTGTATCTGGGCGTTGCCTTGCTCTGCATTCTGGTGCGTTCGACTACGTCGGTGGAACTGATCACCAGCGTCAGCCTGTTCGCGGTACTGGTCAATGCCCTGCTCGCCGGCCTCGGGTTGTACGAGTACCGCGCGCGGCGAGCCGGTCCCGCCATCCTTGTCAGCGTCGCCGTCGAACTGCTGCTGTTGCTCGGCTTCGGCACCTTGTTGCTGACACCCGTCTGGCCAGCGTAAGCGCGCGCGCCTCTCAGCACTCCTGCCCCGCCGCCTCGAAGAACTCCTTGACGACCGCGTCATACACCGGCCACGGCATGACGAAACCGCGGCTATCAGTCTTCTCCCCGCCATCCCAGCGGAGAACAGCAACGACTCCCTCCGCCGACAGCCGCGGCAGGAACGCGAGCAACGGTTCGATCTCCCGATCCAATGGCGCATCAAGGTACGAACACATCGTCCCTTCCAGATGCAACCCTCAGGCGACGCGACCATGTCAACCCACGTCGCTCGGGTTGACCCCTTTGACCGGACCCCGAATACTTGCCGTTTACTGACCGACCGCCATGAGCGAAGACACTCGCGCCGTATTTCTGAGTTATGCCTCGCAGGACGCGGCGATTGCACGGCGCATCGCCGATGCTTTGCGCGCGGCGGGGCTCGAAGTGTGGTTCGACCAGAGCGAACTGCGCGGCGGCGACGCGTGGGACGCGTCGATCCGCAAGCGGATCAAGGATTGCACGCTGTTCGTGCCGGTCATCTCGAAGAACACCGAGTCGCGCAGTGAAGGCTACTTCCGGCTGGAATGGAAGCTAGCAGTCGACCGCTCGCACCTGATTTCCGACGACCAGGCCTTCCTCATGCCGGTGGTGATCGACGAGACCAGTGACGCACTCGCTCGAGTACCCGACCGTTTTCGCGAGCGACAGTGGTCGCGACTGACCGGAGATTCCGCGTTTGCGACTTTCGCGGAACGCGCGGCCCAGGCGACGTCGCGACCAAACGCGGGCGGGGTCCGTCACGCGCCGACGGACCCGCCGAAGCCAACGTCGGGGCCGAAGGCGATTGCAGTCCTGCCGCTCGCGAACATGAGTGCCGATCCCGAAAACGAGTATTTCAGCGACGGCATGACCGAGGAAATCATCAACGCCTTGTCGAAAGTGCCGGGCATCCACGTCGCCTCCCGCTCATCCTGCTTCGCGTTCAAGGGCCGCAAGGACGTCAATGTTCGCCAGATCGGCGAGAAGCTCGGAGTGACCACCCTGCTCGAAGGCAGCGTGCGCAAAGTGGGCAATCGGATTCGGATTGCGGCACAGCTGGTCAACGTCGACAACGGCTACCAGCTCTGGTCCGAAACCTACGACCGCCAGCTCGAAGACATCTTCGCGGTCCAGGATGACATTTCACGGTCCATCGTCGACGCGTTGAAGCTGCAGCTGACCGGCGACGCGGCGGGCGTCGTGGCGCCGACGAAGAGTCTCGACGCCTACACGACGTATCTGAAGGGTCGTTTTCATTTCAACAAGTTCAGCGAAGTCGGTCTGCGCAAGGCCTACGACCTGTTCCAGAATGCGCTGCTGCAGGATCCCGGATTCGCCCGCGCCTATGCCGGCATCGCCGACGTGTGGTGCGACCTCGCGGATGACTGGGTTCCGCCCGACGACGCCTATCCCCGCGCAAAATCTGCGGCCGAGCGGGCCCTGCAACGGGATCCCGAACTCGCCGATGCCATGATTTCGATCGGCAAGGTGCTGTGCTGGCACGAGTGGAAGTTCGCGGACGGCGTGCGCCACGTCGAGCGCGCCGTGGCTCTCAGTCCCAACAACGCGGAAGCGCACTGGGTCCTGGCAACGGCGCTGCCGGTGGTGGGACGCCTTGCGGACGGGATCACCGCGGTACGCCGCGCCCTGGAACTCGACCCGCTGCGGGTCGAGTACTTCGGCTGGGCCACGCGCCTGCTTTTGTATGCCAAAGACTACAAGGCCGCCATCGCGCAGGGTGCAGAGACGTTCGAGATCGATGAGAAGTACGGCCGCGGCTTCGTGTTCGTCGGTTCCGCCTACCTCGCCAAGGGCGATGCCGAGCAGGCCCTCGACTGGTTCCAGCGCGGCCAGGGCCTCGACACGGCCGTACGTTCCTACGATGCCATGATCGTACGGGCGCTGGCGGCACTTGGCCGTCGTGAGGAGGCGGAGGAGATCCTCGCGCGCCTGGAGGGCGAGTCGCGCCAGCAGTACGTGCGCGCCGAGTACCTGGCGATGGGTCATGCCGCGGTGGGCAACCTCGACCGTGCCTTCGACGCGCTCGAGCGGGCTTACCAGGCGCGCTCGGCTGGCCTGATCTATCTGCACCTTGATCCCGGTTACGAGCCCCTGCGCAGCGATCCTCGATACACCGAACTGGTCAACCGTATCGGACTTCGTTAGTTGGCAACGCCGTCGAGATCGCTTCACTGCCACGACCGAATCCTGCAGGACTCAACTCGCCCAGCGGCCCGACGTACTTGAGGTGCGCGCCACGCCCCACCGTGCCGCGCGCGCATAAAAACGGGCCGCCCGAAGGCGGCCCGCGTGCGCACTCTTTCGGTGAGACGTTTCAGCCGGCTGACATGCCAAGCCCGGCCATCGCTGTGTCCAGCTTTTCCTTGACCTGACGCCCGGTGGTGACGGCCTGCTCCACGTTGCCGGCCGCCTGGGCCGCCGTGGCCTGGTCCCACAGGGTCGCGGCTTCACTGGCGCTGGTCTTCGCCGCGTCGAACGTCGCCGCGTCGAGTCCTGCCGGCAGCCTCATCGACTTCGAGAGCATTTTGACCCGGCTGGTGACGGCCGCGAGCTGCGCCGGCAGATCCGTCGAGAGCGTGCCCCACTCGGCGTTCAATGTCTCGAGCGCTGCCGCTTCGGCCGCCTGCTTGGCAGTAGCAGCCGCAGCAGCCAGTCCCTGCGCCTGCGTGAGCAACGCGGGAGCTGCGGCGATCACTGCCTTGTAGTCCTTCTGGTCGAACTTCATCTTCAGTTCGATGATCTGGCTCGTCACGGCCTGCAGCTGATCCGGAATGTACTGCGCGGCATCGGGACCGGCCGCTTCGACGGCGGCTTCGATGTCTGCGATAGCCTTCTTGGCCGGTTCCATCTGGTTGGCGCAGCCAGCCAGCATCACGGCAGCCATCACGAGCGAGAGAAATCCAGCAAACACGGACTTGAGCTTCATGGGGAACTCCTTGGGTTTTCCAGCGGTGTCGGGTGCAACCAGTTTGATCAGGGAATACGCAGCTTCTGACCGACCTGAATCTTGTCGGGGTCGCTGAGAGTGTCCTGGTTGGCCTTGAAAATCTCGGGGTAGAGGCTGCCGTCGCCATAGACTTCCTTGGCGATCTTCCAGAGCGTGTCGCCCTTCTTCACCTCGTACCACTGGGTGTACGCGCTGGCAGCGGGTGCCGCGTCGGGTGTTGTTCCTTTGGCAGGCGGGATCTTCTCTGGCATTGCGATCTCCTTAGGTAGTGTCTTGCGGGTCAGCCCGACTGCGACAGGACCGCAGGACGCCGTGCTATTCCCAACATCCTGCCCTGCCCCGCCCGGGCTCGCCTAACGCAAAGTTGCCGTCAGCGTGATTTCCGGAACGCTTGCCAGTGCTTTCGATAGCGGACAATCACGCTTGGCAGCATTGGCGATCTCCTCGAACTTCGCCGCGCTGATGCCGGGCACAGTGGCCTGCATGGTCAGCGCGATCCGGTCGATGACGAAACCGTCACCCTGCCCGGCGAGGCGTACGCTGGCCTGCGTGTCCACATCCAGGGTTGCCAGCCCAGCCCGATCGCAGGCGAACGAGAACGCCATCGTGAAGCAGGCGGCGTGCGCCGCTCCCAGGATTTCCTCGGGATTGGTGCCGCGACGGTCGTCCTCGAAGCGGCTCGCGAAACCGTACGGATAGTCCTTTAGTGCGCCTGTCTCGGTGCTGATCTTGCCGTGACCCTGCTTGCCCTGGCCTTGCCAGTGGACGCTGGCTGTCTTTTCATTCATAGAGCGCTCCTGGCGAATCGGCGACTTGACTGCCCTGATAGTGCGATCGCGCGGGCGCAATCCGTGCGCCGAGTCAGAAACCCGCTCCAGTGTCCGTGTGTGGAGCCGCGGGCCATGGTGGAAAATGGCCGGTTTTGCGTCTGTACGCCAACGCACATAGATTGCACTCGGCTGGGCCGAGAATGTTCGTTGGCTCCAGCCGAACGCACGGGGAAATGAATATGGCAAGACGACTGGTGGTCATCGGCGGTGACGCTGCAGGCATGTCCGCGGCGTCGCAGGCGCGACGATTGATGTCCCACGACGCGCTCGAGATCGTGGCTTTCGAGCGAACCTCCCATACATCGTACGCCGCGTGTGGCCTTCCGTACCTGGTCGGGGTTGGTGAAGTCACCGGATCGCCTCATCGCCAGGACCCCGGAGCAGCATCGGGCCAAAGGCATCGACGTTCGAATCCGCCACGAGGTCGTTGCCATCGACTGCGCGGTGCGGAACGTGACCGTACGCGACCGCGACACCGGGCGGGAGGCGATCGAGCACTACGACGAACTCCTGATCAGTACTGGTGCGTCGGGCATCACTCCCCGTGGCCAGGATCGACGCGGGAGGGTGTACTGCAGCTTCGTACGCTCGATGACGCGGTGGAAGTGGATCGCAGAATCGTTGCGGGTGCCCGGCGTGCCGTGGTGGTCGGCGCCGGCTACATCGGTCTTGAAGTCGCCGAGGGTCTGCTGGCGCGTGGCCTTGACGTGACGGTGGTCGAGCGACTCGACGTCCCAATGGCAACCGTGCTGGATGCCGACATGGCTGGCGGAGTGGCGGACGCGATGCGGGCAGCGGGCATCGACCTGCGACTCGGGACCGCAGTCACTGGTTTCACCACTGCCGCGGGACTTGTCACTGCCGTGGAAACCGCGGCAGCCTCTCTGGTGGCAGACTTCGTGGTCATTGGCCCGGCGTGCGACCCAACTCGGAGCTGGCACGGGCGGCGGACATCGGCGTGGGCAAGACCGGCGGCATCATCGTTGACGACCGCCTGCACACCGGTACGCCGCATGTCTGGGCAGCTGGGGACTGTGTGGAGTCCCGCCATCGCATCACCGGTTGGCCCGTCGTCATCGCCCTCGGCACTCACGCCAACAAACAAGGTCGCATCGCTGGCACCAACATTGCCGGAGGTCAGGCTGCCTTTGGCGGCGTGCTCGGCACGGCGATCACGCGGTTCCAGGGTGTGGAGATTGCCTGCACGGGCCTCACCGAGCGGGAGGCCGGGGCCGCCGGTTTCGATGCAGTCGGCGTGGTCACGGAGACATCGAGCAAAGCACAGTACTTCCCGGGTGCGCAGCCGATGAAAATAAAGGTTCTGGCCGAGCGTGGAACGGGCCGGTTGCTCGGCGCACAAATCGTCGGTGGGGAAGGCGCGGGCAAGCGCATCGACGTCCTGGCGACAGCGCTTTGGAACAACATGACCGTTGCGGAAATTGGCGGCATGGACCTCTCCTACGCGCCGCCGTTCTCGCCAGTCTGGGACCCTGTGCTGCTGGCCGCGGGCAAGGCTGCATCGCGGATCTGAGTCCTGGCGGCTGCTCAGTCTTCACTGCCGCTCCCCGGCAATTCGCCGACACGCCGATCGGTCCCCTCGGTATGATCGCCGCGCCAATGAAAACCCCCACCGAACTGCAGCCTCTCATCGACGACGGCGTGATCGACGAAGTCATCCGTTCGCTCAAAAGCGGCAAGGAAGCAACGGTGTACCTCGTGCGCTCGCGCACGGAGACACGCTGCGCCAAGGTCTACCGCAACATGGCGCAGCGCAGCTTCCAGAAGCGCGCCCAGTACCAGGAAGGCCGCAAAGTGCGTGGCAGCCGCCAGGCACGCGCGATGAGCAAGAGCACGTCGTTCGGTCGTGCGGAACAGGAAGCCGCCTGGAAAAACGCCGAGGTGGACGCGCTGTATCAGCTGATTGCCGCTGGCGTGCGCGTGCCACGTCCATACGGCTATTTCGATGGCGTCCTGCTCATGGAACTCGTCGCGGATGCGGACGGGAATCCGGCACCCCGCCTCGGCGAGGTGGAGCTTTCAGCCGAAACAGCCCGTGATTACCACCGGTTCCTGATGCGGCAGGTCGTACGAATGCTGTGCGTCGGGCTCATCCACGGCGATCTTTCCGAATTCAACGTGCTGGTCGCGCCCGACGGCCCCGTGATCATCGACCTGCCGCAGGTCGTCAATGCAGCGGGCAACAACGCCGCGCTGGCGATGCTCGAGCGTGACGTCAACAACCTGCGGACAACGCTGGGCCGCTTCGCTCCCGAACTGCTCGGCACCGAGTTCGCCAGGGAAATGTGGGCCTTGTACCAGCAAGGCGACCTGCGTCCGGAGACCGAACTTACCGGTGCCTTCGCGGCCGATGAAACCGTGGTCGATCCGGACGATGTCATGCTCGTCATCGACGACGCTCGAGAAGAGGAAATCCAGCGTCGGTTGCGCCTGGTCAACCAGCCGCTCGAGGGGTTTTAGCGACGAGCTGCCCTCCTCTTCCATGACGGCTGCACGGCAAGCCGAACCTTGCCCACCTTCCGACCGGCGATGGAAGTCAGCACCAGTCGCCCGCGGTCATCGACCTTGCACGGCACCACGAAAACGCCCGGGCGCAGCAAGGCCTGGATAGCCTGGGCCGACGCGCGACGCTTGAAGAGAGTGGCTGTCGTCGGGTCGTCGAAGGACCACGAATCGTCCTGGACCGTAGTAGAGCGAGATCCCGGCAGCGTCGCGCTGACCAGCAGGTAGCGAGTCCGGTCCTCCATGTCCTTCACGTGCCGGGCCAGCGCACGACGTTGCGTCGGGGTCAGCGGCGGGTCTTCGTCGACAACAGCAACCTGCGGCAACGCGGCTTGCTTGCGTTTCTTGACAGCGGCCATGACTCACTCCTTCTGCTTGCTCGTCGCGCAGTTCATTTTGGTCCCGCGACGAGAACCAGCGCACAGATTCGGCAGGTCGGGTTGTGCGCTTGTTCTCATTATCACACGCTGCGGGTGTCGTTCCGGGACGACTCACGGAGCACACCCATGGAAAGGATGGATCCGTCCACATTGCACCTTGCGGCTGAGCGGCTGCGGGAAGTCACCGACGAGCACGCGCGCTGGCACGAGCACCTGTTGCGCTGCATATTCTGCGAGCACCCGATAGACCCGCATGATCTCGCTCCCTCGGCACATCGTACGTGCCCGTTCGGGGACTGGTTCTATGGCCATGCGCCGAACGGATTTCGCAAGGAGCAGGCCTTTGCCACGATGGGCAAGGAGCACCAGCGTCTGCACCAGGTTGCGGCGAAACTGCTGCGTTCGGCTCGGGCCGGTTCTCCTATCGATCGCCTCGATTTCGAGGAACTCGTCGCGACCAGCGCGCGCCTGCGGCTGTACGTTGATTCGCTGCGCTACACCATCGACGCAGCCATCGGCAACCGTGACGCGCTCACGGGTGCCTACGGACGCATCGAGATGCTGCCGGCTCTGCATGAACTGCAACTGATGACGCGGTACGGGGGACTGCCCTGCAGCATCGTCTTCATGGACGTCGACCACCTGAAGCGGATCAATGACCAGCATGGGCATCCGGTGGGAGATGCCGTGCTAGCGGGCGTCGTCCGCCACCTCGACCTGCACCTGCGGACACAGGACAAGGTGTTTCGCTACGGTGGTGACGAATTCCTGGTTGCCCTTGCAGGCACTGACCTGGCGACTGCTCATGAGGTGATCTCGCGCGTGCGACGCGGCCTTACCGGCAAACTGCTGATTGCCGGTTCGGATGGATCGGCGATGCAGGTGACGGCATCCTTCGGTCTGGCTCTGCTCGATCCGGACGAGGACGTGAGCGAATCGATCGGTCGCGCCGACCAGGCCCCTGCTTCTCGCCAAGACCGCTGGACGCAATCGAGCTGTCGCCTGGGACGCTTCCGTAACGACGGGCACTCGCTGGCGCCTGATCGACGTCAGCGAGCGGTCCGATTAGTCCCGAGGCAACAAGCCGGCGGGTTGCTCAGAATCGGGAGGCCACCAGTTGCACGTCCGCATGCTGCCAGGCAGCCTGCAACTGCTTCTCGACAGCCACTGCGGCCTCGGTCTTCTGCTGCTGCCGGAGAGCAAGTGCCAGTCCCTTCAGTGACCAGCCGTTCTGCGGATTGCGCTGCAGTTCCTCGCGATAGACTCTCTCGGCATCGCCGGGCCGGCCAGCCGCCAGCAACATGGCGCCGAGCGACTGGCGGACCGGCGAATGCCAGCCCGGTGGCTCGTCGTAGGGAATGCGGTCTTCGATCGTGATCGCTTCTGTCAGCGCAGCAATGGCGGTGGCCTGGTCGCCGCGTGCCAGCGCCAGTTCGGCACTTACCGTGCGTTCGGCGATCTGTGCTGCATGCGCCAGCGGATAGCGATCCCACACCATCAGGGTCGGCATGATCGGATCGGCCGCCAGCTTCGACAGTGCGGCGTAATGGGTCTTTGCATCGTCCATCCGGCCCTGCCGGATCGCCGCCATCGCCTGTGCGTAGTTCCAGATCGCCGTGACGTAAGGCAGGTCCGGCGCAGGATTCGGTGCGGCCCGGATCTCGTCCCAACGCCCGAAGCGCACGTTGTCGAACCAGGGCGTCATCCAGTAGTGCTGCAGACCCGCGAAACCCGGTTGTCGCATCAGATCCGGCAGGTTGACCCGTTGCGCCGTCTGGCGTGCGGCATCCTGCGCGACCTTGCTCGAACCCTCCATGCTGGCCGCGAACCACAGGAAGTGTGGATTGTGTGGCACATAGCCGAGTGGATACACACCCTTGGCGTTCGGTCCACAGGTGGCCAGGTAGTCGTTGTCGGCCGCTATGGCTGTCTGGTTCGCGACAACGGCATCGTGCCAGCGCCCCACGCGAGCGTAGATGTGCGCGGGCATGTGCACGAGATGGCCCGAGCCCGGAATCAGCGTGCGCAGCCGATCAGCAGCCACGACGCCTCGCTGCGGATCCGCGGAAGCCTCGACCGCATGCACGTAGAGGTGCAGTGCTCCCGCGTGATTCGGGTTCTTCTTCATGACCGACTCCAGCACCGACACGACTTCGGCCGTGTTGCCCTTTGGCGCCAGCTTTTCGTCGTAGTAATCCCAGGGCTGCAGGTCCATCAGGGCTTCGGCGTGGAAGACCATGGCATCCAGGTCGCCAGGACGCCGTGCGACAAGTGCACCGGTTGCCTTCGCGTAAGCTTCGTCCAGCGGGCGCCGGTCTTCTGGAGGATTTTCGGCATACCGCGATTCGAGCGCGCGGATGTAGGCGCGTTCCCGTTCTGTGACCTTGGGGGCGAGTGCAACGGCTCGCTGCAGGCTCTGCCACGCCTTTGGATTATCGGCCGGGTCCATCTGGGCGTTGACGTGCGGCCCCAGTACCAGCGCCGCGCCCCACCAGCACATCGCACAGTCGGGGTCGAGTTGCGCCGCTTTGAGGTACGAACGCTCGGCGGCGTCGTGGTTGAAGCCGAAAGTCAGCATCAGTCCCTGGTTGAACCAGCGCTGCGCTTCGGGGTTGCGTGTCGTGATCTTGAAGTCGTATGTGCCCAGTCCTGGCAACAGCGCCGCGCCAACGGGCGCCTCGAGCGGTGCGGGCTGTGACGCCGCGCTGACCCGTGCGCTGTGCGTACCCACCCAGGCTCCGGCGATCACCGCCGACAGGATTCCGGCCACCACCAGCATTCGGTTCATGGCTTTCCCCCTCCGTCGGCCGTCCCTGCCGTGCGCGACATGCGCGCGGTCGACGGCACGCTATGGGTGCGGTGTACTCCCTTGTCGAGACTCTGTCCAGATGCTGGGCGGGCGCTTCAGAAAGCGTCGGTACCAGAGAGTTCCTTCTCGATCCGGTCGGCGCTGTACATCACGACTTCGATCACTTCTCGCAGCGCCGCTGCGTCGGCATCCGCATCCACCTGTGCCGAGAAGACGACGAGGTATTCATCCTTGCCCTGATTGACCTGCCAGGCGCCGAGGACCATGCGGACGTTCTCCTGCAACAGGTGAACCGCCAGGTCGGCGGGCACGGCGCCCTTTGCCACGCGCGGCCACGGACCACACGTCGCGCACTTCAAGCGGCGGTAACGACGTCGTTCCGGAGGCTACCCACACGCGCTGGCTGCGGGTTTCGTCCACCTTGTAGTCGAGCCGGTAGTCGCCTTCATCGATCAGGAAGCCGAGCTGCGCGCCCTTGAGCGCGGTCTCGACACGTGCGTCCGCCGCGGGAGCAGCCGCCGGCTGTTGCGCGTGAACCACCGCAGCGGTTGTCAGGAGCAACGGCATGGCTGCAAGGACCTGCAGCAGGATCGCCCGGCTCATGGTGTGCCTTGCTTCGGAAAATCGACACGGGCAGGACCACGTTGCCGCGGTCGCACGACGACAGTCCCAGCGAGCTTGTCATGCCAGCCTTGCTTACGCGGGTCGAACGCAACCCAGACGATGCCCGCCATCAGCGGCAGCATCGAAACGTAGTACCCGAGGTACCGAATGACGAGTTGCCGGGTGCTGGCCCTGCCACCGGTCCCGGCATCGACGATCCGTGCAGCGATCGCGATCTTGCCCGGGGTGGCTTGTCGGTAAACCCAGAAGACAACGACTGCAATTGCCGGCAACAACCAGTTGATCAGGAAATCGGCGGGTCCCTGCAGGAATGCCTCCGAGGTCCAGTAGGTGCGACCGTAGACAAGGGTGACCAGTGGCGCGCAGATGACCAGCAGCAGCAACGTGTCGATCATGGCCGCGCCGACGCGCGCCCAGAAACCGACGTACTCGAGTTCACCGGCATCCGGTGCGGTGGGCGGGTTCGTGGCCATCACGGCCTCGCTTCGCAGTTGACTTCGACGACCACGGCGAACCACTTGCGTTGCGCGCGGAACACGCTCTGCGCCGTCCTGCCGGGATCGACGTTGAGGCTGGACCTGAAAGTCGTCTGCGGCGGGGCGTCGTAACGCAGCCGGCAACGAACTCTCTGGTCAGTGTTGTTGGTCAGCCGGAGCACGAGCATGCTCGACTTCGCGACCTGCTCGATCCCGACGTCGAGATCGTTCAGCGTCGGGCGGATCTCGACCGTATAGGTCTGGGCGAATGCGGCTGGCGCGATCAGGACGATCAACGCCAGCGCGAGGGCAGCCTCCTTCAGGCGGCCAGGTCGGCGATCTGCTGCACCATGTACAACACGAGCGCGCTCAACATTACGTAACCTGCGACTTCCATGATCCGTTTCCTCCTTGAAGCGCCAGGCTGGCGCGATTCCAACGGTGATCATGCTAGGTCTCCACGGTTTGTGATTCCAGCGAATAGCGACGAGTCGTTCGGCGGTCGCGACGAAGTGAGGCGAAATCCTGACTCCCTGACGATGTTCATTCCTGCACGCGCCTGCGAAAGGGCTGCACCAGGACGATCGTCACGCTCGAGTCGAGCGGATCGAACAGGATCCGCGCCTCGCCGCGCTCGAGTTGCCGCAGCACCTGCGCAACTTTCTGCTCGTGCGAGAACGTGCGATCTCCGTAGTCGGTACCTTCCCGCAGGATGAAGCTGTCGATCACGCCTTGCAGCGCATCGGCGGACAACTCCGTGTAGGGCACGGTCACCGGCTCAGGTCGCTCCCGCGGATCGTCCCAGAATTCGTTCAATGGATCAGGCCCCGATTGCCACTCAATTCGTCATCAACGTCGGGCCGCCCTTGGCTTCCGCGCGTTGATAGGCCGGTCTCGCACGCATGCGCCTGTGGTACGCAGCGATGTGCGGGTACTTGCCGCCGGCGGTCGAGCGCGCCAGCAGGGCTTCGATCCCGAAGCTCATCTGGAAGTCCGCCATGCTGAGGTCGTTGCCCGCGAACCACGTGTTCGTCGCGAGATGGTTCTCGATGAAATCGAGCGAGTTCTGCAGGTTCGGATCAATCAGCGTCGACTGCACCTTGTCGCAGAGGCTGCGCGCGATCGGCTTCACGAAGAAGGGCATCGGGCGCTTGGGAATGGCGCTGAACACCAGCTTCATCACCAGCCAGTTCATGAGTGAGCCTTCGGCGTAATGCATCCAGTACTTAGCCTGCCAGTACGCAGGGGTGCCCGCAGCGGGTGCAAGGTGCGCAAGTTCGCCCTCGCCGAGGTCCCCGTACTTTTCGACGATGTACTCGATGATGACAGCGGATTCCGCGATCACGGTGCCGTCGTCGGTGACCACCGGTGACTTGCCGAGCGGATGAATTGCCTTGAGTTCCGGCGGCGCCAGCCGCGTGACCTTGTCGCGCTGGTACACTTTCAACTCGTATGGAGTGCCGAGTTCCTCGAGCAGCCAGAGGATACGTTGCGAGCGTGAGGTTTCGAGGTGGTGAACGGTCAGCATCGCCCTGCCCCGCTCATTTGACCAGCCGGATGACGCCGCACGCTTCGCGCGCGCCGCCTGCGCAGCCCTTCTTGAGGTCCGATTCCTCGTCGCAATACGTGTCGGCCTGCGTGTGGACGATGATCGCGCTGCCGTCCGCATCGAAAATGCTCAAGCGACCGGGCGCCAGCGTGACGCGGTTGGTCGTGTGTCGCAGCGAGCCGGTGCCATTCTTGACGTCGAGATTGATCAGGTCACCCATGTGAAACGGGTGATTGACGTCCGTCGCCGGGACCGTGTCCATCGCTGAATCGGGCCGTGACTGTCCCGCGGGACCCGGGTCGTGGTGCCCACCGGCCGCGGAGCACGGCTCGCAGACACCGACTTCGTGGACGTGCACGGCGTGCTTGCCGTCGGGCAGGCCTTGCACCTTGAGGTCGACCGTCACTTCCTTCACTCCCTCGAGCGTCACCTGTTCCTCGAGCCTGGCTGTGCCCGTGATCGCGGCGTTCGTGCAGCCCTTAAGGTCGGCAACGGCAGCGAGGCCGTCGGCCGCGGCAATGACTGGCAGGGCGATGAGGCTCGCGAGGATCAATTTGATGGATGAATGCACTGCAGGCTCCTTGTGTCCGTTGCTGAGTCGTGCCGGATGGACCGCCGTGACGTGCGGTACGGTCGGCACGTTGATATCGATTCAGGGCCGGTTACGGCCCAGCTTGTCGTGGCTGCTCACCCAGTCGCCGGCCAGCACGGCCGATCCCAGCGAGATGTCCCCCGCCAGCACGACGGCTGCAACGATTTCGGCCAGCCGGTCGGCCTTGCCGTCGCCGTAACAGCCGAGCATCTCAAGGCATTCGCGCTGCGTACCGAGGCCCGTGCCTCCGCCATAGCTCGCGACGATCAGGGACGGCAGCGTGACCGACCAGTAATAGTCGCCGTTCTCGAGCAGCTGCGCGTAAGTGATGCCGGCATGCGACTCTGCGACATTGGCCACGTCCTGGCCGGTCGCAATGAACATTGCCGCGATGCCGTTGGCCGCGTGCGGACCATTGTACGCCGAGCCCGCCATGAATGAGCCCGCCTGGCTGACTTGTCGCGAGCGGAACAGCGTCCTCGCGTCGACACGCATCATTCGCTGCAGGGTCTCGTTGCGGATCGTCGCTTCCGCGATCACCCGCCGACCACGCGTGCGCAGCGTATTGATGGCTGAATGCTTCTTGTCGGTATCGATCGAGCCCGAGAGAAGGTAGCCCGGGTGCAGCGGGTGCTGGGCCTTGATCCATTCGCACGCCGCCAGCGTCGCCTTGCCCGTCATGTTCTGGCCGGCCGCGTCGCCCGTCATGTAGTTGAAACGCGCGTACAGCAGGTTGCCAACGGCGTACTGCTCGACGTCGGTGAGCTTGCCGATCCGCGTCGTGGCTTCGGCAGCCGCGCGAATGGCATCGCAATTCTCGACGAGCCACTGCCCGAAATCGCGCGCTTCACGCGCGTTGGCGAACTCGAAGACGGGCGCACGCTGCATGGAGCGCTTGACCACCGTGACCGTCACCCCGCCGCTTGCGCTGAGCAAGCGCATGCCGCGGTTGTAACTCGCGACGAGCGTGCCTTCGGTGGTGGCAAGCGGTATGTAGAAGTCTCCCAGCGCGTGTTCGCCGTTGATCCGCAACGGGCCAGCCAGGCCGATCGGCACCTGCGCCACGCCGAGATAGTTCTCGATGTTGCCCGCAAGCTGCGCCGGGTCGACGGTATACGAACCGACGTGCTGCAACGACGTTCCAGTCCGGCCGGTCACGAACTCGCGCCGCTGCTGCGCCATCTCCGCCGTGTAGTCGTTGGCGGGATCGCGGGGTATTGGCGTACGGTCGTTCACGGTCCCTCCCCGGCACGTCGGCGCGTACGTGAACGCTCGACGACTCTCAGAACCAGTTGAAGTTGAAGCTGATGCTCACCCGTTCTGCAGGCACAGGGTTCGGTGGCACTTCGTGCCGCAGCCAGCTCTCGAACAGCAGCACGGTGCCCGCCGCAACGGGCATGGTCACCCACGGCTGGTTCTCGGGCTGCGCATTCGCCGTGCGCGGCGGCGCTGCCATGTAACGATCGAGGCGCGGGTCTTCCAGTTTCAGGCCAGGCACGCCCCTGGGTGTGCGCACGTAGTACGTCCCGCTGATCGTCGCGAGCGGGTGCAGGTGCAGGCCGTGCGTGACGCCGCGGGGCATCATGTTGATCCAGCAATCCGTCATCGACAGGTCGCGGCCTTCGAGGTCGTACTCGAGCGTGCGGGCGTAGGCAAGCACGTGCCGCTGCAGCTTCTTGCCCAGCTTCGCAAACGTCGGCGACAGCGTGTGCATCCGGTTCAGCGAACCGTAGGAGGTGTAGCCGCCCGGGTACCGCCCTTTTGACCATGCCCGCCCGGCCACGTCGTCTGCGCGATACTGCTCGCACTCACGCAGCAGGCGGCCATTGAACGCCTCCCAGCCGGACGCCTGCAGCTTCGCGGTGTATACGCGCGTCGGGAATAGCGAAAGGACTGTCATCGTCGGCCTGGTCAGTCCTCGATCGCCTGGCGGCGGCGGCCAGGCAATGGATCGTCTTCGTCGGGCAGCGTCCGCTGCAGGACGTCCAGCACCGCGTGGGCGGCGCGGTACCGGTATTCGTAGCGGTGATCGAGCTTGGCTGGCCGTGCCTGCAGGTACAACTCGAGAGCCTCGCCGACCACTTCGGCTTCGAGCTCGGGCAGCAGCAGCTTGATGGGTCCGTTGGGCATTCGCGTACCGCGTGCGGCGCTCAGGGCGCATCCACGGCCGTGGCTGCTGGCGCGCCTTTCGGCAACTCGAACTCGCCTTTGGAGGTGAAGCGCTGCGTGCCGAACATCGACGCGCCGTGCAGCTTGCCGCTCATCGAATAGGTGACCTTGTCGACGGGTTTGCCGTCCAGCATGCCGAGTACCTGGCGCGCCATGCGCATCAGCGAGACCGTCACGGGCACGGCAATTACCGCCTCACCGAAACGCGGCACGGTGCCGGTCTGGTCGCTCACGCCACTCGCAAAATCGCGGCCCATGACGTCGAGGTTGAGCGACACGCCGTCGAAGTCGATTGGGGTGTCGTTGGGGTTCTGCACGCGCAGTTTGACCAGCAGGCGCAGCTCCATGCCCTCGCCAGGTATTGACTCGATGCCCGCAACGCTGACTTGCAACGGGTCGCGGCTGGGCATCGAGGCGCACGCGGACAGCAGCATCGCGGCAAGCAGCATCGCGGCAAGCAGCAGCCATGCCCGGACCAGCCGGTGTGATCGAACAAACATGTGGCGGTGTCTCCGCGTCGCAGTGCCGGCCGGATTACACGCGAACCAGCGACTTGAATCCGCCCCAGAACATGCGCTTGCCGTCGAAAGGCATCTTCTTCTTCGGATCCATCATCGACTTGAGCCGGGGATCCGTCATGACCGCCTTGTTGATGCGGTCGCGTTCACGCCGCGACTTGTAGACGATGTAGGAGAAGACCACGACTTCGCCCGGCTTCAGCTTGACGCTGCGAGGGAACGACGTGCGCTTGCCCACGGTCACGTCGTCCGCGACGCACTCGTGGTAGTCGATCGCACCGTGCTCGCGCCAGACCTTGCCGGCCTTGCGTGCCATCGTGCGGTAGGCGGCGAGCTGGCCCTTGGGCACGGGAACGACGAAACCATCGACGTAGGCCATGGGGAATCCTCCTTTGTAATATCGCGGTCAGTGCCGAGTGTAGCTCTTCACCAGTTCGTGGAGGAACTGGCGCGCATCGAGCAGCGACTGCACACGGATGCGCTCATTCAAGCCATGGGCCCCGCTGCCGGCTGCGTCCGCAAACACGCCGGAAATGCCGTAGGTGGGCGTGCCCGCAGCGTTCAGGAACCGGCCGTCCGTCGCTCCCGTGGCCATCGTCGGGACCACGCGGGCGTCGGGCCAGAGGGTCTTCGCGATGGCACGGATCGGATCCAGCATTTCGGCCGTGAGCGGCGGCGCCGGCGCCGCTAATCCCATCTCGTCACCGAAAGTTACGCTGATCGAGTCGTCCGCCACGGTGCGAATCAGGTCCGCACGCACCTGGTCCATCGACACGCCTGGCAGGATGCGGCAGTTCACGTTGACCTTCGCGCGCTGCGGCAAGGCATTGGGCGCGTGGCCACCCTCGAACTGCGTCGCGACACACGTGGTGCGGAGCATGCCGTTCCAGCTGGGGTTGGCCGTCCACAGCCGCTGCGCCGCCGCGTCGCTGGATGGGTCCGCGACGACGGCACGCATGTCTGCGGCGACCTCCGGCGGCGCCATCTCCGCCTGCGCGAGGAGTAGGCACGGGTCGTGTCGTTCAGGCTGACCGGGAACTGGTATGCGGCGAGACGCGTCAGTGCAGCGGACAGGCGGTTGATCGGGTTTTCGCGCGTTGGCCGCGAACTGTGACCGCCGGTATGCGTCACCTCCAGCCGAAGTCCTGGTAGACCTTCTCCCCCGCCTGCACGTCGAGCGAAAGGTGTTTGCCGCTGGCATCGAGCAGCCCGCCGGCGCCTTCATTGAGGACGAACCTGGCCTTCATCAGGGCTGGATGGTTTTGCAGCAGCCAGAGCACGCCGTTGAAGTGCTCCGAGGTTTCCTCGCCGCAGGTGAGCGCCAGCGTCACGCCACGCTGCGGCCGGTACTTCTGCTCGCTCCAGCGCACGAGCAGGTCGGTGAAGATCGAGGCCATGGCCTTGTCGTCGCTCGCACCGCGGGCGTAAAAGAATCCGTTTTCCTCGACAAGAGTGAACGGATCGCGCACCCAGTCTTCGCGGCGGGCCTCGACGACGTCGATGTGGGCGAGCAGCATGATCGGCTCGAGCGTCGCATCCTTGCCTGTGTACGAGACGATCAGGGAGCCGCTCTTCGGGAATTCCGCGGGTGCCAGAATCTGCATGGACGCGGCCGGCATTCCCGCGCGTTGCAGTCGCGCTGCCATCTTTTCGGCCGCAGCCGTGCAGCTGCCGACGGAGAGCGTCGTGTTGGTCTCGACGAGTTCCTGGTACAGGTCCCGGAAGGCGGCTTCGCCCGGGTATGGTTGCGGAGTGGACGCTCCCACCGCAATCGTGACTGGCGCGACGGCCGACACGGCCAGGATCATCACCGACCGCAACGAGCGGCTCGTACGCCGCAGGGACTGAATCATTTTTTCACCGGTGGCAGGGGGAGCCGAGGCTGCAGGATGGACGAAAGCAGGTCAGGCGCCTTTTCGATCCGCTCGAGGTGCGGGTAGCGCAGGCCGTCGTGGTAATCGAGCCGGATGGTGCTGAAAGTATCGGCACCGCGAATGAGCAGTTCCGTCGGCAGCTTCGGGTCGGCCTTGGCCGCTTTCAGCGCATCCTGCAGGCGACCGTGCGTGTACGCCTTGCCATTGACGGCGACGATGGTCATGCCAGGAGCCACGCCGGCCTTGAACGCCACGCTGTCCCAGAACACCTCGCCGACCTTGCCGTTCTTGCCGAGGATCACGCCGAGCGAGTACAGGAAATCCTGCTTGCCATCCACCGCAGCAGATTCCTTGACCGACGGTGACGGCTCGTCCCTGAAGGCAAGGCGCCAGCCGCCGCGTGCCAGGCCGTCGAGCGGCGCTCCTGCACCGTGATCGTCGAGCCGCGCGCGCGGCATGCTGGCCCAGTCGTAGGAGTCACCGCGTTCAGCGTTGCAACGACGTCTTCGAACGTATACGTCAGCGGTTCGACACGTCCGTCCTCGACGCCGTAGAAGGTCCGCGCGAAATCGTCGAGTGAGCGCTTGCCCCGTGTAAGTTCACGGATTTTCGTGTCGACGTCCAGCCAGACGAAGATACCCTCGGTGTAGTAATCCTTGCCGCGTTGCCAGCTGTCGTAACTCTGCCTGCCGCGGTAATTGACGATCGGTTGCTGCGTGGTGTCCTGCAGATTGCGCCACTTTCGGCCAGCGCGGCCGAGGTCGTAGCTCGCGGCATACCTGGCAAGGATGTCGCGCGTGAGTTCGGGCGACCACAGGCCCGAGCGGCTCGTGAGCACCACACCGAGGTACTCGGTCATCCCTTCATAGACCCAGAGCAGGCTCGAGCCCATCGGCACCTCGTAGGACGGTGTCCAGAGGTCCGCCGGGCGCCGGAACTTGCCGTTCCACGAGTGGGTCATTTCATGCGCCAGCAGGTCGCGGCCGTTGCCGTTGCTGTCCCAGTCCGTGAAATAGCCGAGCCCGACGCCGTTCTCACTCGACTCGTGATGCTCGAGCCCGATGTCCGTGAAGTGGTCGCTGATCGCGAGCAGGAAATCGTACTCGCGAAAGTGCCGGGAACCGAACAGCGCGAGCGCCTCGCCAACGACGCGACGGTGCCGGTCGAGCTGCTCGTCCGTGGCCTGCAGTTCTTCCACTGTGTCGGCGAAGATATTGAGCCGCACCGGGCCCTTCGTGCTCGAGTCCAGCTCGACGCGACGATAGTGCGGGCCGGCGAACAACGGCGAATCGACCAGCGTCTCGAGCGGCACCGCCGCGAACCGCACATTGTCGCCAGTGCGCTGAGCGTCGCGCAGTGCCGAGGCGTACTGCCACCCGGCCGGCAACTGGACCGAAGCCGCCACCGGAATCTGGCGGGCGTAGTAGCCTGCCGGATACAACAGGGTCTTTTCCCACTGCAGGCCAAGCAGGTCCGGTGTCATCACGACACGCCCCTGGCTCGTGTCCGTGGGCGTGACGAATTCGAACTCCAGCTGCAGTTGCCTGGCGCCGGCAGGCACGTCGATGTGGAAGGCATGCATCTCGACAGGGTCGCGCTGCCATTCGAGCCGCTCGCCGGTTTCGCTGTGAATTATCAGCCCGGCGAGTTTGTCGATCGGGCCGGTGGTGGAGTGATTGCCGGGCAGCCACTTCGGATAGAGCAGCGTTGTGCGGCCTGGCACGGCGACCGCGATCAATTCCTTGACGCGAAACACGCGATGGTCGAGGTCCGTCGCGTCGACCTGCAACTGGATCACGCCCGGATACGGCACGTCCAGTGGCGCAGGAATCACTGCGCCAACCGCCGCAGCGTGCGCCTGGCTGGTGCATAGCAGCAGTGTCGCGAGGCCACCGCACATTCGGTTCATTGCTTGTCGCATTCGTCGTCGCTTCCGGTTCAGGTGAGCAGTCGTTCGCGCAGGCGCTCGAGCACGCCGGGTTCGAGCGCGAGTTCATCCAGCAGGTACCGGCGCACCGAGCCGTGGCGTGCTTCGATGGCGCCCAGGCTTGCCAGGATGTATTCGGGGCGCGCGGCCAGCATCGCGTCCTGTGCAATGGCCGACAATGCCAGGATGGGCTCCGAGGTCGCGGCGAGACCCGCGCCCGTGCCATCCCGACCGAGCAATTGCGAGCGCAGGTCCACGGCCGTGTTTGTCAGCGTGTAGTCATCGACGATGGCCTCGCGGCGCACGCCGAGTGACTCGAGCACCAGTGCCACGGCAACGCCGGTACGATCCTTGCCCGCCGTGCAATGGACAATCGCGGCGCCCGGCGCCGCGCAGTCCAGCGCCGCAAAGACGCCAGCGAGTCGGGGCTGCAAGCCGAACGGCAGCCGCTCGTACATCGTCAGCATCGCCGCGTGCACTCCCGCCTCGTCCATCGAGTCTGCAAAGGCCCGATCCCGGATCGGTGAAGACTCCTGTTCGCTGTCCCATTCGAATCGACGGACCCCGGCACCGAAGGATGGGTTGGGATGCAGCGCACGCTCCGTGGTGCGGCGCAGGTCGCAGACCGCTCGAACGCCCAGCGCCTGCACTTGCGCCGCCGCCGAGTCCGACAGGCGAGCCATCAGTCCTGATCGATAAAACCGGCCCCAGCGCACGCGCGCGCCGTCGGTAGTCTCGTAGCCGCCGCAATCGCGGAAGTTGCAGCCGCCCACGAGAGGCAAGACACGTGCAGGAGCCATCGAGCAATGATCACATGCAGCGTACGACCTTTCCACCGCGCCGGTGGACTAGAATGGGCGCGTCGCACACGAAAAGGTTTTATTTGCCCGACGGAGTGCTTGCTTTCATGAAGAGTCGCCTGCTCGTCACGCTCACTGCACTGGTCTTCCTGCTGGCAGGACCCGCCCATGCCCAGCAATCGTCCACGGACACGGCCGACGATTCCGTGATCTCGGCGACAATCAAGGCGGCCCTGCTCGACAACAGGCACACCAGCGGCACGCGGATCAACGTCGACTGCTACCACGGCGTGGTGCAACTGAGCGGCTTCGCGCGCTCGGAGGGTGAAAAGACCTATGCGACCAAGGTGGCGGCGGGCGTCTCGGGGGTTAAGCAAGTGGTCAACAGCGTCTCGGTCGCGCCGGCCACCTCGATGGGCACCAAGCTTGACGACAGTCTCCTCACGGGCAAGGTCAAGGCCGCGCTGATGGATGCCGCCGACGTCAAGAGCCTGCAGATCAACGTCGAGACGCACGACGGCGCCGTGCAGCTCGCCGGTTTCGTGGCGTCCGCCGCGATGAAGGAGAAGGCAGGTCGAATCACGGCGGGTGTGGACGGCGTTAAGAGCGTCGACAACGTGCTCGTGGTCAGGCCTCGCTGACGTTCGCGCTGGCCGCCGTCGGGACGGTCGTCCAGTAGGCATACATGTGCATGCGGCCGGTGCGGACGTCGCACATGGCGCGTTTCGACTGCCCCTGCTCTACCCATTGCTTGATGTTTACGCGTGCCGGCAGCTGCACGGGCGTCAGGAACTGTGTTTCGAGTCTCGCATCGGACGGCGGAACGTCGACGGGACGTTCGGCGAGGCTGCGGGCAAGGGTCCACATGCCGTGAGATATCGCGCCGCGCAAACCGAAAAACCGCGCAGCCCGGTCGTTCAGGTGAATCGGGTTGTAGTCGCCCGCAACGCGCGCGTATTTCCAGACGCGACTCTGGTCCACCGCCAGCTCCGTGAGTACCTGGGCGTCCTTCGGGGCTTTTGGCGGCCGCGGAGGCCGCCCGCCCGTTCGCTGTGCGGATTCGGGCCAGCGCGACAGGAACACGCAGGTTTCCCGCCACACGGTCTGTCCGGCCCGCAGGATGTCCGTCACCATGTCGAAGGTGAGACCGGCATCGGTCCTGCAATAGTTACGGGCCGCGACCACGACGTTCAGGATCATGCCGGCTTCCAGCGCCCGTGGCTGGGCGATCGTGTTGGCAACGTGAATCAGGCCCATCGGACGCAGCGGAAACGACGAGTGCCCCATGATCCGCAGGTGCAGCGGCATGGCGAGCATGTGCGGGAAAGTGATCGGCACGTAACCGTTGCGCACATCCGACGCGTCGAAGGCGCAGACCGAGGCGTACTTCGCCACGGCCTGCGGATCGATCAGCACCTTGTCGAGCCGCACCTCGAACTCGGGCGGCTCAACCAGTGAAAGGATGTCCGGGCGGCGTGTCAGCAGTACGCGCGGATAGCTTCCCAGTACTGAAGGCTGCTTTGACAGCTTGAGGTGGATGGCCCGCGTTGCCACCTCAGGGCTGGACCTGGTTGATGACCACGTCCAGGTTCTCGCTGCCGCCCTTTTTCTGCACTGCGCGGCCGATGAGATCGCCGCTGGCAGTCACTGCCGTGCCGCCGTAGGCAACACGCGCGACGATCTCGACGTCGTTCACCGATGACAGGTCGCGCCCTGCGATCATCGTATTGGCGTCGCTCAGGACGACCACCGCCGGCAGATCGTCCGTCGTGATGCGCGTCGCCGCAATCGGCGGACCCGGAATGCCGGGCTCACGGGCCGCGACGAACAGCGTGGTCCCTGGCTTCACTTTGCCGGCGAGCGCAGGGTCGACTGTCACGCTGACTCGAATCGTGCGTCCCGTGGCGCCGCCGCCACCACTGCCGCCGCCCATGGGTCCTGCGCCCATACCGCCACCTGCAGCCGCCATGGCTGGGCCAGCAACAGCGCCGACTGCGGCAACCTCGACGCCGAGTTCCCGCAGCTGGGCCGTGATCACGTCGCGGATCTCCGGGGGCGGGTTGCCATCGAGGAGTTTCGTCCAGTTCTTCTTCGCGGTCTCGTTGTCTCCCCCGCGAACGGCGATGACACCCTGGTACCAGAGAGCCTTCTGGTTGTCCGCATCGGCCGCGAGCGCATCGTCGATGATCGCCCTGGCACGCGGCTGCACGGCCGGGTCGTCCGTCAGGACGAGCGCCTCCGCGAGGTCGAGCTGCAGGTCGATGTCCTTCTGCGGTGCGAGCGCGTTGGCCTTTTCGTAGGATTCCGCGGCTTTCACGGCGTTGCCGCCCACCAGGTACGTGCGGCCCAGCATGCGCCAGCCTTCGCGATCGCCTGGGTCCTTCGCGAGCCGTGCTTCGAGAGAGGCCGTCACCTCATTCATCGACCCGGCTGCGCCGAGTTCCCCGTGGCCCGACGGCACCGCCTCTGCCGACATCGGGTTGTCCCACGGGAACGTATTCACCTTGGCATACAGTCCAATGGCACCCAGGCCCACGGCGACCGCGAGGGCAAACGCGAGTGGCGCGGCTTTGGGTGCTGCAGGCTCGCCCTTGGCAGCTGCCGGCTGTCGCCGAAGCAGCGGATATACCACCAGCGCAATGGCCACGATCACCATCAGCGCGACGACGACGAGGAATGACGACGACATCACGATTGTCCAGCCTCCGGGCCGTCCGCATCCGCCTGCGCTGCCTGCTTGCGGATGATGCGGAGCCCTATGAACGTTCCAAGGAGCAGCAGCAGCACCGGAGCTGCCCAAAGCAGGTAGTTGACCGGTGTCATGCGCGGCTTGTAGAGCACGAAGTCGCCATAACGATCGACCATGAACGTGCGGATCTCGTCATCCGTCTTGCCGGCGGTGATCATCTCGCGGACTTCGCGACGCAGGTCCTGGGCCAGCGTTGCGTTCGAATCGGCGATGGTCTGGTTTTGGCACACGAGACAACGCAACTCGCGGCCGATCATCTCGTAGCGTGCCTGCAGGGCGGGGTCGTCGAAAGCACGCTCGGTGTCGATGGCGAGTGCCGGAACCGCGATCGCGACCAGCAATGCCAGGAGCATGGTGCGAGCGAAACGCGAAAAATGCAGCAACGACATGTCGTTCATCCCCCGGCCGGCACGTTGCCGGCGTTGGCCGCCTGGATGCGCGGCAGGAACTCTTTGGTCCAGACTTCCATGGTCATGGGCGCGATGTGCTTGAACAGCACCTTGCCGTCCGGTCCGATCAGGAAGGTTTCCGGGGCGCCGTAGACGCCCCAGTCAATCGCCACACGGCCTTCAGGATCGGAGGCAACGACTGCGTAGGGATTGCCCAGCGCGCTCAGCCATTGCTGCGCTGCGGCCCCGTCGTCTTTCCAGTTCAGCCCGATCAGCGGTACCGCGCCGGTCCGCGCGATCGCCATCAGCGTGTCGTGTTCCTGGCGACAACCGCCGCACCAGGTGCCCCACACGTTCAGCACCCAGGCCTTGCCAGCCAGTTCCTTCGAGGCGACCGGATAGTCCGGGTCGTGCAGGCTGGGAAGCGTGAATTCCGGCGCCTGCTTGCCGATCAGCGGCGAAGGCACGTAGGACGGATCGCGCTGCAGGCCCACGAACAGGAACACACCGAGCAGCACCGCCAGTGCGAGTGGTACGCCAAACTTGAGCATGTCG
Organism: Pseudomonadota bacterium; assembly: GCA_016713725.1. Lineage (GTDB taxonomy): Bacteria > Pseudomonadota > Gammaproteobacteria > Steroidobacterales > Steroidobacteraceae > RPQJ01. The sequence continues at coordinate 105,994 of JADJOO010000008.1, read as the reverse complement.
ATTGTCCCGGAAAGTCAGGTGGCTTTCGCCGTTTTTCCCAGGTCGACCTTCGCGTCGGCCTCGGACTTGCGCGTGCGATAGCGGCGATCGGTGATTGCGATGAATCCGCCGATGGCCATCACCAGCGCCCCGAACCAGATGAAGCGGACCATCGGCTTGTACTGCACTCGCACGCTCCAGGCGTTGGCGCCCAGGTCGTCGCCCATGGCGATGAACAGGTCGCGGTTCCAGTTCACTGTGATGCCGGCTTCTGTCATCGGCATGGTGCGCACGCGGTAGACGCGCTTCTGCGGCTGGAGCTTGGCGATGACCTTGTCGCCTTCGGTGATCGTGAAGTGCGCCTGCGTCGCGTCGTAGTTGGGGCCGGCCACCTGCTCGAGGCTGTCGAAGCTGAACTTGTAGCCCTGCAGCTCGACGGACTCGCCCGGACTGAGCGCGATGTCCTTCTCGATGCGATAGGTCTGCACCACCGTGACGCCGATGCAGAACATCGCGACTCCTATGTGCGCGACGGTCATGCCAACCACGCCTCGCGACAGCGACTGCTGCTTGCGCAGGCGCTGGAACGGCTCATAAAGCGACGACAGGATCACCCAGAAAGCCGCCGTGAGGCCGACCGACGCCATGAAGTTGAAGCCGTCATAGGCAACGACAGGAATGGCCACGCCGGCGACGGTCGCGATGGCGAGCATGGTCGCCAATGCCTTCTTCTTTTCTTCGAGCTTAGCGTGTTTCCAGGCGGCGTGCATGCCGACCGCGAGCAGCGCCATCAACGGCAGCGTCGGGATCAGGAACACGACGTTGAAGTACGGCGGTCCGACCGAGATCTTGCCCATGTTGAGCGCGTCGAGGAACAGTGGGTACAGCGTGCCGATCAGGATCAGCGCCGTCGTCACGAGCAGCAGCATGTTGTTGAACAGCAGGAAGGACTCGCGCGAGACCACGTCGAAGCTGCCCTTGGCGCGCAGCGCGGGACCGCGCCATGCGTAGAGCGCCAGCGAGCCACCGACGCAGAGGCCAAGGAATGCGAGGATGAAGATGCCGCGGCTCGGGTCGCTGGCGAATGCGTGCACCGATACCAGCACGCCGGAACGCACCAGGAACGTGCCGAGCAGGCTCAGCGAGAACGCGATGATGGCGAGCAGCAACGTCCAGCTCTTGAAGAGCCCGCGCTTTTCGGTGACTGCCAGCGAATGGATCAGCGCCGTGCCGACGAGCCAGGGCATGAAGGATGCGTTCTCGACCGGATCCCAGAACCACCAGCCGCCCCAGCCGAGTTCGTAGTACGCCCACCAGCTGCCAAGCGCGATGCCGCACGTGAGCATCATCCAGGCGACGGTCGTCCATGGACGTGTCCAGCGAGCCCATTTCTCGTCGAGCTTGCCCTCGAGCAGCGCGGCGACCGCGAACGCGAAGGCGACGGAGAAGCCGACGTATCCGAGGTACAGCATCGGCGGATGCACGGCGAGCGCGAAATCCTGCAACAGTGGGTTCAAATCCTGACCGTCCTGGCGGCGGCGGCATGAGGCGCTCGAACGGGTTCGACGTGAACAGGATGAAGGCCTGGAACCCGATACTGACGACGCCGAGCACGCCGAGCACGCGCGCGGCGAACGATTCAGGCAGGTTCTTGCTGAAGACGGCGACGGCGATCGACCACGCCGAAAGCGAAAGCGCCCACAACAGCAGCGAACCCTCGTGCGCTCCCCACACCGCGGAGAAGCGGTAGAACGTCGGCAGCGCCGAGTTGGAGTTGTTCGCGACGTACAGCACCGAGAAGTCGTTTTTGTAGAACGCCCAGGCCAGTACGGCGAACGACAGCGCGACAAAGACGAATTGCCCGGCCACCGCTGGGCGTGCTGCAGCCATCCAGCGTCGGTTCCCGATCGCAGGTCCGGCGAGGCCGAAGAAGGCCTGCGCGCAGGACAGAAGCAGCGCGAGGATCAGCGCAAACAAACCAAGTTCGACGACCATGCGGTGGTTGCTCCGGTGCGGGCTAGTGTCGGTCGCTGGTGATCAGGTGCTGCCAGCCGTCGAATTTGCCGCGTCCAGGTGTGGCTTCAGGCTGTCTGCCACTTCGGGCGGCATGTAATTCTCGTCGTGCTTGGCCAGAACCTCTTCGGCGACGAAGCGGTCGCCGTCCATCCTGCCGCGCGCAATGACGCCCTGCCCCTCGCGGAACAGGTCGGGCAGTACGCCCGTGTAGCTCACCGGAACCTTCTGCGCGTAGTCGGTCAGGACGAAGGTGACCTCCATGCTGCCCGGCTTGCGTGCGAGGCTGCCATTCTCCACCAGGCCGCCGACCCGGATGGACCGGGACGCGGGTGCTTCGCCGGCGTGCACCTGCGTCGGGCTGTAGTAATAGAGCAGGTTCTGGTTGAAGGCCTGCAGTGCAAAGGTGGTAGCGATACCGACTCCGGCCACGATGGCGACGACGGTGACCATGCGCTTCTGTCGCGGTGTCATGCTGTTCTCTCCAATGCAAGTTCATTGCGCCGCCTGGCGGCAAGCTGGGCTTCGGCTTCGAAACGGCGGGCTGCCCACCAGTTCCAGAGCAGGATCAGGGCCGTCAGGCCGTAGGAGGTCCACACGTAGCCCGCGTAACCTCCCATCTCAAAAAACGTCTGTAAGTCCATGATTATGCTGCTTCCTTAAGCCAGTTCGCATTGCGTTCTCGGCGCAGGATCTCGCCACGCAAGCGGCGGGACACGGCCCAGCCGAAGTACAGCTGGAAGCCGGCGATCATGAGGAACAACGGAATCAGCATCGCCAGGTCGATCGAAGGCTTGTCGAACTTGGTCACGCTTGCCGGTTGGTGCAGCGTAGACCACCAATTGACCGAGTAGTGGATGATCGGCACGTTGATCACGCCGACCAGTGCCAGCACGGCGCTTGCCCGGTCCGCCCGCTGAGGATCGTCGAACGAGGCCCGCAGCGCCATGTAGCCAAGGTACAGGAAGAGCAGCAGCAGCTCCGAAGTGAGACGGGCATCCCAGACCCACCAGGTACCCCACATCGGCTTGCCCCAGATCGAGCCTGTCGCCAGTGCCAGGAAAGTGAAAGAGGCTCCGATGGGCGCACAGGCCGCCGCGGCTGCGTGCGCCAGCTTGATGCGCCAGATCAGGCCGACGCCGGCCGCCACCGCCATCACGACATAAGTGAACATCGACATCCAGGCGCTCGGCGCATGGACATAAAGGATGCGGAAGCCGTCGCCTTGCTGGTAATCGGCAGGCGCCTTCACCAGGCCCCACCAGGTGGCCAGCAGTATCAGGGCCAGCGACGCCCAGCCGAACCACGGAGCCAGGCTGCCCAGGATGCGATAGGCGTGCGGCGGCGATGCGAGCTTATGGAACCAGGTCCACGACATGTTGTTCCTCTTGACCGGTCAGCGTGCGTTGCGTTCAGTGGATTGCGTCAAATACCTGTCAATTCTCGACGCTGATGCGGATCGCCGCAGACATTGCGATCGGTCCGAGACTCAACGCCATGAAGAAGATCGCCGCCAGCAGCTGCAGCGGACCCGCCGGGGAATCCCCGTCCATCTGCATGGACACGGCGCGGGACCCGAAGATCAACAGCGGCATGGCGAGCGGCAACACCAGCAGCGACAGGAGCACGCTGCCCCTGCGCACGCCTACCGTGAGTGCCGCGCCAATGCCGCCGAGGATGCTGAGCGTCCCGGTGCCGAGCAGCAGCGACGACATCAGTACGCCCCAGACGCTGGTCGGCAGCCCCAGGCCCGTGCCGACGATCGGCGACATGATTACGAGCGGCAGGCCCGTCAGCACCCAGTGGGCCGCGACTTTGGCCAGCAGAAGATACCCCAGGGGCTGACCGGAGAGTACCCATTGTTCCGTCGTGCCGTCTTCGACGTCGGCCCGGAACAGGGCTTCGAGCGCGAGCAGCGAGGCCAGCAGCGCGGCTACCCAGACCACGCCACCGCCGATCACGCGCAATGCCGAAAGGTCCGGCGTGGTGGCGAGGGGGAACATCGTCGTGACGACCACATAGAAGATGAGCGGCTGTGCCACTTCGTCCCAGCGGCGCCAGGCCAGCGTCATGTCGCGCTGGAAGACGAGCTTGGCGGCAGCGAGCGTCGGTGTCCGCACGGCGGTCATGGCTCGAGCTCCAGGCGTCGCAGGCACGGAGCGTCGTCGAGCAGCCGTTGATGGGCCGCTGCGATGGCCAGGCCGCCGTGCTCCAGGTGGTCGACGATCAGTTCTTCGACCAGCCGGATGCCGGCGGTGTCGAGGTTCGTCACGGGTTCGTCGAGAATCCAGAGGGCCGCATCCGCAAGCAGCAAGCGCGCCAGCGCCAGGCGACGCTTCTGACCAGCCGACAGCGAACGCGCGGGCAGGTCGCCCCGGGAAAGTATGCCGACGCGGTCCAGGGTCGCATCGATCGTCTGCGCCGTGAGCGTCGTGCGCAGGCCAGCGAGGAACTTGAGGTTCTCGCGGGCCGTCAGGTCGCCTTTCAGGGAATTGAGGTGGCCGAGGTGGCCCAGTTCGAAATTGAACTCGTCGCGGCGGCCGCGAATCGATTTCCCGCGCCACAACAATTCGCCGCCTTCGGCGGGCAGCAGGCCGCAGATCACTCGCAGCAACGTCGTCTTGCCGACGCCGTTGGGGCCCGTGACCTTGAGAAACTCGCCGGGGCGGACTGAGAAAGACACGTCACGCAGGATGTGCCGGTCGCCTCGCCACGCATTGATTTCGCGGGCCTCGAACAGGGCCCCGTCCACTACCATCCCGCCTCCGCGTGACTCGCCTGTTTTCGCGCCCAGAAACAATGTCGGAGGGCCGCGATTCGGCGCGAAGTCTAGCAAAACAGACTCATTCCAAGGTCGGGGATTGCCGCAGTCATTCTACGGGTTCCAGCCTGACGAGATCGGTTCCTTCTTCGACCCTTTGACCCTTCTGCACCTTGACTTCGATCACGTTTGCGGTCCATGGCGCCGTGAGCGAGTGCTCCATCTTCATGGCTTCGAGCACCAGCAGCACCGCACCCTGCTCCACCCTCTGGCCGACCTTGACCCGTACGTCGAGGACGTGCCCGGGCATCGGCGCCCTGAAATGTCCCTCGTGCTCCGCCGACACGCGATGCTCTGCCCCCGTGTCCTCGACGAAATCGAAGCGCAGGCAGTGCCGGCGCACGATCAAGCGGTCGTGATCCAGTTCGACACGCGCACGCACGGGGTGACCGTCGACGTAGCCCTCGAGCACATCGCTTGCGGGGCGTCGCAACGTGACCCGATGCGGCTTGCCATCGAGGACGACGGCCAGACCCTCGGGCTCGCGCCGAAACGACAGCCAGTGCTGCAGCGGCTGTGACTCTGCAATCGAGGCAGGCGCGCCGTTCGTGTCGAGGCGCAATGCGACTCGCACGCTGGCCGGGCCGTTCAGCCGGAAACCCGTGGCCGCTTCCCACGGACTCGCGGCGTGATTGGCGTGCCCAAGATCGTCGCCCGGCATCGAATGCAAGCAAGCCGCAGCGGCAATCAGCCAGGCTGCGTGGATCTCGTGGGCTTCGACGCCAGGCGCGAGCGACGGGTCGGTTTCGAGCAATCGCGTGCTGACGTCGCCCGCGCGCACGACCGGTGCGCCGAGGATCTGCCAGAGAAAGCGTGCGTTGGTGCGCACCCCTTCGACTTCGGTGGCTTCGAGTGCCTGTTGCAGCCTTTCGATCGCCGTCGCGCGATCGGGCGCCCAGACGATCAGCTTGGCAATCATCGGGTCGTAGTGGACCGTGACTTCGTCACCCTCCTCCACGCCCGCATCGACGCGCACGTCCTGTGTTGCGGCAGGAAAGCGCAGGCGCGAGAGACGGCCCGTGGACGGCAGGAAGCCGCGCTCCGGATCCTCGGCGTACAGGCGCGCTTCGATCGCGTGGCCGCGACGCGGGATTGCCGCCTGGTCGAGCGGCAACCGTTCGCCGGAAGCGACACGCAGCTGCCACTCGACGAGGTCGAGCCCGGTGATCATTTCGGTGACCGGATGCTCGACCTGCAAGCGCGTGTTCATCTCGAGGAAATAGAACTCGGTGCCATCGAACAGGAATTCGACCGTGCCGGCGCCGCGATAACCGACCGCCATTGCCGCCGCCACGGCCGCTGCGCCCATCGCTGCGCGAGTCGTGTCGTTCAGGCCCGGCGCAGGGGCTTCCTCGATCACTTTCTGGTGGCGGCGCTGCAGCGAGCAGTCGCGCTCGTGCAGGTGCACGGCGTTGCCGTGCGCGTCGGCGAAAACCTGGATCTCGACGTGCCTGCCCTTTTCGACGAAGCGCTCGAGCAGCACTCGATCGTCGCCGAAGGACTTTGCGGCTTCTCGGCGCGCACCGGCGAGCGCTTCGGCGAATTCGGCTGCGGCGCGCACGATGCGCATGCCCTTGCCGCCCCCGCCCGCCGTCGGCTTGATCAACAGCGGATACCTCAGCGTCTTCGTCGCGGCGAGCAACTTTGCGTCGGACTGATCGTCATCGTCGTAGCCCGGCAGCACGGGCACGCCGGCCGCGGACATCAGTCGGCGTGCCTCGCTCTTCGAACCCATGCGATCGATCGAGGACGCGGGCGGACCAATGAACACGATGCCGGCCGATTCGCAGGCACGGGCGAAGTCCGCGTTTTCAGACAGAAAGCCGTACCCGGGATGAATCGATTCGCAGCCGTGCTGCTTCGCCACTGCGAGCAGCTTGTCGCCGTCGAGATAACTTTCTCGGGCGGCGGCAGGGCCGATGCAAACAGCCTCGTCCGCCATCCGCACGTGCAGCGCCCCGCGGTCGGCTTCCGAATACACGGCGACGGTGCGCAGGCCCAGCCGTCGCGCGGTGCGAATGACGCGGCAGGCGATCTCGCCGCGGTTGGCAATCAGGACGCTCTTGAGCATGGCTGGCCTCACATCCTGAAAATGCCGAAGGGCGTCTCGCCCTCGTCGGGCCGGCACGTGGCGGCCGCGAGCGCGAGGGCCAGCACGTTGCGCGTGTCGGCCGGGTCGATCACACCGTCGTCCCAGAGCCGGGCGCTGGCATAGGTGGGATGTCCCTGGGTTTCGTACTGGCCACGGATATCGTCGCGGAACTTCTGTTCGTCGTCCTGCGACCACTCCTCGCCCCGGCGCTGCAGGCCTTCGCGCTTGACGATCGCAAGCACCGTCGCGGCCTGCTCGCCGCCCATTACCGAGATGCGCGAGTTGGGCCAGGTCCAGAGGAAGCGGCCGCCGTACGCGCGACCGCACATCGCATAGTTACCCGCACCGAACGATCCGCCGATGATCACGGTGAACTTGGGCACGGACGCGCAAGCCACCGCCGTCACCATCTTGGCGCCGTCGCGAGCGATGCCGCCGGCTTCGTACTTGCGGCCGACCATGAAGCCGGTGATGTTCTGCAGGAACACGAGCGGCACGCGCCGGCGATTGCACAGCTCGATGAAGTGCGCGCCCTTCTGGGCGGACTCCGAGAACAGGATGCCGTTGTTCGCAACGATGCCCACCGGGTAACCGGCAATCCGTGCGAAGCCGCAGACGAGCGTCGTGCCGTAGAGTTCCTTGAACTCGTCGAACTCGGAAGCGTCCACGAGGCGCGCGATCACTTCGCGCACGTCGTAGGGGTGACGCGTATCCCGCGGAACCACCCCGTACAACTCTTCGGCGGGATAGGTCGGTGTTCGGGCCGGCGCGGGCGGTGGCTTCGAGCCAGTACGGTTCAGGTTGCTGACCAGTCGCCGCGCCATCCACAGCGCGTGCGCATCGTTGTCGGCAAGGTAATCGACCACGCCGGACTGCCGCGCGTGCACGTCGCCACCCCCCAGAGTTTCTGCGTCGACGCGTTCGCCCGTTGCGGCCTGCACCAATGGCGGACCACCCAGGAAGATCGTGCCCTGTTCGCGCACGATGATGGACTCGTCGCACATCGCCGGGACGTACGCGCCGCCCGCCGTGCACGAACCCATCACGACGGCCAGCTGCGGGATGCCGCGCGCCGACATCTGCGCCTGGTTGTAGAAGATGCGGCCGAAGTGCTCGCGGTCGGGAAAGACGTCGTCCTGCCGCGGCAGGAACGCGCCGCCGGAGTCGACGAGGTAGATGCAGGGGCAGGCGATTCTCGAGCGCCACTTCCTGTGCGCGCAGGTGCTTGCGCACGGTGATGGGGTAGTACGTGCCACCCTTTACCGTCGCGTCGTTGCCAACGATGACGCATTCGAGGCCCGACACGCGTCCGATGCCGGCCACGACACCGCCGCTCGGAATCCAGTCGTCGTACAGGTTGTGACCCGCGAGCTGGCCGATCTCGAGGAAGGGCGTGCCCGGATCGAGCAACCGGTCGATGCGATCTCGTACCAGCAGCTTGTCACGGCTCTCGTGCTGTGCACGTGCCGCCGCGGAGCCGCCTGCGCGGACCTTCGCCGCGAGTTCACGGAGTTCGGCGGCCAGTGCGCGGTTGACGGCCTCGTTGGCCGTGAACTCGGCGCCATGCCGGTCGATGCGGGTCTGCAGCACGCTCATGCTTCGAGTCTCCCCTTGCGCGGTGCGCGTATCAGCGGCGCTCGAGCGCGGCCAGGATGCGCTCCGCCTGCTTGACGTGCGGTCGGTCGATCATGCGGCCGTCGAGCGCCACTGCGCCCTGTCCGCCTGCCGCCGACATCAGTTCGATGACGCGACGTGCCCATGTCACCTCGTCGCTGGTCGGCGTGAAAGCGGCGTGAATCGGCGCGAGCTGTGCCGGATGGATCGCGAGTTTGCCGACGAAACCATCGCGACGGGAGGCCTGCGCCCGACGCTCGACGGCGGCGACATCGCGGAACTCGATGTCGGTCGTGTCGTAGGCAGCGATCCCGGCGGCGGCAGACATCAGCAGGCACGACGAGCGCGCCAGCCGGAACGAGAACTCGAATTCGCCGTCGGCGGTGCGATTGGCCGAGGCTCCGACGTCGGCGGCCAGGTCTTCGGCTCCCCACGTGTAACCGATGACCCGCGCCGGCGGTGTGGTGAAAGTCGAACCGCTCAGCACGGCTTGTGCGGTCTCGGTGATCAGCGCGATGACCTTGATGGAGCCGCACGAGTGACCGTGCTGGGCCTCGAGCGCTTCGAGCCAGTGATCCAGCCGGTGCAGGTCGGCACCGTGGCGTGCCTTCGGCAACACGATGCCGTCAGGACGCGCGGCAACCACTGCGGCGAGGTCGGGGAGCGCGTCGTCGGTCTGGACGGGGTTGATGCGTACCCAGAGCGGGATCGATCGCCCCGTCGCGCGCAGCAGGTCCGCCACGTTGAGCCGGGCCTGCGGGCGCGTGACCGGCGTCACGGCGTCCTCGAGGTCGCAGATCACGGCGTCGGCGCCACTCGCCAGCGCCTTCGCAAATCGCTCCGGCCGGTCGCCCGGCACGAACAGCATCGAGCGCATCAGGCCGCTCCCGCCGGCAGCTTCTGCATTAGCGCCATGCGCTTGCACACGGCCACTTCCTCGCCGCGCTGGTTGAAGCAGCGGTGGACGAACGTGACGATGCCCGCGCCCGGGCGGGACTTGCTCTCGCGCATCTCGTGCACGATCGATTCGGTGCGCAGGGTGTCGCCGATGAACACGGGCCTGGGAAAGCGGACTTCGTCCCAGCCGAGATTTGCCACGGTCGTTCCCAGCGTGGTGTCGGCGACGGAGACACCGACCATCAGGCTCAGCGTGAAGCAGCTGTTCACGATGCGCGTGCCGAACTCGGAGGACTTCATGTATTCCTCGTCGAGGTGCAGGGCCGCCGGGTTGTGCGTGAGCGCGCTGAAGATGAGGTTGTCGGCCTCGGTGACCGTCCGGCGCAGCACGTGCTCGAATCGCTGACCCACGCTGAACTTCTCGTAAAAGAGTCCGCCCATCGGCATCGTCGTTCCCCCCTGTGCGTCAGGCCGTCGCGGCGTACAGCTCGCGGCCGATCAGCATGCGGCGGATCTCGCTGGTGCCGGCGCCGATCTCGTAGAGCTTCGCGTCGCGCAGGATACGCCCGGTCGGGTAGTCGTTGATGTAGCCGTTGCCGCCCAGGGCCTGGATGCCGTCCAACGCCACCTGCGTGGCCTTTTCCGCGGCCAGCAGGATGCAGCCGGCAGCGTCCATGCGCGTGGTCCGGCCCGCGTCGCAGGCCCTGGCGACGGCGTAGACGTAGGCGCAGCACGAGCTGAGCGTCGTGTACATGTCGGCCAGTTTGCCCTGCATCAGCTGGAACGAGCCAATCGGCGCGCCGAACTGCCTGCGTTCGTGCACGTAGGGCACGACGCAATCGAACACGGCGCGCATCAGACCCAGCGGCCCGCCAGCGAGCACGACACGCTCGTAGTCGAGGCCGCTCATCAATACGCGGGCGCCCTGTCCCACCTGGGCGAGCACGTTCTCGGCTGGCACCTCGCAATCCTCGAACACGAGCTCGCAGGTGTCCGATCCGCGCATGCCGAGCTTGTCGAGTTTCGGCGCGGTCGAAAACCCTTGAAGCCCTTTTCGACCAGGAATGCCGTGACGCCCTTGTGTCCGGCAGTGGGGTCGACAGTGGCGTACACGACCAGCGTGTCGGCGACCGGCCCGTTGGTGATCCACATCTTGCTGCCATTCAGTACGTACCGGTCGCCCTGCGGCCGCGCGTGCAGGCGCAGGCTCATGACGTCGGAGCCGGAGCCCGGTTCGCTCATGGCCAGCGCACCCACGTGTTCGCCGGACAGCAGCTTCGGCAGGTACCGTTCTTTCTGTGCCTGCGTGCCCCAGCGGTGGATCTGGTTGACGCAGAGATTCGAATGCGCACCGTACGACAACCCCACGCTGCCCGAGGCGCGACTGATCTCTTCGATCGCGATGACGTGCGCGAGGTAACCCATCCCGGTGCCGCCGAATTCCGGTGCGACCGTGATGCCGAGCAGGCCGAGGTCGCCGAACTTGCGCCACAGGTCCATCGGGAAAGCATTGCTGCGATCGATCTCGGCCGCGCGGGGCGCGATCTCGGTGACGGCGAAGCTGCGCACGGTTTCCCGCAGGAGGTCGATGTCCTCACCCGGGCCGAAGTCGAAATCGAACATGGCGGTCACCCCGGAGTTGCGCGATCGTTCAGTGGTCTCTATATTGTCCGACAATCGGACTATCCGTCAATCGGAATGCGCCATGACCGAATCTGCCCCCCGCCTACAAGGCCCCGCTGTTCGAACCCCTCGCCCGGCAGCCGGCCTCGCATCGCATCTCCACCGTCATCGAGCAGAAGATCCTGCGGCGCAGCTTGCGTCCGGGCGATTCTCTACCGACCGAAACCGAGTTGGCCGAGCAGTTCGCCGTCAATCGTTCGACCGTGCGCGAAGCTCTGCGACGCCTTGAATCGGCGGGACTCGTCGGCCGTGAAGGCGGCAGCAAGCGCCTCAAGGTCACTCGCCCTGGCCATGCGGAAACCGCGTCGCGCGTCGGCCGCACGCTCGCCCCGGACGACGTCACCTTCATCGAATTATGGGAAGCCATGCGCGCAGTGGCGCCTCGCGTTGCGGCGCTGTCTGCCGAGCAGGGCAACGCGGCGAATGTCGCGCAACTCGAAGCAATCGTTTCGGCTGTCGAAACAGCCCGCAGTGCCGACGGTGCCGTGAACCAGGTCGTCGAGTTTTTCGGCAAGCTGGCGGAACTCAGCGGCAACCGTGTGTTGCAACTGGCAATGCAGCCCGTCACGCGACTGCTCGCCCCTTCCCTGCGTCGCATGATCGACCGCGTGCCGCAGGGTCGCACCCGCATCCTGGTGGCACAGCGCTGCATCGTCGAGGCGATCCGCGAACACAAGCCCGACGAAGCCGAGTCGTGGATGACGCGCCACGTGCAGGACTTCCGTCGGGGCTACGAACTCGCCGGCATCGCGCTCGACACGAAGGTGGGCATCGGTTCGATGGCGGATTAGGCCGGTGCCGGTCGGTCCGGGACGGTACGCGAGACGATAGTCGCCGAGATGGCCGTCGCGGGCGCTGCGCGCTCCGTTAAACTGCTGCCCGGGCCCCGGTGGCGGAACCGGTAGACGCTACGGACTTAAAATCCGTTTCCCGCGAGGGAGTGCCAGTTCGAGTCTGGCCCGGGGCACCAGACGTCGCCCGAGCCCGCGCGGTCAGCGTTGCCAGTTCCTGATCCTCTCCAGCCGGCCGCGACTCCGCCAGGGCTTGCCGTTGCCGCACGTGCGCCACGTCCATCAACATGCGGCCCGCCCAGCGGTAGACGTTGTTCTCCTTCACGGTGCGTCGCATGAGCTGCATGCGCTGCCGCCGCTCATCGCGCGGCATCTCGAGCGCGGCGCGAATGGCGTCCGCCGTCTCGCCGATGTCGAACGGATTGACGAGCAGGGCTTCGACGAGTTCGCGGGAAGCGCCGGCCAGCGTGCTCAGGATCAGCACGCCGTCCTCGTCGTCCCGGGCGGAGACGAATTCCTTGGCGACCAGATTCATGCCGTCGTGCAGGCTGTTGACCACGCAGAAGTCCGCGGCGCGGTAGAGTTCGAACACCTGTGCCGGCTCCTGGTGTTCGCCGACAAGAACGATCGGCTGCCAGCCGTCCTTGCCGAATTTCTCATTGATGCGTTCCGCTTCGGCCAGCGTGTGCTGCTGCAGCGCCTGGTAGGCAGGCAGCCGGCTGCGCGTTGGAGCGGCCACCTGCAGCAGCGTCATGCGGCCGCGCCATTGCGGGTGCTCGTCGAAGAGCTTCTCCAGCGCCAGGAATCGCTCCACGATGCCCTTGGTGAAGTCCCAGCGCTCCACGCCGATCCCCAGGCGCACGTCGCGACCAATGCCGAATCGACGCCGCACTGCGTCGCGCGCGACCGGCACCGCCGACTGTGTTGCCAGCCAGCGCGGTGGCCATTCGATCGAGATGGGATACGGGACGACACGACAGACGTGACCGTTGTGGGTCACGATCATGTGTTCGTGATCGATCTGGCACTCCACGTACCGATCCACGGTCGCGAGGAAATTCTGACAGTGATACCGCGTGTGAAAGCCGAGGATGTCGGCGCTCAGCAGGTGCGTCAGCACCTCGCGTTTCCATGGACAGACGCCGAACGTTTCGGCATTCGGCCACGGAATGTGCCAGAACAGCGCGATCGTCGCCTTGGGCTTGCGCTCGCGGAGCAGGCGCGGCAGCAGGGCGAAATGAAAGTCCTGAATGAGAATGACCGGAGACTCCCCGGCTGCCTCGGCCGCGACCGCCCCGGCGAATTTCTCGTTGACGGCCCGGTAAGCGATCCAGTCCGACTCACGGAAGGCCGGACGGACGTAGGCGAGGTGGCACAGCGGCCACATGCCCTCGTTCGCGAAGCCGTAGTAATAGCCCTCCTCTTCTTCCGTGGTCAGCCAGACACGCCGCAGCGTGTAAGCGGGGTCCTCTGGAGGCACCCTGACATGGTCATGCCTGTCCACGACCCGACGATCGTCGGAGCCGCTGCCGTGCGCGACCCAGATGCCGGAGCAGGCGCGCACGATCGGCTCGAGCGCGGTAACCATGCCGCTCGCCGGCACCTGGACCACCGTGTGCCCGTCCGGCCCGCGATTATGAATGTAGGGTTCGCGGTTCGAGACGACGACGAGCGGACAGGAACCGAGATTGTCACGCACGACCTGCTGCAGCGCCTGGGGTGTCCAGTTCTCGTGGAACTCGATTTCGACGCGCTGGCTTTGCTCGATCTCGCGCAGCAGGCTCCGCACGCTGGAGAGCACCGGCTGCGACGAGCGCGGTGAGCGCGCGTCATCGAGAAACCGGCGAGACCGAATGTCGCCGAGCAGAACCTGATCGAGCGATTCAGCATGCCGCGGATGACCACACCGCCGAGGAGACCCAGCACCCCCACGGCGATTACGGCAAATGCCAGCACGAAGTTGCGCGCCGCGGCTTGCCGCCGGTCGATGAAACTCAGGTCATGGACCAGCAAGACGCGATACCGCTGTCCGGCGTCCGGATGGACCGTGAACGACGACACCTCGATCAATCCGGAGGGCAGGCGCGTGACGGTCGAATCGTTGACGAGCGCCGTCGTCGGCGAATCGCAGGTGACGTCGGCCGGGACGAGGTTCGTGGCGTAGATCCTCGCGCCGCTCGTATCGCAGATCAGGGCTGCCAGCAGCCGCTCGTCACTCACGACTCTTTCAAGATAGGCGGCCAGTCGCGCCGATTCCTTGCGTTCGAGCAGGCCCGTCAGCGGCTCTTCTATCGAGTTCATCACCAGCCGGGCTCTGAGTTCGATATCGGAGCGGAACCAGCCCGTCAGCATGTGTTCGATATACGGCACGCCGACGAAGGCGATGATGCTGAGGGCCGTAGCAATCGGCAGGAGATAGCGGATGATGACCGATCGAATCACGACTCGTTCACCGCCACATGGAATGCGGGCGCGCGGTCGTGCTTGCCGGCTCCCGCGTAAACCGTCACGTGCGGGAACGGAATCTCGATGCCGGCGGCATCGAAGGCGCCCTTCAGCCGCCGCAGGTACTCGCGCCGCACGTTCCACTGCTCGAGTGGACGCACCTTGAACCGCCCGCGCAGGACGATCGCGGATTCGTCCCATCGCTCGACGCCCGCGATCTCGAACTCGGTGAGTATCCGGCCTGCAAAGTCCGGGTCCTCGGCAAGTTCGGCGGCGACCGTGCGCATGACCGCCAGCGCCGCGTCGATCTCCTCGCGATAGGCGATGCCGATGTCGACGACCGCGTAGGCGTACCCACGGCTCATGTTCGTGACAGTCGAAATGAGCCCGTTGGGCACGAAGTGCACGTTGCCGTCGTAGTCACGCAGCTGCACGTAGCGCAGTGTCATGTCCTCCACGACGCCGGCCTTGTCGGCGACCTGCACGACATCGCCCTTGATGAGCTGGTTCTCGATCAGCAGGAAGATGCCTGTAAAGTAGTCCTTGACCGGGCTCTGCGCGCCGAAACCGACGGCAAGTCCGACTACGCCAGCGGCGCCAAGTATCGGCGCGACGGAGACCCCGCATTCGGCAAGGACGAGCACGCCGCCGACGAGGCCGATGACTACGGTGGCCAGGTAACGGAACACGCGCCCGAGCGTCTCGGCACGCCGTATTTCCTCGGCGCCCTTCATCCTTGCGGCAATGCGCACGCGAAACGTGCGAATCAGCCGGTTGGCCACCGTCTGCGCAATCAGCGTTCCCGCAATGATCAGCGCGATCCGCACCGCGGCGGCCGCGGGTCCATACCATTCCTTCAGGTAAGGCAGCCAGCTGTCGATCGAGTTCATTCCCGGTTCCGCCAGCCGTCAAAGCGTCGTCTCCCACGGGCGGCTCAGGCGCAGTGCGCTGCTGATGATGCCGACGAGACTGTAGGTCTGCGGAAAATTGCCCCATAGCTCACCGGTGGCCGGGGCGATGTCTTCAGACAGCAGGCCAACGCCATTGCGATACCGGAGCAGGCGCGAGAAATGCTCGCGAGCCTCCTCCGCAAATCCAGCGGCCGCCAGGGCATTGACGTACCAGAAGGCACAGGTCGCGAACGCAGTCTGCGGCGTTCCGAAATCGTCCGCGTGTCGATAGCGGAACAGGAGATCCCCGTCGCGCAGTTCCTTGCCGATCACGTCCAGCGTCCCGAGGAATCGCGGATCGGTTGCCGGCAGCAGGCCGAGCTCCGGCATCAGCAGCACCGATGCGTCGAGATCGTCGCTGTCAAAGGCGGCAACGAATGCGCCACGACTCTGGTTCCATGCGTGCGTCAGGATCCGTTCGCGCATGCCGCCCGCAACTCCGCGCCAGTGCTGTTCCCGGTCCGGCAGGCCCAACCGTTGTGCAATGTGCGACAGGCGATCGCAACCCGCCCAGGACATCATCGCCGAGAACGTGTGTACCCGCTCGCGCCCGCGAAACTCCCATGGACCGGCGTCCGGACGGTCGTAGACGACCGCGGCGCGTTCGCCCAGTCGCTCCAACTGCTCGAACAACGCCCGGTCACCGCCTCGCGCCAGGCGCTGGTCGAAGAACAGTTGCGCAGTAGCGAGGATGACCGATCCGTAAACGTCGTGCTGCGTCTGCAGCGCGGCCTGATTGCCGACACGCACCGGCCCCATGCCGCGATAGCCGGCCAGCGAAGCGACAACGCGTTCTTCGATTTCATGGCTTCCGGCGAGACTGTAGACCGGCTGCAGTTCGTTGACGGCCGATCCGGCCACGATATGGTCGATGAAGTGCAGGTAGGCCTCCATCGTGCGCGTGGCGCCGAGGCGGTTCAGGGCCTGTATGACGAAGTAGCTGTCCCGCAGCCAGCAGTAGCGATAGTCCCAGTTGCGCCCGCTTTCTGGCCCCTCCGGGATCGACGTCGTGAGCGCCGCAAGCACGGCGCCAGTGTCCTCAAAGGTGCAGAGCTTGAGGGTGATCGCCGCGCGAATGACCTCCTCCTGCCAGTCGAAAGGAATGGCCAGCGTGCGTACCCAATCCAGCCAGTAGTTGCCTGTTTCCAGCAGCAAGGAGTGGGCCAGGACCGACGGGGTTTCCTCGATCGTCTGGTTGGGTCCAAGGATGAAGGTCAACGGCTGGTCGACCACGACTGGACACTGGTCCGCCAGGGCACGGAGCGAGGCGTCGGTCGTGACGCGGTACTCCAGGCCGTTCACCGGAAAGACGATGTGGTGGCTGCCGGTGCGTCCGCCGACGGCCTCGGCTCCGAAATTGCGAGTCGGCCGCAGGCGAATCCGCGCGACCGGCCGACCGGCAATGGGTTCCACGGTCCGCACCAGCATCATCGGGCGGAACATGCGGCCCCGTGCCCGGTAGCGCGGGCAGAAGTCGCGGATGAGCAGCGAACCGCCGTGGGCATCGTGGAGGATCGTCTCGACCACTGCCGTGTTGCGCCGATAGCGCTGCTCCGTGCTTGCGAGATCGACCATGTCGACCGCGAAGACGCCTTCCGCGGATGCGCCCCCCTCCGTCGTCAGCAATGCCGAGAAGACTGGATCACCGTCAGGTCGCGGCAGGCACATCCAGACGATGCGGCCGAGATCGTCCACCAGGGCCGAAACTTCGCAGTTGCCGATCACGGCCAGGTCGAGGTTCGGGCGCTCAGGACTCATTGCGGCGGCGCTCCGGCGTCTGCCAGTTCCTCCAGAAAGACCCGCACGTCCCGCGGACCGGAGACTCGCTGCATCGCGCGAACGCGGTCACCGACCGCGACCGACAGCCCGCCGATACGCTGGACCTCTTCGAGCGCTTTTTCATCGGTCAGGTCGTCCCCGATGAAAATGGGTCGTCGTCCCTTGAACGGCGCCTCGCCCAGGAACTCGCGGATGGCATCTGCCTTGTTTGCGCCCGCCAGCCGAAGTTCGACGACCATTCGGCCCTCGAGCAGCACGAGACGACCACCGAGAGCGCGAAGGATCGCGCGCATCTCGCCATGGACCTGGCTTTCCAGGTGCGGGACCTGACGGTAATGCAGCCACCGACATGCCTTTTTCTTCCAGGGTCGTGCCTGGCAGGCGCTCGGCGAGCTGCTGCAGCCGGTCTCGCACCTGTGCGACGGTGGCAACGTCATAACCGTTCTGACTGTGCCAGCGCCCCTGCGAGTCCCGGCGCTCGAGGCCATGGACACCCGCGGCCGCCCATCGATGCGAACCGAACAGCCGATCGAGGTCCACTATCGGGCGACCGCTGATCAGCGCAACCGCCCCACCAAGGACCGTGCGAAGACGGTCGAGCAGGTCCTGCAGGCTCGCTTCGACCTGCACCGCATCCGGGGTCGCTGCTATTTCGAGCAGCGTGCCGTCGACGTCAAGAAAAAGGCACCACGGCTGATCGGAAATACGCCGCTCCATCGTTCGGTCTATTTGGTACGCATGCACCAGGGTGGTGAGATCGGACGATTGCGGAGCAGCGTCACCCACCGTCGGGCAGGGGCCTCACGCTGATCGTCCGTCTCGGCAGAGTAGTCTATGGAAACCGGTCACCTGCCTGTAGCGAGAAATCGTCATCCAATTGATGAGACAATCTCACAAATGCCCCGATCACTGCCGCCCCTGAATTCCCTCCGGACCTTCGAGGCCGCTGCACGCCTTGGCAGCTTCACAAAGGCGGCACGCGAGCTGAACGTCACGCCGGCTGCGGTCAGCCACCAGATTCGCGGGTTGGAGGAGTACCTCGGCGTCATGCTATTCCGACGCACCACTCGCAGCCTCGTCCTGACGGACCAGGCGACGGCGGCCGCGGAAACCCTGCACGAGGCGTTCGACCGCATCAGCCAGAGCGTTGAATCGTTGCGCCCCAGCGGCCGGAGCGGCAAGAGCGGCGCACTCTCGATCAGCGTCACCCCTGCCTTTGCCACGCGCTGGCTGGTCTCGAGGCTCCCGCACTTCCAGAAAAGGCACCCGCGAATCCACCTGCGCATCGCCGCCAGCCCATCGCCTGTCGACTTCGACCAGGAGGATGTCGACGTTGCCGTGCGCATCGGCCGTGGCGGCTTTGCAGGCGTGGTCGCCGTTGACCTCTTTCACGAGTGGCTCGCGCCAGTCGCGAGCCCGGCATTCCTGCGACAGAATGTCCTGCGCAGGCCAGTCGACATTACCCGCGTTCCGATGCTGCACGACAACTCGATGCGGCGCGCCGGTCGCCCCGGGCGTGGCAGGAGTGGTTCAGGATCGCCGGCGCCCCGCTCGCGGAGATCGGGCGCGGAACGCAATTCGACGACGGGCACCTTGCCTTGCAGGCGGCGGCGGCTGGGGGCGGCGTGGCGCTCGGTCGCCTTGTCTATGCCGTCGATGATCTCGCAGCAAAGCGGCTTCGCATCGCGATGCAACCGGTGATCGAAATGGACATCGCCTACTATCTGCTGATCCCGGAATCGCGAGCGGACTTGCCGGCTGTGGTCGCCTTTCGGACATGGATCGAAGCGCAAGCCGCCAGTTTCCGCAGCGACTTCGCGCAACGCTTCCGCAAGAGCACGGTCAGAAGCAACGCTGCCGGCGTAACGCCCTCGACTTCCCGGTTGGGCCGGACGAAGCGGGTCGGCCGCAGCCTGCTCCGGTCCTAAATCGCGTCGACCAGCTCGGACGAGAAATCGGCGACCTCGCCCTTGTCGTTCAGGAAGAAGCGATAGCGGCGGTCGTGCTCGCCGGGCATGAAGTAGAAAACGACACGTCCGATCGTCTCCCCGCGGTGCTCGATGGTGCGGTCCGTTACGTCGTCTTCCGCAAGGAACGTGAATCCCGTTGCCGTCGCGAGCTGAACCTGCACGTCTTCGCGACCCGCCTTCTCGCGGGCGGTGCCCGCGTTCGTGCTCCGGAGTCCCCGCGCCATGCCTGGTGCAGTCTCTCCCTTCGCCCACGCCTCCAGTACCTCGCGAACTCGTGCGGTACGCACCGGATCCGGATCGACCACGCCGGCATGGACGTCCGGCCAGGCGAGTTCGGGCTGCACGAGACCTGCCACCGCAGTGGCCAGGCGCATCGGCTCGGCTTGGGCCAGGTTGGCCAGCACGATCACAGTGAGCTTGTGCCCTGGGTAGCGAACGATCGCCGTCTTGAAGCCCTGCCAGGAGCCGCTGTGCTGGATCACCGGCTCGCGCCGCTGCACGTCGAAGGACCACGCGAACCCGTAGGGATAGCTCGTGCCGTCCTGCAGTTTCACGGGCGACCACATCGCCTCGTAACTCTCCGGCTTGAGGAAGCGCCGCGACCAGAGAGCAGCGTCCCACTTCGACAAATCGAGTGTCGTGGTGTAAAGCGAGCCGTCGGCGGTGGTATTGAGCGAGGGAGCGACCCACTCCTGGTTCTGGAGCTTGCCCTCCTCGAGCGTGTACCCGGCTGCCCGGTTCTTCACGATGTCCAACTCGCTGATGACGCGCGTCGATTCCATGCCCAGCGGCGAGAACACTCGCTCCGCCAGGAAATCACCGTAGAATTTGCCACTGACCCTGTGCACGAGGATGCCGAGCAGCACGTAGCCCGTGTTGCTGTAACTCCACTGCGCACCGGGGGCGAAATCCGGTGGCAGCTTCATCGCCACCTGGACGAGCTCGTCCTCCGTGTAGTCCTTGCGGTAATCGATGTCGGTCCCGCCTTCCCAGTCCTTGATCCCGGAAGTGTGGGTCAGCAGATGCCGCACGGTGATGCCCTTCCACGTCGCCGGGGCGCCGGGAACGTACTTGCTGATGGGATCGTCGAGTCCGAGCCTGCCTTCGTCCACGAGCATCATCACCGCCATCGCCGTGAACTGCTTGCCGACTGACCCGGTCTGGAAGACCGTGTCGGTTTCGTGGCCACGTCGAGTTCGACGTTGGCGAGACCGTAGCCCATCGCGCGCACGACCTGGCCATCGCGGCAGATCGCCAGGGAGATTCCCGGAATCTGGTGGCGCTGCATGTGGCTCACCAGGAACTCGTCGACAGCGTCGGCAATCACGACCGCAGGGAACGCAAGCAGCGATGCGACCAGGGCCAGGGTTCTTGTCATGGTTGCGATCATCGGACTTTGTCCGGGCGCTCGTCCAGCGCGCCGGCTGTTCAGAACTCGGAAACGGACAGCCGCCGCAGCAGTGCCATCCGCTTGTCGTGATGCTCGGCCATTCTCTCCAGGATGTCCGCGAGAAAGGGGACGGTATCCACCATTCGAGGTCCCTTGTTGAGCATGACGCACTCGGCGCGACTGCTCATGACGGCATCGCTCACCTCTGCCCGGGTCGGCGCCCCTCCTTTCGCGAGACCCTCGAGAACCTGCGTCGCCCAGATCACGGGCACGTGTGCCGCCTCGCATAGCCAGAGAATCTCCTCCTGCAGCTCAGAAAGCCGCTCGAACCCCACTTCAACGGCAAGATCGCCGCGCGCGACCATGACCCCCACGGGTGGGGAGATGAGCGAGGCCAGGAGGATCCGCGGCAGGTTGCGAAAGGCGGTGGCATTCTCGATCTTCAACACTGTGCCGATATGGCCCGCGTTCAATGCGGACAATTCCCTTTGCAGCCGAACGACGTCGTCCGCAGTGCGCAGGAACGACAGGGCCACGAGGTCGGCGAATCCAACGACGTCGCGCAGGTCGGTGAAGTCCTTTTCGGTCAGGGCGCCCAGATTCAAGTCTGAATCCGGGAAGTTGATTCCTTTTTCGTCCCGGAGCTTGCCGCCACCAGGAGGTGCGTGTGTAACGCTAACCTCGAGTCTGTCGTCTGATTTGTTGCGAACGATGCCGCCGATTTTCCCATCGTCGAGCCAGACTCGGTGTCCCGGTCGAACATGTTCGAATGCAGCCGGCAACGTGCAGTGTATGTGCGCTGGGCTCAGCTGGCCGCTTTGCGGGTCAAGCGTGGCGGGCATGCCCGGGATTGGATCCCGGGTCAGGATCAACGAGTCACCCACGTTCAGGCTGATACGGACTTGAAGCGCAGGGACATCACCGATGACGAGTTGTCCGGTGGCGCCTTCGGCATCCAGCGCTTCCAGCACGGTGCCCGGTGCCAGATGGACGCCGCGATCAACCTCGGCGAGCAGTGACCGGTCGGTGGTGGCAAGGATGCGGAAGGTGCGGCGACGACCCCGAAGATCCTCGGTGACGAGCGTCTTCCCGCGTCGCCAGGCAGCGGTCGCGCTGGCAATGGGCACCGCAACCGCATCGCGTGGCCCGGGCTCCGGGTTTTCCTGCAGTGTGAACCAGGCGCGCGCCGGTCTCACGATCCGTCCAAGGGCATCGACCGCTGGGCGGAGACGAAGCATGTGTCCGATGCATTCCAGGGGCCCCGTCCGCAGCTTCGGCCCAGCCAGGTCGGCTTGAATACGGCAAGGTCTCCCGACGATCCGTTCCGCCCGTCGCAGGTGAGACGCCATGCGACGCCAGGCCTCCGTCCCATCGTGGGCGCAGTTGATCCGCATGACATCCATGCCGGCTCGAAGCAGGTCCTCGATCAGCTGTGGGTCGTCCGCCGCCTCGCTCGGCATCGTGACCATGATCCTGACGGTGCGCGACGGCGGTGCAGGACCGAACAGGCGTCGGGTGTGATCGTGGAGCAGCAGTGGGCCGGTCACGAACGTTGCGGGGGGTTGCGGCGCGAGCTCCACATCCTCTCCCGCAAGCACTTCGAGATTTGACACGACCGCGTTGATCGCCGCCAGGACGTGACCTTCGAGTATGCCCAGGGAAGAAAGGCCCAGCGAGTGCAGGTCCAGTTGCAGCGGACGAATGTCGCGCTGCCGAACGGCCAGGTAGTGCAGCAGATTTCTTGCGCTGTTGCGATAAGACGGCGCGACCGTCGCCAGCGATTCCGTGTGTGCAGCCTCGAACTCGAGGGCGTTCGCGCGCACGATTCGCAGCGATTCAAGCGAACGAGTCAGCAGGCGATCCGTCACACCATTCGTCTCCGGAGAAAATCTTTCGCATCACGTTGCGGAGAGGTTAGGCGCCTGGTGCTTACAATCTGATGACAGTTCCCAGTTATCCACAAACCCTGTGGATAACGCTGTGCAGAAAATTACGCTTTCGGGACGGCGCCGCGGGAAATCGCAGCATTTCTTGGACTGGTCAATTGGTGATCAACGATCATTCTTATTCGGCACAGTCACTTACGATCACATTCTCAGATGACGCTTGTGCGACGCGCGCTAACCAGCCATTCCTGGGTCGGTTGACCCGCACGCGACGGACGGCGTGGTCCGCATCCATCTGCTACCGGTATGATGCAGTGTCTTGGTCGAACGGATCGCCGCGATGCCAGTCAGGACCCAGTTGTCGAACCGCGGCACCGCCCGCGTTGACGCTCACGCCGAGTCGCAGTGCGCAAATTGTGGCTGGTTCACGATTCTCGACGCGACCGATTCCGCAGGAGCATGCCGCGGCACCTGTCATCGGTACGATTACCTCAGCACCGAAAAGACCCCCCTTGTTCATGCAGACGACTGGTGCTTTGACCATCGGCCGGATCGCGACCTTGATTCCGCTGTTCAAGAGGACCTGCTGCTCGCGCGAAGCAGCCACTGATTCCCGGTGCCGGCCTGGTGCCTGATCTCGTTCTACTGTAATCGCACGGTCAAGAATGTCCTGTAAACCATCAACCGGATGGCTCTTACAGGAGATCGACGCACATGACGAGCTTCCGGCAGGCGCTCGCGACACAGCGTTGGGATGACCACCGCTACTACCACCACAGCCTGGTCAACCAGTCCCTGCACCTGGTGAGTGCGACCAGCTTTCTGTGTTCCTACGTCCTGATGTTTGTCAATCCAGCGGTCGCGGCACTGGTCGCGTGGCTCGTCTCAATGACGACGCGCCAGGCCGGTCATTTCTTCTTCGAGCCCAAAGGCTACGACACGGTCAATCAAGCGACCCACGAGCACAAGGAAGCAATCAAGGTCGGCTACAACCTGCGCCGCAAGATTGTGCTGCTGTCGATCTGGGCCGCTTCACCGCTGCTGCTGGTGCTCGAGCCGACGTTGTTCGGCGCATTCACGCCGCACACGAGCACCGCCGAATTCTGGACTCACGTCGGCGAGGTCTGGCTCATTGTCGGACTGGGCGGGCTGCTGTTCCGCACCGTGCACCTCTTCTATCTGAAAGACGTGCAGACCGGTCTCGTCTGGTGCACGAAGATCCTTACGGACCCTTTCCACGACGTGAAGCTCTACCACAAGGCGCCGCTGTACCTCATCCGCGGCGAACGGCCGGAGCCTCCGACGGGGACGGTGGGGCCGCACTGACAGGCAGGCGGCCGAGGCGCGCGCGCAGCATCTCACGCGCGATGCGGCGCTTGATTGCGCGATTGGTCAGCTCCGGGCCCTGCCACCACCAGCCATCTATGTCCATTGCTCGCGCGGCTGCCACGATCCGCTCAGCCACGACCTCGAAATCCGCGTCCGTGTAATTGAGGCTGAAGATGAATCGGCCCGTGCCGACCCAGCTGAGGGCGAGTCCTTGCGCACGCAGATAGAACTGCAGCATCCAGTTGTAACGCGCTGGCCTGGTGTAGCACACGGTCCAGATCGTCGAGAGGTTCCGTACCTGAAGCGGCAGGCCGGCGTCGCTGAGACGCTGGTTCAACCGGGCTGCCCTCCCGTTCCAGATTGCATCGAGGTTGTCGTAGAGACCGTAGATCTCGGGGCTGCGCTCGAGACGCCGCAGGAATTCGTTCATCGCACCCATCACGTACGGGTGCGAGTTGAAGGTGCCGCGCGCGAAGCAGATGTCTGCGGGTCGGTTTTCCTGGAAGCGCTTCATCAGCGCCGCCTTGCCGCAGAGCACGCCCACGGGCAGTCCTCCGCCGAGCGACTTGCCGTAGGTGACCATGTCGGCCTGCACGCCGAAGTATTCCTGCGCGCCGCCCGGCGCCAGCCGGAACCCGACGAACACTTCGTCGAAGATGAGGGGGATTCCGCGCTCCGTGCAGACATCGCGCAGGCGACGCAGCCAGGCGGCATATTCCTCCCGGTCGAAATGAGCGTGGCGCGAGCTGTCCACCAGCGTCGAATCTCCCGGCGCGCCTGCATTGGGGTGCAGTGCCTGCAGGGGATTGACCAGCACGCAGGCGATGTCCTTGCGCCGGGAGAGCACGCGCAGCGACAGGTTGTCCATGTCCTTGAGCGTGTAAGTGCTGTCGGCAGGCATCGGGTTGCCGACGCCCGGCTGCACGTCGCCCCACCAGCCGTGATACGCGCCGCAGAAGCGCACGACGTGCGAGCGACGGGTGTGATAGCGAGCCAGGCGCACGGCCTGCATGACCGCCTCGGTGCCCGACATGTGGAACGACACCTCGTCGAGACCGGAAATCCTGCGCAGGCGTGCGACGTTGTCGGCGACCACAGGGTGATAGGCGCCGAGCACCGGACCCAGTGGGTGCACGCGCGCTGCGCCGCGCTCGATACACTCCTTGTAGAAGTCGTACCCGTACAGGTTGACGCCGTAGGAGCCGCCAAGATCATAGAGCTGGTTGCCGTCGAGGTCGGTGAGTTGCACGCCAGCGGACGACTCCACGAACGAACCGCTTTTCAGGTGCTTGCACACCAGGCCGCGGAACTGGAACGGAACGCGGTACCTGTCGGTGAACTGGAGGTCCGACATCTGGTCCTCAACTTCGCGAGTGAGCGTCACCGTCTTCGTGTAGCGCTCCGCGTAGACCGCCGCCAGGCGCATGAACCCCGCCCGCCGTTGCTCGGCGACTTCGACCGGCGCGTCGTCGGCGCCAAAGAACTCCGACTCGTTGTACTCATAGTGGCGAACGAGGGCAGCCATGCGGCGCGCCAGGCGCGAGTGCCCGGCGAGCGAAGGATGTTTCGCAGCCGAGAGTTCCAGGCGCAACTGCAGCCTGTGCGCGAGAGCCGCGACGCCGAGGGCGGCGGCGATGTACGCAATGGAGCTGGTTTCCAAGGCAGTCCTCCACCGCCACCGTACGGCACCTGGATTACATCCCGATGACACCATCGCCCCGGCCCTCCCTGCTCACCCGGATTGCCGCCCAGGAATACCTGAACTTCCTGCTCACCAACCGCATTCCCCGCGACGCACTGACACGCCTCGTCGGCCGGCTCAGCAAGATCGAGAATCCGGTCGTCCGTGACCTCTCGATCGGCCTGTGGCGGGCGTTCGCCGATCTCGACCTTGCGGACGCGCGGACCACGCAGTTCCGCAGCATGCATGATTGCTTTACGCGCCAGCTGCGCGACGGTGCGCGCCCGATCGATCAGGACGATCGGCACTTGACGAGTCCCTGTGATGGGATCCTCGGCGCCCATGGCCGCATCGACGGCGACACCCTGCTGCAGGCGAAGGGCTCTTCTTATACGCTGGCTGAGCTGCTGGCCAACGACGCAACATTGGCGCAGACGTTTCACGATGGACTCTACCTGACCTTGCGCCTGACCTCCGGCATGTACCACCGCTTTCACGCTCCGCACGATTGTCGTGTCGAGCAGGTGAACTACATTTCAGGCGAGACCTACAACGTCAACCCGGCCGCACTGAAGCGCGTCGAAAAACTGTTCTGCCGGAACGAACGCGCGGTGCTTCGCTGCCGGCTCACAGCCTCCGGGCAGACGATCGCGCTGGTGCCCGTCGCCGCCGTGCTGGTCGCCAGCATCCGCCTGCATTTTCTCGACGTGCTGCTGCACCTGAAGTACCGCGGGCCGAACGTAATCGCCTGTAACGCGCCGCATCGCAAGGGCGAGGAGATGGGCTGGTTCGAGCACGGCTCGACCGTCATTGTGCTGGTGCCGCGAGGGTTCGCCCTTTGCGACGGCCTCTGCGACGGTACGCGGATACGTATGGGCCAGGCGATCCTGACCATGCGCTGAGGGATAGCGCGCATTGCAGTCTTTCCACATAGCATCAGCCGCCGTGGAGATTCACCACCTACCACACTGATTGTCATCAGGATTTCTTGCAGCGTTCACGCCGCCGTCATGAAGCGTCGGCAATCTCCCGCAGCGAGCATGGCCACGGGAGAGAGCGAACATGACCCCCAAGCCGCCGCAACCGGCGCTGCGCCTGCGCAGCGTTTTCATCTCCGACGTCCACCTGGGCTTCAAGGGATGCCGGGCGGAATTCCTGCTCGACTTCCTGCGCCGAGTCGAGTGCGACCAGATTTACCTGGTCGGGGACATCATCGACCTGTGGAGCCTGCAACGCACCTTCTACTGGCCGCAGGCGCACAACGACGTCATCCGCACGATTCTCGGCAAGGCGAAACACGGCACTCGTGTCGTGTACGTGCCGGGCAACCACGACCGCGCATTCCGCGATCATGACGGGTTGACGCTGGGCAATGTCGAGATCCGCCTCGAGGCGTTCCACGAGACCGCAGACGGGCGCCGCTTCCTGGTTCTGCACGGCGACGAGTTCGACGGCATCGTGCGGGCGAGCCCGCTCCTCGAATCCCTTGGCAATCGTGCCTACACGGCGGCCTTGCGCTTGAACCGCTATGTCAACGAAGTGCGGCACCTGCTTGGCTACCCGTACTGGTCGCTGGCTGCGTTCCTCAAGCACAAGGTCAAGAACGCGGTGAAGTACATTGCCAACTTTGAACGGGCGCTTGCGGTCGAAGCTCGACGCCGTGGCGTCGATGGCGTGATCTGCGGCCACATCCATCGGGCGGAGATCACCGAGATCGACGGCATACTCTATTGCAACGACGGCGACTGGGTGGAGAGTTGCACGACGCTGGTCGAGGACTTCGCCGGGCGACTCAGCCTGCTGCGCTGGACCGAGAAGACCGAGGTCCTCGCCGGGCCTCAGGCCCTGGCTCTCCTGGACGGTACCCCGGCCCTCGGCCAGGCGGCATGAGGATTGCGCTCGTCACCGATGCCTGGCTGCCGCAGACCAATGGCGTGGTCCGAACGTTGACCATCACCGTCGAGAAGCTGTTGCAGGCAGGGCACGAGGTTACACCCATCACACCCGCCGATTTCCGCACCGTTCCGTGTCCAACCTATCCAGAGATCCGCCTGTCGCTGTTCGCAGCGACGAAAGTCCGACGGCGTCTCGACGCTCTCGACCCCGATGCTGTGCACATCGCCACCGAGGGCCCGCTGGGACTGGCTGCGCGGCGCTGGTGTCTGCGCCGCGGACGCGCGTTCACGACTTCGTATCACACGCAGTTCCCAGAGTACGTGCGCGCTCGATTCCCGATTCCGGTTGCGGTCAGCTACGCGTTCCTGCGCTGGTTTCACGGCAGTGCGGCGCGCACTATGGTCGCCACGCCGTCCATGAAGCACGCTCTCGCAGAACGGGGCTTCAGTAATCTAGTGCTGTGGAGCCGCGGCGTCGATACGGAGCTCTTCCGGCCGCGCGACGAACCATGCCTCGAGTTGCCGCGCCCGATCTGGCTGTACTTCGGCCGGGTCTCGGTCGAAAAGGGCATCGAGGAATTTCTCGCTCTCGACCTCCCTGGTACAAAACTGGTGGTGGGTGATGGGCCGGCCACCGGGAAATTGCGCGGGAAGTATCCCGGCGTCGTGTTCACCGGTTACCGCTTCGGCGACGAACTGGCGCGTCACGTCGCTGCCGCAGATGTGTTTGTGTTTCCCAGCCGCACCGACACGTTCGGACTCGTGCTGCTCGAAGCGATGGCCTGCGGAGTGCCCGTCGCCGCATACCCGGTGACAGGACCGATCGACGTCGTCGCGAACGGCGTCACCGGCGTCCTCGGCGAGGACCTGCGGGCGGCCGCGCTGGCAGCCCTCAACCTCAACGGGCGCGCATGCCGCGTGCATGCACTTCGCTACACCTGGGAGGCGGCGACTCGCCAGTTCGTCGCATCGCTCGCACCGGCGACGCGAGACACGCCAGGCGTTGAGCCCTGGGACCTGGCGGCCCGGTCGTGATTGTGCCGCCCGTCAATCGGAATTCATGCCAATCGTCGGCACCCTCGAACAACGGACACCGGATGTCCGCTGACACTCGTCGCCTGCTGTGCATCTCGTTACACGATGTCGCGCCGGCAACGTTCGGTGATTGCACGAACACCCTCGCGTTTCTCGACGACCTCGGCCTGGGTCCGGTTGCATTGCTGGTCGTCCCTGACTACCACGGGCTGGGCCGGGTCGACCGCGACGATCGCTTTGCCTCGTTCATCGAGTCCCGCATCCTGCGTGGCGACGAGATCGTACTGCACGGTTACCGCCACATGGATACCGGTCCATGCCCGCGTGGCATTCGTGAATGGCTCGCACGGCGCATCTACACGGACAGCGAAGGGGAGTTCTCGCGACTCGACTTCGAGATCGCAAGAACTCGCATCCTGCGCGGACTGGTCGTCCTGCGCACGGCCGGTTGGCAGCCGAAGGGATTCGTCGCACCCGCGTGGCTCATGAGTCCTTCAGCACGCTGCGCCCTGGAGGAGACGCCGCTGCAGTACGTGGCGACCCGCAATTCAGTATTCGTCGTTCGATCCGGCGAGCGGATCGCGGCACCGAGCCTGGTCGTCAGCACTCGTGCGGCGTGGCGGCGCTCGGTCTCGCCGATGTGGAACCAGGCATTGCTGGCACGACATTCGACAGTCCGCATCATTCGGGCCGCACTGCATCCGGCGGACCTCCGTTATCCGGCGATGGAGGCCCTGTGGCGACGGCTCTTTCTCCGCCTCGGCGACCGGCGCATCGTCACCGAGGCTCAGCTGATACCGCCGCTGCCCCGGCGCGCTGGCGCACGCTCCCTTGCAGGTGCCACGCTGGGGCGGATCCAGGGTTAGATCGCGAACTCCTCGAACGCTTCGAGCGCGCTCTGGACAAATCCCTGCCAGTATTCCCGGTTCTGGGTGTCAGCGTCATCGTGCCCGAGGCCGAATGTTTCGCGGAACACGGCGATTTCCCTCCTGGTCAGATGTCGCTCGCCAAGGATCGCGCTGACGACCCTGTACCCGGCATGGTCGTCGTCGAACCCCCGGTGCGCGGCGATCGCGGCCAATCGCTTCAGGTCGAGGTACTCCGCTGAATCCTCGGCCCATGCCGCACCTGCCTGCCTGCCACGCTCGCCGGCCTGCTCGATGTATCGCAACCGGCTCGCTTCACGCTTCATGCCGGCTTGTTCCGTTGCGTTTGTCACGGTTCCATTCCTCAAGCCATCACGGTCCTGACGATCACCATCGCGGTCCACCTTGCCGTGACCGAATCCTGCAACCGGAATGTTGCTATGAGGTGTCAGCGGACTGCCAACGTATGCCATCGAACCGATCGACATGGCCGTGCCGCAGGGTGACCCGGGTTGCCGTAAGATGTCGCTCACGAATTACCTGATGCAGAACGCAATCTGCACCACTATTTTTTTTCTACGGCTGGGGCTTCGGTCTCTGGGGCAAGGTTGGACCAGCCGCAGGATCCCTGCTGGCGTCGGAACAACTCTGGGCATCGATGACCTATGGCCCCCGCTGACCTCTGGCGGCCCCGTCAGTCGCGAATGCCTGCCTGGTCGAGCAGGAATGCATAGACCTCGGCGATGTCGGCGTACTGCTGGTAGCGGCCCGACTTGCCGCCGTGGCCGGCCGCCATCGTCGTCCGGAACAGGAGCGGCTGGTCGCCCGTCTTCGTGGCCCGCAGCCGCGCGACCCACTTGGCGGGCTCGTAGTACTGCACCTGGCTGTCCCACAGGCTGGTCGTCACCAGCATGGCGGGGTACTCCTGGGCGCGCGACGTTGTCGTAAGGCGAATAGCCGAGCATGTAGTCATGGTTGGCGATCGCACCCATGAGCAGGCCGCCGGCGCTCCCACCGTTCGCGAACACCCGCTGCGGGTCGACGTAGCGTTCCTGCACGAGATAGCGCGTGACATCGACGAAATCATTGAACGTGTTCTGCTTCTTCAGCAGTTTGCCGTCCTCATACCAGGCGCGTCCCATTTCCTGCCCGCCGCGCACGTGCGCGATTGCGAAGGTGAAGCCGCGATCAATCAGCGACAGGGTCTCCACCTGGAACCATGGGTCCGACGATGAGCCGTAGGACCCATACGCATACTGCAGCAAGGGTGCCCTGCCATCGCGCCTGGTGCCTTTGCGATAGACCAGGGAGACGGGAATCTTCGTGCCGTCGCGCGCCGGGGCCCAGACGAACTCGGTTGCATACCGCGCCGCGTCGAAGCGGCCCGGCACCGGCTGGCGCTTGAGCAGGGTTCGCTCGCCCGTGCGCACGTTGAAGTCGAACGTCGACCGCGGCGTGGCCAGGGATTCGTAGGTGTAGCGGACCAGGTCCGTGTCGATGTCGTGGTTGTCGCCCAGGGCAAACGTATACGTCGGATCGTCGGCGGCAATGAACGAGTCCTTCCCGCCCGACCACGGCCGGATTCGGATCTTGCTCAGGCCGCCCGAACGTTCGCCGACGGCCAGGAAGGCCCTGAACACCGCAAAATTCTCGACGAACGCATCGTCCCGGTGCGGCAGGACCTCGGTCCACTTCGCCCGGTCGCTCTCGGCGCCGTCCCTCGCCTCCATCAACCGGAAGTTCCTGGCCTGCCAGTTGGTACGAATGACCCAGCGCCCGTCCACGTGGTCGGCCTGGTACTCGTGATCCCGCTCGCGCGGCAGGAACACCCGGAAGCGCAACTCCGGATCGGCGGCGTCGGCGATGCGCATCTCCGACGACACGGTGCTCTGGGCATAGATGACGATGAAACGATCGTCGCTGGTCTTGTAGACGGTGGTGTAGAAACTGGGATCGTCCTGTTGGTACACGACGGGATCCAGCCTGGGATCCGTTCCCAGCACGTGCTTGCGCACCTTGAGCCCCAGCAGCGTGACAGGATCCTTCTCGATATAGAGCACGGCGCGGCTGTCGGCCGTCCATGCGATGTCTTCTTCGACATTGGCGACGCTGTCCGCGAGCAACCCGCCGTCGACGAGTCTCTTGAAGCGGAGCGTGTGCTGCCGCCGGCCCGTCGTGTCTTCGGTGTAGGCGAGCGTTGCGTTGTCCGGCGCAACCTCGCGCCCGGGCACCTGGAAAAACTCATTGCCTGCGGCAAGTTTCGGCACGTCGAGCAGGACCTGCTCGGGTTCCGTCATCGCCCCCTTGCGTCGCGCGTAGACCGGGTACTCCTGGCCGGCCTCGAAGCGGCGGTAGTACCACCAGCCATTGTCCCGGTAGGGCACCGAAGAGTCGTCCTCAGCGATGCGGTCGACGATCTCGTCATAGAGCCGCTTCTTCAGGGGCGCCACGTGCGCCAGCATCGCGTCGGCGTAGGCATTCTCTGCGTCCAGGTACGCCAGCACCGCGGGACTCTGGCGCGAGTCGTCGCGTAACCAGTAGTAGTGGTCGACCCGATTGCCGTGCGGCGACTCGACCGGGTGCGGTTTGACGCTCGCGATCGGCGGAGCGACCACCCCGGTGGAGCGCCTGTCGGCGGGTTTACTGCACGCGCGTCAACACCAAGACCACAGACGGAGGACGCGACGAAGAGGACGCCGGCTACCAGGCGCTGTCGCCGCAACCAGGAATGAATCATGACGACCCACCTCGCTGAATGAAGGGTCTTTTGTCTTGCCCCATGCGCATAGCCCTTGCTGCCGGAGGCCAGCTAACCTGCCGCCGGCTTGCGCTCGGGCGCAGTGACCACGGAGCCGTCGTAATAGTCGCGCATCTTCGCGACCTTGCCGCCGCGGAACTCGACGGCCTGCATGAAGGGATTGCGGATCACTCGAACACTCTAAGGATGCTCTGGTACTTTTCGATGTACCAGCGATTCTCGTTGTTGTACCTGGGGATCGCCACGGGACGGACGCCGGTCGCTTCTTCCTTCCATAGGCACGGACACTTCACTTGCGGTCCCTGCGGCTGCTCTCCTGGGGGACGCAGGTCTTCAAGTTTCACCCCCATTTTTTTCATGACACGGTAGAGCTTCGCGACATTCCTGGGTCCGCCGTTGTATGCGGCGACCGGGAAGATGCCAAGCACTTCCTTGTTGTCACGATACGCCAGTCGGATGTCCGATCGCATTTGATACAGCTCAATGTCAAACAGGCAGATCGCCGCCTTCATGGCGTTCAAGAGATCGGTCGCGCCGCGCTCAAAGTTCGGGTCAATCCTGGCCTGGGGGCATCGCCTGACCACCATCGCATAGGTGCCATTCCCCCTCCTGTTCGTGAACTGCATGGGGCCGAGGGCAGACGCACTTGAGACACTGTACCGGTACGCCTCCTCCCGTTTCAGGCCGTAGTGGCTCAGCACCTCATCGAAAGCAGCGCCTTTCTTCCTCACAAAGTCGGCATCATCCGTCTGTTCGATCACCGCAAGGGTCGTGAGGACTGCAGCGGGTACCACATCTGCGAGCAGTTGCCCTGGAAATGCCACTGAAGGCGCCCTGGCGAGACGCAATTCCTCGATCGCCTTTTGCGCCGTGTTGAGAAGGAATTCCTTCCCCCCGCTGACAAAAAGCGGATCAAGCGTGTCTTCGTTGGACGGCAGATAAACGATTGGCCTCGCGGTCGCGACGACGGCTCTCCATCTCTTCTTCGCAATCAGAGCACTGTCGAAGACGGGGAATTTCCTTCCGTAGA
The DNA here is from genome assembly GCA_016713725.1 of Pseudomonadota bacterium. Lineage (GTDB taxonomy): Bacteria > Pseudomonadota > Gammaproteobacteria > Steroidobacterales > Steroidobacteraceae > RPQJ01. Next base: position 73,090 of record JADJOO010000008.1, on the reverse strand, counting down.
CTTTCAGTGGCTCGCCATCCTTGGAGAAGGCGAACATCAGCCGTTCGGCGCCGGTGCCCTTGACGTGCCGTGCCTCGACGCCTGGCGTGCGCATGCGGAAGGGAAAGGGCTTCTTTCCGGGCCTCCATTTGACCGGAGGGCGGCCGATCTCGATGTGCACGATGGACCATTCCTGCTTCGCCTCGCTCCACAGGGCAAAGACGACGGGACGCCCGCGCAGCGTTTCTCTCCTGCCCTTTCCCGTGAACACATACTCGAGTTCGACATCACGAAGCATGGACTTCGCTTCGGACACGAGATCGAAGATCACTTCGTGACGGTCGCGGCGAGCCTCAACGATCACCTCCTCGAGCTCTTTGTCGGGAGCGACATCATCGGGATGCTCTGACTCGGCAACGATAAGCGGAACCTCCCCTTCCACCCCATCTTGCGCGATCGGGGCCGCAGGCGCTCCCTGAGGAGCAGATGCTTCCTCGACGAAGACGGGCTCTCCCTCATCGGAGACGCCTCCCGTCGTCTGACATGCCGCAGTGCAAATCAAGGAAGCAATGACCAGAAGAGCCGGCACCGCCCTGTGTGCGAAGAGCGAATTCATGATGTGGCCTGTCAATGGCGGGTTCACCCGCGATAGCACGAGCTGCGTCCGCGCGCACACCCGATCAGTGCGAGCAACGCCAGCACGATGACAGGCACTACGGCAAGCGAATGGAACGAGCGTGCCATGCTCACTCCTCCCGCTTCTTCTGCTCCATCTCCTCGATCCTGACCACGGCCGCCTTGAACATCCCGGTTGCCTCGGCACTCGACAGGCCGCGGGCCGCCGCTTCACGCACCGCCTTGAGCAGTGCCGCCTCGAAGCGGATCTGTGTCGCGTCGCCGACCGTCGCCTCACGCCCCTGGCTCGCTATGCAAAGAACGCCGTCCACGCGTTCGTCGAGCAACCCGTCCGCGAGCAGGTTCGCATACGCCGTCTGCACGTCGGCCGGTTCGATGGCCAGTTCAGCTGCCACGCGTTCGCTGGTCGGCAACAACGCCCCCGCCGGCAACTGCCCCGCTTCCACGTCCTGGCGGATCACCTGCTGCAGCCGCTCCGCCAGCGACGGTCCCGCACGATCCTTCATCGCCCGTCGCCACCTTCCCGTCCGCGTCGCCCAGTACTCCTCCATACGCTGTCACCTCCCATGGCTTACCCGTCGCTCCCGGCCGAGCCTCTGCCGACTGCACAGTCAACGAAGCCTATGGCGCTCGATTTTCCCCAACTCCCCACAAATACAAATCGAGTTGCCTCCTCAGTCGAGACGCCAATACCCAGCACGGCAGCTCCAATTGCGCCGATCCCTGTCCAGACAGCGTACGCGGTACCCACCGGCAGCACCTTCAATGACATTCCGAGCAGCCAGAAGCTGAACCACGCCGCCGTGTTGGAAAGCGTCATTACAGGTGTTCCTGTCGTTTGAGCCGTCCTGCAGCGGCCGGCTGCCGATCATAACCTCGACCCACGCAGGCTCGATAGTTGCAGCGTCATGCGGACGAAACGACCGAAACGCTGCTGTCCGGAGGGTCGGCAAGCAGGTTTTCCGGCGCTCGGCGAAGCTCGGCTTCTCCTATCGCGTCCGCTGCACGTTGGCTGTCCCTCGGCAACTGCACGATCGTGAGATACGACTTCGTTCCCGGTGGCTAGGCGAGATTCTCGGCGGCGAAGCCCCAATTGATCAGTTTGTCGAGCACGGCGTTCACGTAGTCCGCGCGGCCGTTCTGATAGTCCAGGTAGTACGCGTGTTCCCAGACGTCGATGGTCAGCAACGGCTTCATTCCCCTGGTCAGCGGCGTCTCTGCATCAGCCGTCTTGACCACTTTGAGCTCGCCTGCGTCGAGTACGAGCCAGGCCCAGCCACTGCCGAACTGGGTCGTTGCCGCCGTCGCCAGCTCCTTCCTGCATGCATCCAGAGTGCCGAACGATGCCTCGATCCGTTGCTGCAACGCCGCCGGGGGTTTACCACCACCCTTGGGTCGCAGACTGCGCCAGTAGAAGCTGTGGTTCCATGCCTGCGCCGCATTGTTGAATATCGCGACGTCGTCGGCTTTGTCGACGGTTGCACCGATGAGCTTCTCCAGCGACAGGTCGGCGAACTGCGTCCCGGCGACCAACTTGTTCAGGGTATCGACGTACCCCTTGTGGTGCTTGCCATGGTGGAACCCGATCGTATTGGCGGAGACGACGGGATCCAATGCAGTTGTTGCGTAGGGCAACGGCGGCAGAACGTGACGCACTGCTTTTTCAATCGTAGCGGTATCAGCCATTTTATTTTCCTTCAGGTCACGCGATGAACCTGGTGCCAGTGTTTCGGGGAGCGATAAAGCGAAGCCGTCTCATCGTGGCAAATATCGCGCGATCGTGGCGCGACGGCCGGAACATGGTTGAAGTCGTACTCGCTGTTCATGCTCACGACCTGCTCCTGGCTACGGATCAGGGTGCAGTGTGCGAATGCCAACTCGCGGAGTCTGTACGGTAGGGCACCGACAGGACGTCGGTCAGGCATGAAGTCCGGTCACCTGCACAGGCGACTGGCGTGTGTTGTGTTCGGTGCCGCACGGACCGAGGCATATCGCCGCTTGAATATTCCCACTGCAGGCACGGAGCCCAACGCTATCGCACCGGGGACACGAGTCTCATTGGACGAAGACTTGGTCGATGAACGAGGGCAAGCATGAACCGCACGACCGACTACGATCGCTATGAAACTCCGGAGGTGCTGGTCACCGACCAGACACTGTCGGCCACGCAAAAACTCGCGCGGCTGGAGGCCTGGGAGGAAGACCTGAAGGCCCGGCTGCGCGCATCCGAGGAGAGCATGACCAGCATCAAGCCCGGTCTTAGCGGCGCGCTGCTGCAGCGGGTCATGGCCTGCCTGGAGCAGTTGCGGAGCGCCGAGACGCCGGACGGGGAACCGACCGCGTGATTCCGGCCTCGGCCTTACGGGCACCGCCGTGCTGCGGACAGAGGTCGCGCAGCCCCTGAATTCGTTGACTCACGCCTCGACGGCCGGTACGGTAAGGCATCACCGGGTAGGGTCCGCTCGCGTCGGACAGGCCTGGCGAGAGCCAAAACAACCGTGGCCAATCCTGCCCACGGACAAATGAAGGGGGCGAATCATGTTTCGAATGTTGCTGCTGGCCACTGTGGCCACGATTGGAGTTTCCGCGACCGAACAATCGACGGAAATCTACAAGGACTACGTGCCGAGCAAGCCCGTCTGGAACGTCACGATGGTCAAGGTCGTCCCGAACAGGATCGACGACTACCTCGGAGGCCTGAAGCAGAGCTGGGTCAGCGGCTGCGAGATCAGCAAGAAGATGGGCGTCCTCGAGGACTGCAGCATCTTCATCAGCGAGACTTCTGCCGGCGGTGCGTTCAACGTGATGCTGGTGCAGAAGTACACCAGCGGCGCGATGATGGAACCCGATGAAGCACGCTACAACAAGTTCATGGCGGATTTCCGCAAGGGCCTCGAGAAGGCCAAGCAGGATGAACTCGTGCAGGGTTACGAGGAGTTCCGCAGCTTCTTCGGCGAAATGAACCTGCGTCGCGTCGAATGGAAATGACCTGACGCACGAGCGCCAGGTTTGACGAACGGGCAGCCAGGCGGCTGCCCCGTTTGTTTTACGGCTCCTGATCGTTGCAGGAACGTGCGGGGCTCTCCGCGATCACACCCGCGCGGACGCCTGTTCTCACCCGCACCCTGGTTCTGAAACGGCGCGGACCTCAGCTCGCCACGTAGCTCGCGGCGAAGCGCGCCCGGATGGCGTCGATTTCCTGCATTACCGCCGCAGGGAGATCCAGTACCTGGTGCTCCGCCAGGAACCGCCGCAGGTCGGCGTCGATACGCTGATGAAGGTCACGATCTTCCAACGAACTCATCCGCGTGGGCATCAACGGCCCGAAGTAACGTGTCTGCCGACCTGTTCTCGGCAATGGCCGACCGTATGGTCCAGCGCCAGGTAGTTGCCTCGCGGACCGACGGACCTGGCCTGCGCGAGGGCGAGGGTGTCGTCATCCACCACCACGCCCTGCCAGAGACTGCGCAACAGGCCGGCCAGGTCGTCGCAGAGCAGGAGCGCATGCAGCGAATAGCTCATGCCCTCGTCGAGCGAACCCAGGTAGTCGCAGGTTGCCGGCCGGCTGTAGAACGCCTGCAGCAGGTTCGCGGTGATTTCCCATACGGCATCCTGATTGAAACGCCGCGCCGCCGACTGGCCGCCGATGCCGGTGAACGAGGGCAGACCCAGTTCCCGCCGCACCTGGCACATGACCATGTCGCCGAGCGAGGTCTGGGCGAAGTTGCCGATGGCGCCGGTCGCGGGTTCCATGAAGAACACGTCGGAACTGCCGATGACGAATGCGCCGCGCCGCGCCAGCTGCGCGAGCGTCATGCCGGCAAAATCGGTGGCCAGACTCTGGGCGATGCAGCCGGCGATCGTGATCGGCGAGGACGCGCCGCCGATCGGCAGCGTGCCGACGCTGACCGGCACCCCGGCGCGTGCCGCCATCAGCACCTGGTCGACGTGGGTCTTCGCGTAGTTGAGCGGCAGCGGCGTGACAATCTGCAGGAAATAGGGCTTTTCAACCAGCGCCTCGCGGCTGCCGCGAATCGCTGTCGCCATCTCGATCACAACGCCAAGCGATTCGGCGTTCTCGCAGAGGTACTCGAGCGGCTTGGTCGTGTTGCGCGCCATGACGACGAATTCGCCGATCTCGCCATGGATATCCGAGCGCGGAATGTCCTTGCACGCGATGCACACCGCATCGATGTTCGGCAGCGCATCGGCGACCCGAGTTATGGTCGCCAGGTCGTCGGCGGTGCTCTCGCGCAATTCGCCGCTCGCCAGGTCATAAACCTTGATGCAGGTCATGCCCGGCAGGAACCAGGTGTGGCGGTTGTCGAGTTCCAGGCAACGCTCGGCACTACGATCCCACAGGCGCGCCTGCCGGGCCACGGAATCGAGCGCGCCGCGCACGAGCGCGCGTCCGGGTTTCACGACGCCGTCAGCGGAGACTTCGCAACCGGCCGCTGCGAACAACGACGGCGCCTCGCAGTCCGGATCGAACACGACGCCCGTCTCTTCCAGCAGCGTGAGCGCTGCGTCGATCAGCCGCGTGGCGAGGCCGGGCGCCAGCGGATCATAGGGAGCGGTAGGGCCCGAATGCAGGCCGGGATCGGCGGCCCGAGTGACTGTGCCTTGCGTCCGGCGCCTGCGCGCGCTTGCTGATTCCCGGCGCATGACAGCACTTTCCTTTATCAGCGTCGCCACGCACTATGGCGCCATGCCAGAGGCTTCGCGTTACGGTGCGCTGTTCGAGAGCGTGAAGATCGGACCCGTCACCGCGCCGAACCGATTCTATCAGGTCCCTCACTGCACTGGCATGGGCCACGCCTTGCCGCAGACCCTGGTGTCCATGCGCGCGACAAAGGCCGAGGGTGGCTGGGGCGTCGTCTGCACCGAATACTGTTCGATTCATCCCAGCTCGGACGATCATCCCTATCCGTACGCGTCGCTATGGGACGACGGCGACCTCGGCAATCTTGCGGCCATGGCCGATGCGGTGCATGCGCACGGGGCCCTGGCCGGCATCGAACTGTGGCACGGCGGCAGCTACGTCGCGAATCTCGCCACCCGCGTGCCCTCGCTGGGGGTGCGGTCGATGCCGGGGCGTTCCGATCCGATCCAGTCGCAACGCATGGACCGGCGCGACATCCGCGCGTTGCGGGCCTGGCACCTGCAAGCGGCGCTGCGTGCGCGCAAGGCAGGCTTCGACATCATTTATGTCTATCCGAGCCACGGCTACCTCGTTTCCGAATTCCTGTCGCGCACCCTGAACGATCGCAGCGACGAGTATGGCGGCTCACTCGAGAATCGCATGCGCCTGATGCGCGAGCTTCTCGACGAGACTCGCAGCGCAGTCGGCGACCGTTGTGCGGTGGCGGTCCGCTTCGCCGCGAACGGCCACGGCGACGAGCACCTGAGCAGGCCGGGCACACGATGTCGTGGCGACACTCGGCCACCTGCCCGACCTGTGGGACGTCGTGCTGGCCGACTACGACGAAGAAATGGGTTCATCCCGCTTCGTTCGGGAAGGCGCGCTCGAGGACCGCGTTGCCTACGTCCGCAAGCTCACCGGCAAGCCGGTGGTCTGCGTCGGGCGATTCACGTCGCCGGACAGCATGCTCGGGCAGGTCAAGCGCGGGGTCGTCGATCTCGTGGGCGCGGCACGCCCGTCCATCGCCGACCCCTTCCTGCCCAACAAGGTGCGTGAAGGGCGGCTCGAGGATATTCGCGAATGCATCGGCTGCAATATCTGTTACGCACACGACTTCCGGGGGGCGGCGCTGCGCTGCACGCAGAATCCGACCATGGGCGAAGAATGGCGCTCAGGCTGGCACCCGGAACGCGTTCCCGCGGGTACCGGCGGCTCGGTGTTGATCGTCGGGGCGGGTCCGGCGGGACTCGAAGCGGCGCACATCTGGCAGCGCGGCTACGAGGTGGCGCTCGCGGATATGGCCGGGGAAGCAGGCGGGCGTGTCAGCCACGAGAGCCGGCTGCCCGGACTCGCCGAGTGGGCAAGGGTGCGTGACTACCGGCTGAGCCAGATCAAGCGCATGCCGAACGTGACGCTCTACCTTGGCAGCACCATGACCGCGCCCGACGTGCGCAGCTTTGGCGCCGACTACGTGCTGATCGCAACCGGGGCGCACTGGCGGCGCGACGGAGTTGGACGCTCGCATGCGCGACCCATAACCGCGCTGGATGCGGCGGGTGTCTACACGCCCGACGACGTCTTCGCGGGCCGGCTGCCGCAGGGCGAGGTGCTGGTCTTCGACGACGATCATTACTACCTGGGCCCGACGATTGCGCTCAAGCTGGCCAGCGCCGGTGTCCAAGTGCGCTATGTCACGAGCGAGGGTCGCGCGGGTTCCTGGAGTCAGTACACGCAGGAGCAGGAGCGCACGCAGCGCGCGCTGATCGAACTGGGCGTCGACATCGATGTCAACGTCGCGCTGGTCGCATTCGAGAGGTCGCATGCCACGCTGTCCTGCGTGTTCAGTGGCCGCACGCGGAGCGTCGCCGCCTCCGCAGTCGTTCTGGTCACTTCCCGCGTGGCAGACGAGACGCTCTACCGGGCGTTGGTCGGCGAAGGGAACGATGAACAGCCGATCAACAGCCTGGCGCGACCGGGGCCGGACGCGGTGACCCGCATTGGCGACTGCCTGCAACCGGCGATGATCGCGAACGCCGTTTACTCCGGCCATCGAGCGGCCCGCGAACTCGGCTCCATCGACGGGAATCCGCGGCGCGAGCGCGTGCTGATCCAGGCTGGTCCGTAATCCGACGTCGAGGATTGACCAGCGCCTGGAGCGAGCCCGCAGGGGATGCCTTCGGCGACGTGCGGCAGCCCGAAGGTCAGCCGGACTCCATTGCTTTGTTGGCGGAACCCACTGCCGGGCTGCCCGGGACCGCCTCCACCCGATCGGACGCATGCCCCAGCAACTCACCGCTGGAACTCGTGCCCGGGGGCGTCCCGACAAAGGGCGTCTTCTGCTCGCCCGGAACAGGCGCGCGCCGGCCCATGCGGAACAGCGCATAGACGGCAAGCAACACGTGCATGACGGCCAGCAGTGGCAGGAACACGTCGTTGCCCATCAGTTGCATGAATGCGGCAACGACGATCGGGGCAATGAACGCACCGGCGCCGTTCACGAGTATCAATGTGCTGCTTGCGCCAAGCTTCTCATCGGCCGGCACGTGATCGTTGACGTGAGCCGAACTCAGCGAATACAGGGTCAGGCTCATGCCGCCGTACGCCGCAACCATGGCGAAAAAGACGAGGCGCGAGATATCCGCCAGCCACCACGCGCCGATTGCGCCGAAGGCCGCCAGCAGACAGACGGCGATGACCACCTTGCGCCGGTCCATCTGGTCCGAAATGCGACCGATCGGCAGTTGGGTCACGCAGCCCGCAAGAATGGCGACAGCCATGAACAGCGAGACCTCGAGGGTGGTGAAACCCTCGCCGTCCGCGTAGAGGGCGCCCAGCGTGAAAAGACACCCCGAGACGGCGCCGGCGACCGCCACGCCGACCACGCCGAGCGGCGAGCGACGGAACAGATCGCGCGAACTTACCCGCACCGGCACGCTGATCGCGGGCGCCGAGCTGGACGTGAGGGCCATCGGCACCATCGCGATCGAAATCAGGATCGATACCAGGATGAACAGGATGGTGCTGCGAGGATCCGCGACGTTGAGCAGCAACTGCCCGAGACCGAGGCCCGCGTAGCAGACGAGCATGTAGAGCGACAACAGCAGGCCTCGATGCTCGTTGTCCACGCGGCCGTTGAGCCAGCTCTCGGCCACCACGTAGATGCCCGCAAAGCAGAATCCCGAGAGGATACGCACCAGCGTCCAGGGCAACGGAGCAACGAAAATCCCCTGGAGCAGGATCAGCACCGACGCGAGCGAGGTCAGCGCAGCAAAGACGCGGACGTGCCCCACCGAGTTGACCAGGCCTGGCGTCATTACCGATCCGGCCATGTACCCGAGGTAGTAGGCGGCCAGCATGATGCCCGCCAGCAGCGTCGGAAATCCCTCGAGGCTCGCCCGCAGGCCGACCAGCGTGCCCTGCAAGCCGGCGCCCAGCATCAGCAGCGCCATTCCGAGCAGCAAAGTCCAGGTCGCGGCCAATGCAGTGCGCATGTGAGGGTATCCGCCGTGAGCCGCGGGACTATACCAAGATCGCGTTACGGGCTCACCGACCGCGCGATGAATATTCGCAGCCTGCCGACGATCGACACTTTGGCATTTCCCGACATTCCCGGCAGCCGGGCATGTTTCCCCATGTTCCGCCGAGTCTCGATAGCCGCCATGATGTGCGCTGGCCCCAATGACGCAGGTTCCAACAGGCAGGAGACCGCGATGTACCACGACGGCAACCGCTCGCTGCAGGATTTGTTCGATTCCCGCCTCATCGCCGATCGACTGGTCGAGGTGCTGCACCGCACTCGCTTCAACGACGAAGACCGCGAGTTCGTCGAGTCGCGCGCCATGTTCTTCCTGGCGACGGCCGACGCGGACGGTTGGCCGGACTGTTCCTACAAAGGCGGCCGGCCCGGGTTCGTGCGGGTCATTGCCGAAGATACCCTGGCCTTCCCCAGCTACGACGGCAACGGCATGTTCAAGAGCCTTGGCAACGTCCTGCGCAATCCGCGGGTCGGCCTGCTCTTCATGGACTTCGAGAAGCCGAAGCGACTGCGGGTGAATGGCGTCGCAAGCATCGACTTCGCCGACCCACTGATCGACTCCTTCGTCGGCGCGCAACTGGTCGTGCGGGTGAAGGCCGAGCACGTCTTCCCGAACTGCCCGCGCTACATCCACCGCATGACGCTCGAGGAGGTTTCCGTCTACGCCCCGGCACCGGCGCATGAACCACCCGTGCCCGAGTGGAAGAAGATGGACGCGTTTCGCGATTACCTGCCGCGACGGGAGCGCTGACCGACATGGCAAACCTCGTCGCGTCCTGCGCGAGGAGCGATCAGGGACAAGGGCTCGACTTGCGACGCGCCAGGCGACAATATCTGAACGCATTGCCAGACTCGCCCGGTGGGAGCGCTATGAAAAAGATCCTGCTTCGACCGGTTTCAGTCGCGCTGCGACTGCTGGCCGCCGGCCTGGCACTGATTACCACCGACGCGTTTGCGCAGTCGGGCCGAGCCGCCGGCGCGCCCGCCGACCTGGTGCTGCGCAACGGCGCCATCTACACGGTCGACGCGGCCCGTGGCTGGGCCGAGGCGGTCGCCGTGCGCGACGGGCGCATCGTCTACGTCGGTCGCAATGCCGGTCTTGGCGTGCTGGTCGGGCCGAAGACTCGTGTCGTCGACCTGCGCGGGCGCATGGTGCTGCCCGGCATGCACGACGCGCACATCCACCCGATCAGCAGCGGCATCCAGGCGCTCGGCTGCGACCTCACCGACAAGCTGACGGCCGACCAGTACGTCGCGGCGGTCAAGGCGTGTGCGGCCGAGCGGCCAGACGAAGCGTGGATCGTGGGCGGCGGCTGGCTGATGTCCGCGTTCGGGCCGGGCGCGATGCCGTCGCGCACGCTCCTCGACGCGGTGGCGCCCGACCGGCCTGTGCTGCTCTACAGCAGCGACGGCCACACCGGCTGGGCGAACAGCAAGGCGCTCGCCCTTGCCGGGATCACGCGCGACACGCCCGACCCGTCCGACGGACGCATCGACCGCGATCCGCGGACCGGCGAACTGGTCGGGAGCCTGCAGGAAGGGGCCATTGGGCTGGTCGACAGGCACGTGCCGCCGGCGACACCGGCTCAACGCATGGACGCCCTGCGCTACTCCGTCGAGATGCTGAACGCCTACGGCATCACCGGGTTCCAGGACGCCATCGTCTCGCCCGCCGAACTCGAAACGTACGCGGCGCTCGACGCAGCGCGCGAGCTGACCGTCCACGCTGTACTCGCCCAATGGTGGGAGCGGGAAAAAGGCGTGGAACAGATCGCGGGCATGGAGCAGCGCCGCAAGCAGTTCACGAACGGACACGTGCACGCGACGTCGGTCAAGATCATGCAGGACGGCGTCATGGAGAACTACACGGCCGCGATGCTCGAGCCGTACCTGGTCGCTGGCTCGCCGCGGGGCATCCCGATGCTGCAGCCCGCAGCGCTGAATGCGGCCGTGTCCGCGCTGGATGCAAAGGGCTTCCAGGTGCACTTCCACGCGATCGGCGACGCAGCGATCCGCCAGTGCCTCGACGCGGTGCAGGCCGCGGGCGAACGCAACGGCGCCTCGGGGCTCCGTCACCACATCTCGCACCTGCAGTTGATCGATCCGGCGGACCTGCCGCGGTTCCGGGCGCTGGGCGTGATCGCCAATTTCCAGCCGCTGTGGGCCTATCCCGACCCGTACATCACCGAGCTCACCATCCCGTTCATCGGCGAGAAGCGCGCGGCACACATGTACCCGATCGGCAGCATGCACGCGAGCGGCGGCATGGTCGCCTTCGGCAGCGACTGGTCGGTGTCGTCGGCCAATCCGTTCGAGCAGATCGAGGTAGCCGTGCGGCGCGCCGATTCGGCCACGCCGGACGGCGCCGTTTTCCTGCCCGATCAACGGCTGCCGTTGCCCGCCGCGATCGCCGCGTTCACGATCAATGCGGCCTACGTCAATGGCATGGAGGGTGAGGTTGGGTCCATCGAGGTTGGCAAGCGTGCCGACCTCGCGGTGCTCGACCAGAACCTGTTTGCGATCGACCCGCGCGCGATCTCCGACACCAAGGTGCTGCTCACCCTGTTCGAAGGCACCGGGTGCACGGCGACCCGGAAGAACTCTAGCGGCGACCGTCGGGTATCGCGACCAAGCCGAGACGGCGCATCATCATCAAATTTCTCGAGTCAGGAGACTCAGGCAGGCTTGCGTCTCAAACTGCAGGTCCTCCTCGACCGTACGGTGGCTCATCGTCCGCAAACCCCGTCTTGCAAACCGAAACGCCGTCGCGTCGAGTGCGGCTAGTTGTGCGGCTGCTTCGACGGCATGCGGCAGCAAGTCCTCTGTCGACACGAGGCGAGTCACGAGCCCGGCACGCAACGCCTCCTCCTCGACACGGCGTCCGGTGAGGATCATGTCCGCAGCGAGTCCCCGACCCACCAGCTGCCAAAGGTAATGATAGGTGCCATTGGTGTGGAACAAGCCGATCGCGAGTTCGGGCAGCATGAAGTACGCGGACGCGCTCGCGAAACGCAAGTCCAGCGCGAGCGTGCATTCCAGTCCAAAGCCGATGGCTGGACCATTTATGGCCGATACGGTCGGCTTCGCCGTGGACTCCAGTGCGCGCGTGATGTCCTGCAGTCTTCCGATCAAGTCAGCCAGTTCGGCGGAATCCTTTCTGCGCTCGGTTGCCTCATCAAGATCCTGGCCCGCGCAAAAGGCGCGCCCCGCACCTGTAACGACCAAGGCGTTCCAAGCTGGCTCGCGATCGAGTCGGGTTACGATGTCGAGCAATTCAACGTAGGTCTTGCGACGAAATGCGTTGAGTCGTTCTGGCCGATTGAAAGTCGCAACGGCAATTCCATCGCACACATCCAGTTGAATGTCGCTCATGCTTGTCGTCCTATCGGTCAGGCGGATACTGCAAGCTCAGTCGCGATTTCCTTGAGCCGCCGCTTATCCAGTTTGCCGATCGGCAGCAGCGGCAACTCGTCCTCGATGACGAAGTGCTTCGGAATCTTGTAGTTGGCGAGTTCAGCCCGACACGCCGCCTCGAGTTCAGTCGACGAGATCGACGCACCCGCGCTACGTAATACAAACGCATGGCCCACTTCATTGAACACGGGGTCGGGCACGCCGACGACGGCGGCCATAGCAACCCCGGGACAGCTTTCGAGCACCTGCTCGATCTCTCGCGGGTAGACGTTGTAACCGCCCGACTTGAACATTTCCTTGAGCCGACCCACCAGTCGAATCGAGCCGTCGGGCCGCTCGACGGCCAAGTCACCCGTATGCAGCCAGCCGCCGGCATCGATCGTCTCCGCGGTTTCCTTCGGTCGCCGCCAATAGCCCCGCATGATGAAATCGCCGCGGACGCAGATCTCGCCCGCCTCGCCCTTTGCAACCGGCGCTCCGTCAGTGCCGGTGATCCGAAACTCGTAATCGGGCACTGGGAACCCAACCGATTCGGTGAGCAGTTCCACGTCGTCACAAGGGCCAGCGAAGGTCACCGAGCCGACCGTCTCGGTCAGGCCGTACGAGTTCGACAGCATCGGAACAATTCTGCGCAGCCGGCGCACGAGCTCGACCGGTGCGGCCGCACCGCTCCAAAGGATCAGTTGCAGGGACGACAGGTCGAAGCGCTCGAAATTGGGCAGCGCCATGCACATGATGATGGTGGTCGGGACGCCGCCCCAGACGGTGCATCCCTCACTGGCAGTGAGCTCCATCGAACGTGCCGGATCGAATTTCTCAAGGAAGACAATGCAGCCACCGGCGACAAGCGTCCAGGATGAAATGTCACCGACGCAGCCGATGTGGTTGATTGGCAGGAAGTTCAGCACTCGAACGGGATCCGCCCGCCAGTAGCGCATTTGGTTGCGGCAGCACGGTACGAGACCGCGATGCGGCAATAGCGCGCCCTTGGGACGCCCTGTGCTGCCCGACGTATAGACGATGAGCGCGGGATCGCTGGAGGAAACGTCGCCACGGAGGCTCGCGAGGTCTGCGTCTGTCACCGCTTGACCGGCTGCCAGGAAATCCGCCATCGACACCGAGTCCTCAAGCAGCGGGTCGTCACCAAGCACAATGACCTGGCGTAGCGTTGTCGACTCCGCCCGCAAGGTCGCGATGTCCGCCGCGAAATTGCGGTCGCCGATCCGCGTTCGCGTCAGCAGCAACACAGGTTCACAGTCACCAACGACGTAGCAGTACTCCTCGAGCTGGTAGCGAGGATTGAGCCCGACCCAGATCCCGCCGATGGACGCGGTCGCGAGGAAGATCGTCCAGAAGTCCGGGTGTGGCGTCGCCAGCGTTGCCACGCGATCGCCTTTGGCAACGCCAGCAGAAACGAGTGCACGCGCAACGTTGTCAACCCGCTTGCGCAGTTCGTCGTAGGTCACACGACGGTCATCCAGCACCAAGGCCTCGGAGCCGGGCGTTCGTTCGGCGTAATGCACGACGTAGTCGCTGATCCGATCCAGCAGTGGCGGCAGCTTCGCGTCGATGCCCGTTCCTGGATTCATGACACCGCCACCTGCACGAGCTGTTCGCCGTCCGAGCGATAATTGCGCAACAATGCCAGGCTCAGTACGATCACCGCTGCAGGAATAAGCGCGTACGCCATGCGGATTCCGTCCTGAGCGCTCGTCGATTGCACGACCGAGGCGCCGGTGCTTTCCATGAACCCGGTTGCGTCGAGGGTGAGCCCGGCCACCAGCGGTCCAATTGCGAGGCCGGCCTTCTCGCTCGCCACCCAAAGGCCCGACAGCAAGCCCTCGCGACGTATACCCGAGGCGTGCGCGTCTGCGTTGATCACGTCGGTGAGCATTGCAAATGGCAGCATTTGCTGGCCACCAAAGGCGAGCCCCATGAAGGCTATCGGCACATACAGCAACAATGGGTTGCCACCTGGCCGGACAGCAAGCAGGCAAAGACTCGCTGCCGCATAGAGCAGGCTCGCTGCAATGTATGCGCGCTTCTTGCCATGGCGCCGGGCCATCGCTGACCAGAATGGCATCGAGATCACTCCCACACCGAGCAACACGAGGAAGATCTTGCCGATCAACCGCTCGTCCTGTCCAAGCACGTGCACCGCGAAAAACGGCGCGGCCGCGGTCATGGTGCCCAGTGCAAGCAATTGCACGAGGTACACGCTCAACAGGTAAAGGAACTGGTGGTTGCGCAGCACGAGTCGTGCCTGTTCGCGCCAGGTGACATGAAGTACGGGTTGCTCGTGCAGTTGCACCCCGCGCGTGGAAAAGAACGCGAGCAGCATGGCGCCGGCAGCTACCGAGCCGACCACGATCGACATGCCCGCATAACCGTGGCGCCCGCCGCCCAGCGCGCCGACCAGCATGGGCGCCAGTGCGGATCCTGCCAGGATGCCGAGTAACACCAGCGTCATGCGATACGCCATGATGCGAACGCGCTCCTGGCTCGAATCGCTCATCTCCGAAGCCATGGCCGTGTACGGCACTGCAAAGATCGCGTACGCGGTCACGCTCAGCGCAAACATTCCCGTCACGTAAAGGAAGCTTGCGTACATGCTCTCGAAGCGCGGCACCGTAAAGAGAAAGATATAGCTGACGAACATCAGCAGGCTGCCACCCAGCAGCCACGGTCGGCGGCGGCCCCATCGGCTGCGCGTTCGATCCGACAGCCCACCCACGACGGGGTCGGCGAACATGTCCCAGAACTTTGGCAGGGCGACACCGAGGGCAGCTAGCGATGCCGGAATCCCCAGCGTATCTGTCATGAAGAACAGCAGCAGTACGCCAGGCGTGCTCGAATAGATGCCGGTGCCGAGCGAACCGATCCCGTAGGCAAGCAAGACCCGGCGACTCAGTCGATGCGTGCGAACTTCCGCAACGGCGGGCGTTGTCACCGGCCTGCCGCGCCGGCGGCTTCGGCGCGCTTTTCCGGTTCCCGCAACAACCCGGCGGCTTGCAGCTCGGTCATGGAGCCGAATACCAGGCTCTGCATGGCCTCATTGTCGAACAGGCGGTTCACGGTGCCGGTGATGGCAACGTCTTGTTGCGGAAAGAGGAGCATTGCCGACCCCCACGCGCCCATGTGTCCCCACATCGAGCCGAAATCCGTCTCCAGGCAGCGTATCCCGAGGCCGTAGCCCCCGTGGCGCCCGTGACTAACGGGCGTGTCGACGCATTGGAGCATCGCATCACGGGACGCGTTATCGCGAAACACCTTTCCGTATTGAAGGCCGCGGAGGAAACGATTGAGATCGGCCGCGGTCGTCACGACACCGCCACCAGCCCAGTCGAAGGAGATATCGAGCCCGCTTGAAATCGCTGGAATGTCGCCGACCCAGAAATCCGCCGGCGGCAGGTCGCGGGGATGAGCATCCGGGTCCGGCGCATAGCTCAGGTAGGTGCGCTGCATGCCGAGCGGCGCAAAGATCGAGTCGCGGAGCTCGGCGTGCAGGTTGCGGCCGGTAATCTGCTCGATCAGCATTCCGAGCAGGATGTAATTCGTATCGGCGTAATGAAAGGCCTGCCCGGGCGGGAACAGCCCGGCATTGTCCATCTCGGACAAGAAGAAATTTATCAGCCCGGCTTCGCGGTTCTTCGGATCGCGTTGCCACGCCGTGGCATTCCAGGCAACCCAGCGATGACCGGGATACAACCTGGCTGTTTCATCGGTCGAGCAGGTCCCGGCTTGTCGTCGGCACTCGACGTAGCGCGCCAGTTGGCTCGACCAGATGCCGCCAAGCGAACCCGGTGCGGTGCCCGATTCGAATTCATCGGAAAGATGGTGCCGATCGTCGAGCAACATGTCTCGCAAGCCCGTTCGATGCTGGAGCAATTGCCGGACGGTGATTTCTCCGCCGTAGCTGTGCCCCTCGTATACCTGCAACCGGGCCAGCGCGTCCGTGGGCAGGATGCCCGTCTGTGCGATCGTCGTATCGAGCGACAACTTGCCTGCCTCGACCAACTGCAGAATACGAACAGCCACGATCGACTTGGTGATGCTGGCGATGTAGAACGGTCGCTCCGCGGTCATCGGTTCCCTGCTGTCCGCGCGCGCGATACCTGCCACAGCGGTATGCTCGAACTGCATGCTCGGCACGCTGACCTGCACGATTGCATTTCGGACTGGTGCCGTGCCGTCCCCGGCCAGACGATTCACCAACGCATCGATGCCGGCACGTGCCGCAGCTACCTTCGAATCGTCGGCGTACGCGGACGCCAACGATGTCATGCAGGCCAGAAGGGCCAGAAGCGAGCGGAACGTGGTGCGCATCGATTCGAGTTCCCCGCGTTTGTAGCCAGGCTGTACCGAGCCGTCTTCGAACCAGGCGCGCGGCGCTAGAAGCTCATCCGCAGCGTGACGCCGTAGGTGCGTGGATCCGCCAACGCGATGAACTTCTGCCCGACCAGTTCCTGGCTCGCCAGGTCGAACAGCCGTTGCTTCACGTCCTCGTCCGACAGGTTCTTGCCCCACAGCGTGACGTTCCAGCGACCGGACCCGGAAGAGTAGTTGAGCCGTGCGTTGTAAAACGCGTAGTCGTCGACGCGCCCATCCGCCTGGTTGTCCTGGGTGAGGTACGAATTGCCGCGCAGGACCACCTCGCCGAGCAGCGACAACTCGCCGCTGCCGATCGGGATACGGTACTCAGCGTTGAGATCACTGGTGTACCTCGGCGCAAAAGGGATTCGCCTCAGCGGCCGCCCGTTCGGCAACGCGCCCTCGTCGTATTCCGCCTCCTGCACGGACAGTGTCGCGCCAAGCGTCAGCCTCTCGGTCGCTGCGGCCTGGATTTCCAACTCGATGCCGGTGGAGTGAGCCTTGCCTGCGTTCAGGATGATTGGATCGAAAATGGGCGTCGCCGGGTTGTCGTTGGTGAGCTGGATATCGCTCCAGTCCATGTAGTAGAGCGCGACGTTCGTCAGCACGCGACGGTCCATGAATTCACTCTTGAGGCCGATCTCGTAGTTCCAGACGGTCTCAGGGTCGTAGCCGATCCCATTGGCGTCGCCCAGCGCATCGTTGAAACCGCCGCTTTTGAACCCCTGACTGATCGTTGCATAGGCCATCAGATCGGGCGAGAAGCGGTAACGTGCCGACGCATTCGGCGTGAACTGCGACCACGTGTCGTCCGCCTTGACGCTGAACGACCCGCCGAGCAGTCCAAGTGGATCGGTCTGCACGTAGTCGATGTCCTTCTCCTCGTACGTGTAGCGTCCGCCGAGCGTGAAATCGAGCTGATCCGACGCTCTCCACGTGGCGCTGGCAAAGCCGGAGAGACTGGTTGTGCCCATCTCCGCATCGGATCCGATCTTCGATCCCGCAATCTCGGGCGCCTGGAACACGGCTGCCAGGTCCGCTCCGATCTCGATGAAACTCAGGTTCGTGGAGTTTCGATCGAAATAGTAGGCTCCCACCAGCCAGTCAAACGAACCCGTCGACCACGCAAATCGGACTTCCTGGGACAACGTGTCGACATCCTCCGGGTCGCCATCGTATGCCATGTCCACCGGTGATCGGTCGGTGTCCGTGCGGCTGAAATACTCGTGGGTGCGGTACGCGGTGATGCTGGTGAAATCCACGCTTCCAAACTTCATCTTAAGCGCGGCTGAGGCGCTCCAGGCCTCTAGCGTCTCCTCGGACTCTTCGTTGGCGTACACCTTGCGATCGAATGGATCGGCGTTGCGTGGCAACGCGAAGGCATCGAGCAGCTGAGGCAGCAACTTCGAGTCGTCGTAATTCAATGTCTCGAACACCAGCGGGTGCTGGTCGATCTCGAAATAGTCAGCGGTCACCAGCAATTCCGTGGTGTCGGACGGCGTAAACAACAGCTGGCCGCGGGTGGTCCAGTGATGCTGGTCATTCACGGGGATGTCGAGCCAGACGTTGTCCGACGTGCCGTCGCGATCGTTATAGACGGCTGAAATCTTGCCTTTCAGAACGTCGGGCATCAGTGGACCGGAGAGCGACCCGCCCACGCGCACGTAGTCATAGTTGCCGTAGGTCAGTTCCGTGGATGCTTCGAACTCGTCGGTCGGTCGCTTGGTCGTAAGGCTGATGACGCCTCCGATCGTGTTGCGTCCGTAGAGCGTGCCCTGCGGACCGCGCAGGACCTCGACGCGTTCAATGTCGTACAGGTCCAGGGGCGCATCGGCGCCCTGCCCGATGAAAACTTCGTCGACGTACACACCGACGGCAGGGTCCTGACCGGCCGAGCCGGAACTGGCAACCACTCCTCGCAGCGAAGTGGGCGAGAGCTTCGTGTCACCGAAGTTCCCATAGGCGAGACCCGGAGTTCGCAGCGCGATGTCGGCCATCCCGGTCATGCCGATCTTGTCGATCGCTTCGGCGTCGAATGCGGTCACCGAGACCGGCGTTTCCTGGATGTTCTCCGCGTACTTGCGTGCGGTGACTATGACTTCCTCAAGTTGGAGTGATCCGGCCGTGGGTGTCCCGGTCGCCGGAGGTGCCGACTGCGCGCCGGCGACACTGGTCGCGAACGCGAGCACCCCGGATACCGCAAGTCTCAGTGTGCCGTTCGGCATGATCGTTCTCCCACAATAAGCAAAGTTGAGATCAATCTCAGTTTTATTGTCGACAAGGATTGGAGCCCTGTCAATTCGCCGCCGCGCTGCAGTGCAGCGTGATCGAAGGTCAGTGAACCACCGAGTCATCCCAGTTACCTCCCATTCTTCCGCAAGGCGTCGTTCACTCAGGTCTCCGGTGGCACCCAGACTGTCAGCCAGATGGCGATGAGAGCCGGCCGCTCCTCCCCCTCGATCTCGATCGTGCTGTCGAACTTGGAGACCAGCCGCCCGCGCTCGTCGATGTGGCGACCAGCGAGGCGGAATACGCCACGGACCCGTGCGCCGGCCCGCACCGGCGAGACCAGGCAATCGGTCAAAACCGTAGTTCAGGTAGTAGCCCTCCTGGTGCGGATCACGATCGGGGCTGCTGCCGAGCGCATCGTGCAACAGGTACGTCAACAAGGACACTGTCAGGAAGCCGAAGGCGATGCTGCCGCCGAACGGGCCGTTCTCCTTGGCCCAGACGGGATCGACATGCATCGGATCGGGATCCAGCGTGACCTCGCCAAAGCCATTGATCATTGCCTGATCGACAGTCACCCACTGCGAGGTACCCGCGATCTCGCCGGGCTGCAACGACTCCAATGACTCCCGGACTGTTGTGTTCGACACGGTCGACTCCTCGATCGGACTGTTTTGCATTATTGAGGTTGACCTCATTTTTGTTTGCCGTCAACCTGAGAGTTAACTAGTCAGCCCGCAACGGCCGGTCCGGATCCCCTATGACGCTATCTTTCATCGAACACCTCGAGCAGCAGCTTCGCCAGTCGCCACCGAAGCAGAAAGGGCTTCGCACGAGGCAGCGGTTGAAAATCGCCACGGCGAAGATACTGGCGCGCGACGGTTACCACGCGATGCGCGTGTCGGACATCTCGGCGCGCGCCCGGCTTGCCGAGGGTTCCTTCTACGTCTATTTCAAGGACAAGACGGACGCGGCTCTGACGGTGCTCAGCGAGCTGCTGGAGGAGTTTCTCGATCTGGAGGTACGTACGCGCAGTGGCGAGCGAACGCCGTTCGACGCGATCCGTGTCTCCAACCGCCGCTGGATCGCTGTGTGCCGCGCGAACGCCGGCCTGATGCGCTGCATCCTGCAACTTGGGGACGAGGACCCGCGACTCGCGGAATTGGCGCAGAAGGGCAACCGCGCCTGGTATGAGCGCGTGGCGCACAGCAGTGCCAGGCGTCGTCAGTCCTCTGAGACAGGCGGTACATCGTTGTTTGCCGCCTACATGGTCGGTGGCATGATGGACGAGCTGGTGCGCAAGTTGATCATTTATCCGGATCCGGGCTTCCAGGCGTTGTTGGCCGAACTCGACGCGGACGACGATGCGGTTGCGGACGCCGCCAGCATCATGTGCCTGCACATACTGCATCCCGGGGCACGTGTGCCGAACGACCTGCCGCGGGCCGCCAAGGAACTCGCCAATTGGATGGTGGTGAAGCGTCGCTGACGCTCGAGCAGGCGCATTACCCGGTCACGTCACCATCCTGCCGGGACGTCAGCGGGCTGCTCAACCGGGCGTGCACGACGTGTTCGCCACCTCAAGGCCTGCACCCGAAAGCCGACCGCCCGGACCTGCGCAACGGGGCAGCCAGGTTCGCGAACTCGCATAGTAGCGACCTCGTTTCCCGTGGCGCGATGATTTCCTCCACCAGGAACTTCTCCGCGGTCAGGAATGGCGAACGGGCGCGATTCAGGCGCTCTTCGATTTCTTCGCGCAGCCTGTCAGGGTCCGACGCGGCCTCGAGCTGCGCCTTGTAGGCGGCTTCGATACCGCCCTCTACGGGAAGGGACCCCCAGTCCCCCGACGGCCAGGCGTAGCGGTAGCGAAAGCGCGTGTGGTTGGCCGTTGCGGCACCAGCAACGCCGAATGCCTTGCGGACAATGATCGTGCACCATGGAACCGTCGCCTGGTAGACGCTGGCGAGCGCCCTTGCGCCGCTGCGAACGGTGCCCGCCTGTTCGGCGGCTATCCCAACCATCAGCCCTGGAATGTCCACCAGGTGGACGACCGGAAGGTGGAACGTCTCGGCGAGATCAACGAAGCGCACGAGCTTCTGTCCTGTGTCCGCCGTCCACGCTCCACCGTAGATCGTAGGATCGCTGGCAATGACCGCGACCGGCCAGCCGTCGAGACGCGCGAGTCCCGTGATCGCCGAGCGTCCCCAATTGCGGCCCATCTCGAAAAAGCTGCCGGCGTCGAGTACCGCTTCGAGAATGCGGCGCATCTTATAGACGTGCCGACGATTGCGTGGAACGACTGAATCAAGCCACGGCTCGGCACGGTCCGTCGGATCGTCAGTCGGGGTGCGTGACGACAGGCTGTCGATGGAGGATGGCAAGTAGGACAGGAAGCGCCGCGCTTTCGCAAATGCGTCTTCCTCATTTTCTGCAATGTCGTCGATGGAGCCGCTGCGAGCGTGCATCTCTGCACCGCCAAGTTCTTCCTTTGTGACTGCTTTTCCCAGCACGGAGACGATTGCGGGACCGGCAGCAAACATCTGCCCCTGTTCGCGCAGCAACAGCGCGTAGTGGCTGGTGACCAGCCGCACGGCTCCCAGGCCCGCAATGGGGCCAAGTCCCAGCGACACGACCGGCACGGTCGCAAGATTCTCGACTGCCCAGTTCCATCCGGGTATCGCCGGCACGTAGGTGTACCCGCTGGTCTCGAGCGTCTTCACCGAGCCGCCGCCGCCGCTGCCATCGAGAAGCCGGATGTGCGGCAACCGAAGTTCGTTGGCCATCTGCTCGGCCTGGTTGAGCTTCTCATGAATGGACGCATCCGCTGCACCACCGCGCACGGTGAAGTCATCGCCCGAAATGACGACCCGCCGCCCATCAATGCGACCGCGCCCGAATAACAGGTTGGAGGGAGAAAACCCGGTCAGCGTCCCGTCTGATGCATAGGACCCTGATCCCGCAATACTGCCGATCTCGCGGAAGCTGGCCGGATCGAGCAGTCCCGCAATACGTTCGCGCACGGTCAGCTTGCCTTTGCTGTGCTGGATCCGGACCTTGTCCGGGCCACCCATGGCCTCGGCCGCGCGCTGGCGTTCGCGCAACTCGGCGAGTTCGCGCTCCCATCCCACGTCGGTCATCGCGCTTCTCCCGTCACGTTTCGAGACTGAACAACGGTTGACCCTCTTCTACCGTGTCGCCTGGCCTTTTGAACAGGCTCCGCACGCAACCATCGGCCGGTGCCTCTGCAGCGATCTCCATCTTCATGATTTCGATCATCATGACCGCCTGCTCCCTGCTGACGCGCTCGCCTTCGACCACGGCGACGTGCGCAATCACACCGGCGATCGCGGACTTCACAATCTGCACTGGCATCGGTTCAGCCTCATATTGGAGAAACT
The DNA here is from genome assembly GCA_016713725.1 of Pseudomonadota bacterium. GTDB lineage: Bacteria > Pseudomonadota > Gammaproteobacteria > Steroidobacterales > Steroidobacteraceae > RPQJ01. The sequence goes on along the minus strand of JADJOO010000008.1, from coordinate 50,886 downwards.
CGAGAGTGTTGAGGTCACTGGCGGCTCGCAAAGCACTCTGGGTCACAAAGCCCGTGAAATCACTTCCTTCATGATCTCGTTCGTGCCGCCGTAGATTCTCTGCACGCGGGCGTCGGCAAACATCCGGCACACCAGGGTATCGTTCATGTAGCCATACCCGCCGTGCATCTGAACACAGGTATCCATGACGTCTTGCTGCATGTCGCTGATCCACCACTTGGCCATGGACGCCGTGACCGTATCCAGTTGCCCGTCAACCACTTTCATCACGCAGTCATCGATGAATACTCGCGCAATGCGAACGATCGTTGCTATTTCTGCCAGCTTGAAGCGGGTGTTTTGATATTCGGCGAGCGCCTTGCCGAACACGCTGCGTTCCTTGACGTAGCGCAAAGTCGATTCGATCGCCCCCTCCATTGCGGCGACGCCGGTCAACCCGACCAGAACGCGCTCATAGGGAAGATCGCTCATCAGCTGATAGAAACCATGGCCGGGCTGCTCGCCGAGCAGGTTCGCGGTCGGCACGCGAACGTCCTGGAAGAATAGCTCGGCCGTGTCCTGAGCCTGCATACCCATCTTGTCGAGAATCCTCCCAACGCGAAATCCGGGAAGGCCTCTGGTTTCGACCATCAGGATCGACATGCCACCGGCGCGCTGCGAAGGATCGGTCTTGACCACCAACGCAATCAGGCCCGCCAGGTAGCCATTTGTAATAAAAGTCTTCGAACCTGTGACCACATACTCATCTGCATCTTTCACCGCGCGCATTTGCACGTTCTGCAGGTCCGAGCCCGCAGCCGGCTCCGTCATCGCAATGGCGCCGACCAGTTCGCCGCTCGCCAGGCGCGGCAACCAGCGTTGCTTCTGTTCTTCGGTGCCGTGGTTCAGGACGTACTGGGCGCAGATACTGTGCACCCCACTGGCGAACCCGGTGACGCCGCGACGACTCAGTTCCTCATACAGCACCGCCTCGTGACGAAAGTCGCCGCCGACGCCTCCGTACTCGATCGGGATGTCCGTGCAGAGAATGCCGAGCACCCCGCTCCTGCGCCAGACATCGAGTCCCACATGGTGCTGGGTGCGCCACTGCGCTTCGTTCGGGACCATCTCGGCTTCAATGAACCGGGAAACCGTGTCGCGGAACATGTGCAGATCGCCGTCCATCCATGGCGACACGTGTCGTAAAGTGGTCATGACGAAGCACCCCGACCGCCAGAGGTCTCTGCCGCAGCCGGCTTGACCGCCGTCAGCACGACCGAGCTGAGTCGCTCGCGAATCGCGGCCATGTCGACGTGACCCTTCAATGCATTGGGGTCGCCCGAAAATTCCTCCCAGATTCCGTCTTCAGTGTTGATCTGGAATGCGATGGCCGCGTCGTACGCCGGGAAATAGCGCATCGACGATCGATAGCCGGGAATGTATCCGTCGTGCCCATAGCTGGCCGCCGTGTCCTTGCTGGCGCCACTGACCCGCACGCCAAGGCCGTAATAAACACGATCCTCCGCCTGGGTGGTCGCGAGCGAAGGTCGCTCGAGTATCAAATCGACCGAAGCGGCCGTAAGCACACGCCCCGAATACACCGCTCTTGCCCATCGGGCCAGGTCCCCGGAATTCGTGGCAAACCCGCCCGCGGTGAATTCGATCGAGGGGTTGTAGGTCAGTTGACCGTCCGCCCCGATCATTGTCGGGCCCTGCAGCAATGGGTTCTTGCCGTTCGCATACCCTTGCGTCAACCCCGGAAGCCGGCGAACATTTGACGGTGAAGTCAGCACCAGTCCTAGTGGATCAAGAAACAGGTTCTGGGCCGTTTCGTAGTAGGGCCGCCCGGTGACCTGCTCGATTGCAAGGCCAACGAGCAGATAGCCGACGTCCGTGTATTTAAAGCCATGACCCGGCGGAAAAAGCGGAGGCCGATCGGATACGAAATTAATGAGCGTCTCGAATGTTGGCGCATACGATGGATCCTCGGCGGACTTCTGTTTCAGGTCCTCCAGAAACCGCGGGTTGTCGTAGTAGTTTTCAAGTCCGCTGCGGTGCTGCAGTAGCAGCTTCACCGTCAGGTGCTCGGCGTTCGGCAGTTTGGCGAACCAGGCGTTGTGCCCAAGGTGCTTTGACAATTTGTCGTCGAGCAACCAGACGCCTTGTTCGGCAAGTCTGACGGCCACCGCCGAGGTCATCGTCTTGCCAATGCTGCCGGACAGCATTCGCGAATCCGGCGTCATGGCCAGATGACGCTCATCGTCGGCTGACCCGCTCGCCACCTTACCCATCCGCCCGTCGGGCAAGACGAACGCCGCTGTCATTCCCGGTATTCCGGTACCGCACGCGTTCCGCGTCCACGGCAGTCTGAAAGTTCGCAAGGAGTGCGGCAAACTCCCGATCGTTCAGGTCCGCCGCGCGAAGCGCTGGTGCTGACAGCCCGGCGGCGGTTGATATCAGCCAGCACACCAGCAGGATGCGCCGCCACGATCGTGAAGATGCGCCGCTCGAGAACGCACGTTGCGTGGTGCGAGCATTCATCGCTTATCCCCTTCGATGCGATTCTCGTCGATTGGTGAGCATCGGGCGCCCGATGCGGTCGGCTCTCCAAGCGACCGGCCACGATTTCCAGATCACACTGCTGGCTCATTCGTTGGGCAACGATAACATGAGACTGATCTCAGTTTCATTGAAAGTTGTGCCCACTCGCAGCGCGGCGATCTCGCCTTGTGGCGGGCAACAACCCTACCGATACTTATGACCCTTAACCGCTCGCCGAGCCACCCGATGAATGCCCTGCCCCGCCTCCCGGAAATAGACCACTGGGTCGTCGACGAGACTGTCAAGGGATTCCCTGGCGGTGAGCAGCCTCGCACGCTCGGCGAGATCGGCCGCGCAGGGTGGAATGTGCTGCGCGGCGACCTGCCTTTCCGGTCGCAGTGCTGAAAGCGCCGGCGATCGAGCGTAACCGCGCGTGGATTCGGCTGTTCCTGGGGGGGCTACCGGCACCGCACTTGCACCGCATGGCAAGACCACGATGAGTCCGCAGCTGTTCCATGCGCAGATCGACGACGGTGCCTGGGGACTCACCTGCGCAACCGTGAGCCAGTTGCAGGTCTACCGTCATTTCGGCGTCGATCGCGTGCTGATTGCCAACCAGGTCGTGGGTAGACGCAACGTCGACTATCTTCTCGACGAGCTGCTGCGCGATCCGAAGTTCGAACCCTACGTCCTGGTCGATACGGTACCCGCGGTCGAGTTGCTGGCTGCCACCGCACGAGCCAAGCGCATCCCCCGGGCGCTGCGAGTGCTCGTCGAGGTCGGCGCGCGGGGCGCGCGAACCGGTGCGCGAACCCTCGAGGATGCGGGCCGAGTGATTGGTGCGATCGAGGCCGCCACGCCCTGGTTGGCGCTGCATGGCGTCGAATGCTACGAGGGTTTGTTTAGCGGCGACGCGAACCAGATTCAGGCCAGGATCGCGACGATGATCGAGCTGCACATCGCAGCGGCGCGACTCGCATCCAACTCGCCGTCAACGAGCGATGCGAACCCGTTTCTTCTGAGCGCCGGAGGCTCTGCATTTTTTGACATCGTGGCCGAAGGCCTCGCGAACGCCAATCTCGGGCGCCCCACCCTGACGGTGCTCCGCAGCGGTTGTTACATTACTCAGGACCATTTGCACTACGCGAATGCGTTCGAGCGCCTGTGTGCCCGCACGCCACTCGGAAAAAGCCTTGGTCCGGGCCTCGTGCCTGCGCTCGAGGTCTGGGGCTGCGTGCAATCGCGGCCCGAGCCCACGCTCGCCTACGTCACGGGTGGCAAACGCGACCTGTCCTATGATTTCCACTTGCCTACGCCCATCGCGTGGTATCGCCCGGCTCTGCACACCGCGCCGCATGCGATGCCGATTGAACATGGTGCCATTGCCATCAACGACCAACACCTCCACCTTGCGGTGCCGGCGGAATCCCCCCTCGCAGTTGGCGACCTGGTGTGCCTCGGCATATCGCATCCCTGCACTACCTTCGACAAGTGGCAGCTGATCTACGTCGTTGACGATGACTACCGCGTGATTGACGCGATCAGGACGTACTTTTAGGCAGGTGCCGCCCTATGACTTTTCAACAGGTGTCCCTTCGACTTTACGAACTGTGCCTGCCTGTCATATTCATACTTGGTACCGCACCCGCCCATGCAGAGAAGAACCCGGAAGAAGTCCTGCAAGCTGCGTTGCAAATAACATCGCTTGCCAATGCCGTAAACTCGGTGGGCCGTTCAGATGCTCGCGCAGCATCTCTTCTCACGGAGATCGCGTCGATCGCCTCGCCCTCCGGACGGGAGCATGAACGCGCCGCAAAGGTGGCGGAGTTGATGCGAAACGCCGGACTGGTCGACGTGCAGGTCGACAACACTCCAAACGTCGTAGGACGAATTGTCGGCATGTCCGGGAAGGCGCTGGTCTTCGTGACTATGCTCGACGACCTGCCGATTACTGAGGAGTTCCAGCGTGAGGGCTTACGGCCACGAAGAGAAGGAGACCGCGTCGTTGGCCCGGCCACTGACATCCAGTCAGCTGTCGCTGCCATGGTGCTCGCGGCAGAGGCGCTGGTTGCGTCAGGAGTGCATCCGCGGCACGACCTTGTATTCGCTGCCGTCGCGCGTGAAGAGACAGGTCTGCAGGGAATGGAGGCGCTCTACAGCAGGTACAAAGACAGTACCGTCGGCTTCGTGGAGGTACTCGGCGACGGTCAGGCTGTGCACTATGGCGCCGGCGGCGCTATCGGCTGGTGGAAGGTGGTTGCGTACGGCCCTGAGGGACATACCGGTACCGGCGGGCTGCCAAACGTCAACCAGGCAATCGCTAACTCGGCCAGCGGGATATTCAACCTGCAGCAGCCCGAGCGCCACAAAGGCACGTTCATAAACATCGGAATTATTCGCAGCGGTGAGGCCTTCAACCATAAGCCAGCCACTGGTTGGTTCTCCCTGGATATCCGTGCTCAGGAGCGGGGCGTCGTCGAGGAGATCGTGCGTGAAGTTCGTCGAATTCTCGTGCGCGTCAGTCAGGAGACTCACACCCGCCTTGAGATGGTGCCTGATTTTCAATCTCTCGGCGGACAGATTCCAGGCGCACGTGATTCATACCTGACTCGCTCGGCCATCGCCGTATCCCGTCACCTTGGATTCCAGCCTGAGCTGTCAGACGCCGGATGCTGCAACATGCGCGTGCCGATTGGTGAGGGTACGCCCGCGGTTGGCATCCGAGGTGAGCGTGGCGGCGAGAGAGCCACAAGAGATGAATGGGCCAGCATCCCAGCGATGCTGAATATGGCTCGTCATACGCTGCTCATGGGAGTAACGGCCGGTGAACTGCAATGACGGTGACGAGCAATTACGGAATATTCAGCGGGCTTGCCGAACCGGCGACCGGTGTCTCATGGCTTCAAGAGACGAAGCCCCGGCCCCTCCCTCCTGTGAGAACCCGTTGAAAGGCGGGCAAGCCTGAGTCCTTATCTGGGGGACTCGGGCGTCACGGTCCTGCCAGGCGCCGGCAGTTGCGCCAAGTACGCGGCGACGGCTCGCTTGTCGTCTGCCGAGAGGTTGCTGAGGATCGGAGGCATCGCTGGGTTGGAATTGCCACGTTCGCCGGTGAGGATGAGGTCGAGCTCGCGCAACAGGTAGCTGTAGTGCTGCGAGGCAAGCATGGGATAAAAAAGCTCCGCGCGGCCTTCACCGTGCTCGCCATGGCAACCTGAACAATCACTCGCGTACAGGGCCTGGCCGCGCGTGACCAACTCGGGGGGACCCTGCTCGATGTTGCCCACGACCGGCAGCGACTGAAGATAGGCCGCCATGTCGGCAAAATCCTGCAGCGTAAGATCGGAATCGAACATGTAGTCCTTCATCTCCTGGTTCACGCGGAGGTCACTGCGGATGTCCATCAGCTGCTTGATCAACACCGAGGCATGCTGCCCGGACAGCCGCGGTATATCCATCTTCGCGCGCCCCCGAGCCATCCTGGCGGTGACAGGTCTGACACTCGGCATACGCCTCCTTGCCGCGCTGAATGTCGCCAGGCAACGCCAACGTGGCCTTGATATCGCCATCCGTCGGCAAGAGCACGGTCACCTGAGCAACGGCCGTTCCAGCCGGGCCCCCGAGCATGATCGCGAAGGCAAGCGACATTGTCGCCACGAACCTCGGTGCTTCAGCGATCTGGAACTTCATCATCGCGCCCCTCGTCGTCGCCGACTTCTTCCTGCTCTCGGTCAGGATTGATCGTCTTATACACCCAGAACGACTGCCTCTACGAACATGCCTCGCTGCCATGCCCCCACTGTTGAGTGGTCAAACCGCCAGGTATCCGTCCAGAGAATCCACCTTGATCCTGGAGTGGCCCATCGCGCTCCAAGACTTACGGGCATCGCGACCGAGCTTTTCCCGAACCGACCCTCGAATGAGTGGAAACCTGAGAACCTGATGCTGGCAGCCGCTTTGTGCGGTAGGGGACGGACGCAGGGCAGTCAATGGCATACAAGTGCAAAAAGCGACCGGTCACTGGGACCTGGCCTGCGAACGCCTGGCGTCGTGTCGTTGCTGCTGATGCCGGTCAGCAACGCGATGGCCGACGGGACACCGATGAATGGCGGAATGATGGGCAGCGGACACTGGTACGGCATGGGTGGCGTGTGGCTGCCCGCCCTGGCCATCATCGTTCTGGGTGTGGTTCTGTTCGCGGTCATTCGCAGGAAAAATTGACAGTCACTCCAACCGACCAGGAAATGCTGAACATGAAGACTTCATATCTGTTCGTTGCGATCGCTGCTTGTGCGCTTTCATCTGCACCTGTGGCTACGGCACAGGACACAACCGCTCCAGCGAAGCCCGCGATGAGCATGGAGATGGATTCACAAATGTCCCAGATGCAGTCGAACATGACGAAAATGCGGTCGCAGATGGACGAGATCCATGCAACGGCGGACCCCATCGAACGTCAGAAGTTGATGCAGTCGCACATGCAGACGATGCAGGAATGCATGGCGACGATGCGCACCATGAGCAAACCGATGAAGATGGACGGTGGCCAGGGCAACGGCATGGCCATGGGCCCTGGCAAAGGCATGCAAGGTGACAAGGGCATGATGGGTGGCGACATGATGCAGCACCACCAGATGATGGAGAAACGCATGGGAATGATGCAGATGATGATGGACCAGATGTTGCAGCATCAGCAGGCGATGGAGTCCACGCCGGCCAAATAGTTTCGGCGATCGGCGGGTCCTGGAAGTCCCCCCGCGCGACGAGCGGAACGTGGCCAAGGTCAAGCGCGCAGCGGAGGCCAAGCTCGTGGACATTGAGCAACGCGTTGCTGAACTGCAGCGTATTCGACGAGGACTGCGCACGCTGATTGCAGCATGTCCAGGGCACGGCCGGGCGGAAGCGTGCCCGATCCTCAATGCGCTCGGCGAGGAGGAACCCCGATGACGCCCCACGCTGAGCACGACCACGTGCATGCCGATGGCTCGGCGTTGATCGACCCTGTTTGCGGAATGAAGGTGAGGACGGACTCGCCGCACCATGCGGTCCATGCCGGCTCTGACTACCGATTCTGTTCTGCCGGCTGCCGCACCAAATTCGTCGCAGACCCCGACCGCTACGTGAATCCAAAGGACACCCACGTCGAGCAACCGCCGGTTGGATCGCAGTACACCTGCCCCATGCATCCGCAGATAGTGCGCGACGCGCCCGGCAACTGCCCGATCTGCGGCATGGCACTTGAGCCGATGATGCCGAGCCTGGACGACGACGAGAACCCGGAGCTCACGGATTTCCGCCGCCGCTTCTGGTGGACCCTGCCGCTGTCGCTCGCCGTGCTGGCCCTCGCGATGTTCGGGCATCGCACGACCTTGCTTGCGGCAACCTCGCGGACCTGGCTTGAACTGGCAATCACGGCGCCGGTGGTGCTGTGGGCCGGCTGGCCGTTCTTCCAACGCTGGGCGCAGTCGATCGCGAACCGAAGTCCCAACATGTGGACCCTGATCGGCACAGGCGTCGGGGCGGCCTTTGTCTACAGCGTCGTCGCGACCTTGGCCCCGGGCCTGTTCCCGGACTCGTTTCGGGAGCACGGGCGGGTCGGTGTCTATTTCGAGGCGGCCGCGATCATCGTCTCGTTGACGCTGATGGGTCAGTTGCTGGAACTGAAGGCTCGCTCGAGCACCTCGGCGGCACTCAAGGCGCTGCTGGGGCTTGCACCAAAAACCGCACGGCGTCTCGGTGCCGACGGCACGGAAGAGGACATCCCGCTGACGCACGTGCACGTAGGCGACCGACTTCGAGTCCGTCCAGGCGAAAAGTTGCCGGTCGATGGCGAGGTTCTGGAGGGACGATCCAGCGTCGACGAATCGATGCTGACTGGCGAGCCGATCCCGGTCGAGAAGACCGTGGGTGACAAGGTGATTGGCGCCACCTTGAACGGCACGGGCGCGCTCATCATGCGAGCCGACAAAGTGGGCTCCGAAACGGTGCTTGCGCAGATTGTGCAGTTGGTCGCGCAGGCGCAGCGCTCGCGGGCGCCGATGCAGCGACTCGCCGACAAAGTGAGCTTCTGGTTTGTACTCGCAGTGCTGGCCGTGTCGATCGTCACCTTCGTCGTCTGGGGTATGTTTGGCCCCGAGCCGTCGTGGACGTATGCGGTCGTGAACGCCGTGGCGGTGCTGATCATCGCTTGTCCGTGTGCGCTCGGTCTGGCCACGCCGATGACGGTCATGGTGGCGAGTGGTCGTGCGGCGCAGGCCGGCGTCCTGTTTCGTGACGCCGAGGCGATCGAGCGACTGCGCACGATCGACACCCTGATCGTGGACAAGACCGGCACCCTGACGCAGGGCCGGCCGGCGTTTCGCGAAGTCACGGGGCACGGCGACGTTTCGGCAGATGAAGTTCTGCGGCTGGCCGCCAGTCTCGACCAGGGTAGCGAACACCCGCTTGCCGACGCCATCGTCACCGAGGCCAGGCGACGAAACCTTACGTTGTCCCGCGCCGAGTCGTTCGAATCTGTAACCGGGCTCGGCGTCCGTGGTCGTGTCGATGGTCACACGCTCGTCCTCGGCAACGCGGCACTCATGCAGGAGGTCGCCGCGGATGTCGGCACCCTGGCTGCTGCCGCGGAGGGTCTGCGCATCGATGGAGCCACTGCGATGTTCCTCGCCGTGGACGGCCGGGCTGCGGGACTGATTGCGGTGACCGACCCCATCAAGGATGGTGCGGCGGCCGCGATCAATGCATTGCAAGCGGCCGGGATGCGTGTGGTGATGGCTACCGGGGATGGCCGCACGACGGCTGAGGCCGTTGCGCGTCATCTCGGCATTGACGAGGTACACGGCGAGGTCCGACCCAAGGACAAGGCCGATCTCGTTCAGCGGCTGAAAGCCGATGGGCGCCGGGTCGCCATGGCTGGCGATGGCATCAACGATGCGCCCGCGCTCGCGGTGGCCGATGTCGGTATCGCCATGGGGACCGGCACCGACGTTGCCATGTACAGCGCTCAGGTCACCTTGGTGAAAGGCGATCTTCGCGGCATCGGGCGCGCTCGAGAGATCTCCCAGGCCGCTGTTGCCAACATGCGGCAGAACCTGGGTTTTGCGTTCCTCTACAACGCTTTAGGAGTCCCCGTAGCGGCAAGTGTGCACTATCCCGCGTTCGGCCTGCTCTTGAGCCCGATGCTCGCCGCGCTCGCGATGAGCCTGTCGTCGGTGTCTGTCGTGGCCAACGCCCTGCGGCTGCGCGCCGCACCGTTACGAAGCGGCTAACGCGATCGTCGTCGCTTCCTATTGGCTTCCTGGTAGCGAATACCCTTTGCTGGCGCAAGCCGGAAAGGTGGCGTCATCCTGCACCTAATGCGACGTTACTGAATCCAGTCTCAGGGACTGTATTTCCGGTGGGCTAGTCGGCGAAAGGAGCAACCGGTCATTGATTGCACCGCGCTCACAGGCCCACTTGTCGGCTGGTCCTCAAGAAGTCAAAAGCACTGGCCGCGGTAAGGTCCGCGGGTGATACCCGAAACCGCATGCAATTCAACTTGGAAGTGGTGGCCAGGGACGGGATCGAAGCATCGACACGCTGATTTTCAGGACAGCTGAGAGCCCGGTTCGGTGCGAGTAATCCGACGAAGCGCGGGGAGTTTTCCCGGCACCGAATCTGCCTAACGTATCGGGCAGCGGTCGCTCGATCACCGAATTATCGCCCTGGTTGCCAAAACGCCTTGAACGCAATTCGCATCGATTGCCGCGCCAGCGGTCATGAACCTGGGTACTGGGAGACCGTCGTTCCACTGTCCAGCCAACGGCTTAGTTGAGCGCGCCGCCCTCGGCGCCATGGACAAGGCACTTTATCGTTCACGGCTGCACTCCAACGATCTGTCCGGCCTTATTAGACTTTCTGCATTCTGAGCATCAATGATCTGATGCGGGGTGTTGTCGTGTAAGTGCCAAGTCACTCGCCCTGTCGCCACCTTGGCATTCGGAACAACCTGGCCACCGACGGGTTGCTCGCTTCGCACAAGGCAATCTCAGATAACAGAATTGCCCCACATTCGATCCGACACTATGCTCGCTGGATATGTCTAGCAACCGGAACTCACGACGGCTCTCGGACCTAGAAGCCATCACGGTACCGGGCCGATATCTTGCCAGCGCTGCCCGCGTTGCCGCACGCTGCGGCTACAAGAGTCTGGCGTGGCTCGAACAATCGGGCCTCGAACTCGGCAGTCTGTCTCGAACAGAGTCCCGCGTCACCACGACAGAATACCAAAGCGCCATTTCGATACTGATAAGGGACAGCAGACTTCAGGCATTGGGCCTGCGAGTTGGGCTCAGCGAGAACGCTGCCGACCACGGTGTCGTCGGGCACGCCATGCTCTGTGCGCCGACAATGCGCGACGCGCTGGAGTTCTTTGTCGAATTTCAGGATATCACCGGCCCTGTGGTCCGGCTGTCGAGCACACGTCGCCGGGGCAATGTCGTGCTGACCTTGGTGGAGGCCGGTGTCTTTGGCGCCGCGGGACTTTACGAAGTGGAGAATACGTTCATCGCGCTGCTGGTGCTGCTGGCCGGTGTAGGTGGCAAACCAACCGCCGTACGCCTGCGCCTGGCGTATTCAGACGCGGGCTATGCCAGCCTGTACCTGGAACACTTTGGCTGCGATGTCGAGTTCGAGCAGCCGAGGAACGAGATGTGGCTGGCTGAAAGCACCTTGGAACGACCCTCAACATTGGCCAATGCCGAATTCTTCGAGCTGTGCCGCCGCCAGTGCGAAGTCATTCGGGCCAAAGTGGCGCCAACCGGCTCTCTGCCCGTCCAGGTCCGCCGACTGATGGCCGCTTCTGCCGGTTCATTCCCGTCCGAGGAGCGCATCGCGGAAGCCCTCGGAATCAGCGAACGGACCTTGCGTCGCCATCTCGCCCAGGAGGGCACAGGGTTTCGTCGCATGCTCGACGAGGCGCGTGTCGCGCTCGCGAAGGAGCTCCTGCGGGCACCGAAGCGCTCCATCGTGGAGGTCGCCAGTCTTGTTGGCTATTCGAGCGTCCACAGCTTTCACCGCGCGTTTAAGCGAGCGACGTCGCGCACGCCAGCCGCCTACCGCGGCAACCTCGTGGACTAGCTTAGAAGGGCGGTACGCCCCAGTGCTCTATGAACTGCGTGCTCTCGATCCGGTAGATGTCGGTTCGCAATTGCTCAAATGGAGCACTGCCATGTTCACGCCGTCGAAGCCCGATACGGTGCAGAATTCCGACGTGTTGATCATCGCCAAGCGTGAGCACCACGTCGCGCCTCAGAATCTCGTACTCCGCAAGAAGCTTGCGCGTACCAGCGATAAATGCATCAACGGAATCTTCCCCTGCTTCGGTCAAAGACCGGTACTCGGGATGAAACAGCGTCGCCACGCAACTGAAGTCTCCTGCCAGGGTTTCGTCATAGAGACGGCGCAGTGCCCGCTGGGCGTCCTCGTTCTTTTTCGCGTTCATCGTACTCTCACATTGACAGAGGTCCGGCAATGGCGCCCGGCAGGATCCGCGAAACCGCCCGGTGCGCCATGATCAGTGCGCACTCCATGTAGGAGCCGCCAAACAGATCGCTTGTGAAATGGACACCGTCACGACCGGACTCCCGCGACAGGAACTCCACAATTCTGCGATAACCCCCCGGACCGTACGGCGCATGCGAATAGGCGTGTCGAACCAGCTCAACATCCTGAACCCATTGCCGCGAGAAGCCGGGGACCATTGCACCGAGGTCAGCAAGTGCAATGTCGATGATTTTCGACGCTGGCGCGGCTGGACATTGAATCCCCCTTCGGGTAGTAGTCCCACAGCGTCAGCACGCTTCTGCCCGATGGGACGAGCGCCGGGGCCTTGTTGGCAGCATCGAGCGCCATCACGAAGTGCCGCCCGTCCCGGCAGATCACCCATAGTTGACAATGCGCTCGTCGAGCCGACGATCCATGTACACAACTGGAATGCATTGAGAATTCTTGACCAGACCCCGGAAAAACGCCCGACGATGCGACATCTCGGCCGGCAACAGCCTCTCCGTTACATGCGGAGCGACTGCCACAATGACATGATCGGCAGGCCGCACCTCGCCGGAGCCTGCCAGCCTGACGCCGCGGACATGTCCGGCCGAGTACAGCAGCTCGGCCACCTCGCACTCGCGCGAAACAGGCAGGCCGGCGGCAACTGCCCGCCACAGTTGTTCATTGCCGTAGCGAAACGTATAGGTCTTCGTAGTCGAAACAATTCTGAAAATTCGATGTAGATGCTGAAGGCTTGTGTGCTGGGACGCAACGTTCATCGCGGCACAAAGCAGCGGCACCAGTACTGGTGAAAAACTCATTCTCACCACCTCGCTCTATGTACTCGGCCACGCTGATCGCGTCGTCTTCGTCGACCTGTTCAATCTGGTGCAGATGCTGCCCGCGTCGGGACACCAGCCGACCAACTGCATAGCGCCACAGCGCGACGTTTCCAGTGAGACCCAAGCCCGACATGTAGGGGCTGCCGCCTTGGACCCATTCTTTGCCGTCTTGACACCGATAGCGGGCCGTCGCACCGACATGCACACGTTCACTATCGAGCCCAAGCGTACGAGTCAGTTGTTCACAGTGCTTGTAGCTGCTGTGAAACACCTGTGCACCGACATCGATGCGGTCACGATCGCGAACCCTGGGTCACGACGCGACCACCGACCCGATCTGTCGCTTCGAAGATCTCGAAGCTGCAGCCAGCTTTCTGCAAGAGATGTCCCGCATACAGTCCGCCCGGCCCCGCGCCAACGACGATACAGTGGGGCTTCGTACTCACAATGCGACATGCGGCAGCGGATATGAGAACCAGACATGGTCTTCGCTGTAGCGGCCGACACCCTGCTCCAGTTCACTTCGAGCAGCTTGTGCCCGCCAGGAATGACGTACTGACCCGACGCCGGAAACTGCATACCGCACCAGGATTCCCATTGCTCGAGATTGGCCCGGACTTCAATCGAGTCACGTGCAATGCCAAGCTGGCGCGGTGACAGTGCGACGTTGGCCCGGATCCAGGGATCGAACGGCCGGCCATCGCGCGTCGTCCAACCCAGGTATTCCTCTGTCGCGAAGTTCGGGTACCGGTGTTTCAACGTCGGCCGGACCGGAACGATGAAGTGCTCAAAGCCGTGCTCGCGAACCACCCCGAATGCCTTCTCGAACGCGAATCGCGCAACGCCCCGTCCCTGTTGATCCTTCGGCGTGATCGCCATGATTCCACAGAGCGTGTTGGGCGCGATTCCCCGGCGTCTTTCATCGATGCAGCGGCGCAACAGGTCGTTGTACCCCGGGCAACGCGGCAGGATTCCCGCCCCAATGGAATGCAACAGTATTGATCACTGCGAGCAGAACGTCGTCCTCGCTGTCGACGACGAATAGCTGCAGCCCCGGAAACAGCGCGAGGATCTGCGGAAAGCACTCCGCCCAGGTTGGTTCCGCGTTTATGTACGCAGGGAAGGCCTCCGCCTCGAGTTCGCCGATGCGGTGCTCGAGTTCTGGGCGTTCCGCCAGTGTCGCTGCAAGAATGGTCATCGGCGTGACACCTCATCCGCCGGTCGGCAATCGGATGCATCGAGATAGGAGCGCGCGATCTCGCGCAGTCGCGCGCGGCCCATGCATTCGCCATGGCCGGCGTGGACGCATGTCACCTCAAGGTTCAGAAGGCGCTCCATCGTGCGCAGATAAGCACTCCGGTTCGATTCCGGGAGGTTGTCCAGCAGCGGCCCGTCGTAGATCGCATCGCCTGAGAACAGCACGCCTGTTGCGCTCTCCCACAAGCCGATGCTGCCCGGCGAGTGCCCCGGCAGGTGCAGCACCTCAAAAACACGGTTGTCGAGATCCACGACATCTCCATCACGCAGCGTGGCAATGGGTATCATCGGCCGCAGCACGTGGCTGAGTGGGTTGAATTCCGCGTGGGGCAACGCTGTGATCAACCACTCGTCCTCAAAGCGATACCCCGCCTCTATGAATCCATCCAGGAGAGCGGTCCCGAACTGCTTGGTGGAGAGCGACATTGAGTCTGCCGCGGTGCGCAACGCTTGCGCTTCTGCTTCATGGATTACACAGCGTTCGTTCTTGAACTCATACATTCCACCGACGTGGTCGAAGTGTGCATGCGTCGCCACAACGGTCAGCGGCTTTCCAAACAGGTCGGTGGCCGCGTCGCGCAGGCTCGCCACACCAAGCCCGGTGTCGATCAAGAGGTGTCGCTTGCGGCCGGCCACGTGCCAGACGTTGCAGCGCACCAGCGGATGTGCATGAAGTTCGCGCAAAAGTGTCACGCCGGCGTCAAGTTCGTGACGTTCGAACCAGTGCTCCGCTACGGGCAACCAACTCATGCGACAGGTCCTGTCACGGGTGGTAGTCCCTCGCCCGATCTGCGGATCGCGAGCGCCATGCCGGTGCCCGCAATCGCAGTGAGTGCGGCAAGCGCGAGACAGGTATAGCCGAGGACCGCATAGCTGTACCTCTCGATAACCGCACCCGCGAAGCCTGGTCCAATGGCGCCTCCGAGCACTTGCACACCGGCCACGGTCGCGGACAGGCGCCCAGACGCGTCGAGCTCCGAGGAACCGCCGAAGATGAACGGGATGACGAGGAAGTAGCCGAGATTGAAGATCGCAAGCGATCCCACCAGCAGAGCGGTACTCGGCGGGTTATAGATGAACAGCCCACAGAGCCCGATCAGCGCCGATCCAACTATGATCGGCCACTCGCGACCGAGCGCATGACCTGCGAGGACCGATACGACGGCGCCAATCAACCCTGAAAACATCGATACGGACAGCAGCAGGCCAACCTGACGGTCGTCGAGGCCGACGTTCATTGCCGCACGCTCTGCAAAATTCCAGATGCTGCCTTCCAGCACAGAGAAGACCAGCATCGCGATCACGCTGAGCGCACCGGCACCCAGCAGAACCTCTCGAAAGGCGCGCAAAGTCTGCTCCTTCACCGGATTCGCTCGTGGGATCAGGCGAATGGCTGGCAACGTGCACACCAACACGACTCCGGAAAACGCCAGCATCAGGCCCGCATGCCCGAAGGACTGCTTCACGCCGGCGATAAAATAGATCACGCCTGTCATCACGAGCGAAATCAGCAGGGCCGCCTGCGCATACAGCCTGTCGGGATCGGTGGCCATGACTAACGCCGAGCTTGCCGCCGCCAGGACGACGCCGGTTCCCACTCCCGCGACGCCCCGTATTCCCGCAATCAACGCCGGCCCCGACGCCACCGCCGTCACAAGATTGCAGACAATCAGTAATGCCGAGCCGAATGCGATGCTGCGACGGTGGTCGAATCGGTGCAACACGGGCGATAGAAGCATGCAGGTCGCCGCGATAGCGCCTATCTCGATACTGTTGGTCGCGCCTGCCCGCGCCGCGCTGAAGCCATGACTCGCCATCAGTCCGCTGATCGCCTGTGGCGCAATGTTGATGACGAAATTGCCAATCGCAAAGCCACAGGCGACGCCTAGCAGCAACCCGGGATTCTCAGTTCTCCAAGCCCGCCCGGCGTTTTTCATCATCAGGTATCAACTTCGAGATCATCGAGAACGCGAATACTGAAGCTGTGATGCATGACATCCCAGAATGGCGAGTAGAAGCGCTGCGAAAACGCCGGTGACTGACGGGCGGCCTGTACTGCCTCGCAAATGACTCCGTCCTCCCTCGCTGCCGTCTCGAACTCGGCGCACATGGATTCGGCGGCGCGGAGTAGATCCACATCGGTGGCCACCGACCGATGAACGCGGAACTGCTTGCGCTCGCATGTCGACGCGACGCCGTCCGGCATTGCGATGGCGACCTCGATGAAATCCGGCAGTATCGAGACGTAGAAGTTGGGATACAGCGTTGCAAAGGTGGCCGCGTCGGGGCGTTGTCCGCGCCTACCTAGGTGTGGGATGCCGAGGGCCGGGTACGTCGCGGCGAACCGCGCGGCGCTGAAACCGAGACCAAGCAGGTCGCCGTCCATGATTTCGTGAAACGTCTTGCGGCCCGCGGCGTCGATGCGAGGTATCTGAGGTGACTGCCGGTACGCTGCATGTACGAAATTCTCGTGCAACACGTTTATGGCTGAATTCTCGAAGAACGTCTTCCAGTTGCAGCGACAGACGTTGAGCACGCCTAATGGTTCGCCTCCTGCACCGCGCAGGAACTCAGTAACGTCGAAGTCGTAGTCAACAAAATGTCGGCGGACCGGCGCGACGTACTCGTCGAAATCCACGGGATTTCGACCGACATGTACGAAGACGACACCAAGGAACTCTCGGCAGGGCAACTCCGCGAGTTGTGTGTCCAGGTGCGCAACGCGCGCGCGCGGGCAATCCTCGACCCCGTCCCAGTAGGGAGCGGACAGCAGACGGCCATCGAGGCCGTACTCCCAGCCGTGGTACGGACCGACCAGACGTGTCAGTCCCCGTGCCGCCTCCATTCTAAGAGGGCACCCGTCGTAGGGTGTGATGTTATGAAACGTTCGGAGTTGTCCATCCTTCGCGCGCACCGCGAGCATCGGCATTCCCATTATTTTGAATGGCCATGCATCGCCTTCGCCAGCGACGTCGCTCGTGAAGCAGCACGCCACCCAATGACGCTGGTAGATTCGCTCCTGCTCAAGGCAATAGAAGTCCGGGTCGGTAAAGGCTTCACGCGGCAGTGTGCGCGCTTCGGCAATTGGCTTGCGGACCTGCGCGATCGACTGCGGATCGACGATGTCGTACAGAGTGGTTCTCATGAGGTTCTCGGTGACTCTGCGCGTCAGAAGGCGGTCGCTAGCGCGTGATCGGCCGCCTGCTCTCCGTACCGCGCAGCGTCCTCCCAGGTCTGAATCCCTGCCATCTCGGAGTGGGCAAACGCAATGCGCCCATGCGGTCTCGACATCACGGCGCTGATTGGCGGTTGCCCATCGAGCCCGAAAAAGAAGCCGGGCTCAGGCACAACATATGAGTGGCCCCAGCGATTCAGGACAATGCCTGCCACGTCACGGCGCGCATTGAAGCCGTGGCGCCCCAGCATATCGGTCAGCAGTTCACGGATCTGGTGCTCGAACGACGTGAACGAGGTATTCAACAACTTCTGACGCGCACGAACTGCTTGCTCGCGCGCCGGGCCCTTCGACGGAAAGCCGATGTAGAACGTCAGCACAATGGGCCGGTCCGGGTCCAACGGCGTCGCGCGTCCGCCAACGCGCATAGGTTCACGAATGTTGCAGTAAATGCCGAGATCGCGATCCGTGAAGTAGTGGCATGCCGTGATACCGAGTTTTGCCAGTGGACGCCAATTGGTCAGCGCAACGTTAACGACCAGATTTGAGCCGTGCTGGGTCCTGCTGAACGCCCAGCGGTGCTCATCGTCCAGGTCCGGCAGGATGCGCCGGTTCACCCAGGAGCCGACGGCCGAAACGACCGCCGCGCCACGTGCACGGTAGAGCTGGCCGCTGCGAACATAGGTGACCGCGACGCGCGAGGCATGCTGCGGCTCGCCCTCATGACGTATCTAGATCGCCGTACTCCGCGTGCGTATTCGCGCCCGGACGCCCGGCGCATCGAAAGCGCTGAGGTCCAGCGCGCCGGTGGAGACGGCCTCGAACGAACTGCCGCCAGCGATCACCTCAGGCCGGATGGCTTTTAGAAAGTGTCGAGCCACGGTATCGTTGCCGCCCGGAAAGGAAATGACTCTGTAGTCCTTCGCCGGGTTGAAGCCGGCCGGCAGGCAACAATCGTCGAATCCCTCAAAGAAGCGTACGAACAGCTTTTTCGCCACCAATGCCGAGACGGCATCGGAACCGACGCCACAGTTGAGCGCCATCAGTTGCGAATAAATCTCTGTCACCGCCGGTGGCATGCCCAGCGCGCCTCCGGTGTGTGAGGCTGATCCGGTCCAGCCACTGGTCTCCGCCCGCAGGGAGCGGCGTGGGACCGACGCCGGTCTTGAGTTGCCACAGTGCACGACGTACTGCGGGATCCAGCGGAAGGGATTCGTAGGATTCCACGGCTGGATTGATGACCCACCTGGCGTCAGCGACATGTGGCTTCGAGAAAAAGAAGCCGGTGTCGACGAGCTCGTCCGCGTTGAGCATCGAGTACAGGTAGTTGTCACGCGCGATGCGCAGCCCTTTCGCGCCACCGCGCGCCGGCGCGTACTCGAACTCCCTCGGCAGTCCGAGCTCGTCCCAAAGCGTTCCGTACCAACCATCATCATCGGGTACCACTGAGGCATTCGAGCCTTGCGGACCCGTAAGCGTGACGCCATCGACGAGGAAGTCATTGCGCTTGGCCTCGCCCCCCGCAAGCGGGTGATTCTCGAGGATCAGGCAACGGGCATCCTTCGGAGCACCTGCGAGGAACCGCCGGGCGGCTGCGAGTCCGGCGATGCCACCGCCAACGACGATCAGGTCGTAGACTTCGCCAGTTTCGATTACGTTTGTCGCGCTTGAAGCGATCAGCCCATCGCGCAGCCGATGAGCGGTGGAAACGACCTCCGGCGTGTTGCCATGACTCACCGCATAGTCGCCGACGCCGCCGTAGCCGTACCAAGCGTCGGCATCCTCGAACGCATTGGCCGTACCGATCAGGTTCGACGGCAACGTACCGGCCCAGGGCGCCGAACACTGCACCGTTGAGAAAGTCCCGCCGTGTGATGGCAATGCCAATCCCTCGGTCGCTCTTGTGACGATGAGGCAACTCTGTGCTCGTGCAGGTGTCAATGGTTCGCGAGCGTAAGCGACCGGCGACCGGCTTTTCAATTTCCAGATTCGGACAGAAATCGTGGGACGAGGCCGAAACTGTCAAAAGATGGCCGGAAGAGTTTCTTCCTACAGCCGCACTCAGTGTCTAGTGTCTGCGCGTCACTCAAGTATTGGGGGCAGTAGTGGTCGATTACGGCACTCATCGCTCGTTCTGGTTTACGGAATTGCCGGATCTTGCATCCAGTCCGGCCCTGTCGGGCAAGCAGCGCGCTGACGTGGTTGTGATCGGAGGTGGATTCGCCGGACTTGCCACCGCGATCAATCTCAGACAACTCGCACCATCTATTCGAGTGACTCTGCTTGAAGCCGAACATATCGGTTTTGGCGCGAGCGGACGTAACTCCGGCTACGTCTGGCCGCGCGTAACTACCTACGGCTATCTTAAGCACTTGTTCGGGCTCTCGCGGACGCGAGAGGTGTATTCCTATGCAGCCCGTTCCTGCAGGTACGTCGAAGAGTTGATTTCCGAATTTTCACTGGATTCTGAGTACCGCAAGCCAGGCGCAATTTGCGCAGCGATCGAGCCTAGATACGCTGCGGAGATGCGCGCGCAGTTGTCGTTCCTGCGCGATCTAGGCGGCGTGCGTGAATTGCGCGAAATGACGCGCCATGAAGTTCGCGCGGAAATCGACTCGCCGATGCTACACGAAGGGTTCTTCGACCCGGATATCGGCTATATCCAGCCCGCCAAGCATGCGCGGGGTCTCAAGCGTGTCGCCCTGGGGCTGGGCGTCGTGATTCATGAGATGTCGCCCGCCATCGGCATCTCCTGCGGCCCGCACCGCGTGGAGATCACGACGCCGGGCGGCCAACTGGTGGCCGATCGGATCGTCCTGGCAACTAATGCATATACGAATTCGCTCATCGGCCTCAACGAACTGGGTGTGCGGCGGCACCAGTATCCCGGTTACGTCCATTGCGAAATCACAGACGTGCTGTCAGAGCGGTCCTGGCAAGTAAGTGGGTGGCGCGCTGCATGCGGCCTGATTACGGCGGGCCCGATCACACATTTCATGCACCGTACCTCCGATAGCCGCATCCACTGGGGTTGCGACGTGTACTTCGACATCCCGCGCCCAGCCCAGATGGGTCCCGAGTACCTGCCGGACTACAGCAAGATCATGGGTCAGCATCTCGACCAGTACTTCCCCGCTCTTGCGCCCGTGCGACCCGTGCACCAGTGGGGCGGTCCGGTGGCACTCACACCGGACGGGTTACCGCATCTTGGTTTCGTAAAGAGCGAACGAGTGTTGCTTGCGGCTGGCTGCAACGGCAACGGAGTCGCGATGGCGCACCTGAACGGACGCACGGCAGCGGAACTGCTGCTCGGAAAGCAGACGGAAGCCACGACGGCATGGTTCGTGAAGCGGCGGCCTTGGCGCTGGCCTGGCCGACTCAGTGGCCTTCCTGAGTCTCGATCTCCTGACAAGGTGTCTGCGGTTTTCCGCAAGACGCCGCCATGCCACCTGCGCCACGCCCTTCCACCCGCCATATTCGCCCCTACCCGACTCGTCGCGGCAGGGTGCACGCCATCAATCGGAACTCTGAGGACAACAAAGTGAGCACGAGCAAACTGATCGACATCGCTCCGGACCCGTCGATCCACTTCACCCGGTGCTCGATCACCGTCGCCGTTGCAATAGCCCTGTGTTTACCGACGTATGCGGCGCTCGCCGATGTCGGCAACCTCGAGGAAATTGTCGTCACGGCCACACGGCGCTCGCTGTCGACGCTCGACGTACCGTACAACATCAGCGCAGTGTCCGCCGACCGACTCGAAGCGAATAACATCAACGACGTCGCCAGCCTGATGCGCTCGATTCCCGGCCTTGCCTCGTACGATCGCGGTCCGAGCGGGAATGGGTCCAACACCCGCATCATAATCCGTGGACTCAACGTAGACGGCAGCGGCACCTCCGAACTGCGCCAGGTGACCGTCTCACCAGTTTCGATCTATGTCGACGAGACGCCGATCTTCGTGAACCTGCACCTGTCCGACATCGACCGCGTTGAGGTGCTGCGTGGACCGCAGGGCACGCTGTATGGATCCGGCGCACTTGGTGGCACAGTTCGATTTCTGCACCATAAACCGCAGTTCGACGCCACGAGTGGCAACGTCAAACTGCAGGCAGGCCAGACGAGCGACGCCGGCAAGCCCAACTACGGTGTCGAAGGAACATTGAACATACCAATTACCTCGACCTTCGCGTTGCGCGCGAACGCCGGCTACTCACAGGACGTCGGGTTTGTCGACCTGACGCGGTTTGCCCTGGCTGACAGCGGACTGGGCGTCAGCGATGGCGCCGGAGGCGTGGTTACCGCCGTCAATGAGGACGTCAACGAGAGCACTACGAAATTCGTGCGACTCGCCGCTCGCTTCCAGCCCAGCGATATGCTGACCGTCGATCTGTCATACCACCGGCAGGAAGATGACGCCGACGGCAGGCAGGCGCAGGACGTCCACTACCGGCCCTGACAATGTACAGCCCCATCCGGGAACCCGTTGAACGTCAGGTGGACATGTACGCACTCGAAATGCGGTTCGACCTACCCTTCGCCTCTCTGACTTCGTCGACGTCCTACGTCGAGAACCGCGGCCGCGCGTTCAGCAATTTCACGCCGTTCACGTTTCCAAATTACGAGTCGGAGTGGCCTCGTTATGGATGCGACCCAATACAGCATCGCCGACTTCAGAAACAGCGACGACCTGTTCGCTCAGGAGCTGCGCCTGATGTCGCCTGGTGGCGATCGGTTCGACTGGGTCGTCGGTGCGTACTACCTCGACCACGACACGTCCGAGGACGAAACAGAAACGCTGATGGGTTTGACCACCTTTTTCCCGGACTTTGGATTCCTCACGGACCAGATCGTCGACTTCGGCCGTTCCGCAAAAATCAAGGATCTTGCGGTGTTCGGCGAAGTAACCTGGCACGCAACAGACCGAATGCACGTGACCGGCGGCCTACGTTGGTTCGACACAAGCGTCGATGCTGACCAGCACTACACCGATCCCTCGACGCTGTCCGACTTCTCCGGAGAGCCGACGTCCTACAGTGATCAAGACACGATTTTGAAGCTGAATCTGTCGTACGACCTCGCGGACGATCTCATGACATACGCCACGTGGTCGCAGGGATATCGCCGCGGTGGCGCCAACTCCCTTCCGACGACCGAGCCGCCCGACATTCAGACCTTTCGGCCTGATCAGGTGGAGAACTATGAGATCGGCTTGAAGGGTATCGTCGCTAAGGACTATCGCTTCAGTGTAGCGGGATACTACATCGACTGGAAGGACGTACAGATTGCTACGTTCTCACCTGTCTCCTTTCTCGATGCCGCAATCAACGGCGGCGATGCCACCTCGTACGGGGTCGAACTCGAACTCAGCGCAAGCCCTTGGGATCATGCAGTCGTCTCTCTGGCCTATGCGTATACCAACGCCGAACTTGCCGAGGACTTTTCGGTGGCGGACGGCAACTTTACTGCCAGCGAGGGTAGCCGGCTACCCGGCACACCTGAGCACATGGTGACCGGATCGATCGACGTCTCGCAGAGCGTTTCACGTGCGGAAATTGAGTATCACCTGGATGCTTCATACACCAGCGAGACCGTCAATGAGGTATCGCGAACGCCACTGGTCGGCGAGTTCCGCGAGTTCGATGGATTCCTGACGCTTGGCGCTCGAATTGCGGTCACGATGGACCGGTGGACCTTCGGTGTGTTCGGCGAGAATTTGACCAACGAAGAAGGCGTGACAGCCCAATCTGCGTTGATCGCAATTCCGGACCAGGCGTTCGAGTGGATCATCCGCCCCAGGACATTCGGTGCGTTTGTAGAACTCGCATTTTAGATCAGACAGCCACAATGAGAGTTGCTGCCCTTACGGAGAACTGGCGACTGTTTGGCTGGTTGGCTGCGGTCACCAGCGTTCTTGTGGTATGGCCCGCCTTCAGGCTCGATCTCGATGACTCTCAGAATGCCCTGCGCTTGATCCGCCACTCCGTCCGCTGTTCTTTGCCGTTCTTCTTGTGCGCGTTCGTGGCCTCGGCGTGGTGCCGTTTACACCCGAACTGGTGGAGTCGCTGGCTGCTGCGCAACCGCCGGATTTTCGGACTGTTGTTTGCGTTCGCAATGCTGTGGCAGGCGCTGTTCATCGCTCAGCTTTTCGTTGTAGATGCGGCGCTGTTTCGCGAGATCGTGCTGGATCCGAGATTTCTGCTGGTCGACGGACTGGGCTACATCTTCATCGGCACGATGTCGGTGACGTCATTCAATGCGATTCGCCGACGAATGTCCCCGACGACGTGGAAGCGATTGCACAAAGCAGGCATGTATTACCTCTGGCTCGTTCTCGCCGGCACGTATGTTTACGTCACGCTACTCGGTCAGTTCCAGTTCTCGCCCGTTGCACTCGCATTCGTCCTGGCGCTGGTCCTGCGCATAGTTGCAGCCCGGCATGGACACCACCAGGTCCGCGACGCGCACTCCTCGCGTACGCTACCGACGGCATGAGCATACAGCTGGTGTTCCCGAAGAGCCTGGCCTCGACGACCTTCACGTGTCCTTGGTCCGGATCCAAGGCCCCGCTCCGCGGGTCGGTCCCATCCGGGCACGGATAGTCCGCGGGTAATGCCAAAAACCATTTGAAATTCAGATCAAAAACCGTTTCGGCGCGAGAGAGTCGGCGGGGATCGAACGCGCCGTGCTCGGACACACGGACATGGACGCTGGCAATCTTGTTCACCCCGTGGCGAGCTGCGGCTTGACGGTGGCGGATTTGTTCACGACCGCCTGATCCTCCCGTTCGCGCAGGAACGGAATGACCAGGATCACCAGGATGCAGAACAGCGCATCCAGGTAGAGGACGACTGCGTAACCCAGGCTCTCCGCGACGACTCCCTGCCAGTAGTTGCCGATGCTGATTGCGACGTTGCCCATGCCCATGAAGGCAGTGAACTGAGTCGCGGCCACAGCCGGGTTCGTCATCCCCATGAAAATCCCATTTCGCACCCCGAAGGCCATGCCGTAGAACAGGCCATGGGCGATGATGATCCCGTAGAACCTGTCGATCGGCACTGACTGCAGGCCGCCGATAGAGATCTGTATGGCCAGTATCAACGTGGGCGCGGCCGTTAGCGCATACGCGAGGGCTACGGTTCTCTTCAATCCGAAGCGGTCGCCCAGCCACCCACCGGCCATGCAGCCGATGGCAGCGGCGATGGTGTTGTAGAGACTCAGTGCGGCAATCTGGTGATCTTTCAGGCCATAGTCGACCTGGATGGTTCCCAACGTGGCGTACGCCAGCGCCAGTGCGCCGATGGGCAGCAGGGCAAACGCAACGCCAATCTGAGGCCCGCGACCTGACTGCCAGAAGCTGCTGTAGACCTCCTTGACGAAGGACACCATCGTGCCGACCAGCCGCCGGAGAGCATCGGACTGTCGCATGAGAGTCGGGTCGGCGTGCGGGTCGCGAACGAACATCACGACGAAAAGGAGGCTCACGAGCAGCAGGCCGGCGACGCTGGCCAGGGCCGCCCCAAAGCCGAACGTCCCGTTGACGAACATGGCGCCGCCACCACCCTAGCGCGATGCCGAGGTACTGGCCCGCAAACATGAAGCCATTGCCCCTGCCCCGCTCGTCGGCCTGCAGCGTGCTCACCGCCAGCGAATCGATGGCCACATCCTGCGTGGCGCAGAACACATTGTTCAGCACAATCATGGCAAGCAGCAGCGGGAAATGCGTTTCGAAATCGACGTTGGCTGCAATCAGCAGCGTCACCACCATCATCGAAGTACAGAAAACGATCCAGGCCTTGCGACCGCCAAGTCGATGCAGCTTGACCAGGTCGATTACCGGCGCCCGAGCCCACTTGAAGGCCCACGGCAGAAGAGCGCCGCGACGAAAGTTCCGATCAATGCCAGAGACACTTCCGGTTGGCGCATGAATGCAACCATGGCAATCGAGGTAAAGCCGTAGGGAATGCCTTCGGAGACGTACAGCAGGCCAAAGGTGAGGAAACGCCCATTCCTGCTATCGAGGAGATTGCCCGGATTCATACGACGCGGCATTGCGATTCCCCCATTGCAGGCTCCGCCAATGGCCGGTGATGGTGACGTCCCCGGACGTGGTGTACGAGTGACGGGCTGAGCCGCCGGCGATCGCCGCCGGGGTTTAAGCCGGTCAGGCCGCCGGGAAAGCGGCCATCGTGGGTTCTGGTTTAAGGTTGGGTTACCACACCTGGCCCTGAACCGGAGAACACCACGATGACCACCAAGCCGAGCATTGCACTTGCCGACCTTCTGGAAAAGGGGGCGGACAACGACCTGCTGCGGGAGATGATCCACCACATCGTCGAGCGGGTGATGCAGTTCGACGTCGAGAACCTCTGCGCTGCCGGCTACGGCGAGCGCAGTCCCGATCGGCAGAACAGCCGCAACGGCTACCGCGAACGGTTGTGGGAGACCCGCGCCGGCTCGATCGCGGTGAAGATCCCCAAGCTGCGCTCGGGAAGCTACTTCCCGCCGTTCCTGGAGCCGCGGCGCACGGCCGAGAAGGCGCTGGCGGCCGTCATTCAGGAGGCCTACGTGCAGGGCGTCTCGACGCGCTCGGTGGACGATCTGGTCAAGGCGATGGGGATGAGCGGCATCTCCAAGAGCCAGGTGTCGCGGCTGTGCGCGGAAATCGACGAGCGGGTCAACGCGTTCCTCGGCCGCCCGCTCGAGGGCGACTGGCCGTACCTGTGGATCGATGCGACCTACGTGAAGGGCCGCGAGGCCGGTCGCATCGTCTCCAAGGCCGTGATAATCGCCGTCGCGGTCAACGCCGAAGGCGTGCGCGAGCTGCTCGGTATGGCGATCGGCTCGTCCGAGGCCGAGCCGTTCTGGACGGACTTCCTGCGCAGCCTTACGCGCCGAGGAATGCGCGGCGTGAAGCTCGTGATCTCCGATGCCCACGAGGGGCTCAAGGCCGCCGCTGCCAAGGTGCTGGCCGCTACCTGGCAGCGCTGCAAAGTGCACTTCCTGCGCAATGCGCTCGCCCACGCCGGCAAGGGCCAGCGGCAGATGGTGCTCGCGGCGATCAACACTGCGTTCGCGCAGGAGTCGTTCGAGACGGCGAGCCAGCAGTGGCGCGCCGTGTCCGATCAGCTGCGCGGCAAGTTCCCGAAGCTCGCCGACTTGATGGACGGCGCCGAAGCCGATGTGCTCGCGTACATGACCTTCCCGAAAGCGCACCGCACGCAAATCCACAGCACCAACCCGCTGGAGCGGCTCAATGCCGAAATCAAGCGGCGCACCGACGTGGTCGGCATCTTCCCGAACGAAGCCTCGATCACGCGGCTCGTCGGCGCGCTGCTGCTCGAGCAGAACGACGAGTGGCAACTGCAGCGTCGCTACATGTCCCTTGAGGCGCTGCGAACCCTGAGTGACAATCAACCTGCTCGGCTGTCCGCCGTGGTCAGCTGAGCACGAGTCCAACCACACCAGGACTCACGACTCGTACACCACTCCGCGGGACGCGACCCAGGCCTTGAACTCAGGATGGTTGAACGCTGCTCGAAAGTGCGCCACTGACTCCCAAATTGCATAGTTCATAAACGCTGTACTACCACCGATACCCAGATGCAGCTGAGTCGAGATATACCCGAGTTGTTGCTTCATCCAAGTGGCGTCCGCCTCCTAGGCCTTGAGTAGCGCGGGAACGTCCGCTTCCGCGACCTGGAAGATGTTGACCAAGATTACGGGCGAAACCTCAGTGCCGAGCTGCTCAAAGATTGGCGTACTCGGATCAAGTGGTTTGAGCTGAGGCATCGAGCGTCTCCGTTGATCTGCGGTTGGGGAGGACAGATTGGCCGAGCGATGGAGCCAAGCGGTCTGACTATAATTAGGCCGACAGATTTTATGCCAACAGCTGTTGTGCGTACCTGCTTGGTTTTTGCAGCGCCCCAGCGCGGTCAACGGCTTACGGGCATCGCGACCGAACCTGTTCCGAACCGGATAGACGATCGGGGCTTGGGTCGTCGGCCGCCGCCACAGCCCCGTTACGTGGAATCGACGAGACTGGCAACTGCAGGTTAGGGTCCATGAGGGTGCCAATGAGTCCAGCTGACGGAAACCTCCGCGTCATCGGTGCCGGGTTTGGACGGACCGGAACGACTTCGCTGATGAAGGCGCTCGAAATCCTTGGCGTCGGTCCGTGCTACCACATGAGGACTGCGATGCTCCGACCAGGACACGCGAAGTTCTGGATTCGGGCCAAGGCTGGAGATTCCGTCGACTTCAAGCGATTCTTTCGCAGTTACCGGTCTACGGTCGATTGGCCGGCATGTGAGTTCTATCGCGAGCTCATGGACGTATACCCTGATGCAAGAATCCTGTTGAACGTGCGCGACCCTGAGGTCTGGTACGACAGCATGTTCGAAACGTTATGGGCGGTTAAGGACGCACTGCCATGGTGGTTTCCGAGTTCAATTGCCCGGATGCACGATGAAGTTCTCTGGAAGGCGCGATTCAACGGGGAATTTGCGGACCGAGCGAAATCCATCAGCGTCTACAAGTCTCACGTAGAGCAGGTAAGGCGCACGGTTCCAACGGAACGCCTTCTGGAGTACGGCGTGAGCGAGGGATGGGGGCCTCTCTGCGAGTTCCTCGCAGTACCGGTGCCGCAGGGCGTGCCGTTTCCGCAAGCGAACGACAGAAAGTTCTTCCGACGAGTCCTGTTGGTGTTTCGCATCGCCGAATGGGCAGTGCCTGCCGCGGCCATTGTAGCCGCCGCGTGGCTGTTGACCGCGATTGCCTGATTCTTGAACCTGGGTCGTAATTGCTTAGGTGCCGCCACCCGGTGGGCGCGGAATAATCTCGACGTGATCGACGCTCATGTACTCAAAACCTCCCAACCGAGCCATGGGAGATAGCTTCAGCGTGTCCACCTTGCCGTCCCGAATGCAGTCGTCGGAAATGTGCACCGCGACGACCTCACCAAGGACCACGTGGTAGCGTCGAGCGCCACGTCCAGGAGGCAGCGCGATGATCTCCCACACCTTGCACTCGAGTGCCGCCGGGGACTCTCCTACCCTTGGCGGTTTGACCAGATGGCTGGGAACCGGGGTCAGACCCGCGAGTTCGAACTCGCTCTGACCATGACCAAGTACCGTGGATGTCAGGTTCATCTCGTTGCGTAAACGCCAAGGCACAATGTTGATGACAAACTCCCTGGTCTCGACCACGTTGCGAAATGAGTCCTTCGGAGTCCCGACCTCGTCCTTCTCATTCGGCGCAAACATCACCATTGGAGGATCTGCCGAGACTCCGTTGAAGTAGGAGAACGGCGCGAGGTTGGGTCGGCCCTGGGTATCGACCGTGCTGACCCAACCGATCGGTCGCGGAGCAATTAGAGAGTTGAACGGGTTGTGGAGAAGCCCGGCTGCCCGATGCCCCGCTTCGATGGTGTAATACATGACAATCCACGCTCCGTTACTGCGACCACCCGTCTGACGTCACGGACATTCCGTCAGGCCTCGGTCGCCAGCATGCCTGCCCGCGAGAGTACCCCATCGAGTCGCCGCTCAAGCTCTGGCTCAGCGGGCAGCATCGGCAGTCGAGGCTCATTTCTCGGCAGTATGCCAAGCCGCTTTGCCATGTATTTTATTGGAATCGGATTGGTATCGAAGAACACGGCCTGATTCAACTCGAACATCTGGAAGTGCAAGTTCCTTGCGTCCTCGATGCGACCTTCCTGAACTGCGCTGTACAACCGGGCCACGATTGCGGGCGCGAGGTTCCCAACTGCGTTCATGAGGCCGGCGGCACCCACCGCCAGCATCGGAAACGACAACTCCTCGAGGCCGACAAAGATGCGGAATTCACGTCCAAAGTGGGCCAGGCATTCCGTTACGAATCCCAGGTCGTTGACGGCATGTTTCATCCCCACGAAGTTCGGGGCGCCGTCCGCAATACGCCTGAAAGTGTCGAGCGTCACGCCAACCGCTGCACGCCCAGGAATGTGGTACACCATGACGGGCAGTGGAGTTCGTTCTGCCAGATCGACGTAGTACTTCACCAAGCCACGCTGCGGCGGGCGCAAGTAGTACGGGGTCACAATGAGCAAGCCGTCAGCTCCTGCTCGAGTCGCATGGTCGGTCAGTGCCACCGTTTCGGCATGAGACTGCGAGCCAGTCGCAGCGACGATCTGGGTCTTGCCACCGACGGTCTCGACTGCAACGTCGACCAACCTATTGCGTTCCTCGACCGTGAGTGTGCTCGGCTCTGCGGTTGTGCCGTTGACGAGAACGCCATGCCCCCCCCTCCTGCACATGCCGGACCAGCAGGCGCGCGTAGGTCTCGTAGTCAACCTCACCGTCAATGAAAGGAGTGATAATCGGGGTAATCGATCCCCGAAGTTGGTCCGGCCGCAGAGAAATCATGCTCGGGTTGCCTCAGGCCGGTCGGTTCGTGACAAAGCCAGGACTTGCCCCTAAAAGCGCTGGGGCTCCTTCAGCGACTCTTGCCAGAGCAGCGACTCCATCATGATGTGCAGCGGCTGGTCCTGGATTGTCAGTTCGTAAACGGGTTCATCGTACGAAGCGTGGTTGTGCACAGCCCAGCCGGGCGCCGACAGCATGAGATCGCCTGCATTCCATTCGTAGCGCCGTCCGTCAACTACGCTGTAGCCGCTGCCACGAAAATAGTAGTTGATTGCAGACGATACGTGCCGGTGCGGGCGATCGATGACGCCCGGTGGGCGAATCGTGATGGTCGCGAAAAAGCTCGGCGTGGTGCCGTTCGCGCGACCCGTCATTGGGTTATAGAGCAGGTACAAGCGGCGCCCGATGTAGTCCTTGCCGAGGGCGGCAAGCTTGTCGAGGTTGGCCTGAACGAGCTCCCATGGCCAATGCAGAGCCGGAGAGACGACGGACGGTGGATTGATCAAGGTCTCGTAGGGCATGAGCCAGGCGCCGTCCTCAGTCAGCTGAAACGACCCAAATGGACTCTTCCGCCGGGGATCCTGCTCCGCGGCAACAGTCTCCACGGCATGCGAATGCGGTCTGACGGGCGGGTTCTCATCCACAAGGTGCACGCGTAACATTTCGAGCAGCGGTGCGTTGGAATACGTCAGGCGAACCTGCAGGTCCTTGGTGTCGTTGACATGTCGGTACGGAATGAAGCTCGGCACATTCCAAACGTCGTACTGACGAAAATCCACGCGCCGGCCGTCGAGCACGGCGTGTCCGCCGCCCCGAATGCAGAAGTTGACTTGGGTTGAGTTCTGGCGGACTGGGGTCGTTTCCTCCCCAGGCTTCAGCACGGAGAGGACGACCTGTGTTCCTGGCGCGAGCCCCTGCCCAAGATCAACTGCGCGCGGATGCATGATGACGACCTCCCGACGCCCGTTGGTCGGCCGCGGGTGGCTCGCCAGCTGTTCGATCATCTGATCAATCTGCGCGGCCGTGATAGTGATCGGCGGCCAGATGTCCGTCGGTTTGGCGGTGTCATAGTGCGTATGCGCAAGCGACTGACCGGTGCGGTCCACAATGACGACTGAATCATTCATGGGATGCTTTCCTTCACTCAACTGTTCCATCCTCACGGACTGTGTCCAGTACTGGATGCAGGTCCCCGGCGACCGTGGCGGCCCGATGTTTGCAACGCGGGCGATTGACGCTAGCCCGTGAATCCATCGTCCCAGATTGAGGGCACCGGGGGTTCGAGCTCGAGCATATTCACGACGTAGGCGTGCGCTACATAGCGCGAGATCACCAGCAGCATGGCGGTCGTAGCCTCAACGCCCAGCACGCCGACGAGTTCGTCAAAGGCGGAATGACCCTCCCGACCGTGCGACCGAACACTGCCCAGCGCAACCGCCTGAACCTTTCGCTCCAGCTCGGACAGACCGACGGATCCATCCGGTTGCAGCCGTTCGACCGCCTCAATCCACGCACGCCCATATCCGAGTCGGATGGACAGACGCTCGTGCTGGTTTCGCTCGTAAGCGTTGCCGTAGTGCGTCGCAACGGTCAGCGCCAGCAGTTCGACAAGGCGCTTGTCGAGCCCAGACTTGGCTGCCTCCGTGAACTCGACAAAGCCCTTGAGGGCTGACGGCTGGTGCCCGGCGACGCGAAAGAACTCCCCGAGGTAGCCGAGGCGCTGCACACGCGGTGCAAGCACCTCCGCTAGATCGGGGCGTAGCTGGTCAAACGCCAGGCGAGGAATGCGACGAGACATGGGGCGCTGAGAGTTATCGCCGTTGCTCCTGGCGTGCCTTAGAAATGGAACGTTGCCCGCAGACCGTATGTACGCGGCGGTTCGAGGTTGGTCGTGGCGCCCAGCGGCTCAAGCGGCGAACCGCTGCCGCCCGCCGTAGCGGCCAGAACGGCTTCGTTCTCGAGGTTCTTGGCCCACAAGGAGACATTCCATTTCTCGTCGTCCGAGAAATAGGTCAGCGACGCGTCGGTCTTCGTATAGCTTTCCTGCTCACCACCGGGCGTGTGATAGAAGTCCGAGAAGAAAGAGCTCTCGTAGCGCGAATAGAGTTGCGCGCGGAGTCGCCCCTTCGTCAGCTCGAAGTCGTGGTGATATCCGAGACTCACCGTCCAATCAGGGGCGTACTGCAGCTGCAAGCCGTTGAAATTGGCCGACCCGTCGGGTAGGACGAACTTGTCATTGCGGGCGTGCAGATAGCCAATCGACAGCGAGAGTTGATCGTTCTCGGTCGGCAGGAAGACCACGTCGAGCTGGTTGCCATAGATCTCAGTCGCTTGGGCGTTGAACGTCTGGGTCGTGTTCAGCACCGAGTTGTAGGCCGAGGCGAACAGATCCGTATAGTCGTAATAAAAGATCTCGTCGTTCACCTGCAGCCGGTTGTCCATAAACCGGCTCTTGATGCCGGCCGTATACGCCGTCAGTTCGGCCTGTCGGACTTCGTTCGACGCCTCCGGCGTGCTCGGATAGGCATTGAAGGTGCCCGGCTGATACCCGGATTGAATCGCCGCATACAGCATCATCCGGTCCGCCGCGTCGAACTCGATTCCTGCTTTGTAGTCGGCGTGGCTGAACGACTCGTCGTACGTGTACGGCACCTCAAAGACGAAGTCCGATCCGAGAAAGCCCGTGTACGGCCCGCGCCCGGTCCGGTCGTCACTGCTGTAGCGACCGCCGCCCACCAGGCGCAAACGGTCAGTGACGGAGTACGTCAGCTGCCCGAACACGGCATAGCCCTCGAGCTTGTTCTGGTCGACGACTGAAATCGGAAAGCCGGTGATCGTGAAGGTGCCGGCCGTCTCCAGACTGTACGCGTACAGCCGAGGTTCCATCCATAGGAAGGGCCTGGGGTGCTGACGGGGCGGCAGGTTCGATTCGACGGCAGCGCCAGCATCTCCGGCGTTCTGTGTCGTTCCATGGATCGTTGCGCAGAACTTCCCAGGCCCCGCGTAGGTGCCGGTCACGGGATCCACACCGACCGTCACGACGTTATTGGAGTCGCCCTGGCGCCGCGAGTACACCCCCCAGAGGTACACATCGACCGCATCGGTTACGTCAAATTCGACCGCGGCCCGCGCCGTGAGATTGTCCGTCGCGCTCGCACCCGAGGTTTCAAACCCGTCGGCCTTGGCATAGTCGATGCCACCCCGGAACGCAACCGTGTCGGATGCCGCGAGGTTTCCGTCGACCGTCACGTGCATCAAATTATAGTTTCCGGCCTCCAGCGTGACGAAGCCCTCGTTGACGTCGCGGGGCCGCACGAAACTGGCGTTCACGACGCCACCGAGGGAACCGCGTCCGTACAACGTGCCCTGCGGGCCCGGCAGGACCTCGATCGTTTCCATGTCGAAGAACGGAATCCCGGCGACCTCACGCGGAATGTAGATCCCGTTGAAGTTGAGCGCGGTCGGCGGCTCGATGTTGGGAAGGTCGATCGTGGACCCCACGCCGCGGATGTAGATCTCAGTGGCGGCGTTCTGCGCCTGGAACCGCACTGATGGCACCAGGTTCTGTGCCGCCCGGATGTCCCGGTGATTCCTGCGCTGGCGATCGTTTCGGCATCCAGGGCCGTGATGGCTGCCGGCGCCTTCTGCAGATCGACTGCCACCTTGGTCGCCGTGACGACGATTTCCTCCAGGCCCCCTCCTGCCTGCGCCTGTGCCTGTGCCGGGTGACGAAATCATCGCGGCATTGGTCGCGGACGCGAGCAGAGCCAACTTGACTGCGGATGCGAGTTTCACTGATGCCCCCCCTTACGTTCAGCGGGCGCTTAGGCCCACGGTAGAACTACTTTGATACCGTACCATTAGCCGATCGCCGTCGCAATAGGTTCGATATCGAAGTGTTTGCACCTGATCTTGCCGCACCGCACAAACCTGTACTTTGATATCTAAGCTATTGCAAGGTACGACGAGTTCCCTGACGATCGCGTAATCGCTCAACGGATTTGACAGAGGGAACACGCATGGCTGATCTGAACGGAAAGACCGTGATTGTTACGGGCGCCGCCAGTGGCATAGGCCGGGCATCTGCACTCGTTCTCGCACGCGCTGGAGCTAACGTCGTGGTGAGCGACGTAACTCGGGATGGCGGCGAAGCGACGGCTGAACAGATCAAGGCGGCGGGTGGCTCCGGCATTTTCATTCGCGCCGACCTGACCGATGAGGGGGAAGTACGATCGCTCGTAGAGGCCGCCGTCGATGCCTTCGGGCGGCTGAGCGGCGCTTTCAATAACGCTGGCATTTCCCAGCTGGGAAAGGCACTCCATGAACTGTCGACGGCTGAATGGGAGCGCACCCTGCGGATCGACCTGACTGCGGTGTTCTGGTGTGTAAAGTACGAGGTGCTGGCGATGCTGCGGACCGGCGGTGGAGCCATCGTCAACACTGCATCTTCCCTCGGCCAGGTCGCGATCCCGAACGCGAGCGAGTACATCGCCGCGAAGCATGGCGTACTGGGGCTTACACGCGCGGCGGCGGAGTATGGCGCAAGGCATTCGGGTGAATGCCGTTCTACCCGGAATCGTGAGGACGCCGATGGTACAGGCGCTGGCTGTGGATCCGCGCTTTGCTACCTTTCTCACCAAGCTCACGGACCGCCATCCGATCGGCCGCTTTGGCGAGCCGCACGAGATCGGCGAGGCCGTTCGCTGGCTCCTCTCCGACGCCGCATCGTTCGTAAACGGGGCATCCATGCCCGTCGACGGAGGATACCTCGCGGTTTGACGACCTAACCTGTGCGCCTGTCGTAGCCGGGCATGACTCCCTCACGGACCAGCAGCGAAACGCTGGCACGGCCGTGCATACCTTCGGGCGCAGACCTCAAAGCCTGCTCCGCATCGCAGAACGCGGCGGCGTGCTGCAGGGTGTCGAACCAGAATTCGTCGACGCCCGCAAAGGGCTCGGCCAGTGGGAATGGATTCTCACTGCTGGGGATCGACCAGTTCTGCACGTACCGGACGGCCAGCGAGCGGAGCTCCGCGCTGTCGGTCAACGCGGCGGTGTGTGCAGCACGCCACGCGCCCTGGGATTCGATATCCGTGCGCCCTTCGACAGGGGCCAGGAAGCGGATCAGCTTGTACGGCGCCGACGGCTGCACAGCCCAAACCGTGACTTCGCGAGCGAACGTTGCAACGTAGCGCAGCGGATTGGTGAAATTGGCCTCGTCCGGCCGGATGCGCTCGAGATACAGCGGTTCGGAGTACGCGCTGATGAACGTTTCGGCGCTGTCGAACCAGAGTTCGGCCGCACCGTCGGCGACAAAATCAGACCGGATAAACTCCCGTGCTTCCGCCACCGCGTAGTTCTGCACGTAGCCACGCACGTGTCGCGTGAACTCGGGAACGCTGGCAACCAGCGGGCCATGCACCTCGCGCAGGTGCGAATGACACTCCGCGAGGGACATTCCCGAGCGTCGCTGGAAGCCGATAATGAACTTTAACATGGGCGATTCACCATTTCGTGCTGTGACGGGATCCGGTCTACGCCGTGCATGCCCTACCAGGCCGTGGTTCCACCATCGACCCGGATGTCAGTGCCGGTGACGAAGCTGCTCTCGTCGGACGCCAGAAACACGGCGACGGCAGCCACTTCCTCGGGTGTCCCCGCTCGACCCAGCATGGCCTGATCACACATCACTTTGGACCAGTTCGGGTCGGCCAGAATGGCCTTGGTCTGGTTCGTCTCGATCAGCCCGGGCGAGATCGTATTCGCGCGGATACCGTGCGGCGCCCCCTCCATTGCCAATTGGCGGGTCATCGACAAGACAGCGCCTTTCGCAGCACTGTGCGCGAGGGCGGGTAGCGACCTGTACGCCTGCCAGGCAGACACGGACGCGGTGTTGACGATGACGCCGCGACTCTTGACCAGTTCCGGCCACGCGCTTTGCGTCAGGAGGAAAACAAGGTTGAGTTCCTCGTTGATGGTCTTGTTCCAGTCCGCGGCGGGCAGCTCCTGCACCCACCCGAAGTAGGCCATCGCTGCGTTGTTGAATACGACATCCAATTTTCCGTAGGACCTTACGGCGAGATCGACCAGCGCGTCGCAGTCCGCCTTTCGCGTTAGATCGCACGGCTGCATCGACACCATGTCGCCCCCGTTCGCTTGCACGAGTGAAGCGGTCTCGATTGCGCTTGTGCCATTGATGTCGCAGCCGACGACGCGGGCCC
This sequence comes from Pseudomonadota bacterium, assembly GCA_016713725.1. Taxonomy (GTDB): domain Bacteria; phylum Pseudomonadota; class Gammaproteobacteria; order Steroidobacterales; family Steroidobacteraceae; genus RPQJ01. Next base: position 14,942 of record JADJOO010000008.1, on the reverse strand, counting down.
CTCTCGCGCAAACCACAACGCAGCGGCGCGTCCCATGCTGCCGCCCGATCCTGTAATGATGCAGACCTTTCCGTTCAGTCTCGGCATGTGAGCAGTCCTTGATGTCAGGCTTGCGCCGTGGGCGGTAAGAACAGTTCGTGGTTGTCGACGAAGATACGCACCTCCGAATGGAGGCGCCTTCCACGAACAGCAGGTCGCAACCCGGGAAATCGAACGTCCTGCCGAACTGATCGCGGTAGTGAACGCGCGTCTCGACTGCAATACAGTCGCCGCAGGACCAGATCCCAACGATCCGGTGCCTCATCTCCACCACGTGCTGAAAAAACGGCGTCAGCGCCTCTGCCACGGCTGCACGACCGCGCGTCGTGGGCGCGTTGCCGAATGTCCAGGCGACCTCATCGGTCAGACAACGCAGGAGTTGACTGGGATCGCGCGTGTCCGCCGCGCGAAAGAACTCCCTGACTAGATCTTCGCTCATCGGTCCCCCTCCCATTGATCTGTCGAGTGTCCGGGCCATGGTACGGATTGGGCGGCTTCCAATCGAGCGTCATCGGCCATTGACCACACAATTACTTTTATATCATACTATTTTTCACAACCACAACATCCCTCTCCACACCAGCGCTTAGAGGATCGAACACAATGACACCCTTGCCACTTTGGGAAGCGGCCGCGAAGGAAATGCAGGAGTACCAGTTCGTGGCGCCTGCCGAGTTGCAGCCGGCATGGGCCATTCCTGCGAAGATCGCAATCAACGTCGCAGTCGCCGGACGATTTGAGACCAACTCTGCGACTGGTTCAGGCGCGGCGATGTCGCTGGAAGACTACGTTGACGAAGCCTCAAAAGTCATCGAGGCTGGTGCGTGCGGTGTGCACATCGATTTCACGTGGGTGACGGACAAGAAGGGTCGTCGACTGGATCGTGATCTGCCGCCCGTGGAGGCGTACGGCGCCGTATTGACGCCCCTACGGGCGCGATTCGGTCACGACTTCGTCGCCAACCTGAACGTGCTGAATGGCGCCTCGTTTGACGTCTGCGTCAGTCCCGCCAGGGCGGGCCTGGCCGAAGTGGCCCCCTGCGCGCCGGGACATCCGGATGCATTCATGATTCCCGCGGTGACGGCATTGGAGGAATCCGGGTAAAGCCGGAACTGGCGGTGCACAGCACAGGTGAAATCGAGCTGGCGAAGCGCAAGCTGATTGACACCGGGATCCTGAAGAAGCCTTACAACTGGATCGTCCTGTATGGTCTCCCGTTCGACTGTGGCCGCACGCTGATCTCCAGCGTCTGTGAACAATGCGCAAGAGATGGCGCAACACATGTTCATGATGGTTGACCAGATTCGACGCATCGACCCTACCAGCGTGATCACCGTCTGTGCTGCGGGCCGCGCCACCCTGTACATGACTACGCTTGCGACAATGATGGGCTGTGCATTCGAGTTGGAACAGAAGACACGCCCTGGCGCCATCCCAATAGCGACGTGCACTTCAAAAGCAACATGGAGATGTTCACCATGGCTCGGGACATTGCTCGGTTGCTCGGGCGCGAACCCGGCGATGCGGACTACTACCGCAGCCTGCTCGGGTTCGACCTCGTTAGCCGGCAGTCACGTCAACGGGTCCGAAAGATCGAGGTGACGCGAGCATCCGTGCCTCGGCGGTGGCCTCATCAATCGCATTCCGATTCCTTGAACTCCGTCTCCAGGTTCTCCGCGACCCGCGTGAGGACGTGCATGCACGTCTCGATGTCTTCCTTGGGGATTCCCTTCAACGCGATCTTGATCAGGTCGACGCCGTGCGGGAGTAGATGCGTCTCGAGTTGCCGGCCTTTGGGCGTGAGACTGACGAAAACCTGTCGTCGGTCAACCGTGTCCCGTTCACGCTTGATCAACCCTCGCTGCGTCACGCTATCGTTCAACAGAGACTGTCGTCCCCTCAGTGACGTTCGTTACCGCTCAGGCGCTTTGCGAAACCCCTCCTCGATCCATAACGCGCGCAGGTAGTGCCAGAAGCCCGTCTTGATGCCGTGCTTGCTCAGACGCATGGTCAGCAAGCGGTCGAACGCGAGGTGCTCGTCGGATCTGGAATGCCGAACTTCGTTTCGGCGGAAGACCGATGCGCTTTTTCATACTCGCGATACCGCCAACTCGTCGTCGATGTGGAAGATCATGTCGGAATCCGTGATCGCCATTCTAGGCACAATTCCGGAGGCGCTCTAGCCAGCTACGCGCGGCGGCTGCACTGGCTTGCGTTCGAGGAGCCGATAGAGCGGACGACGTTCATCAGCCTATTTTGCGTTGCCGCTCCCTCTGCGTCTCTCCGACAGCAAGAGTACTTATATCGTAGTATCTACAAGGCACGATGGGGAAACCAACGTGGAAATGATTCTGGCGGCAAGGCCGGGGCTGCGCCCCGAACGTTCACCTCTGGTCCCGCGATGGCTTCCTGGGAGCCAACGCAATCGCGTCACGACCTGAGTACACCCCGCCCTACCTCTCAGTGGTCGGGCCACACGCCCCCAAGCGCGTGAATATCCTCGAACTCGATCCCGACGATCGTGCATCCGCGGATGCCGTTCCCACACCAGTGATGACCTCCAATTTCGTTCAATCCGGTCGAGCCGGTTCGACAAGACTTCGGTGCCATCGAGCCGGTTCCTGGATTTCGTTTGCATCCCAGAGCCGTGTCGTATCGGGTAACACTCTGTCGGACTTTTTGCAGCACTGATCCTGGAAAGCCCCGAGCCGCTTCAGTTCGACACCCCGGCGCCGTTCGGCATGGTGAATTACTCCAAGTCGGTCCGTCGTGCTGCACCGCTCACCGGCGCCATGGCGCAACGCGGACCTCATACGTTGTTGATCAAGAGCGAGGACGGCTTACCCCCGCTTTGAGATGGAGGCCGACCCCTGCCCGCGACCGCCCACATGGGAGGCACCGTCCCGGTCTGGGCGCTGAATCTGACCGAGATCGTGCCGGTGCATTACGGCAAATCCGGTGGTCCGCCGGCCCAGTTTCTTTCCACCGCCAGTACCAGCGTCATGATGTACACGATGAGCGCGCGCTCCGGTCGACGGCCGCCGATCCACCACAATGCCGACTACGACGAGATCATCGTGTACGCGGCTGGACCCGGTGCGTGGGGCGCGATCTCGGAACCGGGGACGATGACCTGGGTGCCAAAGGCCGTCACGCACCACGGCCCGAACGAGGATGTACCCGAGGGATACCAGGCGTGGCTCCTGGAAACCCGCTCGACGATGCGGTTCACGTCGACCGCCCTGCAACGAGCGGCCCCCATGGAGACAGGCTTATACGGTTACCAGGCGAAGACACCCTGAACTGCGACGATGGCCAATGTACTTGTCCTGTATTACAGCAGCTACGGGCATGTCGAAGTGCTGGCCCGCGCAATCGAGCAGGGCGCGCGCGCGGTGACCGGAACATCGGTCGACGTGAAGCGCGTGCCAGAGCTGGTCCCGCTGGACGTGGCGCGTAACGCGGGAATGAAGCTCGCGCAGTCGGCGGACATTGCCGAGGTGTCGGACCTGGAACGGTACGACGCCATCGTCTTCGGCACCCCTACGCGCTTCGGTAACATGGCTTCGCAGATGCGAAATTTCCTGGATCAGACGGGGAGCATCTGGCAGCGAGGCAGCCTCATAGGCAAGGTGGGGAGCGCTTTCGTCTCGACTGGTACCCAGCACGGCGGACGGAGACGACGATCCAGTCCGTTCACACGACCCTGCTGCACCACGGCATGGTGATCGTCGGTGTTCCGTACTCGATACCGGAGATGTATACGATGAGCGAGATCGCTGGTGGTACACCGTACGGAGCAACGACAATATCGGCGCCGGACGGCTCTCGGTTCGCATCTGACGTGGAGCTGAGGATCGCGCACCTGCAGGGCAGCCACGTGGCGAAGATCGCCACGAAGCTGCACGGCTAGTCGGTCCGGACCGAGGCTCATCGAGCACCTGAGACGCGGATGACCATCGCCGTATGGTGTATCAGCCTGCTGGGAGTCCTTGTCTTCGGACTGGGATTCGTCGTTTCGATCGCCCGCGGCCGGACTCGCATATTTCACGGCTTCGATTCCGACCCGGCGAGCCGCTTACAAACTCGTGCGTGCCCACGGCAACGCCACCGAATACATCCCCATGCTGGCGATCCTGATTCTGTATCTGGGATCCACAGGGCCGTCGATCGCCGTGCAGGCGCTGATGATCCTGCAGTGGTGTCGCGTTACCTGCAGGCAGCGGGCGTGGCCTTTGCGTCTACACTTCGGGAAAAAGTGACCCTGTCCGACTGCTTGGAGCCATGGGCACATATCTCGGGTCTGCTTTTGTGCGCGGCAGCGGTATTGACCGTTACCGGCAGTGACACACCAGGCGTGTGTCGCGCTGACCGAGATAGTTATGTACCGCAACTGCTTCCGGACGCCCGCGTGAGTCTTGCTCGTGAGGCAGCCACCGGCGCGCCCAATCGCACGCCCCGGCTCTATGCACTCGTTGCGCTGCTGATTACCTACACCCTCAATTTCGTTGACCGCCAGATCGTCAGCATCCTTGCGGTACCCATCAAGTCCGATCTGGTGCTCACCGACTCCCAGCTGGGTCTGCTCGGCGGTCTCGCGTTCGCCCTGTTCTACACACTTCTCGGCATTCCCATTGCTCGCCTTGCTGACCAGGGTGAACCGAGTGTGGATCGTCACCCCGGCGCTCGGCACCTGGAGCGGATGACGGCCGTGTGGACTGGCACAGTCGTTCGCGCAGTTGTTTCTCGCGCGTGTCCGGGTCGGCGTCGGTGAGTCGGGCGGTGTCTCCGTCGTACTCGCTGATCTGCGACTACTTCCCGATTCATGAGCGCGCCCGTGCCTTGGCCGTCTATTCCTTCGGGATACCGATCGGCAGCGCGATCGGAATCTTCGCGGGCGGGTACCTGACCACCGTCATGGATTGGCGGACCGCATTCTTCCTGGTCGGTGGCATCGGCCTGATCATAACGCCCATCTTTCGACTGACAATGCGGGAGCCGGTCCGCGGCGGGCTGGACGACGTCGCCCCATCCACGCCAACGTCTTTTGGCGACGTGGTGCGCTTGCTAACCCGCAAGCCCGGCTTCTGGGCTTTGTCTCTCGGCACGGCAGCCTCCTCAATGATGAGTTATGGACTGCTTCTGGCTGCCGTCGTTCTTTGTTCGCAGCTTTCACCTGTCGGTGCTCGACGCTGCAATGGCATTCGGTGGACTGACCTTGCTGGGCGGTGTCGGTGGGATCTGGTTCGGGGAGTCCTCGCGGACCGCTACGGACCCGGCAGGAAGAGCGTGTATGGGTTGATCCCGGCCGTTGCCCTGGTGTGCCCGTCCCCCCTCGTCGCCGGCGTGATGGCCGACACCTTATGGGCAAGCGTTGTCTTGATGCTCATCCCCACTGCGTTGGGTCTCGCCTGGATGGGACCCGTACTCTCCGCAATCCAGCACCTGGTGCCGTCTCACATGCGGTCGACTGCCTCTGCCATCTTCCTGTTTCTCAACAGCCTCATCGGCATCGGGCTCGGATCGATGGTCATCGGAGCGCTGTCGGATGCAATGCATGCCACCCACGGGGAACAGTCACTGCGTTACGCGATCCTCTCGGGACTCGGCATTTACGTGATCGCCGCTGGCTTGTTCCTTCTGGGCTCGGGTTGGAGAGAGGACTGGGAACACACCGTTGCTCACTCTGGCCACACCCCGGTTTTTCGGCAGAATTTGGGACCGATTAAGGTGCCGGGGTCCGCTGTTCGAGGTTTCCAGTGGACACCCCGCCGCCTAGCTTTGTGAGCTGACTCGAACTGGTCAGGGACTGATTCCGCCAAGGTGGCTGTGACGGCGTGTCCGGATTGTAGAACGACTCGATGTAGTCGAATATGTCTGCGATCGCGGGCTCGCGGTCTTGTGATGTCTTCGATGCGCTCTTTCTTCAGACTGCTGAAGAAGGATTCCGCCACGGCGTTGTCCCGGCAATTGCCTTTGCGGCTCATGCTCGCTCGAGGTGGTTCGTCCGGCAGAAGCGCCGCCACGCTTCGCTTCCAAACTGGGTGCCCTGATCTGAGTGAATCAGCGTGCCGCGTGGTCGTCGGCAGCGGATGGCCATCAGGACGGCATTCAGCACCAGTTCCCGATGGATCGTCGGGCGCGCCGACCAGCCGACGATCTTGCGTGAGAACAGATCCATGACAACAGCCAGATACAGCCAACCTTGCCACGTCCGAATGTAGGTGATATCCGTGACCCAGACCTTGTTGCGGCGCGTCACCGTAAACTGCCGTTGCAGAATATTCGGGATCAAAACAGAAGGCTTTCCGACGGACCAGCGTCGGCGGCGATAACCTGCAGGGCGCGCAGGCCGTTCAGCCGCATCAATCGCGCAACCCGATGCTTGCTGCAGGTCTCACCCGCTTCGCGCAGGTCCAGGAACACACGTGGCGCGGTCGCGTCCCGCGGAGTGGTGTACGAGTCGTGAGTCCTGGTGTGGTTGGACTCGTGCTCAGCTGACCACGGCGGACAGCCGAGCAGGTTGATTGTCACTCAGGGTTCGCAGCGCCTCAAGGGACATGTAGCGACGCTGCAGTTGCCACTCGTCGTTCTGCTCGAGCAGCAGCGCGCCGACGAGCCGCGTGATCGAGGCTTCGTTCGGGAAGATGCGACCGCTCGGTGCGCCGCTTGATTTCGGCATTGAGCCGCTCCAGCGGGTTGGTGCTGTGGATTTGCGTGCGGTGCGCTTTCGGGGTCATGTACGCGAGCACATCGGCTTCGGCGCCGCCGTCCATCAAGTCGGCGAGCTGGGAACCCTGCCGCGCAGCTGATCGGACACGGCGCGCCACTGCTGGCTCGCCGTCTCGAACGACCCTGCGCGAACGCAGGCGGTGATCGCCGCAGAGCACCATCTGGCGTTGGCCCTTGCCGGCGTGGGCGAGCGCATTGCGCAGGAAGTGAATTTCGTTGCAGCGCCGCGGAGTAGCGGCCAGCACCTTGGCAGCGGCGGCCTTGAGCCCCCGTGGGCATCGGAGATCACCAGCTTCACGCCACGCAGGCCACGGCGCGTCAGGGAGCGCAGGAAGTCCGTCCAGAACGGCCTCGGCCTCGGACGGGCCGATCGCCATACCGAGCAGCTCGCGCACGCCTTCGGCGTTGACCGCGACGGCGATTATCACGGCCTTGGAACGATGCGACCGGCCTCGCGGCCCTTCAGTAGGTCGCATCGATCCACAGGCACGGCCAGTCGCCCTCGGAGCGGGCGGCCGAGGAACGCGTTGACCCGCTCGTCGATTTCCGCGCACAGCCGCGACACCGGCTCTTGGAGATGCCGCTCATCCCCATCGCCTTCACCGGTTCGTCCACCGAGCGCGTCGAGACGCCCCTGCACGTAGGCCTCCTGGATCACGGCCGCCAGCGCCTTCTCGGCCGTGCGCCGCGGCTCCGGGAACGGCGGGGAAGTAGCTTCGAGCGCAGCTTGGGGATCTTCACCGCGATCGAGCCGGCGCGGGTCTCCCACAACCGTTCGCGGTAGCCGTTGCAGCTGTTCTGCCGATCGGGACTGCGCTCGCCGTAGCCGGCAGCGCAGAGGTTCTCGACGCGTCGAACTGCATCACCCGCTCGACGATGTGGTGGATCATCTCCCGCAGGGTCGTTGTCCGCCCTTTTCCAGAAGGTCGGCAAGTAATGCCTTTCGGCTTGGTGGTCATCGTGGTGTTCTCCGGTTCAGGGCCGTGGTGGTAACCCAACCTTAAACCAGAACCCACGATGGCCGCTTTCCCGGCGGCCTGACCGGCTTAAACCCCGGCGGCGATCGCCGGCGGCTCAGCCCGTCACTCGTACACCACGTCCGGGGACGTCACCCGTGGCGCTCCGTAGTCACCCTGACTTGCGACGAACGAGGCGCGGATCAGCCGCAGCAACCTGGCGTCTTCCTGCGCCCGCTTGGACACCGGGTTTTTCAGCCTCGTAGTAGTAGCCGCCCGTTGACCTCGAGCAAGCGGCACATCATTTCGACGCTATGCTGGCTCTGGTGGGCCTCGATGAACTTATAGATCGCGGGAACGCGGCCGGCACTCAATCGTGTGGACATCGGGGCTGACCTCCGGTGCTAGTCCGCGGTTCAGCCGTTTTCGGGCCAAAATCGCCCCCGATAGTCCGCGGGTGATGCCCGAAAAAGCATGCAAATCAAAAACTTGAAAGTGGTGGCCAGGGACGGAATCGAACCATCGACACGCGGATTTTCAAGACAGCGGAGAGCCCGGTTCGGTGCGAGTAAGTCGAAGACCGGGAACAGATTTCTGCTTGGCCGACCGAACCGCCCTCGCCGACCGAGCCCATGCCGAGCCCCGCGGGACCCGGTCGACCGAACCCCCGGCGCGGGTTCCATGCGGGGGGTGTCCTTCACAGCGATGCGGACGTAGTAATCGTAGTCTCCGGAGACAAGGAAGGCCTCGAGCACCTCAGGTATCGCTTCCAGCGCTTTGCCGAAATTGAAAAGCGCGGCGTCTGAATGACTGTCCAACGTCACCTGTACGATCACAGTGTCCGGCAGTCCGATCTTCTCCGCGTTTACGCGCACCGAATACCCCTCGATGACCCCGGCTTCTTCCATCCGCTTGATCCGGTTCCAGCAGGGCGAACTCGTCAGACCTACCTGGATGCTGAGTGCCTGTAGGCTCATGCGCGCGTCCTGCTGGAGGGCCTTCAGAATCGAAAAGTCGAATTTGTCGAGATCCATACCGCAAATTTACCGGTTCTCAGAACATTTTTCTGAGTTGTGGCCGAATCTAGCAAAATTATAGAAGCCTTTTCCACCGCAATCCCGGCACATTCATATGATGCGTGCCATCCCCAACACACCGTCGTCCGTCGTTGGTCCTAGCGACCGCGAGTCGGCTGAACTGACCGGGGCCGCAGTTCTGATCCACACCCTGATCGATCTGGGTGTGGACACGGTATTCGGCTACCCAGGAGGCGCGATGCTCCCCTTGTACGACGCATTGCACGGCGAACCTCGGGTGCGTCATGTGCTGGTGCGACACGAGCAAGCGGCCGTGCATGCGGCCGAGGGTTATGCGCGAACCACCGGGCGGGTAGGGGTTGTCTTCGTGACGTCAGGTCCCGGTATGAGTAACACCACCACCGGTCTACTGGATGCAATGTGCGACTCGGTACCCATTCTCTGCATCAGCGGCCAAGTGGCGACCGAGGCCATCGGCACGGATGCATTCCAGGAATGCGATGCGCTCGGTATCTCGCGGCCGGTGACGAAATGGAATGTGCAGGTTCGAAATCCGATGGTGCTCGAGGGGGAGTTGCGGAAGGCATTCGCGCTCGCTTCCAGCGGCCGACCCGGTCCAGTGCTCCTAGATCTGCCAAAAGACGTGCAAGCGGCGCCAGTTCGACACCGAACACCTACTGTATCTGCGAAGGTCGGCAAACCCCAGATCGACCCGTTAACAAGTAACTTTATCCGTGTGGCTGCGCAAGCGATTCAGGGCGCAGAGCGGCCCGTGTTCTACGGCGGCGGGGGTTGATCAACTCAGGTCATTTGGCCCTGCGACGCATTCTACGAAATCGTGCGACGAACCCAGGCGCCGTGCACAGCCACGCTGATGGGCCTGGGGGCGTTTCCCGCATCGAGCCCCCAGTGGCTCGGCATGCTTGGAATGCATGGCTCATTAGAAGCCAACCTAGCGATGCACCACGCCGATCTAGTAATTTGCGCCGGTGCGCGCTTCGACGACCGGGTCACAGGCCGACTGGACGCTTTCTGCCCCCAGGCAAAGTTTATCCACGTCGACGTCGACCCCAGATCAATAAACAAGGTTGTTCGGGCTGACATTCCGCTCGTTGGCGATTGTGGGCGGGTGCTGGTTGAACTGCTGAGGTACATCGAACCGACAATGCGGCCGGACCGCTTGGCCTCGTGGTGGAAGCGAATCGATCAATGGCGTGCGGAGGACTCGCTAGGGTTCATCGACACGCCTGTGAAGATCGCTCCGCAGGCCTTGATGTCTCGTCTGCAAGCGCATCTATGCGACAAGGACGCCATCGTCTCGACCGACGTTGGACAACATCAGATGTGGGCCGCGCAGCACTTACGCTTTGAGCGGCCGTACCGCTGGCTTACCTCGGGCGGGGCCGGGACTATGGGCTATGGCTTGCCGGCGGCCATTGGTGCACAGATTGCGCACCCCGGCAAGACGGTGGTGTGTAAGTGGAGACGCATCAATGATGAACATCCAGGAGCTTTCAACTGCCGTTCAGCACCGCACTCCCGTGAAGGTGATTCTCATGAACAATGGTTACATGGGCATGGTGCGCCAGTGGCAAGAGCTGATCCATGATGGACGCTACAGCCACAGCTACACCGAAGCGCTCCCGGATTATGTGATGGTGGCGCGCGGTTTCGGCTGGCAGGCGCGGCGGGTGGATCGGCGCGACGAACTAGATGCCGCGCTGGCTGAGTGTCTGGCCAGCAAGGGGCCATACTTTCTGGATGTACGCGTGTCTGCAGAGGAAAACTGCTTTCCGATGATTCCTGCTGGTTGCGGACACAATGAAATGCTTCTTTCAAAAGGCCAGCGATATTCTGCGGTTGAGCCTTGAATTGCTATAGCGGAAGCCGGCCATACGGACGTCGAGATTTTCTTGGTCCGAAACGAGCCGCCGATCCACCGATGTCGTACCCCGCTACTCCGCCAAATCTCGCATTTTGGCCATTTGCCGATGTCTGGAGGTAAGTGCGGACGGCGGGAGGTAGCGGCCGCCCGCCTAGACTCAATAAGCGCGTAGTCAGCGCGCAAGGAGCGGCACTCTCAGGCCCAATGCAGTGGGGTCTTTTAACCTGCGGGAGATTTGATGTGCCCTTCGGGGCCAGTTCCGTATTCCGTCCCGCTGCGCATATACGATGCGTGAACGCCGCTGCCGGTCAGAGAAAAAGTCTTACAGGGCGCCGGCAATGCCATTCAACACGCTGAAACGAACACGACATTAAGAGAACTTATCACCTTGAAGGAACTTACGACTACACCTAACCGCCCGAGGCTCATACGCTGCAGTGAGAAATCGAAGTCGCCGGCCGCGTTTTCGAGCAGGGAATGGAAATGGCGGATTGAAGGAGTGACATGAGACGCGCGAATGTCGTGTCTGGCGTCGTGCTTGTCGTTGTCGGCTTCATGATGCTGTTTGTGGTTATTCCCTGGCAGATCGTGCCGGGGCCGGCCGAAATGATGTCGCCGCGTCTTGTGCCAAGTCTGATGATCGCAGTGATTGTCGGGCTTTCTGTTCTGTTGGTTATAAAGAACCTGCAGGCCGGACCGGACAATGCGGACGAAACAGAGAGCCCGCCGATATCACGGCCCCGAGATTGCCGCGATGTTCAAGATTGGCGCCGTCTTCGCGCTGGCGCTGGCACTGTTCGTGTGGGTTTCGCCGCTAACCGGAGGCGCCGCTCTGGTCGTTGGGTCGCTATTGGTACTCGGCGAGCGCAACGTTGCAATCCTAGTTCTGATGCCTGCGGGGTTTCTAACGGCCCTTTGGCTGCTGTGTTTTACAAGGTGCTCGGGACGGCGATCGTATGATCGAGCAACTGGTTTCCGGTTTCCAGAACGTGCTGCATCCAAGCACGTTGCCGTGGATAGTCGTGGGCGTCCTGGTCGGCTACGTCGTCGGGGCATTGCCCGGCCTCGGTAGGGGCACCGGCGTCGCGGTCTCAATTCCACTGACGTTCTATCTCGAGCCGGTCGCGGCCATCGGCCTGCTCATCGGCGTCGCCAAGGGAAGCGGGGCGGGAAGCGCGGTTTCGGCGATCCTACTCAACACGCCCGGCGAACCTTCTTCCGCGCCGACGGCGCTTGACGGCTATCCGCTGGCGCGGAACGGCAAAGCTCAGAAGGCTCTCAAGATGAGCCTCTACGCATCGGTAATCGGGGACTTCCTGTCAACGGTGATGCTGATTTTGCTTGCCGCGCCGCTGGCGGGCCACTTGCCCTGCTTGTCGGTCCGGTGGAGTTGTGCGCCATCCTGCTGTTCGCTTTGACATTCGTTGGCGGCCTGTCGGGTAAGTCGATGATCAAAGGCATGATCGCAGCCGCGTTCGGCGTGTTCTTTGGGACCGTCGGAATGGAGGTTGAAACCTTCATTCCCCGCTTTACCTTCGGCCTGCTTGAGCTCGACGACGGCATCGCGCTCATCCCAATGTCGATCGGCATGCTTGCAGTTGCCGAAATGGTCGTGCAGGCGGGCAATCTCAAGCAACTCGACCTGGAGACGGCGCGCATAGCCGATGGGACTGGGAAGGATGATCGCACCGTCACGGCATCGGACTGGGGGCGCTCCCTGCCGGCGATATTGCGCGGCACTGTGATCGGTTCGGTAGTCGGCATTCTCCCCGGGCTTGGCGCCAGCGTCGGCTCCTTCCTGTCCTATGGCGCCACGAAACGAGCATCGAAGACGCCGGAAAAATTTGGCACCGGGATGATTGAGGGGGTGGCGGCCTCGGAGAGCGCAGACAACGCAGTCGTGCCCGCCAGTTTCATCCCGCTGTTCGCGATGGGAATACCGGGGAGCATCATCGCCGCGATACTCATCGGGGCGTTCATGCTGCACGGTGTGACGCCGGGCCCGCGCATGTTTATCGAGCAGCCCGAGCTGGTTGCGGGTATCTATGCCGCGATGCTGTGCGCCAGCCTAATCATGTTGGTCATCGGCCTTGCGGGACAGCCCATCTTCTCGCTGGTGATCAAGGTGCCGATGCGGCTGATCATACCCGGCGTACTCCTGCTGTGCTGCGTCGGCGCTTATATGGAGAGCGGCAGCCTGTTCTCCATCTATGTGATGTTGTTCTTCGGCGTGCTCGGGGTCTTCGCCCGCAAGCTGGATTTCTCCTTCGTCACCTTCCTGATCGGCTTTGTGCTCGGACCCGATTTGGAACTCGGGTTCCGGCAGTCGCTTCAACTGATGAACCATGACATTACCAACCTGGCGCGACATCCGATTGCCGTTGTCTTCATCGCGCTCACGTTGGCGACGGTAGTCATGCTGGGCCGACGAGGCCCCCGCTTCGTTAAGGAAGGATGAGACATGGCAATTCTATCAAGACGCTATCTGCTCGGAGCGACTGCTGCCGCGATTGCCATCAGCTTAACTGGAGCCGTGCCGCATGCAGTGACGCCGGAGCCCTACCCTAATAAGCGGATCACTATGCTCGTAGGCTACGGCGCCGGCGGACAGACCGACCTAATCGCCCGTGCTGCCCGCCAAGGTGATGGGTGATCAGCTGGGTCAGCCAGTGAACGTGGTCAACAAGCCCGGTGCCGGGGGCGCGGTGGCAGCCCGACAACTCCAACGCGCGGCGCCCGACGGCTACACCGTGTTGTTCCACTCCAACAGCGTCGTCACTTCAGCACCGTTGATCATGGAACGTATCAATTTCCGGCCGGATGACTTCGAGTATGCCGGCATGATTACCAAGTACCAGGTCGGCATGGCCGCGCCAAAGGACGCGCCTTTCAGCAGCATCAGAGGATACGTTGCGTGGGCGAAGAAGCCCGGGTCGACCTATGGCGCACTCAGCCCGAGGCTCGCCTCTACATCGAGGCCATCGCCAAGGCGGAGCACATTGATATCAATATCGTGCCGCTGCAGAGCGGCGGCGAGATGATCAACGCGCTGCTCGGCAAGCAGGTCATGTTGGCCTTCTCGGGAGGAATCCATTGCCGCTATCCCGACGAGCTTAAGACGGTTTCAGCGCTGACGACCTTCCGCCACCCCTCTGCCCCGGACGTGCTGACCATCGAGGAAGAGGGCTATCCGTTCGCTATGGATTTCCGCACCACGGTGTACCTGCCGAAAGGCGCGCCGCGCTTGATTCTCGATAAGCTGTCCAAAGCGCTGAAGGCAGCAGCAAGCGACAAAGACTTTAAGAAAGTCGCGGCCTCCGCCGACGTCCCGATTGAATACCTTGGCGTGGACGCGGCTTTTCGGGAGATGGCCAAAACCTACGACAAGAACAAATTAGTAATCAAAGGCATGAGGGCGCAACTGAGCCAGTTCTGCTACCTGCCACGACCGCTCGCCAGCTTGCGGCATCCGCGCTCAGCCCACGGACAACATTTTCCGAGGATATGATGTTCCAGCCTCTCAACGGCGTCCGCATAGTCGACCTCAGCCAGGTGCTTGCCGGACCCTACGCCACCTACCAGCTGGCTCTGATGGGAGCGGAGGTCATTAAGATCGAGAAGCCCGGCGAAGGCGACTGGACTCGCGATGGTGGTCTGTTGCCCGAACTGGCATCTCGCCGCATGGGGCTGAGTTTCCTGACTCAGAACGCCGACAAGAAGTCGGTAGCAATCAACCTCAAGTCGCCACAAGGTCTCGAACTAGCGCATCGACTTGTGGCCGGCGCCTGGTATTTTGTCGAGAACTTCAAGCCGGGTGTCGCCGAACGGCTCGGGCTGGAGTTTCGAAGCTGTTCGCGACAGTTGTTCAGATTGGGTACTGCTCAATTTCGGCCTATGGCCAATCGGGACCGTTGAGTCCTCGCCCGGCTTCCGACCACATCATCCAAGGCATGTGCGGCATCATGTTGACGACCGGCAGGCCGGGCGATGGTCCGACGAAGGTTGGCGCTCCCTATGTCGATTACGCCACCGGCATGAACGCCGCGCAGGCGATCATGGCCGGGCTCTTGAGGGTGCAGCGTACCGGCAGGGGCCGTTCACCTCGACGTCGCGATGCTCGATACGGCGCTGATGCTAATGGCCTCCCCTGATGACCCAAACGCTATCGGCGGGCTGGACTCCGTCCCAGAATGGCAACGGGGCGTGGAGCGCGAGCCCCTCATCCGGCGCCTTCGAGACTGCCGAGGTGTGCTCATGCTCGCCGCCAACACCGATGCGCAGTTCGTGAAACTG
>JADJOO010000007.1 GCA_016713725.1 Pseudomonadota bacterium | reverse complement strand
ATCGAGGTTGTCGTAGAGACCGTAGATCTCGGGGCTGCGCTCGAGACGCCGCAGAAACTCGTTCATCGCGCCCATCACGTACGGGTGCGCGTTGAAGGTGCCGCGCGCGAAGCAGATGTCCGCGGGGCGATTTTCCTTGAAGCGCTTCATCAGCGCCGCCTTGCCGCAGAGCACGCCGACGGGCAGCCCTCCGCCGAGTGTCTTGCCGTAGGTGACCATGTCCGCCTGCACGCCGAAATATTCCTGCGCGCCACCCGGCGCCAGGCGGAACCCGACAAACACTTCGTCGAAAATGAGGGGGATCCCGCGCTCTGTGCAGACGTCGCGCAGGCGCCGAAGCCAGGCGGCGTACTCCTCCCGGTCGAAATGAGCCTGGCGCGAGCTGTCCACCAGCGTCGAATCTCCCGGCGCGCCCGCATTGGGGTGCAGCGCCTGCAGGGGATTGACCAGCACGCAGGCGATGTCCTTGCGCCTGGCGAGTACGCGCAGCGACATGTTGTCCATGTCTTTGAGCGTGTAGGTACTGTCAGCCGGCATCGGGTTGCCGACGCCCGGCTGCACGTCGCCCCACCAGCCGTGATACGCGCCGCGTGGCCACGACGTGCGAGCGACGGGTGATAGCGAGCCAGGCGCACAGCCTGCATGACCGCCCTGGTGCCCGGACATTGTGGAACGACACCTCGTCGAGACCGAAATCCTGCGCAGGCGCGCGACGTTGTCGGCGACCACAGGGTGATAGGCGCCGAGGACCGGTCCCAGTGGGTGCACGCGCGCCGCGCCGCGCTCGATGCACCTCTCTTGTAGAAGTCGTACCTGAACAGGTTGACGCCGTAGGAGCCGCCGAGGTCGTAGAGAGGGTTGCCATCGAGGTCGGCAAGTTGCACACCAGCGGACGACTCCACGAACGAACCGCTCTTCAGGTGCTTGCTCACCAGACCCCGGAACTGGAAAGGAACTCGGTACCTGTCGGTGAACTGCAGGTCGGAGATCGCGTCCTCGACTTCGCGAGTGACTCCGTGCCGTCGCCGCAAAGCGCTCGGAGTAGAATGCTGCCAGGCGCATGAACCCCACGCGCCGCTGCTCTGCGACCGTGGCCGGCGCGTCGTCGGCGCTAAAGAACTCCGACTCGCTGTACTGCAGTGGGGTACGAGGGCCGCCATGCGCCGCGCAAGGCGCGAGTGCCCCTGCCAACGACGGGTGCTTGCGCCGAGAGTTCCAGGCGCAATTGCAGCCTGTGCGCGAGTGCCGCGACGCCGACGGCGGCGGCGATGTACGCAAGGGTGCTGGTTTCCACGGCAGTCCTCCACCATCACCGTACGGCACCTGGATTACATCCCGATGACACCATCGCCCCGGCCCTCCCTGCTCACCCGGATTGCCGCCCGGAAGACCTGAACTTCCTGCTCACCAACCGCATTCCCGCGACGCACCGACACGCCCGTCGGCCGGCTCAGCAAGATCGAGAATCCGGTCGTCCGTGACCTCTTGATCGGCTCGTGGCGGGCGTTCGCCGATCCGACCTGCGGACGCGCGGACCACGCAGTTCCGCAGCATGGGCGATTGCTTTACGCGCCAGCTGCGCGATGGTGCGCGCCCGATCGATCCGGACGATCGGCACTTGACGAGTCCCTGTGACGGCATCGTCGGCGCCCACGGCCGAATCGACGGCGACACCCTGCTGCAGGCGAAGGGCTCCTCTTATACGCTGGCGGAGCTGCTGGCCAACGACGCAGCATTGGCGCGGACGTTTCACGATGGGCTATACCTGACCCTGCGCCTGACCTCCGGCATGTACCACCGTTTTCACGCGCCGCACGATTGTTGCGTCGAGCAGGTGAACTACATCTCAGGCGAGACTTACAACGTCAACCCTGCCGCACTGAAGCGCATCGAGAAGCTGTTCTGCCGGAACGAGCGCGCGGTGCTGCGCTGCCGTCTCACCGCGACCGGCCAGACGATCGCGCTGCTGGTGCCTGCTGCCGCCGTACTGGTCGCCAGCATCCGCCTGCACTTCCTCGACGCTGCTGCACCTGAAGCCATCGCGGACCGAACGATCGACTGCGACGCGTGGCTGGGTAAGGGCGAAGAAATGGGCTGGTTCGAGCACGGTCGACTGTCATCGTGTTGGTTCCGCCAGGCTTCGCGCCTGCGACGGCCCGCAAGACGGTGCGCGGATTCGTATGGGCCAGGCGATCCTGACCATTCGCTGAGAGATTGCATTCACTTTACATATCGTCATCTACCGTGGAGATCTGCCCCTCACCACGCTGATTGTCATTAGTATTTCTTGCGGCGTTCACGCCGCCGTCATGAAGCGTCGGCAATCTCCCGCAGCGAGCCAGGCCACGGGAGAAAGTGAACATGACCCCCAAGCCGCCGCAATCCACGTTGCGCCTGCGCAGCGTCTTCATCTCCGACGTCCACCTGGGCTTCAAGGGATGCCGGGCGGAGTTCCTGCTCGACTTCCTGCGCCGGGTCGAGTGCGAACAGATCTACCTGGTCGGAGACATCATCGACCTGTGGAGCCTGCAGCGTAGCTTCTACTGGCCGCAGGCACACAACGACGTCATCCGCACGATTCTCGGCAAGGCGAAACACGGCACTCGTGTCCTGTATGTGCCGGGCAACCACGACCGCGCATTCCGCGACCATGACGGATTGACGCTGGGCAATGTCGAGATCTGCCTCGAGGTAATCCACGAGACCGCGGACGGGCGTCGCTTCCTGGTCCTGCACGGCGACGAGTTCGACAGCATCGTGCGGGCCAGCCCGCTGCTCGAGTCCGTCGGCAATCATGCCTATGCGGCGGCGTTGCGACTGAACCGGTACGTCAATGCGATACGGCAGAGGCTCGGTTACCGGTACTGGTCGCTGGCTGCGTTCCTCAAGCACAAGGTCAAGAACGCGGTGAAATACATCGCCAACTTTGAACGTGCGCTCGCGGTCGAAGCCCGGCGCCGTGGTGTCGATGGCGTGATCTGTGGCCACATTCATCGGGCCGAGATCACGGAGATCGACGGCATCCTCTACTGCAACGACGGCGACTGGGTGGAAAGCTGCACGACGCTGGTCGAGGACTTCGCCGGGCGGCTCAGCCTGCTGCGCTGGACCGAGAAGGCCGAGGTCCTGACCGGTACGCAGGTATTGCCCCTCCTGGACGGTACCCCGGCCCTCGGCCAGGCCGCATGAGGATTGCGCTCGTCACCGATGCCTGGCTGCCGCAGACCAACGGCGTGGTAAGAACGTTGACCACCACGGTCGAGAAGCTGTTGCAGGCAGGCCATGAGGTTACGCCGATCACGCCCGCCGATTTCCGCACCGTGCCGTGTCCAACCTATCCGGAGATTCGCCTGTCGCTGTTCGCAGCGACGAAAGTCCGGCGGCGTCTCGACGCCCTCGGCCCCGACGCCGTGCACATCGCCACCGAAGGCCCGCTGGGATTGGCTGCACGGCGCTGGTGCCTGCGCCGAGGCCGCGCGTTCACGACTTCGTATCACACGCAGTTCCCGGAGTATGTACGCGCTCGATTCCCGATCCCGGTTGCGGTCAGCTACGCATTCTTGCGCTGGTTTCACGGTGATGCGGCGCGCACTCTGGTCGCCACGCCGTCCATGAAGAATGCTCTCGCAGAACGGGGATTCCGTAATCTCGTACTGTGGAGCCGCGGCGTGGACACGGGAACTGTTCCGCCCACGCGACGAGTCATGCCTCGAGTTGCCGCGCCCGATCTGGCTGTATTTCCGGCCGGGTCTCGGTCGAGAAGGAATCGAAGAGTTCTCGCGCTCGATCTCCCGGGCACGGACTAGTGTGGTGGGGTGATGGGCCGGCGACCGAGAAATTGCGCGCGGAAGTATCCCGGCGTCGTGTTCACCGGCTACCGCTTCGGCGACGAGCTTGCGCGTCACGTCGCTGCCGCGGATGTATTCGTGTTTCAAGCCGCACCGACACGTTCGGACTCGTGCTGCTCGAAGCGATGGCCTGCGGCGTCCCCGTCGCCGCATACCCGGTGACGGGACCGATCGACGTGGTCGTGAACGGCGTCACTGGAGTACTCGGCGAGGATCTGCGGACGGCCGCGCTGGCAGCGCTCAACCTCGACCGGCGAGCATGCCGCGAGCATGCGCTTCGCTACACGTGGGAGGCGGCTTCTCGCCAGTTCGTCGCATCGCTCGCACCGGTCGATTGCCGCCCTGCCGCAACGATATCGTAACGTCGCGACCCGACAATCGTAATTCATGGCAACCGCCGGCACTCTCGAACGATGGATACGGGATGTCCGCTGATACGCGTCGCCTGCTGTGCGTCTCGTTACACGATGTCGCGCCGGCAACGCTCGACGATTGCGCGAACACCCTCGCCTTCCTTGACGACCTCGACCTGGGCCCGGTCGCGCTGCTGGTCGTCCCGGATTACCACGGGCTGGGCCGGGTCGACCGGGATCGCCGCTTCGCCTCGTTCATCGAGTCGCGCATCCTGCGTGGTGACGAGATCGTGCTGCACGGCTACCGACACACCGATACGGGCCCCAGCCCGAGTGGCATTCGTGAATGGCTGGCACGGCGAATCTACACCGACCGCGAAGGCGAGTTTTCGCGGCTCGATTTCGAGAAAGCAAGGACTCGCATCCTGCGCGGACTGGTCGTCCTGCGCGCCGCCGGGTGGCAGCCGAAGGGATTCGTCGCCCCCGCCTGGCTCATGAGTCCTTCAGCGCGGTGCGCGCTGGAGGAGACGCCGCTGCAGTACCTTGCGACTCGCGATGAGGTCTTCGTCGTGCGATCTGGTGAGAGGATCGCGGCACCGAGCCTGGTCGTCAGCACTCGTGCCGCGTGGCGGCGCACGGTCTCGCCGTTGTGGAATCAATCGCAGCTGGCACTAAACTCGACGAGCCGGGTCATTCGAGCCGCATTGCATCCGGCGGACCTCCGATATCCGGCGATGGAAGCCTTCTGGCGCAGGCTGTTTATTCGACTCGGCGACCGGAGCATCGTCACCGAGGCCCAACTGATCCGCCGCTGCCCCGGCGCGCGGTTGCACGCTCGCTTGCAAGTGCAACGCAAGGGGCGGAGTTTCCACCGAAGTGGCATCCACCGCAGCCCGTAGCCATTGATTGCAACATGGCCGTGCCGCAGGTCGACCTGCGTGCTGTACGATGTCGGGCAACAGAGCGGCTCAGCCGCCAGCAGGGGAAATCCGATGGCAACGCCTACGGTTGGTTCGCTGCCGATGAGCGAACGCATCGCAACGCTGGACATCATCCGCGGGTTTGCGTTGCTGGGCATCCTGATCATGAACATGCCCGGCTTCAGCAGTTCGTTCTTTGCCGAGGCCGATGGCTCGCATCAGTGGACCGGGCAGCTCGACCAGGTTGCGGAGGCCATCCGCGACATGCTGTTCTCCGGCAAGTTCAACAGCATGTTCAGCCTGCTGTTCGGCATCGGCTTTACCATTCAGTTCGCCCGCCTGGAGCAGAAGGACCCTGCCCGTGCCACCGGCATCTACCTGCGTCGCCTGGCGGTGCTGGCCGTGCTCGGGCTCATCCACGGCGCAATATTCTGGCCGGGCGACGTGCTGCACATTTACGCCATCCTGGGGTTGCTGCTGGTTTTCCCGCTCCGCCGCGCCAGCATCCGTACCATCGTCACGCTGATGGCCCTGTGTCTCGTCTATCCGGTCGTGTCCGGCACGCTGCGGCTGATGGTGATGACACCCGAAATCACGGCGATGCTGGTGCGCGAGGCGCAGGCATGGGAAGCCAGCAACAAGGCCGTTTACCCCAGCGGCAATTTCCTGCAGACGGCGGCAGAGAACATGCGTGTCTTCACGCACCTCTACGGCAGCCGCTGGGAGCTCTGGGGTTCGCTCGGCTTCTGGGTGCAGATGGCGTTCACCATGTTGCTTGGGCTGCTGGCCGGACGGTTGCGCTGGGCGCAGCGAATCCCGGAGCTGGCGCCCAAGGTTCGCTCATGGATGTGGGTCGCGCTGGCCGTCGGTCTATTCTGCGGCGCGGCGTTCACGCTGATATTCCAGTTCAACCGCGTTCCCGGGCCGTCACCGATCAAGCTGCTGGGCGGCCTGTGCTACTGGATCAGTCGGCCGGCATTAATGATCTTTTACGTGCTGCTGATCGTGCGTCTTGCGCAGGATCCGCGGTGGGCGCAACGCCTCGCGCCGTTCGGCGCCGCTGGCCGGATGCCGCTCACGAATTACCTGATGCAGACCGCCATCTGCACCACGATCTTCTACGGTTGGGGCTTCGGTCTCTGGGGCCAGGTCGGACCCGCCGCGGGACTACCGCTGGCGTTGACCATTTTCTTCGCGATCCAGGTGCCCTGGAGCATCTGGTGGTTGAACCGCAACGATCGCGGACCGATGGAGCGCCTCTGGGCATGGATGACCTCCCCCCCCGCCCCCCGCCGCCCGGCCCCCCGCCCCCCCCCCCCCGCCCCCCGGCCCGCCGGCCCCGCCCCCCCCCCCCCCCCCGGGCGCCCCCCCGGCGCCGCCCCCCCCCCCATGGCTCCACCCCCCCCAGCGCGAGGTCGGTCGACGCCGGGGGGGAACACCCCGGGCGGGGGCGGGCCCCCCCGGGGGCCCCCCGGGGGCCGGGCCGGGGCGGGCCAGGGCGGCCTGACCGTCAAGCCGGGAGACGTCGCTCTTACTCGAACACGCTGAGAATGCTCTGGTACTTCTCGATGTACCAGCGATTCTCAGTGTTGTACTTGGGGATCGTGACGGGACGGACGCCAGTCGCTTCCTCCTTCCATAGACACGGGCAGTTTACCTGCATTCCCGGAGGCTGCTCTCCCGGGGGACGCAGGTCTTCAAGTTTCACGCCCATCCTTTTCATGACGCCGTAGAGCTTCGTGACATTCCTGGGTCCGCCGTTGTAGGCAGCGACCGGGAAGATGCCAAGCACTTCCTTGTTTTCACGATACGCAAAGCGGATATCGGAACGCATCTGATACAGCTCGATGTCGAAGAGGCAGATCGCCGCCTTCATGGCGTTCAGAATGTTCGTTGCGCCACGGTCAAAGATGGGGTCAAGCTTTGCCGCAGGACATCGCCTGACCACCAGCGCATAGGTGCCATTGCCCTTCCTGTTCGTGAACTGCATGGCGCCGAGGGCGGATGCGCTCGAGACGCTGTACCGATACGCCTCCTCCCGTTTCATGCCGTAGTGACTCAGCACTTCATCTACCGCACCGGCTTTCTTTTTCACAAAGTCGGCATCGTCCGTCTGTTCGATCACCGCAAGGGTCGTGATGACTTCAGCGGGCACGACGTCCGCGAGCAACTGCCCCGGAAATGCCACTGAGGGTGCCCTGGCTAGACGCAACTCCTCGATTGCTCTTCGCGCCGTGTCGAGAAGGAATTCCTTCCCGCCACTGACAAAAAGCGGATCGAGGGTGTCTTCGTTGGACGGGAGATAGACGATTGGCTGCGCGGTCGCGACGACGGCTCGCCATCTTTTCTTCGCAATCAGGGCACTGTCGAAGACGGGGAATTTCCTGCCGTAGACCTTCAGCGGCTCGCCGTCCTTGGAGAAAGCGAACATCAGCCTCTCGGCACCCGTGCCCTTGACGTGCCGCGCCTCGACGCCTGGTGTGCGCACGATGAAAGGGAAAGGGCTTCCTGCCGGGCTTCCATTTGACCGGAGGGCGGGGGATCTCGATGTGC
This sequence comes from Pseudomonadota bacterium, assembly GCA_016713725.1. Lineage (GTDB taxonomy): Bacteria > Pseudomonadota > Gammaproteobacteria > Steroidobacterales > Steroidobacteraceae > RPQJ01. The sequence goes on along the minus strand of JADJOO010000007.1, from coordinate 233,456 downwards.
ACGATGGACCACTGCTGCTTCGCCTCGCTCCACAGCGCAAAGACGACAGGACGCCCGCGCAGCGCCTCCTTTCTGCCTTTGCCCGTGAACACATACTCGAGTTCGACATCACGAAGCAGCGTCTTCGCTTCGGACACGAGATCGAGAATCACCACGTGACGTTCGCGTTGAGCTTCAACGATCACTTCCTCGAGCTCCTTGTCCGGAGACACATCTGCGGGATGTTCGGACTCGGCCACGGCCGGCGGAACTTCCCCGTCTTCCCCGGCTTTCGCCGTCGGGACCTGGAGCGCTCCTGAGCAGCGGATATTTCCTCGACGAAGACCGGCTCTCCTTCGTCGGCGACGCCTCCCGTCGTCTCACATGCCGCAATGCAGATGAATGAAGCAATGATCAGCAGGGCCCGTGCGGCCCTGCGTGTGACGAGCGCATGCATGAAGTTTTCTGTCACTGGCGCGTAATGAGACTCGCACGGGTAGTGTGGCGTTTCATGTCAACTCGGGCAAATTACCAAGGCTGGAATGTGAACGACGATGGCGTTGCGTACCACCCCGGAATGTACACCGCCATTGAACGTCACGCCTCTGCGGTCAGTCCCTGGACCCAGTCGCTGCTCGAGGTCGAGGGGGGACGTCGGGGTATCCTCGCAGCGCAGGCCTGGGACCGGCGTGGACCGTTGCGGCGGGTCGGAAGTGATTGGAGTCGTCCGCAGCACCGAATAGCCGCTTTTCAGGGCGAAAAGAGTTAACTTGTCAGCACCCCATGACTTCATGAGCGTCGCGGAGCCGGACATGAGCAAGCTGGTGGAATGCGTGCCGAATTTTTCCGAAGGGCGCGATGCCGCGGTGATCCGCAGCATCGTGGCAGAGATCGAGGCTGTCCGCGGCGTGACGCTGCTCGACGTCGACCCGGGCGAAGACACCAACCGCGCGGTAGTCACCTTCGTCGGTCCGCCGGAGGCGGTCGAGGCAGCCTTCCGCGCCGGCAAACGCGCCAGCGAAACCATCGACATGGCGAAGCATCACGGCAGCCACGCACGCATGGGCGCGATGGACGTCTGCCCCTTCGTGCCGGTCGCCGGCGTCACCATGGGCGACTGCGTGGCGCTGGCCAGGGAATGCGGCCGCCGCATCGGCGATCTCGGCATCCCGGTGTACCTGTACGAGCACGCTGCAACGAGCCCGTCCCGCAGGAACCTTGCCGCCGTGCGGGCCGACGAATACGAGGGGCTGGCAAACAAGCTGGCGCAGCCGGACTGGAGGCCCGACTTCGGCCCGGCCACGCACAATCCGCGGTCCGGCGCCTACATCATCGGCGCGCGCGAGTTCCTGATCGCCTACAACGTCAACCTTGCAACCACCGACAAGCGCTATGCGGACGACATCGCCTACGCTGCGCGAGCGCGGCCGTCACAAGCGCAGCGGCAACGTCGCGCCTTTCTACTACAAGGGCGAGACGGTGGTGTTCGGCAAGGACAGCTTCCCCTGCGGCGCCTGCGATCATGTCGCGAAGACATGGGAAGCGCTTTCGGCGCATTACCGCGACGACCACGGCAGGGACCTGGCCGCCCGCTACTCGGCCCTCGGCTACCCGGCGGAGGCGGTCGCCGGAAGGCCCGTGTACGCGGACGGCCGCTTCTCGCACGTCAAGGCGGTCGGCTGGGTGGTCGACAAGTACCGTCGCGCGCAGATCTCCATCAACCTGACCGATTTCAAGGTGACGCCGGCCCATGCGGTCCTGGAGGCCGCGCGCGAGGAAGCCGCGCTGCGCGGCATTGCCGTCACCGGTTCCGAGATCGTTGGCGTGGTCCCGTTCGACGCCATGCTGGAATCCGGCCGCTACTACCTGCGTCGCATGCACAAGTCCACCGGGCTCCCCGTCGGTGACGTGATCGAAACCGCGGTGCAGGCGATGGGCCTGCGCGACGTCGCGCCGTTCGAAACCGAGAAGAAGGTACTGGGCCTGCCCCGCCCCGCCGGTGACCTGGTCCGCAAGACGGTCGGAGAGTTCGTCGACGAGGTCTCGCGCGACACGCCAGCTCCGGGCGGTGGTTCGATCGCCGCGCTGTCAGGCTCGATCGGCGCGGCGCTAGCCGCGATGGTCGCGAACCTGACGGTCGGCAAGGCCGAGTTTGGCGGTCGCTACGAGGAACTGGACGCGCTTGCCGCCAGGGCACAAGACACCAGGACCTCCTGCTGGCCGCGGTCGACGCGGACACGCAGGCCTTCAACGGCGTCATGGACGCCCTGCGCATGCCGAAGGACACGCAGGACCAGAAGAGCGCGCGCAGCCAGGCGCTCCAGTCCGGCTACAAGCATGCCACCGAGGTCCCATTGGAGACCGCCCGGCAGTGCCGCGCGGCACTCGAACTGTGCCTGCTGGCCGCGCGCTGCGGCAATGACGTCATGATTACCGACGCCGGGGTCGGCGCCCTGGTCGCCCTCGCGGGAGTGAAGGGTGCGGCCTACAACGCACGCATCAACCTGAAATCGATCAAGGATCCCGAATTTGTCGAGCGCGTTGGCGCCGAGATCGCGCGCCTCCTCGACGAGAGCCGGAGCATTGCCGACCTCGTAGAACGCGAGGTCGAACGCGTCGTGGGATGACCATTGCGCAACTGCCGTGCCATTGCACCGGTTGCCGGTGGTCGCATTGCGCTGCGAGCCCTGGCACGGATAATGCTGCCCATGCGCTGCACCCCGTGCACGCGCGTCGGTGACGCCCGCGACCATGCCTGGAGGCCTGAATGATGCGAACTCCGCCTGAGGACAGTTTGGCGGATGACGACCTGGACATCACCGCCAGGCTACCGATCCTGGGCCCGGCGGACATGGTTGACGCGCCACCCGACGTGGACGACGCCACGGGAGAATACCGGCCGCAGCTGGGCGTGACCGCCGCACTGCGCGCCGAGGCGGCCGAGCACCTGGACCTGATGGATGAACTCGTCTCGGTGCGGGACCGGATCGTCAGCCTGGAAACCGCACTGGCGGATGCCGAGGTCAAACTCACCCAGCTGCACGCAAGCCATGAATCCCTGCAGTCAAGCCATGCCGACTTGCAGGTCCACAGCGAGGCGGTCGCGCGGGATCGTGACCGCCTCGCCGAAGAACGCCTGCAATGGCTGGCGAGCCGACAACAGCTGCAGGATCAGCTGGAGCAGCAACGCGCCGAGGCAGAGCATTTGCGCGAGCAGCATGCACACCAAATGGGCGACCTGGCCCGGCAGCTGGAGGAGCAACGTCAGCGTGGCGAAGCGCTGCAATTGGAGTTGTTGACCGCGCAACAGCAGTTCGAAGAGCAGCATGCCTCTGCAGCCGCACTGGCGCGCAGCATGGCGCAGGCCCTGCTCGAAAAAGACGACCTGGAGCGCTCCCGCGTGGCTCGTGAGCAGCGCATTGCCGCGCTGGAAAGTCGACTCAGTGACACCTCGGCGCAGCTGGCCAGTGCGGTCGCCAATGGCGAATCGCTGGTGCAGAGCGTGGCCACACACCAGCACGAGATCAGCGAACGTGCGCCGAGAGGCGGCCGAGCTGCAGCGTGAACTGTCGGAACGCCAGGCGGAAATCGGCACCTTGCGGACGAACTCCGCCGCGCGTTGATCGAGAATGACGGGCTGGGCCAACAGCTCGCCGAGCGCAGCGCCTCACTGGAAAGCGCGACAGGAGGTGATCGCCAGCCAGGATCAGGAGTTGCAGGGACTGCAGGAAGCGCGGGCCACCCTGATGCAGCGTGAGGCAACGTTGCAGGACAGCGTCGCGCAGCTGCATGAGGAGCTGGAGCAGGTACGACGGGAGCTGGCGGCCAAGCAGCTTGAACAGGGGGCCAGCGCCCGGCAGGTCGAGGCTCTGCAGGTCGAGTTGCACCAGCATGTCGAGGCGATGCAGGCCATTCGTCGCGACATCCATCAGGTGGCGCTGCAGACCCGCAAGCACGAGGGCGAGACGCGGCTCAGGACACTGACGCGCGATGATGCCGAGGGCGTCGTGCACCTGCTCAACAAGAGTTCGATTTCGATCGGCCGTGGCCGTGAATGCGACATCCGGCTGCAGTCTGGTTCGGTCAGCCGGTATCACGCGGTTCTCAGGGTCAGCCACGACGCCGTGATCTTCGAAGACATGAACAGCACCAATGGCTGCTTCGTCAACGGGCGGCGAATCAAGCGGCAGTTGCTCAAGGATGGCGACAAGCTGAAGGTGGGCGCGGTACCGCTGCGCTTTGCTATTCGCGCCACGCAGGAGTGACGAGCGACGGCACGCAGCGTTGTCCGCCGCCGCGTGCCGACACGCTCATCATCACGAGCGCAGCGCCAGCTCTAAATCGCTACGAAAGACATGGGTGACGTCACGTGCCGGCGCAATCACGATTTGCGGGCCATGATGGCCCAGGTGCTTGACGGCATCCAGACGGAGCCATCGGCGCGTCGGGGCGCCTGCATGAGTGCGCCCAGTTCTGCACGGATCAGCGGGAGCTGCTTCTGCCCTTCCGGGCCCGCCTCACGCACGATCTCGCCGGAAGGTCCGACCAGGATCTGGTAATCGATCGCCTCCTCCACACTGGTGCCGACGCAGATCTCGGCATCGATGCGCCTGAACAATTCGACCTGGGTAAAGCCGGCGACCTTCAGCATCGCGCGGACGGTCTCCTCATCCGCCATCGAAAACGGCCCAGGTCCGCAGGTCTTGGCCTGATCGCCCGGCGGCGGCAAATACTTGAGCGCGATCTCCTTCGCCCCGCCCCAGCATGGATTGTCCTTGATCGTGCGCCACACGATCAGGCACACAGTGCCGCCCGGTTTGAGCGCGCGATGCGCATTGCGCAGCGCCATGACCACGCTCTCGAAGAACATCACGCCGAACCGTGAAAACACGACATCGAAATATTCCGACGGCAGGGCGTGCGTCTGGGCATCCCCAAGTTCGTAACGCACCTGTCGGAGCCCGGCCTGATCCCGTTCACGGTTCGCGTCGGCCAGAAACGCCTCGGTGCAATCCAGCCCCAGCACCACACCGGCATCCGTCACCATGCGGCCGATGTCCAGGCAGGTCTCGCCGTAACCGCAGCCTATGTCGAGCACCTTGTCGCCGACCCTGAACCCGAAATGCGGATACGCAAGTTCGCTGTGGATGCCGCCGTTACCGGACAGCAAATGGCGGAATCGATTCCATTTCGGGACCAGGATTTCGTTCCAGCAGTGAATGAAGTCTTCGTTCATGCCTGGAGCCCCCTGTTTCCTGTGCCTTCCAATAACGCATATGCGCGCGGACGACATAGAGGCCGCCGTGGGTAACGGCGGCCAATTTGATCGAGCGTCGTGCGATTGTTACTGCTTGATGTTCGAGCCGTCACTTGCGACGCACTGCCACTTGCCATCTGGCATCTTTACCCACGTATCGGTCCAGCGCTCATGCGTATCGAAGGGCTTTCCCAATTCATCGGTGCCCTTGCCCTTGAAGCCGCCTGTCGCGATGGCCGTGTCGCCAAACACCGTTACCTTCACATCCGGATACTCGACACTCTGGTACTTGGTCGCTTTCGCGATCGCCAGAGTCTCAGACCGATTGCGGACCTTCCCATCGGTGCTCGTGTTCACGAACTTGTCTGCCAGCAACGGGGCGACGAGGTCGGGATTATTCGTCCTTTGTGACTCCATCCACTGGCCTTCCAGCGCCGCGATCGCTTTCTCGATTTCGCCGCTCGACTGCTGAGCTTGCGACATTGAAGTGCTCCCAAGCGAGAGCACGCCGAGCAGGCACCAGAGCCATGTCTTCTTCATATGCATTCCCCCTCTCTTCAGGTCATTTCAGCTCTTCGTACAGGCTGTCCGAGACGATCTTGCGTAGCTGCCTCATGCTCTTGAGCGTCGCCTGGTATTCCGCGTCCTTGGCGATCATGGAGTCTTCCGCTGCGAAGGTCGCCATGTCGGCATACTCGACTGCAACGACGACGGAGCCCGCGTTCGGACCCGCAAAGCGCGCGCGCCAGGCCCGAACCGTTGACTTGCTGCCGAGGCGCTGCAGACTCGACCTGAGCGTGTTCAACTGGCTCATGTAAGCGGCCACGTCGTTCGTTTCAACCACGACGACCCGCAGGACACTTGCTTCGGCGGGATTCGTGAGCACGAACAGCCCCACCAAGGCCGCCAGCATTACGGTATAGCGCTTCATAGGATCTCCCCTGCTGTTGTTGGTATCGATCGATCCGGGACTATCGTGCGCGCGTTGTTGCGGCGCAGTCAAAATATCTGCAGATAAAGTGATGCCTGAGAGAATCGCCGGGGCAAGGACTCGTTTCAGTCATTGATGCATGACCGGATCTGGGCAGCAGGCGACGTGCTCCCGATGCAGCGCCGATCTGGCGCGCACCTCGCGGGCGCTCGTCGAGCCGATGGCGGGCCCGGTGCCCCTAACCCACCGGTCTCTGCCGGTACAGTCGATCGAACATCCGCTCGAGCTCCGGGTTCACCCCGCGCGCCTGGTCAACAACCTGCTTTGCCCAGTCGAAGTACTTCTGCTGCCGAGCCAGCGACCATCCGGCCGGCGGACTCGCGAGGATGTCGCGCAGGTTGCAGATCTTATCCGCCAGTTTCACCAGCCGCGCCCGCTCGCTGGCACGACCGGCTTTCGCCACTTGCAGCCGTTTGCGCGATTCATCCGCCAGGAACTTTACGTCCGTCACTTCGATCACGACGTCCGCCACCGTGGCTCCGAAGGCACCCCGCAATTCATCGTAGGTCGTCTTGGTGTCCTCGATCGTGTCGTGCAACAGGGCGGCGGCGATGACGATCGGATCGTGCACCCTCCCATCCGTGTGCAGTACCTCGGCGAGGTTGATGGGGTGGTTGATGTAAGGGGTCGCCTTCACATCCTTCCGCCGCTGGTCTTTGTGCTTGTGGGCCGCGAACTGCGCCGCGCGTATTACAAGGCCGATATCGTCTTTGGCTCCAGGCATTTGCACCTCACAGGGGCCACCGTCCTCGGCGACCGTCGTCAACATCAGTTTTTGGAGCTGGGCAGGCTCCTATCGTTTTGCCCGCGGCGTCACCCCGCTGGGTTGACTGGTTTGCCTTTCGGCCGTGTGCCCCGGTTGCCGGGGGAACCACCGTGCCCGCATGGGTCGGTTGGCGGGAGCGCTCGCTCCATTCTTCACGCGATTTGTAGATGAGGGCCCTCCCTCCGTTATCAAGCTCTTCCCTGTTCCTGCGCTTGCAGACTATCGGCCCGGAAGCCCGCCACGTGAGCCCGCCGCGTCGATTTCGACGCCGAGCAGCAACAGATCGAAAATCGGAAAGTTGGCTCTTTCAATCGCTGCCGGGTCGAACTTTCTCCGCGCCGAGGATGAACTCCGCGATCGCCGCGTTGAAGGCCGCAGTCTGGTCGATGGTTACGCTGTGGCCGGCCCCGGCAATCACCTTCACGATTGCACCCGGCACTTGCGCCTGAAACTCCCGTGCCGTGTCGGGTCGCGCTTCGTCGTATTCCCCGACCAGGAACAGTGTCGGCAGCTTGAGCGTACTCAACTGCGCGAATCGGTCGTAGTCACGCAAGGTGCCGTTGGCCACGAACTCCGACGGACCCCACATGTATTCATACAGCTGTGCATTGAAGCGAACCGGCGTTGAAGCACACACCGGGAGGTGCCGTTGCTCCCGCGGCGTACGAGCACCGAAGTTCGCTTCGAAGATCTCATTGGCTGCCTTGAACCTTGGCGTGTCGTAGTTGCCCGTCGATTTCGCAGCCCTGATGGCATCCTGGGCGTCCTGCGGCAATTGCCGGACGAGTTCATTGGCGTCCTCAACCCAGCGTCGCGTCGATAGCAGAGGACCGACAAAACTGACCGAACGCACGCCTGTCGGGTTTGCGGTCAGCAGATACTCCAATGCCACTGTGGCACCCCAGGAATGACCGACAAGATGAACTTCCTTCAGGTGGAGCTGCTCGCGGATCGCCTGCACTTCCATCACGAAGCGGGGCAGTACGGCATCCCGCTTCAAGTCGAGCATTCTGTCGGAGTTGCCGGAGCCCAACTGATCATAGAGGACGACGGGTCGCGACGATGCAATGCCGTCCACCGTGCTGGCGTACGCGCAACTCGTACCACCGGGGCCACCATGGATCAGCAGCACCGGCACTGAACCGCCACCGCCGATGACGCGGAAAGCGACGCGGCCACCGGGCACATCGACGAAGCCATCGTCCGGCAGTGGCCGTTGTGATGCGCAGCCGGCCAGGCCAACGGCCGCGATCACCAGTGCATGGCTGAAACTGCGGATCGATGTCATCGGCTTTTTTGCCAGGCAGGGTTTCATTGCTCGTTGACTCAGGTCCGCAGCTGATGCGCAATCGATGAGCTGCCCTGGACCGCCTCGGTACGATCAGCCGCGTGCCCCAGCAACTCGCCGCTGGAACTCGTGCCCGGCGGCGTCCCGACGAAGGGCGATTTCTGCTCGCCCGGAACCGCGGCGCGCCGCACCATGCGGAATATCGCATAGACGGCGAGCAACAGGTGCATGAGGGCCAGCAGCGGCAGAAACGTGTCATTGCCGACCACCCCCATGACGGCAGCAACGACGATCGGGGCAATGAACGCACCGGCGCCGTTCACGAGTATCAACGTGCTGCTGGCGCCGAGCTTCTCATCGGCCGGCACGTGATCGTTGACGTGCGCCGAGCTCAGCGAATACAGCGTCAGGCTCGTGCCGCCATACGCAGCAACCAGGGCGAAGAAGGCCAGACGTGACACCTCCGCCAGCCACCATGCGCCGAGCGCACCGAAGACCGCCAGCAGGCAGACGGCGATGACCACTTTGCGGCGGTCCATCCGGTCGGAGATGCGGCCGATCGGCAGTTGAGTGACGCAGCCCGCAAGAATGGCGACCGCCATGAACAACGAAACCTCGAACGTGGTGAAGCCCTCGCCGTCCGCGTAAATGGCGCCCAGCGAGAACAGGCAACCCGAGACCGCGCCAGCGACCGCCACGCCGACCACGCCGAGCGGCGAGCGTCGAAACAGGTCGCGCGGGCCGACCCGGACCGGAACGGTGATCTCGGGCGCCGAGCTGGACGTGAGCGCCATCGGCACCATCGCGACCGAGATCAGGATCGACACCAGGATGAACAGCAGCGTGCTGCGAGGATCGGCAACGTTGAGCAGCAACTGCCCGAGACCGAGGCCCCGTAGCAGACGAGCATGTAGATCGACAACAGCAGGCCGCGATGCTCGTTGTCCACGCGGCCGTTGAGCCAGCTCTCGGCCACCACGTAGATGCCCGCAAAGCAGAAACCAAAGAGGATGCGCACCAGCGTCCAGGGCAGTGGCGCGACGAACACACCCTGGAGCAGGATCAGCACTGAAGCGAGCGAGTTGAGCGCAGCAAAGACGCGGACGTGCCCCACCGAGTTGACCAGGCCAGGCGTCACCACCGAACCTGCCATGTACCCGAGGTAGTAGGCCGCCAGCATGATGCCCGCGAGAAGCGTGGGAAATCCCTCGAGGCTCGCCCGCAGGCCGACCAGCGTGCCTTGCAGGCCGGCGCCCAGCATCAGCAGCGCCATTCCGAGCAGCAGGGTCCAGGTCGCGGCCAATGCGGTGCGCATGTGAGGTATCCGGCGTCAACCGGCAACTATAGCAAGATCATGCCGGCGAATACGGCGGAGATGGACGCTCTCGGTCGATGACAGCCGTGCTGCGCTCAGAGCCGATAGTCCGGCTCTTCCTCGTCGAGGATTTCCCTGAGCGCGTCAAAATGCTTCCGGGAATAGTCGCCGGGGTATGTGTGCCACTGCGCACAGGTCTTGGCTGCAATTGACTCCGGTATGAGTGCAGGCTTCAGGCCGGTCGCCAGCGCCAGCAACTGCACCTTCGCGGCACGCTCCAGGTAGTAAAGGTCGTCGAACGCCGCAGCGATCGAGGTGCCAACCACCAGTGCGCCGTGATTGCCCATCATCAGCACACTCTTGTCGGCAGCGAGCAGTGCGGCCACGCGTTCGCCCTCCGCTGCGCTGAGCGCCATCCCGTCGTAGTCCCGGTCATAGGCGACACGGCCATGAAAGCGGCAGGCGTTCTGGTCCAGCATCAGCAGTTCGAAGTCCTTGATGCAGCAGAGCGCAGTCGCGTGGGGCATGTGCGTGTGCAGGATGCAGTGCGCCTGCGGCAGGCGTCGATGCAGGTGCGCATGCAGATACCAGGCGGTGGGGTCCGGCGCGCCGGGGCCTTCTGTCGCGGATTCATCGCGCGCGTCCAGCAACAGCAGTTCGCTGGCACGGACGCGCGAGAAGTGCCGTCCGTTCGGATTCATCAGGAAGCGACAGCGGTCTTCCGCGATGGCGACGCTGAAATGGTTGGCGATCGACTCGTGCCAGTCCAGTCGCGCCGCCCAGCGAAATGCCGCGGCCAGGTCGGCACGGGCCTCGGCTTCGGTCGGCGGTATGATTCTCATGACGTGACTCCGGCGCGCAACCCCCAGGAACCACAGCATGAACCTGCCACTCAGCCCTGAGCAATTCGCCGAGGAAGGTGTCGCTTTGGTCCGTGGCCTGGTGCCTGAGTCGATGCTTGGCATCATCAACGGCGTGATGCGTGCGCAGGCCGCACGCGTGATGGCAGCGCTCGGCAACCGACCGATCGGCATCGGCAGCCGGAACGGCTATCACGAGCTGGTCCAACGCTCGCCGGGAAGGTTCGATGTCCCGATGCATGAGCAGGACCTGGTGCCGATCTGGGGCGCCCAAGGCTCCATTGCGGCCGACGTACCGTGGCTGGGCCTGGTTCGCGCCGTGCTTGGCCCCGATGCCAGGCCGTCGTTTTGCGGGGTCGTCTTCTCGCGTCCCGCCTCGCCTGCGCAGCAGTGGCACATCGACTCGCCGCACGAGGCAGCGGAGGCCCGGACTGCGCATGCGGTGAATGTGCTGCTGGCGCTGGCGGATATTCCGCTCGCGGCCGGTCCGACCGAAGTGGCGCGCGGCACGCACTTGCTGACCAACCATCTGCAGCGCCCGTGGCTGGACCGCGACGGCCTCCTCTATCAGTCCGAGTCGGAAAAAGTCACGCCAGCGACGCTGCGTCAACCCGGACAGGCGGAAGACGCCGCGACTCAACCTGTCGCGCAGGCGATGGCGGCGGGGGACTGCCTGGTCTTCGACGACCGTATCCTGCACCGAGGCCTTGCCAACTTCAGCGAGCAGGAGCGCTGGGTGGCGTATTTTAGTTACCTGCGACCGCGCCCGGCCTCGAGGAAATTGCCGACACGCATTTCGAGGCAACGAGGTCACTGTTCGGGAGCAAATCACGATGACACGTCTCGACCTCGACTTCGTGCGCGCGCAGTTTCCGGCGTTTGCAGAGCCGTCTCTTGCGCGGTTCAGTCACTTCGAAAACGCCGGTGGCTCGTTTGCCTGCCGCCCGGTAATCGATGCGCTCGACGGCTTCTATCGACGCTCGAAAGTGCAGCCGTACTACCCTTACGAGCCATCGCGCGCTGCGGGCGCGCAGATGGATCGCGCCCGGCAGCGCCTCGCCGCGTGGCTCAATGTCGACGTCGACGAATTGCACCTGGGACCCTCCACGTCCCAGAACACGTACGTGCTGGCCAATGCGTTCCGCCGCTACCTGCAGCCCGGCGACGAGATCGTGGTCACGAACCAGGATCACGAAGCCAACATCGGCGCCTGGGTGCGGCTGCGTGACGAGGGCATCATCGTGCGCACCTGGGAGGTCGACGCGCAGGGCGCACTTCGACCTGAAGCGCTCGCTGCCTTGCTCGGTCCGCGCACCCGCCTGGTCGCGTTCACGCACTGCTCGAATGTCATCGGCAGCGTGCACCCTGTGCGCGAGTGGTGCGAACTCGTGCATCGGGCAGGGCGCCATTGCCGTCGTTGACGGCGTTTCCTACGCTCCGCACGGGTTGCCGGATGTCGCTGCGCTTGGCGCGGACGTCTATTTGTTCTCGTTGTACAAGGTGTATGGCCCGCACCTGGGTGCCATGGTCGTGCGCGGTGAGCTTGCCGCGGCATTGCCGTCACAGGCCCACTTCTTCAAGTCCGAGGCAATCCAGGGGCGCTTCACTCCCGCGGGGCCCGACCATGCGCAGGTGGCGGCGGTAAACGGTGTCGTCGATTACCTCGAGTCCGTCGCTGCGCATCACGCTCGCAACGATGAAAAGTCGGTGGCCGCGCAGGCACGACTGGTGCGGACGTTGTTCCATCATGCCGAATCGGCATTGCTGCCGCCTTTGCTCGATTTTCTGTCTGCGCATCCGCGCGTGCGCTTGATCGGCTCGGCGCAGCCAGTCGATCGCGCACCAACGGTGGCTTTCACGGTGGAGGGTCTAGCATCCGTCGAGGTGGCGCAGGCACTGGCCCGTCTCGACATCGGCGCAGGTCACGGTAATTTCTACGCGTACCGCCTCATGCAGGCACTGGGTATCGACCCGGCTGAAGGCGTCGTGCGCGCCTCGTTCGTCCATTACACGTCCGGGGCTGACGTGGACCGGCTCATCGCCGGGCTGGCGTCGATCCTGGAGGGCTGATCCGGGGCCTGAACGGCGAACCGGCGTCACCGCCTCCTCCGAGTCGCCGTCCCCATTGAACTCCCTATCTGGGGGACTCGGGTGTCACGGTCTTGCCGGGCGCCGGCAGTTGCGCCAGATACGCGGCGACGGCTCGCTTGTCGTCGGCCGAGAGGTTGCTGAGGATCGGAGGCATCGCGGGGTTGGAGTTGCCACGCTCGCCGGTGAGGATGAGGTCGAGCTCGCGCAACAGGTAGCTGTAGTGCTGCGACGCAAGCATGGGATAGAAAAGCTCCGCGCGGCCTTCGCCGTGCTCGCCATGACACCCTGCACAATCCCTGGCGTACAGGGCCTGGCCGCGCGGCACCAACTCGGGTGGACCCTGCGCGATGTTGCCCGCGACCGGCAGAGACTGAAGATAGGCCGCCATGTCGGCAAAATCCTGCAGCGCCAGATCGGAATCGAACATGTAGTCCTTCATCTCCGGGTTCACGCGCAGGCCACTGCGGATGTCCATCAGCTGCTTGATCAACACCGAGGCATGCTGCCCGGACAGCCGCGGTATATCGAATTTCGCGCGCCCCGAGCCATCCGTGCGGTGGCAGGTCTGACACTCGGCATACGCCTCCTTGCCGCGCTGTATGTCGCCAGGCAGCGCCAACGTGGCCTTGATATCGCCATCCGTCGGCAGGAGCACGGTCACCTGAGCAACGGCCGTTCCAACCGGGCCCCCGAGCATGATTGCGAGGGCAAGCGACATTGCCGCCATGAGCCTCCGCGCTCTAGCGATCTGGAACGCCATCATTGCCCCCTTCGTCTTCGCCGACTTCATACTGCTCTCGGTCAGGGTTGATCGTCTTATACACCCTGTAAAGATCGCCTCTACGAACAGGATTCGCAGGCCCCTGAGCATCGAGTGTTGACCGGCGTCCCGGTTGCGCGCGCCCCCCCCCCCCCCCCAACAAAAAACCCCCCCCCCCCCCCCCCCCCCCCCCCCCGTCACTTCACACCCCCGCCCCCCCCCCCCGTGCGGGTGATGCCGGAAACCGCAAGCAATTCAATAATTTGGAAGTGGTTGCCAGGGGCGGGCTAGAGCTGTCGGCACGCGGATCTTGAAACGCGTCGGCGACAGGATTGCATCCCCCCGGCGACGCCACGATCATGCACCATGACTTTGCTGCCCCTGGTCTTCGCCGCCGCCACAGCCGTGGCGCCCGTCATCTCCGCCGAGCGCATCCGCGAGGACGTGCGCGCACTCGCCTCTAACGAGTTCGAAGGCCGCGGTCCCGGCGAAACGGGTGATCGCAGGACCGTCGAGTTCCTGTCGAAGGCCTTCGCTGCCGCGGGCCTCGAGCCCGGCGGCGTTGACGGCCTCTGGACCCAGCCCGTGCCGCTCGTGCGACTCGACCGGCAGCCAGGCGCAACGATGTCGCTCACGATCGCCGGCCGCTCGATCGCGTTGACGCCCGGCGACAATGCCGCGCTGACGCTCCGCAATGCCGGCCGCACAGACGTGAAGGACGCGCCGCTGTTGTTCGGCGGCTATGGCGTCGCTGACGCCTCACGTGGCTGGGGCGCCTACGACGGCGTGGATATGCGAGGCAAAGTCATCGTCGTGCTCGCCAACGACCCGGACTTCGAGGCCGGCCGCGACCTCGGCTTCGAGGGACGCCGCATGGCGCTCGTGGGACGCGTCGGCATCAAGTTCGAGGTCGCGGCACGCGCCGGCGCGCTCGGCGTCCTCGTCATCCACGAAGACGCGGCGGCGAGCTATCCGTTCCTGCAGTTGGCAAGCGGCGACGCACTGCCCGCCTTCGTGCTGGCGCCGATCAAGACTTCGCCGCTTCAGTTCAGCGGTTGGCTGCGCGGCGACGCGGCGACGGACCTGCTCGCGCGCGCAGGCCTCGACGTCGAGACATTGAAGCGTCGCGCCCGTGAGCCTTCATTTCGCGCGTTCGCAATCGAGGGCGCGACAATAAGCGTGGCCGGCGACGTAAAGACGACCGACGTCGTGAGCCACAACGTGCTTGCGCGGATCACTGGATCGTCACGCCCGGACGAATACGTGCTCTACGGCGCGCACTGGGACGCCAACGGACGCAACGGCCCGGATGCCAAGGGCGACCCGATCCGCAATGGCGCAGTCGACAACGCCACCGGCACCGCCGAGGTGCTCGAGATTGCTCGCGCCTTCGCGAAAGGCCCAAAGCCTGCGCGCACCGTGGTCTTCGCAGCCTGGACCGCGGAGGAAAAGGCCTACTCGGCGCCGAAGCCTACGCAGCGAACCCGATCTATCCGCTGGCGCGGACTGCAGGCGTCATCAACCTCGACCCGCACGTGGTGTTGCCCGCGGCACGCGACGTCGAGTTGATCGGTGGCGGCCGCACCGAACTCGAGCTGCGGCTCGCCGAAGCCGCCGCAAAGCTCGGGCTGCGCGTCACGCTCGAGCCGAACCCCGAGGCGGGCTGGTACTTCCGCTCCGATCATTTCCCATTCGCGAAGCGCGGCGTCCCGGCCATCGCGTTCCGTGCCGGCCGCGATCTCGTCGACGGCGGCACCGCGGCGGGCAGCGCGATCGTGGGTCCGTACAACGAGCGCGACTACCACCAGACGACCGACGAGTTCGATCCGCACTGGACTTTCGCCGGCACCGCGCAGGAAGCGACTGTCGCCTACGAGCTAGGTCGCGCGCTTGCGAACGAAAGTAGCTGGCCCGGCTGGTATCCGGGCAACGAGTACGGCGCGGTGCGCGCGATGAGCGAGACGGAACGCGGGCCCAGGATGTCAACCGGCGTCGGGGATTGACCAGCGTCCGGCAGCACGTGGAAAGAGCACGTGGATTTCGTAGTCGTGTGGCGCTGATCGCAGCCTGCACGGCCGTGACCGCCCCGGCATGCGCCGACACTCCTGCATTCGACCGTCCCGGCATCGCATTCTCGCCGACGACATTGCCGGCCGGTTCGTTCGCGTGGGAGCAGGGCCTTCCCGACTTCCAGCGCGACCGCGCCGACGGCGTGACACAGCGCGCCTATTCTGCGAGCACGCGCGGGCGCTACGGCGTCTCCAGCAGGTGGGAACTGCAACTGGCCGCTCCCCTTGCATGAGCAGATCGACACCGAGGGCTCGGGCCAGGCCTTTACCGCGGCAGGCGCCGGCGACCTGAGCCTGGCGGTCAAGGTCGGCCTGACCTCGGGCGAGAACAATTTCAACATGGCGTTCCTCGGCGTCGTGTCCATGCCTACTGCGTCGAGAGACATCGGCCTGGAGTCCGAGCAGTACTCCCTCGGTGCGACCGTCGGGTGGTCGCCGGGCGAACAGCAGTCTCTCGCCTTGTACGCAAACGTCGATCTGCTCGACGGCCACTCGACGTGGACAGTGTCGCCAAGCTGGAGCATCGCATTGGCGGAACTCGTCGGAGCCTACGTCGAAGTGGGTTACCAGTTCGGAAGCGCGCATAAGGTCCGCCGCCCCCGCCCCCGCCGCCTCGGGCCGCCCCGACCCCGCGGCGGCGCCGCTCTCGCCAGCGAGTGGCGCACAGGACTCTCAAGGACTGGCGCCCCCCACAGGCCTGCCCCTGGCCCCCGCCGGACCAGCTCGCCGGTTCCGCGTCGCGGTACCGGCCTGAGGGCCCCGCCGGACCCTGGGGCTGGGGGGAGATTTTTCAAGCTCCGCCATGACCGTCTGGACCTGCTGGAGAAGTACGCGCGCAAGCTCGACAGGAAGCTGCCCGAAACGAAGGTCGTCCAGTTCATCCAGGTCGAGAACAAGATACAGGCGCTGCTCGACGTGGCCGCGGCGGCGTCGATCCCGATCGTGACGGAGACGCCAAACACCTTGAAGTAAGGACCCCCCGCGAGCTGGTCGTGCGCCACGCAGGCGCGGCCGCCTGCGCCACCCTCGAGTGCTGGCTTTCGGCACGCGGATTGGGTGAGTCAGTGCGCCAGCCCGGTCATCATCTTCTCGAACGATCCCATCGTCTGTGGGATAAGGTCGATCTTCTTGAACGGAGTCGCGAGAAAGCGGTCCACTGTGCTGTTGAATTGCTCGGGATCATCGTACGGGATCAAGTGCGTCCTGTTCGGGAAGATCGCCAGCTGCGCGTTCGGCAGGCTCTTGTAAATCGTGACGATGTGTTCGAGCCGGACAAGGTCGTTGTCGCTCGCCAGCACAAGCGTTGGCGCCGTAACCTTGGCAAGCATGGCAGGCGGAATGTTCGGCTCCTTCAGCATCATGCCCACCACCTTGAGCTGGCGTCGGCCTTCCGGCTTGTTCTTTACCTCGTCGGGCAGCTCCATCATCGACTTGATCAGCGCGTCGACCTCCGGATCGAACGCTTCCGGGCCTGGGTTGAGGTTTGCGGCCATGGAAACGATTTTCTGCACTTTGCCGGGATGACGAACGCCCAGGAGCAAGGCTTCGATGCCGCCATCGCTCCAGCCCACCACATCCACCGGACCGACCTGCAGGTGATCGATCAAGGCCGCGAGGTCGTCCGTCATCTTCTCGTAGGTGATCGGCTCCTGGCTGTCGGCGGACCGCCCCCTGGTCGCGGCTGTCCATCGCGATCACCCTGTACTTCGCCTTGAAGTGGTCGATCTGCGCTGCAAGCGTGCCGACGCTGCCGCCATTCCCGTGCACCAGCAGCAGCGGGTCACCCTGGCCGTAGGTCTCGTAGTAAAGCGTCACGCCATCGTGGACGAAGGTCGCGCCGGCATCCTTGTTGGCGCCATAGGGATCGCCACGGCTTCCGCCGCCTTGGATTCCGGGGCGAGCATGCAACGGCGAGGACGAGCGCGGCGGCGCACGACACGGCAGACAATAGTCGCTTCATGGAGCCTCCCCAGGTTGGCGTTCAGGTTTCAGCTTATTTTCGCACCGGCTCCTGGCGTCCGATTGCAGCTACTTTGACCCCGGTGAGACACTGCAACAATGAGTTCGAACGTCATCTTCATCTCGGGCGGCGCGACAGGAATCGGTCGCGTCGTCGCGCGACGGTTTCTGACCGCCGGCGGCACGGTGCACATCGCGGACGTGGATCCGCAGGCGGTTGAGCAGTTCATCGCCGAGCACCCGGGCACGAGTGGCAGCGTCTGTGACGTGGGTGACGTCGCACAGGTCAACCGAGCCTTCGACGAGCTGCAGGCGCTGCATGGACGGCTGGACGTGCTCGTCAACAACGCGGGCATCGCTGGTCCGACGGCCCGCGTCGAGGACATCGAGCCCGACGCCTGGCAGCGCACGATCGCCGTCGATCTCAACGGCCAGTTCTACTGCGCTCGCCGTGCCGTGCCGCTGCTGCGCAACGCGGGCGGCGGCTCGATCATCTGCATCGCCTCGACCGCGGCATTTTTTGGCTTTCCGCTGCGATCGCCCTACGCAGCCTGCAAGTGGGCCATCATCGGCTTCGCGAAGACGCTGGCGATGGAACTCGGGCCCGAGCGTATCCGCGTCAACGCGATCTGTCCCGGCAGCGTCAGCGGCCCTCGCATCGACGGCGTGATCGAGCGGGACGCGGAGAGTCGCGGAATGCAGCCACAGGAAATTCGCGATCTCTACTTGCGGCAAACCTCGATGCGCACCTTCGTCGAGGCAGAGGACGTGGCCGAGATGGCTTTCTTCCTGGCGTCACCCGCGGGCGCAAGGATTTCAGGCCAGGCGATCGGCGTCGACGGGCACACCGAAGGACTCTCTAACTGGCTCGACTGACGGTGCACGCAAAGTCAGCGGCCGCGCCAGACGGGCGCTCGCTTCTCTGCGAACGCGCGGGCGCCTTCCTTCTGGTCCTCGCTGCCGTAAAGCGTGTCGACCGTCGGCAGGCGACGCCTGGTCACCAGCTCGAACGCCTCCTGGATCGACAGATGCGCCGTTTCGCGGGTGATTTCATGATCGCTGCGAATACCAGGGGCGGCCCGTCGGCGAGCTGCTGCGCCAGTTCGCGGGCGCGGGCCAGCAGACGGTCCGCCGGCACGATTTCATTGACGAGGCCCCAGTGCTTCGCTTCGTGCACGTCGATGCGGCGTCCCGTCAGCAGCAATTCCATCGCCACGTGATACGGAATGCGACGCGGCAGCTTGATCGATGCGGCATCGGCCACGGTGCCGGAGTTGATCTCGGGCAGCGCAAACGTGGCGTGGTCGGCGGCGATGAGCAGGTCGCAGGCCAGCGCGATCTCGAAGCCGCCGCCGAAAGCGAGTCCGTTGATGGCGCAGATCACTGGCTTGTTCAGTCCCGGCAATTGCTGCAAGCCGCCGAAGCCGCCGACCCCGTAATCCGCATCCGGCGGCTCGCCAGCGGCTGCGGCCTTCAGGTCCCAGCCCGGGCAGAAGAAGCGCTCTCCGGCGGCCGTGAGTATCGCGACGCGCAGTTGCGGGTCGTCGCGGAACTCCGCGAACACCTGTCCCATGAGGCGACTGGTCTCGGCATCGATGGCGTTGGCCTGGGGGCGGTCGATGGTGACCTCGAGCACGGCGCCACGCCGCTCGGTCAGGATGGGTCCGGTCATGGGGTCCTCGTCAGCATGCGGGCGGGGTCGGTCACACGGTCCTGAGCCTGATCAGCGCATCCACGGCGACCGCCCGCTCGGGCAGCACTCGCAGCGGGTTGATGTCGATCTCTTCGAGTCGGTTGCGATGCGCGTCGGCGAATGCGATCACGGCTTCGATGGCTCGCACGACGGCGGCGCCGTCGCCGCAACGTCCGCGATAGCCTTCCACGAGCCGCCAGACCCTGAGCCTGCGCAGTGCCTGCTCAATGTCAGTGCGGGTCACCGGCAGCAGCAGGGTCACCGTATCGGACATCAGCTCGGCCAGCACCCCGCCAGCGCCCAGCAACAGCGCCATGCCGAACTGCGGGTCGCGCACGACGCCCACGATGAGTTCAGCAATCGCGTCGTCGACCATGCGCTCGACCAGCACCCGATCACCGAGCGCAGCCATGCGAGCGGCTGCCGTTGCGACGGCATCGGCGGACCCGAGCGACAGCGCGACGCCGTCGACGTCACTCTTGTGTGCGATGGACTCGTTCGCAATCTTGACTACGACCGGAAAACCCAGCCGCTGCGCGACAGCCGGCGCGTCGGCAATCGGGCATTCCACCGCTGCGGGAACGTCGAGGCCAATTTCCCGAGCAGGCGCTTCGCTGCCAGCTCGCTCAATGTCTCGCACGAACTCGGCAACCCAGCCGCCGAGGCACCCTGCACCACGGTCGGAGACCAAGGCGCCTCGGCACTGGGAAGCTGGAACTGGGCGCCGACAAATGCCGCCGCCTCCAGCGCATGCAATGCGTCATCGATGCCGATCAGCGGGCGATGCCCGCACGACCGAGTTCATCGGCGAGCGCGGGCGGCATGCCCTCCGGCAGGCTCGCGACGACGACCGCACGTGCACCGGTCCGGCGCTGCGCCTCGATGAAGGCGCGTGCCGTGAGCTGCCATGCGTCCGGCTTCATCGCCGGGTGCGTCGGCGTGTCGAGGATCAGCATCGCGGCGTCGAACCGGCCCTCCAGTGCGACGGCGAACGTGTTCTCGAGTTGCTCTCGCCGCCCCCAGATGAAGGTGTGGTAATCGAGCGGATTGTCGATGGTAACCAGGTCATCGAGCGTCGCGGCAAGCCGTCGCGCGACAGCCTCGGGAAACGGTGGAAACGACAGGCCACGCTCGGACGCGAGATCCGCGACGAGCGCCGCCTCGCCGCCGGAGCAACTCAATGACAGCAGCTGTCGCCCAGGGAGCGGGCCGCCGAGTGCACGAGCTTCAGGGCCTCACCAGGCTCGTGAGCGTCGGCACACGGGCGATGCCGTAGCGCTCGAACAGCGCGTCGTAGAGCCGGTCCGCGCCAGCGAGCGAAGCCGTGTGACTCATCGTGATCCGCGCCCTGCGGCGAGCGGCCGGTCTTGAGGGCGACGACCGGCTTACGCTGCTCGCGCGCGACCGCTGCAGCTTTCGCGAACGCCGCGACGTCGCGCAACCCCTCGATGTGCAGGCCGATGGCGGTGATGCGTGGATCCAGCGCCAGGGCCGCTACGGTCTCGGCGACGTCGACGTCTGCCTGGTTGCCCAGCGTCAGCAGCGCGGCGAGCGGCAAGCCGCGCTGCAGCATGGTCAGATTGCAGCCGATGTTTCCCGACTGCGTGACGATGGCGACGCCGCGGTCGAGTGCCGACAGGCCGTGTTCATCGGGCCACAGGGCGACGCGCGCGGTGGCATTGATGAAGCCGTAGCAGTTGGGCCCCAAAAGCGGCATGCCACCGGCTGCCGCAAGCAGCGCTTGCTGCAGGCAGTGATCACCGGTCTCGGCGAAACCGGCCGCGTAGATCACGGCGCCGCCACAGCCGAGCGCGTGCAGTTCACCGACGACGCCGGTCGTGGCGGTGCGCGGCAGCGCGATGAACGCAGCATCGGGCGAACCGTCAATGTCGCTCACCGCGGGCACGGTTTCGATGGCGCCGAGTTGTCGGCGCCGCGGATTCACCGCCCAGATCCGGCCCGTGAAGCCGAGTGCGCGGGTGCGTTCGATCGCGACGGCGCACTCCGCGCCGCCGACGAACGCGATCGAGCGCGGGTTGAGCAGGCGCTGCAGCCGCATTCAGGCGCCGAACGGGCGCAGCAGTGCGCGCGAGATGATGTGCCGCTGGATCTCCGAGGTACCCTCCCAGATCCGCTCGACGCGAGCATCGCGCCAGATGCGCTCGAGCGGCAGGTCGGCCATCAGCCCCATGCCGCCGTGGATCTGGAGTGCTTCGTCGGCAACCATGGCGAGCACCTCCGTCGCCTTCAACTTGGCCATCGCCATGTCGGCGTCGGTTGCCGTGTCCTGGTCGACCTTCCACGCGGCCTCCAGCGTCAGCAGTTCCGCGGCCTTGAGCTCCGTTGCCATGTCGGCGAGCTTGAACGAGACGCCCTGGAACTTGCCGATGGCCTGCCCGAACTGTTGCCGCTCCGCCGCCCAGCGGATCGCCAGGTCGAGCGCACGTTCCGCACGGCCCAGGCACGTGGCGGCCACCTGCAGCCGCGTCGCACCGAGCCACTGGTTGGCGACTTCGAAACCGCGATGCAGTTCGCCGAGGACCTGGGACTTGTGCACTCGGCAATCGTCGAAACGCAGGATGGAATTGTTATAGCCGCGGTGCGAGACGCTGCGGTAACCGTCTTCGACGGTGAAGCCGGCCGTGTCGCGGTCGATGAGGAACGCCGTGATCAACGCGCGCGGCCCGCGCGGCGTGTCCTCCTCACCGGTGGCGGCGAACAGCACGACGAAGCTCGACTCGTCGGCGTGGCTGATGAAGTGCTTGGTGCCATGAATGACGAAGTCGTCGCCATCGCGTCGTGCACGTGTCTTCATGCCGCGCAGGTCGGAGCCGACGTCCGGCTCTGACATGGCGAGGCACTCCGATTTTTCGCCGCGCACCGCGGGCAACAGGTAGCGCTCGCGCTGCTCGCCCTCGCAGGCGAGCAGGATGTTGGAAGGCCGGGCAACGCAGGTCCAATGCAGCGCGTAGTTGGTGCGCCCGAGTTCCTTCTCGAACAGCATCCAGGTCAACGTGTCGAGGCCGGCCCCGCCCACCTCGACCGGCATGTTCGCGGCGTAGAGTCCGGCCGCCTGCGCCCTGCGGCGCAACTCGTCGCGAAGCTCGGGCCGCAGGCGCCCCGTGGCCTCGATTTCCGCTTCGTACGGATAGAGCTCGCGCACGACGAATGCATTCGTCGCCTCGACGATGAGCCGCTGTTCCTCGGTCAAAGAGAAATTCATGGCACCTGGCCGCTCGCGCGCCTGCACAGCTGTGGCATGATTGTGGCACACACGCACAAGCCTGACGACGAACCAGCCAGCATGCCGTTGGAAATCAGCCGGGACGTCTTCATCACCTGCGCCGTCACGGGCTCGGGAGCCACCCAGGACCGTTCCGCGCACGTGCCCCGCTCGCCGCGCGACATCGCCGCCAGCGCGATCGCCGCTGCGAAGGCCGGCGCCGCGATCGTGCACTGCCACGTTCGTGATCCGGTCACCGGTAGGGCGAGCCGGGACCCGCGCCTGTATCGCGAGGTCGTGGACCGGATCCGCGATTCCGCCACCGACGTCGTCATCAATCTCACCGCGGGCATGGGTGGCGACCTCGTGCTCGGCCCGCCCGAAACGCCGCTGCCCATCAATCCGGCAGGCACCGACATGGGCAGCGCCGAAGATCGCATGCGGCCGATTGCCGACTGCCTGCCCGAGATCTGCACGCTCGACTGCGGCACCATGAATTTCGCCGAGGCGGACTACGTGATGACCAACACGCCCGGCATGCTGCGGGCGATGGGCGGCATGATGACCGCGCTCGGCGTGCGACCCGAAATCGAGGCCTTCGACACGGGACACCTCTGGTTCGCCAGGCGCCTCGTCGAAGAAGGCGTGCTGCAGGGACCTGCGCTCGTGCAGCTGTGCATGGGCGTGCCGTGGGGTGCGCCGAACGATCTCAATACGCTCATGGCGATGGTCAACAACGTCCCGACGGGTTGGACCTGGTCGGCGTTCAGTCTTGGGCGTGACCAGATGCCCTACGTTGCGGCTGCGGTGCTCGCCGGTGGCAACGTGCGGGTGGGTCTCGAGGACAACCTGTGGCTCGACAAGGGCGTGCTCGCGCGCAACGAGCAGCTCGTCGAACGCGCGGTCGGCATCATCGAGCGGATGGGGGCTCGGGTCCTCGATCCGGCCGCAGTGCGCAGCAAACTCGGCCTGGTCAAGCGTCCACCGGTCCCGCACGCATGACACATCGCGCCGCGATCGTCGGCGGCGGTGTCATCGGCGGCGGCTGGCTGGCGCGGTTCCTGCTCAACGGCTGGGACGTCGCGGTCTTCGACCCGGACCCGGAAGCTGAACGCAAGCTGTCCGAGGTACTCGCCAATGCACGGCGCTCGCTGCCCGGGCTCTACGACGCAGCCCTGCCGCCAGAGGGCCGCCTGCGCTTCTGCGCCACGCTCGAAGAGGCGGTGGCTGGCGCGCAGTGGATTCAGGGAATCCGTCCCCGAGCGGCTCGAGCTGAAGCACCGCGTGCTGACCCAGATCCAGGCAGTCATGGCGAACGACGCGGTCATCGGATCTTCGACGTCGGGCTTCAAGCCTTCGGAACTTGGAGCGGGAGTGCCGCGGGCCGAGCGGGTACTCGTCGCGCATCCATTCAATCCGGTGTACCTGCTGCCCGTGGTCGAGGTCGTGCCTCACACCAGCGCAGCAGAGGACGTCATCACTGGGCGCGCTGCAGACCCTGCGCTCGATCGGCATGATGCCGCTGCGGCTGCGCCGCGAGATGGATGCGCACGTGGCCGACCGCTTTCTCGAGGCCGTCTGGCGCGAAGCGCTGTGGCTCGTCAAGGACGACATCGCCACGACCCAGGAAGTCGACGACGTGATCCGTTTCGGCTTCGGCATCCGCTGGGCGCAGATGGGCTTGTTCGAGACGTACCGGATCGCTGGCGGCGAGGCGGGGATGGCGCATTCCTGGCCCAGTTCGGCCCCTGCCTGAAGTGGCCGTGGACGCGACTCACCGACGTTCCCGACCTCGACGCGGCGCTGGTCGAAAAGATTTCCGCGCAGTCGGATGCACAGTCCGGGATGCGCAGCATTCGCGAACTGGAGCGGATCCGGGACGACAACCTGGTCGCCCTGATGCGCGCCCTCAAGGGTCGCGACTGGGCCTCGGACGCACGCTGCGCGCGAGCATGACGCACGCCTGCTGCGCGCCGCAACCGCACCCGACTGGTCGCAACCGGTCGAGACGGCTGCACGCAGCGTGCCGGTCGACTGGACCGACTACAACGGCCACATGAACGAATCCAGGTATCTCGAACTCTTCAGCGGTGCGACCGACCGCTTCATGGAACTGATCGGTTGCGACGCGGCCTACATCGCCGCGGGCGGCAGCTATTTCACGGTAGAGACTCACCTGCAGCATCTCGGCGAGACGCATGCCGGCGCGACCGTGCGGGTGACGACGCAGCTGCTGGAGGGCAGCGGCAAGCGGCTGCACATCCTCAACCGGATGTTCGACGCAGGCGGGGAACTGCTCGCGACAGGCGAGCACCTGCTGCTCCACGTGTCGCTCGCGACGCGGCGCGCCACTTCGCCGGGAGCGGAACTGCAGCAGCGGCTTGCTGACCTTCAGTCCCAGCACGCCACATTGCCGCGGCCGGTGCAGTTGCACTGTGGCCTACGGGACCGCAGTGGCTGATCCCGCCCGCAGCGAGCCGCCGGTCGACTGGCCCGTTTTCGGCATCACGGCGCTGACCGTGATCGCGGTGTGCGCGCTGATCTTCGCTGCGCCGGATCGGGCGGGCACCTTCATTAATGGACTCTACGACCAGCTCACCCGGACCTTCGGCTTCCTGTACCAGTGGTACGTGATCGCCCTGCTGATCTTCCTGGCTACATCGCCTTCAGTCGTCACGGTGCGATCCGGCTCGGCGGTCGCGACTGCAAACCGGACTACAGCACGCTCAGCTGGATCGGCATGATCTTCTGCGCGGGCGTCGGCGCGACGTTGATCTACTGGGCGGTCATCGAGTGGGCCTACTACATCGACTCACCGCCACTCGATGCCGCGCCGCGCTCGACGGCCGCCATCGAATGGGCTGCCACGTACGGCATGTTCCACTGGGGTCCAGTGGGCTGGGCGATCTTCTGCCTGCCCACGATTGCCATTGCTTATGCGTTCTACATGCGCGGCGAGCCTCACCTGCGGCTGAGTTCGGGCTGCCTGCCGTTCCTGCCGGGCGGGGTCAACAGCACGCGCGGCCGCATCATCGACTTCATCTACATGGTGAACCTGATCGGCGGCAGCGCGACCTCGCTCGGCCTCACGGCGCCGATGATCGCCGCGCTGTTCGCCAAGCTCAGCGGCGTGCCGCACGACTTCGCGCTCGAGGCGGCGGTGCTCGTCGTCAGCGTGATGATCTTCGCCGCGAGCAGCTGGCTCGGTCTCGAGCGCGGCTTCAAACGGCTGGCAGATGCGAATACCTGGATCGCACTGACGTTGCTCGGTTACGTGCTCGCCGTCGGGCCGACGCTGTTCATCCTGCACATGGGCACGAATTCCCTCGGCCTGATGGTGCAGGATTTCGTGCGCATGGTGACGTGGACCGACCCGGTCAAGCAGAGCGGCTTCGTCGAGAGCTGGACCGTATTCTATTGGGCGTGGTGGGTAGCCTACGGCCCTTCGTGGCGCTGTTCGCGACCCGCATCTCGCGCGGCCGGACGCTGCGCGAGCTGATCCTCGGGCTGCTGGTGTTCGGCACGCTGGGAGCCAGCGTGTTCTACATCGTCCTCGGCAACTACGCACTCAACCTCGAACTCACGTCCGTCATGAGCGTCACGACGCTGATGCGCGAACATTCGGGCGCCTTCGCCCTGGGCGAGGTGCTCGGCACACTGCCGTTTGCTCCCCTCGCCATGGTCGGGTTCCTGGTGGTGGCCGCGATCCTGCTGGCGACCACTTATGATTCAGCCTCGTACACGCTGGCCTCGGTGGCGAGCCGCAACATTCGCGCCGGTGAAGACCCGGCGCGCTGGAACCGACTCTTCTGGGCGATCGCGATCGGTGTCCCTCCCGCAGCACTGCTGTTCGTCGAGGGCGGCGTCAAGGTCGTGCAGTCGGCGACCGTGGTGGTGAGCTTGCCGCTGCTGGCGATCGGCGTGCTGCTGGCAGCCTCGGTGCTGCGCATGATCCGGGAGGATGAGGCCAACGGACGGATCTGACCCTGGATTCTGTCGCGAGCGATACCCAGAGGGGACCGACAACTAAACTTGTCGCGTCCGAGTCCGGTGCAAGGCGCGCGGTCACGCTTATGCAGCCGGGTGAGTTGTGAGAAAGCGCTGCGCGGATGGCAGGGATTTGAACCCCAGCATCTTGCGTTCTCGCCGCCTGATCGGGAGATGTGAATTTTCAGCACGGCTGTTCTGCAGCCCTGCGATGCCTCAGCTTGGCGGCGATCTTCGGATCGAATTTGATCGTCCAGCAGCGCACGGTCTCGTAGCTGCCGCTGATCCCGCGCTGAGCCAACAGCTCTTCGACGTCGCGGAAGCTCAGGGTGAAGCGGAAGTAGAGCCAGACGACGTGGCGGATCACGTCGGGTGGAAAGCGGTGACGCTTGAAGCAAAGTCGCGCCATGGGGGTCTCCTGTAAGCGAAATCCGGCTATGCCAGAGACCACCGCCCATTAGACTGACAGCTCTTGCTGAAATTAGCAGGGACCCCGGGCTTGCCTGTATCGTCTCGCGACTCGCGCCAGCGTTTCCGGCGCACATGAGGCGCTGAAGATGAAGTACGGGTCCCCGCTCCTGATGCTGGTCGTCGTCGCAGCGACGTTGGTCGCGCCCAGTGCCTGGGCGCAGACCGAAATCCCGAAGGACTTCTCGCCGGTCACGGCAGAGTTCGACCACGAGCGGCGCGAAGTGATGATCCCGATGCGCGACGGCGTGAAGCTGCGCGCCGTGGTCGTCATCCCGAAGGGCGCGACGGCGGCGCCGATCATCCTCTCGCGCACGCCCTATGGGGCGAAGAAGCCTACGACGCAATCGAGCAGTCCGCACACCACGATGGTGCTGCAGCTTGCCGACGAGCCGCTGCTCGGGCCGGTTACATCCGCGTCTACCAGGACGTGCGCGGCCGGTTCGACAGCGAGGGCGAGTACGTGATGGGGCTGCCGCTGCGCGGCGAGCTCAATCGTCGCAAGGTCGATCAAGCGACCGACACCTACGACACCATCGAATGGCTGCTGCGGAACGTCGAGGGCAACAACGGCCGCGTCGGACTCACCGGCGTCTCCTACGGCGGTTGGCTCGCGCTGATGGGCCTCGTCGATCCGCATCCGGCGCTGAAGGCAGCGGTGCCGATGTACCCGATGGTGGACGGCTGGATCGGCGACGACTTCTATCACAACGGCGCGTTGCGCCAGACCATGCTCGGAGTGGATCTACGAGATGGGGTCGCACAAGAGCAGCGACCATAAAGTGCCCCTACGGCTACCGCGACCTGTATGAGGCTTTCCTGTCGGCCGGATCTGCCGAGGCGGTCGCCCGTCGTTACAAGGCCGACCAGCTGCCGACCTGGCGCAAGATCGTCGACAATCCGACCTACAACGCGTTCTGGCGCGGGCAGGCGGTGCAGGACATCCTCGCCGCACGGCCGTTGCGGGTGCCGACGCTGGTCGTGCACGGACTCTTCGACCAGGAAGACAACTTCGGCGGGATCGCGGCCTACCGATCGCTCGAATCCAAGGATGTCGACAACACGCAGGTGCACCTGGTGGTCGGTCCCTGGAGCCACGGGCAGTCACAGCGCGAGGGCTCGGAGCTGGGCGCGCTCCAGTGGAACGCCGACACCAGCCTGTGGTTTCGGGAGAATGTCCTGCTGCCCTTCTGGAACCTGCACCTGAAGGGGTGAGGCGCCCGCGAGCCCGATCCCGCCGGTCCTCGCTTTCGACACAGGCGCCAAGAAGTGGCGCACTTTCCAGAGCTGGCCAGCGGACGGCGCAATAGCGACCACTCGATTGCACCTGCAGCCGGGGGCGGCCTGCGCTGGGCAGAGCCGGACGCGGCTGCCCAACCCTATGCAGAATACGTGTCTGATCCCGCGAAGCCGGTGCCTTACCGCGTGCGACCGGTGCTGCCGATGTACCACGATGAGTCGAGCTGGCGCCGTTGGCTGGTCGACGACCAGCGGCCGTTCGCCGATCGGACGGACGTGCTGGTGTTCGTCACCGAGCCGTTGACCGGAGGCCCTCAGCATCAGTGGTGAAGTGGCGGCCACGCTGTTCGCGTCCACCACCGGCACCGATGCGGACTGGGTGGTCAAGCTGATCGACGTGTTCCCGCCGGAGGTACGTTCCAACCCCGAACTGGGCGGTTACCAGCTAATGGTGTCGGCCGACATCCTGCGCGGTCGCTATCGCGAGAGCCTGGAGCACCCGAAGGCCGCCGAACCCGGCGTGGTCGCGCCGTATCGGGTGCGCATGCCCGAGGCAAACCACACGTTCCTGCCGGGGCATCGAATCATGGTCCAGGTGCAGTCGAGCTGGTTCCCGCTGTACGACCGCAACCCGCAGACCTTCGTCGAGAACATCGCCAAGGCCGAGCCCGGGAATTACCGCAGCGCGACTCACCGCATCTGGCTTGCGCCCGGGCAGGCGAGTTACGTCGAATTGCCGGTGGTCGGCACGAAGAATCTCACGCAAGCGCGCTGAGAAAGACGACGGAGGCGATACCGCCGGACCCCTTCGCCAGATTGTGTCCGTTCCGAATGCCGAGGGGGCGTCACGCTTTGAGTTAAGTTGACAGTCCCTCGCCACAAGAGCGTCGAGCGGTTCTTCAGGACCGGCAGTAAGGCTGGGATCTCGGCCGCGCACGTGCCCAGATTGGCGAGACAACTCGCGGCGCTCAATGTCGCGAGCGATCCGTCGGACATGATCGTCCCCGGCTGGGGACTGGATCCCCTGAAGGGAAAGCTTGTGAACCATTGGGGCGTGAGTGTCAGTGGAAACTGGCGACTGACCTTCACGTTCAACGAAGGCGACGTCGAACTCGTCGATTATCTGGACTACCACTGACAAGCAACTTCCATGAGCAACATGCACAACCCTGCACACCCCGGCCAGGTCCTCCGCGAGTATCTCCCCGAGGGTATCGATCGGTGAGGTCGCGAAGCGCCTCGGCGTTACCCAGCAGGCTCTGTCCGCGCTGCTGAACGGTCGTGCCGGCGTCAGCGCATCGATGGCGCTGCGCCTTGAGGGAGCGCTCGGAACCAGCGCCGAGATGTGGCTCAACATGCAGACGAACCACGACCTCTGGCGAGCGCGCAAACGCCCACCGCGAGTCCAGCGAATGAAGGCGTCGAATCGGGCGGCCTGAGGGCCCGAAACCGGACACCGCTGAGTTCCTCGGCCGACGATCGCGCTACACTCTGCCCAGCGAGGGAGCGAGCGCGTGGCCGTCGTTGCTGCCGATGGCCGTAGTGCACTCGTTTCGTGTTCATAGCTGCCGCGTTCGCCACAGGATGTGCCTTCACCTGTTTGCGCGGCCTCTCAGGGGGAGTTTATTCATGCGACTAAAGCGGTTTGCCTTGCTGTTCCTCACCACCTCTTCACTGGCTGTCGCCGAGCCGACGCCCAAGGAAAAGTTGCTGCAACCACCGCAGACCGCACGGCACTACACGATCAGCTCGCCCGCGGCGAAGCATGGCGATGTCTGGTCCTGGAAGACCGACAACGGCGAGCACGCCTATCGCATGTCGATGTCGCTGCGCGGCTGGATCACCGAGACCGAACAGCTGACAACCCTCGGCCCCGATGGGCGGCCGACGAAAATCGCGGTCCGTGGTTATACCGACGAAGGCGATGCGACTGAGGATTTCAGCGTCGATGCGAACGGCATTGCGCGTTGGAAGACCTCGGTCGATGAAGGCAGCGCGCCTTTCGACAACAAACGGTACAGCGCTTATGGCGGCCCCTGGCTGGCGAGTGCGCTCGAAGTGGATGCGCTGATCAAGGCAGGGGACAAGGGCATAGACCTGCTTCCCCGGCGGGCGGGCGAGCATTTCGATCGGCGCCGCGACCGAGATTGACGGGCCTGCGGGCAAAGAGACGGTGAAACTCGCCTATATCACCGGCGCGGGCTTTGCGCCGTCGCCCGTCTGGCTCGACAAGGACCACCGCTTTTTCGGCTTTGCCGGCGAGATCTCGCTCTTGCCGGCTGGCTATGAAAAGGCGGGGCCGCAGCTGAAGAAAGTGCAGGAGGCGACCGAGGCGGGAATGGTGCGCGATGTTTCGCGCAAATTCCTGAGTCCCGCCAATCGCACGCCGACGCTGATCGATGATGTGCTGCTGTTCGATTCAGTGGCCGGTCGCTATCTCCCGGGCCGTGCGGTGCTGATAGTGGACGGAAGGTACAAGCAGTCGACGCGGCGGGATCGATCAACCCGCCTGCAGGCGCGGTGACAATCGACGGGCGTGGCAAGACCTTGCTGCCGGGCCTGTGGGATTCGCACCTGCACGTCGGCGGCGACGACTGGAATCTGCTGCAGAATGTAGCCACCGGGATCACCAATTATCGCAGCCCGGGATCGATGATCGATGATTCGCTGAGCATCATGGAACGCCGCGCAGCCGGCGAACTGGTTGCGCCGGATGGCAAGATCGCGGTGATCATCGACCGCAAGGATCCGCTGGCAGCCAGCGGGGCGCTCGCTCGTCAGCTCCGCCGAGGAGGCGGTCGCGGCAGTGCGCAAGATCAAGGAAGCCGGGCTGTACGGGGCGAAATTCTACACTTCGATTACGCCCGCCTGGATCGCGCCTGCTGCAGCCGAGGCGCACAAACTCGGCCTGCATGCGAGCGGGCACATCCCCGCAGGCATGCGTCCGATCGAGGCAGTGCGCGCGGGCTATGATGAAATAACCCATATCAACTTCATCGCGATGCAGGCGATGCCGCAGCATGTTGTCGACAAGGCGAATACGCGGCCCGGATCGAGGGTCCGGCGAAGTATGGCAAGGATGTCGATCTCGATTCGCCTGCAATGCGCGCCTTTTATGCCGAGCTGGCCGAGCGCAAGACCATTGTCGATCCGACGCTGGTCGTGTGGGAGGGGAGTTTGACGTCCGATGGCAGCGCGATCACGCCCGCGTATGCGGCCTTCGCCGACATATCGCCGCCCGAAGTATCGCGCAGCTGGAAGATTGGCGGCTATCCGCTGTTCGACGGGCTGACACGCGACGACTTCCGCGCAAGCTTTGCCAAAATGGCCGGGCTGATCGCGCGACTGCACAAGGCCGGTGCGCATCGTCGCGGGTACCGACGGCTATGGGCTGGAGCTGGTTCGCGAGCTGGAACTGTACCAGCAGGCGGGGCTGACCAATGAAGAGGCGCTGCAAACCGCGACCATCATCCCTGCGCGGACAACGGGGATGGCGGACCGGTTTGGTTCGATCGAAACGGGCAAGACCGCGAGCATGATCCTGATCAATGGCGACGCGTCGAAGGACCTGGGCGCGCTGCGTCGCGTGACGACCGTGTTTCTCGACGGATACCGGCTCGATGGCGCAGCGTTGCGCGAGGCCAGCGGGTTCAGCGGGTTCAGCGGGGCGCCGAAGTAAGCGTTTTCGGATGACGTCGCCCCGCTTTTTCGTAGCCATAGAGCTGGAGTACGACCCGGGGTGACCTTGGTCCATGGCCGATCCCGACGCGTGCATGAGCGCGGCTGGTGAACCCGTGTTCGTTCAACCCCTGCCCGTGGAGTTCGACGAGCACCTGGCTTCAACGATCGTTGCCATGCTCGCGCGTCTCTATCGAATCCACCTTGCCGGCAATAAACCGGATTCGCCGCACCCGCTTGTTGGGGCCGAAGTCGTAGGTACAAAGCTCCACCGGGACGTCTTCGCTTCCCTCGAAGGGGATCTCCTGCCCGCCGTACTCGAATCGCGGTTGACGGGTCATCCACGTGCGCTGCGTCTCGGTCGGTTCGCCGCAGTACTCGCGAACCTTTTCGATCGGATCGCCTTCGGTGATCAGCTTGCTGCCGCATCGGACCGAATCGGCAGACGCCCCACTCGCGATCAGCAATCCCGCCAGGATCCAAACGAGCCGGATGCTGGCGTTCAATTTCCGACTGCCGGTACCCTCTCGCACTGTTGGCCCTCTGACGTTGGTCCGCCTTTTGAGTAGCAGAATGGTTTAGCGTCCCTCGCGTCTCTTCTACTATTATCATTTGCCGGCGAGGAATCGAGTCCAGCTCCGCATCAGACGGCGGGTGTATTCCTCGGACTCCGCGGTATCGACGAAAATCCGCGAGTTGATTTCGGCGGATGGGTAGATCGACGGGTCATTTCTCACGCTCTGGTCTATGAGTGGCACCGACGCTGCATTGCCGTTGGCGTATTTGATGAAGTTGGAATTCGCAGCGGCGACGTCCGACGCTGCGAAGTTGATAAAGACGTGCGCGTTGTTCGGATGTGGTGCGTCGCGCGGCATGGCGAGCATGTCAAACCACGAGAGCGTGCCTTCCTTCGGAATAGTGTATTTGATGATATGCCCCTGACCCGCCTCAATCGCCCGGTCCCGAGCCTGCAGCACACTGCCATTCCAACCGATTGAGATGCAGAGCTCGCCGCTTGCAAGCGCCTCGATGTATTGCGAGCTATGTATCATTCGGATGAATGGGCGGATTGCCATCAACTTCTTCTCAGCCAGCATCAGGTCTTCGGACGACTCGCTGTTGAGGTCTTTGCCCAGGTAGATAAGAACGAGAGGCACGATGTCAGCCGGCGAGTCCAGCATTGAGATGCCGCAATTCTTGAATTTGGCTGCAAACTCCGGCTCGAACACCAGCCGCCAACTGTCGACCGGTGCGTCGGGCACGATCGACTTGAGCATGCCTTCGTTGTAACCGATGCCGTTCGTGCCCCACATGTAGTTGACGGCGTACTGATTGCCGGGGTCATTGGTAGCCACCCGGGACGTGATCACCGGGTCCAAATTCTTCCAGTTGGGAAGCTTTGACTTGTCGATCTGGCCAAGAGCACCGGCCTTAATCTGGCGCTCAAGGTACGTGTTCGACGGCACAACGACGTCGTAGCCGGTTCCGCCCGCTAGCAGCTTTGTCTCGAGCACCTCGTTTGAGTCGTAGGTGTCGTAGTTGACCTTTATGCCGGTCTCGGCCGAGAACTTCTCGAGCATCGCCGGCTCGATGTAGTCGGCCCAGTTGTAGACGTTGACTACTCTTTCTTCGCCACCCGTAGTGAGGGGGGACGGAGCCTCCCCTGCTTTGGCGGGCTCGGATCGCGGTTCGTCGCTGCTACCGCAGGCTGCGACCAGTAGAAATAGACCGGTCAGGACCGCAGCCCATATTGGATTGCGCAGGCGGGTGCCGCTTCCAGCTAAGGGTGCCGAATCAGCTTTCATCTATGTGCCTTGCGTCCCACCTACTTGAGAACGGTCTCCTGGTAGTTCGTCCAGCGCCACTTACCTGCTTGTTGGCCGTATATCGCCGTCACGAAGCACTTCGGCGGCTCCTTCGCCCGTCACACGTCACGTGTTTTGGGACGTTTACGCCCAAGGGTTCGGCACTTCAAGCCGCGATGCAGCAAACTACTCCGCCTCTCCCGTCTCTTACTCAAGAACTGAATTCCCTGAAGACCTCAGCCGCCGCTTCTCACCTAACCGATCGCCCCATACGGCCGACCCTACCTATCGCCGCAACACTGTTTCTCGCAGGGCACGCCGTCGCCACCGCCGTCCATCTTCACTCCGGGGCAGTTGGCGAGGAAGAACTCCGCCTCCTCGCAGGAGGTCATCTGCGAGCAGTACACGCGTTCATCGCACTGATACGGGCTGCGCGTGTCCGAGGCAGCCTCCCTGGGCGAGCAGCTGGGAGGTCACGGACGACTCGCTGTCGTCGAGGACTTCTTCGTCCACCGCGCGTTAGATATGCACCCCAGGCCTGCCAAGCGATCACCGATCACGAGGGCGATGAGCAGACGTCGCATGCGTCCCTACTCCAGATCTAAACGGCTACGAAAACTCGGGGTGACGTCAGCGTCCAATGTTGATCATGCGGAAGCGAGACAAGCTGACGATTCCCATCGAGTAATGTCCCTTGAATCCTGCGCATTTAGAACTCGCCCAAATTGCCGCATGCAAGATAGTCTTACGCTGCCACAACCACGGAGATCCGGGGGAATGACCATGCTCACCCGCACCATCGCGCTGGCTTTACTGCTGGCCACATCGGCCACGCAGGCGCTCGCCCAACCAGCCACACCGCCGGCACCGGCCGCAGCCCCTGGCGAGACGCTTGCTGAAAACCCCGACGTGGCGGCCGCCACCCGGCTCTTCAGCGCCTGGCTGGAAGGCCAGATCGCATATCGCGGCCTGCCCGGCGTGGCGGTGGGCGTGGTGCATGATCAGCAATTGGTGTGGTCCAGGGATTCGGCTATGCCGATATCGCCCACGAAAAGGCCGATGACGGAGCAGACGCGTTTCCGCATCGCCTCGAATAGCAAGCTGTTCGCCGCCATCGCCATTCTGCAGCTGCGCGAGGCCGGCAAGCTGCGCCTGGATGATCCGGTGGCCATGCATCTGCCGTGGTTCACGATGAAGCCGGCCGGGCTGGACGATGGCCCGATCACCATCGAGCAATTGCTGTCCCACTCGTCCGGCCTGCAACGCGAGGCGGGCGATCACTGGTCCAGCTTCGACTTCCCGACCGAGGCGGAACTGCAGAAACTCATGCCCGATCGTCAGGCCGTGTTTCCGCCGCAGACGCGCTGGAAATATTCCAACCTGGCCTATGCGGTCGCCGGGTTGGTGGTGGAGAAAATCACCGGCCAGCGCTGGGCCGATTATGTGCAGGCGCACATCATCACGCCGCTGGGCATGACCGCCACCAGCATCGACAAGCCTGATCCCGGCCTCGCCACCCCCTATGCCAGCCGCACGCCGGAAGGCACCCGCCGCATCCTGCCGTTGGCGGATTCGCGGCATGGCCGCCGCCACCGGCATGACATCGAACGTGGAAGACCTTGCCAAGTTCATCTCCGCCCAGTTCCGCGGCGGCCCGGCGGGCGGCGCCAATGTGCTGTCGGCGGGATCGTGGCGCGAAGCGCTGCGCGTGCGGTCAGTGGACGAAACGTGGGAGAACGGCTCCGGCCTTGGCTTCGATCATGTCCGGGTGAAGGACCGCACGTTCGTGGGCCACGGCGGCGGCTATCCCGGCAACACGACGATGACCCGCGTCCAGCTCAATGACAAGGTGGGCGTGGTGGTACTGACCAACACCAACGATTCCAACCCCAGCGATATCGCCAATCAGCTGCTCGCCACCGTGGGTGACGCCGTGGCAAAGGCCGCCAAGCCCAAGCCGATGCCTCTGTGGGACGATGGCTGGGTGCGCTTTGCCGGCCGCTATCGCGACCCCTACGACGATGGCGTTACCCAGGTGGTGCTGCTCAACAAGCAATTGGTGCTGCTTCCGGACAATGGCAGCGCGGCTGAAACCAGGTGGTGCTGGAACCGCTAGGCGATGGCCGGTTCCGGCTGATGGCACCACCGGTGGCAGGGAGATCGGCGAAATCGTCCGCTTTGAAGAGAAGGACGGGCAAGGTGACCTGGATGTTCCAAGGCGACGGCTGGAAAACGCGCATCGAAGGTTGGTGATGGCGCATTCGGGCGGGCGATTGCCCGCGAACTACTGAGAGGAAACTGGATTCCGGACGGATCATCTTCGCAGCTGCCAGCCACTCCTGAACTGACGTCACCCCAACTTTTCGGAGTTGTTCAGAACCGG
Organism: Pseudomonadota bacterium; assembly: GCA_016713725.1. Lineage (GTDB taxonomy): Bacteria > Pseudomonadota > Gammaproteobacteria > Steroidobacterales > Steroidobacteraceae > RPQJ01. Next base: position 197,645 of record JADJOO010000007.1, on the reverse strand, counting down.
ATTGAAATCGTTACGGCTCGAAATGGCGAACCAGGCTGACTTTGCACCTAGCTCACGCCGGACACTTCGACTCGGTCCCAATATGGCTGAGCCGCATAAGATGTGGTTATGTCAAACCGGTCGGGTGGGCTATCGATAGAGGCGTAGCTCGGAGCCCTCTCGATTTGCTGGACTGTCAACCGGCCTCGAGGATTGACCAGCGTCCGGCGTCCAATGTTGACCATGCGAAAAAAAGACAAGCTCTCGGTTCTCATCGAGAAATGTCTCTGGAGCCCTGGTCAGTCTTCGACGCCTGTCGGGTCAAGATCCCGGTCAAACTTCAACGCCAGTTCACACACAGGAGGGATGCACCCCATGTCGGCCCTGCCCAAGCGCGTCCCGTCTGCGTTCGCGCGCGCTGATGATCTCGGCGATATCCTCATCCGTGTACCGGGTTGGGTGATCGATGCTGTCGACCTCCTGGTATCCGATGCCGGACTCGTTGCGAAACGCATCCGAAACAAGAGCCACGAGATCCCGGATCCTGTCGATCTCGGTCGTCGCGAGAGTTCTCCCGGCCTTCTCCACGATCGAGTTGACGATGACGCGTGGCGTGTCTCCGCTGAGGGCAAGATCCTTGACTCGGACATGCGGGAATGTGGCCGTCCGCGGATCGAGAAATCTGAATTTGAACTTCATCTCACCCGGTGCGGCCGCCTCACCACTCAGGATGTCGAGGTAGAGTTCTCTATGCTCGTAGCTGCCGCGCAGCCCAATACAAAGGCTCTGCAGGCGCTGCTGGCCGTCCAGGACGAGGCATGTGGTCCTCTTGGACGCAGGCATCCGAAAGTCCTCCAGGCGGTCTCGGTGAGCTTCCCTAAAATGGTCGATGAACTTCCGCCTTGGGACGGCGGCCGTCGTCTTCCAGATGAGGAACGTGCCAATCGGGTACTGACGGAGAATCGAGTCGAACAGCCGGCAGATCTGTTCCTGCGACCCGACAAACGATCTCGGAATGTGTGGAAGCCAGAACCCGCCATCTTCATCGGGACTGTTCAGGTAGGACACTACCCTCAATATCGACAGCCTCAGCGTGCGCACCATGCTCAGAAGCATGGCGCGGGCACGCTTAGCGTGCGCCTGATCCGCGCTAATGCCCCCGATCAGCGTCCTCGCCTCCTCCGTCGTCAATGCGCGCAGCTTCAGACCGCATGGCACCGACCGGGCGGACGAGCGCATCATCCGGGTCCCGCAGGTTGGGCGGGTTTCGTCGAGAAGATCATCTTGCGGCCCTGCGCTCGGATCAACCCGTCCGAGACGCTCAGCATGCGGTGCAACTCGGTGTTGCCGCGTGCGCGAGCCATCAAGTTGTGATCCGCATCTTCCAGGACCATCGCGTCCGCATCGCCAATGCGAACTTGACGAAGAACTCGTCGGAATGGAGCACGCGTTCGTCGTTCGAGTACAGGATCTCGGCGCTGCGTCCCTTCCGCTTGGAGAGGCAGCCGCGATGGCCCGAATCAGCTGGGTCTTGCCCGTGCCCGGGGACCCTGAATGACCAGTACGCATTCCGGGAGGCGAGGAACCCCTGGATGAACGCGTGGACCCCTTCCGGCAGGGACGGGTAGGCGGCGTCGACGAGGTGAAACGTGACGGTTTCCTCGACGCTCGCAACGATCAGCTCCTCCCGGGCGCTGCGGAAGGCCCAGACGACCGTGAACTCATCGGTCGGCTCCGCGAGTCGTCCGCGCAGGAGTCTGCGAACGAGATCGATGGCCCGTTTCGCCTCTTCCGGCGTGGCCGCACGAGCCTCAGGTTCAGGCGACATGTATGCGATTCGCGCCTCCGAGCGGTGACCTCGACGAAGATCTCGTCGCCGATTAGCAAGGCCGATCCCTGGTCGATTCTATGGGCGATCCACGGCACCGACCGTTGCAGCTCGTCGACAACCGTCCGGCATCGCCTCGCACCAGAAGGGACTCCGTTGCATAACCAGAGAACGGCGGCCGATCGCCGCGCAGGCGCAGCATGATCTCGGTGTGGGCCCAGAGACTGGGAATGACCATTGGCGTTGCGAAAGTCCGAGGGGACACCGAGAACTGAAAATTGGCAGGCGGGTTGCATTCCATGGCTAGGGTCCTCTCACGGGCTCGGGTCTGTTCGGGGCCGGGACGCAGACAGTAAGCAATGACCGCGACGTAATGTGTCGCGGTCGAGCCTAGACTCCTGACTCATGAGCGACACGCTGCTTCGGCAATGGACATTGCTCAGGCTGATCCCGCGGTCGCCGCAGAAGGCAGACGGCCGCCAGCTGCTCCGCGGGCTGCAGGACGCCGGCTACTCCATCACGCGCCGTCAGCTGCAGCGCGACCTGAACACCCTGTCCAGCGTGTTTCGCTCTCGAGGCTGACGAGCGAACGACCCCCTACGGTTGGTCCTGGAGTCGGGATACACCCGCGTTCGACCTACCCGCAATGGACGGCTCGACCGCGTTGATGTTGAAGCTGGTCCAGCAGTTCATCCCACAGCTGTTGCCGCCCAACCTCGCCGACCACCTGCAGCCCTACTTCCATCGAGCCGACGCCGTACTGCAAAGACACGCGGCACCGACCCTCGGACATTGGCTCGACCCCGAGTGCGCGTCGTGCCTCGCGAGATGCCACTTCTCGCCCCGAGCGTGGACCCCGCCGTTGCACGGACCGTCTATAGGGCACTCTTGGAAGGGAGGCGTTTCACAGCGGAGTACGCCTCACGCTCATCACCCGCACCGGAACCGAAAAGCTTCGATGTGAGCCCCCTCGGTCTCGTCGCTCGCGGCAACCTGCTCTACCTGGTCTGCACGCTCTGGGATTATGGCGACGTCCGCCAACTTGCTATGCATCGATTCCACACCGCCACACTGACCGACACCCCAGTGACGCCGCCAAAGGCATTCGATCTAGATCGCTACATTACCGAAGGCGAGTTCCACTACCCCGTGGGGCCGATGATCAGGTTGGAGGCGAAGTTCTACCGCGGCGCGGCAGCGCACCTGTACGAGACGCCTTTGAGCGAAGACCAAGTCATCACGGACCTCAGCGACGACGTGGTGCTTATCCTCCGCCACAGTCCGCGACACCGAACAGTTGCACTGGTGGCTACTTGGCTTCGGTAGCTTGGTTCAGGTCGTTGGCCCGGATCAGCTGACACGTGATCTCGCGCAGGAACTCAAACGCGCCAGCATTCGCTACACGTCGACGCCGCATTAGTGGTCGGCAGATAGCGCCATACAAATACTGCCACGAGATCCTCGCGCCACACCACCTGCAGTTTGGACAATGGCACGCCTCTCGGCATCAACCTATGCCCGTAATTCAGATGGGTCCAGGATCCTTTTCGACCCGAGTATGAAAATTCCGTCCTTCTCAGCGTCCGGATGCCGTACTGAGACTCGATCATTTTCGAGTTTCTGAAGTACCCGCCCTTCGAACCCCTGCCGCATCAATAAGGGGCAGATTCGACTCTTCTAAGTAGACGAGTATCGGTTGGCATCTCTAGAACAAAGATGCGCGCTAGCCGAAGCAGTTCAAGTGCTTTCGGCAGCAACTCGCCGGCTCTTCCAAGAAACTTTTCTGGCTCGCAGGGCGTATAGATCGGGTCGAGGCTGCCCTGACAGATCACCGCCGGTTCATACAGTAGATATTGTCCCGACAGATATGACCGAATGTGTTCGCGCATACGCCACTTGATGTCGATTGACATGCCGACGTAGAAGGCTTTGTAAGATTCGGCGACCGGCACTGTGAATATGTAGACACCGCTTGGGCTACGAAACGGCCAGGCGAAGAAGTCGTGATCGTCGCCGGTTGAAGCCAACGAAAATGGCCCAAGGAGTTCCAAGGTTTCAGGAAGCGTCATCGTCAATATCCTCGTGTCACGACATTTGGGCTGCTGCAAGTTCCATGCAAGTCAGCCTGATTGAACTGACCCCGCTCTAATTCCTACTCGTGTGCCAGCGTCTGCCTGGCTCCGAATCCTGGTCTCCATGCACGTCAACGCCTCTGCCGCAGCCACTCCTCCGGTTGCACCGGCTCGCCCCGCTCGACAGTCCACGAGCCGTCGAACTCCTCGATGACTCGCGTAATGGGATACACAAGTCGCGCCACCTGGCGCACCTCGCGCGGGCTGGACTGCGGATCCACCGCCGTCGCGACCACGAGTGAGCCAGGCTTGCCCGACTGGATTTCCTGCAGGTGCCGTAATCGCTCCGGATGCCCTGCCGATGCCTCGCCGCCGTCCGACGTGTAGGCGATCAATCGCCCGGATGGATGCACCTCGTCCTGCCAGACGACCAGCACGAGCGATCCATCTTTCGCCGCACCGCCCTAGGACCAACGTCGGTTCGCAATTTCGACGCCTGGCATGTCGAGCAGTGCCAGGTGGGGGCGTTTCATGGCTGAATATCTCGACGCACCATCGAAGCAACCGTCCGCCAGGACTCCACCGCACCGGCAAAATTGCATCCCGGCGGCGCTGCCGCAAACGCCGTAAACACACGGCTCACACCCTTCAGGCGCTTCGCCGCCTTCGAACCAAGCGCAACCACCACCGCGTTCGGCAGCGCCCGGAGCTGCGGCTCGAGATAACGCCGCCTGCATTCCATTGTGACCGGTCCGGGAACCGAGCCCCTTCCGTGGCTGCCGAGCACAACACCGACTCGGTGATCAAGTCACGCGCATCTGCTCATCGAAACTCATGCCGGAAAGCACAAGTCAGGATTCGCCGCACGTTGCGGTGGAACTGATCCTTGCCGTCGCGAAAGCACCGATAGGCGTAGCTCGACGTTGAATCAACCACGCCCGTGGGGGTTTCTGCGGGATGACTCTCGCCCACGTGTGGATCACCCGGCTCGGCGACCACCAGCACCAGCCGTACGTCACCAAGGTCGCCGGTCGCGCCGCAGTAGCCGCGGGGAACATGTCCTCTATCGGGTGCCCAGCGCATGCTCGCGCAGCTGCCAGCAAAGCCGGCGCACGGCGAATAGGCGGGGAAGAAGCAAAGTCGCAGAGTCGGATTTGTTTGGTGCATGTCCTCTGTCCGATGGAACGTCGACCAAGTCTTTCGCTGTCGCGTCTCTCTTTCCCCTACTCTTTCAACAGGCGTCGAGAATTAGCCAACGACCGGCGTCCAATGTTGAACATGCGAAAACGAGACAAGCTCACGATTCTCATCCAGAAACGCCTCTTGAACCTGGTCAGTCTTCGACGCCTGTTAGGGCCAAAGTCCTGGTCAAACTTCAACGGCTGTTCACCAGCCCGACTCGCCCGCGCACCTTGCGGCATTGGCCTCTGTGCTGACTGACAGATCAGTGCAGCTCACACCGAAGCGCGAAGCCCAGCACGGTGGCCGAGCTATTGATCAGTCTGTGGCGTGTTCTACCACTGCAGCTTAAATGGCAGCGTGTAACGCGAGTCTAGGTCGAACTCCGCCACGATCGGGACGAAGTCCTGCTCGGGGCAGGAGCCGGATTATTCAAGTCTCGGCAGATGCCGTCGTACAGGCTTGACTGTGCTGAGATCCTCTTGCTCGTCCCGCGGAGCCCGACCAACAGCTTGTGTCGACCTGTTGTCGCGTCAACGACCACCGTGTTGAAGGCAGTTACATACCGCGTAGCCACCAGCGAATAGATGTATTTCTGACCGACGCAACCGGACTGCTCAAAATAGATTGGAGATTCGTAGTCCCAGCCAAGCTGACTGAAATCCTCCGTGGCTGCATCCGGCCAAGCCCCTGGGTCTGGGTACTTCCCAATAGATACCTTTAGCGTGTACGCCTCTATACGCAACAGCGCGGCAAATCCGCCGTCATCGACGACAGGACCAACCACTTTGCCGTTTGCGTCAACGATTGTGAGGGCTGTCAGTCTCGCAGGATCTGATGGCTTAGCAGGCTTATCCGCCAGTGCTTGTAATGTTGCGAGCACGAGCAGAGTCCCTGCAATCGCTGTTAATTTCGTGTGTTGCATAGCTGCCCACCTGTTCTTCCTTGTGAGTGCCCTGAATGGGCCTGGCTTCGCCTCCGATTACGCGACTGTACGGCGCAACAATTCATCAGGAGATGCCGCATCTTGCATAAGACGGCTCACCCGACGATTCCGCCAGGCGGCCATGCTCGGCCCATAACTGATCTTGGCAGCATCGAAGGCGCTCAGTTGCGGCAGCACGATCAGCACGTGTGTGCTATCAGGCATTGCTCTAGTCGGCGTCCTGTATGGAGAAGCACTCGGAGCCCAGCGCAGCCGGTGTCCATGCGACCGCGCAGGTCATCAGCATTGCAGCCAGGTAGCGCATGCAACTCACCTCTGCGTGACGTCACGCGTTAAGTATCACCTCTGTGTCTTCTGATTAGTCTTTGAACATCTGAACGCATCGCTTGCGCGCCCGCGCGGAACCACTAAATGTTAGTAATAAATGTTATTTAATGAGGCCGATTGAAATCGACCGATACTCGCCCTGCGCCGCCGCCCCGCTGTGCCCAAGAGTGGCCGCAGGTGCGCCGCGGAGTTGGCCCATCAGGGGAGCCATGCCCGTCGCCCGACTGCCCCGCTGCGGCCCACTCCGGGGCGACTCGGGACCGCCGCAGAGGCGGCCCAGCGCTAGAGGGCCTCGAACCAGGCTCTGATCTTCAGCGCCATCAGCTTACGGCGCTCTTCGAGAAAGTCTTCATATTCAGGAACGCCGCCTGTCAACAGGCGTCCAATTTCGACCAGCATCCGGCGCCCAAAGTTGACCACCCCGGCATGATGCCACCCGCCGATTCTGCGTGCCTCGCGTGCCCACAGCCTGGTCAAAATTCGACGCCGATTCGGCCTGCAATCTGGTTAACCGTCGGCACGTGTTCACACGACTATGCCGCGCTGCTCGCATCCTCCACCTTGTACCTTTCAACGAGGGCCGCGTGCGTTCCCGCACGCCTTCGATGCTCCGGATATCGGCAAGCGTCTCGGCATCAAAGCCAACGCAAATTTCTATGTCCTTCTGCGAGATGTAGTTGCCGTGAATCAGCACTTCACGGATCTGGTCAGCGGCATCGGGATACTCGCGTTCATCGGGATCGTGGTTCTCGATTAGAAAGTCTCGGTAGCAGTGCTCGATGACCCGCTTCGAGTGGGTCTGTATCCCGTCGACCGCCCTGAGTATTTCCCGAATCTTGGTGTCGAGGGCGGCCTGCGTGCTGAAGAAGATGTTGCCATTGGTGTGGGCGGTGTCATTGCGCTCCTTCACCAACGCGGCATAGCTGCCGATCTTGCTATTGTCGCACCCGATGAGCTTCAGGAAGCGCATGACGCTGCTCTCGTTCACGCGCTAGAAGGTGAAGGGCGACGTGGCGTCCATCAGTTCCTTCTCCAGGTCTTTGTTAAAGCCGATCATGGCTTTCGCGAAGTCATCCGGCTCCGTCTGCTTGATCTGCCAGATGTTGAAATAGACGAAGCTCATTGTGAGCATGTGGTAGGCGAGGAAGGCGAACTGGTATCTCTCGTTCTCGTAGTTCGACTCAAATGCTTCCCATAGAAAACGGAGGTAGTCCTGCTCGCTCCGTGTCTTGAACGAAAGCGGTAGATAGTTGCCGAGTTCCAGAGCTTCTTCCATGGCTCAGTGCTCCGTCGGAGTGGACTCTTCTCCTCCCCAGATGCGAGCAAGAGTGGCTTGGCGCTTCTTCTCGAACCGGGTGACAAGTTCGCGATTGGCGGCGACCAGCATTTTCTCGGCTTCGATGTCGGCGACAATTGCCTGCTGCATGGCAACATCATCGGGGATGGGAATCGGAATTCGGTTCAACGCCTCTTGGTTGAGCTTCGGCTGAGCGGCTCCGGTTACGAACTCTTCGATGGAAATGGAGTTGAGATAGACCTCTACGAACTTCTGCGTCGCGGGCTCTGCGAACTTCAAGACATGGGCGTGATTGTTGACCCAGCACTTTCCCGAGACGGAGAATGCAATGGGTGTTGAGCGAGCAAGAAGGTTCGCGCCGTCCTCTGAGATGAGAAGGATGTCTTCGTCGAAGATGAAATCGGCGACAGAATCGACAATACCCGATGCACCGTAATACGGAAACGGGCCTTCCTTGCGGTCGCCTTTCGTGATGGGGACACGGCGGGAATCCAAGTTCTCCGCGAGACCGCCGAGATTGCGCTTCGGCCAATCGGAGTGGATGGGGATGTGGGGGTGGTAGTGGTCGAGGACGGCGCGGGCGCCGTCGATGATTTTTTGGTAGCCCTCGATCTCCGCCACGATTTCCTTCTGCACCTCCAGCGGCGGCAGGGGGATCTTGATTTCGCCGACCGCTTTCGGATTGGCGCGAGACAGTGAACCGCCAATCCCCGTGATCGTCTGCATGAACGATACGTGGAAGACGTCTGAAACGAGAAGTTGGCGGAGGAAGCCGGGCACAACCTCGGCGCTCGAAAAGACAATCCACTCCGTTGAAGCGATCTGACGCCGCCCGTCTGAGTTTTCCCGAACAACCCACCCACGTCGAATGTGAGGAATGATGCGGGACAGGAGCACATCGCCTGGAGACACAACTTTCTTTTGAGAACCGATCTCGCCGCCGCGCAGAAGTTCAGGACTACCTGCATCGAAAGCGGGGATGCTCCACAGCTCGAACACCTCGTCGGGGTCGTTTCGCGGATCAACCGTCTTAACGCTTTCCTTCATAAATCGGCCAACGGGCACGAGCGGGTATGCCGTGTTTGAAACCGCACCCTCACGATACCGCTCGCCACTGAGGTTGTAGTCGCCAATTGCGGCGATCTTTTCTTTCGGAACGATCTGGGTGGTGGACGTAAGGGCGAGGATAGACTCGGTGGATGCTTTCGAGCGCAGGGCTTGGAGGTAGGCAGCGAGTTCAGCTTGAACTTGCGGGAGGTCGTTCTTGTCGATGGCGCGGCGCTGGGCGCCGAGGCCGAAGCCGTCGTTCTCCACTTTGAAGAAGGCGATGGTGTCGGCGGCCTTGGCGAGGGATTTGTCGAGAATGAGGATGCTGGTCTTCACCCCGGAGTAGGGGTTGAAACAGCCCGCCGGCAGCGAGAGACGACGGCGACGAGGGAGTTTTCGACGAGCATTTTCCGCAGGTCTTTGTAGGCGGTCTGGCTCTGGAAGATGATGCCCTCGGGCACGATGATGCCGGCGCGGCCGGTGGGCGTGAGGTGCTCGGCCATGTAGTCCACGAAGAGGACTTCGCTGCGCTTGGCCTGGATGGAGAAGCGCTTGTGGGGCTTGATGCCGCCTTTCGGCGACATGAAGGGCGGGTTGGCGAGGATGACGTCGGCGAATTCGTTCCAGCGCTCCTCGGAGGTGAGGGTGTCGTATTCGTAGATGTGGGGATCGGTGAAGCCGTGGAGGTAGAGGTTCACCAGGGAGAGGCGCACCATGTCGGGCGAGATGTCGTAGCCCTTGAAGTTTTTGGCGAGGCGGCCCTTTTCGTCGGGGGTGAGCTTGCTGTGGCCCTTGGCGTCGGTATTGGTGCGGAGGATGTGCTTGTAGGCGGAGATGAGGAAACCAGCGGTGCCGCAGGCGGGGTCGAGGATGGTTTCGCTTTTCTGAGGGCCACGACCTCGACCATGAAATCAATGATGTGGCGTGGCGTGCGGAACTGGCCGGCATCCCCCTGTGAGCCGAGCACGCTGAGCAGATACTCGAAAGCATCGCCTAGGCGCTCGCTATGGTCGTAGCTGAACTCGTCAATGATCTTTAGGAACGCCTTGAGCGTCTCGGGATCGCGGTACGGGAGATAGGCGTTTTTGAAGATGTCCCGGAAGAGCGCGGGAATTCCAGGATTTTCCGGCATCTTGGCGATGCCTTCGCCGTAGAGACCGAGCATCTCGTGGCCGCCGAGGTATGGTGCCATGAGCTTGGCCCAGCCGTAGCGAGCGTAGTCCCCTGTGAAGAACTTTCGCTTGCCGCCAGGTTCCTCGGACTCGGCATCCATGTCGTCCATGAACTTGTAGATGAGGGCGATGGTGATCTGCTCGACCTGGGACTTGGGATCGGGGACTTTGCCGACGAGAATGTCGCGGGCGGTGTCGATGCGGCGTTTGGTATCGGTGTCGAGCATATGTTCCTTCAGGCAGCGAACTGATTCAAGGAGACGTAGTCCTTGATGTATTCAGGGACGAGCGTGCGGTACTGCTGAGGCACGGCTCTGAGATCACGGGTTGTGAAGAACGCGTTGGTCGCCAGATCGGTGAACTGCTTGCTGTCGATGATGTCGCGCACCCGGTTGCTGGTGACGTAGGCCTTGAAGTAGGTCTTGATGGCCGGGATGGCCGAGGGCGGCTCGGGCACGCGGTCGGCGACGAACTTGGAGAACTCTTCTTCCAGCAACTCATCCTTGGACTTGAAGCGCGGGATAAGGCCGAAGACCTTTTCCAGGATTTCTCGCAGCGTCACGCGACGGTCCACGGCTGCGGCCTTGCGCAGCCTGTCGAGGGTGTAGTACTCCTCGGGCTTGTCGAAGACTTCGCGGTTCACGTAGTCAATCACGCGGTCCCACTCTCCGGCTTCAACGGCGGACGCGACGGTGTCGTCGGCGCGGATAACGTCTTCGAACTTCTCGAAGAACATGCGGTCGATCTTCATGCCCTCGGCCGTGATCTGCTCGACACGCATCGAAGCCAGGATGTCGGCGCCGAGGTGCTCATAGGTGCCGCCCACGACCACGGGACCTTGGCCGCCCCCGTCGTTGCTGCCCTGCCCTTTGGGCGGAGGGAGCTTCAGCACTTCGTCGTAGTTGAACTCTTCCTCGAAGTATTCGCAGTTGGCGAAGAAGTCGAAGAGCTTGAAGGCGGTCTTGATGGGCTGTTGCACGCCTTCCTTGAGCGTGTCGTCGAACAGCACCTCGCGGAAGTCGTGCTTGCGTGTGCCGCGGCCTTTGATCTGGATGAAGTCGGTCGGCGAAAAGATCGGGCGGAAGAGGCCGAGGTTGAGGATGTCGGTGCAGTCGTAGCCGGTGGTCATCATTCCGACCGTCACGCAGATACGCGCCTTGCTGGTCTTGTAGGCGGGGATGAAGTTGCCGGAGCCGAGCAGGTTGTTGTTGGCGAAGTTGATGGTGAACTGCTGGGCATCGGGTATCTGCGAGGTGACCTGCACGGCGAAGTCGGACTGGTACTTGCCGGGGAACATGCGGTCGGCCATCTGATTGAGTATCTGCGCCAGCTTGGCAGCGTGGTTCTGGCTGACGGCGAAGACGATAGCTTTGCCGATTTCGCCGCTGACCGGGTCGCGCAGGGCGTTTTCCAGAAACGTCTTGCACAGGAGCTGGTTGGTGGTGTCCGCGAAGAACCGCTTCTCGAACTCTCGTTGCTTGAAGGCCTGCTGCTGATCCTCGCCGGTGTCATCGGTAAACGAGACGACGAAGCCCGCTTCGGAAAGCAGCGTGGTGGTGACCTCGGTGCGGGCGTCCACCACGGTCGGGTTGATCAGGAAGCCTTCCTTCACGCCATCGAGCAGGGAGTAACGGAAGGTCGGCTGGCTGTTCTCGCAGCCGAAGGTGCGGTAGGTGTCGAGCAGCAGGCGGCGCTCGGCCTCGCGCGGGTCGCGGGTGCCCGGCTTTGAGCTGTCGAACCGGCGCAGGTAGTCGCGCGGCGTGGCGGTGAGGCCCAGCTTGTAGCCGATGAAGTAGTCGAACACGGCGCGGGCGTTGCCACCGATCGAGCGGTGCGCTTCGTCGGAGATGACGAGATCGAAGTCGGTCGGCGAGAACAGCTTCTGGTACTTGTTGTTGAAGAGCAGGGATTGCACGGTGGTGACAACGATTTCGGCGCGTCGCCAGTCGTCGCGGCTTTCCTTATAGATCACCGTCTGGAAGTCGGCGGACAGCACCGCTGCGAAGGCCTTCTTGGCTTGGTCCTCCAACTCAAGGCGATCGACCAGGAACAGCACACGCCGCACGTTGCCGGAGCGGAGAAACAGCTTGATGACGGCGGCGGCGGTCAGCGTTTTGCCTGTGCCGGTGGCCATCTCGAATAGGAAGCGGTCCTTGCCGTCGCCGACTGCGGCCTGAAGGCGGTGGATGGCCTTGAGCTGATAGGGCCGAAAGAAACGCAGCTTGTTGGCCTGAATGTAACCGGGGCGCTCCGCTTCGTTCCGCCAGCCGGCCTCCGATTGGTAGTTCGGGCGCTGGGTGAGAACGATGTAGTCCGCGCCGACCCGCTCTTCGATCAGTCGCTGCGGATTGGGCGTGACCTTCTGGTAACCGGTGACCGAGTCCGGCGTCGGAAACGAGGTGATGACGTACGGGCTACCGCGTTCGAGGTCCCAGAAGTAATGCAGGTTGCCGTTGGATAGGATGACGAAGCGGCAGTTTTGCGACAGTGTATTTGCGCGCTTGCTCTTTGCCGATGAGCGGGTTTCTATCTTCGGCCTTGGCTTCGAGGACGAGGGGGAAACCCCTTGGCGTCGAGCAACAGGAGAGTCCACGAACCCTTTGGAGCTCTTTTCGAAGTTGGTGCCAAGTGCCTCCAGATCGCTCGACTTGATCGTGACGCTGGGCTCAAGGCGGATGTTCGCGGGCGCGTCGCCTTCCTGGAAGAAGCGCCAGCCAGCCGCTTCGAGCAACTTATTGATCTTGATGCGAGCGGTGGCTTCTTTACCGGGCATTCAGGGTGCGATTCTACCGATAGCGGTCAAGCGGCGTAACATCACGCTTCAGGCGCTTTGCCTTGAACGTGCTGCCTAAAAGCATGTGTTGGGTGATCCGCGAGGAATGCTTGGACAGAGCACGTCAACTAGCATTCCAAGTTACGACCTTCAGCTGCACCAACGCTTTCACGACGTTTGCCATCTGTTGATCAACGTCGCTTATCCCGCTCTTCCGCTCGTGCAGATGCAGAAGCATTTCCATAGTGGATTTGAAGCATCTTGCTGCATTGGAGTACTTGTACGCGGAAAATTTCCAGTCGACGCCGACAGGGATATCGGGGCGACTGCAGGCCTGCTTCAGCTCAAGGGACGGATGAACCGCCATATCTCGATACTTTAAAATCTCCGAAATGTTCTGCTTGAACTGACCCGTGGCGTGCGCATCAAGTTTGTACACTCGCCGTATGACTTCAGCAATTTGCCTATCTCGCGCTGTTCCATTGTCCTTCCAGCTCTGGATGTCGGCTTGGGTGAGCTTGGCGAATTCGCGCAGTTGATCATATAAAGCGTCGAGCGCGATCCCACAGGCCACAAAGATCTGAAGTGATGGCTCCAGCTCTGCAACTAAGAGTTCACGATTAACTTCGTCGTTGGTCCCCCACCGAACTTTGATTGCGTCACATGCTCGTTCAGCAAGTAGCTGATCATTTGCGATGCGCAGCCAAATGGGAGAACGTTGTAGGCGTGGAAAGGATGAGCCTTGAATTGATTGATCCGGATTCACCCGTCGATCGTCAGGTCTCAGGAGTACCCCAACCTTCATTCCCTCGAACACCAACACACCTTCGGCCCACGTCGTCTCCTACGCCCAAGCTACATCCTGGGTGTCTGCCAACCGGTCGCTCAGTATCGCGTCAGTGGCGCTTGCCTAACAGCACGAAAGATCGCAACGGCCAGATCGGACTTTCCCCGAGCGTGGTGCATCCTGAATGCTGATTGACCGTCTGCCGCTGCCCATTAATGCGAGAAGGCCCGTCAGGAGGGTATTGGAAAATCTGGAGGCGCACGCCGTGAAGCCGCCGGCGGCCTCGCCTCACCCGCGAAACCTCATCGATGGGAATTCTCGCCCACATCGAGCGCACTTCCCTCTCCCCGCCTCCGCCCCGCCGGGTTCGCCCATGAGGCCCGCCATGCCCCGCCCCCGCGCGTCGCACCCGCGCCCACTCCGGTGCAACTTCGGGCCCCGCCGGGACGCTCCGTCGACCCGCCCCCGCAGGCCGCCAGCTTCCCAGGTTCCCAGAGCGCCAGCCCCGCCGGCCTGCCCGGGAGCATCGAATGGCCCAGTTTCCGATAGTCCGCGAGTCGGTCCCATCCGGGCGCAGATAGTCCGCGGGTGATGCCCGAAAACTCGTTGAAAATCAAACACTTGGAAGTGGTGGCCAGGGACGGAATCGAACCATCGACACGCGGATTTTCAATCCGCTGCTCTACCAACTGAGCTACCTGGCCACGGTGGGTTCCGGCGAGGGGCCGGCCTGCAGAGAGCCCGAAATTAGACCCGAGGGCTCTCCCTCCGTCAAGGACAGCGGTGGCGCCAAAGCTCGATGAATCCGCGAAATTGGCGTGATGCAGCCGCATTCGACATGAACTGGAATGGCCGGGAACCCGCCCAACCCAATTTCGCCTTACACTGGGTAAGGAATGTTGATTTTGGTAAGGCGTCATGAGCGAAGCAAAGATGACGAGCAAGGGACAGATCACGGTGCCAAAGGACGTGCGGATGAAGCTCGGGCTCAAGCCCGGCGACCGCATCCGGTTTCTCGTCGAGGCAGACGGCCGCGTGAGACTCTTGCCTGCCAAGCGGGATATCAGCGAACTCGTCGGCATTCTGCCGAAACCAAAGCGGGCGTTGACCATCGAGGAAATGGACGAGGCCATCGCTCGAGCGGTCGCCGAAAGTTCTCGCGTCATGATCGGGATTGATACGAATGTCCTGGTCCGGCTGATCGTGGCCGACGACCCCAGGCAGACCTCGGCTGCACGTAACTTCATACGCGACCGCTGCACATCGGGCGATCCCGGGTTCGTGTCGAACATCGTGCTGGCGGAGATCGCCTGGACGCTCGCAGCAGGCTACGGCTACTCGAGGCATCAGATCGCGGATGCGATCGAACGGATCATGGAGACGATCCAGCTGCAGATCGAGTCATCGACGGACGTTGCGGCGGCTCTGGTCGAATACAGGGCTGGGCCGGCGGATTTTGCTGACTGCCTGATCGGGCGGACCAACCGCACAGCGGACTGCAGCCGTACCGCCACCTTCGATCGCAAGGCAGCGAAGCTCGACACGTTCGAACTTCTGAAGAGCAGCTGACCTTCAGCGCAACTGGCTGTCCTTGCTGCCGCGACGGTTGTAGAGGCTGGCCGCCCCCTGGTCCTGGTCCCGTTCTTCCTGGCACGCAACGCACAAGCGCACGCCGGGCATCGCCAGCCGTCGCGGCTCGGGAATTTCTTCGCCGCATTCCTCGCAGTGACTCAGGCTCGGCCCGCTCGGCAACTGGGCGCGGGCGCGCTTGATCGCGTCCTCGATGCTGTCGTCGATCTGCTGTTGCACGGCGCCGTCGCCGGCCCATCCAGTGGCCATGATCAGTCCTCACTCCATGTCGTCCCCGACAGGGTCCGGGAACCGTCAAAGGAAGGAAGACTACAACATCAGCCGCGGGTTTCGCGCCAGTGGCGGATGTCGGCCAACCCCACCCTGCCCGGCTTGCCATCCAGACCGGGGGACCAGCCCGCACGCGTGCCAAGCGACGGCCCGACCGCCAGCGCACCCGGCACGGGGTCATCTGGGAAATACCGGCTGCGCGTGATGACGACGGGGATTCCGGCTGCGGTCGCCGCTGCCAGCCCCATGGCCGAATCTTCGATCGCAACCGTCTGCTCGGACCGCAGCTGCAAGCGCTCGAGCACGAGTCGATACGCCTGCGGATCGGGCTTCTTGACCGGCGCGTCTTCCGCGCACACCACGGCGGCGAAGCGGTCTAGCCATCGCGGACCAAGGTGCGCGCCGAGCAGTGCAGCGACGTTGCCGTGGCTCGTCGTGGTGACGACCGCCATGTGGATGCCAGACGCCTGGCATTCGTCGAACAACTCGCGCACGCCCAGGGCGCAGAGGCAACGCACCACTCGCTACGCGTTCCGTGTAGCGTTGGTTCTTGAGCACATGGATGCGCCTGGCGAGCGCGTTGCGTGCTTCCTGTGCGACCGGCGCGAGCGGCTGCGACTCCATGTCGAACAGCAGTCGTTCGAAACCTCCGGCGACGCGCAGCAGTTCGCCGTAGCGCTGCTCGCTCCAGTGCCACGGAATGTCGAGTTCGTCGAACGCGGCGTTGAAGGCCACGCGGTGTCCGTCGCGCTCGGTTTCAGCGAGCGTGCCGTCGACGTCCCAGAGGATGGCCTCTAGCATTCGAGTTTCTCGGCAACCAACATAAAACTCCGTCAATCCATCGCAAATCAGCCGGGCCACAGCTGGTCACGCGCGCTATAGATTTCCCGGCGCAGCGATCGCCGAGGAATCCAGTTCGCCATGAACATCAAAGCAGACGACACGAACGAGATAGGGAAAGTCACACAGTCGATCGTCGTTGTGCGCGGCCAGCGCGTGCTGCTCGACGCCGAATTGGCCGCACTGTACGGAGTTCCCACCAAAGCCTTGAACCAGGCCGTCAAACGTAACTCTGCTCGGTTTCCCCCGGACTTTCTTCTTCGCCTGACCACCGCTGAAGTGGGTTCGCTGAACCGGTCAATTGGTGACCGGTTCAAAGCACCGGAATCTGCGCCAGACACCTCTTGCTTTCACGGAGCATGGTGCACTGATGGCGGCAACGGTCCTGAACAGCGCTCGAGCGGTTGAAATGAGCGTGTTCATCGTGCGCGCTTTCGTGCAACTGAGGAGACTTCTCGAATCGAATGCGGCACTGACCCGTCAGCTGGACGAGCTCGAGAAGAAATACCGTGATCATGACGACGCCATCGCCGCGATACTGACTGCGATTCGAAACCTGATGCCCGACTCGTCAGGCACCAGTCGTGGCATCGGGTTCACTGCTGACTTGGAGCCCTGAACGCCCACCCACCAACGCGGGAAGGGCAGCAAGAGTCACGCCCGGCGCTTGCGATCCATCAGCCGCAGGATCAGCGGCGTCAGGATCAGCTGCATCGCCAGTCCCATCTTGCCGCCCGGCACCACGATGTTGTTCGGCCGGGACATCCACGACTCGTCGAGCATCGACATCAGGTACGGGAAGTCGATGCCCTTCGGGTTAGAGAAGCGGATGATCACCATCGATTCGTCGGCGCTGGGGATGTCCTTGGCGATGAACGGATTGCTGGTGTCCACCGTCGGCACGCGTTGGAAGTTCACGTGCGTGCGGCTGAACTGCGGGCAGATGTGGTTCACGTAATCGGGCATGCGGCGCAGGATCGTGTCGACCACCGCGTCCTGGCTGTAGCCGCGATGCGTCTTGTCGCGGTGCAGCTTCTGGATCCACTCGAGGTTGATGATCGGCACGACGCCGATCAGCAGGTCCACGTGCTTCGCCACGTCCGCGTCCGGACCGACGTAACCACCGTGCAGGCCTTCGTAGAACAGCAGGTCGCTGCCGTCCGCCATGGGCTGCCACTCGGTGAAGGTGCCGGGTGCGCTGCCGAGTTCCTTCGCCTCGCCTTCATCGTGCACGTAGCGACGGACCTTGCCGCTGCCCGTGGTGCCATAGGTCTCGAACGCCGTTGCAAGGTCGGCCAGCAGGTTCGATTCCGGCCCGAAGTGGCTGATCTGCGGCCCTTCGCCCGCGTCGGCCGCTTTCACGCGCGCGCGCATCTCGACACGGTTGTAGCGATGAAACGAGTCGCCCTCGATCACCTGTGCCTTGATGCCCTCGCGCCGGAAGATGTGCGCGAAGCTCTTCATGACGGTGCTGGTGCCCGCGCCCGAGGAACCGGTGACGGCGATGACGGGATGCTTGGTGGACATGTGCGTGCTCGCAGGAGAGTTGTTCGGTCGTGGTGTCGTCGTCTGCGTTCAGTCCGCGCGTCGTCAGTTCGCGCTCGGCCGGAACAGCGACCGCTCGTTGAACAGCGGCGACGAATAGCGACGGTCGATGCCTTTGTCGTGCTCCCAGTGGTAACGCACGATGCGCTCCACTTCGTTCTTCGAGCCCAGGATCACCGGCACGCGCTGGTGCAGCTGGTGCGGCAGCAGTTCCATCAGGCGTTGGCGACCGGTCGATGCGGCGCCGCCCGCCTGCTCCACCAGGAAGCTGATCGGGCTGGCCTCGTACATCAGTCGCAGGCGCCCGGGCTTTTCCGGATCGCGGGTGTCGCGCGGATACATGAACACGCCGCCGCGCACCAGGATGCGATGCACCTCGGCCACCATCGACGCGATCCAGCGCATGTTGAAATCGCGGCCGCGCTCGCCCGCCTTGCCGTCCTGGCACTCCGTGACGTAGCGATGCACTGGGATCTCCCAGAACCGCGCGTTGCTGGTGTTGATCGCGAACTCGCTGGTGTCCTCGGGAATGCGCAGGTTGGGATGCGTCAGGATGAAATTGCCGACTTCGCGGTCGAGCGTGAAACCGTGCGTGCCCTTGCCGACCGTGATGACCAGCATCGTCGACGGGCCGTAGATCGCGTAGCCGGCGGCCACCTGCTCGATGCCTTTCTGCAGGAAGTCCTCGACTTTCGGCGCTTCCTTCCTGTCGTGACGCAGGATCGAGAAGATCGTGCCGACCGACACGTTGACGTCCGCGTTCGACGAACCGTCGAGCGGGTCGAAGACCAGCAGGAAGCGGCCGCGCGGGTACTCGGCCGGGATCGGGTACGGATCGTCGAGCTCTTCGGACGCCATGCCCGCGACCAGGCCGCCCCAGTCGCAGCTCTTCAGGATCACGTCGTTCGAGGCCACGTCGAGCTTCACCTGCTGTTCGCCCTGCACGTTTTCCGTGCCGGCCTTGCCGAGGTAGCCGCCGAGCGCGCCCTTCGCCGCCATCGACGAGATCGTCTTGACCGCCGCGGCGACGTCGATGAGCAGCGCCCCCAGGTCGCGCGAGCCCTCGATGCCTTCGAGCTGCTGGATCAGGAACTTGGAGAGTGTCGTGCGGCCGAGATGCATGGGCGTGCCCTTTCGCTGATCGTCAGTTGTTCGGTGTCGCTGCCGCGCCGGGGTCGAACACGCGGCTCGCGCGGATGTCGGGCGACTCGATCGTGCTGAGGTCGTCGACCGTCAGCTCCTTGTCGGGGTTCGCGAACAGCCGGCTCGCCTGCCGCAGCCGCGCCCGGTCGAGTGCGTTGCGCACGCTGCGGGCGTTGGCGAACTGGGGCTGGCGGATGCGGCGCGCGAGGTACTCCTGGAACGCTTCGCGCGCGCCCGGCCCGAAGCGGTAGTTCTGCTGCTCGAGCATCATCTCGGCGATCCGCAGCAGCTCGCCTTCGGCGAAGTCAGGGAACTCGAGGTGATGCGCGATGCGTGAGCGCATGCCGGGGTTCGACTGGAAAAACGTCTCCATGCGGTCGCCGTAGCCGGCAAGGATCACGACCAGGTCGTCGCGGTGGTTCTCCATCACCTGCATCAGGATCTCGATCGCTTCCTGGCCGTAGTCGCGCTCGTTGTCCGGGCGATACAGGTAGTACGCCTCGTCGATGAACAGCACGCCGCCCATCGCTTTCTTCAGGACTTCGCGCGTCTTGGGCGCGGTGTGGCCGACGTACTGGCCGACGAGGTCGTCGCGCGTCACGGCGACGAGATGGCCTTTGCGGATGTAGCCCAGTCGATGAAGGATCTGCGCCATTCGCAGCGCGACGGTGGTCTTGCCGGTGCCGGGGTTGCCGGTGAACGACATGTGCAGGCTCGGGGTTTGCGCTTGCAGCCCCTGGTTCATGCGCAGGCGGTCGATCACGAGCAGCGCCGCGATGTCGCGGATGCGCGCCTTCACCGGGGCGAGACCGACGAGCTCGCGGTCGAGTTCGTCGAGCACGTCGCCGGCCTGCGATTGCGCCATCACTTCCGCGACGGTGCGTGCAGTTCGCACTCCCTCCGCTCCCTCTCCCGCGGCCCCCTCTCCCGCTGAAGGGCGAAGCGCCGGAAGGGGAGCGTGCCTGAGCCAGGAATGTTGTACATGGGCCCGTGGCCCTCGTGTTTACCTGCGGTATCGCTCGCCTTCCGCGCGCTCGGCCTCGTACCCGCGGATGGTGTAGCGCATCGTGCGCCCGTTCGTCTCCTGGCGCACCAGGCCGAAGCCCGGTTCGACCGCCGGCCGATTGACGATGAAACTCATGACGATCGTTTCCACGCCGCGCGTCGAATCGAACGCCACCAGCCGGATGTAGTGCTGCGGGAACGTGCTGCGGCAGCTCTTGAGTTCCATCATCACGCCGGCCGCGTCGCTCAGGTCGAACATCGGCATGCCGAACATTTCCCAGTACGTGTTGCGGGGATGCGGATCGTCGGTGTACTCGACGGCCCATGCGTAACCCTTCTTCAGGCCGTACTCGATCTGCAGCGTGATCTCGGCGTCCGTCAGGTCGGGGAGGAAGCTGAACTGGCCCTGCGTCAGGCGCCCGGTCGGATTGGTCATCATGGTCGTGGTCTCCGTGCGCTCTTGGGTCAGTTGGAGGCGGTCGGCGTGACGGCGTAGTCGGAGGTATCCGTCGACGTGTAGTTGAAGCTGATATCGCCCCAGGTGTCCAGCGCCTGCTTCAGCGGCGTGCAGAACTGCGCCGCCTTCTGCAGGATGTCCGGGCCCTCGTTGGCGATGTCCACGCCTTCGTTGCGGGCCTTGACCATGGCTTCCAGGGCCACGCGGTTGGCCACGGCGCCGGCCTGGATGCCGGCCGGGTGGCCGATCGTTCCGCCGCCGAACTGCAGGATCACGTCGTCGCCGAACAGGTCGAGCAACTGGTGCATCTGGCCGGCGTGAATACCACCGCTCGCGACCGGCATGACCTTCTTCAGATCGGCCCAGTCCTGGTCGAAGAACAGGCCGCGCGGCAGGTCCTGCTTCGTGTAGCTGTCGCGGCAGACGTTGTAGTAACCCTGCACCGTGAGCGGGTCGCCTTCGAGCTTGCCGACCGCGGTGCCGGTGTGCAGGTGGTCGCAACCCGCGAGACGCAGCCACTTCGCGATCACGCGGAAGCTGACGCCGTGGTTCTTCTGCCGCGTGTACGTGCCATGGCCGGCGCGGTGCATGTGCATCAGCATGTCGTTCTTGCGGCACCAGTTGGCCATGCTCTGGATGGCCGTCCAGCCGATCACGAGGTCGACCATGACGATGATCGAGCCGAGGTCCTTGGCGAACTCGGCGCGCTCGTACATGTCCTCCATCGTCGCGGCGGTGATGTTCAGGTACGAGCCCTTCACTTCACCGGTCGCTGCGCTCGCCTTGTTCACGGCGTCCATCACGTAGAGGAAGCGGTCGCGCCAGTGCATGAAGGGCTGCGAGTTGATGTTCTCGTCGTCCTTCATGAAGTCCAGGCCGCCCTTCAGGCCTTCGTACACCACGCGGCCGTAGTTGCGGCCCGACAGGCCGAGCTTCGGCTTGGTCGTGGCGCCGAGCAGCGGGCGGCCGAACTTGTCGAGACGCTCGCGCTCGACGACCAGGCCCGTGGGCGGGCCCTTGAACGTCTTCACGTACGCGACCGGGATGCGGATGTCCTCGAGGCGCGCGGCCTTGAGCGGCTTGAAGCTGAACACGTTGCCGATGAGGCTCGCTGTCATGTTCGCGATCGAGCCTTCTTCGAACAGGATGAGGTCGTAGGCCACCCAGGCGAAGTACTGGCCGGGGGTGCCCGGCACCGGCTCGACCTTGAATGCCTTGGCACGGTAGCTGTCGCAGGCCGTCAGCCGATCGGTCCAGACCACGGTCCAGGTCGCGGTGCTCGATTCGCCGGCCACGGCAGCGGCGGCCTCGACCGGGTCGACGCCTTCCTGCGGCGTGATGCGGAACAGGCAGATCGTGTCCGTTTCCTTCGGCACGTAGTCCGCGTCCCAGTACCCCATCTGGCGGTACTTGAGCACGCCGGCGCTGTAGCGCTTCTTCTTGTCCGTGATCTGGGTGCTGTTGCCGACGATTTCAGGTGCGGTGGCCATGCCGGGCCCTCTGGTGGGGTGTGAACGTGGCACCAATGTAGGAGGCTCGATCATTTAGCTGAAGTCATATATTCTGATCCCAGCGTTCAGCGTTCCTGAACTGTCACAAAAATAGGGGACGCTCACCTATTTCCGGAAATCGGTGAGCGTCCCCTATTTCACCCTATTTCAGCGAGCACCCTCGCCATTCCAATGAAAAACGTGTCTTTGCGGCAATTGCGGGTCTTCGCCTCGGTCGCGAAGCACTTGAGCTTTGCCCGCGCGGCCGAGGAGCTGAACCTCTCCCCGCCCGCCGTTTCCATGCAAATCAAGGAGTTGGAAGCCGAGGTCGGCCTGCCGCTCTTCGACCGGACCAGCCGCAAGGTCTCGCTGACCACGGTCGGCGAGTACCTGCTCGCCTATACCCGCCGCGTGCTGGTCGCCATGCGCGACGCCGAGGACGTGGTCGCCCGGTTCCGTGGCCTCAAGACCGGCGTACTCGACGTGGGCATGGTCAGCACGGCCAAGTACTTCGTGCCGCGGATGCTCGCCAACTTCCGGGACGATCACCCCGGCGTCGAGATCCGGCTGCAGGTCTGCAACAAGCGCGACGAGGTCGTGACGCTGATGCAGCAGGGTGCGGTCGAGCTCGCGATCATGGGGCGGCCGCCGCAGTCGTGGCCCACTCGCGCCGAGCCGTTCGCGATGCACCCGCACGTGCTGGTGACGGCAGTCGATCATCCGTTCACGCGGATGGAACGCGTGCCGGCCCGGGCGCTGCAGGAAGAAGGATTCATCGTGCGTGAGCCGGGCTCCGGCACGCTCGCGGCGCTCGACGAATACATGACGGCGCACCACATGAAGGCGCGCGTCGCGATGCAGATGTCGAGCAACGAGGCGATCAAGCAGGCCGTGATGGCCGGCATGGGCATCTCGCTGCTGTCGCTGCACACGCTTGGGCTGGAACTCGATCACGGGTTGATCGCAGTGCCGGAGGTCGAGGGCCTGCCGGTGATGCGGCGCTGGCACGTCGTCAACAACCTGTCGAAAACCCTCTCCCCGGCCGCCGAGGCGTTCCGCTACTTCATCCTCGAGCGCGGCGAGAGTTTCCTCGCCGAGCAGTTCGCGCGGCACGATGTTGCGCACACCGGGAACGCGCTCGCGACGGAACGCTGAACAATGGCCGCAAACGGATTTGCACCGGTCATACCGCGGTGATACCGTCCTGGTATGAAAATCGCAATTTCGGTGCCGGACGAGGTGTTCGAAGCCGGTGAACACCTGGCGCGCCAGCTCGGCATTTCACGCAGCCAGCTGTACAGCGACGCCCTGGCCACCTACCTGAGCGCGCGCGGCGCCGAAGAGGTGACCGCCCGCCTCAATGCGATTTGGCGCCGCACCGTGTCAGATTTGGACCCTGCCCTGCATCGCGCGCAGATACAGTCTCTTGCCGATGAAGCGTGGTGATATCTGGTGGGCCTCGCTGCCGGCACCGACGGGATCCGGCCCCGGATTTCGCCGGCCTGTGCTGGTACTCCAGTCCGACCCATTCAATCAGAGCCGCATCGCGACCGTTGTCGTGGCAGCCATTACGTCGAACCTGGCGTTGGCGGATTCGCCCGGCAACGTGCGCATGGGAAAGGGCGAATCGGGCCTGGCGAAGCCGTCGGTCGTGAACGTCTCACAGGTGGTCACACTCGACCGGCGTGTGCTCACACAAAGAGTCCGTGCTGTCCCGGGCGACCATGCGCCACGTGGACGAGGGGTTGCGGCTCGTTCTCGGTCTTTGACTCTATCCCAGTCAGGCATGAAAATCAGTGCGGGCTGAGCAAGGTCAGTTCGGTCCTGCCCAACAGGCGCAGAAAGCCTCGGTCAAAAGTGGCGAGGTGCTCGCCCAGGGTCCGCACGGCCCCGGCGACCCACGCGTCGGGCACGTCATTGCCGCTGGCAGAGTGATCGCGCAGCAAGCGGCGCAGCGCCGGCCACTCGCGCCCAAGCTCGGCAATCTCGACGCCCGGGACCGCCAGCAACGAATCGATGTACGCGACAGCGGCTTGCGGCGGAGCAGGTTCTCGGAAGACCTTGGCATGCGTGGCCAGGCGCAGGAAACCCGCGACCACCATGGGCAACAAGACAAAGCTCCGCCCTGTCGCGACACCTGACAAGCCGACCCTGATGCAGGCCAGCGCAACTTCGTGATGCGGATGATCGGGCTGGAACGCCGCCAGCAGCACGTTGACGTCAGGCGTCATCGTCGGCCGCGTCTTCCATGGATCGATTTGAGAGCGGATCTACACGGGCGCCCTTCGAACAATTTTCGGCCTGCCACCGACCTTCGCGGCGGCGCCCTCAACCGCAGGCGCAGTCCGTCTTCGGGCCCGTGGGCTCTGGGCCACCTTCCCGGTACTCGTCTTCGGGTCCGCGTCGTTTATGGGGGCATTATACGAAATCTGTACTCCGCCCGTCGAGGCCTGTTGTGACGAATTCCTACAGATTGAAGAACTGCAGCTCGCCGAATTCGAAAGCCTTGCTGCAGGAGCCGGCCCCTGGTTCGCCCAATCGTGCTGCCATCTCCCTGGCCTCCTGCAGGCATTCCGCATAGAGACGCACGCGCTCCGTGGTGGGCAGCGCGGTCTGCTCACAGCTTCTTGATTCGAGCGCGGCATCGATCGAGAAGCGATCGTGCTGCTCCTGGAACTCGCGGTGCGTCCACATCCCCGTGGGAGGATCGAACTCGTACAGCGGCAGGAAGCAGTGCCCGGCTCGCGCCACGAAATCGACGGCGTCCGTGATGAACTGGGCGTCTGCACCGTCCATCGCGTAATGAAACCCGACGCGGCACCAGCCGGGCTTGATGCCCTGGAAGCCCTTGCGCACCCAGTCCCGGTACTGCTCCGACGTCGCGTCGTCGATGCCCAGCAGGCGGTGTCCGTACGGGCCGGCGCACGAACAACCGGCGCGGGACTGGATGCCGAACAGGTCGTTGAGCAGCACCGTCACCGCCTTCGGGTGCAGGTAGCGGCCCCGCGGGTCCTGCAGGTTGAACGACACGATGCCAATGCGCCGGACCGGGTCGGGATTGCCGAGGAGCTCGATGCGCTCGTTAGCCGACCACTGCTGCATCGCGCGGCGCAGCAATTCGTGCTCGCGCGCCTCGATGCGCTCGACGCCGACCTTCTGCTTGAGGTCCATCGCCAGCGCCGCCTTCATCGTCTGCAGCACGCCCGGCGTGCCGGCTTTCTCGCGCTCCTCGATGTCCGCGATGAAATCCTGGTCCAGCGGACTCACGTAGTCGACGGTACCGCCACCGGCGACGCTCGGCGGCAGGTCGCGTGAATACAGCCGTTCGTTGAAGACGAGCACGCCGCTCGAACCCGGACCGCCGAGGAATTTATGCGGCGAGAGGAAGACGGCGTCGTACGAAGCGTCGCCACCCGCCGCGTCCGGCGCAGGATTCATGTCGATTTCGACGTAAGGCGCGCTCGCGGCATAGTCGAAGCACGCGTACGCATCGTGCGCATGCAACAGCTTCGCGAGCTCTCGCGTCGGTGAGCGCATGCCGGTGACGTTGGACGCGGCCGAGAACGAGCCAATGCGCAGGCGGCCCTGGTACTCCGGCACACGCAGCAGGTGCTGCAGGTGCGCGACGTCCACACTGCCATCAGCGGCGAGATTGACCTCGACGACCGTGGCGAGGCCCTGCCGCCACGTGACTTCGTTGCTGTGATGCTCATAGGGGCCGACGAACACCACCGGCTGTCGCGACTGCTGGAAGCGACGGAACTCTTCGAACTTCGCATCACCCAGGAAGGCTCGCAGCTGGTCTCCCACGACCTTGCGTGTGGCCGGCGGCAACGCGACACCGAGAATCTGCTGTAACTTGTCGATCGCGCCAGTGGCGCCGGTGCCGCAGGCCACGATGCGCCCGTGCGGGCCGGCGTTCACGGAGCGCTTGATGGTGCGCTCCGCTTCGTGCAGCAGGCGACTCATGCTGCGGCCCGTCAGGTCGTCTTCCGTGTGCGTGTTGGCGTAGACGCGCTGCAGATGCTGCAGGTAACGCTCGACGAACAGCAGGCAGCGGCCCGACGCCGTGTAGTCGCAATAGACCATCAGCCGGCGGCCAAAAGGCGTCTCGTACGCGGAATCGATGCCGACGATCTGCGAGCGCAGGAAATCGAAGGTCAATGGTTGTTGCATCGGCCGATTCTACCCCTGCGCCTTGTTGCGCATATTCCGACTGTGTGCGAGCCCGCATCGGGTCTACCATGAACCTGGGTAACGCACGGGAGAACGGTCATGTTGCATGAACACGTTTCTATCACCCAGGTCGGGTCGCCCGACCCTGAGCTGCGCAACTCCCCGATTGCCGTCGAGGACGACATCGACACCGATGTCGTGCGACAGCAGGTGCCCGGCGCAGCGGTGTGCTGGTTCAACGGCAGCGAATTCCGCAACGACGATCTGGTCGCCAGCGGCTCGCAGGTCCTGCGGTGCAGCTACGGCGTCTGGGTCGACGCGGGCTCGACGTTCGACGACCGCAGTCCGTAATCCGGAGTGCCGGGCGACGGCGGCAGCCAGAACCGGACCACGGCTCCCTCCTCGCCGTCGGTCCGGTTGCCCGCTTCGAGCGTGCCGCCGTGCGCCTCCACGATCTCCCGGCACAGCGTCAGGCCGAGCCCGCTCCCGGCAGGCTTGGTCGAATAGAACGGCAGCAAGGCGTTGGTCAGCACATCCGGATTCATGCCCGTGCCACGGTCGCGCACCTCGACCGTCCAGCCGCCACGCGCCGGGCGGATCGACACGATGGTCGACGACGGCGGCGAGCCTGCTTCCGTGGCGTTCTTGAGCAGGTTGATCATCACCTGCTCGAGTTGCGACTCGTCGAACCACCCCACCTCGCCGGGCACGATGCCATCGAGCGCAAACGGAGCGACGGCCTGCAGCGAATCGAGAAACCGGCGCCATTCGACGTGCGCGGGGCGCGGCTTCGGCAGCTTGGCAAAGCGCGAGTAGCCGTCGACAAACTGCGCCAGGTGCGACATGCGCTCCTCGATCGCCCCGAACACGCGCATCAGCTGCGCCGTGTCCGGCTGCAAGGCGAGGCGCTGGCCCGACTGCGCCAGCGACGCGATCGGGGCGACGGAATTGTTGATCTCGTGCGCGATGACACGGATCACGCGTTTCCAGATCGCGACTTCCTGGGCGTTGACCTCGCGCGTGAGCTGCTTCAGCAGGCGCAGGCGGTGCGGCTGTCCGTTCAGCAGGAATTGCCGGTGCGAGACGTGGAACACCTCGGCATCGGCGTGGATGGTTGCGGTGAAGAGCCGGTCCCGGTTGTCCTCGAGTGCCTCGCGCAGCGAGGCGGGCATCGGCTCGAGCAGGGGCGTGAGCGCAAGGCCCTCGAGCTTGCGACCCGTGGACAGCAATTGCCGGGCCGCGAGATTCGCGTACAGGATCGTGCCCGTGGCGTTCGTCAGGATCAGCGCCAGCGGCGAAGCCTGGATCACGGTGTCGAGCAGCAGTTCGCGCTGGTAGAGGTCCTGGCGCTGGCTGCGCAGCTTGCCGCCCAGCGTGTTGTACGCCGTCACGAGCTTGCTCCAGTTTGCATCCCGGGGCTCCGCGATGCTCATGCTGTAGTCCGCGTCGTGCAGGCTCGAGATGCCATCGGCGAGGGCATCCAGCAGCGACTCCTGCATGTGCAGCGAGCGGCGCACCCACCAGGCCAGCGTCACGTAGGCGATCGTCGCGAACACCAGGGCCGCGATCCGGTAGGGCCACGCGACGTCCATGAGGGCAAGCGCGATGAGCGACAACAGCCCCAGCGCGACGAGGAAGAGCGTGACCCGCCGCCGCCGCATGATTCAGCGTCCGTCCTGACTGCCGGGCGCGATGCCGAGTTTCTCCATGCGCCGGTACAGCGACTGGCGCGAGAGGCCCAGGTCGCGCGCGGCCTTGGCGATCACGCCCTCGTGACGCGTGAGCGCACTTTCGATTTCATCGCGGTCGGGCTCGCGGGCGGGGAGCGCTTCCCACGTTCCCGTCGCGCCCGATCCCGGTAGCATCAAGTCGCCCGCCGCGATGCGTGGCGTGCCTGCAAGCAGGCAGGCACGGCGGATGCTGTTGCGCAGTTCGCGCACGTTGCCGGGCCAGTCGTAACGCATCAGCGCGCGCTCGGCATCCGGCAGCAGCGCATACCCCGGTTCGAGAAAGTGCCTTGCCAGCGGCAGGATGTCGTCGCGACGATCGGCGAGCGGCGGCACCTGCAGTTCGATGACGTTGAGCCGGTAGTAGAGGTCTTCACGGAAGCGGCCCTGCCGGATGGCTTCCCCGAGCGGGGCATTGGTCGCTGAGAGAATCCGGACGTTCACCTTGCGGGTCTGGCTGGAGCCGAGCCGCTCGAACTCGCCGGTCTGCAGCACCCGCAACAGCTTGGCCTGCCCCGCCAGGGGCAGGTTGCCGATCTCGTCGAGGAACAGCGTCCCGCCGTGCGCGGCCTCGAAGCGGCCTTCGCGTGCCTTCGAAGCGCCTGTGTAGGCACCGACCTCCGCGCCGAACAATTCACTCTCGAGCAGATCCGCCGGCAACGCACCGGCGTTCACCCGCACGAACGGGCCGGTTCTCGACGCGGAGTTGGCCTGGATGATTTCGGCCAGGATTTCCTTCCCCGCACCGTTCGGGCCCGTGACGAGCACCGGCACGTCTGCCTTCGCCACCTGCGTGGCCATCTGCACGACGGCGTGCATGGCGGCGCTGCGATACACGATGCCGCGCAGGTCGAATCGCGCGGCGAGCTCGGCGTGCGATCGATCGACGCGTGCCAGGCGCTCACGCTCCGCAGCCAGCGCAGTGTGCAGCTGCAGCAGGTTGCGCACCGTCGTCACCAGCCGCGCGTTGTCCCACGGCTTGGCGAGGTAATCCGCGGCTCCCTCCTTCACGAGTTCGACCGCGGTTTCGAGCTGCGTCCAGGCGGTGAGCAGGACCACCGGCAGGTCGGGTTGCGCCGCCCGCAGCGAGCGGAACAGCGCGATGCCTTCGTCGCCCGAGGTCGCCTCGCGCTGGAAGTTCATGTCCTGGATGACCAGGTCGATGCCGCCCCGCGCGACGCGTTCGAGGCCTGCGCGCGGCGTGGCCACGCATTCCACCTTCGCGCCTTCGAGCGTCAGCAGGACGTCGAGCGCCGTCCGCACGGCATCGTTGTCGTCTATGACCAGTAGCGTGCGACCCTGCATTCGGCTGGCTGCAACCTGTTGCGTGAGTTCAGACCGTGCGGGTGGCAATCGCCGGCGAGACCATCGAAGCGCGACGTGCGGGCCGGAACGCTGCCGCGAGACTGACGCTCCAGAGCCCGACCACCCCCAGCAGCAGATAATAGAGCTTCAGTCGCGGGAGTTCGAACGCCGTGCTGAGCCAGTACCCCAGTACCAGCGCCAGGACGCAGCCCAGGACCACGCCCAGCGACGTGATCAGCCAGTTCTCGGCCAGGAAGTACTGCAGGATGTCGGTGCGACGGGCGCCGACTGCGCGACGGGTGCCGATCTGCTTGGTGCGCGTGCTGACGTTGAACGCCGCCAGCCCGAAGATGCCGAGCGCCGAAATGCCCAGCAGCAGTGCGATGACCACGCTCAGGTACACGGCCATGGCGCGGTCGTCCGCGTAGGTGTTGGCCGCGATGTACTCCAGTGAGCGCACCTTGAGGATCACGCGCCCGTTGTCCATCTTGTTCAGGGCTTCCTCGGCCTGTTTCATCATCGCATCGCGCTGACCCGGTTTCGCACGAACCATGTAGCGCGCGTACGTCTCGTCGGGGATCACCGGGAACAGGGCGACGTTGCCGACCTTGTCCCAACCCGGCCACGAACCGTGCATGTGGTCGATGATGCCCAGGATCGTGACCGGCTGGCTGGTGCCGGTATAGATCGTCTTGCCCAGGGCAGGCTCCTTCGGAAACAGCTCCTTCGCCACATCCTGCGTGACCAGGATTCCCGAGGGTGAGAACGAACTGTTGCGGGGAGGCTTCGTGACGATCGTGGCATCGAAGTTGCGCCCTTCGATCAACGTGACACCGAGCGTGTCGAGGCCCTGCTCGTCCACCTCGAAATAGTTCATGTCCGCGCGCCGGCCCTTTTCATTGGGCTCGGTGAATACCGAGGTGCTGGATCCGCCACCCGACAGCGGCACGGCATTGACGACCGTCGCCGCAACGACGCCGGGAAGGCTGCGCAGGATCTGCAGGTCCTCGCGCATCGTCACCTCGCCCCTGGAAGCTGTCGCTTGATGGCACCCACCCGACGAAGAAGATGTTGGGCACGTCGACACCCGGGTCGCGGTTCACCTTCTCGTACCGCTGCACGATGATGAACAGCGAATTGACGACGATCGCGAGCGCCAGCGCGATCTGCAGCGCCACCAGGATGGCGCCCGTCGGGCTGCGGCGCAGCGAACTGAGGATCGGCTTGATGTCCATGTTCGGTGTGTCCTTCGAACTTACTGCGTCTTGAGGTAGACGGCCGGCGCGGTGCGGCCGATTCGCCATGAGGGGTACAGGCCCGCGACCGCACCGGCGAGCAGCGCCAGCGCGAGCGTGGCGAGGACGATGACCGGATCGATCTGCGTCAACCGCTCAGCCGAGCTGGCATTGAAATCCGAGTTGTACAGCGTGCGAATTCCGGCGAGTCCGGCCACAGCGAGCAACAGGCCGAGCCCGCCGCCGGCGAGCCCGATCAGCAGGACCTCCGTCATGTGCTGACGAACGATGTCGCGCCGGCTCGCCCCGAGCGCGCGACGCAGCCCGGTGAGCGGCGCTGCATTCAGGAACTTGGCGAGCAGCAGGCCCACGACGTTGACGAGGCACACGCCAAGGAACATCAGCGCGATGCCGATCAGCACGCGGTTGTCCTTCTGCACGACCTCGTTCCGGTCCAGCCATTGCTCGACGTCGTAGAGCCTGTTGTTGAGCGGCCGCGGCATCCGTCCCGCCGCCTTCTGGCTGCGCACGTAGTTGTCGACGAACGCCTGGTACTTGTCGCGATCGGCGAGGGTCGGCAACTCCGCCCAGAACTGCAGCCAGACGCATTCGGAATTCAGGAAGTCCTGGTAGCCTTCGCCGGTCTCCGGCTTCCAGCAATTGGTGTTGCCGTACACCGGCAATTCCTGCGCCTTGCCCCAGCCGTAGGGCACGTAGGCGTCCTCGGGGTCCTCGAACGCGCCGTTGTTGAGGTCGTAGAAACTCGGGCTCGGCGCCCACGGCTGCAGCACACCCACGACCCGATACTCGACCTTGCCAAGCTTGACCATGCGACCGACGCTGTTTTCGCCACCGAACACCTTGTCATTGGTCTCGTCGCTCAGGACGATCACGGGCCGGGGACCTTCATCTGCCGCCGCGTCCCAGCCCTGGCCGTACTGGAACGGCACGTCGAACATCGGGAAGAACTCGTGCGTCGTGACGCGGAGCGTGGCATTGAACGGCTTGACGCCCTGCCGTTCCGGCAGCAGCAGCGCACCGGACTTGTACATCACAAGGCTCCGTGCAGCCGCCTTGGCGCCGTACAGGAACATGGCGTCGCGATACGTCAGCAACTGCGGCGGATTCTCCGGCTTCTCGTCGTCGTACGGGCGCTCGGCACTCCACGTGTCGAGGGTCACGGCGTAGAGCTGGCTGCTCTTGTCCGGGATCGGATTGGTCGCCATCGCGTGGTAGATCGTGAACGTCACGGTGCAGACGGCAATGCCAAGCGCGATTGCCAGCACCATCAGCGCCGAGAGCCCCGGATGACGCTTCATGCTGTCGAGCGCGAGGCGCAGGTCGTAAGCAAACATGGTGGAATCTCCCTGCCCGGTCAGCCGTAGGTCGCGTCGGCCGCCGTCGGGTGCAGCACCGTCACCGACGCCGGCGTCGAATGCGGTTCGTACGGCTTGTAGTCGGTGATCTGGCCGTCGATGACCTGCACGTTACGGTGCGCGCGTCGTGCGAGTTCCGGGTCGTGGGTGACCATCACGATGGTGGCGCCCATGCCGTTGATCTGCTCGAGCAGGTCCATGACCTGGCGCGCCATCAGCGAATCGAGGTTGCCGGTGGGTTCGTCGGCGAGCAGCAATGCCGGATCGCCCGCAAGCGCGCGCGCAATGGCGACACGCTGCTGCTGGCCGCCCGAAAGCTGTGATGGCAGGTGACTCAAGCGTGAGGAGAGCCCCACCAGGTCGAGCGCGGAGTTGATCCGCTCGCGGCGTTCGGCGGCGGGCATGCGGCGGTAACGCAGCGGCACGTCGACGTTGTCGAACACGTTCAGGTCGGGGATCAGGTTGAAGCTCTGGAAGATGAACCCGATCTTGTGATTGCGTACCCTGGAGCGCGCGTCATCGTCGAGCTTGCTCACGTCCTCGCCGTCGAGACGGTAGCTGCCGGAATCGAATGTCTCGAGCAGGCCCGCCACGTTGAGGAACGTGGTCTTGCCGGAGCCGGAGGGTCCGGTCACCGCGACGAATTCGCCCTTGTCGACTTTCAGGCTGAACTCGCGCAGCGCATGCGTCTCGAGCAGGTCCGTACGGTAGGCCTTCGTCACCTGGGTCATTTCGAACATGGTTCGTCCTCTTGCGTTCGTTCGTCAGTCCGCGAGCATCACGCGCGGCGCATTCTTGAAATCTTCGGTGTCTGAAATCACGATCCGGTCGCCCGCGGCGAGACCGTCGACGATCTCGATTTCGCGCACGCTCACGGCGCCGGTCTTGATCGGGCGTTGCTCGGCGACGTCGTCATTCACGACATAGGCCGTGGCGCCACCGCCGGCCTCGTAGAAGCCGCCGCGCTCCACCTTGAGCACGTTGTCGCGCTTGTCCATCAGGATGCGCACCGAAACGCGCTGGTTCTGGCGCAGGCCCGCCGGGATCTCGCGCAGCCGCACGCGCCCGGTGACTTCGCCCTGGCGCACTTCCGGCGAGATCGTGCTCACTTCACCCGCATACGTCTTGCCGCCATACGACACGTCGGCCTGCATGCCGACGCCGATGGTCCCGGCGTAGGTCTCGGCGACGCGGAACTCGATTTCGAGCGCGGTCAGGTCGACGACGGTGAGAAGCGCGGCATCCTGCTGCACGGCGGCCTTCTGCGTCACCGCGAGGTTGCCGACCATGCCGTCGACCGGGGATTTCACCGCGAGCTCGCCGACCCGGCGCTCGAGGTCCTCGACCAGCAACTGCTGCCGGTCCCGCTGCAGGGGTCGTGTCTGCAACTCGAACTCGAGACCTTCCTTCTCCAGGCCTGCGGTTTCAACTGCGTGGTGATGCGTCAGCTTCGCCTCGTCCAGGTCGTCCTGGGCGCGCTGGTAATCCCGCTGGCTGATGATCCGCTGGTCCCAGGACGTCTGCGCCCGGGCAAATTCCCGCTCGGCGGCACGGATCGCGACGCCGGCCATGTCCGCGTTCTGCTGGCTCTGCAGGATCTTGCGGCGAACGTCGATCTCCTGGCGGCGCAGGTCGACGACGAGGCTCTCGTGCGTGGCGCGCTCGCGCTCGAATTCGTTCCTCAGGCCGGGACTTTCGACGGTCGCAAGCAGGTCGCCTTTTTTTACTGCGTCACCCGCATTGCGGTTGAGGGTCACGGTGCCCGCAGCAGTCGCATACATCGTGGGACTCACGGCGGCCACGACGGTGGCCTGCGCTGCGACGTCGCTCAGGAATTCACCGCGTGTCACCGTCGCGATGCGCACTCGGTCCAGCGCGACGGTCGCGTCCGTCGACGCCCAGCCCTTCAGGAACCACAGCAGGACCGCCGCACCGAGCACGAGCAACGCGACAGCCGCGGCGATGCGGACGCGTCGATCGTGCTGCCATCCGGTGGCCTGCTCGACGACGCGATCCTGACCGTCGGTGCTGCGCATGCCCGGCGCGGCAATCTTGTCTGGAGTTCGCTTGATGCTGGCGATTGACATGTCACTGGCTTGGATGCGGGAGACTGTGGTTTAGTTTGCAGGGATCGTGCCAGCCGTCGCAGATCGCGCAAGGCCATGTTTTGGAAGTCATTTGTGGCTGCAAAAGAGATCCGCGCGAGGTGTCCGGGTGTCCGACTGCGGTGGGCGGACACTTTTCGCGGACACTTCCCCGCCACCGGACGGAGATGACATAGTTCGACTCCACCGCAGGAGACCGGCAGCATGGATATTCGCGGGCAACGTCGCAGCTCGAACATCGAGGACCGCAGAGGCATGTCGCCCGTGCGCAAGGGCGTGGGCCTCAGCGTGGGCGGGATCCTGTTCCTCATCGTGTTGAGCTTCTTCGGCATCAATCCGCTGCCGTTCCTGGGCGTTGCGACCAAGGAGGCCCCGGTGGAGATGCAGCAATCGTCGCAGCCGTACCAGGAGTCGGCGCCCGAGGCGCAACTCAGCGAACTCGCGGGCGTGACGCTCGCACAGACCGAGGAGACCTGGGACAAGCTGTTCGGTGGCAAGTACGCGCCACCGACGATGGTGATGTTCAGCGGGCAGACGGAATCCGCGTGCGGCACCGGCCAGGCCGCGATGGGGCCGTTCTACTGCCCTCTCGACCAGAAACTCTACCTCGACCTCTCCTTCTTCCAGGAACTGGAGCAGAAGTTCGGCGCCCCCGGCGATTTTGCCCAGGCCTACGTGATTGCTCACGAGGTCGGTCATCACGTGCAGAACGTGACGGGCACCGCGCAGCAGGTGCAGAAGCTGCAGCAGCGCGCGAGCAGCAAGGCCGAGGCGAACCAGTACTCCGTGATGCTGGAACTGCAGGCGGACTGTTACGCCGGGGTGTGGGCGCGAGACGCGGCACCGCGCCTCAGCATCACCCAGCAGGACATCGACGAAGGCATGCGCGCTGCGACGGCCATCGGCGACGATACGCTGCAGCGCGCAACCCAGGGCCGCGTCGTGCCCGATGCTTTCACGCACGGCACGGCGGAACAGCGCAGCCGCTGGCTGATGACGGGGATGAACTCGGGCGACCCGAACGCCTGCGACACCTTCAACTCGCGGCAACTCTGACGGAAATAGGGGACGCCATAAATAGGGGACGCTCACCTATTTCCCCCTCAGGGAAATAGGTGAGCGTCCCCTATTTATGGCGTCCCCTATTTATGAGCGTCCCCTATTTATGTTTTCCTCAGAGGTCCACCTTGCCGCCGTACCCCGTCAGCTCGAGGTAGCCGCGACCGGCCTCCTTTGCCCGTTGCCTCGTCGATGAGCCGGATCGGGCCTTCCCAATACAGGATTCCGGTCGTCGGACGTGAATCGAGTTCGGCATCTAGAATCAACGGCTCGACGCGATACCGCCGATCGCCGACCTGGACCCGCCACTGGACCGGGTACGTCACCCCGGTCCGCGGAGAACGCCAGGACTGCAGCGGTGTCCAGCGCACCGCTTCAGGACCGAGGGTGGTCACCTGGCCCTCTCCGATGGGAGACGGCAAACGCAGCGTCGCGCTCGCCCAGCGCGCGCCACCCTGGCGATCGCGCATGCGGAAGGCCATGAGCGCCCCGCCGTCGGCCATGTTCACGCCCAGCCAATCCCATCCAAGCGCGCTCTGGTCGACGTAATCACTCGACCATTCATGGTCGAACCATGCCTGCCCGCTGACCTTCCGAGTGCTGCCACCCACCGTCACGTCGCCGGTGACCGCAAGCTGCGGCAGGCTGTAGTAGTAACTCGCCGCAAGCGGGTCCGGCCCCTTGCGGCTGAAGCCGCGCTCACCCTGCAGCAATGGCGGCTGAGTCGAGGCGAGCGTGAGTTCGAAGGCGAAGTCCTCGCCATGAACTGCCGTGACGTACCGGCCGGGCGCCACCTGCCGGATCGACCAGTCGTCCAGTTTCACGTCCAATTGGCCCTCGCGTGCATACGCGAGGTCGAATCCTGTCCGTGCGCTGCGTTGCGCATGGTGGAGCTTGCCGCTGACCGGGTCGGCGATTGCGGCATGCGCGAACAGCACCTGCCGCGGCGCGAAGCTGCTCGGGTTGTCCGCCGCGAGCCCCGTGCGCACGCGAAAAAACGTGACCTGAAAACCGAGCGGTGCCTTGACCTTGCTGGCGCCATCCTCGAGCTGACCGGTGACGTACCACCACTCGATACGGTAATCGGGGTGACTGCCTTCGTCGCGCGGAAATGCGAGTTCGTGGCCCGGCACGACCGGTGGATACGCCACCTCGCCGAGCGCGCGCAGCGAGAGGAGGAGCGAAGACACCTGCAGCAGGACGTCGCGACCTCACCAGTCCTCCTTCACCGCACGGACCACGTCCTCGCCCATCGCGCGACGTCCGCTGACAGCCGCTGTCGCCGCAGCCGCACCGATCAACACGAGGCTCAGGATCGCAAGCAGGCCCCACGGCACGTGCACGTCCATCGTCCAGTGAAACGACTGCCGGTTGACGACGAAGATCAGGATCATGCTCACGATCGCGCCAACGACAAGGCCTGCGGCAACCCCGATCGCGCCGAGTGCCGCCCCCTCGAAGGCGAGCATGCGTCCTATCTCGCGACGCGTGACGCCAAGGTGCCGCAGCATGCCGAACTCACCGCGCCGGGCGAGCACCTGCGAACTCGTGCTGGCACTGATGCCGAACAGGCCGATCAGGACTGCGACGGCTTCGAGCAGGTACGTGACGGCGAAGGTGCGGTCGAACAGCGCGAGCGAGCGCTTGCGGATCTCGCCGGGAATGGCGACGTCGTAGTCACCGCTGCGCGCGATGGCGTCGCGCAGCCGTCCGCTGAACTCATCGGCGTCGGTGCCTT
Organism: Pseudomonadota bacterium; assembly: GCA_016713725.1. Taxonomy (GTDB): domain Bacteria; phylum Pseudomonadota; class Gammaproteobacteria; order Steroidobacterales; family Steroidobacteraceae; genus RPQJ01. The sequence goes on along the minus strand of JADJOO010000007.1, from coordinate 161,177 downwards.
GCCGCAGCCAGAGCGCCGCCGTCGTGGCGGTGCGTTCACCGCTCAAGGCGATGAAGGTTTCGCGGTTCATGACGAGCGAACCGCCCGGACGCTCGTAATCGCGCCAGATGCCGCGGACCGTTGCGCGCACGACTTTGCCGCCGATGGGCAGGTCGAATTCCGTGCCGATATCGAATCCGCGCAAATCCAGCGCGGCTTCGGACGCCCACACCGGAATGGCTCCCTGCGGCGCGGACCCTGGCGCCGAACGCCGTATCGGAATCACCTGGTCGGCGGTCGACTCGTCGATCGGGCGCGCGATGATGGTCAGGGGCAGGCGCTCGCCGGGCAACAGCACGTCCTGGAACTTTACGAAGTCCGCACGGACGATCTCCGGCAGTGACGTGATGGATCGCTGCGCATTCACGTCCAGGTAGGCACCGGCCGCGGCAGAGCCCGCGCGCACGTAGAGATCTGCCGGCAGGATGCGCTGCATCCATGCCTCGAGCGACATGCGGAACGAGAACACCATGATCGCCATCGCGACCATCAGGCTGAAGCTGACCAGCACGGCCGCAATGCTGACGGTCGAGCGACGCGCGGTACCACGGAGCTGGGCCACTGCCACCTGGCGCCACGCGGGTCCATCGGTGCGGAGGCGAGAGAACACGGTGGACGCGATACTCGGCGTCAGGAACACCGCGCCCAGCAACAGGCAGGCGATTGAAACGTAGCCCGGCAGCGCAATGCCTTCGAGCGGCGGCAAGGCGAGTGCGAGTACGCCGGCTGCGAACAACGCGAGCGCGATCCTGCCGTGAGTGCGCGGCGCCATCGGGGCTTCGTCACCGGCCTTCAGCGCTGCGGCCGCCGGCACGGACGCTGCCTCGCGAGCGGGCCCGAACGTGGCGACCAGCGCGGCGCCGACGCCGAGCATGAAGAAAGCGAGGTACTCGCCCGCGCTGACGTTCAGCGCAGGTGCGACGCCGCGAAAGTAGCCGGCCCCGAGGTCGGCGCCGAAGGCAGCGAGTCCCGCACGCGCCACCAGCGCCCCGAGGATGACGCCCAGCGCGGCGCCGAGCGCACCCACGATCATTCCCGACAGCAACGATGCGACGAGCTGTTCGCGCACCGACATGCCCATGGCGTGCAGCAGCGCGATTTCACGGCGACGTCGCGCCACGGCGAGCGATTGCGTGGCGTAGACCAGGAACGCGCCGGTGAAGAGCGCGACCAGCGCGAGTGCCGTCAGGTTCGACCGGTACGCGCGGGTCAGGCGCACGGCGTCGTCCGTCGCTTCGCCCGGCGTGACGACCTGCGCACCGGGCGGCAACAAGGCAACGATGGCGGCACGAACGGCCCGGCGGTCGGCTTGAGGCGCGAGTCGCAGGTCGACGCGATCGAGTCGGCCCAGCCGTCGCAGTCGCCACTGCGCCTCGCCGATGTCCAGCAAGCCGACCGGTTGGGCATAGGCACCGGGCGGCAGCACGCCAGCGACACGGAAGCGCACGCGATCGAGCGCCACCTGCACGTCGAGGTCATCACCAACCTCGAGTTCCAGTGACTGCGCCGCCGCGGGGCTCAGCCAGATCGAATTTTCGGCAAGCAGCCCCTGCCCTTGCCGTTCGGTCGCCGCGCCGGCACCAGCGAGCGCGGGTTGCAACTGCATCGCACGGAACGGATCGATGCCGAGCAGCTTCAGGTTCCGCTCACGCCCCGGCAGGCGAACCTGCACTTCGACGACCGGGCTCGCCGCAGCCACGCCGGGCACGCGCAGGAGCCGAGGGAACAGCGACTCGTCAAAGCCGGTGCCCGGCGACTGCACGGTAAGATCGGCGAAGGCCGAACAGCGAGCGCGATGCACCCTGCACCTCGTCGGCAGCGACGCGATTGATGAGATAGACCGCGAAACCGAGCGCCACGCCGAGCGCAATCGCGAGGACGGCCAGCAGGGTGCGACCCGGCACCTGGCGCAGCGGGCCGAAGGCCGAGGCATCGAGCAGCGACAGCCGGGCCCGCAGCGCACTCCTGCCCGGAGGCAGTGCCTGTGCCACAACGCTCATGCTCGAAGCGTCAGCCCGGCGCGCGTGAGTTCGTAGACACGATCGGTCGAAGCTGCCGCTGCGGCGGAATGCGTGACGAGGATGCCCGCTGCGTTGTCGCGCTTGATCTGCGCGCGCAGCACTTCCAGTATCATCGCCGCATTGTCGGGATCGAGATTGCCCGTCGGCTCGTCTGCAAGCACCAGCGCTGGACGGTGCGCCAGCGCGCGCGCCACGGCGACGCGCTGCGACTCGCCGCCGGACAGCTCGCGCGGGAAGCTGGACGCGCGGTCGGCCAGGCCCACGGCTTCGAGCAACTCCATCACGCGGTCGTCGGCTGCGCGACCCGCCAGTCCGTTCAACGCCAGCGGCAACGCGACGTTGCGGGCGATGCTCAGGTGCGGCAACAGGTGGAACGCCTGGAACACGAACCCCATGCGGGTGCGACGGACCTGGGTTCGGTCGTCCTCGCCGAGCCGGGCGAGGTCACGTCCTTCGAGCAGCAGCTGGCCGCTGTCGGGTACATCGAGTCCTGCGATCAGGTTCAGCAGCGTGGACTTGCCGACACCGGATTCGCCGACGATCGCCACGTACTCGCCCGGCACCACGGTGAGCGCTACGCCGTCGAGCACGCAGCGGCCGGCCGGGCCGCCATAGGACTTGGAAACGTCACGGAGTTCGAGCATGTGAGCTTATCGTAGGCCCTGCGGGGACTGGATACACGGATCTCGTCGAGACCGTGTCGATCTGGCGCCTGATGCAGCCTACACGCCTGCACGCGGGTGACCGAACGGGGGCTCGAAGCACAACCGGGCGTCGCGATGGCGGCGGTGGTCGGCGTGCCCGATCCTGTCTTCAGCGAGGTCGGCCACGCATTCGTGTTGCGCGTCATGGCGCTGACGAGCCGTTTCAGGTGCGAAAGAATCTTGCCAGGCGGTTCCACAGCAACGGCACCACGAACGTCGCGATGATCAGCCAGCTCAGGGTGCCGTATCCCCGTGCGATCAATGCCACGATACCTGCGCGGTCCGCGACCAGGATCGCGAACGCGGCGACGACAAAGGACGTGGCCGTGCGACGCAGTGCGTCGTTGCGCGCGCCTGCCTCGCCATCGGAGAACAGCCTCGCGGTAAATCCCTGAGCACGCCGATGCCGGTCTGCACGAGCGTACCGAAAATCATGACTTGCAGTCCGACCTTGAGCCAGGCGAGGTCGATACGTTGCAACAGGAGTTGCAGCGGTATCGGCGCATCGAGCGCGGCCGGATAGACCGCAAGCAGGGCCAGGTACAAACAGAGGCCGGGGAGAATCGCAATCGGGCCGCACAGCGCGCCGCTGACCAGCGCGTCGCGTCGCGAACGCTGATAGCGCACGCAATAGAGGATCGCGGGAATCACCGCGACGTTGTAGCCGGCGTACTGCAGTCCGCCGGCCACCCAGCTCCGACTGGCCACCGGATTGCTGACGAGTACTTCGACGATCGAGTCTCGGAATAGCCAGAGACTCGTCGCCAGCAAGGCGGCGTAGGCGACGCACATGCCGATACCCCAGACGCTGAAGAGGCGCTCGATGGCCGCAGTGCCGAAATACGCAAACAGCGTGACGAGCGAAAGCAGCACGATGGCGCCGGCGAGTTTCGGCACGCCGAGCAGCGTCACGCCGATCTCGCCCGCCGCGGCACCCAGCACGCAAAGCACGAGCACCAGGAGGGCCACGTAACTCAGGTCGAACAACGGCCACGCGCGACCGAGCAGCACCCGGAAGAATCGCCGGTAATCGAACGCCGATGCCTCCCGCGCGAGCTCGAACGACAAGGCCGCCACCACGCTCCAGGTCGCCGCGGTCACCGCGAGACCGGCCAGGCCTGCAACCGGGCCGGCAGCCAGGAAAAACTCCACGACCTCGCGGCCGGTGGCATAGCCGCCGCCGATGACGATCGACATGAATGCGAACGCCGGCAGCCACCGCCGTTGCCAGACGGACTCGATCACCGCGCGTGACCCCCTCGGTGGCGTGGATTGCCGTCGCGAACGATGTGACTATGCGACACGACTGTATCTTGGTATAAATATTGTCCATCGGTCAAATTGTGCTGTCGCACGGGTACTGAATTGAACGACATCGACCTGGAAGTGCTCGACGGCGTGGCTGTCGCCCGCTTCGCCCGCCCCGATTGCCTGAATGCATTCCGGCGTGGGACATACGCGGAACTGCGGGGAATCGCCGAGCGATTCGAACGCGAAGCGTCGTGGCATGCACTCGTGTTGACCGGTACCGGACGTGCGTTCTGCGCGGGCCAGGACCTGGACGACATCGCCGGCATGGACGCCTCCGCGGAAGCGGTGGCCGGTGCGATCGACGACATTCAAGGCATCACGCGCGCGCTGGCCGCTTCGTCCAAGCCGACGCTCGCGGCCGTCAACGGGCTCGCGGTCGGGTTCGGCCTCGAATGCACGCTGGCCGCCGACCTGCGCATCACGGTCCCGTCCGCCTACTTCATGCTGCCGGAACTCGGGCGTGGGCTGTTCCACACCAACGGTACCTACCACTACCTGCCTGCGCTCGTTGGACTGGGTGTCGCGACGGACATGATATTGACAGGGCGCCGGATCGACGCCGCCGAAGCATTGCAGATCGGCCTGGTGTCTCGCGTCGTCCCCGAAGCCGACCTCGCGTCGCAGGCTCTGGAGATTGCCGGACGCCTCACTGCCCTGGATGCAAAGGCCCTTGCCTGGTCGCGCAAGGGCCTGCGTGACCCGGGACCGCGCACGCATCTCGACGCCGCGTTGCAGTTCGAAATGACGGCCTGCCTCGACCTGCTCACCCGCACGAAATCAGCACCATGAATAAAACGTTCATCCACTTCATCGCGATCGGACTGTCCGCACTGTCCTTGCAGCTTGCGCGGCCTGCCATTGCAGAATCCCTGCCCGAACAGACGCGCACGCGGCTCGCGGCCACCGTTGCGGAGTTCTACGAGCGCGCCGGACCGCCGGCAGTAACCGTGCTGGTCGACCGCAAGGGTGAGACCGTGTTCGAGTTCTCGATCGGCCTCGCCGACATTGCCGAGCAGCGCGCCCCGGGCAGCGACAGCGTCTTTGCGATCGGCTCGATCACGAAGTCGTTCACGGCGCTCGCCACGCTGCAGCTGGTGGACGCGGGCAAGGTGTCGCTCGACGACACCGTCGGCAAGTGGCTTCCCGACTATGCCGGACCTGCGCGCGACGTCACCGTGTCCCACCTGCTCGATCACACGTCCGGTATCCCGAACTACACGGAGATCGCGCCGCTGTATCCGAAGCTCGAGCGCAATGCATGGATGCGCGACGAAATGGTGGCGAACTTTGCGCCGTTGCCGCTGCAGTTCGAGCCCGGCACGCGCTGGAGCTACACCAATTCCGGCTACTACCTGCTTGGGCTGATCATCGAGAGGGCGAGCGGACTCGACTATTACGAATACCTGGGCAGGAACGTGTTTGCACCGCTCGGCATGACGCGGAGTTTCAGCGGCAATGATGCCGAGATCGTGCCCGGCCGGGTGCGTGGCTATCGTGTGCGCAACGGCGTTACGAACAATGCTTCACCATGGCACTACCTGGTGCCGTTCTCGGCAGGATCGCTGTTGTCCACGGCGAAAGATCTCGCTCGGTATCGGCGCGGGGTGTTCACCTCGCCCCAGTTCTCGCCTTCGTTGCGCGCGCTCGTCACTCGCACGGTCCCTTTGCAGGACGGCACTGCCAACCTTTACGCGCTCGGAGGCCTGATCGATTCGGAATTCGGGGGGCATCGCAAGTTGTCGCATTCGGGCGAGATCTTCGGCTTTCATTCCGACCATGCGTATTACCCGGCAGAGGACCTGACCATCGTGGTGCTGACGAACCGCGCGGGATTGATGCCGTCGCCGGTTTCGCTCGAGCGCAAGCTCGCGCGAATCCTGCTCGACGTCCAGGCGCCCGACACGTTGCCCGTTGCGATCAAACCGGTCGAACTGGAGCGCTATGCCGGCGACTTCGACTTGCGCCCGTTCCTGTTCGGGCCGGAGCGCTACACGTTCGCGATCGAGAACGGTTCACTGGTGGTGAAGATCGGCGGAGCCGAGGCACCTGGCCTGCCGCTCGTACCCGTCGGCCGGCACCGCTTTGCAATGGCACTGGATGATGAGTGGACGTTCGACTTCGATGTACCGCAGCGAGGTCCGGCATCGGGCTTCACGATGCATGTGGCGGACGGCCGCCTGACGGGCTATCGGGCAACGCACTGACTGCCAGAGTCGGACCCGCCAGGCTGTGCATTCGCTGTCGTAGCAGTTGCATTCGACGTCCTGACGTCAGCTGCAAGCCGCCCATGGTCGCGCAGCGCTCGCTGCAACCGGTCATGCGGCAGCGCCTGCACGGTGTTGCCGTTGACACCGGTCATCGCGACATTGGCGACCAGCGAATTGACGATGGCCTCTTCCGTCGCCAGGGCCGTGGCTTCAAGTACAGGGTTCATCTCGAACGAATCCACGAAGCGAGCCACCTGGTGACCAGGTCCATCCGTTTTGGCGGCGACCGTGCTGAACGCAAGGAAGATGTCGCCAGACGTCGTGCCGGACATGCCGCCCGTTCGGGCCATGCCGTGCGTGGCCCGCAACGCCAGTCGTCGCAGCTGATGCGGCAGCAGGGGCGCGTCCGTCGCGATGACCGCAATGATGGAACCGTCCTTGCGTGACCCACGCGAGGGCATCAGGTCCTTGATCTCTGCGCCGACCGGGACGCCCGCGACCGTCAACTGGCTGCGGCCGCCGAAGTTCGCCTGCACGAGCACGCCCACCGTATAGCCGCCGAGTTCCGCCGGCAGCACGCGCGAGGACGTGCCGATGCCGCCCTTGAACGCGAATGCCATCATGCCGGTGCCGCCGCCGACGCTGCCTTCCGCGACCGGTCCGGCACGCGCGGTATCCATCGCGGCGAAGGCATCCTCGGCGCGGACGTGCTGGCCGAATGTGTCGTTGAGAAACCCGTCGTACGTCTCACCGACCACCGGCAGGATGTGGGGAAACAGCCGTTCCTCGTCAGGACCCAGTCGCTTGCGGTACCAGCCGATGACCGCGTCGCGCACGACGCCCACGCTGCCTGTGCCGGTGAGCATCACCGGGCCACTGAAGAGTCCCACTTCTTCGATGAGCGCACGACCGGTGAGTTCGCCGGTCCCGTTGGCAACGAACACACCGGCCTGCACGAACCCATCGAAAGTCCGACCCTGCGGGAACACCGCGGTGACACCTGTCCGCACCGGTCCCCGGCCCATGACCAGCACACCGTCGCCCGCGACCAGCGTGCGGTGGCCGACTTCGACGCCGGGTACGTCAGTGATCGCATTGCAGGCCCCTGGTGTGCCCGGGAACGGCACGCCTAGATCGCGCGCACGCGGCGATGCAGCGTCGCCGGGCTGGATGGGCGCCAGGCCGAAAGTAGCGACCATGAGAAGGGTCAGAACCGGGTACTGCATGGTTTGCCGTCCGCGCTGGGTGAAACGTCTTGTCTATCGTATAGTATATTGACCATCGGCCAATTTCAGCCAGGCAACGCCGTCGAGAGAGGCCCGTTCATGCACGCACGATCCCTGTTCCAGGCCGCGCTGGCCTGCCTGTTGGTGGCGTCGCCCGCAGGCCCGGCTGCGACCGGGACTGCACCAACCTACGACGTGCTGCTGCGCGGCGGGTTGATCGTCGACGGCACGGGCGCCCCGCCCTTCCGTGCGGACATAGCGGTCGCGGGTGACCGGATCGTACTGGTCGGCCAGGCGCCGCCGGACGCGGTCGCACGCCTCGAACGCAACGTAACCGGGCTGATCGTGACGCCCGGCTTCATCGACCTTCACAGTCATGCCGACGAGGACGTGGAATTCCCGGACTACCGCGCAACCCCGGCCATGGTGCGCCAGGGCGTGACATTGGCCGTTTTCGGCGTGGATGGCGAAAGCGAGCCGCTCGCGGCACGCGAGTTCCGACGGCGCCTCGGCAAGGACGGCATCGGCGTCAATCACATGACCTACGCGGGTCACAATGGCATCCGGCATGCGGTCATGGGCGACGCGCCGCGACCCGCCACGCAGCAGGAACTGGACCAGATGCGCGAGCGGGTGCGGGTCGGCATGAGCGATGGGGCAATTGGCTTGTCGACCGGCCTCATGTACCTGCCCGGACGTCACGCGACCACGGACGAGGTCGTGGCGCTTGCCAAGGTCGCCGCGGATTACGGCGGTCGCTACGACACGCACGACCGCGACCCCGCGCACGACATGCTCGGTTCGCTGGCTGAAGGCCTTGCCATCGGCCGCAGCGCCGGGCTCGAGGCACACATTGCGCACCTGAAGGCGGTTGGCCGGCGCAACTTCGGCCAGGTTCCGGGGATCCTCGACCTCTTCGCAGTCGCGCAGAAGTCCGGCCCCGTGAGTGCCGATATCTATCCTTACGACGGCGCAGCGGCACGGATTGCAATGGAGATCCTGGTGCCACCTGCCGGCTCGGCCGCGGCGGCGACTGCAGCGCTACTCGAGAATCCACGCCTGGACGAGCATGAGCGTCGCGAACTGCTCAGGTCGTTGGAATCGCAGTGGCGGGAAGTCCTCGCCTCGCCGGGCTTGCGCGCAGCCGCGCAGAAAGCGACCGAGCACCCTGCCGCCGACGTCTACAGCTGGGTTACGGCGGTGGGTTACGAATCGTTCCGGGTCGTGAGCAGCGCGCGTCCAGGGCTGGTGGGACAAATGCTCGTCGACATCGCGGCCGAACGCGGTGTAACGCCCTTCGACGCACTGGCAGAGCTCGTACAGGTCGAAGGCGCGCGGGCCAAGCTGACCCTGGGCGCTGTCGACGAAGCGGAAATGCGTCAGCTGTTGCGGCAACCCTGGATGATGGTGGCGAGCGACGGACGCGAGCGCGGCGTCGAGGGTGGGCGCGGCCACCCTCGCTTCCGCGGCAGCTTCGCACGCGTCCTGGCCCGGTACGTGCGGGACGAACGCGTGCTGACGCTGCCGGAGGCGGTGCACAAGATGAGCGGCCAATCCGCCGCCTATTTGAATCTCGTCGATCGCGGTGTGATCCGTCCCGGCGCTATGGCCGACCTTGCCGTCTTCGACCTCGCTGCGGTTCATGACCGCTCGACCTGGGATCAACCGGAACTCTACGCCGAGGGATTCCAGCACGTGCTGGTCAATGGCACGCCTGCACTGCTCGATGGCACACTGACGGGTGCGCTCGCTGGTCGCTTCGTGCCGTATGCGGGCAGCACCCGCGAGACGCCGCGATGACGAACACCGCAATGCTGCACGGGACACCGCTCCGCGAGGTGACAGCCGACGACGTCGCAACCTACGAGCGCGACGGCGTCGTGCTGCTGTCTGGGGTCTTCGGTGCCGATTGGCTTGACCTGCTGCGTGCAGGTGTCGATCGCTGCATGTCGACCCCAGGCCCGCATGCGGTGCTTGGCGATCGCTCGCAGCCCGGGTTCTTCTTCGGCGATCAGGACATGTGGTTGCGACTGCCGGAGTTCCGCCGGCTTGTGCACGAGTCGCCCGCGGCACTGATCGCGGCGCGAATCATGCGCGCGAGCCGGATCAATTTCTTCTTCGACCAGGTCATCGTCAAGGAGCCGGGAACCGAGCAACGCACGCCCTGGCACCAGGACCAGCCGTACTGGGCCGTTTCGGGTCACCAGGTCTGCGCCATATGGCTGGCCCTGGATGACGTCGCACGTGAGAACTGCGTGGAATTCGTGCTGGGCTCGCACCGGTGGGGCACGGAATTCAATCCGCAGCACTTCGCCGACGGCAGTGCCTACGCCGGCACCGGGTTGCCGCAATTGCCGGACATCGAAGCCCGGCGCGAGCAGTACCCGATCGGCAGCTTTTCAGTCGAGGCGGGAGACTGCATTGTTTTCAACGCGATGACGGTCCATGGCGCCCCCGGCAATCGTTCTCTCGCGCGACGACGACGTGCCGTCTCGACTCGCTGGTGCGGCGACGACGCGCGTTACCGAGTTCGCGCGGGCGAGGTCGCGGTACCGTCCTGCGATCCCGGATTGCAGGATGGAGACATCCTCGACTGCGAGATCTTTCCGCGAGTCTGGCAGCACGAACCGGCCTGACCTGGCCTGGACCATCGCCGGCGTCAGCGTTCAGCGTCGGACCGGGCGGGCAAGTGGGCTAAACTACAGTTGCGAGCCAGGTGGCCCCCACGCATTCCGGAACGAAGACTTGATGCCGACAGCAACGCCAACCCGCAAGAAAAAAGCGCCTGTGCGCGCGAAGCAGACGCCTGTGCGCGCGAAGCAGACGCCTGTGCGCGCGAAGCAGACGCCTGTGCGTCCCGCAGCACCCTGGGACAGCCCGCGTCGCAGCGGCCGCGAGCCTTCCTTCATCGAGGAAGCGCGACGCAAGCAGATCCTCGACGTCTCGCTGCGACTGATCGCACAAAGGGGTTACGACAGCACTTCGCTCGCGGACATTGCTGAAGTCGTCGGCGTCAGCAAGGGCGTCATTTCCTACCACTTCGATGGCAAGAGCGATCTGGGCAAGCAGGTCCTGCGACACTGGATGCGCCAGTACAACCGCTACGTGACCGAGCGATTGAACAGGCATGCCAGTTACCGCGCGAAGCTGCTGGAGTTGCCCAGCGCGGCCATCGATTTTGCCGCCGAGCGCCACGCGGAGGCCCTGATCTACCTTGATACGGTGGGTTGTTGCGGCACGACCGAGGAACGGCACCAGTTCCACGCCTGGGGCGAGGCCGGCATGCGCGATTACATACTCGACGTGATCCGCAAGGCGCGTGCGGCGGGTGAGATCGGCGAGGTTGACGAGGGCCCACTGGCCGACCTGATCCAGGCCATGGCCGACGGGGTGACGGGCCTCTGGGGCATGGATCCGAAAGCTGTCGACCTGGATGGTTGCAAGAAGCTCATCCGGCAGATGCTGTTGAGCGTGATCGGCGGCAGGCGCTAGACCGCGACGTCGTACTGCGTGATCCCGCCCTCTCCCCGCCGATGCGGCGAGAGGGTCGCGCCAACGGTTAGAACTCGAAACCAACCTCGATACCGTAGGTCAGCGGCGGCGCCAGCTGGTGCGTGTACTGCCCTGGCACGATCACACCGGCACGCCGGTCGAGGGCGTAGTCCTCGTCCGACAGGTTGCGTCCCCAGAGCCCGACCGACCAGCCTGCCGCTGCCGCGAGCGAGATGCGCGCATCGATCGTGGTGTAGGTATCCTGGGTCGCGAGCGGATCGTTCGACGGATCGAAGAAGACATCGTCGCGCCAGTTGCCTTCGAGTCGGGCGCTGAGGACGTAGTCGCCGAATACCGGCGCCTGGTACTGCAGTGCGGCGTTCAGGGTATTCTCTGCCGCCAGCTGCAGCACATTGCCCGAGTAGTCGTCGCCTTGCGCCGTGGCGTTCCTGAACGAGTCAAAGTTCGCGTCGGTATAGCCGTACGCGGCGCTCAGCTGCAGCGACTCGGTCGGCTGCCACAGGAACTCGACCTCCGCGCCCTTGCTTTCCGCCGTAGCCGCATTCGACGTCTGGTATTGCGGCACACCGCCCACCAGCACCAGCTGGTTCACCTGGAGGTCGTCATACGTCAACGCGAAGAGCGCGATGTTCAGGCGGGCGGCGCCATCCAGCAGCGTCGTCTTCAGGCCGATTTCGTAGCTGTCCACGAGTTCGGGTTCGTAGGCTGCGTCGTCGGTCGGCGTGATCGAAAAGACATTGAATCCGCCTGCCTTGAATCCCTGCGCGTAGGAGGCATAGGCGAGGACGTTCCCGCTCGGCGTCCAGTTCAGGCTCACGGATGGCGACGTCTGGCTGTCGTCGCGCGACACCTTGCGCTGCGGATACGTGGGCAGCAGCACCTGGAACGGGTCCCCCACCTGCGAGTGCGTGACGTCCTTCTGCTCGTCCGAGTAGCGCAGGCCCGCACTGACGCTCCATTGGTCGCTGAAGCGGTAGGTGCCCTGGGCGTACACAGCCCATCCGTCCGAACTGACGTCGCCGAAGATCTCGCCGGTCACCTCGTCCGGATAGATGCCGAGATCGGGCCCGACGATCGCGGTGGAGATCGTGTCTAGCGACTGGTCCTCGTAATAGAGGCCCGCGACGTAATCGAACTTCGAGCCGCCTTTCGAGACGAGTCTCAGCTCCTGGCTGAACTGCGTGTAGTCCTCGCTGATGCCGGAACTCAGCATGTTCAGCACGCTGAAATCGTTGTCGTTCATGTTCTCCCAGTCGAACTGCCGATAGGCCGTTATGGACGTCACGACGCCGAACGCCGTGTCCCAATCGGCCTGCAACGACACCCCGGACTGGTCACGATCGCCACGCGCATCCCGGTCGTTCGCAACTTTGCGGTCGAAGGGATTCGCATCGGCGAACGGGGCGCCCGTGAACGCGCCGTTCAGGAACACTTCCGATGCTCCGGACGCTGTCCGGTTGCGCGCAGTATCGGCACGCAGGATGAGGTTGAGTGTGTCGGTGGCTGCAAAAGCCAGTGCGAGCCTGCCGCCCGTTTCATCGGCGTCTTCGAGCTCGTTGCCCGTGGCCGTATTGTCCATGTAGCCATCACGCTTCTGATAGCTGCCCGACAGGCGCGCAGTCAGTCGCTCCGAACCGAGCGGCCCGGACACTGCGGCATGTGCCAGCTGCTGGTTGTAATTGCCGTAACCCAGGTGGACCTCGCCCGTGAACTCGGGAGTGGGCAGCTTGGTGATGAAATTGATCGCGCCCGCGATCGTATTCTTGCCGTACAGGGCGCCCTGCGGGCCCCGCAGGAATTCCACCCGGTCCAGGTCGTACAGGGATGAGTTCATCGTGGTCGGCCGGCCCTGGTAGACACCATCCACGAACACACCCACCGCGGGGTCGACGCCGGGATTGTTCGGGTTCGAGGAGATGCCGCGTACTGCAATGACCGTCGCGCGCAGGCTCGCGCCCGTGTTGATGTAAACGTTGGGCACCGAGTTGGCGAGATTCTCGATGCGCACGATTCCGGCAGCCCGCAGCGTATCGGCCGTCACCGCACTCACTGCCGCCGGGATCGACTGCAGGTTCGACTCGCGGCGCTGGGCGGTGACCACGATCTCCTCGAGCGTTGCGCTGGCCGACTGCGCCCTGGAAATTTCTGGCGCGGCGGCGGCGCAGGCTAGGACCGAATAAACGACGGTTCGAAGTCGGACGCTGGGCATGAACGGCTCCCGGGGGTTCTGGATTGCTGCAACTGCGACCGGGCCACCGGCGCCGACCGCGTGCCTTTTATATGCCAGAACTGTCCGTCGGTCAAAAAATATATACGCGCTATATAATCTATCCGGCGTTAAGCACGTGCCTGCCAGCGCGGACGGGACTTCCCGCCCGAGGATGGCGCTGGCGACGAGGAGCGACGCTGCCGGCGACGTCTGGATGCCGTAGCCGCCGAGCCCCGCCGACCAGAAGAACCCGGGCACGCGCGGGTCCCGGCCAAGGACCGGGCTGCGGTCGGCAAAGAAGCAGCGCAAGCCGGCCCAGGATGTCATTACGCGATCCACGACCATGGTCGTCGCGGACTCGAAACGCTCGATGCCTGTCGCGATGTCGACGTCGTCGGCCAATGCGTCGCAAGGAAGGACCTCGGTTTCATCGGCCGGTGAAACCAGCAGGCGCCCCGCCTCGCCTTTGAAGTACCACTGCTCGCCGATGTCGACGACAAGCGGCCAATGCGACGCGTCCAGGCCTGAGTCGAGCGGCACCACAGCCATGCTTCGCCGCCTGGCTTCCAGCCCGAGTGGCGCCAGGCCCGCCATGGAGGCGATCGCATCCGCCCAGGCACCGGCGGCATTCACGATCACCGGCGCCTCGTAGACTTCGGACGCAGTCACGACGCGCCAGCTGTTACCTTCGCGTCGCAGGTCTTCGACGCGCCGCCGGCAGTGAACTTCACCCCCAAGATGCCTGAACGCCTTCAACCAGGCGCCGTGCAACGCGTCCACGTCGATATCCGCCGCGGCCGGGTCCCAGACGCAGGCGTCGAACCGTGCAGGCCGCAGGATGGGCACCTGTTCGAGCGCGAAGGCGCCGTCCCGAATTTGCGCGGTTGGGGCGAGTGGCTTGACCTGATCGAAGAACGCCGCAAGCCGGGGACGCTGGGCGACCGTGGCGACGTACATGACACCACGTGGCACCAGCAGTGGCCGCTCGAGACCGAGGCCAGGGTCGAGGAAATACGCGTGGCTGGCGGCCGTCAGGATCCGAATCGACTCGTTGCCGTGCGCACGATCGAACATCGCCGCCGACCGGCCCGTCGAGTGGTAGCCGACGTGGTCTTCGCCATCCAGGATGATGGTCCGCCCGGCCTGCGCCAGTCGCCAGCCGACCGACGCGCCGGCGATACCGCTGCCGATTACGATGAAGTCTGCCGTTCGCATCAGGCTTCCTGTGTTGGTGGCGGCAATGCGCTCACGCCCTCCACGATCATCGGGAATCGAGGACGAAATCGAGTTGCACGTCCCGTCCAGCGGCCAGGTCGGCGCCCGTTGCCGTGACCGGATCGTCCGGTTCGATGCTGGCATCCGCTGGCGCGCCGGCATCCGGGCGCAGCAGCCGGGCCGTCGTCAGGTTCAGGTAGTAGTCCGTGCCCGACAGCGCGGCGGGATACTCCGTGCCATTGAAGCTCGCCGAATTGCCCGCCGCCTCCCCGACAATGCGACCGAGGTGATTGTCCCTGACCAGCACGGCGAACAATGTGCCACTGCTGAACGTACCGGCATCGGTCAGCAAGTACAGCTGCCGGCCCGGCAATCTCTGCGTCAACGGACGTTGCGCGATGCGGTTGCGCAGTTCCGCGAGGACCAGCGCCGGCGGCAATTCGTAGGTCCCGGCGTCGAGGGGTATCGGCGGCAGCCCTGCCTGGGCCAGCAGCGGATTCAACGCCGCCGGCATGAGCATCGGCAGGGTTGCAGCCAGCACCGGCGACGGACGTGGCACGACGGTGAAGACTGAATAGCCGTCGAAGCCGAGCGCATCGAGCATGGCGACGGCGACACTCGAGTCGCCGCCAGGATTGCCGCGGATATCAATCGCAATCCTGTGCACGTCCGCGCGGGCGGCAGCCGCCAGGAACTCATCGAATTTCGTCACGAGTTCGGCGTCGTGATCGAATCGGTCGAACCAGAAGTGCCCCGTGCTGCGTTCCGGCCAGATACGGAATCCGACCCAGGGACGCACCGCCACCGGTCCATCCGGTCGCGCGAAAGCCTGCAGGCGCTCCGTCCTGCGGGAGCCGTCAGGGCCGATCACGCGCAGGTGGATAGTGCCGTCCCGCGAAACCAGGCCGAGATTTCGCAGCGTGTCGATCCTTGGCAGCAGGTTGGCACCGTGCGCGCGCACCCACTGTGGCGTCTCGTGCGGAATGCGCGCGCCGAGCGCTACCTCCAGGTCGTCCGTCGAGAGCGCCCCGATTGCCACGACCCTGGCACCGGTTGGCACACGCGGCACGCCGCTGCGGACCCAGAGTCCAGCCGAATTCCACTCGAACTCCACCGGCAGCGTGCGGCACGCCTTGGCAGACGACTCGAGCATACGCACTTCCAGGTGAGCATCACGCAACGGGACCAGCGCGCGGTTGAGCGTATCGGCCAGTTCGCGTTGACGCGGTGCCCGGGAACCGATTCGTCGCGCGTCCTCCAGACCAAGCCGTACGCCCGCCACAAGGCCCGACACCGAGCCCACGTGGGAGTCGACGATCTGGCGCTCGACGAATTCGACCAGGTTGAGTGCGTCTGCGGCATCGAGCCGCGATTCGCCGCAGTCAGCTGCAGTGCCTGCACGGGCGGCGAGGCACAAGGCAATACAAGCGATGAACCTGGGCAAGGGCATGGGGTAAATCCAGCACGTCGAGCGTGGCAAGTCTGCGGCGAGCCGCACCAGGCTGGACGTTAGCTGAGTTTTTGTCCACCGGTCAACTTTTCAGAAATCCGCTGCGGCCGGTGCATCCGAGCACGCACGCCATGCTGCTGCAGATGCTTCGGGCGTGCTTCTGCCGCACGGACGGGAGTCGATTGGACCGGCCGGGAACCGGGCAGGCTGCGCTCCATGCGTTCTGCACAGAGACGCACTGACACCAGAACTACTTCTTGCGCGGCGCTGTCCGGGCGTTCTTCTTCGCGGGCGCCTTGCGCGGCGCAGCCTTCTTCACCGCGATTTTCGCCTGGCGCACAGCCCAGCTTTGGCTTTGGCCTTGGCCTTGGCCTTGGCAGGCGCAGCTTTCACTTGCTTCTTCACAGCGACCGCCTTGACGGCCTTGCCCCTGCCGACCCGACCCTTGAGCCGCTTGAAGATCGCCGCGCCGAGTTCCGCGGGCGAGCGCACCGTCGTCACGCGAGCTGCCTCGAGCGCCGCGAATTTGTCGGCCGCCGTGCCTTTGCCGCCCGAAATCACCGCGCCCGCGTGACCCATGCGCTTGCCCGGCGGCGCCGTGACGCCCGCGATGTAGGCGACCACTGGCTTGGTGACGTGCTTGCGGATGAACTCCGCGCCCGCCTCTTCGTCGCTGCCGCCGATTTCGCCGACCATGATGATGCCTTCGGTCTGCGGGTCGTCCTGGAACAGCGCCAGCACGTCGATGAAGTTCATGCCGCGGACCGGATCGCCACCGATGCCGACGCAGGTGCTCTGGCCGAGGCCGACGTTGGTCGTCTGGAACACCGCCTCGTACGTGAGCGTGCCCGAGCGTGAAACGATCCCGACCTTGCCCTTCTTGTGAATGAAGCCCGGCATGATGCCGATCTTGCATTCTCCGGGCGTGATCACGCCGGGGCAGTTCGGGCCGACCAGTCGCGACTTTGAATCCTGCAGCGCCGCCTTGACCTTGACCATGTCGTTCACCGGAATGCCTTCGGTGATGCACACGATCAGTTCGATGCCGGCATCGGCGGCTTCGATGATCGCGTCGGCCGCGAACGGCGGCGGCACGTAGATCATCGTGGCATTCGCTGCGGTCTTCGCCACGGCATCGCGCACGGTGTCGAACACCGGCAGGCCGAGGTGCTTCTCGCCGCCGCGGCCCGGCGTGACACCGCCGACGAGCTTGGTGCCATAGTCGAGGCAACCCTGCGAATGGAACGTGCCCTGCTTGCCAGTGAAGCCCTGGCAGATCACGCGCGTGTTCTTGTTGATCAGGATCGACATGGGTTACTTCCTCGCAGCGGCCGCGACGACCTTCCTGGCGGCGTCGGTCAGGTCGGTGGCGACGATCAGGTCCAGCCCGCTCTCGGCGAGCAGCTTGCGGCCCTGTGGCGCGTTGGTGCCTTCGATGCGGACCACGACCGGCAGGTGCAGGCCGAGGTCGCGCGCGGCGCCGATGACGCCTTCGGCGATCATGTCGCAGCGGACGATGCCGCCGAAGATGTTGACGAGGATCGCCTTGACCTTCGGATTGTTCAGGATGAGCTTGAACGCCGTCGTGACGCGCTCACGCGTGGCGCCGCCGCCGACGTCGAGGAAGTTCGCAGGCGAACCGCCATAAAGCTGGATGACGTCCATCGTGGCCATGGCGAGACCCGCGCCATTCACCATGCAGGCGATGTCGCCGTCGAGGGAGACGTAGTTGAGGTCGGCCTCGCCCGCGATCCGCTCCATCTCGTCTTCCTGCGAGGTGTCGCGCATCTCGACCAGCGCCTGCTGGCGGAAGAGCGAGTTGTCCTCGATGCCGATCTTGCCGTCGAGGGCGATGACGTCGCCATCGCCATTGACGATCAGCGGGTTCACCTCGACCAGGCTCGCGTCGCAATCCATGTAGAGCTTGAACAGGCCGCGCGCGATCTGCTCGAACTGCGCGATCTGCTTGCCTTTGAGGCCCAGTCCGAACGCAAGCGTGCGGCAATGTGAACCCTGGATTCCCGTGGCCGGGTGGATTTCGACGCGGATGATTTTCCCGGGTGTCCTGGCCGCAACGTCCTCGATGTCCATGCCACCGGCGGCCGAGGCGACGAACGCCACGCGGCCCGTGTCACGGTTGAGAAGCAGGCTGAGGTACAGCTCGCGGTCGATCTTCGAGCCGGTCTCGACGTAGACCTGGTGGATCGGCAGGCCTTCTGCCGACGTCTGCTTGGTCTTCAGTCGCTGGCCGAGCATGCCGGCGGCGGCAGCCGCAACGTCAGCCGTCGACTTGACCACCTTTACTCCACCTGCCTTGCCGCGGCCACCCGCGTGCACCTGGGCCTTGACGACCCAGACCGCGCCCCCGAGGCGCTTGGCAGCATCGACGGCTTCGTCCGGCGTGGAGGCGACGAAGCCCGACGGCACCGGAATGCCATAGCGGGCGAACAGCTGCTTCGACTGGTATTCGTGGAGGTTCATGGGGCTCGATCGGGCGGTTGGACGAAGCTCGGCAGTTTACCCCAAGACGCCTCTGCTAGAGTGCCGGTCCATGGCGCGAGTGCTCAGGACCGAGCTGAAGGAATCCCTGCATGGGGCGACCGGCATCGAGCTGCCGTGGCGGGTGCTGTCGCTGCTGAACGTGTTCCGCCTGCTGCTGCCGATGCTGCTGCTGCTGGTCTTCTTCTTCAACGCCCCGAGCAACAGCGTCGGCAGCCACCAACCCGGCCTCTTCATCAGCGTCGCGGTGGGGTACTTCGCCTTCGGCCTGATCTGCATACAGACCATTCAAAGCCGCATGCCGCCGGCCGAGTGGCAGGCGCTGGTCCAGCTGGTGGTCGACGCAGTGGCGATCGGCATGCTGATCCACTCCAGCGGCGGCGTCGCGAGCGGGCTCGCGACCCTGCTCGTCCTGCCGACGGGGGCGGCGGCCACGATCCTGCCGCGTCGATTTGCGTTGCTCGGAACATCCTTCGTCGCATTGTCGCTGCTGGTGGAGACGACGATCTCGTTCCTGCAGGGCGAGAGCTTCCGGTCGGACTTCCTGATCACCGGGCTGACCGGAGCCAGTCTGTTCGCGATTACTCTGCTCGCCGTTCCGTTCGCCATGCGACTGCGGGAGAGCGAGGCGCTGGCCCGGCAGCGAGAGATCGACCTTGCGAACCTCAACGAGCTGAACGAATTCATCGTGCAGCATCTGCGCGAGAGCATCCTCGTGGTCGACGCGAGCGACAACGTTCGGCTCATCAACGAAACGGCCGCGCAGCTGTTGCACGGCGGCGCGGTGCCGAGCGGCACGGCCCTCGCTGCGGTGTCGCCGCGCCTGTCGTACGCGCTGGAAGCGTGGCGCAAGCAATCGGCGGGTCGGCGCGACAACGTGGGTGAAATCGTAGGCGCCGATGGCGGTACCGTGATCCGGCCACACTTCGTGGCACTCTCCGAGAGCGGGTCCGGTCCGGTGCTGATCTTCCTGGAGGACACCAGCGTCATCGCCGCTCGCGCGCAGCAGTCGAAGTTGGCCGCGCTGGGCCGGTTGAGCGCCAGCATCGCGCACGAGATCCGCAATCCGGTCGGCGCAATGAGCCACGCGGGCCAGCTGCTGCGGGAGTCGCCGGGCCTCACCGATGACGACCGTCACCTCACGGACATCATCGAGAAGAACGGCGTCCGGGTCAGCCACATCATCGAGAACGTGCTGCAACTGTCCCGGCGCGACACGACGAAGCAGGAACGCCTGGACGTGACGGACTGGCTGTCCGCGTTCATCGCGGAGTACGAACAGACCCTGCAGCTCGATCACACGTCTTTCCGCATCGACATGGATCGAAACGTCGGCCGCATCGACGTGCAGTTCGACCCCTCGCACCTGCACCAGGTGCTGTGGAACCTGTGCGACAACGCCTTTCGCCACGGTGCGGGCCCGGATGCCACGGCCCGCGTCGATATCCGGGCGGGCCGCATCGCGGCCACCGGAAGACCCTTCGTCGAAGTGGCGGACCGCGGCAACGGCGTCGACCAGGCGCAGGCAGAACGCATCTTCGAACCGTTTTTCACCACCGGGTCCGGCGGCACCGGCCTCGGCTTGTTCATCTCGCGAGAACTGTGCCAGACGAATGGCGCACTGCTGCTCTACGAGCCGCGGCCCGGGGGTGGTAGCATTTTCCGCATCATTTTCGCCGACCCGAGCCGCTGGAAGGACTGATGACCGAACGCAAGTCGCCCGCCCGCGCCCTGGTCATCGACGACGAGCCTGACATTCGCGAGTTGCTGTCCATCACGCTCGGTCGCATGCAGATCGAAGTCGTGACGGCGGGTGATTACGCAAGCGCGATCAAGGCGCTCGGCCCGGAACGATTCGACCTCGTGCTGACGGACATGCGGCTGCCCGACGGGGACGGGCTCGACATCGTCGATTGGATCCAGCACCACCGCCCTGGCGTGCCGGTAGCCGTGATCACCGCGCATGGCAACGTCGACACGGCCGTGCGGGCGCTCAAGCTGGGCGCCTTCGATTTCATTTCAAAACCGCTGGACCTGGGCTCGCTGCGCAAGCTGATCAAGGCGACGCTGAAGCTGCGTTCCGCGGACGGCGCGGTCTTCGATGCCGCGCAATCCATCGTCGTGCCGTCGGGCTTGCGGCTGCTGGGTCAATCGAAGCCGATGCAGAAGTTGCGGCAGATGATCGCGAAGGTCGCGCGCAGCCAGGCACCGGTCCACATCGCGGGCGATTCAGGGACCGGCAAGGAACTGGTCGCACGGCTGATCCACGACACGGGGCCGCGGCATGACGGGCCGTTCGTGCCGGTCAACTGCGGCGCGATCCCGTCCGAGCTGATGGAAAGCGAATTGTTCGGCCACAAGAAAGGCAGCTTCACAGGCGCCGTGGGCGACAAGGAAGGGCTGATCCACTCGGCCGAGGGCGGCACGCTGTTCCTGGACGAAGTTGCGGACCTGCCCCTGCACATGCAGGTCAAGCTGCTGCGCGTGATCCAGGAAAAGTCCATCCGACCGGTGGGCGAAACGCGCGAGACGCCGGTCGATGTGCGCGTGCTGTCGGCGACGCATCGCAAGCTCGACGAGCTCGTGAAGTCCGGCAGATTCCGCGAGGATCTGTACTACCGCATCAATGTCATCGAGCTGCGGGTGCCGGCACTGCGGGAACGCCTCGATGACGTGCCACCGCTCATCGAAATGCTGCTGGATCGCATCGCCGGCCAGATCGGCGTGACGCGCCCGCAGATCAGCGACGAGGCGATGGACAAACTGCTGTCCTATTCGTATCCGGGCAACGTGCGCGAACTGGAGAACATCCTCGAACGCGCGGTGACGCTGTGCTCGAACGATCGCATCGAGCCGGAAGACATTCAGCTGAAACCGGGGCAGTTGCTGACGGACCTGCCCGAGATGGCGGGCCGGGATGCAGCCCTGGGAGGCGAAGGCGGCGCGGATGGACTGGAGGGCCAGCTCGAGCACATCCAGCGTGAGGCCATCATCCGTGCGCTCGAACAGACCCGCTATAACAAGACCAGGGCGGCGGAATTGCTGGGGATGACTTTCCGGCAACTCAGGTATCGCGTGAAGAAGCTGGGGATTGAGTAGGCCGCGATCCAGCGGCTGCTTGCAGCCGGATCAGGCACCTATAGTGGACCGCAGTGCCAGGGAAACTCGTTCCACTTCACTGCGGGTGAGCGATAGACCGGATGGCAGGTTGATTGCCCGCGGCGAAATTGCGTAACTGACCACGTTCCGAGCCCGCGCCTTGAACGCTTCTTCCTGCCCGGCGTACGCCTCGAGCGAGCTTAGCGGATAAAAAAACGGTCGGCTATCAATAGCCTGCCGATCGAGACCCGCCAGCATTTGCTCCTTGGTGATCTCGTATCGATCATCCAGCACCACCGTCGACATCCAAACGGAGTTTACGACAGCCGAAGGCTCGGCATTCAAGCTTAATCCTGGAACATCGCCGAGCAGTTCGCGATACTAGCCGAAGATCTCGCGTTTGCGTGCAACCAATTTATCGATTTGCTTGAGTTGCGCGAGCCCGAGAGCGGCCTGCATGCTGGACATCTTGTACTTGAACGCGACCTCGGTGTTGCGGAAGTATCGGTCACCCATGGGGCGCCCGTGGTCACGTAGAACCTGCGCGCGCTGGAACAATGCAGTGTCGTCCGTCGCAAGCAACCCGCCCTCACCCGTGGTCAGCGTCTTCGAACCGTGAAAACTGAACACGCTGACCTGGCCGAACGAACCGGCCGGTCTGTTTCGATATCGCGACCCTATCGCCTCGGCAGCGTCTTCGATGATGGGAATCTCGTATCGTACGGACAAGTCGCGAAGCGCGTCCCAATCCGGCATCGAGCCGTAGAGTTCGACCGCAATGATCGCGCGCGTACGCGGAGTCAATAGCGCTTCGACGCTCGCAGGATCGATGCACCAGTTCAACGCATCGATATCGGCGAACACCGTGGTGCCGCCGAGGTAGGTGACAGGCGCAGCCGATGCAATCCAAGTTACATCGGGGACAATGACCTCGTCCCCTGCGCCAACTCCCAGCGCGGCAAGCGCAAGGTGAATTGCAGACGTGCACGATGGCAGGGCAATCGTATGCTTGACGCCGAGATACTCGGCAAAGGCACGCTCGAACTTATCGTGATAGACGTGATGCTTCGAGTACCAGGCCGAACGTGTGGCATCGGCAACGTACTGAACCTCGCGCTCGGTAATCCACGGCCCAGAAACCGGAATCCTTGCGTCAGTCATGCCTTGACGCAACGCAGGTAGCCGTCAGGCGCCACGGTGAACAGAAGCTTGCGCTCGATACCGTGGTCAATCTCAAAGCGGTCGCTGGACTTGAGAAACTCGTGTACTGCGGTCTTGGGACTGTCGCCAGGCCCCCAGGGGCGGTCCGAAAACATCGACTTGGGCATGTCCTCGACTACGGTGTCGAAGACCACCAGGTAGCTGCCCACGGTGACGAAGGGCGAGTACAGCTGGAGTTCGCGCAGGACGTGCTCATGGGTATGGTTGGAATCGAGCGTCACCAGAACACGTTTCCGGCGGCGGGCCACTTCCGCAACCTTGCGGACGATCACGGCATCGACAGCCGAGCCCTCGATCATCTGTATCCGGCGCGCCATGGGATGGGTCTCGATGGCGACCCTATTGTGGGCCCTGATGTCGATGTCGATTCCCAGAACCAGGCCATCCTTGCCCTGCAGATCCAGGAGTGATGCGTAGTACACGAGAGAGCCGCCGTGTGCGATGCCAGTTTCGATAATCAGGTCGGGTTGCACCGCCCAGATGATCTCCTGCATTGCGACCATGTCCTGCGGGTACTGGATGATGGGTCGGCCCATCCAGCTGAAATTGTACGAGTACTTGTATTCGCAACTTCGCAGGAACACGTC
Source organism: Pseudomonadota bacterium (assembly GCA_016713725.1). Lineage (GTDB taxonomy): Bacteria > Pseudomonadota > Gammaproteobacteria > Steroidobacterales > Steroidobacteraceae > RPQJ01. Next base: position 137,876 of record JADJOO010000007.1, on the reverse strand, counting down.
GTGCGCCGCCTTCTGCAGGTCACTGTCGGCCGCCATTCGTGCCACTTCGTCTGAATTCACTTTACGCTCCCCCGGACCCGGACGACTCGCGCCGGGTTCCCGAATGATACGACCCCATCTGCGACGTCCCTTGTGACGACCGCCCCCGCACCGACGACCGCGTTCTCGCCAATGCGAACCCGGGGCAGGACGACCGCACCTGCACCGACGAATGCGCAATGACCGACACGCACGCATCCGGCGATCCGCGCGCCAGGACCCACATGAACGCCATCGCCTAGAACGCATTCATGATCGACACTGGCTCCGGTGTTCACGATGCACGCCGCGCCGAGGATGGCGTCCGCACAGACTGCCGCATTGACCAGAACCTGCGTTCCCACTCCCAGGGTGGCCGTAGCTGCGACGTATCCGCGGGGATGCACAAGTGTCGCCACCTGGATACCCCGTTCCACGAATAACGCATGAATTTCGAGTCGTGCATTGCCATTTGCGCCGCCGATGGCAGCAATCCCCACAATGGCGACTCATGCCAGTCGGCGCGCCACGCTTCGAAACCGTGCCGACCGACGCGCAACGGCACGTTGAGCAGCGGCGACTCCGTCAGCGCCTCATTGTTGTCAAACACCGCCACCGGGCAGAAGCCTGCAACGTTGAGAAACTCTGCAAGCACCTTCGAATGCCCCGCCGCTCCCCACAGGATCAATGGCCGCAGCGGGTCACTCATCGAATTGGTACTCCGGATAGGTTGCATCCTTGTGCGAAATCACTCTCTCACGACAGGCCGGCCATTCGATGGCGAAGGCGGGGTCGTCCCAGCGTACGCCGCGGGCGCTGGATGGTTCATACGAACCACTCAGCAGGTAAGTCACCCAGGAATCCGGTCGTAACGTCTGATAGCCATGCGCGCAGCCAGCAGGAACGTACACGGCGAGATCGTTCTCTTCGCTCAATTCCAGCGCGTGCCACCGGCGAAAAGTCGGCGAATCCGGACGCATGTCAAGAACGACGTCATAAACGGCACCCCGGTCACATCGCACGAGTTTCACCTCCGGGTACGGCGAACCTTGCCAATGCATGCCACGCAACGTGCCCGCCGCGCCGTTGCGCGACGTCGATGCCTGCCGGAACGAAGACTCAAGACCCTGTTCCAGGAACCATGCGTCAGAATAGTGAGTGGAGAACGTACCGCGGACGTCAAGATGCACGCGCGGCTCGATGATCATGACGCCTGACAGGACGGTTTCCCTTAGTATCACGACAGCACCATGGGCTCGGGAATGGGAATCACGAACTTGCCTCCCCACTCGCGCACGACCGCCATTGACTCGACGATTTCCTGGCGCAGATTCCAGGGAAGAATCAGCACGTAGTCAGGTCGGGCAGCAATCATATCTTCCGGAGTCCGCACCGGAATGCGGGTGCCGGGAAGGTACCGACCTTGCTTGTGCGGGCTTCGGTCGACGATTGCCTCGAGTAAGTCAGAGCGCACGCCACAATAGTTCAGTAGCGTATTGCCTTTTGCGGCGGCGCCATAACCCCAGACTTTCTTGCGCGCATTTCGCGCTACCAGCAGGAAGTCCAGCAGTGCCATGCGCGTTGCAGTGACGCGATCCTGGAAGTTCGTGTAGGCACCGGCCCCATCTAGCCCCGCACGAAGCTCGTCGCCCAGCACTTTCGTTCCACCACGTCCTGGCGCCGGCTGCGCCCGGTGCCGCATGCAGGCCGCACTCGTAACGAACCACCGTGGGTCGGCACTTCAACGACATCGAACAGCCTGAGTCCGTGACGATCGAGGAGTTGTTTGACGGCGACAAGTGAAAAGTACGAGAAATGCTCGTGATAAATGGTATCGAACTGATTCCCTTCGATCAGTCGGAGGAGATGCGGAAACTCGAATGAAGCGAGACCTCCTGGCGCAAGCAACGTCGTGATGCCGGCTACGAAATCATTGAGGTCGGGAACGTGCGCCAGAACGTTGTTAGCGACGACGACATCGGCGCGTACACCATCCGCCCGCAACTGCACCGCGGTCTGGCGCCCGAAGAATTTCACCAGCGTGGGAATACCTTTCGACTCGGCGACTTGCGCGCAGTTCGCCGAGGGCTCCACGCCCAGCACGGGGATCCCGGCGCGGCTGAAGTATTGCAGGAGATAGCCGTCGTTGCTCGCGATCTCGACGACTTGCGACTGGGGACCCAGCCGGCGCGCGGCCATGATTTCAGTGCAGAACTGCTCGCAATGGTGCAGCCATGAATGCGAGTAGGAGGAAAAGTATGGGTAGCCGGCATTGAAGATGGTGTCGGGTGGTTCGAATGCCGGTATTCTGCACCAGCCAGCACGCCTCACAAACGCGCGCATGCAATGGATAGTAGGTCTCGCTCCGATCGAGCTCGTCGGCCGAAACGAACGAGTTGGAGAACGGCGTGGTGCCGAGATCGCAGAAGGACAATCGCAAACCGGCGCCACAGGAACGACAGGCCTGGTACATCAGCCCGGTCCCCGGCCGCTGAATTCATCAATCTGCCGCAAACACAGATTCATTGCGTCGGCCCCTCGAATGACTTCGCGATACCATTCAATAGTCATCCCCAACGCGTGCTCTAGTGGTAACCGCGGCCTCCAACCGAGAAGCGTACGTGCCTTGGCACAATCGAGATGCAGTAACTGCGCTTCGGCCGGATAGGCTTCGTTATCCAGCTCCCAGCTGGCTGTGCCTCCCCAACACTGCACGCAGCGATCGATCACCCACGAAACAGGCTTCGACCCGTCATGATCGGGGCCGAAATTCCAACCTCCACCGAATGCAGGCCGGCTTCGTGAAGACGTTGAGCCAGAGCAAGGTAGCCGTGCAGTAGATCAATGACATGCTGCCAGGTCATGTCGAATCGGGATGACGGATCTTCACGGGCTCGCCGAGCGCAAATGACCGGACGACATCGGGAAGCAATCGATTCGCACCCCAATCGCCGCCACCGATAACATTCCCGGCGCGTGCAGTCGCCACGGCAACACCGTGATCTGCGTGACGGTCGCCCGGAAAGAACGCGTATGTCATTGCGCGAGTAACCAGTTCCGCACAGGCCTTGCTCGCCCCGTAGGGTTCTACGCCACCCATTGCATCCCCTTCAACGAAGGCGCGCCCGTTGTTACTGTTTTCGTAACACTTGTCGGTGGTGACGTTGACGACGGCGCGCACGCCTTCCACGGCCCTGAGCGACTGCAGCAGGTTCACGGTACCCATTACGTTGATATCAAAGGTCCCGACAGGATCGAAATACCCGCCCAGCACCATTGGTTGTGCTGCGAGATGGAATACGATCTCGGGTCTGGATGCCACCAGAATGCTGTGAAAACCTGCCAGGTCGCGTATGTCGCCAATTCGGGAATCAACGATGTCGCCGATACCCGCGAGATGGAACAGGTTTGGCTCGGTCGGCGGCTGTAGCGAGTAGCCCGTTACGACGGCCCCGAGCTGCTTCAGCCAGACACTGAGCCAGCCGCCCTTGAACCTGGTGTGGCCGGTCACGAGGACCCGCCGACCTCGCCAGAATTCGCTCACCATACCTTCCAGGGTGCCTTACCCGCCTGCCAGAGCGATTCCAGAAGATTCTTGTCTCGCATCGTGTCCATCGGTTGCCAGAATCCATCATGGACGAACGCCGACAATTGGCGCTCGCGCGCGAGACGTTCCAACGGTCCACGCTCCCATACCGTGTCGTCGCCGTCGATATAGTCGAATACGCGCGTCGAGAGCACGAAGAACCCGCCGTTGATGAGAGATCCGTCACCCCGGGGCTTTTCCGCAAATGTAGTGATCAACGTGCCGTGCACATCCAGCGAACCAAACCTGCCTGGAGGCTGCGTGGCCGTCAGAGTCGCGATGGTGCCGTTCCGGCGATGAAACTGCACGAGTTCGGTAACGTTCACGCTGCTCAACCCATCGCCGTACGTGAAACAGAAATCGTCGTCACCCAGGTAGGAACGCACTTGCTTGAGGCGCCCGCCCGTTTGCGTGGCCTCGCCAGTATCGACGAGCGTGACCTGCCAGGGTTCCGCGTGCTGGTGATGCACCCTCATCCGATTCTGGGCCATGTCGAAAGTGACGTCTGACATGTGCAGGAAATAGTTCGCAAAGTACTCCTTGATCAAGTAGCCCTTGTAGCCGAGGCAGATCACGAAATCATTGATGCCATAGGCGGAGTAGATTTTGAGGATATGCCAGAGCACAGGCCGACCGCCGATCTCGACCATGGGCTTTGGCCGGACTCCCGACTCCTCCGAAATGCGCGTGCCGAGTCCACCCGCAAGAATTACAGCCTTCATGATCCGCCCCTCATTCACCTTTCATCGCACCGAGTATCTACGAAAGAACAGAAACACACCGGCCCATGCCAGCAGGTCGCCAGCCAGTACGATGATCCTGAACGTTGCCATCAGCGCAACAGCACGCCCCAACTCGAGTTGCCCTTCGAGAAGCTTGCCAGATACGACCTCGAACACACCGATCCCCTGGGGCGCGAAAAATGCTACAAAACCGGCGCCCCATGAAAAGAGGTATGTTCCATAGATCGCCGGCCTGCTCGCATCCGACAATTGGCTTTCAAAACCGCCCAGGAAGGCGACGAAGGCGCTCGACGCAAGAGTCCAGAACAGCGCCGTCAGGATGAGCAGGCGGGCGTACCGACCCATTGGAAACGTCCGGAGGGAGCGCGTGATAAGCCGGAGGCCCCAGGGCAGGAAGGCAAGACCTGCGAGCCCGAGAATCGAGATCACCGCAAGCCCGTCGCCCCACTGGGTATTGCCGAAGAACCACAACAGCCCGGCGCCGCTACCGAGCGCAAAAACAGCAGCAACGAGATTTTCCAGCAGCACGAAATCAACAAGGGCCGGGCGCTGATGCCCGAGTTCCCTGAAATCTGCAACTCGGCTGACCATGTGCCAGATTCCGCCGGGAATGTACTTGGCCGGTAAGCGGGAGGCATGGACCACCAGGGCGCTGCGATAGCCAATCGGCCGATCCCTGCCCAGAACCAACACGGTGAATCCGGGCGACACGAAATGAGTCGCCGCCCAGAGCATCACGGCGCTCAGCAATTGAACGGGCGCCGCTCCCCCCCATGCACTCGCGAGAAAAGGCCATGCACGCCAGGCAGCCACCACCATGGCGATAACGGCACACCAGGCGAAAGCGGCTTTCACCAACGAAATCCAGGGCGCGTCCAGTCTGAAGGGCGTCGCTGAAGTTCCTTCGCTGTGCCGCTGCACGGCCATCAACCCCTCAGCGCCGCCGCAGCCTGGCGCCAAAATAGCGCGCCGGCAGCGTCGCCGCGACTCCAGCGCACATCGCAAGACGCGGCGCCAACGGCAAACCTGAGCGCCATGCCACACCGAGCAGCCGGGAGCCTAGCGTCAACAGCGGGAACCGGGCGCCCAAGCCTCGAGTGAGCATGTACTGGCCACTGCGATGCCGCTGAATCATCTGCGAATATGTCTCCTGCGGCCGTATCTCGCGCCTGTACCATCGTGTCCCTGGAACGAAGACGAAATCGCCCCGCAGCGCGAGTTCGGTCAACAACAGCAGGTCCGCGCCCATGCAGGTTTGCACTCCTGATGTGCGCGTCAGCGCATCGGTCCGGATCAGCCCGAGGATGGGATGCATGTTGCCCCAGAGCACCGTGAAGAAGCGCTCAATCGAACTCATTCCGCTCGTGTCGGAGAATCCAGATCGGCGCGACATTCGGACCCCGGTCACGTCGAGCCACACGCACTCGGCTCCGGCGATGACCGCATCCTGTCGTTCGTCGAGCGCGGCAACGCTGCGCGCCAGCAGGTCGTCGTCCCACAGGTCGTGCCCGCCTGCCCAGAGGAAATACCGGCCGCGTGCGAGGTGAATGACTTTGTCGAAATTTGCCGCCGCTCCGATATTCACAGTGTTACGGTGATAGCGGACTCTGGGATCGTTCGCGACGAAGCGGTGGCAGATTTCCGCCGTACGATCGGTCGATGCGTTGTCGCTGATGATGATCTCGAAGTTCCGATTGGACTGCGCCAGAAGTGCCGTCAGTGCCGCATCAACGAAACTTTCTTCGTTATACAGGGGCATGCCGATGGTCACATCCGGCACGCTGCCAGCAGCAGTGGCATTGACTGTAGCGGACTGACTCATTTCCCGGTTTCGGCGATTCGCGCGGCTTCGGCGATACTCGCCCGAAGCTGTCTCGCGCGAATCTCCTCGAGCAACACCCGGTTTGCCGCAATGAGATCGGACAGGACCCCCGCCACGTAAACAATCACGGCGGTCACAATCAGGATTGACGCCAGGATCAATGACTGGATATGGCCTGCGCCATCGCCCGCCAGGTAGATCCAGACAAACCGGCCCCCGAGGGCGACGCCCGGAACCAGGAACAACGTGCCGAGAGCGACGAAGAAACGGAGGGGCTTATACAGGATGAAGATGCGCAGGATCGTAAGTGTCGAGCGCTTGAGATACGAGGGGACGCTCTTGACAAGGCGAGACGGTCGTTCGACGCGGTTCACGGCAACTGGTATCGACGCCAGTGCAATGTTCTTCCGCCCTGCCTGGATGATCGTCTCCAGCGTGTACGTATACGAACTGAACACGCATAACTTCAGAGCGGCTTCGCGGTGAATCGCCCGGAACCCACTTGGCGCGTCCGGCACATTCGTACCACTTGCAAGACGCACGACAGCACTGCCGAGACGCTGCAACCATTTCTTGACGAGCGAAAAATCCTCGATGTCGCCGATCGGCCGGGCGCCAATGACCATGCTGGCCTCACCTCGCAGAATCGGAGCAACGAGCGCGGTGATGCACTTCGCATCGTATTGATTGTCGGCGTCAGTGTTGACGACCACATCGGCGCCCGCCTTCAGACTTGCCTCCAGCCCGGCCATGAAAGCACGCGCCAAACCCTGGTTTTGCTCCAGCCTGACAATATGGTCGACGCCGAATGACCGGGCAATTTCGGCCGTCCGGTCGGTACTACCATCGTCGACGACCAGCCACTCCACGCAGTCGAAGCCGGCGACATGTCGCGGCAATGCGGACAGCGTCGCGGCAAGCGTGTCTTCCTCGTTGTAGCAGGGGATCTGAACAACTAGCTTTTTCAACCCTACCTCCGGCAGGCATCGTCAATGCGCGGCGCGGCAGTATGTCTCCTGCGCGTGGGGACGTAAAACGCCGCGTTACGGTTTAGCCTCGCGTTCCGGGCAGCCAGTTGCGGCGCGCTCAGCCTGACAATAGCATTGCACCCCCTATGGAACAGCCACGCAAGTCGATCACGGGCGAACGTCGGCGCGAATTCGAAGGATATCTTTCGATCATCACGCTTGTCGGTTGTGCCGGCATCGTCTTGTACAAACTCCTGCTCACCAGACGAATCAACGTCAATTGGGACGAATTCTGGTTCCTCAGCTTCGTACATACGATGTTGCGGAACGAGCTGATGCCCTTGCTGCAAAGCGCATATACGCACCTATTCACCTGGCTGCCACTGGTCGGTGCCAACGAGGTCGACCAGGTCGTTGCCGCCCGCATGGTAATGCTGGCTCTACTCGGCCTGACGGCGTGGTTGATTTGGCGCCTGTCTGCGCTTTTTTTCGATGGATTCGCTGCCGTGGCGCCGCCTTTCGTCTACCTGACAATGATCCCGGTCATGATGCACGGCGGCTCGTTCCGTTCCGACTCCTTGCTCGCCCCTTTGCTGATGACTGCGACATTGCTGCTGGCCGCACCGGGCCGGTCACGCAGAAATGACGTGTTGGCCGGGGGCGCGATCGGCCTGGCGGCAGCCGTCACTGTCAAGATACTGCTTTTCGCGCCGATGCTTCTTGTCCTCATACTCACGGTTCGACGCGGCAATGACGCAGCAGGTCGCAATGGAATCGCGCTGCCGCTGCGGTCCATGCTTCGTGTCGGCGCGGCAGCGACGATTGCGGCCTGCATCGTCATCGCTGCTCATGCTGTGTCGATCTCCGGATCCGACCACACTGCAGCGAGCGCGATCCAGTCGGAGTCCCTTACTCGATTTGCAGCCCGGACCGCGTCGGTGACCGTGTTTGAACCCGGCCTCTTTCCACGCGGCCGCTTCCTGACGATTTATGCAAACTGGCAACCATTGCCCTGGTTGTTGATCGCGCTGGGTGCCATTACCGCTGCCTATCGCAGGCGGTTCGATCTGCTCGCCCTGGCGCTGGCAATGCTGCCGATCACTTTCTACCGCAACGCCTACCCATATTTTTATGTGGTCATGCTGGCACCCGCCAGCGTCCTCGTCGGCCATTCGATTGCCACGGTCAGCGAGTACGTGGAATCCAAAGGGCCGATCTTCGCGAGACAGATATTTACGCTCGTGCTCGCGCTCGGTCTGGCATACCAGGGGCTGCTCCCGGCCGCACGTTTTCTGCAGGACACCCAGTCGAACCAGCGAGAGATCGTCGCTGGCGTTCATGAGATTTTCCCCGACCCCGTCAACTACATAGATCGCTGCGGGATGATTTCGTCATATCGCAAGGCGAATTTCTTCATGAGCAGTTGGGGAATCACAGAATATAAGGCCACCGGCACACCAGTCATGCAGGCTATCGCCCAGGATGCCAAGCCGGCATTCGTGATCATGAACGTATCGGCGCTGGCGACCACGCGACCAAGTGACCATGGCCTCCTCGAGGTCGACCGCATCTTTCTCCAACGCAGCTACAGCCGTTACTGGGGACCCATCAAGGTTGCCGGCGGTACAGGGGAACTGTCGACGGACCGGCCTGGGTCAATCGACATACCATTCGCTGCGGACTATCGAGTTGAAACGCCTGTACCAGTGCAGATAGACGGCGTCGTTCGAAGGCCAGGCGAAGTCTTCGCCGTTACGGGGCGTGTGGCGATTTCGCCAGTAGCTGGCTACGAGCCGGCCAAACCCACGGCAATCAGGCTGGTGCTTGCTTCGGCGCGCCCCCCTCCACCGCAGGAACCTCCACGCGAAGAAATCTTCACGGGACTCTGACGGCCGTCAAGGGCCTGCTGCGGCGCCAGTTTCGCTTGAACGGTGTGTATTCAGGTAGTCGCGCCACTCATTCTCGATAACTGGCCAATCGGCCCTCGTGATTCGGGCTGCAGACTTTAACTCACCACGGTAGTTGGCATGCAAGGCATCCCAGAGTCGCTGACCCTCCAGCAGTTCCGGCCCGGGCCTGCCCATGAGCAACCTGCCGGCACCAGTATCGATGTCGAAATACAAATACTGATGGTGATCAGGACCCGCCGGTAGTGCAGCAAGCAGATACCTGGACGTGAACGCAGCGCGTTCCTTGTAGGCGCGAACGAGCGGGATCATCCTTTCACGGATGTGCATGCGGGAACTTGCCGGATCTATTCCAAAGAACTTGGAATTTGCCTTCGCTGTACCCACCTCGTCGACCTCACCGTTTACGTCTGGAATTACGGAAAGGTCGGTCTCGGTAAAACGTATTCTCTCGGGCCCGGCAAATGGCGACGGCACCGGCAACTGCAGCATCGGCGCGAGCGAGCGCCCGGTGGACGCGAGCGGATCTCCCGTAATCCCCAACAACTCGAGCAGAGTCGGGGCGATGTCCTCCACCGTGGCCGTCGTCGGCAAATCGCGCGCCGATGCAGCGATGCCGGCGCCAACGCCGAATCTCTTGAATGCCAGCAGTACCTTGTACTGCGTCGGAGAAAGCACGCTTTGCCCATGCCCCGAGTCGAGCAACTTTAGAGGTGCGCCCAGCCCTTCCACGATCGAACCGTTGCTCACAATCGCGTCTCTCGGTAACGACAGCGCTTCACCATGGTCAGACAGCACGACTACGATTGCATTGTCCATGGCGCCTTTTCGTCGCAGGATTGAGATGACATGGTCGAACATACTGTCCGCCGTGCGCAGCCCAATTCGATACAACGGGCGATCCTCCGGGCTCGCTTTAACGGATACGCCAAACGGGGTGTCTGCGACAAAGTACGGCCAGTGCGCAGCTGTCAGGTGAACAATCAGAAACGTGGGCTGATCGAATTGCAGCTCACGTTCGAGCCGCGAAAGGTACGTCTTGGGCTCGAACACTTGCGCGGCGCCACGGTTCCCATAGGAGAACGGGAACAACATCTGGCCGAGCCTTGTGTTGATGACCACGGACGCCAGTGGAAGCTCGTTGTACGTCCCTATGATGAAGTCCGACGCCCCGATCGGAGGCGTGATCACCTCGTCGAAACCATACGATTCGTCGATGTTCGCGAAGCGCACTTCGTCGGTTGCATAGACGGTCCGATACCCTGCCTGGCGCAGAACGTCTGCGATCGTCGGGTTCGCGGCGACCCACTTGCGAGGCGTCAGATTATTGCGCGCGCCAGTGACCGCAGGTCCACGACCGGTCAGGATCGCGACCCACGAACCGAAAGTTCGTGCCATCGGTGTGGACGCATCCTTCACGACGTCCGCTTCGGCAAGAAAACCATCGATATGAGGTGTATTTCCTCGGTATCCGCCGTATCGGCTCAACTCGTCCAATCGCAGGGAGTCGATCCCTAGCAGGATGACATTGGGTCTGGCATCGGCGTCACGTGCTGCCACGGCGAACAAGAGCCGTTCGACCAGGACGCCGCACAGTACCAACAACGACACACCTGCGACTGCGAGGGTCCAACGTCGCTTGCGCGCCGCTGTCAGCCCTCCCCATGCAGCCAGGCCGCCCGCGACAAGTACCCCCAGGGCGACAAGCAAAACCGTTCCGTAAACCAACTGCCCGACATGAAACGGACCAACACGAGGAGTCATCAGGTCGTAGTAGTGCGCGCCAAAGAAAGTCCTGGGATACCAAAGAGCGTTATATGCGAGCGTCGCGGCTGCGAGCAGACAGAACCAGCCGACGATGATCCGCACGAATTTCACGCGCGCGACGGGCCAGATAGCAGCACAGGCGCAGGCAAGCAGCCAGGCGACCGCCCCCATCGCGACATGCAGGAGAATCTGTGCGAATCCGAAATAGGCCATCTGCCCGGCGATTTTTGCCGACCAGATGTCTCCGGAAACTGCCTTCATTACGTCTGTCGACTGGATGCGGTCAACCAGTGTTACGACCGAGGTGTAGGCCGTCGACGCGAGAAAAAGCAGGGCGAGGACGGTTGCGACCAGAAAGCCGCGGCGCAGTGGCACGCTCGTCGGAGCTGGCAGCGTCATTCGCCCTTGATCGGTCGTCGTCACGTTGACTGGATCTCCAAAAGTTTCACGAGCATTCATTCTGACTGGCAGCCGGAACGGCCGCGACGATGCCCGACGGTATGACAATAGGTGTCATAAAGTGACGCAGACTGTCGCGTAAATCCGGCGTGAACTTCATCGCAGGGTCGCGTTCAACTGAAAGTTGCCTGAAAAACAAGCAATTACGAATCCAACGCGCTTGGCACGGCAATTGCTTTAGTTCGCCTGCAGGCAAGTGCCGCAGTCTATTTTCGTACTTCGCAAGGAGCAAGAAATGTTCAGTAAGTTCAACCGCTCGGTCCAAAAGGGTTTCACCCTTATCGAATTGATGATCGTGGTCGCGATCATCGGTATTCTCGCCGCCATCGCCATCCCGGCTTATCAGGACTACCTGATCCGCTCGCAGGTCTCGGAAGGCCTGACGATGGCGTCCGCGGCCAAAGCGTCAGTCTCGGAGTACTACGCGAACCACGGTTCATGGCCTGCCGATAACGATTCAGCCGGCATGGGCTCGGCGACCGATATCCAGGGCAAGTACGTTTCGTCGATTACGGTTGGCGGCGGCGGCATCACCGTCGCTTACGGCAACGAAGTCAACTCGACGGTTGCCGGTGACCAGGTCGGCTTGACGCCGGGCGCCAGCGTGAATGGCGACGTCATCTGGCGTTGCGGCGACCCGGCAGCTGACCCGTCTGGCTGGGATACGGCTGGAACTGCCGCGACTGATGGCACGACGACGATCGCAAACAAGTACCTTCCGTCGAGCTGCCGTTAACGGCTAGCGGACTGCGCACCGGCCTGGCCGGAAAGCGCCGGACGACCAAGAACCCCCGCAACTGCGGGGGTTCTTTTTTGCGGCGAATCCAGACCTGGTGCCGAAACGAGTTCTTCGCCAAATAGTCATTGCAAACAACGTGTTGTGACTCAAATTTTGGGCGCGTTGATGGCTTCAACCTTCCCAAGAAAGACGCTTCCTGTACGGCGCGCGCCAACCACATTCGAGAGCAGTTTCCGCGGACGAGTTTGACGTGAAGGCAGCCGAAATCGCAATTGCGGAGCCTGTGGACCGGCTCACACAATCTGGCGGCCCGATCGGGCCACAATCACCTTCGCGACTTAACATTTGCTAGTCTTGCGTTAGTGTTCTTCCGTCCGCCAGGTACCCCACAAGGGCAAGGCTAAGCCCATGAACGATTTCGCGATTTCCACGCAGACGATCAGCCGGTCGGGCCTCCAGGGCCTGCCGCAGCGCCTGGTGATTGACGGTCTCGTGGCCGATTCGGCCATGGTCGATGCCATTGCCGCGGCGAAGGAACGCCGGGTGGGGGTCGTGTCCTACCTGGTCGAGCACAACATGGCCGACGCGCGCGAAATCGCCATCGCGGCCTCGCAGGAGTTCTGCGCCCCGCTGCTGGACCTGGACTCCATCCAACCCGACCTCGATACCGTCCGCATCGTCAGCGAAAAAATCCTGCGCAAGCACCGCGTGCTGCCACTGGTAAAGCGCGGCAAGAAGCTGTTCATCGCGATTTCCGATCCGACGAACCTGCATGCACTTGACGAGGTCAAGTTCGCCACCGGTTTCTCGATTGAAGCGGTGGTCGTCGAGGAAGACAAGCTCAGCAAACTGCTCGCAGTTTCACTCGAGCAGGTCGACACGTCGATGCCGGACCTCGCCGGCGACGACTTCGAGATGGACGGGCTCGAGGTCACCTCGGGCGACGACGAAGACGCTGCCAGGGACTCCGATCGCTCCTCCGACGCAGTCGACGACGCACCGATCGTGCGCTTCATCAACAAGGTGATGCTGGACGCAATCAAGAAGGGCGCGTCGGACATCCATTTCGAGCCCTACGAGCGCAGCTACCGCATCCGGCTCCGTCTCGACGGCATCCTGAAGGAAGTCGCCAATCCGCCGGTGCAGCTGGCCATCAAGATGGCGGCCCGCCTTAAGGTGATGTCCCGCATGGACATCGCGGAGCGGCGCGTGCCGCAGGACGGCCGCATCAAGATGAAGATCTCGAAGAACCGGGCCATCGACTTCCGCGTGAGCACGTGCCCGACGCTCTTCGGCGAAAAGATCGTGATGCGTATCCTCGATCCCTCGAGCGCGATGCTGGGCATCGACGCGCTCGGATACGAAGCCTTCCAGAAGAAGCTGTACCTGGACTGCCTGGCGCGGCCGCACGGCATGATCCTGGTGACCGGCCCGACCGGCAGCGGCAAGACGGTGTCGCTCTATACGGGCCTCAACATCCTCAACACCGAGGACACGAACATTTCGACGGCGGAAGACCCCGTCGAAATCATGCTGCCCGGCATCAACCAGGTAAACATCAACCCGAAGGTCGGCCTCACCTTTCCTGGCGCCCTGCGCGCCTTCCTGCGCCAGGATCCAGACGTGATCATGGTCGGCGAAATCCGTGACCTGGAGACCGCCGAGATCGCGATCAAGGCGGCCCAGACCGGTCACTTGGTGCTCTCCACGCTGCACACCAACGACGCACCCAAGACCCTGACGCGCCTGGTCGACATGGGCGTAAAGCCCTATGCGATTGCGACGTCGATCAGCCTGATCATCGCCCAGCGCCTGGCGCGCCGGCTCTGCAACAGTTGCAAGGCGCCGGCGAAGATTCCGGCCGAAGCGCTGAAGAAAGAAGGCTTCGGGGACGAGGAAATCGCGAACGGGCTCCAGATTTTCCAGCCCGTGGGTTGCAGCAACTGCACGGACGGGTATAAGGGGCGCACGGGACTGTACGAGGTGATGCCGGTCTCCGAGGAAATCGGCCGCATCATCATGGCGGGCGGGAGCGTGCTGGACATCAAGCAGCAGGCCACCCGCGAAGGCGTCTGGGGCTTGCGCCAGGCGGGCATCAACAAGGTGCGCATGGGGATCACGTCGCTGGACGAAGTGAACCGCGTCACCGTCGACTGAACCTGAAGGAACCGGGATTCCAACCACATGGCCGAACTTGCCGTAACCAAGCAGATGACCTTCCTGTGGGAAGGCAAGGACAAGAAGGGCAATCGCGTCAAGGGACGCGGCCTGGCGCGTGACGAGATGGAGATTCGCTCCGACCTGCGCAAGCAGGGTATCGCCGCAACCAGGGTCCGCAAGGAAACCAAGCTGTTCAAGGGTGAAGGTAAAGTTACCGCCGAGGACATCGCCCTCTTCGCCCGGCAGCTCGCCACGATGCTCAATGCGGGCATCCCGATGGTGCAGTCCTTCGAGATCATCGGCGTCGGCAACGACAAGCCCGCCGTGCAGAAGCTCGTGCTCTCGATCAAGAGCGATATCGAGACCGGCAACTCGCTGCACCAGGCTCTCGCCAAGCACCCGATCTATTTCGATGATTTGTTCGTGAACCTGGTCGAAGCCGGCGAACACGCAGGTGCGCTCGAGACGGTTCTCGAAAAGATTGCAACGTACAAGGAAAAGACCGAGGCCCTGAAGAAGAAGATCAAGAAGGCGCTGTTCTATCCGGCAGCCGTGCTGGCGGTGGCGATCATCGTGACAGTCATCCTGCTGCTCTTCGTGATTCCCCAGTTCGAAAGCCTTTTTAAAGGCTTTGGCGCAGATCTTCCGGCATTCACGCAGTTCGTCGTCAATATGTCGCGCTGGATGCAGGCGAGCGGCTGGATGCTGGCGATTGTCGTCGCAGTCGTCGTCGTGAGTTTCGGCTATTCCTACAAGCGCTCGCGGCCACTGCGACAGTTCATCGACAAGTTGTCGCTGCAGATCCCGGTCATCGGACCCATCCTGCGAAAATCGGCCATCGCGCGCTATGCGCGCACGCTCGCAACGATGTTCGGCGCCGGCGTGCCGCTGGTCGAGGCGATGAAGTCCGTCGCAGGCGCCACCGGCAACATCATCTACCAGGACGCCGTGCTGAGAATGCGCGATGAGATCGCCACGGGCATGCGCATGCAGCGCGCGATGGAGAACACGGGCCTCTTCCCGAACATGGTCGTGCAGATGATCGCAGTCGGCGAGGAGTCGGGTTCGCTGGACGAGATGGCGAGCAAGGTCGCGGACTTCTACGAAGCCGACGTCGACGCCGCCGTCGACGCACTGAGCAGCCTGCTCGAACCGATGATCATGGTCATCCTGGGCGTGCTGGTCGGCGGCATGGTCGTGGCAATGTACCTGCCGATTTTCAAGCTCGGCGCAGTGATCTGACGCACGCGCCGCGCCATCGCGGATGAGATCGCCGAAGACGCCGCGCCCTGCGCGGCGTTTTCACATAGGTAAATGCACGAATGACTGACCTCGCCGGAATTCTCGCATCGACGCCGTGGCTACTGGCCGCTTGCGCATTCCTCGTCAGCCTGCTCGTCGGCAGCTTCCTGAACGTCGTCATCCACCGCGTGCCGATCATGCTCGAACGTGAATGGAGGGCGCAGGCGCGCGAGATGATCGTGGAACCCGGACGCGCCGACGAGAGCGGCACGCTCGACAGCCGGACCGACCAGTCTCCGGAACGCTACAACCTCCTCGTCCCCCGCTCCCGCTGCCCCAGGTGCAACGCCGAAATCACGGCGTTGCAGAACATCCCGGTGGTCAGCTGGCTGCTGCTCGGCGGCAAGTGTGCAAGTTGCCGCGCTTCGATTTCCGTCCGCTACCCGATCGTCGAATTTGCCACGGCAGTCCTGTCGGCCGCGGTCGCGATGCGCTTCGGCTGGCACTGGCAGACACTCGCGGCACTGCTGTTCACCTGGGCCCTGATCTCCCTGACGGTGATCGACCTCGATCACACGCTCCTGCCCGACGTCATTACGATTCCGCTGCTGTGGCTCGGCCTGCTGCTGAGCCTCTGCTGGCATGCGGGTCTCACGGCCACCGCTCCGACGGATCCGTCCTCAGCGATCCTCGGTGCCGTCTGCGGCTACCTGATCCTCTGGACCGTGTACTGGGCCTTCAAGCTCGCCACGGGCAAGGACGGCATGGGCTACGGCGATTTCAAGCTGCTCGGCGCGCTCGGGGCGTGGATGGGCTGGCAGATGCTGCCGCTGATCCTGCTGCTCTCTGCGCTCACCGGCGCCGTCATTGGTGTCGCGTTGATCGTGCTCCGCGGCCGGGACCGCAACGTGCCGATCCCGTTCGGCCCTTACCTCGCGGCGGCCGGTTGGATCGCGCTGATGTGGGGGCCGCAGATCATGGGCGGCTACCTGACGTTGACCGGCCTGCGCCACTGACCCCCCACCGTGACGCCGACGGCACCACAGCCCACTTCCCGACCCTTCCGCGTCGCCCTCACCGGCGGCATTGCGAGCGGCAAGTCCACCGTCGCCAATCTGTTCGCGGGCCACGGCGTGCCGTTGATCGACACTGATCTCATCGCCCGCGAGGTCGTCGAGCCCGGCCAGCCTGCGCTGACCGCTGTCGCACAGACCTTTGGCGGTGACTTACTCGACCCCGACGGCAGGCTCGACCGACGTCGGCTGCGCGAGATTATTTTCAACGACGCCACCGCACGCGCCCGGCTCGAGGCGATCCTGCATCCGGCCATTCGCGCCGAGATGGAACGCCAGTCGGTTGCGGCGGCACAGGCCGGGCCCTACCAGATGCTCGTCATTCCGCTGCTGGCCGAAGGGGGCCGACGCGACCATGTCGACCGCGTCCTGGTCGTGGACGTGCCGGAGTCCGTGCAGGTCGAACGGCTCATGGCACGGGACGCGGTGACCCGGGAGCAGGCGGAATCATCGCTCCAGGCCCAGGCGCCGCGTGAGGAAGGCTGGACATGGCCGACGATGTGGTCACGAACACAGGGAGCGGATCGAGGACCTGCGCAGGCAGGTCGCCGCGCTGCACGAACGATATGTGAAGTTGGCCGCGGCACGCAGGGAACACCCGGTTGTGCCGCCAAACGGCCATGCCGCACAATAGTCGACCATGAACTCAACCGAGGCCGCAGTGCCCACCACGGATGCGGCGACCCGCGTCGTCGCGTACGAGCAGCCGCTGAACGAGCGGATGCGCAACTTCCTGCGCCTCGATTTCCTTTACCAGCAGGCCGTGCACCATCACACCCTGCCCGATCCCTGGTCCACGCGGGCTGCGGTCAGCTCGTTGCTCGAGATCCTCGCCATCACGCAGCGAGGCGACATCCGCAGCGAGGTGCTGAAGGAACTCGAGCGGCAGATGCACCATTTGTCGGCCTTCAGCTCACGACCGGGCGTCGACACCGCGCGGCTCAAGCTGCTGCTGACGAAGCTGCACCGGATGCGCGAGGAACTCAGCTCGGTCGGCGCGCTCTTCATGCAGAAACTGCGCGACTCCGAGTTCCTCAACGCGATCAAGCACCGCAGCACGATTCCCGGCGGCACCTGCGAGTTCGACCTGCCCGACTACACGCACTGGCTCAACCAGCCGGACGAGATCCGCGGCGCGGACTTCGCGAACTGGCTGGCGGTGATCCGTCCGCTCGGCGACTCGATTTCCGAGCTGCTCTGGATGACGCGCGAACAAGGCAAGACGCGTCGCGAAGTCGCAAACAACGGCGTGTATCACTTGACGCTCGAACGCGACGTGCCCGTGCAGCTGATCCGCATCCTGTTGCCGCGGGGCACCGACATCTACCCGGAGATCAGCGGCAGCCACTACCGGGTCAGCATCCGCTTCCTCTCCTGGCAGGACGCGGGCACGAATCCCGTGCAGATGACGGGCGAGGTCCCGTTCATGCTCGCGCTCTGCACCTGACCACCGGCCACAGGCGCGAGCAGGCCGTCATGCCGACTTTCCCGTGTCCCACGTGCCAGCGCCCCGTGGAATGGTCCGACGCAGCGCGTTGGCGCCCGTTCTGCAGCGAGCGCTGCCGGCTGATCGACCTCGGCGCGTGGATGACTGAAAAGCACGCGATCGCGGGCGAGGAGATCTCGCCGGACGGCGTCCAGCCCGCGAAGGACGAACCCGACGATCCTCCGCGACACTGACGAAGCGCAGACATTCCCATGGATCCCGACTTCTGGCATCAACGCTGGCAGGCCCGTCAGATCGGATTTCACCAGTCCGCTCCGCATCCGTTCCTCGAACGCTGGTGGCCCTCGCTCGATGCAGCGGCTGGCTCTCGCGTCTACGTGCCGCTCTGCGGCAAGAGCCTGGACATGGTGTGGTTGTCGGTGCGTGGTTACCGCGTCGTCGGCTCCGAGCTGAGTTCGCTCGCAGTCGAGGAGTTCTTCGGCGAGCAGCAGCGGACCGACGTGCAGATCGCACAGCACGGCTCGTTCCACCGGCATCGAGCCGGCGCGTTCGAGATTTTCGAGGGTGATGCGCTGCAACTGACGCCCGAACCGCTCGGCCCGGTACAGGCCGCCTACGATCGAGCTGCGCTCGTCGCACTACCGCCTTCGATGCGCGAGCGCTACGCGCAGCATTTCGCCACGTTGATGCCGGCAGGCAGTCGCACGCTGCTCATCGCGTTCGAATACGAGCAGACGATCAAGGACGGCCCTCCCTTCTCCGTCGAACCCGACGAGGTACAGCGGTTGTACCGTGATTTCTTCCGGGTCGAAGAACTCGAACGCGTCGACATCATCGACGAAAGCCCGAAGTTCGCCGCGACCGGTCTCGACGCGTTGTACGAAGTGGCTTATTCACTGACCCGCGCTCCGCGCGCCATCTCCCGCTGAGCAGGCCACGCAGCGATGCGGCGGGTCGGGCGCCGGCGGTTGCTGGCGATTGATCCGGGACCTTCCCCCGAGCTTGGAAAGGCAGACACGCGCTCGGGGGAAGGTCCCGGATCAATCGCTCGCGCGACGGCGCATGTAGCCTGATACGACAGGGGAGTCGACTCCGCGGGAGCTGTCCGAGGTTGACGGCGGTGGTCGCAGCGGCTTTCGAAGCACTACCGCTGGCAGCTGCGTTCCGATGCGCTCAACGCCGCATGCGCCGTGCGACCTTTTCCGCTTCTGCGGAAAAGTCGCCCAGGCGCGGTATCGCAAGCGGTCGATTCGTGGCCTTTCCCAGGGCGCGTGTCTGCCTTTCCAAGCCATGGGAAAGGCCACGGATCGGCCGCTCGCAATTGGCGAGTGACTGCCGTTTCAAGCTCGGGAAGGACGACTGGATCGGTCGCCCGCAGTTAGTGCGTGTCCACCTTTTCGCTCGTCGAGCGTCGAAACAGCGCTGCAACGATCGGCGCATCCGCCTCGAGAATGTCGTGCTCGTGCAGGCGCGACGGCTCGACCCACTCGAGCGACTGCGCATCGAGCCCCCGTGGCTTACCCAACCAGTCCTTGATCATCCACACGTCCAGCCAGATCGTCCGTCCCGGATAGACGGCGGCGTAGTACATCAGGCGTTCGGCATCCCCCGCCTCGATGCCGATTTCTTCCCGCAGTTCCCTGACGATCGCCGCGTGCGCCGATTCATCGGCAGCGACCTTGCCGCCGGGGAACTCCCAGCGTCCGGCGAGCATCTTGCCGGACGGCCGGTGCGCGATGAGTACGCGGCCCTCGGTATCGAACACCAGTCCGGCGACGACCCAGATTTCCTGCATCGGTTGCCCTGGCCTCGTTGCGACGACGAAGGCGCCCGGACCCGGTGGTCAGATCTGGCCGTGGCAGTGCTTGTACTTCTTGCCGGATCCGCAGGGGCAGGGCTCGTTGCGCCCCACCTTGCGCCCGTCGCGCACGACCGTCTCGCCGCTCGGCGCCGCCGGACCGGGCGCACGCGCTTCGCCTGCACCGAATCCGCGGGCGACCCCGGAGCCAGCTGCAAGCCCGCCGCCCATGCCACTGCCCGCTGCCGCCGCGCCTTCCGCAGCTGCATCGCTGGCAATGACGGACTGCGGTGACACGTGTTGTGGCTGCAGCTGGCGAGCCATCTGCCGTTCGCGCTCCCGCTCCTGCTCTTCGATCTCCGCTTCCGTCCGAACCTGCAGGCGCGACAGCAGCGAAACAGTGTCGTGCTTGATGCGGTCGAGCAGCGCGCCGAAGAGTTCGAACGCCTCGCGCTTGTACTCCTGCTTGGGGTTCTTCTGCGCGTAGGCGCGCAGGTGGATGCCTTGCCGCAGGTAGTCCATCGCCGCGAGATGATCGCGCCAGTGACGATCCAGTTCCTGCAGCATCACGGCCTTCTCGAGGTGACGCATGACCGGTGCGCCTACGGCGGCGACCTTGGCCTCGTACGCGTCCTCGACGGCTTTCACTACGCGGTCGCGCAAACCTGCTTCGGCGATCTCGTGGTCGGCAGTGAGCCAGGCCTTCGGATCGATCGTGGTGATGAAGTCACGTTCGATCGCCTCCTTGAGGTCGTCGAGTTTCCACTCCTCCTCGGGACTCTCGCGCGGCACGAACTGGTCGATCAGGTTATTGACCACTTCGGCACGAATGCCCGTGACGGAATCGGAGATGTCCTCCGCCGCCATGATCTCGGTACGCTGCTGGTAGATGACCTTGCGCTGGTCGTTGGCGACGTCGTCGTACTCGAGCAGGTTCTTGCGCAGGTCGAAGTTGTAGGCTTCCACCTTGCGTTGCGCGCGCTCGATCTGGCGCGACAGCATCTTGCTTTCGATGACCTCGCCTTCCTTCATGCCGGCCGTGGTCAGCCAGCGCTTGGTGCGCTCGGGGTCGCCGAAGATGCGCATCAGGTTGTCTTCGAGCGACAGGTAGAACCGGCTCGAGCCCGGGTCGCCCTGCCGGCCGGACCGGCCGCGCAACTGGTTGTCGATGCGGCGCGACTCGTGCCGCTCGGTGCCGATGATGTGCAGGCCGCCCGACGCGATCACCTGTTCGTGCCGGCGCTTCCATTCCGCCTCGACCGCGGCGCGCGCGGCAGCGTCCGTCGGGTCGACCTCCAGCAACTCTGTCTTGAGGCTGCCGCCGAGGACGATGTCCGTGCCGCGGCCGGCCATGTTGGTGGCGATCGTCACGGTGCCGGGACGCCCGGCCTGCGACACGATGGTCGCCTCGCGGTCGTGCTGTTTCGCGTTCAGCACGTTGTGATCGATGCCCTTCTGCTTCAGCAGGCTCGAGAGCAGCTCCGAGGTTTCGACCGAGGTGGTGCCGACGAGGGCCGGTTGGCCGCGCTTAACGCATTCGCGGATGTCGTCGATGATGGCTTCGTACTTGTCCTTCTGCGTCAGGTAGACGAGGTCCGCCGCGTCGTCGCGGATCATCGGTCGGTGCGTCGGAATCACGACCACTTCGAGGCCGTAGATCTGCTGGAACTCGAAGGCCTCGGTGTCGGCCGTGCCGGTCATGCCCGACAACTTGCCGTACATGCGGAAGAAGTTCTGGAACGTGATCGAGGCAACCGTCTGGTTTTCCTCGCGCACGTTCACGCCCTCCTTCGCCTCCACGGACTGGTGCAGGCCATCGGACCAGCGGCGGCCCGGCATCGTGCGCCCCGTGAACTCGTCGACGATGATGACTTCGCCGTTGCGGACGATGTACTCGACGTCCTTGCGGTACAGCGCGTGCGCGCGCAGCGCGGCGTTGAGGTGATGCATCAGCCGGATGTTGGCCGGGTCGTAGAGGCTCTGCCCTTCCTGCAGCAAACCAGCCTGCAGGAACAGTTCCTCGACGTGCTCGTGGCCCTGGTCGGAGAGATGCACCTGCTTCGACTTCTCGTCGGCCCAGTAGTCGCCCTCGCCTTCCTCCGACTCCTGCTTCGCGAGACGCGGCACGAGCTCGTTGATCTTCATGTAGAGCTCGGTGCTCTCCTCGGCGGGGCCCGAGATGATCAGCGGCGTGCGCGCTTCGTCGATGAGGATCGAGTCCACTTCGTCGACCACCGCGAATGCGAGCTCGCGCTGCATGCGGTCCTCGATGCGGAAGGACAGGTTGTCGCGCAGGTAGTCGAAGCCGAATTCGTTGTTGGTGCCGTACGTGATGTCGGAACCGTAGGCCGCGCGCTTCTCGTCCGGCATCAGGCCGGCCTTGACCACGCCGACGCTCATGCCGAGGAAGTTGTAGATCGGCGACATCCAGTCGGCGTCGCGCTGGGCCAGGTACTCGTTGACGGTGACGATGTGCGCACCCTTGCCGGGCAACGCGTTGAGGTACGCGGGCAGGGTCGCAACCAGCGTCTTGCCTTCGCCGGTGCGCATTTCCGCGATCTTGCCGTTGTTCAGCACCATGCCGCCGATCAGCTGCACGTCGAAGTGGCGCAGGCCGAGGTGCGGCGCGAGGCCCTCACGGACGACAGCGAACGCTTCGGGCAGGAGGTCGTCGAGGGTCTTGCCGGCCGCGAGCTGATCGCGGAACTGGACGGTCTTGCCAGCGAGCTCCGCATCGGACAAGGCCTGGACGGCGGGCTCGAACGCGTTGATTTTCCTGACGAGGCCGTTGTACTGACTGACGAGCCGCTGGTTGCGGCTGCCGAAAATGCGGGTGAGCCAATTAGCCACTGGGGTTCCGGGCGATAAGCGATGAAAATAAAGGCGGAAATTCTACAGTACTGCCGTAGGTGGGCGGCGCTCCGTAGAAACAAGGGGTTAGGGGATGGGGTTTGGGGGGATAGTCGGAAAAGCACAGAGCTGCGATTGGACAGCGCGAAGCTGGGTTTCCGTGGCCGTGGCCGAACGAACTTTGGAAAGTGATGGTGGGGTTGGGTTCCGACTAACCCCTAACCCCTATCCCCTAACCCCTTGCCGCTACGGAGCGGCGAGGTACTTCATGGGATTGAGGACGTTGCCGTCGCGCAGCACCTCGAAGTGCACGTGAGTGCCCGTGGAGCGGCCCGTGCTGCCGATGACGGCGATGGCGTCGTTCTTCTGCACGGGCCGGCCAACCTGCACGAGGTTGCGCGAATTGTGGCCGTAACGCGTCACGTAGCCCGTCGGGTGCGTGATTTCGACGACGTTGCCGTAGCCCTCTTCCAGCCGGAATACGTCACAACGCCGGGACCCACGGCGATGACGCGGGAACCCGTAGGACCAGCGAAGTCGACGCCGGCATGGAACGCGCCGCGACCCGTGAACGGATCGCTGCGACGGCCGAAATGCGAAGAAATCCAGCCGCCGATCAGCGGCAACCCGCCCGGCATGATGCGCTGGCCGAGTTCGCGCGACGCCATGACCATCTCGAGCGCCCCCAACTGCTGCTCGCGGTCGTGGATCTGTGCCTGCAGGGTGTCGAGCACTGCAGTGAGTTCAGGCACCTGCACGGAGCCGCCTTGTGCCTCTTGTCCCTCGGGACCGCCAACGGGGGGCGGCTTGGCAAAATCGAATTCACCGCGGTCGAGACCGGCCAGGTCCGTAAGCCTGCGACCCAGGGCGTCGAGGCGAATCAACTGGGCGTTCAGCGCACCGATTCGTGTGGCCAGGGCGTCGACCTTGCCGTCGATCTGCCCGCGGGCGGCCTGCAGGTCAGACTTCTGCTGGGCCATGGCACGCGCATAGGCACGCTGCTCGGCATTGCCGCCGAGCAGGAAACGTCCGAGCGACAGACCGGCGATGAAAATGCCCACGACGAGAAGAGGGGCCAGCGGCAGGCGCGGCCCGGTAAGGTCGATCTCTCTGGTGCGGCCATGGGGGCCGGTAACGATCCGCAGATTCATGCCGCGCCAACCCCCGGGGTGCGTCGATGGCGATAAAGCGACACGATCGCTGCGTCGGCCAGCGGGCATCGTTGCGTCGTGTCACGGAATCGCGAGACTATGCCCCGACTGGCTGCCTCTTGGCAAACAAATCGACTGTTTGCGCAGTTAATCTTAACAATGACAGATCGCCTCAAACCGCTGTTTGGCGGCCTCGCACCGGGCCTGGCCGCCTCGAAAAAGAAGGCCGCCGCCGCCCAGCGCTGACCGAAAAGGTCCGGCCTGGGGCTGGCGGAGGCCTTGCGTCCGCACCTGGTTTCGGCTGCCCGGCGTGGCGACCACCTGGTGGTCATCATCGATTCGGCGGCCTGGACGCCTCGCGTGCGGTTACGGCGCGCAGTCGCTCAAGGAACGGCTGGAGTCAGGCGGCGAACCACCGATCGACAAGGTGGTGGTGAAGGTCAGAGGAAGGATAGGGATAGGGGGTTGGGGGATAGTCCTAATGCAAAGCGAGCGCGCCTCCGCAACCTCAGCCATCCCCTAACCCACGTCGCCGCCGCGGCTGCCGCGACATAGCTGATCGGCGCGTCCTGCAGCGTCTCGAACGTCACTTCTTCCCACGCGCTCGCATCCGCAATCAGCGTGCGCAACAGGCGGTTGTTGAGCCCGTGGCCCGACTTGAAGCCGCTGAACTCGCCGATCAGGCTGTGCCCGAGCAGGTAGAGATCGCCGATCGCGTCGAGGATCTTGTGCTTCACGAACTCGTCTTCGTAGCGCAGGCCGTCCTCGTTCAGCACCCGGTAATCGTCGAGCACGATCGCGTTGTCGAGGTTGCCGCCGAGGGCCAGGTTCTGCGCGCGCATGTACTCCAGGTCACGCATGAAGCCGAACGTGCGGGCACGGCTGACTTCGCGCAGGAACGTGGTCGTCGAGAAGTCCATCGAAGCGACCTGTGAGCGGCGCTTGAACACCGGATGGTCGAACTCGATTTCAAAATTAACTTTAAAGCCGTCGTAGGGATCGAACCGCGCCCACTTGTCGCCGTCCTCGACCTTGACGCTCTTCTTGATGCGGACGAAGCGCTTCGCGGCGTTCTGTTCCTCGATTCCCGCCGACTGCAGCAGGAAGACGAACGGCCCGGCGCTGCCGTCCATGATCGGCACTTCGCTGGCGCTCAATTCGACGACGAGATTGTCGATGCCGAGGCCCGCAAGCGCGGACATGAGGTGCTCGACGGTCGAGACCGTGCCACCGTCCGCCGTGAGGCTGGTGCCGAGCGTGGTCTGGCTGACGTTGCCGGCCGTGGCCGGAATGTCGATGAGCTGGTCGAGGTCGGTGCGGCGGAAGACGATGCCCGAATTGGCCGGGGCCGGACGCAGGACCATCAGCACTTTCTTGCCGGTGTGCAGGCCCACGCCCGTGGCGCGGATCGAATTCTTGAGCGTGCGTTGCTTCAGCATGAAAAAGATTTGGCCCGGGACTTAGCCGCGTAGCTTATCACAGGCGCCGGAAGAACCCTAAGCCCATGTTTCTCATGGAGTTATAAGGACGCTGCGCGCTGGGCCTGGGCCCAGGCCAGGTTGGCGATGGAGTCGGTGAACTGCGCGTATTCACGCGCCCGCCCGCTGACGGCCGTTCCCCGCACCACCCGGCTCCGAATGCCGTGGAAGATGCCCGCCAGCCGGAACATGCCGAAGGCCAGGTAGAACTCGAGATCCCGCGGATCCAGCCGGAAGCCGGTGACCTGCTCGTAATGAGCCACGTACTCCGCTTCGGTCGGCAGGCCGAGCGAAGCCGCGTCCCGGCCGCCGAGCATCGGGATCGAAAGCGACGGCAGGCGGTAGGCCATCAGGTGGTAAGCAAAATCGGCGAGCGGATCTCCGAGCGACGAGAGTTCCCAGTCCAGGATTGCGACCACCCGCGGCTCGGTCGGGTGGAACACCGCGTTGTCCGACCGGTAGTCGCCGTGCACGACCGCCGCGGGCGGTTCCTGCGCCGGCATGTTGCGAGGCAGCCAGTCGATGACACGCTCCATGGAGTCGATGCCACCACCCGCCGTGTCTTCCAGGTACTGCTTCGAGAACCGCGCGATCTGGCGGCTCAAGTAACCCGTGGGCTTGCCATAGTCGCCGAGGCTCGCGGCTTCGGGCCGGACCCGGTGCAGGCGCGCGAGCGCGTCACAAAGCGCCAGCGAGTGTTCCCGTCGGTGCTCTTGCGCCACGTCCGGAAACGACGGATCCCAGAAGATGCGTCCCGGCACGTGGTCCATCACGTAGAACCAGGTGCCGATCACGGTCTCGTCGGCGCACAGCGCGTAGGTGCGCGGCACGGGGACGTCGGTGTGCTGACCGAGCGCGGTGATGACCTTGTATTCGCGATCGACCGCGTGGGCCGACGCCAGCAACTGGCCCGGCGGCTTGCGACGCAGGACGTACTGCCTGGACGGCGTCGTCAGCAGGTACGTCGGATTCGACTGCCCGCCCTTGAACTGCCGGATCGACAGCGGCCCCGCAAATCCGGCAACGTGCTCCTCGAGGTACTGCTGCAGGCGATCGCGATCGATCTCGAGACCGGGACGCATCTCGGTCGTCGCGGCTTCGATCGTCGAGACGGTCGTCGTGCCGGTCATGTGCTCACCCTGCCGCCGTCGCCGGTCATTACCTGCCCGAAAATTTCGGCACGCGCTTCTCGCGGAACGCGGCGACCCCTTCAGCGAAATCCTGGCTGTCGATGCACGGCGCCTGCAACCTGGCCTCGGCACGGATCGTCTGCTCGTAACCCATGTCGGGCGCGCTGCGCAGCAGTTGTTTCATGTACCCGAGCGCGACCGGCGCCGCATCGCACAACTGTTCGGCCCACGCGACGGCCGCCGTCACGACCTGGTCGTCCGGCACGACACGATTGACGAGGTTCCATTCCAGGCACTTCGCCGCCGGCACGCGCTCGCCACTGATGGCGAGTTCGAATGCGCGGCGGTGGCCGACGCGTTCGGTGAGCAGCCAGGTGAGACCGCCGTCGGGCACGATCGCGATCTTTGCGAACGGCAGTTGCATGAACGCACTTTCACCGAGCACGACGAGATCGCAGACCAGCGCGAACGAGACGCCGATGCCGCTCGCGAGACCGTTGACGGCCGCGACCACGGGCTTCGGCATGCGGGCGATCGCGCGCAGCGAGGCGCCGAACTCCTCGTTGAGCATGCGTTCCACCGCCTCACCCGAGGTCATCGGCTCGGCCTTGAGGTCGGCCCCCGCGCTGAAGGCGCGCCCCGCGCCGGTCAGCACGACGGCGCGCACGCTCTCGTCCGCGTTCACCTCGTTCAGTGCCGACAGCAGGCTTTCGCGCAGGCCCGACGTGAAGGCGTTGAGCGATTCGGGACGGTTCAGCGTAAGGATCGCGACGCGTCCGCGCCGCTCGATCAGGACCAGGCTCATGCTCGTCGTACCCCTCAGGATGCTTTGGCGACAGCCCTGCGCTGCGCCATCGTAGTAACTCGCGCCCGACTGCGCACGGGCCAGCAGCCCCTTGGTCGGCTTGAATCGCTCGCCGTACAGCCTCGCGAGCCGCTTGCACTCGGCCACGAACTTCGCTGGCCCGATCGTATCGATGTACGAGAGCGTGCCGCCCGTGTAGGCCGGGAAACCCCAACCGAGGATCGAGCCGAGGTCGGCTTCGTGCACGCTGCGCAGCACGCCTTCCTCGAAGCAACGCGCCGTCTCGAGCGCCTGGATGTACAACAGGCGGGTCTTTAGCTCCTCGATACTCGGCTGCTGCGCGAGCCGCGGATACTCGTTCGCGAGGCCGGACCACAGCACCTTCTTGCCACCTTCCGGGTAATCGTAGAACCCGGCGCCGCTCTTGCGCCCAAGGCGCTTAAGGTCCTCGACGAAGTGCCTCACGACCGGCCAGCTGACCGGCTCCTTGTATTTGGCGCCGAGATCCTCGCGCGACTGCGACATCACCTTGTAGGCGAGTTCGAGGCTCACTTCGTCGCTGACGGCCAGCGGACCGACCGGCATGCCAGCCAGCCTGCCGGCGCTTTCGATCAGCTGCGGGTCGATGCCTTCGGACAGCATCTTCGCGCCTTCCGCCGTGTACGTGCCGAAGCAGCGGCTGGTGTAGAAGCCGCGGCTGTCGTTGACCACGATCGGCGTCTTCTTCAACTGGCCGACGTAGTCGAGCGCGCGCGCGATCGCCTCATTGCCAGTCTGCTTGCCGACGATGATCTCCACCAGCGGCATCTTCTCGACCGGCGAGAAGAAGTGAATGCCGATGAAGCTCTTCGGCCGCTTCGACGCCTTGGCGAGGCCGGTGATCGGCAGGGTCGAGGTGTTGCTGGCGAACACGGCAGTTTTCGGGATGACGGCCTCGGCCTTCGCGGTGACGTCGGCCTTGATGCCACGGTGCTCGAACACCGCTTCGATCACCAGATCGGCGCCCTCGAGCTGCGCATAGTCAGTCGTCGGCCTGATGCGTGCGAGCACGGCCTCAGCCTGCTCCTGGGTGCGACGGCCTTTCTCGACCTCCCTCGCCAGCAGCTTCGCCGAGTAGGCCTTGCCCTTTTCCGCCTGCTCGGTCGTCGAGTCGATCAGGATCACTTCCATGCCCTGCATTGCTGAAACGTAGGCTACACCTGCTCCCATCATGCCGGCGCCGAGCACGCCGAGCTTGGTCACCTTCGACTTCGGCACGTCCGCCGGCCGCACCGACAGCTTGTCGGCATTGCCCTTGTTCACGAACATCGTGCGGATCAGGTTGCGAGCGACCGGGCCGGTCACGAGCGTCGCAAAATACTTGGCCTCGACCTCGAGGCCTTTCTCGATCGGCAGCAGCGTGCCTTCATAGACGCACGAGAGGATCGCCGCCGGCGCCGGGTGGTGTGCAGCGTCTTCTTGGCGACGAGCGCCGTGGCGCCCATGAACGTCTGCGTCGCGCTGGCACTGGCGAACGCCACGCCGCCCGGCACCCGGTAGCCCTTCTGGTCCCACGGCTGTACCGCTACCGGCGAACCCATGAGCCAGCGCTTCGCCGCGGCGATCAGCTCGCCCGCCGGCACGACGTCGTGCACCAGCCCCAGCTTCTTCGCCTCGGTGGCGGCAATGTTGCCGCCTTCGAGCAGGTACGGCAGCGCCTGCGTAACGCCGATCAGGCGCGGCATGCGCTGCGTGCCGCCGCCGCCCGGCAGCAGGCCGACTTTCACTTCCGGCAGGCCGACGAATGCCTTCGGGTCATCCGCAATCACGCGGTAATGGCACGCGAGGCACACTTCGAAACCGCCGCCGAGCGCGAGGCCGTTGATGGCTGCAGCGAACGGCTTGCCGCAGGTTTCGATCCGGCGCAGCAGGCGGCCCAGGCCCGTGAAATTCTCGTAGACCTGCACCGGCGTGAGCTGCGGACCGAAGCTGCGCAGGAACTCGGTGAGGTCGTAGCCGGCGAGGAAGCTCGGCTTGCCCGAGGTGATGATCGCGCCGCGAATAGCCGCGTCGCCGACGATCTGGTCGACAATCGCGGCGAGTTCCGTCTCGACGTCAGGACCGAGCACGTTCATCGAACGTCCCGGGCTGTCCATCGTGATCAGGGCGATGCCGTCAGCGTCGACGGCCAGATTGAAGTGCTTGGACATACTGCTGGTTCCTGGTCGGTCGGCGCGTCAGACGCGCTCGATGATGGTGGCCGTGCCCATGCCCGCACCCACGCAAAGCGTGATCAGCGCGGTGTTGAGGTTACGGCGTTCGAGTTCGTCGAGGACGATGCCCGTGATGATCGCGCCGGTGGCGCCCAGCGGGTGACCCATGGCGATGGCGCCGCCGTTCACGTTGACCTTGTCGTGCGGCACGTCCATCGCGCGCATGAAGCGCAGCACGACGGAGGCGAACGCCTCGTTGACTTCGAACAGGTCGATGTCGTTGACCGTCATGCCGGCGCGCTTCAGCAACTTCTGCGTCACCAGCGCCGGGCCGGTCAGCATGATCGCGGGCTCGCTGCCGATCGACGTGAACGCACGGATGCGCGCGCGAGGCTTGAGGCCGGCCTTGCCGCCAAAACGCTTGCTGCCCACCAGCACGCCCGCGGCACCGTCGACGATGCCGCTCGAGTTGGCGGCCGTGTGCACGTGGTTGATCGAATCGACCTGCGGATACTTCATCTGCGCGACGGCGTCGAAGCCTGCCTGTTCACCCATCGTGGCGAAGGCAGGCTTCAGCGAGGCGAGACTGGCCAGCGTTGCATCCGGACGCATGTGCTCGTCGCGGTCGAGCATGACGCGGCCGAGGATGTCCCGGACCGGCAGGATCGACCTGGCGAAGCGACCTTCGGCCCAGGCGGCGGCCGCGCGACGCTGGCTTTCGACGGCAAACGCATCGACCGTCTCGCGCGTATAGCCGTCGAGCGTCGCGATCAGGTCCGCACCCACGCCCTGCGGCACGAAATAGGTGTTGTAGGCGACGGCGGGGTCCGCGACCCACGCGCCGCCATCGCTGCCGATCGGCACGCGTGACATCGACTCGACGCCGCCCGCTACCACCGCCTGCGACTGGCCGGACATCACCTGCGCAGCGGCATTGTTGATGGCCTCGAGGCCCGAGGCGCAGAAGCGGTTCAGCTGCTGGCCCGGCACCGATTCGGCGTAGCCGGCGACGAGCGTGGCCACGCGCGCAATGTCGGCGCCCTGCTCCCCGATCGGCGAAACGCACCCAAGCACGACGTCGTCGAGCAGAGCCGTGTCGAGGCGGTTCCGATCGCGCACGGCCTGCAGCGTCTGCGCCGCGAGCTGCATCGGAGTGATGCTGTGGAGCGAGCCGTCGGGCTTGCCGCGGCCCCGCGGCGTGCGGACGTGGTCGTAGATGAAGGCGTCGGCCATGCGTTTGACTCCGGTCGGGCCGCGCGGACGATCACGCTCCGCGTGGCGATTCTGCAAAACCTGCGGGATGGGGCGGGCCCTTGGCCCGGGCCCGCCGACCATCATAAAGGACTGGTCCGCGGCCCGTCAGCATGGCCGTCCTGACGGGCTGCGGAAGGCGCGCTCCCGGTCAGGCCAGGCCGCCGGATGCACGCAGTTGATCGATTTCCGCCGCGGAAAATCCTGCTTCCGCCAGGACCTCGCCGCTGTCAGCGCCCGCACGATGTGGCCCCTGGACCGGTGCCGACACGGTACGACTGAACCGTGGCGCCGGCGCATGCTGCTCGACGCCATTCACCGTGATGAAGCTGCCGCGCGCAACGTTGTGCGGATGCCGCGCGGCTTCGCCGAGACTGAGTACAGGTGCGACGCACGCGTCGGTGCCTTCGAAGATTGCGGCCCACTCTTCGCGCGTCTTCGACTTCACTGCCGCAGCAATGGCGGCCTCCGCCTCGGGCCAGTGCTTGCGGCTCGCCGGATATCCCGCCGCGAGGAATTTCCTGTCGACGCCAAGCTTCTCGATCAGCAGCGCGTAGAACTGCGGCTCGATCGAGCCGATCGCCAGGTACTTGCCATCGCTGGTCTCGAAGGTGCCATAGTAAGGCGCGCCGCCTGCGAGCATCAGCTCGCCGGTCTCGTCGCGGAAGCTGCGATCCGACGCACGGATGGAGTAGAAGATACTCAGCAACGCGATCACGCCGTCGGTCATGGCGGCATCGATCACCTGGCCCTTGCCGGAGCGCGAGGCTTCCAGCAAGGCCGCCAGCAGGCCGGACAGCAGCATCATGCCGCCGCCGCCAAGATCGGCGACGAGATTCAGCGGCGGAACCGGCTTGCGGCCGCGTTCGCCGATCAGGTGCAGGGCGCCGGTGAGCGCGAGATAATTAATGTCGTGCCCCGCCGAATGCGCAAGCGATCCGGACTGGCCCCAGCCCGTCATGCGCCCGTAGACGAGCTTTGGATTGCGCGCGAGACAGACGTCCGGCCCGACACCCAGGCGTTCGGCCACACCGGGCCGGAAGCCTTCGATCAAGGCATCCGCGCCGTCGACGAGCCGCAGCAACGCAGCGATTCCTGCCGGGCTCTTCAAATTCAGCGCGATCGACCGCCGGTTGCGCAGCAGGGTATCGACCGGATCGGGTTCGTCCGTCTGCGCGGAGGCGCGATCGACCCGGACGACCGTCGCACCCATGTCGGCCAGCATCATGGCGCAGAACGGCGCCGGACCGAGCCCCGCAAGTTCGATGACCCGGATTCCCTGTAGCGGCCCCATGCGTTCCAGCCTCGCGATGTGTTGCAAACGACCACCTTCCTATCACTGGTGCGCCGGCGAGGGAAGCGGGCTTGCAGCCATCCCGACGAAATGCGGTCGATTCGCATCGGGTGATCCACGTTGGATCGACCGGTCGGGGCGACGTATCCTGCGCGGGCTTTCGCACGTCGCCTGGTAAATTCGATGCTGCCCCTGCTGCAAGGAATCCGCGTCCTCGACTTCACGACGATCGTGCTCGGCCCCTATGCGACGCAGACACTCGGTGATCTCGGGGCGGACGTCATCAAGATCGAACCGCTGCAGGGCGACCTCTTTCGCACCGTGCGTCCGGGCCGATCGCGCTCGATGGGCGCGGGCTTCATGGGGTTCAACCGCAACAAGCGCTCGCTCGCGATCGACCTGAAGCGGCCCGAGTCGCGCGCGGTGCTGGAGCGGCTCGTCGTCGACGCAGACGCCGTCGTGCACAACATGCGACCGAAAGCCGCCGAGCCGCTGGGTCTCGACTACGAGCAGCTCGCGCGCATCAAGCCCGACCTCGTCTACGCGTTCGCACCGGGCTACGACCAGGGCGGTCCGAACGCCAACGAGCCTGCGTACGACGACATCGTCCAGGCGGCGGCGGGCGTCGCTGCGTTGAACGCGAATGCCCAGGGCGAACCGCGGTATCTCTCGACGATCCTCTGCGACAAGGTCGGTGGGCTGCACCTTGCCATCGCGGTGGCGACGGGCCTGGCGCACCGCGCCCGGACGGGTAAAGGCTGCTGTATCGAGGCGCCCATGTTCGAAAGCACGGTCGCGTTCCTGATGTCGGAACAGCTGGGCGGCGCAACGTTCGTACCCGCGCTCGGGCCCACGGGCTACGACCGATTGGCCGCACCCAATCGCAAGCCGTACCGTACGCAGGACGGCTTCATGGCGATCCTGCCGTACAACGGCACGCACTGGGCGGCGTTCTTCGAGATCATTGGACGCGCCGAAATCGCGCATTCCCCACAGGTGCAGGACCCGGTCCTGCGCAGCCAGAGCGTGGATTCGCTGTACGCGATCATTGCCGAGGTGGCGCCCACGCGCACGACGGCGGCGTGGCTCGCGTCATTGCGTGCCGCCGACATTCCCTGTGCGCGGGTCAACTCGGTCGGCGAACTGCTGCAGGACCCGCACCTGCTCGCGACGGGATTCTTCCGGGAATACGATCATCCGACCGAAGGGCGCCTGCGTGCGCCGCGCTCGCCGTTCCGCTGGCACGGCGGGAGTGAGACTGCAGACCGGCATGCACCCCGCCCCGGTGGCGACAGTCGCGCAGTGCTGACGGAGGCGGGATTCGAAGCCGGCGAGATCGATCGCCTCGTGGCGGACCGCGTCATCGGCGTCGATGACGGCACTGAGTAGTGATACGTGACGCGACGTCGCGGGGGTCCCGGCCCCTCTTCCGGTCACCACGCCTGTTGTAGCGACCCTGCTTGAATCGCGTGCCATGCGCCGGTGGCGACTCCGGCGGACCCGCGAAGCACTGCGCGATGGCCATCCATTGCTGCGCGATATCGCCCGTCACCGCCAGGTTCGTGTCCAGCACGTTTCGCGTCTGCGTGACGACGCGACAGAACTCCACCGCGCTGCCCTCGACGCGTTCCGCCGTCGAAGGCTCGTTCCACTCCCAGAGCGCGCCTGACGGACTCCGCAGGCGCACGTACGGCTTCACCGCAGGCACGTCGCGGCGGTTGACCTTGAAGGTCCAGTCGAAGGTGTTGACGCCCATGACCGCGATGTTGCGCAGCCGGTC
This sequence comes from Pseudomonadota bacterium, assembly GCA_016713725.1. Lineage (GTDB taxonomy): Bacteria > Pseudomonadota > Gammaproteobacteria > Steroidobacterales > Steroidobacteraceae > RPQJ01. The sequence continues at coordinate 104,216 of JADJOO010000007.1, read as the reverse complement.
GTGCTCGACGCGATCGATGCCGAGTGCGTCGAAGATCGCCTGCCCGTGCGCCCAGGTCTCCATCTGCCGGGCACTCATGAACGACCGGGCGCTCATGTCGGGACCGGCCCAGGCCAGGCGGTGGCCTGGCTCGAAAGCGGCATAGATTTCGGCCAGCCGCTGGTACTGCGTGCGCCAGCGCTCGAGCAGGGCGGAGCCCGCGCAGCCCCGCAGCCAGCGCCGTGAATAGTCGATCAGCGAGACGCCGGTAGCGCCCGCCTGGAAGATGTCGCGGAACAACGCCTGGATTTCATCGCGACTGCGCGCGGCGATCTCGGCGGCATTGTCAAAGAAATAGAGGTGGCCAAGTACGTCGTCGAACGTCCAGCCCTTGAATTGCGTCGGTTCGGCCCAGGCTTCGGCCGGCGCGTTCCCGAGCGCCGAATGCAGCGCGTCGCATTCGTCGCGGAAGTCGAGTGCCTGGCCCAGGCCGGTGGTGCTGCTGACACCCATCTTTGTTCACCCTGAAACCGATGGACAAAGCCAGGCGGAGGCCCGGAGCAGGGAACCTCCACCTGGACTCTGTGTGCCTTTCCCGAGGCTGGCGGGAAAGGCGGTCGTCGTCAGTCGGCTTGCCGGCGCAGGAATGCCGGAATGTCGATGAACGATTCGTCACCGTGGTCCAGGCTCAGCCCATCGCCGACGGCACGCGCACGCTCGCGCAGGCGCGGCGGCGTGTCATAGGCCGAGTAGTCGCCCACGCCGAGCGGCGCACGACGGCGGTCGGCACGGCCGACGCCCTGGACCATCGTCGGCTGCGGCACGGCCTTGGCGACGGCGCGGCCAATGCCGGTGGCGACGACGGTGACGCGAATCTGGTCCGTCATCTCGGGATCGATCACGTAGCCGACGACGACGGTCGCATCGTCCGAGGCGAATTGCTTCACGGTCTCGCCGACGAGGTGGAACTCGCTCGTGCGCAGGTCCATGCCGGCCGTGACGTTGATCAGAAGTCCGTGGGCGCCCGACAGGTTCACGTCCTCGAGTAGCGGACTCGAGATCGCGGCTTCCGCGGCGGCGCGCGCGCGGTTCTCGCCGGTAGCGTGTCCGGAACCCATCATCGCCATGCCGGTCTCGGCCATGACGGTGCGGACGTCGGCGAAGTCGACGTTGATCATGCCGGGTCGCGTGATCAGTTCTGCGATGCCCTGCACGGCGCCCTGCAGCACCTGGTTCGCCGTCTTGAAGGCGTCGAGCAGCGTCATGTCGCCGCCGAGCACCGTGAGCAGCTTCTGGTTCGGAATCGTGATCAGCGAGTCGACGTACTTGTGCAGTTCGTTGATGCCCTGCTCTGCCAGTGAAGTGCGCTTGTTGCCTTCCATCTCGAAAGGCTTGGTCACGACGGCGACCGTCAGGATGCCGAGTTCCTTGGCTACCTGCGCCACGATCGGCGCGGCGCCCGTTCCCGTGCCACCACCCATGCCGGCGGTGATGAAGATCATGTCCGAGCCTTCGATCAGCTCGACGATGCGGTCGCGGTCCTCCATCGCCGCCTGGCGGCCGACTTCAGGATCCGCGCCGGCTCCGAGGCCCTTGGTGATGTTCGAGCCGATCTGCAGGCTGGTCTTGACCTTCGAGTGCTTGAGCGCCTGCGAATCGGTGTTGATGCACACGAAATCGACGCCTTCGATGCCTGAATTGACCATGTGGGTCACGGCGTTGCCGCCGCCGCCGCCCACGCCTACCACCTTGATGATTGCGCCCTGGTTTTCCGTATCTGCGAGTACGAACATGGGTGTGCTGCTCCGTATCAAAAAAGAATGACGAATGACTTGCTTGCCTGGCGCGGCAGCCTTTACCGCGCCCCAAAAACTCTGTGTTCCCCTTCCTGCCCTTCCTGCCCTTCCTGTCCTTCCGACTAACCCCTAACCCCTATCCCCTGACCCCTTCAAAAATTTCCCTTGAACCAGTCCCGCATGCGCTGGATGGTCCTGCGTGGACCCATCCCGCCCTGCGACGACGGATGCACGTGGCGGGTGCTGCGCCCGAACAGCAGCAGCCCGACGCCGGTCGAATGAATCGGATTGCGCACGACGTCCACCAGCCCGCTCACTCCCTGGGGCAGGCCGAGCCGCACCGGCGCGTGGAAAATCTCCTCGGCCAGTTCGATGACGCCGTCCATTTTCGCGCTACCGCCCGTGAGGACGATGCCGGCCGCGATCTTGTCGTGGTAATCGGAGCGCGCGAGTTCGTCGCGCACGAGCACGAAGATTTCCTCGTAGCGCGCTTCGACGACGCTTGCGAGCGTCTGCCGCGCGAGGCGCCGCGCCGGGCGATCGCCAACGCTCGGCACTTCGATCGTTTCGTCCGCATTCGCGAGCTGCGACAGCGCGCATGCGTACTTCACCTTGAGTTCCTCGGCATGGTGCGTAGGCGTGCGCAGGCTCTGCGCGATGTCGTTGGTGACGAGGTCGCCCGCGATCGGGATGACGGCGGTGTGCCGGATGGCGCCGCCCGCGAAAACCGCCACGTCGGTGGTGCCGCCGCCGATGTCGATCAGGCAGACGCCGAGTTCCTTCTCGTCGTCGGCCAGCACGGCGTAGCTCGACGCCAGCTGTTCGAGCACGATGTCCTCGACCTCGAGGCCGCAGCGCTGCACGCACTTGACGATGTTCTGCGCGGCGCTTTCCGCGCCGGTGACGATGTGCACCTTCGCTTCGAGCCGCACGCCCGACATGCCGACCGGCTCGCGGATGCCGTCCTGCGCGTCGATGATGAATTCCTGGGGCAGGATGTGCAGGATCTTCTGGTCCGCGGGAATCGCCACGGCGCGCGCCGCGTCGATCACGCGCTCGACGTCGCTCTGCGTGACTTCCTTGTCGCGGATCGCGACGATGCCGTGCGAATTCAGGCTCCGCACGTGGCTGCCGGCGATGCCGGCGAACACGGAATGAATCTGGCAGCCGGCCATCAGCTCGGCTTCCTCGACCGCGCGCTGGATCGACTGCACGGTCGAGTCGATGTTGACGACGACGCCGCGCTTCAACCCGCGCGACGGGTGCGAGCCCACGCCCACCACGTCGATCGTGCCGTCCACGGTGAGCTCGCCGACGATGGCGACGACTTTCGACGTGCCGATGTCGAGTCCGACGAGCAGGTTTCTTTCGGGCTTTCTAGGCATCGGGTGTCGCGTCCTGCTGCGGGGCGACGGCCAGTGCGGAACGGGCGTTCCATCCCACGCTGAAGCCGTTCGTGTAGCGCATGTCCACGTAATTGATCTCCGCGACCCGCTTCGCCACCGTCGGGCTCGCGAGTCGAATGAAGCGTTCGAGGCGGTTCTTGACGTCCTGCCGGCCGAGCCTGACCTGCAGGCCATCCGCCAGCTCGAGTTCCCACGCACCGCGGTCGTCGAGCCGGACGCCCGTGAGGCGCAGTCCGGACTCGAGCAGGCGGCCCTGGGCATCGATGTACAGTTGCGCAACCTGCGACTCGCTGCCTTCCGGGCCTTCGAGCAGCGGCAATTCCGGCGGCACATAGCGCGCGTTGCGGATGAAGAGTTCGCCGCGTGCGTTCAGCAGCCCGGCGTCGTTCCACCGCGCCGCTGCCACCTCTTCATTGACCACGACGCGAATTGCATCCGGCCACACGCGGGTCACGACGGCGCTGTCCACCCAGTCGGTCGACTCGACACGCTTGCGAATGCGCTCGAGGTCCACCGAAGCCAGGCCGCCCTGCGCGACTTGCGCGACAGCGCTCTCGATCTCCGGCGGCGAGACACGCTGGAAGGTGCCTTCGAGCAGGACCCTGCGCACCGGGCGGTCCAGCGCAAAGATCAGCAGCAGCGCCACCACGGCACAGCCGGCGACGATGGCGGCCGTGGTGCCGATCGCGCTCCAGTCCAGACTCTCCCACCACTTGGGCTCGGGGCGGGTCGCCTGCCTGCGCTGTTTCCTGCCGAACGGCAGTTTCATCGGCGTGCCTCCTGGCCGCGGCAGCTCGTTTCGAGGACCCGCCAGACGAGTTCGTCGAATTCGATCCCGCGCTGGCGTGCCGCCTTCGGCACCAGCGAATGACTGGTCATGCCCGGCGCCGTGTTCACTTCGAGCAACCACGGCCTGCCCGCACGGTCGCGCATGAAATCGACTCGGCCCCAGCCGCTGCAACCGACCGCAAAAAATGCCGCGAGGGTAAGGCTCGCAAGTTCCTGCTCCGCGGCCCCGGTCATGCCCGGGACACAGGTACTGCGTGTCCTCGGCGACGTACTTCGCGTGGTAGTCGTAGTACTCGCCAGCCGGCACGATCCGGATCGACGGCAGCGCTTCGAGCCCAAGCACGCCCACCGTGTACTCCTCGCCCTGGATCAGCTGCTCGACCAGCAACGAGCCTTCGTAACGCGCCGCCAGCTCGACGGCCGCCACGAGGTCCGCATCCTTGAAGCAGCGCGTGATGCCGACGCTCGAGCCCTCGCACGCAGGCTTGACGATCACCGGCAGGCCCAGCTTGCGGGCCGCCGCGACGACGTCTTCGCCGCGCTGCAGGTTCACGTAGGCCGGCGTCGGCAGGCCGAGCGCGAGCCACACCTGCTTGGTGCGGATCTTGTCCATCGCGAGCGCGGACCCGAGCACACCCGAACCCGTGTAGGGCACGCCCAGTGCATCGAGCAGGCCCTGCAGTACGCCGTCTTCGCCACCGCCACGGTTGCCATGCAGGATGTTGAAGACCCGATCGAACTTGCCGCCGCCCGGCGCGTTCAACGCAGCGACCAGGGCTGGAATACCGTCGACGGCCGTGACGTCGACGCCGCGGCGTTGCAACGCCGCGAGCACGTTGCGGCCCGAATCGAGCGATACCTCGCGTTCGGACGACGTTCCGCCAAGCAGCACGGCAACGCGGCCGAACCGGGCGGGATCCTGGATGAGCAAGGGCGAAGTCATGAGCGTTGGCCTCGCATGGCGACTGCAACCGGCAGAGTGCGCGGCAGTTCGTTGGCGACGGCGCCGATGTGACCGGCGCCCATCGTCAGCACCACGTCACCCTCACGCACGATTCCGGCCAGTGCGTCCGGCAGCTCTTCGAGCGACCTGAGCAGCACGGGTTCCACGCGGCCTCGTGAGCGGATCGCACGGCAGAGCGCCTTGCCGTCGGCGCCGGGGATCGGGGCTTCGCCCGCCGCGTACACCTCGGCCACGACGAGAGCGTCCGAATCGGCAAGCACCTGCGCGAACTCGTCGAGAAGATCGCGTGTGCGCGTGTAACGGTGCGGCTGGAAGGCCAGCACGACGCGACGTCCTGGCCAGCCCTGGCGCACGGCCTCGACGGTGGCCGCGATCTCGGTCGGGTGGTGGCCGTAATCGTCCACGAGCGTGACCATGCCTGCGCCGGTGTCGATGTCGGCGATCCATTGCAGGCGGCGTTCGATGCCCTGGAATCCGGCCAGCGCGCGCTGAATGGCGGCATCGTCGATCTCGAGTTCGGTCGCGACGGAAATCACTGCCAGGGCATTCAGCACGTTGTGACGGCCGGGCAGGTTCAACGTGACCGGCAACGGCGGCGCGCGGCCCGGGCGCAGCACCGTGAACTTCGACTGGCCCGCGAGTCGCTCGACGTCCACCGCACGCACATCTGCGGATTCGTCGAGACCGTAGGTCAGGTAAGGCCGCGCGATGCTGGGAATCAGCGCGCGCGCGTTCGCATCGTCATTGCAGACGACCGCGAGCCCGTAGAACGGCAGGTTGTGCAGGAACTCGACGAAGCTGAGCTTCAGCTTCTCGAAATCGCCGCCGTGCGTGCCGAGGTGGTCGGCGTCGACGTTGGTGACGATCGCGATCATCGGCTGCAGGTGCGTGAACGATGCGTCGCTCTCGTCGGCCTCGGCGACCAGGAACTCGCCAGCTCCGAGACGGGCATTGCTGGCCGCGCTCTTCAGCCGACCGCCAATGACGAACGTGGGGTCCGTGCCGCCTTCGGCCATGACGCTGGCCATCAGGCTCGTCGTGGTGGTCTTGCCGTGGGTGCCGGCCACGGCGATCGAATAGCGGAAGCGCATCAGTTCGCCGAGCATCTCGGCGCGCTTCACGACCGGAATGCGCCCGGCCAATGCACGCGCCACTTCAGGGTTCGAGGCGTCAATCGCGCTCGAAACCACGACCACGTCGGCGCCATCGACGTTCCCGGCGTGGTGGCCGATCAGCACGCGCGCGCCGAGCTGCTGCAGGCGCTCGGTGGACTCGCCCTGCTTCAGGTCGGAGCCCTGCACTGCGTAGCCGAGGTTCAGCAGCACTTCAGCGATGCCAGACATGCCACTGCCGCCGATACCGACGAAATGAATCGTGTGAATCCGGCGCATGCGGTCCTTCATGCCGCCTCCCCTGCCGCCTGCATGCAGGCATCGGCCAGCCGCTCGTCCGCGTCGACGATGGCGCTCGTCCGCGCCGCCACGGCCATGCGCGAAAGCAGCGGGCGTCCCGCCTCGAGCAGCGTACGCAACAGGGCGGCAAGCGAAATCGGGGTCAGGTCGCCTTCGGGCAGAAGCTTCGCGGCGCCTGCCTGCACGGCGTACTGCGCGTTACGGGTCTGGTGGTCGTCGACGGCGGCCGGGAACGGCACGAGGATGGCAGGCACGCCGGCCGCCGCGAGTTCGGTCACCGTCAGCGCACCGGAGCGACACACGGCGAGGTCGGCCCAGCCGTAGGCGCTCGCCATGTCGTCGATGAAGGGCCGCACGTCGGCCTCGATGCCGCGCGCGCGATACGCCTGCACGGTTTCCTCGAAGTTGTGCTTGCCGGTCTGGTGCAGCACGGCGGGCCGCAGCGCCGCCGGCAGTTCGCCGATGGCAGCCGGCAGCACGGCGTTCAGGCGCGCAGCACCCTGGCTGCCGCCGAAGACCAGCAGGCGCACAGCGCCTGCGCGACCGGCGTAACGGCGCTCGGGCGGAGCGATGGCGACGATCTCCGGACGCACCGGGTTGCCGACGCGCTCGGCCCGCACGCCGCTGCCGAAACTGTTCGGGAATCCCTCGAGCACGCGCTTGGCGAGGCGCGCCAGCACGCGATTGGTGAGGCCTGCGACAGCATTCTGCTCGTGCACGACGAGCGGCCGCCCGAGCAACCATGCCGCGATGCCCCCGGGCCGGACGCGAAACCGCCCGCACCGAGCACGACCCTGGGTTGATGCCTGCGGATCGCGCGCATCGCCTGGCTGATGGCGACCAGCAGGCGGAACGGAGCCGCCAGCAGTGTCGCTGCACCCTTGCCACGGAGTCCGCTCACGCTCAGCCATTCGACCGGAATGCCCGCGGCTGGCACGAGGCGCGCCTCGATGCCTTGCTGCGTACCGAGCCATACGATGTCGTAGCCGCGACGCTGCAACACGCGCGCGGTCGCAAGCGCCGGGAAGACGTGTCCGCCCGTGCCGCCCGCCATGACCAGTGCGACCTTGCGCGTCATCTGCGCCGGGCCTCGCGCGGTGCGACTCGCACGCGTCCAGTGGCCTGCGTATCGTGGTGGATGCGCAGCAGCACGCCGATCCAGCCGAGCGTCACGAGCAGGCTGCTGCCGCCGTAGGACAACAGCGGCAGCGTGAGGCCCTTGGTCGGCAGCAGGCCCATGTTCACGCCGATGTTCACGAACGCCTGCAGGCCCAGCCAGATGCCAATGGCCGCGGCCACGTACGACTGGTACGCCTGCCCGGCCCGCGCGGCCTCGCGCGAGATGATGAGCGCGCGGGTCACGAGCAGCGCGAACAGTGCGACGACGACCGTGACGCCGAGGAAGCCGAACTCCTCCGCCAGCACGGCGAAGACGAAGTCCGTATGGGCTTCGGGCAGGTAAAAGAGCTTCTGTACGCTCGCGCCGAGACCGACACCGAGCCATTCGCCGCGACCGATCGCGATCAGCGACTGCACCAGCTGGAAGCCGCTGTCGAACGGATCGCCCCAGGGATCGAGAAAGCCCGTCAGCCGGCGCAACCGGTATGGCGAGACGACGGCGAGCGCCGCGAGGCCGACGGAGCCGATGACGACCGGTGCGAGCAGGTGGACGATGCGCGCGCCGGCCAGGAACAGCACGCCGAGGCCGGTCGCGAACAGTACCGTGGCGGCACCGAAATCCGGCTCGCAGAGCAGCAGCACGGCGGCGGCGGCGAGCACGCCGACCGGCACCATGAATGACTTGAAGTCGCTGCGCAGTTCATCCGAGCGGCGCACGGCGTAGCTCGCGACGTACATCAGCAGCATCACGCGCGTCGCTTCGGACACCTGGAAATTCATGAAACCGAGCCGGATCCAGCGCCGCGAGCCGTTGACCTCGTAGCCGATGCCGGGAATCAGCACGACGACCAGCAGCAGGAATGCGCCACCCAGCAGGTACTTCGAATACTCGTCCCAGACGCGTGTCGGCACGGCCAGCCCGACGCAGCCGGCCGCGAGCCCGAGCGCCACGTAGACCAGCTGGCGCGTGAAGTAATGGAACGCCGCGCCCGTCTCCTTCTCGGAGATGCCAATCGACGCCGACGCGACCATGATCAGGCCGATCAGCAGCAGCGCGCACACGGTGCCGATGATCCACGGATCCAGCAGCAGGCGGCGCGGCTGGCCACTCGAACGCGCGTAACTGTTGACGGTGGAAGCCGACGCGCTCATGCAGCAAGACTCCTGACGGTGGCGGCAAATTCGTCACCGCGATGGCTGTAGTCGCGGAACATGTCGAGGCTCGCGCAAGCCGGCGAGAGCAGCACGGTGTCGCCCGGTTGCGCGACGGCCTGCGCCGCGCGCACGGCTGCCGGCATGCCGCTGGCGCGCTCCGTGTCGCAGGCGTCGGCCAGCGCGGCTTCGAGCGCCGGCGCATCGCGGCCGATCAGCACGACGTGACGGACCTTGCCGCGGAACGCGTCCCGCAGCTCCGAGAAGTCCTGGTTCTTGCCGTCGCCGCCGGCGATGACGACGAGCGGGCCAGCCAAGCCCCGCACGGCGGCGAGCGTCGCACCGACGTTCGTGCCCTTCGAATCGTTCACGTAGCGCACACCGCCGACGTCGGCGACCCACTGCGAGCGGTGCGGCAAGCCGGCAAACGCGCAAAGCGCATCGAGCGCCGGCGCGAGCGGCAGGTCGAGGGCTTCGGCCAGCGCGAGCGCAGCCATCGCGTTCGCCGCGTTGTGCAGGCCCTGCAGCCGCATCGCCGCGAGCGGCAGCAATGGCTCGCCCCGTCGCACGATCATCGGCGCGGGCGACTGTTCGAGCGTGTAGTCGGCAGCGTGTGATTCGAGGCTGAACGACACGACGGACTGGCCCGGCCGCGGCATGCCGCGCACCACCGGGTCGTCGGCGTTGATCACGGCCACGTCGCAACCGTCGAAGATACGGGCCTTCGCCGCGCCGTACGCTTCCAGACTCGCGTACCGGTCCATGTGATCGGGCGTGACGTTGAGTACGGTCGAAGTCACGGTACGGAGCGAGCGTGTCGTTTCGAGCTGGAAGCTCGACAGTTCAAGCACGTAGAGCTCGGGCGTGGGACGCTCGAGCAGGTCGAGTGCCGGGTCGCCGAGATTCCCGCCCGCCACCGCGCGCCGGCCACCGGCGTTCGCAAGCTCCGCCACGAGAGTCGTCACCGTGCTCTTGCCGTTCGTGCCGGTGATCGCCGCCATCGGCGCCCGCGCCTCACGGGCGAAGAGTTCGATGTCACCCACGACCGCAAGCCCACGCTCGAGCGCTGCGCGCACGACCGCCTCCTGCAAGGACAAGCCCGGTGAAATCACCACCTGCGCGACATCGTCGAGCAGCGACGGGTCGAACGCCCCTGTCTGCAGTTCGGCGGCCGGACATCTGCACGCAGCGCATCGACGCCGGGCGGGTTCGCGCGGGTGTCCGCAACCCGCACCGTGAGACCCTTGCGGTCCAGGTAGCGTGCCGCCGAAAGCCCGGTGCGCCCGAGCCCCAGCACCAGGGCGCGGGTGCCGGCAGCAAGCGGGGCCAGTGTGTGGAGCGCCTCTGTCATCGGAGCTTGAGCGTCGCGAGGCCGAGCAGGACGAGGATCACGGTGATGATCCAGAAGCGGACGATGACTTTAGGTTCGGCCCAGCCCTTGAGTTCGAAGTGGTGGTGGATCGGCGCCATTCGGAAGATCCGCTTGCCGCGGAGCTTGAACGACCCCACCTGCAGGATCACCGACACCGTCTCCATGACGAACACGCCGCCCATGATGAAGAGCACGATTTCCTGCCGGACGACGACGGCGATGACGCCGAGCGCGGCACCGAGTGCCAGTGCGCCGATGTCTCCCATGAACACCTGCGCCGGATACGTGTTGAACCACAGGAACCCGAGGCCTGCGCCGAAGATCGCGGAGCAGATCACGAGCACCTCGCCCGCGCCGGCGAGGTACGGGATGCCGAGGTAGTTCGAGAACACGACGTTACCCGACGCGTACGCGAACACGCCGAGCGCACCGGCGACCAGCACCGACGGCATGATCGCGAGGCCGTCGAGACCGTCGGTCAGGTTGACCGCGTTGCTCGAGCCGACGATCACGAAATACGTGAGCGGGATGAAGAGCACGCCGAGCGGGACGACGAAGTGCTTGAAAAACGGCACGTACAGCGTCGTGTCGGCGGGCGACTGCGCGGTGACGTACAGCACGATCGCGGCGCCGAGCCCGGCGAACGACTGCCAGAAATACTTGTAGCGCGCGATCAACCCGCGCGAATTGCCGACGACGAGCTTGAGGTAATCATCCCAGAACCCGATCAGGCCGAAAGCGATGGTGACCAGCAGCACCACCCATACGAAACGATTCGCGAGATCGGCCCAGAGCAGCGTCGCAGCGACGATTGCCGCGAGGATCAACGCGCCGCCCATCGTCGGCGTGCCTGCCTTGCTCAGGTGCGTCTGCGGACCGTCAGACCGCACGCGCTGGCCGACCTGGTATTCGGCAAGCCAGCGGATCATGCGCGGGCCGACCAGCAGCGAGATCGCCAGCGCCGTCAGTGCAGCGAGGATCGCCCGCAGGGTCAGGTACTGGAAGACGTGGAAGCCCGAGTAGTCTTCGGCGAGCCAGGCGGCGACGTGGCGCAGCATCTAGTGTCCCCCTGCCTGCGCCGTGCCACCCGGCGCCAGGGCCGCGGTCACGCGCTCGAGTCGATTCACGCGCGAACCCTTGACGTAGATCGTGAGACCGTCGTGCAGTTCGGGCAGCAGCGCTGACAGCAGGGCATCCGTGTTCGCATGCCAGGAGGCGCCAGGACCGAACGATTCCACGGCCGGCTGCGAACCCGCGCCGACGGCGAGCAGCCGGGTGACGCCGCACTCGCGCGCGAGTGCGCCCATCTCCGCGTGCAGGTGCGCACCTTCCTCGCCCAGTTCGGCCATTTCACCGAGGACGAGCCAGCGCTCGCCCGGCACACCCGCCAGCGCTCGCAGGCCCACGCGCAGGGACCCGGGATTGGCGTTGTAAGCGTCGTCGATCAGGCGTGTGCCGTGCAGCGCCTGCTTGACCTCGAGCCGGCCCGAGACCGGTCGCATCGACTGCAGGCCACGCTGCACGGCGTCGAGACTTGCACCGGCCGCCATCGCAGCCGCCGCAGCGGCAAGCGCGTTCATGACATTGTGTTCGCCGGCGAGGCCCAGCTCGATGGATCGCATGCCGGAAGTCGTGACCAGTTCGAATGTCGTCTCGAATCCCGTCGACCCGAGGTGGCTGCGCACGTTGCGAGCCGAGACGTCGGCGCGTTCACGCAGGCCGAACGTGACGACGCGACCGGCGCGGCGCGCGCGACCCTGCCAGAACGCGGCGAAGCGATCATCGGCGTTGATCACCGCCGTGCTGCCTGGCCCGAGCGCTTCGAACATCTCGCCCTTGCCCCTGGCGACGCCGTCGATACCACCGAATCCCTCGAGGTGCGCCTGGCCTGCATTGATCACCAGGCCGACCGTCGGCTCGGCTATCGCGGCCAGGTGCGCGATTTCGCGCAGGTGGTTCGCTCCCATCTCGATGACGGCGCAACGATGCGCGGCTTCGAGCCGGCACAGCGTGAGCGGCACGCCGATGTGGTTGTTGAGGTTGCCCTGCGTCACGAGACACGGACCCAGTTCGGCCAGGATCGCGCCGGTCATTTCCTTGACCGTCGTCTTGCCGTTGCTGCCCGTGATGCCGACCACGACGCCGGCGAACGAGCGGCGCCAGGCATTCGCGAATGCGGCCAGACCGACCAGCGTGTCGGCGACGACGACCTGCGGCAGCGCGCTATCGACCGGTCGGCTGACGATCGCGCCTGCGGCGCCGCGCTGCGCAGCATCGGACACGAAATCGTGGCCATCGAAGCGTTCACCGGTGAGCGCGACGAACAGCGCGCCCTGCTCCAGCGCACGCGAGTCGCTGATGACGCGCGCAAACGGCGCATTGGCGCCATGCAGGACGCCGCCGCTCACCCTGGCGAAGGTCGCGAGGTCGCGGCTGATCATGCGGCGCCCCCGGACAGGCAGGCCTGCACCGTCTCGCGGTCGCTGAACGCGCGCGTCTCGGTGCCGACGACCTGGTAGTCCTCGTGGCCCTTGCCGGCGACCAGCACGACGTCACCGGCCTCAGCCTCGGCGATAGCCTGGCGGATGGCCTCGGCACGGTCGGGAACCACGTGCGCGGCCGCGGCGTCACGCATGCCGGCGAGAATCTGCGCAATGATCGCCGCCGAATCCTCGGTGCGCGGATTGTCGTCGGTGACGATCGCGACGTCAGCGCCTGCCTCGACAATGCCGCCCATCAGCGGACGCTTGCCGGGATCGCGGTCGCCGCCACAGCCGAACACGCAGATCAACCGGCCGCGCGCGTGGGCGCGGGCCGCATCGAGCACTTTCGCGAGCGCGTCGGGCGAATGCGCGTAATCGACCAGGATCAGCGCTTGCTTGCCGCCGCCAAAGGACTCCATGCGTCCAGGCGGCGCAACGCACAGCGCCAGCGCGGCCAGCGCCTTCTGCAGCGGCACGTTCCAGCCGAGCAGCACGCCGAGCACGGCGAGCAGGTTCTCCGCATTGAACTCGCCCACGAGGCGCGAGCGCAGCAGGCCCGTACCCCAGCTGGTTTCGACGTTGATCGTGAGACCGGCCGCCGTCGCGCGCAGCTCCGAAACGCGGATCCAGCCCGTGCCGCGCTCCGCCCACACGTCGTTCGCAGTGCTGTAGACGATCTTCTCGAGCGCCGGATCGAGCCGCTCGATGAGTTCACGACCGAACGGGTCGCGCACGTTGATCACAGCGCAACGCAGGCCCGGCGCGTGGAACAGCCGCGACTTTGCCGCGCCGTAAGCCTCGAGCGTGCCGTGGTAATCGAGATGATCGCGCGTGAGGTTGGTGAAGACGGCGGTGTCGAAGTTCACGCCAGCGACGCGGTCCTGGTCGAGCGCATGCGACGATACCTCGAGGCCGAGCGTCGACGCGCCTTCGTCGCGAGCCTCGGCAAGGTGGCGCTGCACCGTGACCGCATCAGGCGTGGTGAGCCCCGCCTCACGCACTTTACCGGGATGCCCGTGGCCCAACGTACCGACGTACCAGCCACGACGACCCAGGAAGTCCGACGCTTGTGCCAGCAGGAAGGCAGTGGTGGTCTTGCCGTTGGTGCCGGTGATGCCGGCGACGCGCAGGTCGGCCGATGGCCGGCGGAAGAAGCGATCCGCGAGCTCGCCGACGTGACGGCTGAGGTGCGGGATGGCGATTGCTGCAACGCGCTCGGGCAGCACCGGCGGCTCGAGATCGGCGCCCGGCTCCCACAGCACTGCAACCGCGCCGCGCTCGACGGCAGTCGCTGCATGCATGAGGCCGTGCGTCGTGCGGCCCGGGCATGCCAGGAACACGCAGCCCGGTGTCGCGGCGCGACTGTCCTGCACGAGATCCGTCACCTGCAGGCCGTGCGGTGCGGCAACGTCGAGGCCCTCGAGCAGGCGGCCGAGCGTCATGTTGTAGCCGGAGCTCTGGTGGGTCTTGCCAAGTGCGTTCATCGCGCGCTCACCACGGATCCTGCGCCTGCACGAGCGTCGTGGCGGGCACGCGCTGCAGGTCGTCGGGCGGAATGGCGAGCAGGCGAAGTGCGCCGGACATCACCTCGGCGAACACGGGCGCTGCGACGTCGCCGCCGTAGAACTTGCCGGCACTGGGCTCGTCGACAACCACGATCGCAGCGAGGCGCGGGTTGCTCGCGGGCACGACGCCACCGAACACGGCCATGTACTTGGTCGAGTTGTAGCCGCCGTCTGCTGCCTTCCAGGAGGTGCCGGTCTTGCCGGACACCCGATAACCCATCACCGCGGCGCGACGGGCCGTACCGGCCTCGCTCACGACGCTCTCCATCATCTGCACGAGTTCGCGGGCAACCGCTTCGTCCATGACTCGCTCGCCTTCCGGCGGCACGTCCACGCGGCGCAGACTCACCGGACGGCGCATCCCGCCCGCACCGAGCACGGCATAGGCCTGCGCGAGCTGCAGCGGCGTGACCGACAGGCCGTAGCCGTACGACATCGTGGCCTGGCCGATCGAGCGCCAGTGATCGTAGCCCGTGAGGATGCCGGCCGATTCGCCGGGAAAGCCCGAGCCGGTCACCGAGCCGAATCCGAGGTCGCGCAGCGTCGACCACATCTCCTGCGGCTTCAGTGTCAGCGCAATCTTGACGATGCCGACGTTGCTCGACTTCTCGAGCACCGTGCGCACGTCGATGGTGCCGAGGTTGTGCTTGTCCTTGACCGTCTTGATGCCGACTCGCAGCGTGCCTGGCCCGGTTTCGATCAGCGTGTCCGAGTGAAAGCGCCCGCTCTTCAGGCCGGCGGCGACCACGAACGGCTTGATGCTCGAACCGGGCTCGAAGAAGTCGTTGGTCGCGCGATTGCGGTAGCGCGACGGCAGGTACTGCTCGCGGTCGTTCGGGTTGAACGCCGGCTGGTTCACCATCGCCAGCACTTCGCCGGTCTGGATGTCGAGCACGACGACCGAGCCGCCGTGCGCCGAGTTTTCCTGCACGGCCTGCTTGAGCGCGCGGTAGGCCAGGTACTGCACGCGCAAGTCGATGCTGGTGCGCAGGTCCTGGCCCGGGCGCGGCGCCTTGATGCGCTCGATGTCCTCGATCGTGCGGCCTTCGCGGTCGCGCATCACTCGCTTGATGCCCGGCTCGCCGCCCAGCCACTGGTCGAACGCGAGTTCGAGACCTTCCTGGCCCACGTCGTCGACGTTGGTGAAACCGAGCAGGTGGCCCGTCACTTCTCCCGCGGGGTAATAGCGACGGTATTCGCGCAGCGTGTCGACGCCGGTGATGCCGAGCGCCTTCACCTTGGCCGCATCGGCCGGGCGCATGTGGCGCACCAGGTAGACGAATTCGCGGTCCAGGTTGCTGGTGACGCGGCGGGCCAGCCAGTTCTTGTCGCGGTCGAGCGCCTTGGCGAGCCTGGCGAACTCCTGCGGATGCTGCGCGAGCTTGCGCGGATCGGCCCAGACAGTATCGACCGGCGTGCTGACCGCGAGCGGCTCGCCATTGCGGTCGATGATCATGCCGCGGTTTGCCGAGAGCTTTACGTCACGCAGGATGCGGGCGTCGCCCTGCTTCGCCAGGAAGTCCTGGTCGATGACCTGCAGGTAGATCGCGCGTGCCAGCAGCGAAATCACGCACAGCGTCAGCAGTGCGCCCACGAGCCACAGACGCCATTCGCCGATCGCGGTCGCAGCCGCGTCGCGTGCGTGGTGATCGCGGAGCGACGAGCCGCGCCTCATGGTTGCACGATGCGAAGCTCGGACGCCTGCGGCGTCACCATGCCGAGGTCATCGCGCGCGACCCGTTCGACGCGGCCATGCGTGGCCCACGTGCTCTGCTCGAGCTGCAGCTGGCCCCACTCGATGTCGAGGTCGTCGCGCGTCGTCGTGAGCTTCTGCAGCTCGCTGAAACGGTTGCGCGCTTCCTGCTTGCCATAGACGACGCCGAGCGCGGACGCGAGCACCATCACCCACAACACTGCGATCACGAGCCGCCAATGCACCTGACGTCATGCCGCGATCCTCTCTGCCACGCGCAGCACGGCGCTTCGCGCGCGCGGATTGCGGGCGATTTCCGCATCGCCAGGCATGACGGCGCCGCCGATGAGCTGCAGGCGGGGCCGGGCGTGCGGCGGCACGTTCGGCAGCTCCGCGTAGATCGGATCGCCCTGGGCCTCGCGGCGCATGAAGCGCTTGACCAGCCTGTCCTCGAGCGAATGGAAGCTGATCACGCACAGTCGGCCGCCCGGCGCGAGCAGGTTGACGGCCTGGGGCAACGCCGCCTCGACTTCCTCGAGCTCGCGATTCACGTGGATGCGGATCGCCTGGAAGGTGCGCGTCGCCGGGTGCTTGCCGGGTTCGCGCGTCGGCACCGCTCCGGCCACGATGTCGGCAAGTTGCCGCGTGGTGGCGATCGGCATCTCTGCGCGCGCGGCCGCGATGGCGCGTGCGATGCGCCGCGAGAATTTTTCTTCACCGAGCTTGAACAGCACGTCCGCAATCTCCCGCTCGCCCGCGCGCGCTAACCACTGCGCGGCGCTCAATCCGGACTCGTTGTCCATGCGCATGTCGAGCGGACCGTCCTGCATGAAACTGAAGCCCCGACCGGCCTCGTCGAGTTGTGGCGACGAGACCCCCAGGTCCAGCAGCACGCCTTGCAACTCCCCTTCCCAACCTGCCGCGCGGACCCGCTCCTCGAGCCGGCCGAACGACCCCCGAACCAGAGTGAGACGCGGCTCTGCCGCAAATCGCTCACGACCGGCCGCAATGGCTGCCGGATCGCGATCGATGGCGCAAAGGCGGCCAGCGGGACCGAGCTGCTGGAGAATGGCTGCGGCATGACCGCCGCGGCCGAACGTCGCGTCGCAGTAACGCCCGTCCGCCTTGACGGCGAGTCCGGCCAGCACCTCGTCGAGAAGTACCGGCGTGTGCGCCACCACCTCGCGCGCCTACAGCGACAGCTGTTCGAGTTCGGCGGGCAGTTCGCCCGGCTCGTCACCCGCTTGCAGCCATTCGTCGCGACGCTCGTTCCAGTGCTGCTCGTCCCACAGCTCGAAACGACTGCCCTGCCCGATCAGCATCGCCTGGCGTGAAAGGCCCGCGTACTCACGCAGCTTCGGCGGGACCAGCACGCGACCGTGCGAATCCAGCTCGAGGTCCGTGGCGTGACCCACCATGAGCCGCTGCAACCGCCGCGCCTGAGGATTCAGGGTCGGCAGGCGCATCAGCTTGCGCTCGATCTCCTCCCAGTCCGGGAGGGGATAAATCAGCAGGCACTTGTCGGAACGGTCCACCGTCGCCACCAGCCGACCTTCGCTGCGCTCAACGAGCGTGTCCCGATACCGCGCGGGCATCGCCACGCGGCCTTTGACATCGAGGGTGACTTTGTTGGCTCCACGAAACATTTCAGGCGTCTTCCGGGCCGGCAGCCCATTTCATCCCACTTTTTCCCACTCGCCGCCACTATAGGGGCGGGGCGCTGCCAGCGTCAACGGTTCGCAACAAAATTTTCCCAGCACTGACAGTGACTTAGCTTGGAGACGGTCCAGCGCGGCGAAACGCGATTTTGCTTTGCTAAAACAATCATGTACTTAGCGAATGTTTCTGAACCAAAGGTCAGGATTGGGTGGGCGTGGGAAATCGCACCCAACGCCATCGCTTTGGTGCGATTCGGCGGCGGCTGCGCGGTTGCGACGCGCCCACGCTGCGCGCTTTTGTGGGAGAACGTGGCTGAAACCCAACGCTGCCCGACCCGCCGGGTGGACGAGCCGGTGGGACGAAGTGGGTTGTCAGGCCCGAGGTGGGCCGACCTGGCGCAAAAGAGGTGGGAGTCGGCCGATAAGCCGGGTTCTGTCGAGGACAACCATCCATCTGGGACGCACGTCACCGTGCGCCTCGAGCGACCTACCCGGAAGCCCCTGCGGGCAGCAGGAACGGACCCGAAGGCCCGCGCGCTTCCCTATTTGGTCTTGCTCCAGGTGGGGTTTGCCGTGCCGCCGAATGTTGCCACCGGCGCGGTGCGCTCTTACCGCACCCTTTCACCCTTACCTGCCACGACCCGTTTGCACGTGTCGCGACATAGGCGGTTTGCTTTCTGTTGCACTGTCCGTGGGCTCGCGCCCCCCAGGCATTACCTGGCACCTTGCCCTATGGAGCCCGGACTTTCCTCCACGTCGTGAGACGCAGCGGTTGCCTGGCCGACTCCCGCGGCAAGTATAGGGGTGGTGGTGTGTGTGCCCGGCCGCCCCCCCCCCCTCTTCCCTTTTCCTATTCACTTTTCACTTCTCCTTTTCACTATTCCTATCCCCACTCTCGCTACTCACTAGTCCTCGCCCCTTGCTGCAGCGCGAGCGCGCGGTCATAGAGTTCCTTGCGACTGCGGCCGGTGAGCTGCGCTGCGATACGAGCAGCCTGCGACACCGGCAATTCCTGCAACAGCACTTTCAGAGTGCTTGACGCGGCCAGCGCATCCGCAGCGTCATCGTCGCTCGAAGGCGCACCCGCCACGACCAGCACGATTTCGCCTCGCGCCATGTTGGGATCCGACGCGACCTGTTGCGCCAGCACAGCCAGCGTACCGCGGTAAACGTGTTCGAACCGCTTGGTGATCTCACGCGCCACGGCCGCTTCGCGCCCCGCGCCAAACACCGTCGCCAGGTCCTGCAGCGTCGCCTCGAGTCTGTGTGGTGCTTCGTAGAAAACGAGCGTGCGCGTCTCGTGCGCCAGGGTCCCGAGCGCCGCACGCCGCGCCGCGGCTTTGGCGGGCAGGAATCCTTCGAACACGAAACGATCGGTGGCGAGGCCTGCAATCGACAGCGCTGCAATCGCTGCACAAGGACCGGGGAGCGAGACGACTTCGACGCCCGCACGCCCAGCCGCGGCCACCAGCAGCGACCCTGGATCGCTCATCAGGGGCGTACCCGCGTCGGTGACCAACGCGATGCGTGCACCGGCCTGCAGGCGCGACACCAGCGCCGGCACGCGTTCGCGTTCGTTGTGCTCGTGCAGCGATGCGATCGCACCGGCAGGGCGCGCGATACCGCAGGCTTCGAGCAACGTGCGCGTGTGCCGGGTGTCCTCGGCAAGCAACAGGTCAGCGTCACGCAGGCACGCGGCGGCGCGCGGACTCAGGTCCTCGAGGTTGCCGATGGGGGTGGCCACGACGAACAGTGCGCCAGCCGGCTTCCGCCCCGTAGAATCCGTCGCAGCATCGGTCACGCGCACCTCCCAGGAATCTCGCATGCTGCACGTATCGCCTCGAAGCGGGCAAGCTCGTCGAAGGGGCCACTGGGCCGCCTGGATCGCGTCGTCGTTCATCCTGTGTGCTTGCATCGCACCGATTGCGCACGCCCAGCAGACCGCGCCGACCCTGGCCCAGGCGGACGCACTTGCACGCGACGGCAAGCACCTGGAGGCTGCCGGCCGCTACGAGCAACTCGCACGCCGCGGCTTCATGAACTGGGATGCCGCCACCGCGCTGCTTGCCGCGCGCGAGTACGTCATCGGTGGCGACGTGAAGGACGCTCAGCGCCTGCTCGACAAGGCCCGAAGCCGCGTCAAGAGCGACGACGAACGCGTATTGCAGGCCGAGGTCGCCGCGCGTATCGCGCTCGCACGTGGCGAGGCAGCCCGTGCCCTTGGGATTTTGCAGACTTTGCCGCAACCCTGGCCGACGGAATCGGCGCCGGAACTGCTCGCGTTGCGAGGACATGCCGAGTTCGCGACGGGCGATGCACTCGGTGGCGTGCGCACGTTCGAAGAACGTGCTGCGCTGGTCGCTTCGCCGACAGCACGGGCCGACAACGACCGCCTCCTGTTTGACTATCTGCTGCAACGTCCGCCAGGCCCCGTCACTGCTGCCGGGGTGTCGGAGCGCGAGCGCGGCTGGCTCGAGTTGCCGGCGATCGTGACAGCAGGCAGCAACGATGCGGCACAGGCGGCGACCGTTGCTGCGTGGATGGCACAGCATCCCGGACACCCGGGCACGGCTTTCCTGCCTGATGCGGGCCAGGTTCCGGCTCAACCGGGCTTCGAGATCATCGGCGGCGGACCCTCGACTAGCATCGCCCTGCTGTTGCCGCTTTCCGGCAAGCAGCAGTCGGCCGGCAGCGCGGTGCGCGATGGCTTCGCAGCGGCCTGGTTCGCCTCGTCGTCCGCCGACACGCGGCCGCGCATCGTGATGTACGACACTGCCGCGCCGGGCGCCGCCGCTGTGTACCAGCGTGCGATCGCAGACGGCGCCCGGATGGTCGTCGGACCGCTGACCAAGGAGGAGATCACGGCCGTCATTGCGTCGCAGACGGCGGGACTGCCCGTCCCGACGCTCGCGCTGAATTCCGCTGCCATGACGCCGGGAATGACCGCGCCGGCCTTCCTGTACCAGTTCGCGCTCGACCCCGAGCAGGAAGCGCGCGCCGTGGCGCGACGGATCGCGGACGACGGCTGGGTGCGTGGTGTCGCGCTGTTCCCGGACAACGCGTGGGGCCAGCGCGTGCGCGACGCCTTCGTGGAAGAATTGCAGGCAACCGGCAGCGTCACGCTGATGTCGTCGGAGTTTTACGCCGCGGGCGCCAGGGACTTTTCCGGGCCTTTGCGGGCAGCTCTCGGCCGTTACGGCGGCGCCGGCGATCGCAGCTCGAATCCGAACCAGCCGCTGCCGCCGCGCAACCCGGTGGCCGAACAGGCTGCGGGACCGCAGTTTGCCTTCGTCGCGGCGACACCGCAGGCGGCGCGGGCAATCAGGCCGCAACTCCGCTTCCAGATGACCTATGACCTGCCGCTCTACGCAACCTCGGATGCCTGGGATCCCAGCGTGCGCGCGGCTGCCGACATGGACGGCCTGGTGTTTCCAGAAATGCCGTGGCTGTTGTTCGGTGGCCAGGGCGCACCGGAACTCTGGGACGCAGTGCAGGGCGACTGGTCGGCACTGTCGCGGGGTCGGCTGCGTCTCTTCGCGTTCGGTTACGACGCATTCCGACTCGCGCAGCAGCTTGGCAGTTCCGGCGGCGTCGCAGCCGGCGTCGACGGCTTGACCGGGCTGCTGGAACTCGATCGCGCGGACGGCCACGTCCGGCGCAGCCTGCAGTTTGCCCGTATTGAATCGGGCAAGCCGCAGGCCGCCGGTTCGACGGCAGCGGTATTTCGCGACACTCCCGCGGAAAATTCGGCAAGCACACCACCGCCGCAATAGGCGAGAACGAGTAGCCCGCCGTCACCGCAACGGCGTCAGGGGTGCCCGATGGCTCGATCGCCCGACCCGACGTCGACCGCAACGACGACGACCGAGATCGGCCGGGCCGCCGAGTCACGCGCGTTGAGGTATCTCGAAACTGCGGGCCTCGTACTGCTCACGCGCAACTATCGCTGCCGCGCGGGCGAGATCGATCTCGTCATGCTCGACCCGGAGTCACAGGTGCTGGTGCTGGTCGAGGTGCGGTCGCGCTCACGCCGTGAATACGGCCAGGCGGCGGCGACCGTCGGCTTCGACAAACAGCGTCGCTGCTCGCTCGCGGCCCGTCATCTGCTGCTGATGCGCCGCGAACTGCGGCGCCTCCGCGCGCGCTTCGACGTGGTCGCGATCGATCCGTCGCCGGAACCAGGCGGCGATCCGGTCGTCACGTGGATTCGCAATGCGTTCGTGCTTTGCTAGCCGTGCCGCGCAGCAGGCGTCTCATCACCCGGATGGACCGACTCAGGTCGGTGAATACCAGATCGGCGACGTCCACGCGCGTTCCTGCTGCTTCATCGGGACGTCTTCGATTATCTTCACGCCGAAGCGCACCTGTTCGTCCGCCCCCCCCGGGGCGGGCCCGCCGCCGGCCCGGCCGCGCCGGCCGGGGCCCCGCCGGGGCCCCCGGCGGCGGGGCCGCCGGCGGGGCCCCGGGGGGCGGGGTTTTTTGGGGCCTCGTGGGGGGGCGGGGGGCCGGCGGCCCGGGGGCCCTTCCCCGGGGGCGGGGGCCCGGCGCGGGGACGGCGAGTGGCGTCGAGCCTACGGACAGCGGCCGCGTCTTTGTCGCTCGGATCTGCCAGATCGCACAGCTCACCGACGACCTCGACCGGGACATGGTGAACGAACGGGGCTTGCAGAGCGGTCACCTGCACGTCGGTGGCGGCCCGTTTCCCGCCCAATCCATGCTGGCCGACGCGCTCGCCCGGTTTGTCGCCGACTACCCGCGCATCGTCGTGCGCGTGATGATGCGCGACTGGGATGAGTTGCTGCGCCGGCGGCGGGCGCGTGAGATCGAGTTCCTCGTTGCGGAGCTCAGCACGTTCGGCACCGAGAACGACGTCGACGTCGAGCCGCTCGCTGCAGCCGGCGTACGCTTCCTCGAGTACGTTCTCGAGGCGGAGCGCGTTCACGGAGCAGGAACACGAGTTGCTCGAGCGCTGGCGGCCACGGCCCGCGCCGCACGCACCGGCCAGCGCCTCGTCTCATGCTTCGGCGCGAGCGCGGCGGAAGCCCGGGCTCCGCGCCTGACAGCCGCAGCTATTTGACGACCTTGAATCGCGCGCGCCGACTGTCGGCCGGCGACGTTGGCTTCGGTCCCGGATCGTCGCCGGGAGAACCCGGTGCGCTTGTCGTATCGCCGGTCGGCGACTGCGACGGTTGATCCGCGTCGTCTTCCGCGAAGATCATGCCTTGCCCGGTTTCGCGCGCGTAGATTGCAAGCACTGCGATGATCGGCACGCGCACCGACATGCTGGCGCCGCCGAAACGCCCGCTGAAACTCACGTCCTCGTTGCCGAGACGCAGGTTGGCGGTCGCGCTCCAGCTCACGTTCAACACGATCTTGCCATCCTTGACGTACTGTCGGGGCACCTCGACACCGGCGGCGTTCGCGTCCACGACCAGATGGGGCGTACAGAGGCTGTCGGAGATCCACTCGTGGATGGCGCGCAGCAGGTACGGCCGGCGCGCCTTCATCGGTGGGCCGGACGCAGGAGGAGCCGGGGGTGTGCTGCTCGTCGTCACGGCGCCAGTATGCCGCGCCGCGCGCAACAGCGGGGCGGGATCAAGGGTCGCCCGGCATCAGCGACGCGAGGACGAAGGCGGGTTGCGCATGTCGCGTTCCGCGTCGCTCAGGCTGCGCTGGAAGGCCGGGCGGGCAAAGACCTTGGTCGCGTACTTGTCGACGGCAGGAGCAGCCGCCGTGATCGCCGCCGCATCGACGTCCCACCGCGACAGGCGCCATAGGATCGGTGCGACCGCCGCATCGAGCTGGGAAAACTGGTCCGACAGGAACCAGGGCCGCATGCGGAACAGCGGCTCCGACGCCAGGATGCTCTCCGTCAGCAACTTGCGCGCACGTTCCTTGTCGCGCCGGTCGCCGCCCGCACCCGGTTCGAGCGCGTCCGCCACCGCGTACCACTCCTGCTCGATGCGGCGCAGCGCGAGCCGTGCGTGCGCACGCGCGCCAGGATCCGTCGACGACATCGAGGGATGCGGAAAGCGCTCGTCGATGTACTCGCAGATGATGTTGGGCTCGTAGACCACGACGTCGCGGTCCACCAGCGTCGGCACGGTCTGGTACGGATTGAGGTCGATCAGGTCCTCGGGCGGGCGCACGAGGTCGGTTTCGACGATGCGCGTCGCGAGGGCCTTCTCGGCCAGCACGAGTCGCACACGGTGGCAGCGCGCGTCCACGGCGCGTGAATAGAGCGTCATCATGCTGAGGAGTCTCCTTGTCCAGCAGCACGAACCACCGCGGCAGGCTGCGCGCTCGGCGATGGCTGCAGTTCCCCGGCCGCTCCGCGCGACGCCTCGACGAGGCGCCACGGAGGAGACGATGGGGACCGCGCCGGCCTTGGCCGGCTTACTTCACGTCCTTCCAGTATTCCTTCTTGAGCGCGTACGCGAGCAGCGTGAAGAACACCAGGAACGCGATGACCCAGTAGCCGAGCGCCTGGCGCCTGGCCTGCACCGGCTCACCGATGTACTCGAGGAAGTTGACGGTATCACGAACGAACGCGTCGTATTCCTCGGGTGTCAGCTTGCCGGGGCTGGCGAGCTTGAATTCCTTGAAGTGCTTCTGCACGTTGCCCTGCGCGTCCGTGTGGCCTTCCCAGACGGCTTCCTGCGTGCCCTGCAGTTCCCACAGCACGTGCGGCATCGCCGTACCAGGCAGCGACAGGTTGTTCACGCCGTTGCCCTTGGCCGGGTCCGCGTAGAACGACTTCAGGAACGTGTAGACGTAGTCCGTTCCCTTGCTGCGCGCGATCAGCGACAGGTCGGGTGGCGCCACGCCGAACCACTGCTTGCCGTCGTCGGCGTGCAGGCCGTTGGTCATCGTCGAGTGCGGCGACTCGCCGGACCAGAGCAGGTTCTCAGTCAGCTGCTTTTCGGTGAGGCCGATGTCGGCGGCCATGCGGTTGTAGCGCACGTACTTGGCCGAGTGGCACGCCAGGCAGTAGTTGACGAAATTCTTCGCGCCGCGCTGCAACGACGCCTGGTTGTGGATGTCGTTGTTCGCCTTCTCGACGTGGGCTTCGCCACCCGCCGCCAGGCCGACGGCAGGCAGCGCGGCCAGCACCGCGACGCACGCGAGGATCTTCTTCTTGTGGCGATCAATGCGCATGGTAGGTGACCCTCGTCGGCACGGGCTTGGTCTTGTCGATGCTCGAGTACCACGGCATCAGCAGGAAGAACGCGAAGTAGATGACCGTGAAGACTCGCGCGGCCATCGTGTAGGCGGGTGTCGGTGCCTGCAGGCCCAGGTATCCCAGCGCGACGAAGCTGATCGCGAACGAGTACAGGAAGAACTTGAAGAGCGGGCCGCGGTAGCGGATCGACTTGACCTTGCCGCGGTCGAGCCAGGGCAGGAAGACGAACAGCACGACGGCGATGCCCATCAGCGCAGCACCGAGCGGTTTGCTCGGGACGGCGCGCAGGATTGCGTAGAACGGCGTGAAGTACCACACCGGCGCGATGTGCGGTGGCGTCTGCAGCGAGTTCGCCGGATCGAAGTTGGCGTTCTCGAGGAAGTAGCCGCCCATCGTCGGCGCGAAGAAGATGACGAGCGCGAACAGGATCAGGAAGACCCCGAGGCCGACCATGTCCTTGACCGTGTAATACGGGTGGAACGCGATGCCGTCGAGCGGGATGCCGTCCGGCCCCTTGACCTTCTTGATCTCGACGCCGTCCGGGTTGTTCGAGCCCACTTCGTGCAGCGCCATCAGGTGCGCGATCACGAGGAAGACGAGCGCGAACGGGATCGCGACCACGTGCAGCGCGAAGAAGCGGTTCAGCGTGACGTCGGAGATGTAGAAATCGCCGCGGATCCATTCCGTGAGCGAATCACCGACCACCGGGATGGCGCCAAACAGCGACACGATCACCTGTGCGCCCCAGTAGGACATGTTGCCCCAGGGGAGGAGGTAGCCGAAGAAGCCTTCGGCCATCAGCGCGAAGTAGATCAGCATGCCGAAGATCCACAGCAGCTCGCGCGGCTTCTGGTATGACCCGTACAGCAGCGCGCGGAACATGTGCAGGTAGACGACGATGAAGAACGCGGAGGCGCCAGTCGAGTGGATGTAGCGGATCAACCAGCCCCACTCCACGTCGCGCATGATGTACTCGACCGAACCGAAGGCGTCGGCGGACGACGGCTTGTAGTTCATCGTCAGGAAGAGGCCCGAGAGGATCTGGATCACCAGCACGACCAGGGCGAGCGAGCCGAAGTAGTACCAGAAGTTCATGTTCTTGGGCGCGTAGTACTCGGCCACCTGCGACTTCCACAGGGCCGTCAGCGGGAAACGCTCGTCGATCCACGTCGTCAGGCCGGACAGCTTGCCGTCACCGGATTTCGTGGCCGCCTTGTCGGCCGCGTTGCTGCTGCTCATCACGCGTTCCCCTTCTCAGCGCCGATCAGGATGCGGGTATCGGTCACGAACTGGTACGGCGGGACGGGGAGGTTCGTCGGCGCCGGGACGTTCTTGAACACGCGTCCCGAAATGTCGAACTTGGAGCCGTGGCAGGGGCAGAAGAAGCCGCCCTGCCAGTCCGGCGAGACCGTGACGTCGCCAGGGCTGAACTTGTCGAGCGGCGCACAGCCGAGGTGCGTGCAGACACCGATGAGTACGAGGTATTCGGGCTTCAGCGCGCGCGCAGCACTCCTGGCAAATTCGGGCTGGTCGGACTCCGCCGATTCGGGGTCGCGCAGCTCGCCGACGACGCCTTCGAGCTGGGCCAGCATCTGTGGCGTGCGGTGCACGATGAATACAGCCTTGCCGCGCCATTCGACCTTGAGCATCGCGCCCGGCTCGAGTTTGCTGATGTCCACTTCGACCGGCGCGCCCATGGCTTTGGCGCGAGCACTGGGTTTCCAGGAGGCCAGGAACGGTACGGCGACGAACGCAGCGCCCACGGCGCCGGTCGCGACTGTGGCGACGGTCAGGAAATGGCGCCTGCCCGTATCGACTTCTTCGGTCATCCAGCTCTCTCCTCAGGGCCCCCCCCCGGCCCGCCGGGGGGGGCCCCCCCCCCCCCCCCCCCCCCCCGGAACGGGCGGGGGGCTCCCCCTGGTCCTCCCCGCCCCCCCCCCCCAGCCCCCCCCGATCCCCAGGGGGGCAGCAGCGCATTATAGCCAAAAGGGGATAGGGGAAAGGGGGGACGCTCACCTCTGACTCAACCCCCATCCCCAACCCTCCCCTATTCCCTATCCCCCGGTCCCGGTCGTTGACGCGCCGGATCTGTGCGCCCAGGCCCGCCAGCTTTTCCTCGATGCATTCGTACCCACGGTCGATATGGTAGATGCGCTCGACATCCGTGGTGCCCTCGGCCACCAGTCCCGCGATGACGAGGCTGGCCGAGGCACGCAGGTCTGTGGCCATGACCGGCGCAGCGGTCAGTTTCGGCACGCCCTTGATGATCGCCGTATTGCCTTCCAGCCGGATTTCCGCGCCCATGCGTCGCATTTCGAGCAAGTGCATGAACCGGTTCTCGAAAATCGTCTCGACGATGGTGCCGACCCCTTCCGCGACGGTGTCCAGGGCCGCGAACTGGGCCTGCATGTCGGTCGGAAACCCCGGGTGAGGCGCTGTCCGGATGTCGACCGACCTGGGCCGGCGGCCATGCATGTTCACCTCGACAAAACCTTCGCCGCGGATCACTTCCGCGCCGGCTTCGATCAGCTTGCCCAGCACCGCGTCCAGGTGCTCGGCCCGGGCATTGCGCGCACGGACCCTGCCGCCGGTGATCGCACCAGCCACCAGGTAAGTGCCCGCCTCGATGCGGTCCGGCAACACCTCATAGTGCGTGCCGTGCATGCGCTCGACGCCCTCGACCAGGATGGTGTCCGTGCCGTGCCCGGTGATCTTCGCGCCCATGGCGATCAGGAACTGGGCGAGGTCCACGATTTCCGGTTCGCGCGCCGCGTTCTCGAGAATCGTCTGCCCGTCGGCCAGGCACGCAGCCATCATCAGGTTCTCGGTGCCGGTGACGGTGACCGTGTCCATGACGATCCGCGCGCCCCGCAGGCGCCCGGCGCGGGCCCGGATGTAGCCGTTCTCGATGTGAACCTCTGCGCCCATGGCCTGCAGGCCGGCCACGTGGATGTTGACCGGGCGCGCGCCGATGGCGCAGCCCCCGGGCAGCGAAACGTCGGCGCGGCCGTATTTCGCGACCAGCGGACCGAGCACGAGGATCGCGGCGCGCATGGTCTTGACGAGTTCGTACGGGGCGGAGGTCTCGTTCGTCGTCGTCGGGTCGACCTCGACGCGCATGCGCTCGTCGACCGTCACGCTGGCACCCATGCGTCCGAGCAGTTCGATCATGGTGGTGACGTCACGCAGGTGCGGCACGTTGCTGACGATGACCGGCGAGTCCGCGAGCAGGGTGGCTGCCAGGATCGGCAGGGCGGCGTTCTTGGCGCCCGAAATGCGTACTTCGCCGTCGAGCGGCACGCCGCCCCGAATCTGCAGTTTGTCCACGGCTCGGCTCCTGGTCAGCGCGGCTCGGCGCCGCCCCGCTCGGCCTGCCACTCGGCAGGGGTGTAGGCCTGGATCGACAGGGCGTGGACCTCGCGTCCCATCCTGGCACCCAGCCCCGCGTACACGAGCTGGTGGCGCTGGATCGAGCGCTTGCCCTCGAACTGGGTCGCGATGACGATGGCCTCGAAATGAGTATCGTCGTCGGTCAGCACGCGGACCTGGGCACCGGGCAGGCCGGTGAGGATCAATTGGGTGACTTCGTCGGCCGTCATGGTGGTTTCGCCGGGTCGGATACAGCCGACGAGTCTAAAGGAGAAGGCCTGCCGGCTGTAGGCTGTAGACTGTCGACCTTCCTGGATCGCCCCGCCCGTGCCATGACCGACCCGAGCCTGATGATCGCCCGCGGCCGCCGTGTCCTCGCCACCGAGGCCGCAGCGGTCGCCGCGCTCGAGCACCGTCTCGACGACTCGTTCGCCCGCGCCTGTGACGTCGTCCTGGCCTGCACCGGCAAGGTCGTCGTGACCGGCATGGGCAAGTCCGGCCACGTCGGCAGCAAGATCGCCTCGACGCTCGCCAGCACCGGCACCCCGTCATTTTTCCTGCATCCCGCCGAGGCCAGCCATGGCGACATCGGCATGATCACGGCGGCCGACGTCGTGCTCGCACTCTCGAACTCCGGCGAGACGGACGAGCTGCTGACCATTCTGCCGGTCATCAAGCGGCTCGACACTCCGCTGATCGCATTGACGGGCAACGGCGGTTCCACCCTGGCCCGCTACGCAACCGTCACGCTCGACGTCAGCGTGCCCGCCGAAGCCTGCCCGCTCAACCTCGCGCCGACGGCGAGCACGACAGCAACCCTCGCCATGGGTGATGCGCTCGCGATCGCGGTGCTCGAGGCCCGTGGCTTCACCGAGGAGGACTTCGCACGCTCGCACCCGGGCGGCAGCCTCGGCCGGCGCCTGCTGCTGCACGTCGAAGACGTGATGCGCAAAGGCGACGAGCTGCCGCGGGTCGGCCCGGACACGCCGCTGAGCGCCGGCCTGCTGGAGATGAGCCGCAAGGGCCTCGGCATGACCACCGTGGTGGACGCCACTGGCCGCGTGCTTGGAATCTTCACCGACGGCGACCTGCGTCGCACGCTCGACAGGCAACTCGACATCCATGCCACGCGCATGGCTGACGTCATGACGACGAAGTGCAAGGTTGCCGAACCGCGGATGCTCGCAGCCGAGGCCGTGCACCTGATGGAGACGCATCGCATCACGTCCCTGCCGGTCGTGCAGTCGAATGACGACCGGCTGCTGGTCGGCGCCCTCAACGTCCACGACCTGCTGCGCGCGGGTGTCATGTGACCCAGCACGACCCCGCGCTGCTCGAGCGTGCCCGCCGGGTGCGGCTGCTCGTGCTCGACGTCGACGGCGTGCTGACCGACGGACGCCTGCACATCACCGCCCATGGCGAAGAGACGAAGGTCTTCCACGTGCGTGACGGCTCCGGCATCGTCGCCGTGCAGCGCGCGGGCATCGCCGTGGCCATCATCTCCGGCCGCGATTCGCCGGCGGTCACGCGCCGTGCGGCTGAACTGGGCATTCGCCACGTGCGCCAGGGCATTGCAGACAAGCGCGCTGCACTCGACGAACTCCTGCACGAACTGCAGGTCGCTGCCGATGCGCTGGCCTGCGTGGGCGACGACACTCCCGACGTGCCGATGCTCGAGCGCGCAGTCCTGGCGGTCGCCGTGGCGGATGCCCATGCGACGGCGCGCGCCGCAGCCCACTGGACCACGCCTTCGGCCGGCGGCCACGGCGCCGTGAGAGAAGTATGCGATCTGCTGCTGACCGCACACGGCACCTGATCCAGCGCATCGTGACGATGGTCGCGGTGGTGGCCGGCGGCGCCCTGCTGCTCAAGATGCTGGTGGGCGGCCAGGACGATGCGACGGAGTCCGCCGCTGCCGCGGACGAACGCGGCTATTACCTGAACTACGCCAAGCTCACCGAACTCGGTGCGGATGGCCGGCCGCGGGTCGTGGTGCGTGCCAGGTCGATCGAGCAACAGCTCACGGACCAGAGCGTGCACCTGGCACAACTCGAACTCGACTACACCACGCAGGAGCAGGGCGAATGGCGCGTTACCGCCGACCGCGGACGCATGCCGAGCGATCGCGGGTCGCTGCAGCTGGAAGGCAACGTGCTCGTCGTCGGCACGGCGGAGCGCGGCGAGGGCAAGGCGATCATCCGCACTGACGAGCTGGCTTACGACACGCGCACGAACGTAGTGCAGACCGCGGCACCCGTGACGCTGGATTTCGGACCCCACCAATTGCGCGGACGCGGCATGCGCGTCGGTTTGAACCAGGGAACGCTGCGTCTAGAATCAAACGTCAATGGCCAGTTCATTCCTTAAACGCCGACAGGCGCGCAGCTTGCTCCTGGCCGCCGTGTCGCTGCTGGGCGCGCTCCCGTTCGCTCACGCGCAGACCGGACTGCCCGCAGGCAACTCGGAGCTCCCGATCAACCTCGAAGCCGCGTCGTCGGATTTCGACTACAAGAACAACACGCTGCTGTTCAAGCGCGTGAAGATCACGCAGGGCGGCCTCGAGGTGACCGCGCAGCAGGCGAGCGCGACCGGCCTCGAGTTCAACAACTCCGAGTGGCGGCTGCAGGGCGACGTGATGATCACGGTGCCCGGCGGCAAGCTGCAGTCGAGCGAGGCGCGCGTGATGTTCAAGAACAACGCGATCGCCAGCGCGTCGATCAAGGGCACGCCGGCGCAGTTCGAGCAGCAGCTCAAGGAAAGGAACCAGGTGGCGCGGGGACGCGCGGCCGCCATCGACTACGACGTCAAGGCCGCAACCGTGCTCCTGACGGGAGATGCCTGGCTCACCGACGGCAACAACGAGATTCGCGGCAACACGCTGGTCTACGACATCGGCCGCGAGCGCGTGCAGGCCAACCCGGACGAGAAAGATCCAGGCGGCGTGAAGATCACGATCAATCCCCCGCAGAAGACGTCCGCGGCAAAGCCCGACAATGGCAGTGGCCCATGACGATCAGCCGGTTGCGCGCCGAGGCGCTGGGCAAGAGCTATCGCTCGCGGCAGGTGGTGAAAGACCTTTCGCTCGAGGTCACCTCCGGCGAAGTCGTCGGCCTGCTCGGCCCGAACGGTGCCGGCAAGACCACGGCGTTCTACATGATCGTGGGCCTGGTGCCGTGTGATGACGGCCGCATCCACCTCGATGACCAGGAACTGACTCGCCTGCCGATGTACCGTCGCGCCCAGCTGGGCGTCGGCTACCTGCCGCAGGAAGCGTCGGTGTTCCGCAAACTGTCGGTCGCGGACAACATTCTTGCGATTCTCGAGACTCGAGCCGACCTCGACGACGACGACGCGCGTCTCGCGGCGCTGGATTCGCTGCTCGAGGAGTTGCACATCGGCCACATCCGTTCGAGCAGCGGCATGAGCCTGTCAGGCGGCGAGCGCCGGCGGGTCGAGATCGCGCGCGCGCTGGCCGCGCAGCCGCGCTTCATCCTGCTCGACGAACCGTTCGCCGGCGTGGATCCGATTTCGGTGATCGACATCCAGCGCATCATCCGCCACCTCAGTTCGCGCAACATCGGCGTACTGATCACCGACCACAACGTGCGTGAAACGCTCGGCATTTGCAGCCGCGCGTACATAGTCAGCGCCGGAAGTGTGATCGCGTCCGGTTCGGCCGAAGAGATTCTTGCCAATCCTCAGGTGCGTGAGGTCTACTTGGGGCAGGACTTCCGCCTCTGAAACGGCTGGCGCGAGTCCAGCCCCGCTTTCGCTTCGATCGCCGATTCGTCCATGCTCAAGCCGGCCCTGCAACTCAAGCTCGGTCAGCAGCTTACGATGACCCCGCAGCTGCAGCAGGCCATCAAGCTGCTGCAACTGCCCGTGCTCGAGCTGCAGGCACAGGTGATGGAGGCGCTCGAGGCCAACGTCATGCTCGAGCAGGAAGAGGACGACTCGATCGACCTCACCCCGCTCGACCAGGTCACGCCAGCGGGCGAGGCGGAAACCGAGTCCGCGGAAGGGGGCGAAGCCTCCGAATCCGACGACCCCGGTCCCGATGACGTCATCGTCGAGATGGAAGACCCCTGGGCCGAGTCCTCGACACCGTCCGGCGACGGGTCCCGCTCCGACGACGACGACCGCCCGCTCGAATTCACCGATGAACGCGGCCGCGACCTGCACCAGCACCTGGTCTGGCAGCTCGAAATCAGCCCGCTCGATCCGCGCCAGGTGTGGATCGGCGAGGCGATCGTCGACGCATTGAACGACGACGGCTACCTCACCCTGACGACCGCCGAAATCGCCCGGGACCTGAGCGCCGACCTGCCCGTCACGGAGGCGGACGTCGAACAGGTGCTGGCGCTCGTGCAGACGCTCGATCCGGCCGGCGTCGGTGCCCGCACGCTGAGCGAATGCCTGATCCTCCAGCTCGCGCAGCTGGACGAGGACACGCCGGGACGCGATCTCGCGATCGCCATCGCACGCGACCATCTCCAGTCCGTTGCGGACAAGGATCTCGCCACGCTGCGCCGCGCGCTCGGTGCCGAGGAGGATTCACTCCAGGTTGCACTTGCGCTCGTGCGCAGCTGCCATCCGCGACCTGGCTCCGCGTTCGAAGGCGCGCAACCCGAGTACGTCGTCCCCGACGTGTTCGTGCGTCGCACCGAACAGGGCTGGGCCGTCGAACTCAATGCGGGCTCGGTGCCTCGCCTGAGGGTCAACCAGGGCTATGCGGGCCTGGTCTCACGTTCGGCCGATTACGCCTCGCTGCGTGCACAGCTGCAGGAAGCCCGCTGGCTGATCCGCAGCCTCGAGATCCGCAACGAGACGCTGCTGAAGGTGGCCCGCTCGATTGTCCAGCGCCAGGCCGCGTTCCTCGAGCGCGGCGACGAGGCGATGCAACCCATGATCCTGCGCGACGTGGCCGAGGCGGTGTCGATGCACGAATCGACCATCTCGCGCGTGACGACGGGCAAGTACATGCACACGCCGCGCGGCATCTTCGAGTTCCGGTATTTTTTCTCCAGTCACGTCTCTGGCGCCGACGGCGAGGACGTATCGTCGGTCGTCATCCGCGCCCGCATCCGCAAGCTGATCGCGGAGGAATTGCCCGGGAAGCCGCTGAGCGACGCCCAGCTGGCGACGCTGCTGGCGGACGAGGGCGTGAAGGTGGCGAGGCGGACAGTTGCCAAGTACCGCGAGGCGCTCGGCCTCGCTGCGTCGAGCGAGCGCAGGCAGACGGCCGCCCGCGCCCATGCATAAAAGCTGTGCCGGCGGGAACCGATTCCCGCGGGCGTGATCGAATTAGCGAGAGGCAGCAGGTAAACCAACAGGAGACCGGGACGATGCAAGTCAACCTGAGCGGACACCACGTCGAAATCACGCCGCCGCTGCGGAGTTATGTCGAGAAGAAGATTGCGCGCATCCTGCGGCACTGCGACCGCGTCATCGACGTGCACTGCACGCTTACGGTCGAGAAGCTGCGGCACGAGGCCGAGTCGACGATTCGCCTGTCCGGCACCACCGTGCATGCAGCCACCGTCCACGACGACATGTATGCCGCCATCGACCTCATGGCGGACAAGCTCGACGAGCAGGTGCGCCGCCACAAGGAGAAGCATCGCGACCCGCAGGCGGCGCGACACCGTCACGGAACCGGGATTTCACCCTGACGGCGAACCCTGAATCCGGCGACAATCCGGACGGGCAGGCGTTCTGCGCAGGGGTGGTGGCGTCAGATGCGATTGATCGTGGTCAGCGGGCTGTCGGGCTCCGGCAAGAGCGTCGCGCTCGACATGCTGGAGGACCTCGACTTTTATTGCGTCGACAACATCCCGGCTGGCCTCCTGCCCGGATTCATCGCTTACACCGTCCGCACCAGCGAATCCACGTACCGCCAGACGGCCGTCGGCGTCGATGCGCGCAATCGCCCTGAAGACCTGGCGGAGGTGCCGCGGCTGGTCGAGACGCTGGGCAAGAGCGGCATCGCGTGCGAGACGTTGTTCCTGCGCGCCGATCGCGAGACGCTGCTCAAGCGTTTCAGCGAAACGCGGCGCAGGCATCCGCTCACCCGCCATGGCGTGGGGCTCATGGAAGCCCTGGAGCAGGAAGAACGTCTGCTGGCACCGCTCGCCAACGCGGCCGACCTGACGATCGACACCTCGCGCCTGTCGGTGCACGAACTGCGCGAGCTGGTTCGGGGACGCGTGGTCGACCGCGCGAAGTCCGGGCCATCACTCCTGTTCCAGTCGTTCGCTTATCGGCACGGCGTGCCCGACGATGCGGACTTCGTGTTCGACGCTCGTGCGCTGCCGAACCCGTACTGGGACCCGGCCCTGAGGGAGCTGACCGGACGTGATGAACCGGTCGCGCGGTTCCTCGACAAGGAGGCCGAAGTGAACCGGTTCTTCGAGGACGTGCGTGACTTCGTTGCACGCTGGCTGCCTTCCCTGGTGCGGTCCAACCGCAGCTATCTCACCGTCGCCGTCGGCTGCACCGGCGGCCAGCACCGGTCCGTTTACCTGGCCGAGCGCCTGGCTGCTCATTTCCGCGGCAGCGATGGTGTCGCACTCGTTCGCCATCGTGACCTGACGAGCCGCAGACACGAATGAGGGGTTAGGGGATGGGGTTGGGGGTTAGTCGGAGGAGCAGCTGCAGCCTCCGATTCATCCGCATCTCCGACTAACCCCCAACCCCTAACCCCTAACCCCTTCCTACCCCTATCATCCCGGCGATGAACGCCGAGCTGCAGCCACGCCGTACTCCGACCCGCCTCGAGGCGCTCAAGCGCGCCCTCGACGAGGGCACGATGCGCCAGGTGCACCGGCTCGTGAACTCGATGCACCCGGCCGAAGTCGCCTCGCTGCTCGAATCCCTGCCGCAGACCCAGCGTGAAGTCGTCTGGGACCTCGTCGACCCCGAGATCGAAGGCGACGTGCTCGTCGAACTCAACGAGGAAGTCCGCGCCGGCCTGATCCGCGAGATGGAAACCGAGGAACTCGTCGCGGCCGCTGAAGGCCTCGAAGTCGACGACCTCGCCGACCTGCTGCGCGACCTGCCGGAGAACGTCAACCAGCAGGTGCTGCGGTCGATGGACTCGCAGGACCGCGACCGCCTGAACGCCGTGCTCGGTTTCGAAGAAGACACCGCCGGCGGCCTGATGAACACCGACACGGTCAGCGTGCGTCCCGACGTCACGCTCGAGACCGTGTTGCGCTATCTCCGCATGCGCGGCGAGATTCCGGAAAAAACAGACGCCCTTTTCGTCGTGAACCGCCACGACCGGTATCTCGGCGTGCTGCATTTGACGCGACTGCTGACCGGGGACCCGGA
Organism: Pseudomonadota bacterium; assembly: GCA_016713725.1. Classification (GTDB taxonomy): domain Bacteria; phylum Pseudomonadota; class Gammaproteobacteria; order Steroidobacterales; family Steroidobacteraceae; genus RPQJ01. The sequence continues at coordinate 68,944 of JADJOO010000007.1, read as the reverse complement.
ACGGACAGTCGGCGAAGTCATGGACACGGGCGTCGACGGCATTCCTCCGGCGACACCTGCCACCGAAGTCGCGAGCCTGTTCCAGGACCGCGACCTCGTGTCGGCCGCGGTCATTTCGGCAGACCAGGGCCGCCTGCTCGGCCGCATCACGATCGACGACGTCGTGGACGTGATCCGCGACGAGGCCGAGCACTCGGTGATGAGCATGGCGGGCCTCGACGAGGACGCCGACATGTTCGCGCCCGTCGTGCCGAGCGCACGCCGTCGCGGCGTGTGGCTGGGCATCAATCTCGTCACGGCGTTCCTCGCGGCGTGGGTCGTAGGCCTGTTCGAAGCGACCATTCAGCAGATCGTGGCGCTCGCCGTGCTGATGCCGATCGTCGCCAGCATGGGCGGCGTCGCCGCCACCCAGACGCTGACGCTGATCGTGCGCGGCCTCGCGCTGGGCCAGATCGAGCGTGCGAACGCGCGCTGGCTGCTCATCAAGGAAATCGGCGTGGCGCTGCTGAACGGGCTCGCGTGGGCCACCGTGGTGGCGCTCGTGTCCTGGGCCTGGTTCCACCAGTGGCGCATCGCGCTCGTGATCTTCGCGGCGATGGTCGTGAACCTGCTCGCGGCCGCGCTGGCCGGCGTGACGGTGCCCCTCGCACTGAAGCGATTCGGCGTCGATCCCGCAGTCGCGGGCGGCGTCATCGTGACGACGGTCACCGACGTGATCGGGTTCGCCTCGCTCCTCGGGCTCGGCACCCTGGTGCTCAGGTAACCCAGGGAGCGAGGTAGGGAACGATTTCCGCGCGCTGCGCCTGCGCGTCGGCATGACCCATCGCCATCAGTTCGCAGGTGTACGACTTGTCGAACAGCAGGTAACTCACCAGCAGCCCGCCGCGTGCCTCATAGGCACCCATCGTGCGCAGTAACGTGCGGATGCTGCGGGGCATGCAGCGTTCGTGTTTCATCGCGATCACGGTCGGGTCGACGCTCGGTTGAATCACCGTCGCGCGGATCGGCCGATGCTCGGTGTGGCCCGCCGCGACGATCAACCGATTGATCTGGTCGAGGCGCTCGAGGTCGATCGACAGGCCGTCCGTGAACAACGAGTCGAGCACGAAGCCCAGCAGGTGGGCCGGGCTCGGTGGAGCCTGCGTGACAGCCCCCGTCGGCGGCGTGGCGGCGGCACTCCCGCGGGTCCCGATCACCAGCACGCGGTTCGCCCCGAGGTGGACCGCGGGACTCAGCGGGGCCAGCTGGCGCATCGCGCCGTCGCCGTAGTGGTTGCCGTCGATGCTCGAGGCCGGGAAGATGAACGGGATGGCGGCGCTGGCCATCAGCACGTCAAGGTCGATGCGACGCCTGTGCCCGGCGCGGCGCACGCGGTGCCAGTCCGCGATGTCGCCGGACCCGTCGAAGAACGCGACGGCCTGTCCGGTAGTGTAACTCGTCGTCGCCACGGCCAGCGCGTGCAGCCGGCCCGCTGCGATCTGCGCGGGAATCTGGTCCAGGGGCACGACTCGTGCGAGCAGCCGATGCAGTGGCGACGTATCGAACAGCGAGCGCGGGGGCTTGGCGATCCAGCCGGCCGAGAGCAGCGAGACCATCCAGTGCAGCCCGGACCGCAGCATCGTCAGCGAACCGGCCCGCATGACCTGCTCGACCCGGAAGTTGGACCAGACTTCTTCCAGCGATTCCACCGCTTCACGCAACGAATGAGCGCGGGCGCCGATCGCCGCTGCGTTCAACGCGCCCGCCGAGGTGCCCACGAGCACCTCGAACGGACACGGGGCGTCTGCGGGCAACCATTCGGCGATCGCCTTCAACACGCCGACCTGGTATGCGCCCCGTGCCCCGCCTCCCGATAGAACCAGGGCGTCGTGGTCGTTGAAGAAGATGTAGTTGGTCGCGTCGCCCGACCCGTCCTGGGCGGCTTCGGTCGGCAGTGGGGGGCTCGACAAGGTCACCTCGCTGAATCTCTTGCCGCGGAAGTCTAGTATGTGTCGGCGCGCACCCGCGCTCTTTTAGGCCCTGACCGGAGAATCCGATGTACCGCGCACTGCCTCGACGTGGAATTCATGCGCTGGCCGCCCTGCTGCCGGCACTCGCCCTGACATTCGGGTCCCTTGTGGCAGGCAGCCGTCCGGCCCTGGCAGACGGCGTGGCGCCTGCAGTGGGCAAGCCCGCCCCCGCCTTCAAGCTGCAGGACCAGGCGGGCAAGTGGCACTCGCTGGCGGACTACAAGGGCAAGTGGGTCGCCCTGTACTTCTACCCGAAGGACGACACGCCGGGGTGCACCACCCAGGCCTGTGGCTTCCGCGACAACATCTTCGCCTTCAACAAGGAAGGCGCAGTCATCGTGGGCATCAGCGTCGACGAAGTGGCGTCCCACAAGGAGTTCGCCGAAAAGCACAGCCTGCCGTTCACGATCCTCGCTGACTCCGACAAGGCCGTGACCAGGAACTATGGCGTCCTGAAGACCTACATGGGCGTGATGGAGATGGCGCGTCGCGACACCTTCATCATCGATCCGCAGGGCCGTGTCGCGAAGCACTACGAGTCGGTCGATCCTGAAGGCCATTCGCAGCTCGTGCTCGCGGACATCAAGGCGCTGAAGGCCGCTGCCGCTGCGGGCAGCAAGGGCGGGCGCTGAGATTCTTGCGCCGCGCAGTCTGGCGATGGTGCCGCGACACTCGCCAGGTCCTGGCCGGACGAACTGGCCAGCTGCGCTCGCTGCAGGCGACCGGTCCGGGCCCGTCCCCCGAGCTTGGAAAGGCAGACACGCGCTCGGGGGACGGGCCCGGACCGGTCGCCTGTGATGCGGCGCTCGTAGCCTGAATCAGCAAGATCGGAGCTCTCGACGATACGTCCGCGGTGTCGCGAGCGATTGGTTCGGGGGCCTTTGCCCGAGCGCGTGTCTGCCTTTCCAAGCTCGGGCAAAGGCCCCGGACCCATCGCTCGCATGCTGCCGCCAACTATTTCGGACGGGACATGCCGTCACGTCGCGAACGATGTGCCGCAGCGTCGCAGCCAGGTGACCGCGAACGCTTACGCCTTGAGCGCGCGGATGGCGTCGTCGAGCCCGTGCAGCGTGAGCGGATACATGCGTTCCGCCAGCAGCTGCCGCGCAATCCCGATCGACTGCACGTAGTCCCAGCGGTCCTGCGGCTCTGGGTTGAGCCACGCAAAGCGCTGGAACCGCTGCGTCAGGCGCTGCAACCAGACCGCGCCCGCCTCCTCGTTCCAGTGCTCGATGCTGCCGCCCGGCTGCATGATCTCGTACGGGCTCATGCTCGCGTCGCCGATGAAGATGACGCGGTAGTCGGGCTGGTACTTGCGCAGGAGGTCGAACAGAGTCGTGCGCTCGCCGTGCCGGCGCCGGCTGTCCTTCCACACCGATTCATAGATGCAGTTGTGGAAGTAGAAGTATTCGAGGTGCTTGAACTCGCCGCGGCAAGCCGAGAACAGCTCCTCGCAGACGCGGACGTGGCTTTCCATCGAGCCGCCGACATCGAAAAACAGCAGCAGCTTGAGCGCATTGTGGCGCTCGGGCTGGAACTTCAGGTCGAGCAGCCCGGCATTGCGGGCCGTCGCCGAGATCGTGCCGTCGATATCGAACTGGTCTGCCGCTCCTTCGCGCGCGAAGCGGCGCAACTTGCGCAACGCCACCTTGATGTTGCGCGTACCCAGTTCGACGTTGTCGTCGAGGTTGCGGTAGTCGCGGCGTTCCCAGACTTTGACGGCCTTGCCCTTGCCGCCCGGTCCGCCGATGCGAATGCCTTCCGGGTTGTAACCGCCGTGACCGAACGGCGACGTGCCGCCGGTGCCAATCCACTTATTGCCGCCTTCGTGCCGGCCCTTCTGCTCCTCGAGGCGCTGCTTCAACGTCTCGAGCAGCTTGTCCCAGCCGCCGAGCGCCTCGATCTGCGCCATCTCCTCGGGCGTGAAGTGCCGCTGCGCCAGCAGCTTGAGCCAGTCCTCGGGCAGCGCCTTCTGCAGGTGCTCGAACGACTGCTCGATGCCCTTGAAGTACTGCGTGAAGGCCTTGTCGAAGCGGTCGAAGTGCTTCTCGTCCTTGACCAGGGTGGCGCGCGCGAGGAAATAGAAGTCGTTGACGCTGAAGCGGGCGACGCCGCGCTGCAGCGCCTCGAGCAGCGTGAGGTACTCGGTGACCGAGGCAGGCACGCCCGCTTCACGCAGCGTGTAGAAGAACGGCGTCAACATGGGGAAAAATGGAAAATGGGGACGCTCACCTATTTCCCTCACCTATTTCCATTGGACCTGCTCGAGCCCCGGATCTCCGTGTCCGGAAATAGGTGGGAAATAGGTGAGCGTCCCCATTTTCCGCTTACTGCCGCGACTGCCTTCGCTGCAGGAAGATCAGGCGCTCGAACAGGTGCACGTCCTGCTCGTTCTTGAGCAATGCGCCATGCAGCGGCGGCAGGCTCTTGCGGGGATCGTCGGTGCGCAGCGCTTCCGGCGGGATGTCATCCGCCAGCAGCAGCTTCAGCCAGTCGAGCAGTTCCGATGTCGACGGCTTCTTCTTGAGGCCTGGCACGTCGCGCAGCTTGTAGAACGCGTTGAGCGCCTCGGCCAGGAGCTCCCGCTTCAGTTCCGGAAAGTGCACGCCGATGATGCGGGTCATCGTCTCGGCGTCGGGGAAGCGGATGAAGTGGAAGAAGCAGCGGCGCAGGAACGCGTCCGGCAGCTCCTTCTCGTTGTTGCTGGTTATGATCACGATCGGCCGATGCGTGGCCTGGATCATCTCGCGCGTCTCGTGGACGTAGAACTCCATGCGGTCGAGTTCCAGCAGCAGGTCGTTCGGAAACTCGATGTCCGCCTTGTCGATCTCGTCGATCAGCAGCACGGCCTGGCGCGCGCTGCGGAACGCCTCCCACAGCCGTCCCGGGATGATGTAGTTGCCGATGTCGTGGACCTTGGCGTCGCCGAGCTGCGAGTCACGCAGGCGCGAGACGGCGTCGTACTCGTACAACCCGTGCTGGGCCTTGGTCGTCGACTTGACGTGCCAGCGGTACAGCGGCTTGTCGAGTGAACGCGCAATCTCTTCCGCGAGCTGGGTCTTGCCGGTGCCGGGCTCGCCCTTTACGAGCAGCGGTCGCGCCAGGGTGACCGCCGCGTTGACGGCCATCATCAGGTCCTCGGTCGCGACGTAGCGCTCCGTCCCTTCGAACTTGCTGGTCACAGGCGGCCCTCGTGCCGGCCGCAGGGGTGCGGCCCTGCGGGTATCTTAGCGCAAGCGACCGGAATTATTGCGCTGCGGCAAAGCGTTGGTTCAGGTCGGACCGAACAGTGGCCTTTGAGCAGATTTTCGACCAGGTCCTGGCACAGCGATCTGGAGGCAGCGCCTGCATGCGCGTGTCCCCGGGGAACCACGCCGCTGACGCCGATCGGGTCGTTACACTTTGACTTCCAGCAGCTTCATCGTGTTGGTGCCGCCCGACACACCGGAGAGCTCGCCCAGCGTCAGGACGATCTCGTCGCCGGAGCGCAGGAACTTGCGTTCGATCAGCTCGCGCGAGATCGCCTTGTACAGCTCAGCGGGATCGGTGTGCGTGATGTCGAACGGAATCGGATACACGCCGCGGTACAGCGCGACACGGCGGCGCGTCCGCTCGCTGCGCGTGAAGGCGAAAATCGGGATGTCCGAACGGATACGCGACATCCAGAGCGGCGTGGCGCCGGATTCGGTCAATGCGACGATGGCTTCGACGGCCATGTGGTTGGCCGTGTACATCACCGCATGCGCGATGGCCTGCGCGAACTCGCTGACCCGGCCTTCGAAGCGCTCGCCACGGCTGTTGCGGGCGATCTGGTACTTCTCGGCGCCGACGATCACCTCGGACATCGCCTCGACGGCGCGCACCGGGTACTTGCCGACAGCCGATTCACCCGACAGCATCACCGCGTCGCTGCCGTCGAGCACGGCGTTCGCCACGTCCGAGACTTCGGCACGCGTCGGCACCGGATTCTGGATCATCGACTCCATCATCTGCGTGGCCGTGATGGTCACGCGGTCGTGTTTGCGCGCGACCTGCAGGATGTGCTTCTGCAGGCCCGTGAGCTCGGCATAGCCGACCTCGATGCCGAGGTCGCCACGCGCGACCATCACCGCGTCACTGGCCTGCACGATCTCGTCGAGACGGGGAATCGCTTCGCTGCGCTCGATCTTGGCGATGATTCGCGCATCGCTGCCCGCGGCGGACAGCAGGCTGCGGGCTTCATCGATGTCGGCTGCCTGGCGCACGAATGAAACGGCGAGGTAGTCGATGTCGAGACTGGCAGCGAGCTTGACGTCTTCGCGGTCCTTGTCGGTGAGCGCCTTGGCCGAAAGACCGCCGCCACGGCGGTTGATGCCCTTCTGGTCGCCGAGTTCGCCGCCGACGAGCACGCGGCATTCCACCTTGTCGCCCTGGATCGCGGTGACGACGAGCTCGATCTGGCCGTCACCGAGGATCAGCTCGTCACCGGGCGCAACGTCCCGGGCAAGCTGCGTATACGTCATGCCGACGCTGCGATCCGTGCCGTCATGGGTATCGAGTGCCGGATCGAGCGTGAACGACGCGCCTTCCGTGAGCACCGTCTGCCCGCCGGCAAACCGTTCGATGCGTATCTTGGGTCCCTGCAGGTCGCCGAGCAGCGCGACGTGCTTGCCGACGCTTTCCGCCGCCTGCCGTGCCCGCTCGACTCGGCGCCGGTGATCGGCCGGTCCACCGTGCGAGAAGTTGACGCGCAACACGTCGGCGCCCGCACGAATGACTTCCTCGAGCACGCCCGGCGCGTCGGTCGCCGGTCCGAGCGTCGCGACGATCTTGGTCCTGCGCGTCAGCAGCTCGCTGCGCGCCGCCTGGCTGGGGGTGCGCGTCATCCTGCGGCACGCTGTTCGAGCATTTCCACCGCCGGAAGCGTCTTGCCCTCGAGGAACTCGAGGAAGGCCCCGCCAGCGGTCGAAATGTAGGAAATGTCCTCCTGGACGCCGTACTTCTCGATCGCTGCGATCGTGTCACCGCCACCCGCCACCGAAAACGCGGGACTGCGCGCCACGGCCTGGGCCAGGACACGCGTGCCTTCGCCGAACTGGTCGAACTCGAAGACACCGACCGGACCGTTCCAGACGATCGTGCTCGCGCCCTTGAGCGCCGAGGCAAAACGCTCGGCGGTATCGGGGCCGATGTCGAGAATCATGTCGTCGGCCGCGACCTGCGCGACCAGCTTGACGTCGGCTTCGGCAGACGCCGAAAACTCCTTGGCGACGACGACATCGGACGGCAACGGAATCTCGACGCCCGACTGCTTCGAGCGCTCGAGCAAGGTGCGCGCCGTCTCGACCATGTCGACTTCATAGAGCGACTTGCCGACGGGATGCCCCGCGGCCGCCAGGAACGTGTTGGCGATGCCGCCGCCGACGATCAGCTTGTCGACCTTGCCGAGCAGCGATTCGAGCACCGTGAGCTTGGTCGACACCTTCGAGCCGCCCACGATTGCGACGAGCGGCCGCTTCGGATTGCCGAGCGCCTTTTCGAGCGCCTCCAGCTCGTTGGTCAGCAGCGGGCCGGCGCACGCGACAGGCGCAAACCTGCCGACGCCGTGAGTGCTCGCTTCGGCGCGGTGGGCCGTCGCGAAGGCATCCATGACGTACACGTCGCACAGCGCCGCCATCTTCTGCGCCAGTTCGTCCTTGTTCTTCTTCTCGCCTTTGTTGAACCGCACGTTCTCGAGCAGGATGACTTCGCCCGGCTCGCACGTCACGCCGTCGAGCCATTCGCGTTCGAAGCGGACCTTGCGGCCCAGCATCTCGGAAAGCCGCGCGGCCACGGGGGCCAGCGAGAACTCCTCGGCAGGGACGCCCTCTTGCGGACGGCCGAGGTGCGACATCAGCAGCACGCGGGCGCCAGCCTTGCGTGCCGCCTCGATCGTCGGCAGCGACGCGCGGATGCGCGCATCGCTGGTGACCACGCCGTCCTTCACCGGGACATTCAGGTCTTCGCGGATCAGCACCCGCTTACCCTTCAGGTCCACATCACTCATCCTGAGCACGCGGAACATGGCTTTCTCCCTTGCAATGGCGGTCAATGCCGTTTCAGCGGTGCTCACTTCGAAATGACGCGCGCCATTTCGAGCACCTTGCTCGAGTAGCCCCACTCGTTGTCGTACCAGGACACGACCTTGACGAAGGTGTCGTCGAGCGCGAGGCCGGCCCCGGAGTCGAACACCGACGTGCAGGATTCACCGCGAAAATCCGTCGCGACGACCTTCTCGTCGGTATAGCCGAGCACGCCCTTCATCGCGCCCTGCGATGCCGCCTTCATCGCGGCGCAGATCTCGGCGTACTTGGCGGGCTTGCTGAGCTCGACCGTCAGGTCGACGACCGAAACGTCCGACGTCGGCACGCGGAACGCCATGCCCGTGAGCTTCTTGTTGAGTTCCGGGATGACCCGGCCTACGGCTTTCGCCGCGCCGGTGGACGACGGAATGATGTTCTCCAGGATGCCGCGGCCGCCGCGCCAGTCCTTGTTCGAGGGGCCGTCGACCGTCTTCTGCGTCGCCGTGGCGGCGTGCACGGTGGTCATCAGGCCGCGCTTGATGCCCCAGTTGTCGTGCAGCACCTTCGCGACGGGCGCGAGGCAATTCGTGGTGCACGAGGCGTTCGAGATGATCGTTTCGCCGGCATACGTGGTGTGATTGACGCCGAAGACGAACATCGGCGTCTCGTCCTTGGACGGGGCCGACATGATCACCTTCTTCGCGCCTGCGGCCAGATGCTTCTGCGCGGTGACGGCGTCGAGAAACAGGCCGGTCGATTCGATGACGATGTCGGCGCCGACATCACCCCACTTCAGTTCGGCCGGGTCCCTCACTGCGGTGAGACGGATCTTGCGGCCGTTGACGACGAGTGTGCTGCCTTCGACGGCGATGTCGCCCTTGAAGCGGCCGTGCACCGAGTCGTACTTGAGCATGTACGCCAGGTAGTCCGGCTCGAGCAGGTCGTTGATGCCCACGACCTCGATGTCGGCGAAATCCTTCACCGCCGCGCGGAACACCATGCGGCCGATGCGACCGAAGCCATTGATGCCGACCTTGATAGCCATTGTCTGAGTCTCCCGTCAGGACTTGAGTGCTTGAACCGTTGTGAATCAGAGCAGGCCGGCCGCGACCTGGGCCACGTTGGCCGCAGTGAAGCCGAAATGCTCGAAAAGTTTCTTGGCCGGCGCCGACGCGCCGAACGTATCCATGCCGACGACGGCGCCGTCGAGACCGACGAAGCGCCACCAGCTCTCCTTCGAGCCCGCCTCGATCGCGACGCGCTTCGCGCCGGCCGGCAGCACGCTGGCGCGGTACGCCGCGTCCTGCGCTTCGAACACGCTGGTGCACGGCATCGAGACGACGCGTACGCGACGACCCTGCGCCGTGAGCAGCTTGGCCGCCTCGACGGCAACGGCGACCTCGGAACCCGTTGCGATCAGCACGAGCTCCGGCGCGCCTTCGCTGTCGCTCAGCACGTAGCCACCGCGTGCGATCGCGGCAATCTGCGCCGGCGTGCGCGGCATCGGCGGCAGTGCCTGGCGCGTGAGAATCAAGCTCGTCGGACCCGTCAGTGGTCGATCGAATCACCCCCAGGCGACGGCCGTCTCGACGGTATCGCACGGACGCCAGACCCGCATGTTCGGGATCAGGCGCAGGCTGGCGACGTGCTCGACCGGCTGGTGCGTCGGGCCGTCCTCGCCGAGGCCGATCGAGTCGTGCGTGAACACGAGCACGACGCGCTGTTTCATCAGCGCGGCCATGCGCACGGCGTTACGCGCGTAATCGGAGAACACGAGGAACGTGCCGCCGTACGGAACGAAGCCGCCATGCAGCGCTATGCCGTTCATGATCGCGCACATGCCGAATTCGCGCACGCCGTAGTGAATGTAGTTGCCACCGTCGGCCGGATCGCCAACCGCTTTCGACAGCTTGTGGTTGGTGTTGTTGGAACCCGTGAGGTCGGCCGAGCCGCCGAGCATCTCTGGAATCGCGGCACCGAGGACGTTCAGCACCTGCTGCGACGAGGAGCGCGTGGCGATTGCCGCCGGCTTCTCGATCTGGGCAGCAATGAACTCCTGCAACTTCCCGCGCCAGTCGGCTGGTGTGTCACCGCGCTGACGACGCTCGAATTCGGCCGCGAGCTCCGGATGGACCGCGCGATAGGCCGCAATCCGCTGCTGCCAGGCCTTGTCGACTGCGGCGCCCTTCGCCCTGGCGTCCCAGCCCGCACGGATGTCGTCCGGCACGACAAATGGCGCCGCTGTCCAGCCAAGCTCCGCGCGCGTTGCGGCAATCTCGGCATCGCCGAGCGGCGCGCCGTGCGTGGCTTCGGTGCCCTGCTTGTTGGGCGAACCCCAGCCGATGATGGTCTTGCAGCAGATCAGCGACGGACGCGGGTCCGCCTTCGCCGCCTGGATCGCGGCTTCGATCGCGGCGGCATCGTGGCCGTCGACCTTGGGCATGACATGCCAGCCGTACGCTTCAAACCGCTTCGGCGTGTCGTCGGTGAACCAGCCGTGCACCTCGCCGTCGATGGAGATGCCGTTGTCGTCGTAGAAACAGACGAGCTTGCCGAGCTTGAGCGTGCCGGCCAGCGAACAGACTTCGTGCGACACGCCTTCCATCAGGCAGCCATCGCCGAGGAACACGTAGGTGTGATGGTCGACGATCTCGTGCCCCGGCCGGTTGAAAGCGGATGCCAGCAGTTTTTCGGCGAGCGCCATGCCGACGGCATTGGCGAGGCCCTGGCCGAGCGGGCCGGTCGTCGTCTCGATGCCGAGGTGGCGATCGACCTCCGGGTGGCCTGCCGTGTGCGAGCCGAACTGCCGGAAGTTCGCGAGGTCGTCGATTGCGAGCGGGTAGCCCGTCAGGTGCAGGACCGAATACAGCAGCATCGAGCCGTGCCCGTTCGACAGCACGAAGCGGTCGCGGTCGGCCCATTCGGGGTTGCCCGGGTTGTGCTTGAGGTGGTCCGTCCACAGGACCTGCGCGATGTCGGCCATGCCCATGGGCATGCCGGGATGACCGGAATTGGCCTTCTGGACCGCATCCATGCTCAACGCACGGATGGCGTTGGCGAGCTGCCGGCGTGTGGGCATCGTGAACCCTCGTGGAAATCCCGTCATTTTAACGTCGGGGCGGGGGCCGGGTCACACGAAATCTGCCGAGATGAGGGGTCTCCGGGACTGCGTAAGACCGGGCTTGACATCACGCCCGATGGAAAGGGCGTCAAGGATCAGCCGACTCGCTCTATAATTCGCGGCTGTTTGCCCTGGGAAGTTCACTCATGTCGACCGGCTACCTGTTCACGTCCGAATCCGTCTCCGAAGGCCACCCGGACAAGGTCGCCGACCAGATTTCGGACGCGGTGCTCGATGCCATGATTTCGCAGGACAAGCGCTCGCGCGTGGCCTGCGAAACGCTGGTCAAGACCGGCGTTGCGATCGTGGCCGGTGAGGTCACGACGGAAGCCTGGGTGGACCTCGAAGACCTCGTCCGCGGCGTCATCACCGACATCGGCTACACCTCGTCGCACGTCGGCTTCGACGGCCGCACCTGCGGCGTGCTGAACATCATCGGCAAGCAGTCGCCCGACATCGCGATGGGCGTCGACCGCAGCAACCCCGAAGAACAGGGCGCCGGCGACCAGGGCCTCATGTTCGGCTATGCCAGCAACGAAACGCCGAGCCTGATGCCGGCGCCGATCTGCTATGCGCACAAGCTCGTCGAACGCCAGGCCGAAGTCCGCAAGAACAACCTGCTGCCGTGGCTGCGCCCGGACGCGAAGTCCCAGGTCACCTGCCGCTATGAAGACGGCAAGGTCACCTGTCTCGACGCCGTGGTGCTCTCCACCCAGCACGACCCCGACGTGAAGCTCGATGACCTGCGCGAAGCCGTGATGGAGCTCGTGATCAAGCACGTGCTGCCGAAGGAGTGGCTGGGCAAGGACACCAAGTTCCACATCAACCCGACGGGCAACTTCGTCATCGGCGGCCCGGTCGGCGACTGCGGCCTCACCGGCCGCAAGATCATCGTCGACAGCTACGGCGGCATGGCCCGCCACGGCGGCGGCGCGTTCTCCGGCAAGGATCCGTCCAAGGTGGACCGTTCTGCCGCCTACGCGGCACGTTACGTTGCCAAGAACCTCGTGGCTGCCGGCCTGGCCGACCGCTGCGAAATCCAGGTGTCCTATGCGATCGGCGTGGCCGCACCGACCTCGATCACGGTCGACACGTTCGGGACCGGGAAGGTGAGCCAGGACCGTCTGGAGCAGCTGGTGCGCGCGCACTTCGACCTGCGCCCGTACGGCATCATCAAGATGCTCGATCTCGTCCACCCGATGTACCGGGCGACCGCTTCGTACGGCCATTTTGGCCGTGACCCGGTGCACATGACGTACACGTGGAAGGAAAACATCGCGGGCAAGCGCGTCGAGAAGAGCGAGGCGTTTACCGCCTTCACCTGGGAAAAGACGGACAAGGCGGAAGCGCTCCGCAAGGACGCGGGCCTCTGACGAGGCACGCTGAGGGGATAGGGATAGGGTTGGGTAGTCGGAAGCAACCGACACTTCACGCCCTCGGCGGTACGAGCCCATCTCAGGCTTCAGCACCACCTCCGACACCCCATCCCCTACCCTCCCTTTTGCTACTGGGACAGCTGTGTATCATTGCCGCCCCGCCTGAGGAGCGCTGCAACGGACCCTTTCGTCCGCCAGGCTCAGGCATTGGGTTACCCAACCGCGCTCGCTGAACCACGTGGTGTCGTTCAGGCGAGCGAGCAATAGCGAATCCCTCCTCGCCGCCCGTCCGGATCGCCACGGTCCAACGAGAGAGGATCGTCCGATGAATGCTGCCGTGATTTCCCCGAAACCGGGCCAGGACTACGTCGTGGCCGACCTTGCACTAGCCGACTGGGGCCGCAAGGAAATGGTCATCGCCGAAAGCGAGATGCCGGGCCTGATGGCCATCCGCAAGGAGTTCGCCAGGGAGCAACCGCTCAAGGGCGCGCGCATTGCCGGCTCGCTGCACATGACCATCCAGACCGCGATGCTGATCGACACGCTGAAGGCGCTCGGCGCCGACGTGCGCTGGGCCTCGTGCAACATCTACTCGACCCAGGACCACGCCGCTGCGTACGTCGCGTCGACGGGCACGCCGGTCTTCGCCTACAAGGGCGAGACGCTGGACGACTACTGGGAATACACCCACCGCATCTTCGAATGGCCGAATGGCCAAGCCGCCAACATGATCCTCGACGACGGCGGCGACGCGACGCTGCTGCTGCTGCTCGGCACGAAAGCCGAGAAGGACCTGTCGCTGATCTCGAAGCCGACGAACGAAGAAGAAGTCTCGCTGTACAACTCGATCCGCAAGCGCCTCGAGTCCAGCCCGGGCTGGTATTCGAAGCGCCTCGCGCAGATCCAGGGCGTGACCGAAGAAACGACGACGGGCGTCAAGCGCCTTTACGGTTTCGCCAGGAAGGGCGAACTGCCGTTCCCGGCAATCAACGTCAACGACTCGGTCACCAAGTCGAAGTTCGACAACCTCTACGGCTGCCGTGAGTCGCTGGTCGACGCGATCAAGCGCGCTACGGACGTGATGATTGCGGGCAAGGTCGCGGTCGTCGCGGGCTACGGCGACGTCGGCAAGGGCTCTGCGGAATCGCTGCGCGCCCTGTCGGCCCAGGTGTGGATCACCGAGATCGACCCGATCTGCGCGCTGCAGGCGGCGATGGAAGGCTACCGCGTCGTGACGATGGACGAAGCCTGCGACAAGGCCGACATCTTCGTCACCGCCACCGGCAACGTGAACGTGATCAACCACGGGCACATGCAGCGGATGAAGAACCAGGCCATCGTCTGCAACATCGGCCACTTCGACAGCGAGATCGAGATCGCCGCGCTGAAGCAGTACCCCTGGGAAAGCATCAAGCCGCAGGTCGATCACGTGGTCTTCCCCGACGGCAAGCGCCTGATCATCCTGGCGGAAGGCCGCCTCGTGAACCTGGGCTGCGGCACGGGTCACCCGTCGTTCGTGATGTCGAACTCGTTCACGAACCAGGTGCTCGCGCAGATCGAGCTGTTCAAGCACGGCGCGAAGTACGGCAAGGACGTCTACGTGCTGCCGAAGCACCTCGACGAGAAGGTCGCGCAGTTGCACCTCGAGCGCATCGGCGTGCACCTGACGACGCTGACGCCCGAGCAGGCTGCGTACATCGGCGTGTCGCCGCAGGGTCCGTTCAAGACGGATCAGTACAGGTACTAGCCGGCTGCACCAGTCCCTGGCCGACAAGGGGATGGGTTGGAGGACAGGGGTTAGTCGGAACAAGACGGTCGCCACGGGGCGGCCGTTTTTCGTGGCCCCTGACAGGGGAATGTCGACCCCGAGCCGGCTGTCAGTCAGTCAGTTCCGCCAGCGACCTGCCGCGCGTAGTCCTCCGAGTCGTACCAGCCGCGGGACGCTTTCACCTTCAGGTCGTCGCCAACGTCCCACTCCTCCCAGCCATGCACGGTAAGGGCATTCGCGGTTTCGGCTGCATGCCCCGTGAAGGTCCACAGGTAGACGACATGAGACCCGGCGCAGCGGACTCCGTCGCAGGTGAGCTTCATGTCCGGAACATCGGCGAAAAACCCGGCCGCCATCTCGGCGATGCCCGAACGTCCTCGCCACGGCGTGCCGCGATTAATCACGATCTCGCCGTCCTCTGCGAAACAGGCGGCCACATTCTGCGGGGAGCCTGAGTTCCACGCGGCCGTGTACTCCTCCGCGAGCCTGGTAATGTCCCTGGGGTCAATCGACATCACCTGCTTCTCCTCGTGTTCGTGTTAAGGATTCGGAGCCTCGGCATTAGGTTGCGCCATCACTCCGACTAACCCCTAACCCCTAACCCCCCCAACCCCTATCCCCTTTTCCGCGCCAGCGTCAGCCCATCCCCAGCGGCAGCAGCGAAAGATCGACGCGCTCGTCCCGGTGCAGCACTTCGTTGAAATGCCGCAGTGCCACGGTGTCGGCATCGGCGACCTCCGGATCCGCAACGCGACCGCTCCAGAGCGTGTTGTCGACCAGCACCAGTCCGCCCTGCCGCAGCAACGCAAGGGTTCGCTCGTAGTACGCCAGGTAGCTCGTCTTGTCGGCGTCGATGAACGCGAAATCGAACGTGCCGGCCTGGCCTTGCGCCAGCAGCGCATCGAGCGTCTGCGTCGCAGGAGCGAGGCGCAGTTCAATCTTGTGCTCGACGCCCGCACGCTTCCAGTAACGGCGCGCCACCGAGGTCCATTCCTCGCTGACGTCGCACGCAACGATGCGACCGTCCTCGGGCAGCGCGAGCGCGGTTGCGAGCGACGAATAGCCGGTGAACACCCCGACCTCGAGGCAGCGTCGGGCGCCTATCAGGCGCGCTAGCAGGGCCATGAACTGACCCTGCTCCGGCGAAATCTGCATGGACCGCTGCGTCAGCTCCGACGTCTCCTCGCGCAGGGCGAGCAGCAGCGCCGGCTCGCGCAGTGAGACGTCGTTCATGTAATCGTAAAGCGAGTCCGTGAGCGTGATCGAACGGTTCGACATGGGGCCTCCTGCACCGCGGATAGATTTGCGATGATGCCTGTCCTATATGTCGATGACGACGATTCCCGCTCCAGCCCGACCACCCGGCTCCGCTCTGCCCGCCACGAGCGCCCGGCTGGTACAGTTCACCGACACGCACCTGCTGCGCGATCCGGCCGGCTCGATCCGCGGCGCGCGGACCCTGCCACGGCTGCAAGCCTGTCTCGCACATGCGCAGCGTCATTTCTTTCCTGTCGACGCCGTGCTGCTGACGGGCGATGTCGTTCACGACGAGCCCGAGGCGTACGGCGCCATCGACCTGCTGTTCGGCGACCTTGGGGCACCGGTCCTCGTCATTCCGGGGAACCACGACATCCCCGACGAGATGCGCCGCCAATTGGGTCACGCGCCATTTCAGGTGGGTGGCCAGTGGCGCTCGCGCAATGGCTGGCAGCTGCTGCTGCTCGAGTCCTGGTTTGCCGCGTCCGCAGACGGCGAGGGCCGGCTCGGGTCCGCGCAATTGCAGGAAATCGATGGCGCACTCGCGGATCACGCCGACCCGCATGCGCTGGTCGTGCTGCACCACCCGCCCGTGCCCATGGATTCGCCGTCGCTCGACGCAGTGGGCCTGCTCGATGGACCGCTGTTGTCCGCGGTGGTCGCAAGGCATCCGCGCGTTCGCGGCGTGTGCTGGGGCCACGCGCACCAGGCACTCGATATCTTCCGCGCAGGCGACGTGCGATTCATGTGCACGCCGGCGACCTGCATGCAGTTCAGGCCGCGCAGGCTGTCGTAGGTAGCCGGACTTCAGCGCAGCATCGACGTCACCAGCGCGTACGACAATGCCGCAGCGAGCAGGCACAGCACCAGCGATGCAACGACGTACGCACCTGCCGCTCCGATCGCACCGCGTTGCACGAGCTGCAGGGTTTCCAGCGAAAACGCCGAGAACGTCGTAAAGCCGCCCAGCACCCCCACGATCATGAGCATGCGCAGGTCGTGCCGGAGATGGAGCGGACTGGAGGGCGCGAACAGCGCACCCAGCGCACCGACGGCCAGGCAGCCGAGCACGTTGACGAAGAGCGTGCCCCACGGGAAGGTGTAACCCGCGACGCGTCCTGCGAGCGTCGATACGAACAGCCGGCCGGCTCCACCGAGGCCGCTGCCGACGGCGACCAGCAGGTACCAATGCCACGTGGGTTCGATCAGGCGAGTCTCCCTGCGGGCTCGTGCGGCGCGCATCTGCGCGGCCGTCGTGTCCGTGTTTTCGGCTGCAGTTTAAGGCCCGCAGCCGAGCGACGCGAGTGCGCTGCTAAGATACGCCGCACTCGCCGCCCCGCCCTGACACGGGACGGCCACCAACACCGCGGGAGTCCATCGACGTGAGCCTGTTCCAAGAAGCCTGCAAGTACATCCCCGGCGGCGTGAATTCACCCGTGCGTGCCTTCCGCAGCGTGGGCGGCGAACCCATCTTCTTCGCACGGGCCAAAGGCTCGCGGGTCTGGTCGGCCGATGGCCGCGAGTTCATCGACTACGTCGGCTCCTGGGGTCCGATGATCCTCGGCCACGCGCACCCGGACGTGATCCGCGCCGTGCAGGAAACGGCAGTCAATGGACTTTCGTTCGGCGCGCCCACGGAGATCGAGACCGTCGTCGCGCGCAAGATCATCGAGCTGGTGCCGTCGATCGAACTCGTGCGCATGTGCAGTTCCGGCACCGAAGCCACGATGAGCGCGATCCGTCTCGCGCGCGGCTTCACGGGCCGGCAGAAGATCGTGAAGTTCGAAGGCTGCTATCACGGCCACTCGGACTCGCTGCTGGTCAAGGCCGGCTCCGGCATGCTGACGCTCGGCGTGCCGACGTCACCGGGCGTCCCACCGGAACTCGCGGCACATACGGTCACGCTTTCTTACAACGACATTGCGCAGGTGCGACAGCTGTTCCGCGAGATCGGCGCGGACATCGCGTGCGTCATCGTCGAACCGGTCGCCGGCAACATGAACTGCATCCCGCCCGTGCCCGGTTTCCTCGAAGCCTTGCGCGAGGAATGCACGAAGCATCAGGCTGTGCTGATCTTCGACGAAGTGATGACGGGCTTCCGCGTCGCGAAAGGCGGTGCGCAGGCGCTGTATGGGATCAAGCCGGACCTCACCACGCTCGGCAAGATCGTGGGCGGCGGCATGCCCGTCGGCGTGTTCGGCGGGCGCCGTGACATCATGTCGCACATCGCGCCGCTCGGCCCGGTCTACCAGGCGGGCACCCTGTCTGGAAACCCGGTGGCAATGGCGGCCGGTCTCGCGACGCTGAACGGCATCGCTGCACCTGGGTTCCACGCGCACCTGGCCGGGCTGACCGACCGCCTCGTGCACGGTATCAGCGCGGCCGCACGGCAGGCCGGCGTGCCGCTCGCGACCAACCATGTCTGCGGCATGTTCGGCCTGTTCTTCACGGCCGCCCCGCACGTGAACAGTTATGCCGAAGCCACGGCCTGCGACGTCGAGCGCTTCAAGAAATTCTTCCACGGCATGTTGCACGAGGGCGTGTACCTGGCGCCGTCGGCATTCGAGGCGGGGTTCGTTTCGGTTGCGCACACCGAAGCCGACATCGACGCGACGATCGCAGCCGCTTCCCGGGTATTCAAGGGACTCTGACCTGCCGTTGCCGGCCCGGACACGGGTCGGGTGACGCAAGGGTCGGGCCTGCCATCGCCGAATGCACCACTACCGTGCCGACATCGACGGGCTCAGGGCGGTCGCGATCGTTCCGGTCGTGCTGTTTCACGCGGGCGCCAGCGCTTTTTCAGGCGGCTTCGTCGGCGTCGACGTGTTCTTCGTCATCTCGGGCTTCCTGATCACAGGCCTGATCCGGCACGAAATCGATACGGGCAGGTTCTCGCTCGTCAACTTCTACGAGCGGCGCGTGCGCCGGCTGTTGCCGGCGCTGTTCGCGATGCTGCTCGTGGTCACGGTGTTCGCTGCCTGGCTCCTGCTGCCTGCGGATCTCGCGGACTACGCCAAGAGCGTGTTGGCGACGAGCCTATTCGCCTCGAATTTCCTGTTCTGGCAGGAGGCGGGTTACTTCGGGCGCGCGGCGGAGGAAATACCGCTGCTGCACACCTGGTCGCTCGCCGTCGAGGAACAGTTCTACATCCTGTTTCCGCTGTTCCTGCTGTTCATCGCGGCGCGGCACGGCCGGCGTTACGTCGCGGCAACTGCCCTGGTGACCGCGGCCTCGTTCCTGCTTTCCGTGGTCGGCGTGGCCGTCGCGCCGGATGCTGCGTTCTATCTCGCGCCCTCGCGCGCCTGGGAACTCGGGACCGGCGCGCTGCTGGCCCTGGGCGCGATTCCTGCGTCGCACCGCAAACACCTTCGTTCACTCGTCGCGCTGCTCGGCATCGCGGCGATCGCGTGCAGCGTGACGCTGTTCTCGCCCTCGACGCCATTCCCCGGCGCTGCTGCGCTGCTGCCGTGCCTCGGTGCCGGCGCGATCCTCTGGGCCGGCAGCGGCGGACACAACCTGGTGGGTGATGCGCTCAGCGCGCGGCCCTTCGTGTTGACCGGACTGGTCTCGTATTCGCTGTATCTCTGGCACTGGCCATTGCTGACCCTGGGCCGCTACCACGCCGTACGTGACCTGACCCACGGCGAAACGGCCCTCCTGCTGTCGTTGTCGGTCATCGCCGCGGTCGCTTCGTGGCGCTACGTCGAGCGCCCTTTCCGCGGCAAGAGCGGCCTGCTCGAACGGCGCCAGCTGTTCGGCGTCGCGTTGTCCGTCATGGCCGTCGCAGTCGTCGTCAGCGGCGCCGCGATCGTCGCGGACGGCTGGCCAGCACGGTCCGAGCCGGCGGTGCGCCGGATCATCGACGGCGGCAACGACCGGCGTTCGCGCGAATGGGAATGCGGCGACACGACGCCCGCCCGGGTTCGCGGCGGCGAACTCTGCAGGACGGGAAGTCCGCAGGCTGCAACGCCCACGTTTCTCGTCTGGGGCGACTCGCACGCCCGCGCCATGGCCGACGCGATCGGCGCCGCGGGCGCGCAGGCGGGTGTTGCAGGACTGCTCGCATTGCGGCCTGGCTGCGCCCCGCTGCGCGACGCCGAAGTCTCCGGCCACGACGCCGAGCACGATTGCAACGCCTTCACCGAGTCGGTGCTCGATCTTTCTGCCCGCTCGCCTGGCGTGACGGACGTGGTGCTGGCCGGTCGCTGGGCACTGCTGGCGGAAGGCACTCGCTTTGGCCGGGAATCCGGCGAGTCGGTACACCTGTCGGACTCATCCACTGCTGAGCGTTCACTCGCGGAGAATCACCGTGTGTTTGCTCGCGCGTTGCGCGGATCGGTCGAGGCACTTGTCGCGCAGGGCAAACGCGTCTGGATAGTCGCTGCCGTCCCGGAAGTGGGCTGGAACGTGCCGTCGGTGCTGGCAAGGTCGCAGCGCTTCGGCCGCGTTCCGCCGGCGGCACCGACGCGAGCGGAGTACGCGACACGGCAGGCATTCGTGCTGGCCACCCTCGACGGACTCGATGCGTTGCCCGGAGTCGAGATCTTGCGGCCGGACGCGCTGCTGTGCCGCGACGATCACTGTGACGTCACCCGCGATGGAATGCCCCTTTACTTCGACAGCCATCACCTGACACTGCGGGGCGGCACGTTGCTCGAGCCGCTGTTCGCAAGATCTTCAGTCGATGACCCAGGCCAGGATTCTCGATGGCCGAGTCGAACCCGGCTGCGTTCCGGCCACCCGGCGCGAAGTCATCGCGGGGTTGGCGGTCGCCGGCATGGTCAGCGGCTGCCTGTCCGAGGATGAAAGCGACGTTCCGGCCCGGCGCACGTCCGAATCCTTTGGCGGCATGACGATCTACAATGATTCCATGCTGCCCCCGCTTGCCGGCACGTTCCCCGCCTATACCGATCACTCGCCGCGGGTTCCGGTGTACTGCGTAACGCCCGGCAACACCGGCTACATCCACCGCTACTACGACAGTTCGCCGTTCAGCCCCTCCGGCCGCTACATGGCGGTCACGCGCCTGCCCTTCGAACATCGCCGGCCGCAACCCGGCGAGGTTGCGGAAATCGCGGTGATCGACCTCGCCACGGGCGACACGCGAACCGTCGCCGAGACGCGCGGCTGGGACGTGCAACTGGGCGCGCAGCTGCAATGGGGAGCGGACGACCGAACGCTGCTCTTCAACGACCTCGGAGTCCGCGACTGGATGCCGTACGGCGTGCGGCTCGACCTGCAGACGGGCGAGTCGCGCCGTCTCGGCGGCACGATCTACCCGTCTCGTCCGACGGGCGCTGGGCCGCAAGTCCCTGTCTGCGTCGAATGGCCGTGACGCAACAGGGCTACGGCGTCGTGGTGCCGCAGGAGTACGTCCCCGAGAACCGGGGCGCGAGCGACGATGACGGCATCTGGATCACCGACCTGCAAACCGGCAATTCGCGACTGCTGGTGTCGCTGGCGCAGATCGTCGACCGTGCCGTTCCTGTGCTCCCGGCCGCCGCGCGGCGCGGCGACTTCTTCGGCTTTCACGTCAAGTGGGACCCGCAGGGGACGCGCCTGATGCTGGCGTTGCGCTGGTTGCCGCGCAGCCTGCTGCCCTGGAAACGCAAGCGGCGCTACGGCGCCAAGCACGTGATCACGATGAATGCCGACGGCAGCCAGGTGCGCGTCGCGGTGTCCGCCGAGCGTTGGGCTCAAGGCGGTCATCATCCGAACTGGTGGCCCGACGGTGAACACGTGCTCATGAACCTGAACACGCAGGGCGACGGTTTGCGTTTTGCGCGACTCGCACTGGATGGCTCGACCTGCGAAACCCTGGTGCCGGGTATTCGTGGCTCGGGCCATCCGACGCTGCATCCGGATGGCCGGCACCTGCTCACGGACGCCTACGTGGACGAACCGCTCGCCTTTGGTGACGGCACGGCACCGATCCGACTGATCGACCTGGACAGCGGCATCGAGACACAGCTGCTCCGTATCGGCATCCAGCCCCTGGCGGAACTCTCGACCGGTGCTTTGCGCGTCGACCCCCACCCGGCGTGGGACCGGTCACATACACGGATCGCCTTTAATGCCTGCCCGGACGGCAAGCGTCGCGTGTACGTCGCCGATCTCGCCAACCTCCTGCGCCAACCCTGATCACTTCCTGCACTTCCTGCCCTTGCCGCACTACCTTCCGCGACGCGCCAACGCGAGCAGGGCGGCCACGGACTCGCTCACCCCATTGGCAATCCCGAGTTCGGCGGTGTGCCGACACATCGCAGCGCGCCGCTCGGGCTGGTGCAGGAGTCGCGCAGCGACTTCGGCAATGGCCTGCGGCGTCCGCCCGGCCGTGTCGGCGATCTGCAGCCTGACCGCGCGACGGATACGGCGGTCCTGATCGCCAGCCAGCGGAATCGCCACGAGCGGGCGCCCGTGCGCCAGCACGTGGATCATCGTCGAGCCGCCATTGCTGACCACGAGCAGCGCTGCGGCAAGCAGGTGCTGCACCTGATCGGGTTCGATCCGCGACAACAGGACCAGGTTCGGGTCGTCGGACGGCATGACGCTCTTGCGCCCCGTGAGCACGACAGTGCGCTGTCCGGTGACCGCAGAAAATTCGCGTGCGGCCGCGATGAACAGTTCCGCCGGTTCCGCGACGCGCGTGGCTTCACCCCGCCCGCCGGGCACGAACACGACGAAGGTTCCGGGTTCGAGCCCGTGCCCTGCGAGCCACGCGTTGCGGTCCGCCGGTTCTGCCGGCGTAAACAGCGTGTCGAACCGGCGCACGCCATGCCGTGGAAAGAAGCGCAGCTTCAGGCGCTCGACCCGTGACAGGCCGCCGGTCACGAACCTGGGGAACACGATCCAGTGCTCGTCGAGCAAGCGCATCCACTTGATGCGAAAGGCTTTCCAGCGCAGTTTCGGCGCGCGACTGGAGAAGACGAGCCGGGCCCCCGCACCTGGCCGCACGCAGCTGTCACGTGCGACCCGAGTTGTCGAAGACCATCACGTCGGGCCGGAATGACTCGAGCGCCGCCAGTACCTGCCGCGTGCTCCTGGTCGGTGAAGCGTCGCAGTCGATGAGCGGGAAATTCACCGACTCGCGGAACACGGCATGGCGGCTCACCAGGGGAAGCGGATGTCCGCGCTGGGATCTTCCTTCGCGAGTTCACGCGCGATGATCAGGGACCGCATCAGTTCGCCGGCGCCGCCTGGGCCCGAGACCGGCGAGAACAGCACGCGAGCGGGAGGAGCGCTCGCAACTGCGGCGGGCACTCGCGGCGGCGCGGCGAATCCGGATTCACTGCCGGAGGCCGTTGACGGGGACGACAGCACGGCCCAGTACGCCTGCTCCATGCGTGCGGCCGTCCGTTCCAGGCTGAACTCGGCCAGGTCAGATTCAATCCGCCTGCGGCCGGCGGCGTGATGGCGGCGCAGGGCTGCGGCCATCGTTGCTGCGTCGTCGACGGGCACCAGGTCGATCGGATACCGCCGCGCGATGTCGCGTGGCCCGTGCGATGCGCATGCGATGACCGGGACGCCGCTGTCGAGCGCTTCGGCGATTACGCGCCCGAAGGGCTCGTACCGCGACGGGCACACGAACAGGTCGAAGGCCTGGTAAAGATCCTTCACGTCCCGGCGGAAGCCTTCGAAGCGCACGCCATCCGCGACCAGACGCTGCAGGGATCCACGCTCGCTGCCATCGCCCACGATGACGAGCTTCGCCTGTGGCAGCTGCGCCTGCGCGAATGCCTGCAGCAGCACGTCGAAGCCTTTGCGCGGCACGATGCGTCCGACCCCGCCGATCAGGAAGTCGTCGTCTCCCGCACCGAGTTCCGCACGCAGCTGGCGGATTCGCTCCGGCGGCAGCCGGGGGTGCGACACGAGCGAGTTCGGCACCAGATAGGTCCTGCCATGGTACGCGGACGGCACCGTCGCCAGCTGCCACTCCGAGATGCAGAACAGCGCGTCGGTCCGCAGGTAATGTGGACCGTTGAGATGCAGGTGCAGCGTGCTGACGTGGCGTGCAGTGCGCTTTATGCGTGCGACATAGCGCGTGCCGCGGCGCAGGTGCGTGTGAATGATGTCCGGCCGCCACCGCTCGATGACCTCGGCGAGCCGATGCTGGGTACGCCACCGCGGCGGCACCTCGAAGACTTCGATGCCGGGCTCGAGTTCGTCGAGCAGACTGACGCCCGAGCGGTCGCGGTGATCGTTGCGGACGACGAGCGCGACATCGTGCCGTCGCGACAGCGCCGCGCATGCTTCCACCGCTGCACGTTCCGAGCCCGCGAATCCGCGCGAGAGAATGACGTGCATCACGCGCAGCCGACGCCCGGTCACCGACTCCTGCGGCACGCGACTTTCAGCGGAAGGCGGGACCGTCACCATCCGGCGATTGTATCCCGCAGCGAGTAGTGGCTCAGCGGATGCGCGCGGCGGGCGCCTGGTCGGCCTCGAGCCTCCCGTGCTTCACCAGCCGCGCCTCGATGCCTGCGCGCGTTCGTTCGTGCGTCGCGGCGAGTTCGTCGACCCGGGTGCCGGCGTCGAATCCAGCCAGCAGGCGCTGGTCCTCCTCCGACGACCACGGTTTGCCGGCGTTGCGCGGCAGCGTGGCTTGCCGCCGCGACTGGCGCAGGCGCATCTCCAGCGAATCGGCCGCCAGGAACAGGGCGCGCACGACGTCCGGCGATTGCAACGGCGCGATGCTGGTCAGCGGTTGCCCCACGGCGGGGTCCATGCCCGCGGCCAGGGATTTCAGGATTTCGGCAGCCTTGATGTCGTCCATGATCGATGACTCCTCGCAGTGTGAGACGCCGCGCCGCACGGGCGCGGCAGGTCGTCATTCCACGCGAGGGCAGCAGCGGCCGCGAGTGCGATTAATCGTCCAGTCGCCGCAATTTGCGCGAACTCAGTCGTCGTCGGGTTCGGTGCCTGCCGTCGGCGGCTCGGTCGTGATTTCGAACAGGGGCCGCAGGAAACGCAGGCGCTCGATGGGGTCGTCGAGTTCGAGGCATTGCTGCTTCTGCGCCGGCGGCAGGGGCAGGATTTCTGCAAGTCGGCCGGCGATCCAGCCTGCGTCGTCAAGCCGGCGTTCGAGCGATTCGTACGGATCGCCGACCTGGCCAAGCACGTAATCGAGCGCAGGGCCGAGATCGGAAAACTCTTCCGGCACCTCCCTGTGCACTTCGTCGGGCAACCACTCCACTGCGGCCATGTTGAGCCCGTCGCGTGCGCGGCTGCGCGACAGGATCCGGAATCGACGCTCGCCACGGGCCTCGATGCCCAGCAACCCGTCCGGCTGGCCCGAAAAGTCGACGATACGCGCGTACGTGCCGACGTCACTCGTGGCCGTGGGACCGTCGCCAGCCTCCGGTCCGTCCGTCAGGAGAACCACGCCGAACCCGGAATCTTCGCGCATGCAGCGGCGCACCAGATCGATGTAACGCGCCTCGAAGATGCGCAGCGGCAGCGGGCCGCCTGGAAACAGGACGGTGCCCAGCGGGAACAGTGGAATTTCCTGTCGCGTCGTGGCCGGGTCGGGCATGAGCCGATTATGCCGCTTCCGCGGGACTATGGCGCCGCGGCGCGCAGGGCCTGCAGCAGGTGTTCGTGCAGGCCGCCGAACGAGCCGTTGCTCATCAGCACCAGGTGATCGCCCGGGCGCGCTTCCGCCACCAGGGCCGTCACGAGCTTGTGCAGGTCAGCCTGCACCGTGGCCAGCGACCCGAGTGGCCGCATGGCGTCCGCCACGTCCCACTTCACTTCAGGCGACTGGTAGACGTAGACACGGTCCGCGCTGGCGAGCGTGACGTGGCCAGCGCCGTCTTGTGCGTGCCGAGTTTCATCGTGTTCGAGCGTGGCTCGAGCACCGCAATGACGCGGCCCTGCCCTGCCCGGCGACGGACGCCGTCGAGGGTCGTCGCGATGGCGGTCGGGTGATGGGCAAAGTCGTCATACACGACGATATCGCGCACGACCCCGCGCACCTCGAGACGACGCTTCACGCCGCCGAATCGTCGCAACGCCTCGAGTGCTGCGTCTTCGCCGACACCCGCGTGACAGGCCGCGGCCACTGCCGCAATCGCATTGGCCGCGTTGTGGCGACCCAGCAGGTCCCAGTCGACACGGCCTATGTTGCGCTCACCGCGCCAGATGTCGAAGCTCGCGAAGCTCTCATCCCCGCCCGCCGTGGCGATACGCCATTCACATCCTGTCGTGCTGGCACTGGTAAAACGCTCGACGGGTGTCCAGCACCTCATGCGCAGCACTTCGTCGAGGTGCGGTTCGTCGGCGTTGACGATCAGCCGGCCATTGCCGGGCACGGTGCGCAACAGCAGGTGGAACTGCTTCTGGATCGAAGCCACGTCCGGATAGATGTCGGCGTGGTCGTGCTCGAGGTTGTTGAGGATCGCGGTGCGCGGCCGGTAGTGCACGAACTTCGCGCGCTTGTCGAAGAACGCGGTGTCGTACTCGTCGGCCTCGATCACGAAATGTCGCCCGCCACCCAGGCGCGCGCTGACGTCGAAATCGAGCGGCACGCCGCCGATCAGGAAGCCGGGATCGAGGCCCGCGTGTTCGAGAATCCACGCGAGCATGCTGCTGGTCGTCGTCTTGCCGTGCGTGCCTGCGACGCCAAGCACCCAGCGGTCATCGACCTGCAGCACGTTGCGTGCCAGCCAGTCGGGCCCCGACTCGTAGCGCTTGCCGCTGTCGAGCAGCGCTTCGATCAGCGGATTGCCACGGCTCATCACGTTGCCGACCACGAACACGTCCGGGTTCAGCTTGAGCTGGTCGGGTTCGTAGCCCTCAATGACGTCGATGCCCAGCGCAGCGAGCTGCGTGCTCATCGGCGGATAGACGTTGCGATCGGATCCGGTGACGCGGTGGCCGGCGGTGCGCGCGATGGCCGCGATGCCGCCCATGAAGGTGCCGCAGACACCGAGGATGTGCAGGTGCAAAGTCAGCTCCCTCCGCCACTCGCGAGGCCGAGCAGCAGGTTGATCAACAGGAAATACGTGAGCGACAGCGTGACGCCCGTGAACAGGTTCGAGTCCGTCGCGAGCTTGACGATGCGGCCCGTGACCAGTGCGAAAATCACCACCATGCCAAGCGCGATCAAGCCAGCCGCGGTGGATCCCGGCGGCACGCCCGCTTGCGTCAACAGCCATTGTACCGGCAGGAACATGCACAATCCGAGCACGACGCCGGTGCCGAGCACCGCGGTTGCGGTCTGCAGGAACCGGTCCGGCTTGCCGAACAGTTGCAGCAGCAGGTACACGCCTGCCGTGAGCAGGACTGGATCGAGCACGACGAAGACCAGCCAGGCGGCGGCCGGTTCTTCCAGCAGGGTGAGTTGCGCGATCGATACGGCAACGTACGCCGCAGCTGTCAGCCACAGCAGCAAGCGCGACTCTGGAAGGTCCTGTGGACCGCGCCGCCAGAGTACGATGTCGAGAAATGCCTTCAGGAAGTGCAGCACGATTCGAAGCGGCGGCCTGAGGAGCGGCGATTCTACACGCAGGTGACCGACCCGATGCGCGAAGCGAGGCTGATCCAGGACCCCGGTGAACTCGAGGCCGCCTTGTTCCGGCTGCGGAGTTCGGACCGGCTCGCGCTCGACACCGAGTTCATGCGCGAACGTACCTACCACGCGCAACTCTGCCTCGTGCAGATTGCCACGGAATCCGACTGCTACCTGATCGACCCGCTCGTCGGCCTGGATCTGGCGCCGCTGCACGAACTGTTGCAGGACCGTTCGAAGCTGAAGATTCTGCATGCCGCGCGACAGGACCTGGAGGTGCTGCTGCAATCGGGCGGCGCCGTGCCCGGCCCCCTGTTCGACACGCAGGTCGCTGCGGCGCTGCTGGGGTTTCCGCCACAGGTCGGCTATGCGGAACTCGTCGCCCGCCAGCTCGGGCATTCGATCGACAAGGGCCAGACGCGCACCGACTGGTCGCGCAGGCCGCTCACGCCCGCGCAGGTTGCTTACGCCGCCGACGACGTGCGACACCTGCTCACGCTGCACACCGACATGCAGGCCGCCCTGCTCGCAAGGGGCCGTGCCGACTGGGTCACCGAAGAAGCGGCCGCCTATGAGAATCCCGCGCTGTACCGCACCGACCCGGCACAGGCCTGGCGTCGGCTCAAGGGACTGAACCGGCTGCAGCCGGTCGAGCAGTCGGCGGCGCGCGCGCTGGCCGACTGGCGCGAACGGCGCGCCATTGAATCGGACAAACCGCGCGGCTGGATCCTGGCGGACGAAGCGCTCTATGCGTTGGCCGCGCGCGACCCCGTGTCGATCGCGGCGCTGGAGTCCGTCCCGACGTTACCGCCGAGCGTGATCCGCAAGCGCGGGGATGAGTTGCTGGAGTTGATGCGGGCCGCGCGCGCTGACGAATCAGGCGTTCCACTCGCCGCTCCGAGGCGCCCTGAGCCTGAACAGATGGCACTCGCAGCCCGACTGCTGCAGGTCGTGCGGGATGTGTCGGCGGAACTGGAGGTATGCGCCGAGGTGCTCGCGACGCGCAAGGACATCGAGGCGATCGCGTTTGGGTCCGGTGCGCGCGACGGGAGCCCGCTCATGCGCGGCTGGCGCAGCGACGTGCTCGGCGCGAAGCTACTCGAGGCCCTCGCAAAATAGGGGACGCTCACCTATTTCCTCACCTATTTCTTAGGTGAGCGTCCCGTGTTTTTTTCAGGCGTCGGTGAATTTCACGAACTCGGCATAGACAAGATCGACTGGCTGGTCGGCGTTGACGATCCGCAGCAGTCCGCGACCCCGATAGTGCTCGATCAACGGTGCTGTCTGCGAGTTGTAGACCTTGAGCCGGTTCGCGATGACGTCTTCCTTGTCGTCGTCGCGCTGCTTCAGCATCGGCGACTCCGCACCGTGGACCGGGTTGTCGCAGCGCTCGCCCTTGCCCGACGCCGACGAATACACGTTGAACACCTTGCCGCAGTCCAGGCACGTCCGACGACCCGTCAGGCGCATCACGAGCGCCTTTTCGTCGACCTGCATCAGCACGACCGCATCGAGCGGCTGGCCGAGGTCGGCAAGCAGTTGGTCGAGCGCACCCGCCTGCGCGACGTTGCGCGGATAACCGTCGAGGATGAATCCCTTCGCAGCGTCCGGGCGGCCGAGCCGTTCGCGGATCAGGCCAAGGACGATGTCGTCGGTCACCAGTTCGCCGGCGTCCATCGCCGCCCTGGCCCGCCGGCCGAGCTTCGGTGCCGCGCGCAACGGCGTCGCGGAGCAGGTCGCCCGACGAGACCTGGGGGATGCCCTTCTGGTCACGCAGGCGCTGGGCCTGAGTGCCCTTGCCGGAGCCGGGTGCGCCGAGGAGTACGAGTCTCATGTTGCGGGGCCGTTGGAGGTCAGTTTCGAGAGGCGCGCACGTTACCGAAAATGCCCCGTCGGGGCCAGAAGCAGCTTCCGCAGGAGATCGTCGCCCCGCGTGCAAAATGTTAGAAGCCGACGTCCGGCCGCGGTATCCTTGGCGGCTGATAAACGCACGTAAGTCCACGATTGTGGACATCTTTTCGGGAGCAACGATGAAGCAGCCGACAGGTCCGCGCAACGCCTTCTACGCCCAGTCCGGCGGCGTCACCGCCGTCATCAACGCCTCTGCCTGCGGCGTGATCGAGGCGGCCCGGAAGCACCCGCGGCGCATCGGCAAGGTGTACGCAGGCCGCAACGGCATCCTCGGCGCGCTGACCGAGGATCTCATCGACACCGGCAAGGAAAGCGCCGCCGACATCCGCGCCCTGCGGCACACGCCGGCCGGCGCGTTCGGCTCGGCCCGCTACAAGTTGAAGAAGTACGAGGACAACCCGGCGCAGTACGAGCGCCTGATCGAAGTCTTCAAGGCCCACGGCATCGGTTACTTTTTCTACAACGGCGGCGGTGACTCGGCCGACACCTGCTTCAAGGTCTCGATGCTGGCCGAAAAGCTGGGATACCCGCTGCAGGCCATCCACGTGCCGAAGACAGTCGACAACGACCTGCCCATTACCGACTGCTGCCCGGGCTTCGGCTCCGTAGCCAAATACGTGGCGGTGTCGATCCGTGAAGCCGGCTTCGACGTCGCCTCGATGGCCCGCACCTCGACCAAGGTGTTCGTGCTGGAAGTGATGGGACGTCACGCGGGCTGGATCGCCGCGGCCGGAGGCCTCGCCGCGCAGAAGGCAGGCGACGCGCCGCACATCATCCTGTTCCCCGAAATCGCGTTCGACGAAGCTGCCTTCCTCGCCCGCACGGAGGAATGCGTCAAGAAGTACGGGTATTGCGCGGTCGTGGTCTCCGAGGGCGTTCGCAACAAGGACGGCAAGTTCCTGGCCGACGCGGGCACGCGTGACGCCTTCGGCCACGCGCAGCTTGGCGGCGTAGGCCCGGTCGTGGCACAGCTGGTCAAAGACAAGCTCGGCTACAAGTATCACTGGGCCGTGGCCGACTACCTGCAGCGTGCCGCACGGCACATCGCGTCGAAGGTGGACGTCGCGCAGGCATATGCCGTCGGCAAGGCTGCCGTCGACCTGGCGCTGCAGGGCCACAACTCGGTGATGCCGACGATCGTCCGCATCTCGAACCGGCCCTACCGCTGGAAGATCGGCGTGGCGAGCCTGGACGAGGTGGCCAACGTCGAGAAGATGCTGCCCCGTGACTACATCACCCCGGACGGTCTCCACATCACCGCCAAGGGCAGGAAGTACCTCGCGCCGCTGATCCAGGGCGAGGATTACCCGCCGTACCAGGACGGGCTGCCGAAGTACGTGGTGCTCAAGAACAAACCCGTGAAAAAGAAGCTCAAGAAAGCCTTTGTGGTATAGTCCCGCGCCTTTTTTCCGGGGCTGACCGGGCCCTAGATCGAGTCGCAGAACTCGGCGCCCGCACCACCCCGCCAGGATCACGAGTGAAGACCCGTTTGGGAGGTTGAGCATGACTACTGACTTCGCGCTGCTGCTCGCGATTGGCGCCGGCGTGGCCGCCATTCTTTACGGCATCCTGTCCGTGCGCTGGATCGTCGCCCAGCCGGCAGGCAATGCCCGCATGCAGGAAATCGCCGCCGCCATCCAGCAGGGCGCCAGCGCCTACCTGAACCGCCAGTACTCGACGATCGGCATCGTCGGCGTCGTGCTGTTCCTGGTGCTTGGTTTCACGCTCGGCTGGGGCACGGCAGGCGGCTTCGCCGTCGGCGCTATCCTTTCTGGCCTCGCCGGGTACATCGGCATGAACGTCTCGGTGCGCGCCAACGTGCGCACGGCCCATGCGGCCAGCGTCGGCCTCAACCCGGCATTGCAGGTCGCGTTCCGCGGCGGCGCCATCACCGGCATGCTCGTCGTCGGCCTCGGGCTGATCGGCGTCGCGGCCTACTACTGGGTCATGCTCAGCGTCACCGGCGGCGACGTGGACAAATCACTGCACGCGCTGGTCGGCCTCGCGTTCGGCGGCTCGCTGATCTCGATCTTCGCGCGTCTGGGCGGCGGCATCTTCACCAAGGGCGCCGACGTCGGTGCCGACCTCGTGGGCAAGGTCGAAGCCGGCATCCCGGAAGACGACCCGCGCAACCCCGCCGTGATCGCCGACAACGTCGGTGACAACGTCGGCGACTGCGCCGGCATGGCGGCCGACCTGTTCGAGACCTACGCCGTGACCGTGGTGGCCACGATGCTGCTCGCGGGCCTCACGATGCAGGCCACGCTCGGCATCAACTCCGTGCTGTATCCGCTCGTGCTCGGCGCCGTGTCGATCGTCGCCTCGATCGCCGGCACCTTCTTCGTCAAGGCGCGCGAAGGCGGCAAGATCATGAACGCGCTGTATCGCGGCCTGATCGTGTCGGGCGTGATCGCGGCCGTCGCGTTCTACTTCGTCACGACCAGCATGATGGGCGACGCGGCCATGGGCCTGTTCGGCTGCGCCTTGATCGGCCTCGTGCTGACGGGCGCAATGATCGTCATCACCGAGTACTACACGGCGACGGAATACGCGCCGGTGCGTTACGTAGCAGCAGCTTCGCAGACCGGCCACGGCACCAACGTGATCGCGGGCCTCGCGGTCTCGATGCGTTCCACCGCGTGGCCGGTGCTCGCGATCTGCGCCGCCATCTGGGGGGCGTACTCGCTGGCGGGCCTGTATGGCATCGCCATCGCGGCCACGGCCATGCTGTCGATGACGGGCGTGATCGTGGCGCTCGACGCCTACGGCCCGATCACGGACAACGGCGGCGGCATTGCCGAAATGGCGGGCCTGCCGAAGGAAGTGCGCAAGGTCACCGACGCGCTCGACGCGGTCGGCAACACGACCAAGGCCGTTACCAAGGGTTACGCGATCGGCTCCGCCGGTCTCGCCGCGCTGGTGCTCTTCGCCGACTACACCAACAACCTGCAGATCGCCGGCAAACTGGAAGTCTTCTCGCTGTCCGATCCGGCCGTGATCATCGGCCTGTTCATCGGCGGCCTCGTGCCTTACCTGTTCGGCGCCATGGCAATGGAAGCCGTGGGTCGCGCCGCGGGCTCGGTGGTCGTGGAAGTGCGCCGCCAGTTCAAGGAGATCCCGGGCATCATGGCCGGCACCGCGAAGCCCGATTACTCGCGCGCGGTGGACATGCTGACCAAGGCGGCGATCAAGGAAATGATCGTGCCGTCGCTGCTGCCGATCCTGGTGCCGGTGATCGTCGGCTTCGGCATGAACCTGTTGCTCGGACCGGGCGCCGGTATCCGTGCGCTGGGCGGCGTATTGATCGGAACGATCGTCACGGGCCTCTTCGTCGCCATCTCGATGTGCACGGGCGGCGGCGCCTGGGACAACGCCAAGAAGTACGTCGAGGAAGGCAACTTCGGCGGCAAGGGTTCGGAAACGCACAAGGCGGCCGTCACCGGTGACACCGTCGGCGACCCGTACAAGGACACCGCCGGCCCGGCCATCAACCCGCTGATCAAGATCATCAACATCGTGGCGCTGCTGCTGGTGCCGCTGCTGTAACGATCGGCGCCTCTCCCGCTTGCGGGAGAAGTCGGCCGACAGGCCAGATGAGGGTTCGAACGTGAAAGGCCCCGGTTTTCCAGTCCGTGTCAAAACGGACTGGCGAAGGAGCCCAAGACAACGCCCCGTGAGGGGCGTTGTCTTTACTACGTTTGGTTCAGGTCGCCAGCCCCGCGATTAACCCGGCCGGGCGCAGCGCCCGAAAGCGCCTCGTCGAACAGCGCGCCATGCTCCCGAGACTCACCGCGAACATGACCCATAAACGAAGATGCCCGTGACTGACGTCACGGGCATCCTCTTCAACTCAGGCCGCCGACTCAAGTGCCTCTACAGCGGATTCCATGCAGGTTCCATCGGGTCGGCAAAGCGGTGGTTCCCCCCGATCGATGGAGCAATGGTCAGGTAGCGTCATGGCTGTACCTGTGCCGAACCTGGTAGCCGCGTGTTGCGCTCGAGGGCGGCGGCAACCATGGTCAAGTCGCTGACCTACCCCTCCGCACCGGGTGTACAGGCGACGCGGCAGCGCCACTAGAATCGCGTCGCGCCGTCCCGGGCCGGCGGCATTTCGGCCATTTTCAGGTGAACGTCCTGCTGCGGATACGGGATGCTGATCCCCGCTTCCTTGAACGCATCCCAGATCGCGAGATAGAGGTCCGAGCGAATGTTGTTGACGCCGTCCTCCGGGTCGCGGATCCAGTAGCGCAGCGCGAGATCGATGCCGCTAGCGCCGAACCCCAGCACGCGCCCGACCGGCGGCGGGGAGCGCTCGACCCTCGGGTGAGCCTGCGCCGCAACCGTCATCAGTTCAAGGGCGCGCCGAGGGTCATCCTGATAGCTGATCTGGACCGGCATGGTCAGGCGGATCGAGCGGTCCGAGTAGCTCCAGTTGATGACTTCGGACGTGATGATGTTCTCGTTCGGGATCAGCGTATCGACGCCGTCACGGTCGCGAACGACCACGTAGCGCGCCCGCAACTCGCGGACGACGCCGAATCGCTCGCCAATCGTGATCACGTCGCCCGGGCGAATGGACCGGTCGCCGATCAGGATGAAACCGCTGACGAAGTTGGAGGCGATGCGTTGCAGACCGAAGCCGATGCCGACGCCCAGGGCACCGCTGAAGACTGCCAGGCCACTGAGGTCCACGCCCAGCAGGTTGAACGACAGGAGTACGGCGACGGTGATCAGCATCAGGCGCGTGGCCTTGGCGACTCCGACCCGCACACCGATCGGCAGCTCCTGCGCGGCCATGAGACGGCGCTCGATCAGTCCTCCCAGATAAGCGGCGACCACGACGAACACCATCACGGTGACCAGCGTCTGCAGGACATCGCGCAACGAAAATCGCGCGCCGGCGAGCGTAATGGCTACGGAATCAAGCGCCTGCAGCGCCGGCTCGAGCCACCCGAGCAGCAGCAGGGCGGTCACCGGCCAGACCACCCAGACGACGAGCGACCCTGACGCGGCAAGGAGCGACGCGGGCCCACTCAGTTGCCTGAATCCGTTTACGAGCAGGCGTACGATGAGTAAGGCTAGGGCCACGACTGCGAGGATTCGCGCGATCGTGCCCGGCATGCCAAACGACGGCAGTGCGAGCGCGGCGGTCCCGGCAATTGCTGCGAATGACGCCGGGAACAACAGCTCTTCGACGATCGAATGCAGAATGCGGTGACTCCGCGAGCCCTCGCGCAGCTCTATTCGCGCAAGGCGTCGCCGGGCTGCTACGACGAGCGCCCATGAGCCGGCCGCTGAGACGGCTAGTGCGGCGAGTTCGGCAACTCGCCGCGGATCCTGCAACCAGTCTGCCGCGACAGAGAAAAGTTCCAAAAGCCGGGCTGGAAAATCAGACATGACGCGCCTCCGCAGGTTGTCGCGATGGGCGGCGCGGGACCGGGCCCGTGGTGTCGCCGGCCGTCAGAGGCCATAGCGGTGTGCAAGCAGCAAGGACAAGGTCACCAGCATGATGAGCACCAGCGGAACGCCGACACGAACAAAGTCGCTGAACCGATAGCCGGCGGCGTTCATGACGAGCAGGTTCGTCTGGTAAGCCATCGGGGTCGCGAAGCTCAGATTGCTGCCGAACAGAATCGCCAGGACGAACGGCTCCAGAGGCAATCCAAGCGTCTGCGCGGTCGCCACGGCGATCGGGGTGCCAACGGACGCTGCCGCTGCGTTGGAGACGAAGTTGGTCAGCAGTGCTGCGAAACACATGAAGACGGCGAGTTGCAGAGCCGGCGGTGCGGCATCGACCAGTGCTGCGGTGCCCGTTGCCACCCACCCGGCAGCGCCGGTGGTCACGAGCGCATGGCCGAGCGCGACGCTCGACGCCACGAGCAGGATCACTTCAAGACTCAAGGCCCGTCCCAGGCCCTCGAGGCGAACGCAGCCGGTGAACAGCATGGCGAGCACGCCGAGGAAGGCGGCCACGTGAATGGGTAATGCTTTCGTTGCGGCGAGTATCACGACGGCCGCCATGATGGCGAGTGCTATCGATGCAAGTCGCGATCTTGGCAGCATCAGGCTTGCATCGAGCACTAGCAGTCCCGGCGCAGCTGCCAGCTGGCGGACGCGGTCGACCGGCCCCTGGAGGAGCAGAATGTCGCTGGCAGCCAGCGGCTGGTCCGCGATGTCCGTGATTCGCGGGCGCAGACTCTCCGTCCCGTAGTTTACGCCCACGACAATGACACGGTGCTGTTCGGCGAACCTGGCGTCTCGCAGGGTCCGACCGACCAGGTCTGAGTCGGAACCGATGACGACCTCGATGAAGTGAGTGTCCGCTCGATTGACGTCGCCTTCGATGAAGTGGCCGAGTCCTTGCCGGTCAAACAGCTCGACATTGAAGGCGACGGCGACTTCGCGTAGCCCAGCGGGGCTATCGCACAGGATGATCGCATCGCCAGGATCCAGCTTCTGTTCGTCCTGCAATTCCAAAGGACGACCTGCCCGGAGAACGGCGACCACCGGCAGCTTGCGGCCGAGCATGAGGCCCAGGTCCGGCAGGGTCCGGCCCGCGAGCGCTGTTCCGACGCTCGCGGCCTGCTGTGGATCGCCCACGGCGCCGACCTGGATGCGTGCTTCGAACTGCCGGGACGAGCGAACGGACACCTGTCGGGTGTCCGGCAGCATCCGGGGCGCCACGAGCCAGAGGTACGGAAGCGCGACCGCGAAGGCCGACGCGGCGATCGTCGTGAATGCAAACAACCTGAGCTGCTCCATGCCGAGATCCGTCGCAATCGACAGGACCAGCAGGTTGGTCGATGTCCCGATACTGGTCATCATGCCACCCGCGAGAATCGCGAAATTCACCGGCATCAGCGTGCGCGACGCAGAGTGCCCGGTCCGCTCGGCAAGGCTGAGGAGCATTGGCAGCATCAGCACCAGCACCGGCGTGTCGTTGACGAAAGCGCTCGCCACACCCGCCATTACCAGCGTGACGAGCAGACCCAGCGAACCATTCAGTCGCCAGAGCTTGCCGAGGGCCCGGACGGCAGGCTCCATGGCGCCGGTCATCGTCAATCCGCGGCCGAGAATCATGAGGCTGCAGATCGCGACCAGAGCAGGATGGCCGAAGGCGCGAAAGACCTCGAGATCCGTCAGCTGTCCTGCATTTCCGTCATAGGGGAAGACGTAGAACATCACCAGCAGCGTCGTCAGCAGAATCAGCGACACGTACTCCATGCGGATCCACGGACGGGTGTAGAGGTAGAACACCATGCCCGTAATGGAGATCATGGCGATGGCATGGGGACCCGGCATTTGTGCGCTGCTCTCCGGCAATGACTGCGGACTGGACCATGGGGATTCTAATGGCAAAGTGCGCCGGCTCCATGCGGATCTGACATCGTGCCGAGCTGTCTGCGAGATACCCGGCGCTGGCGCTGCTTGCGCCAAATGGGACATCATTGGGAGACACGTTGCCCGGCGGCGAGTTCGTTCGTTGACCGCCTGGCAGGCTGGCGCTCGCGCGCACGGAGGACCCAGATGACGAAACAGAATGGTCGCGGGGCGAGATCCGGTCGGCCACGGCTGATGGTCGTGGCCGGTGACGGATCGACGCGCCCCGCCCGCACGAGCGGGACGCGCGATCGGCGAGGGCGCGTCACGTTCCCCATCGTCGTCGAGTTCGCGCGCGGAAGTACGACACCCCGCGCCGAGAGTCTCGTTGCGATGCACGCCGCTGCCCAGTGGCTGGCCAGACACGCCGACGAACACGTCACCGTGACCGGTCATGCCAACGTGCGCAGCAGCGAGCGGTCGGCCGCGGCACTGGCCCGAACCCGCGTCGCGGTGGTGACGGATCTGCTGGTCCTGCTGGGGGCCGAGCGCGGCCAACTCGTCCCGCTCAAGTCGGCACGGTTGCACCCGGTGCCGGCCGGGTCAACGCTGGGCGCGCGGCGGCAAAGACGTGTAGTCGTGATCTACCGTCACGATCCACCCAAGCTCGCGCTTGGCAGGGTCTCGCGCCGGTTGTTGACGGCCTTGAGC
Source organism: Pseudomonadota bacterium (assembly GCA_016713725.1). GTDB lineage: Bacteria > Pseudomonadota > Gammaproteobacteria > Steroidobacterales > Steroidobacteraceae > RPQJ01. The sequence continues at coordinate 31,921 of JADJOO010000007.1, read as the reverse complement.
GGGAATGCCCGATGACGCAATGGACCGGTCGAAAGGCTGAGCCCTGTGCGCGTGCCCGTAGCACTTGCGCACCTGGAAGCGGCTGCATCGCGTTCATCCGTCCATCCACTTGAAGCACGTGCCAGAGATATCTCATTGGCGGGAAGCATTGCGCCGCCTGCGACCCACAGGACCGGCGGATGCCGCCGACCAGGCCAAGACTGCAGCGATCATCGCCGAGAGCGCCGAACTCGGGCCCCGATTCGGATTCATGGCCGTGATGTCCTGCGGCATCGCGATTCTTGGGCTGCTGCAGAATTCAGCGGCGGTCATCATCGGCGCCATGCTGATTTCGCCGCTGATGGCACCGATCGTCGCCCTTGGATTCTCGCTGTGTCAGCTGGACTATCGAGAGATGCAGCGCAGCCTGGCAACGCTGGCAGCGGGCATCCTGCTCGCGTTGACGACCGCGGTGCTGATTGTGCTGGCGTCTCCACTGCGGGATCCGACGCAGGAAATTCTTGCGCGCACCCAGCCTAACCTTTTCGACCTGCTCGTGGCCGTCTTTTCCGGGCTTGCGGGCGGATACGCGGTCATCAGGGGACGCGGCGAGACGATCGTCGGGGTAGCGATCGCCACCGCGCTCATGCCGCCGCTGGCGGTGACCGGGTACGGACTGGCCACCGCGCAGGCCAGCGTCGCGATGGGTTCCGGCTTCCTGTTCATGACGAACCTCCTGGCGATCGCCTTGGCCGTCTCGCTCGTCGCCCGCTGGTACGGGTTCGGGCCGCAGACGGCGTCGAAGCGACACGCCTGGCAGGCAGCCATCGTTTTCACGACCTTCGCCGCATTGTCGGTGCCGCTCGGGTTGTCGCTCATGCACATCGCCAAGCGCAGCCGCCTGGAGCACACGACGCGTGTGGAAGTCACCGCCTATCTGGCAAGGCACGAGGCGAAGCTCTCGAGCCTTCGCGTCGACGTCGCAAGCGGCGGGCGAAGCAGTGTCGACGCCGTTGCCCTGACTCAGACCTATATGCCCGAAGCGACGCAGGAAATCAAAAGACGGTTGCAGAAGCGCCTCGGCCAGACGGTGGAGGTCGTACTGCAGCAGGTCGTGGTGGCCGACCACGATCTGCGCGATACCAGCCGCAGCCTGGCGGAGATCCAGGCGAGCCTCGCGGTGATGCGCTCGGTCGCGACGAAGCAGGATTCAGCCGGCGACTTCCAGCGTCGCCTGACAGCCGCGGTCGGCAGGCACCTCGGCGCATTGGGAATGGATCCGTTGCAGCGGCGCGCGTGTTTTCGTCGAGAGCGCCTCCGGTCTTTCGCTCGCTGCGACGCAGGACCTCGAATTGAAGCTGGCGGGTCTCGACCCCGCGTGGACCGTGACACTGGTTCCCGCGGTGAGCCCATTGCCCTGGATCGCTTTCGCACCGCGCAGCGCGGAACTCGACGACCAGGCCCTGTCGCCGCTCGAAACGTCCGTGTGGGCGCTGCGCCGCTGGGGAATTACCCGGGTTGCGGTCGCGGGCTCCGCAAGTTCGGACGGAACGACTGGATACAACCGGCGCCTGGCCATGGCTCGCGCCGAAGCAGTGGCCGATTGGCTGCGCGCGAGGGGCTTTACGGTCGGCACGCAGTTCAGTTTCGATCGGTCGAGTCAACGGCCACTCGAGCGCGAACTCGGGCTGGCGCGTTTCCGGCGTGTCGAGATCCGGCCCGAGGTGTTCGTCGGTCCGGTGACGGATGCCCGCCCGGCAGGAGAACTTGAGATGTCGTGGCAGCGAAATCGATAGGACGCACGGATGCGTGACAAGCCCGGCAGCGGTCGGCAAGCTTCGAGATCGCTGTTTGCACCCGTGCGCGTCTGGCGCGCGCTCGAATCCCGGCCCACCGGCCGGCGCCGCCTCTATTTCGGGAGTGCCCGATCTACGGGCATGTCTCTCGTCCGAAGAGCCCTGTTGGTGGCAGCGCTGGTCACGGCGGTCGTCGGCGTGTTTGCGCTCGACCGCAACGGCCTGCGCGATTCCGTCGATGGCCATGTCTCGATCGCGGACGTGGTGTACTTCGCCCTGATTACGATCACCACGGTCGGCTACGGCGATATCGTGCCGGTCACGACGACGGCACGACTGATCGATGCGTTCGTCGTGACCCCGATCCGACTTGTCGTCTGGGCGATATTCTTCGGTACGGCCTATCAGTTCATCGCCCAGCGGATCATCGAGGACATACGCATGCGCGTTCGCCAGGCCAGCCTGAGAGACCACGTCGTCATTTGCGGATTCGGACACGGTGGCCGCAGCGCCGCGGGCGAACTCGTGCGGCGAGGGGAAGACCCTGCGCATATCGTCGTCATCGACCAGTCCGAATCCGCACTGCTCGATGCTGCGGAAGGCGGCATGGTGGGCCTGCGGGGCGATGCGACGCGCGAATCGGTTCTGCGCGACGCCAATGTAGGCAACGCACGGTCCGCGATCGTTTGTCTCGGGCGTGACGATACGACCGTGCTCAGCGTGTTGTCTATCCGCACGCTGGTCTCTGATTTGCGCGTTGTCGCCGTCGTGAAGGAAGCGGAGAACGAGCATCTGGTTCAGCAGAGCGGCGCAACGGCGACCATCTGCCCGTCGACGGTCAGCGGCATCCTTCTCGCCAATTCGGTGACGTCGTCACGTATCGCGAGCTACGTGTACGACATGCTCACCGTGGACGGCCGCGTCACCCTTTCCGAAAGAATCGCGACCGGGGGCGACATCGGTCGCCGACCGGCCGACCTCGACGGCGGTATCGCGCTGCGGATCCACCGAGGCGAGCAGGTAATCGGTTTCTGGGAGCAGGAAGTCCGCGTCGAGGCAGGCGATCGGCTCATCGTGCTCGCGCCACGCCCAGGCGCCGACCGGTCAGACGCCACAGCACAGCCACCGAATCGCCAACCGGGAACGCGAAACGGACCGGCCAGGTAGCGCACGGTCGCGTACCGTCAACGCCGCCTCGTCCCCGGACCCGGGCTCGCCCAGCCACGTCGCCTGTACGCCCGGTCCGCAGGAGTATCTCAAACGACTTGACCATGGTTGCCGCCGCCCTCGAGCGCAACACGCGGCTACCAGCTTTCTTCGCGCGCGGGTCGGGAATGGTCGGCTGAGGGTTCGATCGTGCAAGGCCCCGGGTTGCGCCGGGCCTTTCGCTTTTTGCACACTTCGGTCCAATTGCGCCACGCATCCCCTGGCTCAGATTCAGTGCGCCGCCGTGCGCGAGGGCACGTACTGTTCCATCACGGCCTGCTCGAGCAACTCGGGCGGCACGAGGCCCTGGCTGATCACGAAGTCATGGTACGACTGCACGTCGAACTTTTCGCCGAGCTGCAGTTCCGCCCGCGCACGGATTCCCAGCTGCTTTTCGTAACCGTAGAAGTACGACGTCGCCTGCCCGGGCGAGAGGAAGCTGTAGCGATCCGCCTCTTGCTTGGCCATTGGCTCGGAGAGCAACACCTCGTTCATCAGGAATTTCTTCGCAGCGTCCGGCGTGATCTGGCCGAGGTTGACCATCGGGTCGAGGAAGGCGCGCGCGGCGCGCATCAGGCGCATCTGCAGCGAGCCCATCTGGCCCTCGAGCGGCAGGTAGGGCTTGAGGAACGATTCGGCATACAGCGCCCACCCTTCGACGTTTGCGCTGTTGAAGGCGAACACTGCGCGCGGGATCGAGACGCCGACTTCCGTCATCTTCGCGAACTGCAGCTCGTGACCCGGCCGCGCTTCGTGCGCCGTCAACGTCCACGTGATCGCGTCGAACTTGAAATCGTCCATGTTCGAGCCCGGCGCCGCGTTCGGGTTCTCGAGCGGCAGGACGAACTCCGCCGGCTCGCCGGTGTTGCCGATCAGTCGCGGCGGGCTCAGGTGCGGGGCGGGTTGCGCCGCCGATTCCGCCTCGGTGGCGAGGCGGATCACCGCCTTGCGGTCGGGCAGCGTGATGAGATGCTCGCGACGCACGATGTCCTCGATGGCGGCGAGGCGCGCGTTATAGATCGGCAGCAACTGGTCGTTCGAGATCGTCTGCTTTTTGAGTTCGCGCATCACGTCCTTGTACTCGGAGGACGCAAACCCGCGTTCCTTCGCGACGATCCGGGCGAGCGACTGCAGCTCGTCGCGTGTCTGCACGAAGCCAACGACGGCGCGGTTGATGAGCGCCTGCGGCTCCATCTTGACGCCCACGTTCTTCAGGTTGTCCGCATAAATCTCGGGCGGCAGCAGGTTCGTCGTGCGCGCGCGCGGGAGGATCTCCTTGCGCACCCAGGCGTCGTAGTCGGCCACCTGCCTTTCGAGCACCTTGAGGTCCTTCTCGTAACCCTTGAGCCCGCTCTTCACGAACAGGTCGTGGATGCCCTTCAGGTAGCGCTGCGAGTTGCCGAGGTTCTGCTCGACTTCGACCGTCCACGGTCCGGTCAGGCCCGTTTCGCCGAACCGCTCGGTCGATCGGTCCTGCGCCAGCTTCGTGATTGGGTCGTAGCCGGGCTCGCGTCCGGTGTACTTGCGCAGTCGCTCAAGCGCAGCCGGGTAGCGAGCGTGGTCGACCCGCGGGTCGAGAAGTGCCTGGAAGCTGCCGAAGACCATGTTTGGCACATCGAAGTACGGCAGCATCAGCCTGCGGGTGAGTTCACTCGAAGCACGCTGGTCGCGTTCCGCGTCGATCAGGATCTGCAGGTCCTGCCGCACCCGGGGGTCCGTGGCGGCCGCGAGTTGCGCCGCGAGTTGCTCCCCCACCTTCCGCGAATCCGATTCAAAGCGCTGGTCGACGTTCGGCCTGAGGTCGCGAACTTCCGCATCGTGCCCGTCGACGCCGAGGTTGGCGGCGACCTCCGGGGCGTACCTGGCCAGCAATTCGAGCAATGGTTGCGCGTTGGCGTTGCTCTCGGCGATCCAGGCAGGTTCCGCAGCCTGCACGGTCGCGGTGAACGCCATGACCGCGACGGCGGCCCCTTTCCAGATCGATCTCAGCATCTCGTGTTTCCCCCGGGGAGAGCGGTGACCGGCTGGCACCTGGCCCGCCGACGCGAAGCGGGAATCATGCAGGGGTGGAGTCCAGAACGCGATTCGCCCCGCCGCGCAGACTGCACGGGTCGTCGCACCCGCCGCCCGATGGACCAGCGCGCTTGCAGCCCGGCCTTGGATCTCGCGAAAATGCGAGCATGAACAATCAATCCTCTCGCGCCCACGAATTTCACCAACTGCACGTTCCTGGCGATCCTCTGGTCATCTTCAATGCCTGGGATTGCGGCAGTGCTCGTGCGGTCGCCGCAGCGGGTGCGCGCGCCATCGGCACGGGCAGCTGGTCGGTTGCCGCAGCGCATGGGTACCCAGACGGGGAGAAACTGCCGCTCGACCTCGCGCTCGCCAATCTCGAACGCATCGTTCGAGCCGTCGACCTGCCCGTATCGATCGACCTCGAGGCGGGCTACGGAGCACGACCTGAGGACGTCGACCGCAGCGTGACAGACGCAATCCGGGCCGGCGCAGTCGGCATCAACCTGGAGGACGGGATTACGGACGAGGCAGGCATCTACGGGATCGACGACCAGGTCGCCCGCATTCGTGCCGCGCGCGCGGCGGCCAACCGCCTGTCGGTACCGCTCTTCATCAACGCCCGCACCGACTTCTTCCTGCATGCCAGACCTGAAGCACACGACGCGGGCCTCGTGCTCGCAGCACAACAACGCGCAGAAGCCTATGCACAGGCGGGCGCAAGTGGCTTCTTCGTGCCGGGCATCTTCCAGCCGGAGCACATTCGTGACGTGTGCACCGCCACGACATTGCCGGTCAACGTCATGATGATGTCGTCGCTGCCGCCGCGGGCCGAACTCGCACGACTCGGCGTCGCCAGGATCAGTCATGGCCCCGGCCCTTACCGGGACGCGATGCAGTTCATCGAGCAGGCCGCCCGCAAGGCAACCCATGGGTCGTGAGCAAACCCGACCGGACCCGGGCTGACCTTCCCCGCGTTAAGGTCAGTCTTCCGGCTGAAGCTTTTCCAGCCGGGCCCGCAGCGAGCCAGCTCGGCGATGATGCCAGGAAAGATGATGGCGAGTTCAGCCTGCGAGATCAGCCGCCGGCGAAGTTTTGCATTAGGCTCACAGAACATCGCTGTTCGGGTCCTTGCCACGAGGTGCCGCCATGATCAATCGCCGCTCCTTTCTCTCGGCCGCCGCGCTCACTGCCACGACCGCCGCGCTGCATCCCTTGCCCGCCCTGCCAGCTGCGCCCACCGCCGCATCCGGCCTGGCGAAACGCGTGATCCCAGCCACTGGAGAATCCATCCCAGTGATCGGGATGGGCACCTCGGGCAGTTTCGAGGTGGATGCGGCGGGCCGCGGGCCGCTGCAGGAAGTTCTGCGTCGTTTCGTCGCCGGCGGTGCCAGCGTCATCGACACCTCGCCCAACTACGGCAATGCCGAGGACGTGCTCGGCGACTTGATGGCAGAGCTCGGAGTGCGCGACAGGATCTGGCTGGCGACCAAGCTCGCCGCGGACGATCGTGCCGCCGGCGAGGCGCAGTTCGCACAGTCGCTCAAACGCCTGCGCACCGACAAGGTGGAGCTGCTGGCCGTGCACAACCTGCGCGACTGGAGGACCCAGCTGGCCTACGCGCGCGAACTCAAGGCCCGGGGCAAGACGAAATACATCGGCCTGACCCACTACGTCGACGGCAAACACGACGAACTCGCGGACATCACGGCCGCGGAAAAACCCGACTTCATTCAGATCAACTATTCAGTCAGCACGATCAATGCCGAGAAGCGCCTGTTGCCGCTGGCCAGGGACACCGGCGTGGCGGTGATGATCAACCGTGCCTTTGACGACGGCCGGCTGTTCGCGCGCGTCGCCGACAAGGCGCTGCCTGGCTGGGCCGCCGAGGCGGGCGTGACGTCGTGGGCGCAGATGTTCCTGAAGTTCGCCATCAGTCATCCGGCGGTGACCGTGGTGATCCCGGCCACCGGCAAACCCGACCGCCAGAGCGACAACCTCAAGGCCGGCCAGGGCCGTGACCTGAGCGCGGCCGAACGCGCCGAACTCGTGGCGATGTTTGCCTGATGGCGAAGCCGGGGCCAGTGATCCGCTTCCTGTCCCGGCTGCTCGCGGTCGAAGCCGACGAGGCGCCGGCCGTGGCGGCCGGCGTGATGATGTTTTTCCTGTTGTTCGCCGGTTATTTCATGTTGCGGCCGGTGCGCGAAACGATGGGCATCGCCGGTGGTGTGAAAAACCTGCAATGGTTGTTCACCGGCACGTTCATAGCGACGCTCGCGGCGATCCCGCTTTTCGGCTGGACCGCCGCGCGCGCGCCGCGACGGCGCATCCTGCCCTGGACCTACGGCTTCTTCGCGCTGAACCTGCTGGGTTTTGCGGCGGCGATCGCCGCGCAGCCCGACAATCCCTGGATCGCGCGCGCCTTCTACATCTGGCTGTCGGTGTTCAACCTGCTGGCGATCTCGGTGGCCTGGAGCGTGCTGGCCGATCTGTTCCCGGTAGCCCAGGCCAAGCGGCTGTTCGCGCTGATTGCGGCGGGCGCGAGCGCGGGCGGGCTGGCCGGGCCACTGCTGGGCGTGCTGCTCGTGGGCTCACTCGGCCTGCCGGGACTGATGGTGCTGAGCACGGCCCTGCTGCTGGGTTCGGCTTTGGCAGCACGCTCGCTGCAGGCCTGGCGCGATCACCGGCCGCTGCGCGCTGATGACCAGGCTGCACGCCCCCAGCCGCTCGGCGGCAACCCGTTTGCCGGCATCGGCGCGGTGCTGCAGTCGCGCTATCTGCTGAGCATCGCCGCCTTTGTCGTGCTGCTGGCGAGTGTCACGACGTTTCTCTATTTCGAACAGGCGCGACTGGTCGAGCTGCATTTCCCGGATCGCACCGACCAGACGCGGGTGTTCGGCACGCTCGACGTCATCGTGCAGAGCCTGGCCCTGCTCAGCCAGCTGTTCCTGACCGGACGCATCGTGCAGCGGCTCGGCATCGTCGTGCTGCTGACGGCGGTGCCCGTGGTCATGACGCTCGGCTTTTTGTGGCTCGCGCTGGCGCCAACGTTCGCTGTGTTTGCGGCGGTCATGGTCATGCGCCGTGCCGGCGAATACGCACTGGCGCGACCGGGCCGGGAGATGCTGTTCACCGTGGTCCAGCCCGAGGCCAAGTACAAGGCCAAGAACGTGATAGACACCGCTGTCTATCGCGGCGCGGACGCAGTCAGCGGCTGGGTGAAGACAGGCATCGATGCCATCGCCTCGAATCCGGCAGTGGTCGCCGTGGCCGGTGCGTTGCTGGCCCTGGTGTGGGCGTTCACGGGCTGGTCGCTGGCACGCCAGCAAAAGGTGCTGGCATCTTGCGCACGGAACGTGGAATGACATAGGTTGTCGGCCACGCCGAGAAAAAGAAAGGGGGGGACCGTGTCGAGTCGCACGGGTGCCGGACGGCTGCAGATCCTGACATTGTCCTGCCTACTGCTTACGGCGGGCGCAGCGTGCGCCGCCGATTCAGGTCCGAACCCTGCGCCACACGGGCTGCTCACCGAGAACGTCGTGCTGATCGTGCCCGACGGCATACGCTGGCAGGAAGTCTTTACCGGCGCCGAAAAAGCGCTGCTCAACGACAAGGAAGGCGGCAGCTGGCTCGACGACAGGACGTTGCTGGAGAACTTCTGGCGCGACGATGTCGCCGAGCGCCGTCGCCTGCTGTTCCCGTTCCTCTGGGGCACCGTGGCGAAGCAGGGGCAGCTCTTCGGCAACAAGGCCTTCGGCAGCAGCGCTCACGTCACGAATGGCGTCGCGTTCTCCTATCCGGGCTACAACGAGCTCGTGGCAGGGTTCGGCGATCCGCGGATCGACAGCAACGAGTTCGGTCCGAATCCCAACCTGAACGTCTTCGAATGGCTGAACGGCCAGCCCGACCTGCGCGGGCGCGTGGCGGTCTACGGGACCTGGGGAGCCTTCGGCGACATCTTCAACCGGGAACGCAGCGGCCTGCACGTCCAGGCTGGCCCTCATTCCAGGTCGGGCAAGCTGACACCCAGGGACGAATTGCTGAATGATTTGTACGGCACGACGACGCTGCTCGATGCCGACGACCTCTACAATTCGTTCACCCAGGTTGCGATGCTCGATTACGTGAAGGAGGCGCGACCGCGCGTGCTCTTCGTGGGCTATGGCGAGACCGACAGCTGGGCGCACAGCGGCCGCTACGACCTCGTCCTGACGGCCGCACGGCAGGTTGACCGGTTCGTCGAGCAACTGTGGAACACCATGCAGTCGATGCCGCAATACCGCGGCAAGACCACGTTCATCGTCACCACCGACCACGGCCGCGGCAGCGGCCCTGTGGACTGGAAGGAACATGGCATCGACTCGCCCGGCTCCGAAGACATCTGGATTGCCGTGATCGGCCCCGACACGCCGGCGCTCGGCGAGCGCCGTGACGTGCCGCCCGTCACGCAGGCACAGGTTGCCGCGACACTTGCCGCGTTACTCGGCCGGGATTTCCGCCAGGCCGCGCCGAAGGCGGCGCCTCCGTTGCCTGACGTAGTCGCGCCCGGGCCGCGCGCGGGGCCTGGCAAACCGCAATGAGCCGACAATCACTTCACCGCAAGGAAAGGACTCGAAGATGCAGCAGTCAATCGCCGATCGTCGCGTTTCGTTCCCCGCGTTGCAGCCGCTGGCGCTGGCGATCGCGGGCATTCTCGCGTCGCAAGCGTCGCCAGCCGCCGCGGCCACCGGCGGCCTGGAAGAGATCATCGTGACGGCGCAGCGGCGTTCCGAGAACCTGCAGGACGTGCCGATCAGCATCCAGGCACTGGATTCACGCATCCTGCAGCAGCTGTCGATCAGCAACTTCGACAGCTACGCGAAGTTCCTGCCGAGCCTGTCGTTCCAGTCCTTCGGCCCGGGGCAGTCGCAACTCTACGTCCGTGGCGTAACCAACGGCAGCGATGGCCTGAGCGTCGGGGCCTCACCGCTGGTCGGTGTGTACCTCGACGAACAGCCGGTCACGACCATCTACAACAACCTCGACGTCCACATCTACGACATCGAGCGGGTCGAGGCACTGTCCGGACCACAAGGCACGTTGTTCGGCGCGAGTTCCATGTCCGGCACGCTGCGCATCATTACCAACAAGCCGCAGATCGGGATGTTCGAGGCGGGTTACGATCTCGGCGCCACCCAGATCGACTCGGGCGGCGCCGGCGGCAGCATCGAAGGATTCGTCAATTTTCCGCTGACGGACCGCGCGGCCGTCCGTCTCGTCGGCTACACGACCAGCGACCCGGGATACATCGACAACGTCTCGCCGGACCCGCTGCGGGTCTATCCGACATCCGGGGCCGTACTCGACAACAGCGACCTGCTCGAAAAGAACTTCAACGAAGTGCAGACCACCGGCCCCGCGCCGCGCTGAAGGTCGATCTCACCGACACCTGGACCATCACCCCGGCCGTGACCTGGCAGACACAGGATGCCGACGGCTTCTTCACGTACGACCCCGAGCTGGGCGAACGCAAGGTCGCGCGCTACATCAAGGACTACAACGAGGACGAGTGGTACCAGGCCGCACTGACCGTGCAAGGCAAGATCGGCAATTTCGATCTCATCTACAGCGGCGGCTACCTCGAGCGCGACATCGACAACTCGTATGACTACGCGGACTACTCGTTCGGCTACGATTCGTACTACGTCGACTACCCCGATTACTTCGGCAACTATTTCGTCGACAACGCCGGCGAACTCATCGATCCCTCGCAATACACGGTCAACCGCTCGAAATTCACCAAGCAGACGCACGAAATCCGCATTTCGTCGCCAATGGACCGGAAGGTGCGCTGGGTGGCCGGGCTCTTCCTGCAGCGCCAGATCGACGATAACTACAATTCGTACCGGGTTGATGGCCCTGGCCGATGAACGCTCCGTCACTGGCCAGCCTGGCGTCAACTACTACCTGAATTCCACGACGCGCGAGGACGTCGACCGCGCCGTTTTTGCGGAAGTGGCGGTCGATTTTGCCGATGCTGGACCGTGACGCTCGGCGGCCGCGCCTTTGACTACGACAGCGATGTCATCGGCTTCTTTGGCTATGGGGGCTTTCCATACGGACCGGGTCGGGGAGGGCGAGAATTCAGGCGCTCCGTGCAACCCCGACTCGATCGGCAGGAACATCAACCTGCGCCCGTGCAACAACATCGATTCGGAAACCGACGGTTCGGACTTCACGGGCCGCGTGAACCTCAGCTACCGCATCGACGCAGAGCGAATGCTGTACGCGACCTATTCGAGTGGCTTCCGGCCCGGCGGCGTCAACCGCAATCCCGTGCGTCCGCCGTATGGGCCGGACCAGCTCGACAACTACGAGGTCGGCTGGAAGACCGGCTGGGCCGAGGGGCGCGTGCGCTGGAACGGCGCGCTGTTCTTCGAACAATGGGACGATGCCCAGTTCGGCGTGGCGGGCCCCAACAACATCACTGAGACCGTCAATGCCGGCGAAGCCGAGGTCAAGGGCATCGAGTCGGACGTGCAGTGGGCGGTGAATGACCAGCTCACGCTGACCGCATCGGCCACCTACCTGACTGCGGAACTCAAGACCAATTCCTGCCAGTTCGTGAACCCGCAGTTTGACTGCTCGATTCCCGGTCCGCCGGCGAGCGAGGGTGGCGACCCGCAGGAGAACTTCACGTTGGCGCCAAAGGGGACCCGCCTGCCAGTCTCGCCGGAATTCAAGATGAATGCCATTGCGCGGTACGAGTTCAAGGCGGGATCGTACGATGCGTTCGCACAGGGCGCCGTCGTCTACCAGGGCGATGCGATCCCGGTGCTGGCCGTCGACGATGCCGCGATCATCGGCAAGCAGCCAGCGTTTACGACCGGAGACCTGTCGTTCGGCCTCGGCAGCGGCAACTGGACGGCGGAGTTGTTCGTCGAGAACGTTACCGACGAACTCGGGCAGGTGACGCGCTATCCACCGTGTGCAGCTTCGATCTGCCCGGCTCCCCTCGTCGTGACGGTGCGGCCACGCACGTTCGGCCTGAAGTTCGGGCAGCGCTTCTGAGCGCTACGCGCCGCCGCAAGGCAGCAACCATCCGTCCTTCCTGGCCGACACCGGGCCGGGACCGGACGTTGGTGGCTGCGTTTGTGGCGATGTTGTCGTTGCTGGGCGCACCGTTTGCTGGTGGCGCACGGGCTGGCGAGCCGTCGGCACCGCAGTACGGCATGGAGTTGCAGGAGGCCACGATCGTCCTGCCGGACGGCGTGCGCCTGGCCGCGGACCTCTACCGGCCCACCGGCGCCCCGCCGGAGGCGAAGTTCCCGGTGCTGCTCGAGTACCTGCCGTATCGCAAGACCGAGGCCCGAGGGCGCAACTGGCCGCTCTACTCGTACTTCGTGCATCGCGGCTACGTGGTGGCGCGCGTGGATATTCGCGGCACCGGCAACAGCGAAGGCACGCTGGTGCCTTACGAATACTCCGACGTCGAACTCGACGACGGCGAAGACGTCATTGCCTGGCTCGCGCAACAGCCGTGGTCGACCGGTGCCGTGGGCATGTTCGGCATCTCCTGGGGGCGGCTTCAATGCGATCCAGCTGGCGGGCCGCCATCCGCCGGCATTGCGGGCATTCATCGCTGTCGACGCCACGGACGACCTGTACCAGGAGGACGTCCACTACATGGACGGCATCATGCACCTCGACTCCTGGGAGATGAGTCAGGACCTGGACAATGCCCGCCCTGGCGCGCCGGGCTATGTGATGGACGATGCCTATTTCAGGGATCGCTTCGACACGCCGCCCTGGATGCTGACGTGGAAGCGCGAACAGCGCGACGGACCCTTCTGGGATCGCGCTTCGTGGCGCGATCGCCAGCAGAAGATCATGGTGCCGGGCTTCTACATCGGCGGTTGGTACGACGGTTACCGCGACGTGATCCCGCGCGTGCTCGAGCACGCCGGCGGGCCGGTGAAGGCAATGATCGGGCCGTGGTCGCACGCATGGCCGCACGAGCCATACCCGAAGCCCGGCATGGAGTGGCGCCACGAGGCCGTGCGCTGGTTCGATCACTGGCTGAAGGGTGCCGACACCGGCATCCTGCGCGAGCCGCGCTTTGCCGTGTACGTGCGCGACTGGCATCCGCCGGGACCGTACCTCGACACGGCTCCCGGGCACTGGCGCTGGGAAGACGGTTGGCCGATCGCGCGCATCGAACAGCGGGCGCTCGGCCTGCGTAACGATCACACGCTGGGCGACGTTGACGCGGCACGCGCCACGCACCGGCTGCGCTATGCGCCGGGCATAGGCATTGAAGCCGGTGGTCCCGTGATGTGGTGGGGCGACGTCGCCCACGACCAGCGTCCGACCGACGCCTTCAGCCTGGTGTACGACTCCGCACCGCTGACGGCAGACCTGGAAATCCTGGGGCTGCCGCGCGCGCTGCTGCGCGTGAGCACTGACGCGCCGCGTGCGAACTGGTTCGCGCGCATTTCGGACGTCGCCCCCGACGGCACCGTGACGCAGGTGGCGGGCGCCGGTTTCAATGGCAATCATCGGCGATCGGCCCGCGCGCCCGAGTTGCTCACGCCCGGCGAGGAGTTCCCGCTGGACATCGAAATGCATTTCACCTCGTGGGTATTCCCGCAAGGACACCGCATCCGCGTCGCAGTCAATAACGCGCAATGGCCGATGTTGTGGCCGTCGCCGCACCCGATGACGACGACGCTCGCGATCGGCGGACCCGACGGCGCGCGCGTCATCTTGCCCGTGGTGCCGAAATCAGCGCGCCCTGCACCGACGTTCCTGCCGCCGGTTTCGAGTCCGGGGCTGCCGGGCTTCGAGCCGCTCGACAGCGGCACGCCCTCGGGTTACGGCGAGATTTCGGAGGTGCGCCGCAACCCGCAGACGGGCACGGTCATCGCGGTGGCGACCAACACCGGCAGCGAGCGCCATCCGTGGGGAATCGAGCGCTATGCGGAGCGGATCGAGCACAGCACGTCCGACGCGCGCCCCGAAAACACGTCGATGACCGGCACTCACCGCATGGAAGTGGACCTGCCCGATCGCAAGCTCCGGTGGGAAGCGGATCTCGTGTTTCGCAGCGACCTCACCGGCTACGACTACGAGTACGTGCGGCGGGTCTACGAGAACGACAAGCTGCTGCGGGAACGGCGCTGGACCCAGCGATTCCCACGCGATCCGTGACGGCGCTGGCCGTGCGCCGGGCGACCGAGCGCCTTACCTATTCGCCTGCATGCTGGAACGGCTGCCTGGCGAAAATGCGCCGCAGCATGGGCTCGAAGCGCTCCAGCGGCAGCGTATCGTAGGCAGGATCGAACGAGCACTGGTCCCACCGATGGCAGAAATCGACCGCCGCCGCGTAGTGCGGATGCTCGCGATGGCGTTCGCGGGCATGGCGGTCGCCACCCGTGTGGTGCGCGAAGTAATAGGCCTGGAAGATGCCGTGGTGCTGGACGATCCACCAGGTTCGCCCGGACACGTACGGGCGCAGGATCGCGGCCGCAAACTCGCCGTGATTCTGCGGAGCCAGCGCGTCGCCCAGGTCATGCAGCAATGCCGCGACGACGAGTTCGTCGTCCGCACCATCGCGCAGCGCACGCGTTGCCGTCTGTAACGCGTGCTGCTGGCGGTCGATTGCGTACCCTGCGAACGTGGCGCCCTGGGCGCGGAAGTAGTCGAGCACGCGGTCGGCGACCGCGATCGAGTAGTCGTCCTCGAGACGCTGCAGGTAGTTGAACTCCTCGCGGGTACCCTCTTCCATGCGGGTGAAGCGGACGGGCGTCATGGCAGTGTTCCTTTCGTAACCGTACGCCGTTCTGCAGAATGCGGAACGTCACACCAAACCCCGCGCCTCGCCCTGCTGGAGCCAGATACCGATGAGTTCGCTCGACCTCGACTACGTGCGTGCGCAGTTTCCCGCCTTCGATGAGCCGAGTCTCGCGGGATTCGCGCACTTCGAGAATGCTGGCGGATCGTTCGCCTGTGGCCAGGCGGTCGCGGCGCTGCAAGAATTCTACCAGCAGACCAAGGTGCAGCCCTACTACGCTTTCGAGCCGTCCGCCACCGCGGGCGCCCGCATGGACAGCGCACGGCACCGCCTGGCCGAATGGTTGCATGTCGACCGGGACGATTTGCACCTCGGACCCTCGACCTCGCAGAATACCTACGTGCTGGCGCAGGCATTTCGCCAGCACCTGCGAGCGGGCGACGAGGTCATCGTCACCAACCAGGATCACGAGGCCAACGTCGGTGCCTGGGCGCGGCTCCAGGACGCGGGTTGCGTGGTGCGCACGTGGCAGGCGGACCCGACCGGCGAGTTGCGGATCGCAGACCTCGCCGCGTTGCTCGGACCCCGCACGCGGGTGGTTGCCTTCACGCAATGCTCGAACGTCGTTGGCAGCATCCATCCCGTACGGGAGATCACCGACCTGGTGCATGGGGCGGGCGCGTGGGCCGTCGTGGATGGCGTGTCCTACTGCCCGCACGGCCTGCCGGACATCGCCGCGACAGGTGCCGATATCTACCTGTTCTCGCTCTACAAGGTCTACGGACCGCACCTCGGTGCGATGTACGTCCAGGCCGACCTGGCCGCGCAACTGCCGTCGCAAGCTCATTTCTTCAAGGGCGACGCACTGCCGGGCCGCTTCAACCCTGCCGGACCAGACCATGCGCAGGTGGCGGCGGTCAATGGCGTGATCGATTACATGGAATCCCTGGCGGCTCGTCACGGCCACGGGCAGCGATCCGTGCAGGAAAAGGCCACGGCGGTGCGGCGTTTGTTTCGCGAGCACGAGAGCGAGCTGTTGCAGCCCCTGCTCGATTTTCTGGCTGCCCATCCCAGGGTGCGACTGATCGGCGGCACGCGCGCGAGCTCGCGCGCGCCGACCGTGGCTTTCACGGTTGCCGGACAGTCATCGGCGGCGCTCGCGAGACAGCTGGCCGACCTGCGTATCGGTGTCGGCAACGGCAATTTCTATGCCTACCGCCTGCTGCAGGCCCTGGGGATCGACACAACGGATGGCGTCGTGCGGGCATCGTTCGTGCATTACACCTCGGCGGCCGAGGTGGACCGCCTGATCGCCGCGCTGGCGCTATTGCTGCATTGAGCGGATACCCGCGGCGCAGGAACTGAACGAGGCAGCACCCGGGAGGGAGCGGCGGTGACTTTATTATTACCGTCGTTATAATATGCCCAATGCGCTCGGACTCCCGGGCCCGCAGGCACCGACCGGTCCGCGCTGTCGCTCGACACACCAAGGGGAACCGTCTTGAACCCTGAAGTCTTCATCACCTGCGCCGTGACCGGCGACGACACCAAGGTTGCCAAGAGCCCCCACTGCGCGATCACCCCCGAGCAGATCGCAAGAACTGCCATCGAGGCGGCGCAGGCCGGTGCGGCCATCGTCCATATCCACGTGCGCGATCCTGAAACCGGCACGTTCAGCATGGAGACCCGCCACTACCGCGAGGTGGTCAAGCGCATCCGCGAAAGCGGCACCGATGTCATCGTCAACCTGACGTGCGGCATGGGCGGTTACATCGTCATCGGCGAGAACGGGCTCAAGGACACGCCGGCCCCCGGCAGCGACTTCGTGACGCAGGAAGAGCGCATGAAGCACGTCATCGAACTCTGCCACGAAGGGTTGTACCGGCCCGACATCGCCACGCTCGACTGCGGCAGCCTGAACTTCGGCGACGACAACCGCGCCTACATCTCCACGCCGAACTACCTGCGCCAGGGCGCCCGGATCGCGCGCGACCTCGGGGTGAAGCCGGAACTCGAGGTGTTCGATACCGGCAACCTCTGGTTCGTGAAGCAGATGGTCAAGGAAGGGCTGCTCGACGCGCCCACGCTGATCCAGCTCTGCATGGGCATCCCCTACGGCGCGCCTGCGGACACCGGGCACCTGGTGGCGATGGTCAACTCGCTGCCGGCCGACAGCGTCTGGAGCTCGTTCGCCATCAGCCGCATGCAGATGCCGTGGGTGGCACAGTCGATCCTGCTCGGCGGCAACGTGCGCGTGGGACTCGAGGACAATCTCTATTTGAGCAAGGGCGTGTATGCGAGCAACGCGCAGCTGGTGCAGAAGGCGCGCACGATCATAGAGGCGATGGGGGCCCGCATCCTGACGCCGGCCGAAACCCGCGATCGCCTGCGCCTGCGCTGACCGTCGCATGAACTGGCGACCCTCGGACTATCGCTGCGCCATCGAACCGCTGTGGATCGACTACAACGGGCACTTGCGCGATGCCTACTACACGCTCGTTTTCAGCCAGGCGATCGACGCGCTGATGCGCGAGGCCGGCCTCGACGACGACTATCGCACGCGTTCCGGGTGCACGCTGTTCACGCTCGAGACGCACGTCCACTACCTGCGCGAGGTCAAATCGAGCGACTCCATCAGCGTGCGTGCACGGGCACTCGGCGTCGATACCAAGCGCCTCCACCTCGAGTTGGCGCTGCATTGCCCGCGTCTCGCCGAGCCGACCGCGCTGGGCGAGTTCATGCTGCTGCACGTGCTGCAGCAGCAGCCGGCGCCGAAGAGCGCGGCATTCCCACCCGACGTCCTGCAGCGACTGGCGGACTGGGAGGCCGCGGACCGGTTGCTCCCGGCACCGGCACTGGGCTCGCGCCGGATGGAACTGCCGCGCCGCTGAGCGCGCGGCAGCCGCAGGCACTGCATGACCGCACCTGACCTGCAGCGCCTGCTCGTCCCGCGCACCGTCGCACTGATCGGATCGGGCACGTGGACCGATGCTGTTGCCGCCGGCGCACGGACGCTCGGCTTTCCCGGTGACATCTGGCGCGTGCATCCGACACGGGCATCGCAGCCGGGCGCAACGTATTTCCGGTCGGTCGACGAACTGCCGGCCGGCCCGGACACCGCATTCATTGCTGCGCCGAATCACGAGGTGCCGGCGATCGCCGCGTCTCTCGCCCGGCGCGGCGCGGGCGGATTCGTCTGCTTCAGCTCGGGATTTGCGGAAACAGCCATGCCTGCCGGCCTGCAACTCAGCCGGGAACTCGAGCAGGCAGCCGGCGATCTGCCGTTCCTCGGCCCCAACTGCTACGGCATGGTCAATTTCTTCGACCGGGTCGCGCTGTGGCCCGACCAGGTCGTCGGCGCTTCACCCGAGCGCGGCGTGGCGCTGATCTCCCAGAGCGGAACGATTGCGCTCACGCTGATGTTCAACGACCGCTCGCTGCCGATCGGCTACCTGCTCACCGTCGGCAACCAGACGTGCCTCGCTGCCGAGGACCTGATCGACGTGTTGAGCGAAGATCGGCGCGTCACGGCCTTCGGGCTCTACCTCGAGGGCGTCAAGGACGCCGCGAAGTTCGCGCGCGCCGTCGACAAGGCACGTGCGCGCGGCAAGCCGATCGCCGTGGTCAAGTCTGGCCGCACCGAGGCCGCCAGCCGCACTGCGCGCAGTCACACCGGCGCCCTGTCAGGAGCCGATGCCGTGTTCGACGCCTATTGTGCGCAGGCCGGAATCGCCCGTTGCGAAACCCTGTCGACGCTCTGCGAGACACTGAAGATCTTCCACGGCGGCGGCCCGCTGTCGGGGCGCCGCGTGGTCGTGATGGGCGCTTCGGGCGGCGACATGGCGATGACCGCGGACGTGTCGCGTCACCTGGCGCTGGAGTTCCCATCGTTTCCGCCCGACACGACGGCACGCATGAGCGCAATCGTCGGCGAGCGGGTGACCGTCGCGAATCCGTTCGACGTGCACACCT
Source organism: Pseudomonadota bacterium (assembly GCA_016713725.1). Lineage (GTDB taxonomy): Bacteria > Pseudomonadota > Gammaproteobacteria > Steroidobacterales > Steroidobacteraceae > RPQJ01. The sequence goes on along the minus strand of JADJOO010000007.1, from coordinate 13,183 downwards.
ACCTGTGGTTCCAGCACGCCGCATTGCGCCAGCTGTTCGATGAAGTGTTCCGCAGCGAAGTCGACGCGGTCGGCTTCACGCTCGATTGTCCGCCGGCGGCGAACGCCGACGACTCCGCCTACACTGCCGTGATCGAGCAGTTCGCCGCCGCGTCGCAGGGCGCAAAGCCACGCGGGGTGTTCATTTCCTCGCTGCCAGAAACCGCGGGCCGCAGCGTGCGGCAACTCTGCATCGCAAGCAGCCTGGTTCCGCTGCAGGGCCAGCGCGAAGCCCTCGAGGCACTGCACCTCGCCGCGGCCGTCGGCGAGGCCTGGCGCGACGGCACGCCTCCGCTTCTGTCGCGGCCGTTGCGGCCAGCCAGACCGGTGCTGACCCTCGACGAACACGCGGGCAAGGCGGCACTGGGTGCATTCGGTCTGCAGGTGCCGCGTTCGCAGGTGGTGCCCGCACCGCAGGCGGCGGCGGCGGCGGCGGCAGCCGTCGGCTGTCCCGTGGCGATCAAGGCAACCGGCGCTGGGCTCGAACACAAGACTGAACTCGGTGGCGTCCTGCTCGGTGTGCGCAACGCGGAGCAAGCCGCGGCAGCAGGTACGAGGCTCGCGGCACTGTCGGACGAGGTGCTGGTCGAGCAGCTGATCGACGACGGCATCGCCGAAATCCTGGTCGGAATCACGGTCGACGAGCAGTTCGGGCAGGTTCTGCTGATCGGTTCGGGCGGCGTGCAGGCGGAACTCTGGCAGGACACTGTGACGCTGTTGCCGCCGTGGTCGCGCGAATCCATCGCAACGGCCTTGCGGCGGCTTAAGGTGTCCGCACTCCTCGACGGGTATCGTGGACAGCCGGCGGGCGATGTCGAGGCGCTGATCGACGCGATCCTGGCGATTGGACGCTATGCGGCTGCGCACCGTGACACGCTCGTGGAACTCGACGTCAATCCCATCATCGTTCGACCGCGCGGCGCGGGCGCCATCGCCGTCGACGTGCTGATCCGCAAAGCGGAGGAACCCTGACATGCAAGACGGAATCCTGACCGAACGCAACGGCGCGGTCCTCGAGGTCACGATCGACCGGCCGAAAGCGAACGCGATCGACCTGGCCGCGAGCCGCCGTCTGAACGACGTCTTCACGCAGTTCCGCGACGACGCGGGTCTGCGTGTAGCGATCATCACGGGTGCGGGAGATCGCTTCTTCTCGCCGGGCTGGGACTTGAAGGCGGCGGCCGGCGGCGAGGAGTCGGATTCGGACTGGGGCGCAGGAGGGTTCGGCGGCCTGAACTACCCGCGCAACCTGAACAAGCCGGTGATCGCCGCGGTCAACGGCATCGCCTGCGGCGGCGGCTTCGAGATCGTGCTCGGCACCGATATCATCGTGATGGAAGAGCATGCGCGGTTCGCGTTGCCCGAGATCAACGTGGCCGTGCTGGCTGACGCCGGCACGATCAAGCTGCGACGGCGCATTCCCTACCACGTCGCGGTCGAATTCCTGATGACCGGACGCTGGATGGAGGCGGCCGAGGCGAAGCACTGGGGTCTCGCCAACCACGTCGTGCCGAAAGGCCAGGGGCTGGCCAAGGCACGCGAGATCGCACGGCAACTGGCGGAGGGACCGCCGCTGCTGTTCCCGGCCATCAAGCAGCTGCTGCGGCACACCGAAATGGTGCCCGAGCACGAGGCCTTCGAACTGCACGACTCGTTGCACCTGGTGCAACAGGTGGTCCGGTCAGACGACCTGAAAGAAGGCACGCGCGCCTTCACCGAGAAGCGCAAACCGCGCTGGACGGGTCGTTAGTCACCGGCTTTGTGTATGAATCGCCAGTTCCGGTAGCAATACGATGCAGTTGATCGGCATGTTCGATTCGCCCTACGTACGTCGCGTCGCGGCCAGCCTCATGCATCTCGAGATTCCGTTCGATCACGCGAACTGGTCGGTCGGCGCCGGCGAGAAAGCAAGAGATCAGCTCTACGTACGCATGGTGCGACCGCCCGAGAGGTTTCGCGAGCCATGGGTTGCGCGATGCCGCGAACAAATGCACGGGGCACCAGGACTGCTGGAGGCCGAGTGCCGCGCACGCGGATCGGCGGCGTGGTTCGCGGCTGCGATGAAGTCGTAGCCGCGGGCAGGGAGAAGGGCAACGTGCAGACGGTTTTCAACGTGCAGACGCCGGGAGTGGGACTGCACGAGTTCACGGCAGAAGTGGCACGATTCATCCGCGGCAGCGGCGTACGCGAAGGATTGCTGACGCTGTTTGTGCAACACACCTCGTGCTCGCTGCTGGTGCAGGAGAACGCCGATTCGGACGTGGTGCGTGACCTGCAGGAATTCTTTCGCCGGCTGGTGCCCGCCGCCGCCGATCCGTCGATGCGCTGGCTCGCTCACACCAATGAAGGCCCCGACGACATGCCGGCGCACATCAAGGCCGCGCTGACTCCGGTATCGTTGTCGATACCCGTGATGGACGGTCGACCCGCGCTCGGGACCTGGCAGGGTATCTTTCTATTCGAGCACCGTGAAGGGGGTCGGACGCGGCGGGTGATGGCTCGGCTGAGTACGTAGATGACAGTCACGAAGCGGACGGTCGTGTAGGCTCATAATCGGCAGAAAAAGACATTCAAGGGAGGGCCAGATGCGCGCTATCGGCGTACATCCGGTCGATGCCGACGAGCGGCCACCGTTCCGGATCAGTAGGCAACTCGGCTAACACTTCATGCTCGAACTCTATCACCATGGCGTTTCTGCGTGCCCGCCAAAGTGCGCCTTGCGCTCGCGGAGAAGCGGCTGTCGTGGACCAGCCGCTATGTCGATATCTTCGCGGGCGAACAGTTCAATCCGGCTTTTCTCGCCCCTCAACCCCAAGGCTGTCGTCCCGGTGTTGATTCACAACAATGCCGTAATCAGCGAATCGACGGCAATCTGCGAATACCTGGAAGAAGTCTTCGCGGACGATCCTATTTACCCGTCATCTCCAGCGGCACGCGCGACTGTGCTTCACTGGACGAAGGCTGTCGATGAGGAGCTGCATCCCGCTTGCGCGGCGATCAGCTACGCGATCTCCTTTCGTCACACGATCCTGCGACAGGGGGCACGGCAATACGAGGAATTCATGAAGCTCGGTCCGGCCGAGGGTTCCGCTGCCAGAGCGCTGAAGTGGCAATGGATCAAGCTTGGCCTCGACGCGCCCGGCACGGCGGACAAGATCCGCCTGTGCGACGGCTATCTGCACGAGATGGACGAGGCTCTGAAGTCGAACGTGTGGTTGGCGGGGCCGGAATTCTCAATGGCCGACATTGCCGTGGCGCCATACGTAAATCGCCTTGCGGCGCTCTCGATGGATGGGCTGTGGACGCGCGGCCGTCTGATGAACGTCGAGTCGTGGATTGAACGCGCGCGACTCAGGCCCACCTTCAAGCCAGCGTTGGTCGACTGGGTGCCAACTGACTTGGCGGCGGAAATGAGTACCCATGGCGAACGAAGCTGGCCGGCTGTCGCCGCGATGCTCGGGCTATAGTCTCGCGGATTGCCCCGGCCGCTCAGTTTCGAGTTGCCCGCATTCCTGTCCAGGAAATACTGTCTTGTCGCGCCTGGCGGTTGGCTCTTCGTCCGGCGACTGTCAATGTAGCGCTCCTTCTTCGCTCTCAGTGACTACGATGCCGAATCTCCCGCCTTTGGATCCGCCCTCGCCCTGGCACGACGGGGAGCGTGCAATTCGGCGTAGTGCAGGAGTCGAAGCCGAACTTGAAGCCATCGGGCCGCGTGCCATCGCTCGCACAATGCCACGACAGCACGGACTCTTCTTCGCTCAGCTGCCCTATGTAGTACTGGGCACGATTGATCGAAATGATGATGCGTGGGTGACGCTCATGGCCGGGATACCGGGATTCCTGAAACCGCTCGATCCCGGCCAGCTGCACATCGATGGCACATTAGACGCCAGCGATCCGGCCGTCGAAGGGTGGATCACGGGTGCGGCAGTAGCCGCGTTGGGCATCGATCTGCATGCGCGGCGCCGGGCGCGCCTCAATGGCGTGCTCTCGCATGTCGCGGCAGATCACGCGGTGCTCACAGTGCGTCAGGCGTTCGGCAACTGTCCACAATACATCTACTCTCGAACCGCAACCTTCTCGCGCGATCCGACATTGCCGTGGTCCGGCAGCGTTGAGACCGTCGAGGGGCTGAGCAAGAGTGCTCGCGCCGTGATTTCCGCGGCAGATACCTTCTTCGTTGCGAGTTACACAGACCAGCAGGACGGCAATGTTCGTTCCGCTGACGTGTCGCATAGAGGCGGAAAACCAGGCTTCGTTCGCGTTCGGGACAACGAACTGACAATCCCGGATTTTCGCGGCAATCACTATTTCAACACGCTGGGCAATTTCGTTCACACCCCGCGTGCCGGCCTGACATTCGTGAACTTCGAGAATGGAGATCTTCTGCAAGTAACCGGCGACGTCACGCTTACCTTCGAAGGCGCGGAGCTCGGCGGCTTCGTCGGCGCCGAACGGCTGTGGCGTCTACAGGTGCGGCGCAGCGTTTTCCGCGCGCGCGCGTTACCGTTGCAATTCGCCGACGGCCAACCCTCACCGCAGTCGCTGTCCACTGGAGCCTGGTAAGCGATTCACGCGCCTCACCGCCCGTACTGACTACTCCGGATTAGATTCCGGCGTACCATTCGTAACCACGATCCTCCCAGAACCCGCCCTTGCCGCCGCCAATCAAATCAAGTCGCGCGGTGACCTCGACGCGCATGACGTACTTCGCTTGTTTGTAGCCGATCTGCCGCTCAACGCGGAGGCGCAAAGGGGCGCCGTTCTGTACCGGCAACGGAGCGTTGTTGAGGCTGTGCGCGAGAATGGTCTGCGGATGGAACGCGTCCACCAGATCAATCGATTCGTAGTATCGACCAGAGCGCTCATCGCCACCCTTTATCGGCGCGCCCTCGTAGGTGTCAGCGCAATGGAAGACCACAAACCGCGCCTCTTGCTTCAATCCAGACGCACGCAGCAGAAGCGACAATGGTGTGCCGGTCCATCCGCCGATCGCGCTCCAACCTTCTACGCAATCGTGGCGCGTAATCTGCGTGCGCGCGGGCAGCTGACGCAATTCCGCAAGGCTGCAGGAGGCCGGACGCTCTACGAGTCCATCGACGATCAAGCGCCAGAGGCGAATTGATCGGCCAGCAACATCTGATACTCCTCATCAGCAGGCATCACAGTGCCGTTGCCGCGAAAGACAGGCGACAGGTCCGCGGACGTAAATTCATGCGCCAACGCCTGCCCGCCGATGAGCAGACGCTGACCGCGCATCGTCAATTTCTCGGCAAGGTCGAGCCGCGACCGGAACGAAGGCGTCTGACTAAGTCGATCACAACCGGCAAGCGCCAAGGTGCCCATGCTGAGCGCGGTTCCCACAAGGAACCCGCGCCGTGTAACGATGAGTCGTGACATGTCTCAGCGCTCCTCGGGCACAACGAAGTGCCCGGTGATCATGGCGCGCAGCTCGTTCCAGACGCCGACGGCCAGCAACGCGAGCAGATGCACGATTACAAATAAGACCAGCAAATTCGCCGCGACAAAATGCAGCAGGCGGGCCGATTGACGCCCGCCAAACAACTCAGGCAGCCATGGCGCGGCGGCATTAAGTCCCGGCGACATCGCCCAACCCGTGAGCACTATCATCGGCACGAAAACGACAATGACGGCAACGTAGGCGAGCTTTTGCAGCACGTTGTAACGCAGCGCCGCCTCACCTCTTGGATGACGCAGGCGCAGATGATCCCAGAGCGCGCGCGCGATGTTCCGCGGCGACAATTCGGCCAGTTGCGGCAACAAGTCGCGACGCAGATGCCCGGTTGCGACGCTTGAAACCAGATAGAGCAGTCCATTAAGGACGAGAACCCAGGCAGCGAGAAAATGCCAGCGTCGGCCCGTGGCCAAATCGCGCCACGACGGAATAGTTGCCCAGGCGGGAAATGGGATCGCGTGCGCTGCGCCATCCGAATTGGATACACCGAGTATGCCTGTCGTGTCGAAGCGATGGCTGCCGATTAGCAACCATCCGCGAAGGTCGCTTTCATCCCCGGAATCGCCAATGGCGAGCACCGCAGCGCTCGGATCGTATCCGGTGTCGCCCCAGTACAGCGCGGGATGCGCGTTGAATATCTGCAAGCCGCTCATCAGCAGGAGGCTCATCGCGAGCGCGTTCAGCCAGTGTGTAAGCCGCGTGACGAAGGAGTGACGGACGACGCTGCGTGCGGCGCCGGCGGTCAACGTAGCCGGCTCCTTCGTCAAAACCGGCGCTGACAGCGCAGTCGGCGCGTGAAGAGGCGCCGGCGCGGTACCACCCGCGGCCGGCTGTTCGTCAGAAGTGCCGGAATGCGGCATCACGCCCCTCTTTTCTCGTGCAAACTGTTTCGAGGCTTTTGTGTACTACTGCTTCTTGGCAGTACCCGGCGTTGCAGCCATCGCATCAGCCGACGGAGCCGGCTTCATCGCGTCGGTCTTCATCGCATCGCGAGCGGAGGGTGCCGACTTCATCGCGTCGGTCTTCATCGCATCGCGAGCGGCGGGTGCCGACTTCATCGCGTCGGTCTTCATCGCATCGCGAGCGGCGGGTGCCGGCTTCATCGCGTCGGTCTTCATCGCATCGCGAGCGGCGGGTGCCGGCTTCATCGCGTCGGTCTTCATCGCATCGCGAGCGGCGGGTGCCGGCTTCATCGCGTCGGTCTTCATCGCATCGCGAGCGGCGGGTGCCGGCTTCATCGCGTCGGGCTTCATCGCATCGTGGGCCGTAGTGCCGCTCGTCATGGCATCGGCCTTCTTCGCGCCGTGAGCGGTGGCCTGCGAATCCATCGGTGTGGTCTGCGCAAACGCACCTGCGCCGGCAAGCGCGAGGGCGGCGGCGGCGGCTAGGGTGAGGTGCTTCATGGCGGGTGATCTCCTGGAAAAAGTTGAAAAATGCGTTTGACGAGTTGAGTCTAGGAGTACCGCGTAGCCACAAGAATGAGCGCAAAAGGCAATACACCATTCCAATCGGCGCAACACTTGCTGGTCGTCGACACCGAGCAAGGCGGTGCGCCTCAATTCAGCGCGGGGTTTGCACGCAGCCGCTCGACGGCCAGCGCCACAAATGCAAGCGTCCTGGCCGTGGCGTGCGGCGCGGCCCGATGCAGCACACACACGGGCAGCGCTGCCGCTGCAAATTCGCTGAGCACAATTTCAAGCTTGCCAGCGCTCACTTCCTCGGCCACCTGGCAGGACAACAAACATGCAAGTCCCACGCCGCCTAGAGCCGCGACGATGGCGCCGTCGCTATCTGTGGTAACGAGTCGCTGCCGAAGCTTGATATTGCGGGCAACGCCATTCTGGACAAGCCGCCACTCGGCGGCCGGAGTCACACTCGCCGCCGACACGATGGCGTGCGAGCGAAGGTCCGCAGGAGTTCGGGGCCGACCGTGAAGCGCGAGGTACTCTGGCGCCGCGCAAATCACGCGTTGGATCCGTCCCACCTGTTGCGCCTGCGGAGCAATCTCATGCGAGTCGCACACGCGTACTTCAACTTCCACTCCCTCTTCCGTCATGTTGACGGCCCGGTCCAGGAACCAACAGGTTGCGCTTACATCCGGGTGCTTCTGTAGATACTCGGTGATAATCGGGACGACGAACCGACTTCCAAGGAGCGGTGAAGCCGAGACTGTCAGGTGCCCGGCTTGCATCGAATGACGACCTGCAGCGGATGCTTCCGCCTCCGCAAGATTTGCCAGAATCTCCCTGCAGTCCGCGACGTAGCGTGCCCCTGCATCCGTGACACGCACGACGCGCGTCGTACGCGTCAGCAAGCGCATTCCAAGATGCGCTTCCAGCTCATTGATCGCACGCGTCACTGCCGCCGGCGACAGGCCGAGCAGGCGTGCGGCACGCGCCAGCCCATTCGCGTCGGCGACAGCGACAAAGACTTTGATTAAATGAAGTTTATCCAATACGTACTCCGGAGGCGCTCGCCAAATGAAACGTGTGCGACACACTGACGCGCACCGGCAGCGCCACAGCGTGCGCATCTGGCCCTGCGTCAAGCCTCCTCCGTCCGGGACAGCCGGGGAACGTCCGAACGCGGCAAGACACTGTTTCGCACGACGGCGAGGTATAGTGCCGCGAGGATGCAGGTTGGCTTTTCGAGGCCCGGCCACGCATTCCGCGCGTCGTCAGCCCCGATCCCGAGTGTCGCTATGAACAAGTTTGGGTCGATGCTGCAGGTGGGACACTGGCCGACACTGCTGGCCTCCTTTCTGTACTTCGACTTCTGCTTCGCCATCTGGGTCCTCAACGGCGCCATGGCGCCGTTCATCAGTGAGTCGCTGGGGCTCGACGCCGTGCAGAAAGGCGTCATGGTCTCCTGCCGATCCTGGCAGGAGCGCTCATCCGCTTTCCGCTCGGCGTCTTGTCGCAATACATTGGGCGCAAGAACGCCGCGCTGCTCGAAATGGCCTTGATCGTTCTCGCGCTGGCGTACGGCTATCTGTTTGTCGACACCTATGGCGAGGTGCTGGCCATGGGCGTACTGCTCGGCATCGCGGGCGCAAGCTTTGCCGTCGCTCTCAGTCTCGGCAGCGGCTGGTATCCGCCGCATATGAAGGGGCTCGCGATGGGAATCGCGGGCGCCGGTAACGCGGGCACTGTGCTCGCGACTCTGTTCGCCCCGCCACTGGCGGCGAGATTTGGGTGGTCGGCGGTCTATGGAATCGCAGCGATCACCATGCTGCTGCCGATGACGGTCATGCTGCTGGCCGCTCGGGAACCCCCGGAGCGCGAGCGTCAGAGCCTGCGTGCGCATCTTGGCTGTCTGTTCGAAGCGGACGGCTGGACGTTCAGCTTCGTGTATGTGATCACGGCCGGCGGATTCATCGGTATCGTGAGCTTTCTTCCGACGTATTTCCACGACCAGTTTCAGGTCAGCAAAGTCGCAGCCGGCCAGCTAACAATGCTGGCGACGATCATGAGCGCCGTCGCGCGTATCGGCGGTGGATATGTCGCCGACCGCATTGGCGGCGTCTCGGTTCTCAGTGGCGTGCTCCTGCTCGTCAGCGTTACGCTTGCTGCGTGTGGAATCGCCGGAAACTCGCTGCTTGCGACAACGCTGCTCTTGATAGTCTATTTCGCGGCGCTGGGGTTCGGAAGCGGCGCATTGTTCCAACTCGTGCCGCTGCGCTGGCCGACGACGACGGCCGTCGCCGGCTCGATGATTGGCGAAATTGGTACGTTGGGCGGCGGCGCTATTCCGAACTTCATGGGCCATTCGAAGCAACTCACCGGCACATTCGCGTGGGGATTCGCGACCTGTGCATTGGTGACGGCAGGCATGCTCGTGATGCTGCGCATCGTCCAACGCGGGTGGAACGGTTCCTGGGCGGCGGCGCGAATCCCTAACTCAAGGCCGGGTTTGCGCGCAGGCGTTCAACTGCAAGATCGATGAACGCGCGCGCTTTCTTCGACGCGTGGCGCCCTTCCCGATGCAGCACAGTAACGGGAAACGGCGGCGGTTCAAAGTTGCCCAGCACGGTGGCGAGCCGGCCTGCGCGCACGTGCTCGGCGATCTTGTAGGAGAGTACGTTTGTCAGACCGAAGCCGCCGAGAGCGGCGGTTACGGCCGAATCGCTCGTTATCGTCGTCATACGCGGTGTCAGTTTGACGGTGCGTATGTGACCGCCGGCCTTCAGGCGCCACTCGGATGCTGACGTTACGCCCCGGCGGCAATGATGACGTGCTTGTCGAGATCCTCCGGGGTCTGCGGCACTCCGTGCCGCTCGAGATACTCGGGGGATCCACAGATGACGAGCCGCATGTTCCCGACGCGTACCGCCTGCAACGATGAATCCGGCAATACGCCAATGCGCACGCCTACGTCGACTCCTTCTTCCAGCATGTTGACGACGCGATCCAGAAACCAGCAGGACGCGGTCACTTCGGGATAGCGCTGAAGATATTCGGTGACGATGGGCGTGACATGCATCGCGCCGAAGACGACCGGAGCCGTAATTGTCAGGCGCCCGCGCGGCACTCCGTGAACGCCGGAGACCGACTCGTCTGCCTCCGAGAGGTCGGCGAGGATCCGGCGGCACTGCTCGGCGTAACTCGCGCCCACGTCCGTGACCCGCACGACCCGCGTGGTGCGCGTCAGCAAGCGCGCACCCAGACTGGTTTCCAACTCGTTAATTGCACGAGTGACCGCCGGCGGAGACAACCGGAGCTTGCGCGCGGCGCCGGCAAACCCCTGTGTATCCACCACGGCTACGAACACCGAAATCAAATGCAGCCTGTCCAATTGTTGCTCCGAGTGGAAGGGTGTCTTGGTTTTTGCGGCGATTCTCATTATGGGCCGACTGAACCACCGTGTGCGCGAACTTCCCGTCCGCCCTGTCAAATACCGGAGATCGTCATGTCACGAATCAACATACCCACCGTGGAGCAATCCCCGGAAGCGTCCAGGCCGCTGCTCGCCGGCGTCTTTAAGCAGCTCGGCGTAGTCCCAAACCTCATGAAGCTGGTTGGCAACAGCCCGGCCGCGCTGGAAGGCTATCTGTCATTGAACGGCGCGCTCGCAAAGGGCTCGCTGGACGCAGCTCTACGCGAGCGAATTGCACTGGCGACTGCCGAGTTCAATGGCTGCGAGTACTGCCTCGCGGCGCACGACTATCTCGGCCGAAATGTTGCCAAGTTGAGCGGCAGCGAAATCGACGCTGCACGCGACGGCCATTCGAGTGACCCCCGCGCCGACGCGGCGCTGCGTTTTGCTCGTCGTGTCGCGGAGACCCGCGGTCAGATATCGGATGAAGAGATGCGGGCGGTGCTGGCCGCCGGATTCGACGCGGCAGCCGTGCTCGAAATTGTCGTAAACGTCGCCCTCAACGTGCTCACCAATTACGTCAACAACGTGGCGTGCACCGACGTGGATTTCCCAAAGGTCGTCGCAGGACGCGCCGCCTAACAACCTACTGCCAGGAGATAGAGCCATGAACACGCTTCCTGTACGCCGGACATTGCTGGCCTGCCTCATCGGCGCCGCCGCTGCATTTGCGGTGGCACCGACCCACGCTGCAGGCGGCAAGCCTGCGACTGCCGCGGAAACCGCGGTGTCGTACAGCACCATCAAGGTCGACGGATTGAATATCGCCTATCGCGAAGCAGGCGACGCGAAGAATCCGAAGATCGTGCTGCTGCACGGCTTTCCCGCCGGCTCGCACCAGTATCGCGACCTCATCCGCTCGCTCGCGGGCAAGTTCCATGTCATTGCGCCCGACTACCCGGGCTTTGGCCTCAGTGACATTCCGGATCCTGCTTCGTACAGCTACACCTTCGAAGGCATCTCCGAAGTCGTCAGGCATTTCCTTGCCGCCAGGCTTCGATCACACGGGCTGTTCGTGCAGGATTATGGCGGTCCGGTGGGATTTCGGATTGTCGGGCGCAATCCCAAAGCACTTGACTGGCTGGTGATTCAGAACAGCAACGCCTATGAAGTGGGTTTCACGGCGGCATGGGACGGATTTCGCGGAGCGCTGTGGAAGAACCGCTCGCCCGAGACGGAAAAGCCCCTCGCGGGATTCCTCACACATGACGCGATCAAGAGCATCTACCTGCACGGTGCGGAGAATCCTGAGCTGATAAGCCCGGACAACTGGGAATCTGATTCGAGAACTTCATGCAGAGGCCCAATGCTGTGCGGGTCAACCTCGACCTGTTTTATGACTACCGCACGAACGTCGATCTCTATCCGCAGTGGCAGGCGTTTCTTCGCACCAACCAGCCGAAGACGCTGATCTTCTGGGGTCAGGACGACATTTTCTTCACCCCTGCGGGCGGCGAGGCATTCCTCACCGATCTACCTAGAGCCGAAATGCATCGGCTCAAGGCCGGGCACTTCGCGGTCGAAGACCACCTCGAGTACATCGCGGCACAGATGAAGCGTTTTTACACCGAGAAAGTCGCCGGCAGAAAACAACTGGCAGCGAAAGACACTCTCTGACGCGCGAAGTCGCGCGACGTTTGCTCCTGCCCGCGGGGGCAGGAGCGCTTTTCATCCGAGCGAGCCGCTCACCCATGAATACCGTCTATCCAACTGCGCGGCCACCGCTGCCGCCCTTCACGCTCGAAACGGCGACACTGAAAGTACGCCTGGCCGAGGACGCGTGGAACAGCCGCGAGCCAGTGCGTGTCGCACAGGCCTACACCGTCGATAGCCGCTGGCGCAACCGCACTACGTTTCTGCAGGGGCGCGCAGCCATCGAGGCGTTCCTGGCGCTCAAGTGGCAACGCGAGCTCGACTACCGGCTGATCAAGGAAATCTGGGGATGCCGCGAGCCGCATCGCCGTCCGGTTCGCTTACGAATGGCATGACGATGCCGGCCAATGGTTTCGCAGCTACGGCAACGAGAATTGGGAATTCGACGAATTCGGGCTGATGCGCACGCGGCACGCCAGCATCAATGACTTGGCGATCACCGACGCGGATCGCCTGCTTCGCTGGCCCGCCCATCGCCGTCCCGACACTCACCCTTCGCTGAGCGAGCTCGGACTCTAGCTAGCGGAGTGCGGGTCCGGCCGCCCGCATGGTGCGGCGTGCCTCGAGTGGAACGGTGAATTGCGCAGCGCGGTCATTCTTCAATCCCCGCCAACGAGCCCAGACTCCGGACGTACATCGCGTAATGCCTAACTACATTCCTTCAGGAGACTATTTACCATGAAAACCCCAGTTGGATTCCTGACAGCAGTGGCCGCTGTGACACTGGCCGCCGCCAGCGCGTCCGCCCACAATGTTCCGCCGAGCTCCCACGCCGTTTTCGTCATGACCAATGATGCGACGTCCAACGAGATCGTCGCCTATCCTCGTACCAGCGACGGCACATTGCTGCGCCCCCCGAGATACCGAACCGCTGGCCGCGGAAGCGGTGGCAAGGTCGATCCGCTGACCTCGCAGGGATCGTTGACATTGAGCCGCGACGGGTCGCTACTTTTTGCGGTCAATGCCGGCAGCGGCACTTTGTCTGTATTCCGGGTGCGCGGTGCTGAATTGGAGCGGTTGGACGTGGCGCCGACTCAGGGCAGTGAGGCCAACGCGGTCGCGCAATGCGGTAGCACCGTCTACGTGCTCAACGCCGCCGGCAGCAGCAGTGTCGTTGGATTCCGTGGGCGCGGCGGCAAAC